>JANQKC010000014.1 GCA_028281325.1 Alphaproteobacteria bacterium
GAAGGTCTCGGTGGATGTCGAGCCATCCGTCGACGTCGCTTGGATCGTCACCGTGTGGCTGGTCGCCGTCTCGTAATCCAGCAACGACGTGTCCGCGACGGTCACGACACCCGTATTGGCGTCGATCGCAAAGCGCCCGCCCGCATTGTCGGTCAGGCTGTAGGTGACGGTGTCCGTCGCATCCGCATCCGTCGCGAGACCCGTCAGGCCAACAGCGGCACCGTTGGCAGCAGATTCGCTGATCGAGTTCGCCGTCCCATCGCTGTCCGTGACCGGACCGACCGCCGCTTCCGATGTATCATCGGTCAGGGTGATCGTGAAGGTCTCGGTGCTGGTCGACCCATCGGTCGACGTCGCCTGGATCGTTACCGTATGACTCGTCGCCGTCTCGAAGTCGAGCAGCGACGTATCCGCCACCGTTACGACACCCGTATTGGCGTCGATCGCAAAGCGCCCGCCCGCATTGTCCGTCAAGCTGTAGGTCACCGTGTCGGTCGCGTCCGCATCCGTCGCGAGACCCGTCAAGCCAACGGCGGCGCCGTTCGCAGCCGATTCGCTGATCGTGTTGGCGGTGCCGTCGCTGTCCGTCACCGGGCCGATCGCCGCTTCCGACGTGTCGTCGGTCAGGTTGATCGTGAAGGTCTCGGTCGAGGTCGACCCGTCCGTCGACGTAGCCTGGATGGTCACCGTATGGCTCGGCGCCGTCTCGTAATCCAACAACGACGTGTCCGCCACCGTCACAACGCCCGTGTTGGCGTCGATGGCAAAGCGCCCACCGGCATTATCCGTCAGGCTGTAAGTCACCGTGTCGGTCGCATCGGCATCCGTCGCCAGACCCGTCAGGCCTACCGGCGAACCATTCGCCACGCTCTCGGAGATGGTATTCGCCGTGCCGTCGCTGTCGGTGACCGGACCGACCGCCGCTTCCGATGTATCATCGGTCAGGGTGATCGTGAAGGTCTCGGTCGACGTCGATCCGTCTGTCGAGGTCGCCTGAACCGTCACCGTGTGACTGGTCGCCGTCTCGTAATCCAACAACGACGTATCGGCCACCGTCACGACGCCCATATTGGCATCGATGGCAAACCGCCCGCCGGCATTGTCGGTGAGGGTATAGGTCACCGTATCCGTCGCATCGGCATCCGTCGCCAGACCCGTCAGACCGACCGGCGAACCATTCGCGGCGTTCTCGCTAATCGTGTTCGCCGTCCCGTCGCTATCCGTGACAGGACCCACCGGCGTGCCGTTCGTGACATTGATTACGAAGGTTTCGGTTGAGGTCGAGCCATCGGAACTTGTCGCCTGGATCGTCACCGCATGATTGGGCGCCACGCTGGAGTCGAGCAATGTCCCATCCGCGACGGTGATCACGCCCGTGTTCGGGTCGATCGCAAACCGGCCGCCGGCGTCGTCCGTCAGGCTGTAGGTAACCGTATCCGCCGGATCCGGATCCACCGCGAGAGCGGTCACGCCGACCGCAGTCCCGTTTGCCGCACCATCCATGACCTGATTGACCGACGCGTCGCTGTCCCGCACCACGCCAACTGTGCTGGATACAACCTCCTGCTCGCCGGTTTCCAGATTGGTGAGAATGATCTCCAACCCAAACGGCGCCGGCGCCGGCGCGGGGCCCCCGTCCGCCGGCAACGCAAGAAGCCCGGGAAGCTCATCGGGCGTCAACTCGACAACGCCGCCTCCCTTGGCCGTTCCCGCGGAAAGAATGACCGAATCCGGAACGTGTGTAATTCGAATGACGACGGAAACACCCGGCCCGGCCGCCGGCAAGGCCGGCACGGCAATCGGAAACCCGAGACCCAACGGATCGCCTTCGGCCGCCTGGGCGGCGGGAACGGTGCCGGTGGAGTCAACAGCGACATCCGCGGTCGGGTCCGGCTCTTCGCGCGATCCCTGATGAACATTGACCAGTGATTGACCTCGACCAATCTCCTCCTCGCCGCCACGCGGTCCATCGCCGGATCCTGTCCGCTGGCCTTCGCGGTCACCAGCCGGCGACGTTTCGGGAATCAACAGCTCGGAGAGAGCTGAGTCGTCAGCCGCCGGGCCGTCGGAGTTTGAGGTATCGCTCATTAAACCAAGCCAATGAAAGTTTGCGGTTCACCATCTGGTCCAGCCAGCACGAAGGCCACACCGTCTATTAGAAGAAGTATCCCGTGGTCTCTTAACTCACCGTTGCCGGTCATGGTTAACGGTGACCAGATCACAGATGCGGTTCTGCTCCCGACACTACACGTAAAAATCGCAATGATCAGTGCCCTCTCTCACACAGCCGCCTCACCGTCGGTCGGCCCTCTGGTCGATTCAGGTATTGTCGTCACCCTTTAAACCACCCAAAACTCAGACAATAATCCATCACATGAACACAATATTCATATTGTGTTATTTTGTATTAAAATATTATTAATATCGATAAATTATAGATAAAATAAAGTATTTTAAAATTATTCTCGTTTTTATCTATTTTTACTTATATTCAAACCTGTTATTGCCGTTAAAAACTAATTTCCGATCTTGCTTAATTCCCCCTAACGCCGCCGCAACTTCCGACCCATCGGATGGAATTTTTTCTAAGCCATTTATTTCGTGAGAAAATATAGACCGATCTTTGTCCACGTTCACAAAGTGCGGTCCTCATCGCCCGAAACACATCGATCGAAATCTTCCCTATCGATGTGTCGAAACTAGAAAGTAAATAAAATTTTAAGAAAATTTCGTCGATAATCACCGTTATCGGCACTGTGCATGCAGTTCCGAGACAGTTTTCGTAGTACGGAGAGCAGTGAACGCATAGCGACCGGTAAAGCAGGATTTGCCGAACAGCCGATCATACCCATCCACCCATTCAAAAGATGCTGATCAGTTCAGCGTGGTGAGCACAGCATCAAAATCCCGGTAACTAGTTGTTAATGAAGTATTTATACTATGGTTAACGACTCAACCGGCAAGACGGCGAACAGTCTGTCCGTGACCCGATCAACGCGCCGGCGCGCATAGAAGATAAGGAAGAACGACAGTTGGATCATCGGCCGCAACACTCTGCAACAGCGGACCCTATCGCTGATCATATCGCCCTACTGGCGCAAAGACTGCCGTCACTGCGCGGCGGCTTCGAACTCGCGCGTTCGTTGCACAAAAATCCCGATGTGTTGACCGCCTCCGTCGCGATCAATCTGCTTTCTTTGGCCCTGCCGATATTTCTGCTGCAGATTTACGACCGCATCATACCGAACCATGGGTTTAGCACCCTCACTTTCTTCGCGATCGGATTCTTCTGCGTCTTGATTTTCGACGCGATCCTGACCTTGTCGCGCGCTTACATCACCGGATGGAGCGGCGCCAAACTTCATCACGCGATCAGCTGCGCGGCCATGGATCGGATGCTGTCGAGCGATGTCCAGGCATTTGAAGCCAACGCGCCGGGCATCCAACTGCAACGGCTTCGCGCCATCGAAACCCTTCGGGGATTCTATTCCGGGCAAGCAGCGCTGCTTTGGATCGACTTGCCCTTTGCCGCCCTCTTTCTATCGCTGATCGCGGTCATCGGCGGCACCTTGGTGATCCTGCCGATCCTCGTTCTAGCGGCCACCGCCGGCGCGGCGATCTGGTGCGGACGCGGTCTGCACGCCGCCTTGGAAGACCGCACGGGGAATGACAACCGTCGATACAATTTCATTATCGACGTGCTGAGCAAGATTCCAACGGTCAAGGCGATCGGGACGGAAAGTCTCATGGTGCGGCGCTACGAACGCCTTCAAGGGCATTCCGCGGCGGCAACTTATCGATCCACCTTCTATAGCTCGATGGCGCGCAGCGCCGGCGCCATGTCGTCGCAAATCATGATGGCGGCCGTCGCCGCCTACGGCAGCACGATGGTCATCGACGGATCGTTATCCATCGGTAGCCTCGCCGCCTGCACCCTATTGGCCGGTCGCGCGGCGCGCCCGCTTCTGAGTTTGCTCGGCGTATGGACGCAATATCAAACGGTTCAGATCGCCCGACGCCAGATCACGGAGATATTCGCCCTGCCGATGGAGCACGGCCATTCGGCGGCCAATCCGGACTCGCGACCGAACACGAACGCTGCGGCCGCCGCGAAGCCGATCGGCATCGAAATGCGCGATGTTGCCTTTCGCTACGATTCGAACAAATCGGCGTTGCTGTTCAACAAGTTGAATCTGAAGATCAAACCCGGCGAAATCATCGGCATCACCGGGAGCAACGGCGCCGGCAAGTCCGCCTTCCTGCACCTGATTTCGGGCATCCTAAAGCCGGAGAAAGGTGTGATCGAAGTCGAAGGAAAAGACATTCGCACACACGATCCCGCCGTCCTTCGCTCGCAAGTCTGCTATCTGCCGCAACGCGGAATACTGTTCGAGGGAACGATCCTCGAGAACCTGACGATGTTCCAGGTTGAAGACCGCTTGGCAAAGGCATTCGAGGTTGCGACCCGGCTCGGCCTCACCGATGTCATCGCCCGACTGCCGGAGGGATATGACACCAAGGTATCGAATGGTCCCGAGGACGGCCTTCCCGTCAGCATCAAACAACGGCTGGCGATCGCGCGGTCTCTGGCGCTCGTCGATCATCCACGCATCATTTTGTTCGACGAAGCCAACGCGCTCCTCGATCCGCAAAGCGACCTGCAACTTGTCGATCTGCTTCGCGAATATCGCGGTTCCGCGACGATGGTCATCGTCAGTCACCGGCCTAAGGTCCTCAACCTGGCCGACCGGGTTTACTCGATCCATAACGGCCAAATGGTGGAAATGAAGGTTGGCAGCGAAACCGCGCAGCAGTCGCCGTCGGAAGGCTCGGCACAATGAACCGCGAAACATTCTTTAAGTCGCACGCGAAGCTTCCAGACGACTTTGGCGACCGCCTATTCAACAACGGCGCAAAGGACGGCACCACGTCGGAGCGGCCCTTTGCCTCATGCCTGATTCCGCTTTTGAACGCCGTCGGCTGGCGGGGCGAGCCACGGCATGTTTCGGAGGCCATTCCCCATTTTGCCGGGGACCTCGACCTCGATGGATTTCGAAATGTCCTCGCGAACCTGAATTATGATTCCGAAGCACATAGAGCGCGGCAGTCCGACATCGATTCGGCGCTCACACCCTGTCTGTTCGTGCCGGACTCCGGATCGGTTCGCGTCATTCTGTCGGTTTCGGATAACGGACAACGGATTTTCGATAGCGAGACCAAATCGGTCCGCGAAGACATCAGTGAGGACCTCTTAGGAACTGCCTACTATGTTGCGGAAAGCGATCTGAAAACAGCGGCGGAGCAGGAAGGCTTCCGCAGTTGGATGGGCCGGATCGCGCGCCGGCTTCGCGTCATCGCCCTTCAGGCCCTTGCCATCACGCTTGTATTCAACCTCCTCAGCGTGGTGACGCCGCTATTCGTGATGTCGGTCTATGACAGCGTCATTCCGTCCGCATCGGTCAAGCAACTTCTATATCTGCTCGCCGGGATCCTTATCGCGGTCGCCTTCGAGGCAGGATTCCGCATTCTACGATCCCGATCGCTCGCCTACGCGGCTGGGCGCATAGACCATCTGGTCGGCGTCGCGACCTTCCAGCAGGTGATGTTCCTGCCCGCCCTGCAGACCGAAAACGCGCCGCTGGGCACCCAGATCGCACGGCTGAAAGAGTTTGAGATCGTCCGGGACTTTTTCACCGGTCCACTCGCGGAAGCGCTGTTGGATATCCCTTTCGCCGTCATCTTCATCGTCATTATCGCGATTCTCGGCGGCCCGATCGCCATCATCCCGATCGTCGTGGCGGTGCTTTACATCGGCTTGGCGATGGTGGCCGCCCCGCTGAACCGGCGCATGACGTCAAAATCCGGCACGGCGCGTTCGACGCAGCAGCGGTTTCTTGTGGAAGCGATGGGCAACCTCCGAAACGTCAAGCTGCTGTCGGCGCAAAACCTTTGGCTCGATCGGCATCGCAAACTGTCGGCGGAGACCGCCGAGGCGGATTTCCAGATCTCAATGTTGAACCACACGATTCAGGCGCTCTCCACAATCCTGATGATGTCGGCGGGTGTGGGCCTTATCGCCTTCGGCGCCCTTCGGGTCATCGACGGAACGATGACCAGCGGCGCCTTGATCGCGACGATGATCTTGGGATGGCGCGCCTTGTCGCCGCTGCAAAGCGGTTTGACGGCGCTGAACCGAGCCGAACAAATCCGCATGGCCCTTTCGCAAATCAACCGGCTGATGCGGCTTCCCGTGGAGCGGATGCCTGGCGACGTGCCGCCGCTGCGCTATATCGGCGGCAGCATAACCTTCTCCCAGGTCAGTTTCCGCTACACACCCGAAACCGATCCGGCCTTGTTGGGCGTGTCGTTCGACGCGAAGCCGGGTGAGATCGTTGCAATCTCGGGACACAACGGATGCGGCGCATCGACGGTGCTGAAACTCGCCGCGGGGATTCATAGACCACAGGCCGGCGCGGTCCTGATCGACGGTGTCGATATCCGACAGCTGGACGCCATCGATCTGCGACAACAAGTCGGATTCGCACCGCAAACCGCCGAATTCTTCCACGGCACGGTCGCGCAAAACCTGCTCCTGGCCATGCCGACGGCCACCAAAGCCGACATGGCGGACGCCTGCAGGGCGGCACATCTCTATGACGAGGTGATGGCATTGCCGAACAAGTTCGAGACACGCTTGACCGACGCCCTGTTGAGCGAGCTGTCATCCGGCTTCAAACGCAAATTGGCGTTGGCGCGGGCATATGTCCGAAAAGCGCCGATCCTGCTGTTGGATGAACCCGCGCAAGCCTTGGATGCCGACGCGGACGAAGCCTTGATGAATGTCATTCGGAACGCGCGCGGCACAACGACGGTGTTGATGACGACCCATCGGCCGAGCCACATGCGGTTGGCGGACCGGCTGATTCTCTTAAACGGCGGACGGGTCGCGTTCGATGGTCCGCCCGGCGAATTTCTTGACCGTAAACAAAAAAGTGCGGCTTAGAGCGATGACGACGACAAACAAAGATCAACCGGACGCAACGCAACCGGAATCGAGGCCCGCGGCGGCGCCGCAGGAGAATCGGCGCGTGGGCTCGAAGCGGCCTCGACGCCGCGCGCGCACGAATATGCGGTTCCTGGCGCGCTCGATCGTGCTGGAAGAAACGGGTCCGCCGCGCGGCATGCGCACGACCTTGTATCTTGCCTTGGCGGGCGTCTTTTGTTTCATCGGTTGGGCAACCATTACACCGCTGACGGAAACGGCCCGTGCGCCCGGTCATGTCATTCCGGTCGGAAAGGTTCTCGGCATTCAGCATTTCGAAGGGGGGATCGTCTCCGAAATCCTCGTCAACGACGGGACAGTGGTCGACAAGGGCGACGTTATCGTGCGCCTGCATCAAACACATGCGGCTGCGGAACTCGAAGAAAACCGGGCGCGCGTCGCCGCACTCTCGCTGCAATTGGAACGACACCGCGCCTTCGCCGAAGGACGGGATCCGGATTTCTCCGATTTCGACCCCAAATACAAGAACCTGATCGAAGACAATCTGGCAATCCACAAACTCGATACCGAGAGCCGGATACTCGAGCGCGATGTGATCATGCATCAAATCGATCAACGCCGTTCGGAACTCGCGGTTTTGCAGGACCAACGGAAATCCCTGCTGGAACAGATCGCTATCTCCAAAGAGCTGACCGAGATGCGCGGCCAACTCATGCAGTCAGGTCATATCTCTCGGGTCGTCTATTTGCGCACGAAACAGGAATTGAGCGTGGCCCAAGGTGAACTTCGCGAAGTCTTGGGCAATACCGCCAAGGCCAACCAAGCGATCGACGAAGCGGAGGGGAAACTCGCCGAGGCGGACGCAAAGCGAACCAACGAGGCCGCCGCCGCCATGGCGCAAATCATCGCCGAACTGGAGCAGTTACGGCAGACGTCGCAGCGCCTGGAAGACCGGATGGAGCGAACCGACGTTCGCGCGCCGGTCCGCGGTGTCGTCAAGGGATTGCAGGTGCATTCGATCGGCGCCGTCGTGTCCCCCGGCGGGGTGATTTCGGAAATCGTACCGATCGATGACGAGTTGGTTGTCGAATCGCGCATTTCGCCGATGGACATCGGTCATATCAAGGTCGGACAAGAAGCTAACATCGTCATGACCACGTATGACTTCGCACGATTCGGGTCGGTCAAGGGAAAGGTGAAAGACATCTCGGCAACGACTTTTCTCGCGGAGGACGGAACCGTCTACTACAAGGCGATCGTCAAACTCGACCAGAGCTTTGTTGGGGACAACCCGAGTCGCTATCCGATTCTTCCCGGCATGATCACCGAAGCCGCCATCAACACCGGAGAGAAGACGTTGATGAACTACCTGCTGCGACCGGTCTATGTCGCCATGGACCGGGCCTTCGGCGAACGCTAAATGACGGTGCAAAAACCGGAATCAGTGCATTTTGAGTGCTCAAATGTCGCGAAAAGTGATTTTTGAGCCGCAAAATGACTGTAGCAATTGCATCACCATTCCCGGGAAATATACCCGCCCGTATTTGAAAATCTTATCCGTCATGGCCCGATGCTGTTAGTAGTTAATCGTCTCTGGCAGTTGTTGGTGCCAGGAGTGTTATAGCCAAGTCTCGAGGGGGAGATGAAGCAAGACGACAATGGACTGCAGATCGCGCGGTTGTTGGTTCAGAAACACGGTGAAGACGCGCCGATAAGAGCATCTGTGCAAGCTCAGAGACGGCTTGCTGCGGAAGACTTCAAAGGTGGCGCGACTTGGATCGGCATCGTTCGTGCGGTTGACGAGATATTGGGAAATATCGAAGGCGATCCCGTGCGTTAACGCGATCAATCCATTGGACTAAAAAGCACCGCCGCCTCGTACCTGGTACGGGGCGGCATTTTTTTGCCCTTCCAAAGTTACAAACGGTCCTGCATTTGCCGATCGCGGATTTGCTGCAATACTGTCTTCGCTCCGTGCAAGGCCAAGGGAGGCAGTTTTGGCAGAGGAAACGCTCGTTGTCCGCCGAATCGGCGCAGCCGCCGGCGCCGAAATCACCGGCATCGATTTATCGCACGACCTGACGAACGATCAGTTCGCGGTGATTCATCAAGCGTTGCTCGACCATCTCGTTCTGTGTTTCCCGGACCAAACGCTGTCCGCCGACGATCAAATCGCTTTCGCCCGGCGATGGGGCGATCTCGCGATTCATCCCAATCTGGCCGGCATGAAGGACCATCCGGAAATCATCGCCGTGGAACGACGGCCGGGCGACACGGGCCACCTTGGGTCCGAATGGCACAATGACACCACCAGCCTCGAGAAACCGCCGATGGGCACCATGATGTATTCGAAAATCGTGCCGCCCGTCGGCGGCGACACGGTGTTCGCGAACCAATACGCCGCCTATGACGCTTTATCGAGCGGCATGAAGGATATGCTGGACGGAATGCGCGCCGTTCACGGCGACAGCCGGGTGGCGGGGCCGCGCGCCGGCTTGAACAAACGGCGTACGAACAAGACCGACGAAAGCGATGATTGGCGCGAGACGGTCAACATGCATCCGGTGGTCCGGACCCATCCGGAAACAGGGAAAAAAGCGCTCTACGTCAACGTCGCCTATACGCTGCGGTTAGAAAATATGACGACGGAGGAAAGTCAGCCGCTGCTCGACTTCCTGTACGAGCACAGTCATCGGCCCGAGTTTACGTACCGGCACCGCTGGTCGGAGAAGATGCTGGTTCTGTGGGACAATCGGGCACTGGTTCACTTGGCGCTCAACGATTGCCCGACCAGCCACCGCTTGATGGAGAGAATCCAAATCAGAGGCGACCGGCCGTTCTGACGCCAACGCGCAACGACTCGAAGCGGCCGATAGGGCCGCTTCGCTCAGTCTTCCGTTTTCGGACGTTATCCGTCTTGAACGATCTTCCAGGATCCGTCCGGTTGACGGCAGGCCGTGCCATAGCCTTGCTCTGTCTTTCCGGCGACGGTGATCGTTTGCTGGAATTCGCGACAATACCGACCCGAAGACGACGTGCCTTCGCGGACCGGCGTGTAGGTTCCGGAATTTCCGCTCTCGGGGTTTTTCCAGGTGATCGTTTCGCCGATCGGCGCCGCTTGCGCCCGGCCCATGGCTTGCTGCGCTTCGAGCCTATCCGCGCGATCCAGGCTCTTGCCCACCTGATTACCCAGCAACCCGCCAAGAAAGACGCCCGCTGCCGTGAATGCCAGTTTGCCGGTGCCGCCACCGATTTGCGATCCTAAAAGACCGCCGAGTGCGGCGCCGCCCAACGTGCCCACCGACTCTTTCGTTCCAGGCCCTTGACCCTGGGCACAGCCCGCAAGCGCGATCGCGGCCGTTAAGCAGACTGCCGTAATGGCGTTCTTCCGCATGAATAATCCTCCGGTTCAACTGGCCACCCTCGCACGCAGGTAAGGAAAAGCCGATTTCGAAGCCCCAACCCTTCATATCGAGAAAATCTGGTGATTTTATGACGCCTAAACCAGTCCCGAATCCAGCTTTTTTTAGCGGAAATCACCAAACTGTGGCTATTCGTGTACTCGACCTCGAGCCGCCGGGAACACGGTTTCGGAGCGCGAACCCCCGCGCCCATTTGCGTTACCGGCACCGACCAACCGGTTGGCTCTAGAGGCCGCCTGTGCTCCTCCGGCGAAAAGCGTCTAGACTGAGACGGTATGCCGGACTGAGACAAGGCGGCGCGATGCGGAAGGACGCGACATGAGCAACGTAATCGAACTACGAATTTCGAAGCGGGAACCGTTCGCCGACGGGCATGAGTTCGGAGCCACTGGCGCATACGAACGGCTTACGGGGCGCGCCCATTTCGCCGTCGACCCATCGCACCCGGCGCAGTCGGGAATCACCGATCTCGACAAAGCGCCGACGAACGGCGACGGCTTGGTCGAGTTCGCTTCCGACGTCATCATCCTGAAACCGGTAGATCCGGCACGGGGGAACAAACGTGTCTTTTTCGATTACGGCAACCGCGGCAACCTGCGCGCCGTGCAATTCTTCAACGACGCGCCGCCATCGAACGACCCGACCACGTTGGAACACGCGGGAAACGGTTTCTTCTTCCGCCGAGGGTACACGGTGGTTTGCGCCGCGTGGCAAGGCGACCTGCTGCCCGGCGACGGCCGTATGCTGCTCGATCTGCCGGTGGCGACCGAGAACGGCAAACCGCTTACCGGCCCAGTCCGGGTGGAATACATCGCCGACCGTCCCGGCATCACGACATATCCGCTAAGCGGCACGGCCTCGACGCGCAGCCATCCGACCATATCGCTCGACACGCGGGAAGCGCGGCTGACCAAGCGACGCTATGCGGACGACGAACGCATCGACATCCCCGCCGACCAATGGCAGTTCGCGCGAATTGAAGGCGGTGTCGGCCTCGACAATCAAGGCGCGCAAACGTCGATCATCCCATCGGATACCAACATTTATATGCCCGGCGGCTTCGACACCGGATGGATTTACGAACTTGTCTACACGGGGCGCGACCCCTTGGTACTGGGACTGGGCCATGTGGTCGTGCGCGACTTGGTCAGCTTCCTGAAATACGAGGACGCGGACAGCGCCGGTACGCCAAACCCCATCGGCGGCGCTGGCGCGGTCGAAAAAGCCTATGGCTGGGGGCGTTCGCAGACCGGCCGCTGCCTTAGGGATTTCCTCTATCATGGATTCAACGCGGACGCCGGCGGGCGGCAAGTCTTCGACGGCGTGTTACCGCATGTCGCCGGCGCGGGCCGCATGTGGCTGAATTACCGTTTCGCCAATGTGGTGGCCCCCGCCGGGCAGCAATACGAAGAGCATTTCAACAGGGCGGACCAGTTTCCTTTCTCCTACGCGGAATGCACCGACCACCTCACCGGCCGAACCGATGCCATCCTGAAACGCCCGGATACCGACCCGTTGGTCATCCATACGCAAACCGCGACCGAGTATTGGCAGCGCCGAGGCTCGTTGGTGCACACGGACACGGAAGGTAACGACCTGGAGCAGCCCGAAAACGTGCGCGTGTTCCTATGGTCGAGTTCGCAGCATTTCGCTGATCCCAATTTAAAAAAACCGACGCGGGGCGTCTGCCAGAACGATTGCAACGTGGTCGCTACGTCGATGCTGTTCCGCGCCATGCTCGATACGATGGACCGTTGGGCGACCGACGGTACGCCGCCGCCGGACAGCCGCATCCCGACCCGGGCCGACGGCACGCTGGCGACGATCGAGGAATGGCGCGATCAATTCCCGCATATCCCCGGCGTGTCGACGCCTCGCGAACCGGCCAGCCTGCCGTTGCTCGATTTCGGGCCCGACGCCGACAACGGCATCCTTTCGAAGGAGCCGCCGGACATCGTCGACGCCAAGGGCTATCCGATCATGATCCCGTCGGTCGACGATGACGGCAACGACGTGCCGGGCGTGCGAGCGCCGATGGTCGGCGCGCCCCTCGCGACCTATGCCGGATGGAATTTGCGGGCGCGCCACTATGGCGAAGGCGCGATGCACGAGTTCACCGGCAGCACGATCCCCTTCCCCGATACGCCGGAATCCCGACACGCGACCGGCGATCCGCGGCGGTCGATTTCGGAACGCTACGGCGACGCCGCCGGCTACGTCGAAGCGATCAAGGCCGCCGCCTTGGCCCTGGTCGCCGATGGCTTGATGCTGGAAGAAGACGTGGACCAAGCCGTCGCCCTAGCCGCCGACTGGGGCGCGCCGCGCCACGACGTCGACCCCGACTGACGCGCCTCAATCCCGTAGGTTCAGAGACGGTATCCGGCACGCCTCGAGCACGATTGCGGCCGTCAGCGCCGTCGCCCTTGCCAAGTCGTCGCGATCGACCTTGTCGACCCGGTCTTCTGCGGTCAGAACATAGCGCAGCGCCGACTCTTTATCGTCGAAACCGGCCACCAAACGAAACGCCGGAATACCGTGACGCGCAAAGTTGTAATGGTCCGAATTCCGCATCAGGGGCCGGTAGAATTCGAGACCGGTTCCCGCGCCCTCGGCAACCCGCGCTAAGAAATCCTCGATCTTCGCAAAACCGCTGGTCAAGGCGGTCAACCGTGGGGCGCCAGCGATCGAGTCCAGATTAACATTCAGGACAATCGCGTTCCGCTCCGCCGGCGACAGCGCGTCGACATAGCGTGCCGATCCCGTGAGCGCCCATTCCTCCAGATTGAAAAGGCAGACGCGAAGACCACGCGGCATCTTCGCCATATGCGGCGCCAGCGCCCGCGCCACGGTGAGCGCCGCGGCAAGGCCCGTCGCGTTGTCGATCGCGCTCTCCCCCAAGGGATGCCCGTCGATATGCGCGCTCAGGACAACCCATTCGTCGGATTGGCCCGGCAGGTCGATGATCAGCGACGTCGCGATGTCGTTGGGCGTTGAGGTTTCGATCGTCAACCGGACCCGAGGATACGCATTCCCGGAAACCCGCAATGCCTCGGCCGCTTCCAGCGTAATCGCGGCGGCCGGAATATCGTCCGCACCATTCCGTCCGGACGATCCGGTCGCGAGCAGGTCGCCCGGCAAGTGGTAGCCGATCAGGAACCCGACCGCACCCGCTTCCCGCGCCGCGTCGTATTTCGCGCGCCGGTGAACCGTGTCCGGCGAGAACATGTATTCATGCCGAACGAGCACGATGCGGCCCCGCACGCGATCCGCCGCCCGCTGAATATCCTCGGGCGTGCCGCGGCCCAGATCGACGACCTCCGCTTCCAGGCCTCCGGGAGGCGTCACCGGCGACCAGACCAGCGCATGGCACCCGAGCGTTTCGTTCGACGGTGTCAGACGTTCCAACGTCTGGCCGGTCCGGCGCCACCCATCGAACGGCATGGGGAGAGACGCCCACCGTCCGGGAAAACTCGCCTCAAGCCGGTCTTCCAAAAAAGAGACGGCTTTCTTCTCGGACTCCGATCCACAGAACCGCCCGCCGCATCGGCACAACGCCTCGAAATCCCGCCACAGCACATCCGTCTGCGCCACTGCCTGTTGGATTTCCATCTCTAGCGCCATCGGCTCCCTCCGCTTGTTCAGCCGTGAATGCGTCTTGCAGAAATGCGCGAGATAAACGCGCAATCATTAAGCGTCGGTTTGCGTGTCGCCGTCAAAAATCGCCAGAAGTCCTCACCGACCGGTTCACTTGCTGGATGGATGGACACACAGTTGGTATTTTCGAGAGAACCCAACGAAGAATCCTAACCGGACAGCACCTAACGACGGAGTGAAACGCAATGGAATACGATTTGAACCGACTTTCCACGGAATTCCGGGACATCTTGAGCAAGGATTCAGGACCCGGCGGCCGCGAAAAGGTGCGGCAAGTTCTGGAAAAGGCGCTCGTCGACGATGCTTTCGTGAACGCCTATCTCGGGCCGGATAATAAAGATCCACGCAAGATTTTGTATGAAGACCCCGATATGGGTTTCTGCATCGTCGCGCATGTCCATGAAGGCGCCAAGGACTCCAAACCGCATGACCACGGATCGTCCTGGGCGATTTACGGCCAGGCGGCGGGAACGACGACGATGACCGAATGGAAAGTCACACGGCCCCGCAACGGCGACGAACCCGCCGCGGTGGAAGCGGCATCGGTCTACGAAATGACGCCGGGCATGGCGAAGCTCTACGACGTCGGGGACGTGCACTCGCCGAGCCGCGCCGGTCCGACGCGGTTGATCCGCATCGAAGGCAAGAACCTGGACCATGTGAAACGCGACCCCTTCGTCCAAGCATAACTGAGCGACGAGGATTCGAAACCGGGCCGGACTCCATGATAGAGATCGGCCCGGCGCCCTCTGCGATGCGCGTTCTCCGCATATCATTGGGGTTAGCGTCGGCGCGGGCGTTTTGAGACGTCGAACTTATCCACATAAATCTGTTTAACACGCTGTTATTCGTAAAAATTTTTTTGGGTATATCGCCACACCTCCTGCTAACCAAGAGCGGTATTGTACCGCCAGCAACGCTCCGTCAGCCTTTACTCCAACACGGTGTTCAAACGGACGCGCCGATTGCGTCCTGCATAAACGAAACATCGACCTGGGGAACAGCGGACGAGCGCAAACCACGTGTGATGGCGAGATTTCATCCTCAACTCCGATCCAACGGAAACGACGCACCGGGTGCGCGCGGTCGCATCACGTCGCCGGGCGCGCCGCGCCTTGTCATCGACACGGAACAATCCATCGTCGGCGATATCAGTTTCAGCGGCACCGTGCAGATCGACGGCAAGATCGAAGGCGACGTGTCGGGAAACCGAGTGGTCATCGGACCCGGCGCCGTCGTGGACGGCGCGGTCAAGGGCCGCTCGGTCTATATCGACGGCACCGTGACCGGACCGATCGATAGCGGCGCGATCTCGCTTGCATCGACCGCCTATGTCAAAGGCAACATCACCTACGAGACGATGACCATCGCCTCGGGCGCGTCGGTCGTCGGCCTCTGCCGCGACCGCAATCGGATCGACCAAGAAGAACCGCAGAACGAAACGCCGGCCGTCTCGCATCCCCTGCCCTTCAACAAGATCGGGAAAGCCAAAACCGCCGGACGGCCGCGATCTCTGGAAGCAACAAACCCCGCGGAACCGGCGTCACGGGCAAAACCGCAGCCGCCACAATCACCACAATCACCCATGACGATGCGCGCGGTTTGGGACGCGATCCAAGAGTCCGACGAGACGGCGCTTTCCTAGCTTTCGGCAAACTCATCTTTTCTTATTATACTGAGTGTCGGTCATCTCTTGGCCGAGGCGGCGGCTCCATTCATCCGCATTTGCGATGCGTCACGCGCAATCCCGCCTTTCCGCCGTCTAGCATTCCCCGCGCGTGCGCCCGCGATACCCCGAAACCGCGAACGGGACATCGTCATGGACTCCATCGACCTCGCTTTCCTGCCCGCCACCGACGCCGCGGCCCTCATCCGCGACAAGAAATTGTCGCCGGTCGAGCTGATGCAAGCTGTGCTGTCCCGCATCGAAACCCTAGAGCCCAAAGTCAACGCCTTCGCGACGCTCATCGCCGATCAGGCAATGGATGGGGCCAAGGCGGCGGAAGCCGCCGTTTCCGACGGTAAGCCGCTCGGTCCGCTGCACGGTATACCGGTCACGATCAAGGACCTCGCCGTCATGAAGGACGTGCCGATGGAAGCCGGCTCCCTGATCCAAAAAGGGAGTATCGGCACCTTCGACACGCCCTTCGTCGCCCGCCTGAAGGACGCCGGCGCGATCCCGCTGGGTAAGACGACCACCTCTGAATTCGGCTGGAAGGGCGTGAGCCAAAGCCCGTTGACCGGCATCACGCACAATCCATGGAAGCAGGGCTACAACGCGGGCGCGTCTTCGGCAGGCGCCGGCGCCGGGGCGGCGGCAGGATACGGTCCCCTGCATCAGGGTTCGGACGGCGCAGGGTCGATCCGCATGCCGTCGCATTTCTGCGGCGTTTTCGGCATCAAACCGTCCTATGGCCGGGTTCCAAACTGGCCGGTCAAGAACAACGACCAAACGTCGCATAATGGCCCGATGACCCGAACCGTCGCCGACGGGGCGCTCATGCTGCGGGTGATGTCGGGCCCCGATCCGCTGGACCATTACAGCCTGGAATCGCCGCCGGCAGACTATCCGGCCCTGCTCGACCGCGACATGAAAGGCATGCGCATCGCCTACAGTCCCGACCTGGGGCATGCGCGGGTCGACCCGGAGATTGCCGATATGGTCAAGGACGCGGTGGGTGTTTTCGAATCACTCGGCGCGACCGTGGAAGAGGTCACCCCCGATTGGGGTCCGGACGGACCCGACCTGATCCGCTTCTTCTGGGCCGCGCACGAACTGAGCTACGCCGCCTATCTCGACGAATGGGAGGACAAGATGGATCCGGGCCTCGTCGCCTGCATCCGTTCGGCGCAGAACCACCCGACCGAAACCTACATGCAGATGCGCGAGCGGAAACTCGCTTATGTCGGCGCGATCCACAAGTTCTTCACCGAATGGGATTTTCTGCTGACGCCCGCCGTCTCGGTCGCGGCCTTCCCGGCGGAACGGCTACAGCCGGAACACTGGCCCGAACATCCCTGGGATTGGGTCATGTGGGCGGAGTTTTCCTACCCTTTCAACATGAGTCACAACCCGGCCGCCAGCATCCCCTGTGGCTTCACCGCCGGCGGCTTGCCGGTCGGGCTGCAAATCGTCGGGCCGCGCCTGGATGACCTCGGCGTGCTACAGGCCTCCGCCGCCTTCGAAAAAGCCCGTCCCTGGGCGGACAAGCGCCCGCCGCTGTAAGGCTTATTCCAGACTCATGGTCGATCCTTCGAGACGCCGCCTGCGGCGGCTCCTCAGGATGAAGGCATTAGCTGATATCAGGCAGTGACCTCATGCTGAGGAGGGCCGCCAGGCCCATCTCGAAGCATATGACATTGGTCTCAATTTCGTGGCACGGCGTTAAACCGGATGTCGTGCTGCCGTCCTTTCGGCAGTCGGCTCACCGTCCGGCGCCACCCCTTCGATCGTCGCGTAGCTGGCGAGCCCCTCGATATAATCCGAGACCGCCTGCCGCCAGCTCCTTTCCTGTAGGTATCCGGCGATACGGTCCTTCACCGCATCGAACGGCAGATCGCGACCGGCAATCTTCTTGTCGAGACGCAGGACATGCACGCCGTAGCGGCTTTTCACCGGCACGGAACATAATTGCCCGTCTTCCAGCGCCGCAAGGAAAGTCTCGAACTCCGGCACGGTATCGCCCCGCGCAACCTGGCCCAAGCGGCCGTCGGATTTACCCGAGGAACAGTCGGACCGCTCGCGCGCGATCGACGCGAAGGCCGCGGGGTTTTTCTCGATCGTCGCGATCGCCTCCGTCGCCGCCACGACAGCTTTTTCATACCCATCGGTGTCTTTGGGATCGCAGGCGAACAGGATATGCGCCGCCTCGTAGAGTTCGGTGGACCGGAACCGATTACGGTTTTTTTCGAAATACCGCCGACAAGCGTCCTCGTCGGCGGCGGGCACACTTATCTCGACCTCCAGCAATTGTCGAATCAGCGCGTCGTCGTCGGTTTCCCGCCGCCCGGATTCATCGGTTTCGGGCATCGGTTCCAACGCCAGGTCATGCGCTTCCTGCAGCAGGAGTTCGCGAACGATCAACGCGTCCGTCGCCTCGGAGAGGGCGCGATCCGGTTCGTCCGCCGGATGGTTTTGCACCTCGGCGATGATCGCCGCTTCGGGAATCACGTTTCCATTCACAAGAATGTCCGGCATGTCCGTTACTCCGCCGCGGGGCTGACCGACGCCCGCCCCGTCGTGGATCGTTTGGACCGAACCACTTGATATCCCGGCCGCCATAGATACCGCACCGGTGCGCTCAGCATGTGCACGAGGCGGGTGAACGGGAAGAGCAGGAAGATCGTCAGCCCCAGGAAGAGATGAAGTTTGAATATCGGGTGGACGTCGGCCACGTACGCCGCAGCACCTGGATCGAAGGTGAAGATACCCTGCGCCCAGGTCATGAACTTGACCATCTCGCCGCCGTCCAAATGGCCGAGCGACAACGGGATCGTCGCGAGGCCGAGCGCCAACTGGAACCAGAGAATGAGAATGACCGTGTTGTCACTGAAGGTCGACGTCGACCGGACACGCGCATCGAACAGGCGCCTGTGCATCAGCAGGGTCGCGCCGACAAGAGCCATCACCCCGGCAACGCCGCCGATGACGATCGCCATAAGCTGCTTGAAGGCGTGCGAAATACCCATCGCGTCGAAGATCTCAATCGGCGTCAATAACCCGACCAGATGTCCGAAGAACACGATCAGCACCCCCACGTGGAACATCACCGAGCCCCACATGAGTTGCTTTCGCCGCAACAGCTGACTCGACCCCGAGCGCCAGGTATAAGGCTCGCGGTCATAGCGGATCACCGATCCCACGACGAGAACGGCAAGGGCGATATACGGGTAATAGCCGAAGACGAGCGTGTTGAGATAGTCAGCCATCGTCCGGTCTCCTTAAGCTTCGATGTTGCGGGTCGGCGCATCCATCCGGTGCAGGATGTCGCGCGTGGCGGGGCAGGAGCCGTCCGGCGAAACGGCCCCGCCGGCCCCTGGACCGAATGTCACGGCCTCCTCTTCCCAGATGCGGTCGAGGGCCTCCAGGTCGGTCGGGTCATCCTCCGGATCCTCCAGCAGCGCCGCCACCGCATCCGGGTCGGCTTTTCCCGCCGCAAGGTCCACGAGGACGCGGAACACGACGGCGTAGGCGCTTTTCCGTTTGCGATGCCGTTCCGCCAAGGCTTCCAGGATATGCATCGGTTCGGCCAGCAACGCGGCCGCCTGGTCAACCGGCAAGGTTGACAGGAACTCCAGGAACAGCGGCAGGTAGTCCGGCAATTCCTTGGCGCCGATCGATAGGCCGTGTTGCTCGTACAACGCCATCAGGTCGACCATCGCCTGACCGCGGTCGCGGCTCTCGCCATGGATATGCTCGAAGAGGTAGAGCGACAGCGACCGCGTGCGGTCGAACAACATGACATACCGTTCCTGCGCATCGAACAGATCGCGGCTAGCCAGGTCGTCGATCAACCGGGCCAGACCCGGCCGCAGCCGCTTGGGGACGAGTCCTTCGTCCTCGACGATGCGGCGAAGGTCGGGGGCAGCCTCCTGAACGTCCCGTGTCGGATAGTCCAGCAGAATGGAAAGTACCTTAAGCGTTTGCGCCATCAGAACACCTCCGTCGGCGTTTCGATCGATTTCTTGCGTTTCGGTT
Source organism: Alphaproteobacteria bacterium (assembly GCA_028281325.1). Lineage (GTDB taxonomy): Bacteria > Pseudomonadota > Alphaproteobacteria > UBA8366 > UBA8366 > JAJFJD01. The sequence goes on from JANQKC010000014.1 coordinate 19,778, forward strand.
TTCCGAACAGGTTGGTCTCGCTCATACCGTCCGAACAGCCGTTGCCGAAGGAGAACCCGCAGGAACCCCTGAGGTCGTAAGCGTCCTCGCCCGCCTCCCGATGCGAGGTCGGAATCACGAAGCGGTCCTCGTAATTGGCGATCGCCATCACGTGGTACATGTCCTCGATCTGGCCCGGTGTGAGCCCGACCTGACCGGCGATGGCTTCGTCGACCACGCCCTCGATCGTCTTCGAGCGCATGTAGCCGCGCATCGCGAGCATGCGTTCGAGCCCTTGCACGATCGGCTCTTCCTTACCGGCCGTCAGCATGTTGGCCAGATACCGCACCGGGATGCGCAACGAGCGCACGTCGGGAATGTCGCGTTCCACGCCAAGCTTGCCCGCTTCCGCCGCTGATTGGATCGGCGACAGCGGCGGCACGTACCAAACCATCGGCAGCGTGCGGTATTCCGGATGCAGCGGGAAGGCGACCTTCCAATCCATCGCCATCTTGTAGACCGGCGACTTCCGTGCCGCGTCGAGCCAGGCGTCCGGAATGCCGTCCGCCTTCGCTTGCTCGATCACCGCCGGGTCGTGCGGATCCAGAAAGACATCGAGTTGCGCGTCGTACAGGTTCTGCGGATCATTTTCGGAGGCCGCCGCCTCGATGCAATCCGCGTCATAAAGCAACACGCCGAGATACCGGATGCGCCCGACGCAGGTTTCCGAACAGACGGTCGGTTGGCCGACCTCGATCCGCGGATAACACAGGATGCATTTCTCGGATTTGCCCGTCGACCAGTTGTAATAGATCTTCTTGTACGGGCAGCCCGACACACACATGCGCCATCCGCGGCATTTCTCCTGATCGATCAGGACGATGCCGTCTTCCTCCCGCTTATAGATCGCGCCGGACGGACAGGCCGCGACGCAGGTGGGATTGAGACAGTGTTCGCACAGCCGCGGCAGATACATCATGAAGGTGTTCTCGAAGGCGCCGTAAATGTCCTTCTCGATTCCCTCGAAATTGTAGTCCTTCGACCGTTTGGAGAATTCGCCGCCGAGAATCTCCTCCCAGTTCGGGCCCCACTCGATCTTCTCCATCCGCTCGCCAGTGATCAGCGACCGGGGCCGGGCCGTCGGCGTCGCTTCCAGCTCCGGCGCATTTTGAAGATGATCATAGTCGAAGGTGAACGGCTCGTAGTAATCGTCGATCTCCGGCAGGTCCGGATTGGCGAAGATCTTTGCCAGGATGCGCCACTTGGGCCCCATCTTGGGCCGGATGCGGCCGTTGCCGGTCCGCTCCCATCCGCCGTTCCAACGCTTCTGGTTCTCCCATTCCTTGGGGTATCCGACGCCGGGCTTGGTTTCGACATTGTTGAACCACGCGTATTCCATGCCTTCGCGGCTGGTCCAGACGTTCTTACAGGTCACCGAACAGGTGTGACAGCCGATACATTTGTCGAGGTTCAGCACCATGCCGATTTGCGCACGAATCTTCATTTCACGGTCTCCCTTTCCTGAGGCATGGGTCTATCGAGCCAGTCGACCTTCTCCATCTTCCGGACGATGACGAATTCGTCCCGGTTGGACCCGACCGTTCCGTAGTAGTTGAAACCGTAGGACTGCTGGGCATAGCCGCCGATCATATGCGTCGGCTTGACGATCGCCCGCGTAACGGAGTTGTGGATACCGCCCCGATTCCCGGTCGTTTCCGAGCCCGGCGTGTTAATGACCTTCTCCTGCGCGTGATACATGTAGATCGTGCCTTCCTTCATGCGCTGGGAGACGACCGCCCGCGCGGTCAGGGCGCCGTTGACGTTGTAGGCCTCGACCCAGTCGTTATCCTCGATCCCGGCCTTGGCGGCATCGACCTCGGAAATCCAGACGACCGGCCCACCGCGATTCAGCGTCAGCATCAGCAGGTTGTCGGAATAGGTGGAGTGAATGCCCCACTTCTGATGCGGCGTGATGAAGTTCAACACCACCTGCGGCCGGCCATTCGACTTCTCGTCGATGATCGGTTTGACGGTCTTGAGGTCGACCGGCGGACGATAGACGCAGAACCCTTCACCGAAGGCGCGCATCCACAGATGATCCTGATAGAGCTGCTGCCGACCCGACAGCGTGCGCCATGGTATGCGCTCGTGCACATTCGTGTAGCCGGCGTTGTAGCAGACCTTCTCGGATTCGAGCCCGGACCAGGTCGGCGAGGAGATGATCTTGCGCGGCTGCGCGACGACATCGTGGAACCGAATCTTCTCGTCCTCCTTCGGCACGGCCAAATGCGTGTGATCGCGGCCGGTATTCTTCGACAGCGCTTCCCACGCCTTGACCGCGACCTCGCCATTCGTTTCCGGGGCCAACATCAGAATCACCTCGGTCGCGTCGATATCGGACTCGATCCGCGGCATGCCCTTGGTCGGCCCGTCCTCGGTGACCACGCCGTTCAGCGCGCCGAGATTCTCGACCTCGTGCGCCGTGTTCCAGTTGATCCCCTTTCCGCCGTTTCCAAGCTCGGACATGAGCGGCCCCAGCGCGGTGAAACGCTTGTAAAGGTTCGGGTAGTCGCGTTCGACGACAACGATCTGCGGCATCGTCTGGCCCGGAATCGGGTCGACCTCGCCCCGTTTCCAATCCTTCACGTCGGTCGCCTGCGCAATCTCCGCCGGCGTGTCGTGCAGGATCGGCACCAGGACGACATCCTTCTCGACGCCCAACACCTCGGGCGCCACGTCGGAGAAGGATTTCGCGATCCCCTTGTAGATGTCCCAATCCGACCGGCATTCCCACACCGGGTCCACCGCCCCTGACAGCGGGTGGATAAAGGGATGCATGTCGGACGTGTTGAGATCGTTCTTCTCGTACCAGGTCGCCGTGGGCAGCACGATGTCGGAATAGACGCATGTCGTGGACATGCGGAAATCGAGCGTGACCAGAAGGTCCAGCTTCCCTTCCGGCGCATCGTCATGCCATTCGGCTTCCTGCGGCTTCATCCCGCCCTGTTCGCCAAGGTCGGTCCCCATGACGCCATGCGACGTGCCAAGCAGATGTTTCAGGAAATACTCATGGCCCTTGCTTGAACTGCCCAGAAGGTTGGACCGCCAGACGAACAGGTTGCGCGGCCAGTTGGCCGGGTTGTCGGGGTCTTCGCAGGACATGCGCAGCTCGCCGGACTTCAGCCCGTCGACGACATAGTCCTTCGGGTCCTTGCCCGCCTTACCGGCGCGCGCCGCAATCTCCAATGGATTGGTTTCGATCTGCGGCGCGGACGGCAACCATCCCATGCGTTCGGCACGAATGTTGTAATCGATCAACGAACCGTCCCAGGGTCCCTCCGGCGCGGTCGGCGACAGAATCTCGTCGACGCCGAGCGTCTCGTAGCGCCACTGGTCGGTATGGGCATACCAGAAGGACGTGGAATTCATGTGCCGGGGCGGCCGGTTCCAATCCAGCCCAAAGGCCAGCGGCAGCCATCCGGTCTGCGGGCGCAGCTTTTCCTGCCCCACATAGTGCGACCAGCCGCCGCCCGATTGGCCGACGCAACCGCACATGACCAGGAGATTGATGATCCCCCGGTAGTTCATGTCCATGTGGTACCAGTGGTTCAAACCGGCGCCGAGGATGACCATGGATTTTCCGTTGGTCTTTTCCGCATTGTCGGCGAACTCGCGGGCGACCGTCGCGATCTGTTGCGCCGGGACGCCGGTGATCGCTTCCGCCCAGGCGGGTGTGTACGGCGCGTTATCGTCGTAGCTCTTCGCGACATGTTCCCCGCCCAGCCCGCGGTCGAGGCCGTAGTTGGCGACGAAAAGATCGAACACCGTCGCAACCAGCGCATCGCCATCCTTCAACGCGACCGACTTGACTGGCACGTTGCGGAGCAGGACATCCGGATGATCGGTACCCGCGAAGTGATCATGCTCGCGGTTGCCGAAATAGGGGAAACCGACTTCGACCACGTCATCGCGGTCCTCTTCCATGATCAGTGTGAGCTGGAGGTTGGTGTCCTTGCCGTTGGCATCCTTCTCTTCCAGGTTCCACTTACCCTGCTCGCCCCAGCGGAAGCCGACCGACCCGGCCGGTACAACGATGCCCCGGCTATCCGCGTCGACCGCAACGGTCTTCCAGTCGGGATTGTTGGATTGACCCAGGTCGCCGGGGAAGTCCGACGCGCGGACCTGACGGTCCGGTACGTATCGCCCGTCCTTTTCCACCAAGCGAACCAGCATCGGCATGTCGGTGTATTGCCGTGCATACTCCTCGAAATAGGCGGCCTGCCGGTCGATGTGGAACTCGCGCAGGATGACATGTCCCATCGCCATGGCGAGGGCGGAATCCGTCCCCTGTTTCGGATGGAGCCAGAGATCGCTGAATTTCGCCGCCTCGGAATAGTCCGGGCTGACGACGACGGACTTCGTACCCTTGTAGCGCGCCTCGGTATAGAAATGCGCATCCGGCGTCCGCGTCTGCGGGACGTTCGACCCCCAGAGAATCAGGAAGCCGGAATTATACCAATCCGCGCTTTCCGGCACGTCGGTCTGCTCGCCCCAGGTCTGCGGCGAGGCCGGCGGCAGATCGCAATACCAGTCGTAGAAGGACATGCAGACGCCGCCCATCAATGACAGGTAGCGCGACCCGGCGGCGTAGGAGACCATCGACATCGCCGGGATTGGCGAGAAACCGACGACCCGGTCCGGGCCGTAGGTCTTCGCGGTATAGGCATTCGCCGACGCGATGATCTCATTCACCTCGTCCCAGCTCGACCGGACGAACCCGCCATGCCCGCGTTTCTTGGTATAGGACGCGCGTTTCGCCGGATCCTCCACGATGGAGGCCCAGGCGGCGACCGGCGACAGCGTCGCCCGCGCCTCGCGCCACAGTTTCACCAACCGCGACCGCGCCAGCGGGTATTTCACCCGGTTGCCGGAATAGAGATACCAGCTATAGCTTGCGCCGCGGGAACACCCCCGCGGTTCGTGGTTCGGCAGGTCCGGACGCGTCCGCGGATAGTCCGTCTGCTGGGTTTCCCAGGTGACGATGCCGCCCTTGACGTAAATCTTCCAGGAACAGGACCCGGTGCAATTCACGCCATGCGTGGACCGCACGATCTTGTCGTGCTGCCAACGCTGACGGTAACCGTCCTCCCATTTACGGTCTTCCCGCGTGGTGACGCCATGGCCGTCCGCGAATTCGCCGACGTTCTTCTCGGAAAAGAAGTTCAACCTGTCGAGTAAGTGGCTCATCTCAAGTTTCCTCTGATGATCGTCGAGCTAACAAGGGACCGGGGCATTCCGGCGCGTGTAGTAGACCCACGTCACGGCAACGCACAGGGCGTAGAAAGCCATGAAGGCGTATAGGGCGAGTTCGGGTCCGCCGGTCAGCGTGATCGACGTGCCGTATGACTTTGGGATGAAGAAAGCGCCATACGCCCCGATCGCGGAGGTGAAGGCGATGATCGCCGCCGATTCCCGCTCCGCCTGCCGCACGAATTGCGTTTCGTCGAGGCTGGGCATCAAACGCTTCACTTCCTGCCGCATGATCGATGGGATCATCTGGAAGGTGGACGCGTTACCCACGCCCGTCGCGAAGAACAGCACCATGAACATCGCGAAGAACCCCCAAAATGCGCCCGGCGTTTCCTTGATGCCGAGGAAAAACAGTACACCCGCGACCGCCCCGATCATGACCAAGAAGGTCCAGAAGGTGACGCGGCCGCCGCCATATTTGTCGGACACCCAACCGGTCGCCGCGCGGCTGAGCGCGCCGATCAGCGGACCGAGAAAAACGTATTGCAGCGAATTCACGTCCGGGAACTGGGTCTTCGCCAGCAACGGGAACCCCGCGGAATACCCGATGAAGGATCCGAACGTGCCGGTATAGAGCACGCACATGATCCAGTTATGCTTTCGCTGAAAAATAACGGACTGTTCCTTAAAGGACGCCCGGGCGCTTTCGATGTTGTCCATGCCGAACCAGGCCGCGACCGAGGTGATGACCAGGAACGGCACCCAGACGAAGCCGGCGTTTTGCAGCCACAGTTTCGCGCCCGTGGACGTGACCTGCGGCTCGCCGCCGATTGCCCCGAAGACGCCCGCCGTGATGACCAGCGGCACCACGAACTGCATGACGCTGACCCCGGCATTGCCCAGACCAGCATTCAATGCGAGCGCATTACCCTTCTCCGTCTTCGGATAGAAGAAGCTGATATTGGACATCGACGATGCGAAATTGCCACCGCCGAGCCCGCACAGCAGCGCGAGTCCCAGGAACAGGATATAGGGCGTCTCGGGGTCCTGCACGGCGAAGCCGATTCCGAGGGCCGGGATCAACAACGAGGCGGTCGACATCGCCGTCCAAAACCGACCGCCGAAGATCGGCACCATGAAGGAATAGAAGATCCGCAACGTGGCGCCCGACAATCCCGGCAAGGCTGCCAACCAGAACAACTGATCGGTGGTGTAGGTGAACCCAATCGCCGGCAGCTTGGCGACGACCACGCTCCAAACCAGCCAGACCGAGAAGGCCAGCAGCAGGCAGGGGATCGAGATCCAAAGATTCTTTGACGCGATCTTTCGGCCACTCGCCTGCCAGAAATCCGGTTCGTCAGGGCGCCAATCGACGAGCGTGTGGCCCTTCCGGGGGGACGTTTCTTGAACTGTCATGGCTCAACTCCTCAATGGACCGCTTGCGTGGAAGACTCGGCGGAAGGCGACGTGCGCCGCTTGCGCGCACTCTCCTCGGCCGCCGCGTGGTGAGGTTCGTGGATTTCGACCATTTCGGGGAATTCCGGCAAACCGGCGAGTTGATCGGCCGTGGCCTTGCGTTCCATGCGTTGGATCGCGAAGTGCATCCACAAGAGCGCGATGGCGACCAGGAGGAACAGCAGCATGAAGCAGCTCGTCCACACCCCGATCAGGTCGTTCATGATCCCGAAGCTGATTGGCAGGAAGAAGCCGCCCAATCCGCCGATCATGCCGACGAGACCGCCGACCGATCCCACATGGCCCGGGTAGTAGACGGGGATGTGCTTGTAGACGGCCGCCTTGCCGAGCGACATGAAGAACCCGAGCGCAACGGTCAGCGCCACGAAGATCGGCAGACTGATCGTCAGGTTGAACGTGATCGGCCCTTCAATGCCCTGGATCGTGTAGTCGGTCGCCGGATAGCTCAGGAAGAAGCAGATCACGACCGAGGCGAGAAAGGTCCAGTACATCACCGCCCGCGCGCCCCAGCGGTCCGACATATAGCCGCCCATCGCGCGGAAGATGCTGCCGGGCAATGCGTATGCCGCCGCCAACATGCCCGCGGTCTTGATGTCCAGCCCGTAGACGCCGACATAATAGCGCGGCAGCCACAGCGCCAACGCGACGAAGGCGCCGAACACGAAGAAGTAATAGAGCGAGAAACGCCAGACCTGCAGTTTCTTCAGCGGGGTCAGTTGCATGAAGGCGGAGGCCGGCTTTTCGCCCTTCGCCTTGCGCTCGGCGGTGACCGGGTCGTCCTTCGTGGTCAGGAAGAACAAGACGGCGGTGATCAGCAGCACAACCGCGTAGACCTGCGCCGTCGCCTCCCAACCCAGCGCGACCAACAGGAAAGGCGCGCCGAAATTCGTGACGGCGGCGCCGACATTGCCCATGCCGAAAATGCCGAGGGCGGTCCCTTGACGTTCTTTCTCATACCAGCGCGAGACGTAAGCGATGCCGACCGCGAAAGAACCGCCGGCAAGCCCGACGCCAAGCGCCGCGACGAGGAACATCTCGTAGGTCGATACGGTCGACAGCATCCACACCGCAACGGCGGTCAGCGCCATCACCGCGGTGTAAACGAGTCGCCCGCCATACTGATCGGTCCAGATGCCGAGAAAGATACGGCTGAGCGATCCCGTCAGAATCGGCGTCGCCACCAGAATGCCGAACTGCGTGTCGTTCAGACCTAGGTCTTGCTTAATCTTGACGCCGATAATCGAGAAGATCGTCCAAACGGCGAAGCACACCGTGAAAGCGAGTGTACTTGTGCCGAGAATGCGATTTTGTTGGGACGGTGTTACGCCATCCAGTCCATTCATCGTTCGTTTCCCCTCTGTCCCGCGCGCAATCGCGCGGGACACCGCTATTGGTCAGTGTGGTGGGGAAAGGGTCCGCTGCCGCGGCCGCGAACCGTTTGATTCAGATCAAAAGTCCGCGACGCGAAGGAAGATACAAGGGATGCTGCATCAGATGTCGCACCGTCACATAACAGTGGTATCGTAGCGATCTGACTTATGCGTGCCGCCAATTGACAAAAATCAAATAAGATGCGGCGGATCGCTCAGACAAGGGAGGGCGGGTTTTTGCGTTCAGAGGATCTACCGGCTGTCCGCGATCTCGATCTATTCGCGGACATGGAGCCCGGACATTTCGAGGAGTTGATGCAGGTCGCCTACCTGCAACGCTTTCCACCGCAGGTGCATCTCATCACCGAGGGCGATCCAGCCGACTTTCTGCACGTGGTCGTGGACGGAACGGTGGAGCTTTTCGCCACCGCCAACAATCGCGAGACCACGATGGCGGTGATCAACCCGGTCGCGACCTTCATCTTGGCGGCAGTGCTCAAAGATGCCGTCTACCTGATGTCCGCACGCACCATGACCGCCTCGCGGATCCTTTTGATCCCGGCGGAAAACATCCGTGACATCTTCGAACGGGACGCCGCCTTCGCCCGGTCGATCGTGCAGGAACTGTCGGTGCGTTATCGGGACATGGTCAAGCTGCTCAAGAACCAGAAGCTGCGCACGTCGGTCGAGCGGCTGGCGAACTACCTGCTGCATGAACACACATGTCAGGGCGCGAACGGGGCACTCACCCTGCCGACGGACAAGCGTACGCTGGCGACGCTACTCGGCATGACGCCGGAGAACCTCTCCCGCGCCTTCGGCACCCTCGGCCCCTATGGCGTATCGGTGGATGGCGCCCGGATCGCGCTGTCGAAACTCAACGACCTCGAAACACTGGCCAAACCCAACCCACTGACGGACGACCCAGCGACGTAAGGCTCGACCGTCACGGCTGCAATTCACCTTAGATTTCCCCGACGCAGGCGCTGACCTCATCCGGTATGCCCGCTCCATAAGTCGTCGTCACGGAATCCGTCAACTCATTTGACGAACGCAACTGGCCCGCGCGCCACGGGAACGACCAGCGCCGGACAGTCGTCGCGGGTTCCCGACGCGTCGGCGCAGGCCATCACATCGTTGAGCAGCACCCGGCCCACGCGCGCGCAGGACAGCCCGTCGATGCCGAAGACCTTGAGGCTCGTCTTGCCGGCCGGCAGCGGCGCCGTCTCGACGGCGAGGCGTTTGGCCACGACTCCGTCCGCATCGAACATCACGAGGTCGAGCTTGAGCGTCTCGAAGGCGCTTTCCGTGCCATTCTCCAACACGATGTAGGCGCGGCACGCCTTGCCGTTCGGCTCCAGCTTGTTGAGTTCGACCTGGACATTGCCCGTCCTATCGCCCGCCGCCTGCGCGTCGGCCACGACCCCAAGAACCAGGAGCGCCGCAAGCCGCGGCAGAATTCGTTTGGTCATTCGCCTAGCACTCCCCTTTCTATCCCATCCGGTTTATCCGGCGAGGCCCTGCGCCGCGTCGGCATGCCCGACGTTCGCAGCAACGTCTCCGGCCGCCACAGGAGGAAGACCCAGGCGAAGATGATGGCGAGCGTCACCATGACCCAGCCGATGATGGTCGCGGCGACGCCGGGGGCGATCTCCGGGAATTTCTGCACGCCCTCGATCATGGGGCCGTAGCTCCGCACCTCCGCAATGCCGCCTGTCGCGGAGGCAGCCAGAACGACGAGCGTGACAAGGATCGCCGCCCCGGTGCCCGGCCAGCGGTGCAGGGATTGCGCCGTCGTCTCGCGCGCCAACCTGTGCGCATGCAGCCAGGTCCCGGTGAGGATAAGGCCCGACAGCACGAGGCCGAAGACGAACCAGACGCCCTTGCTCCAGAGTCCGCCGAAGTCGCCGAAATGCAGCGGGTCGGCGGTGTCCGACCAGCGCCAGTAGAGCGAATAGTCGTGGGGAGTCTGATTGTACAACACCCCGCCGGTGCGCCGGTCGAGATGAACCTGATTGGCGCGATTCCGGACCAGGAGATGGGCCGCCTGACCGTCGGCGTACAGCACGTCCTTATTGTCGCCTCTGAAGCCGACCAGTCCTATTTCCAGGTCGGGCCGCAGGTGGCGCACGCGGTCGACCAGCGCATCAAGCGGCTGAACGGACAGCGCCGGATCCGATGCCGCGAGCGGAACCCGGTTCACGGCGAAATCTCCCGTACCGGCGTAGGCCACTTTGCCGTCGCCGACGTCGACCCGCAACTTCTCGAAGAGGTACCACGCTCCCGTGATCCCGATCACGAGGAGGAACCAGATCGACCAAAGTCCGACGGTCTTGTGCAGCGTGCTCCAGAAGGCCTTGCCGCGCCCGCGCGGCCAAACCAGAAAGCGCCGCCACCAGCGCCTATAGAAGACCAGCGCGGCGACAAGCGACGTGAGCATCGTCAGCGCTAAGGCCATCACCGTGTAGTACCCGAACCGCTTGAGAAAGAGGTTCATATGAAAGCTGCGAAAGAAACGCTGCACGGTGAAATAACTCGAGAAGCCCTGCACCTCCGTCGTGTAGGGGTCGACATAGACGCGCATGGCCCGCTGGGCCGGAAGGTCGACGACCACCTGCGCCGCCGACGCTCCATAAAGCGGCGCGCCAAACCAGCGTATTTCGGCAAGCGGGAAGGCCGCGGCGACCGCGGCCTCGATTTCTCCCCAGCTGGCCTGCTCTTCTCCCGCGTCGACCCGCGCTTCGGGCGTGACCAGCCAGTCGATCTCATGCGATAGCACCGCGAAGGTCCCGCTCCAGCAGATCACGAACAGCATCAGACCGGTGACGACGCCCGTGAAGCTGTGGATGCGGAACCAGGTGCGGTTGCTCACGCGAGCCTCAGAAGCGGTAGAAGAGGCTGGCGAGAACGTTCCGGGGTGCGCCCGGAATAATGTTTCGGGAACGGTTCTGCGAGCCCAAAAAGTAGGTCGTGTCGAAGACGTTCTCGACACGAAGTTCGACGCGAAGGTCCTTCCAGGCGTAGTAGGCGCCGGCATCGACCCGCGTGTAGGACGGCAGCTCGAAGGAATTGTCGTTGTCGCCTTCGCGGTCACCGACATGGACGACGCCCAGGGCCGCGCTGAAACCGCGGAAAAGTAATTCGGAGAAGTCGTATTTGGCCCACAGGCTGGCCTCGAACAACGGCACGCTATAGAGGCGATTGCCCTCCTGGCCGGAATTGCTCTCCAGAATCTCGGTGTCGACAAGGGCGACCCCGGCGAGAATGTCCAGGTTCTCGGTAATCTCGCCGGTGAGCTCGGCCTCGATGCCGCGCGATTTGACCTCCCCGATCAAGGCGCTGAAGTTCTCGCCCGGCAGGTTGTCGGGATCGGGCTCCGTGAGGTTCGTCTGCTTAATGTCGAAGAACGAGAGGGTGAACAGCGCCTTCTCGTCGAACAAACCGACCTTCACACCGGCGTCATAGCTTGTCGATTCCAGCGGGTCGAAGGGATCGCCTTGCCTGTCCGTACCGGATTGCGGGATGGACGCGTTGCTGAACCCGCCGAACACCGTGACCTGCTCCGTCACGTTGACACCGGCGGCGAGACGGTACGACCAGACCTGATTGCCGAAGCTCTCCTCCGGCCCCTCGGGATCGGTGTTCACGTTCCGCGTGAACCGGCTGGTGAACTCCGCATCGTCGAAGCGCACGCCGCCCAGGATGTGAAAGCGCTCCCAGGCCGTCAGCTTGTACTGACCGTAGACGCTCTTGTAGGTCTCCCCTCTGAAGGAGTCTAAGTCGCGGCCGACGCCGTCCGCCGCAAGACCGATCACCACCGGGTCGGTGCCGTAAATGGGGTTGAAGGCATCCAGCGGCCAGACCGTCTGGCCGTCCTGCCCCCTGTTGTTGCTCGTCGCCCGCGCGAATTCCAACCCGATCAGCGTGTCGTGCCGCACGGGCCCGGTTTCGAAGCCGGCGAGCGCCTCCGCCTCGGCCAGGATCTGCTGGTAGTAACCATCGAACCTAGTGAAGCTGCGCGCGATGGTCGAGTTGCCGGAGAAAAGGTTGGTGCCCGGAATGTAGAGCCCGCGCAGATCGGGGTTGCGCGCGCCCTTGCTGAGGTAATCCTCCCTGATATAGCTCGCCTTGCCGCGCAGGGAGAATATGTCCGTCAGCCATTGGTCGATAGAGAGCGACACCCGTCCGGAGTGCGACTTCAACGAATCGTCCGGCTCGTGGGCGCTGAACTCGATCGGTGCGAAGTTGTCCTTGAAGCCCGCACCCTCCAGGTAGAAGGTGCCACGGTCGTAGGCTTGGTCCTGATAGATGTATTCGAACTCCAACAGCGCCGAACTCCGTTTCCCGTAGTTCCACTGCAGCGACGGCGCGACCAGTACACGCTCCTGGTCCACGTTGTCGCGGAACGATTCGCGCGTCTGATACTCCGTAATGAAACGGTACAAGAGGTTCTTGTCCTCCGTGATCGGACCGGTCGCATCCAAGCTGACTCCGAAAAGGTCCCAGCTCCCGACCTCGGCGGAGACGTCGACGGTCGCTTCGTCCTGGGGCTTCTTCGTCACGAGGTTCACGACGCCCCCTGGCTCGACGACCCCGGCCTCCACGCCGGCCGAACCCTTCAAAACCTCGACACGCTCAATGTTGGCAAAGCCGCGGCTCTGGGTGCTGAAGATGCGTTGGACCTGTCCGTTCAGCGCAACCTCATTGCCATCGAAGGTAAAACCGCGGACGGCGATGCCGGTGTTGCCGGTTCCGCCGCTCGTCTCGATCACGTTCACGCCGGGCAGGTAGTCGGCCAGGTCCTGCACCTGAAGCGGTGCACGGTCTTCGATGAACTGCCGCGGGATAACGTTGACCGTCGCCGGCGTCTCCTTGATCGATCCGCCGAAGGGATCGATGCCGACATTGGTGCTGACCGGCGGCTGATAGCCGCGGCTGCCAGCGGTCCCAACCACGGTGACCGGGTCCAGGCGCATCGGCCCGTCGCCGTCCTGCCCGTCCGTCTTCGCCAGCGTTACCGTGTCGGGTCCGGAAAACCGGTACTCCAGTTCGGTGCCGTCGAGCAGGCGGCGCAGCGCCGCTTCGGGCGCGTACGCGCCCTGGACTCCCGGGCTGATGAACCCGGCCGTCAACTCGGCCGGATAGAGGAGCTGCAGGTCGACCGCCTGCGAAAAGGCGAGCAGCGCCGCCTGAAGATCGCCGGCCGGTATGTCGAACCGGCGTGGCTGGGCCGGATCCGCCTGGGCAAACCGGACAAGCCCGGGCTCGGCAGGCGGAGCGGCCCCGGCTTCGAGACCGGTCTGATGCTGTTGCCGGTCCTGCGCGGTCGCAGGCACCGAAAGCCCCAGCGCCAGAAGAGAGGCCCCCGCCAGAAGCGCCCGCATGCCCGCCATGCGACGCCCGAGCCCCCGTCGGCGCACACCGGCTCCGGCGCGGACCGTGTTTCCGTGATCGATCATGTTATTTGCTCCCCAAGTCCTTAAAATGCACCACGGCGCATGGCGGTATCCCGCCTTCACGCCGGTCTCATTGGGTTAGACCGGTCTAGGGGCCGGACTCCTGATGTCCGAAATCAAAAAAATTTCACAAAGGAGACAGCGAGAGCGGCGGACGCGCGTCTCGGAGCGCCCCTCGCGACACGTCAGTCGCGGGCGCGGAGCAACGTCAGATACGGCGTGACGCGAATGACGTCTATGGCAAGCGAGCCTTCGATGGCGGCGAGAGCCTTGTCGGTGTCGCGCAGGTTGAACACGCCGGTGAAGCGGGCCTCGGCGATATCGGCGTTCAGGAAGACGATCGTGCCGGGGCGATAGCGATCGAGTTCCTCCACCACATCGCGCAGCGAACGGTCCGCGAAGACGAGCTTACCCTTTCGCCATGCCGTTGACGCCCCAATGTCGTCCCGCCGGACCTCGATATCGCCGGCCCTGCCGTAGCGGGCGGCCTCGCCCGCCTGGAGAATGACGCCCGCTGTGTCGTTCTCGGCCGCATCCAGCCGGGAGACGCGCACCACGCCTTCTTCCACGGCAACGGTAACGAATTGCGTCACATCCAGGACGCCGAAGGCGGTCCCCACCGCACGCGAGACGCCCTCGCCCGCGACGACATCGAAGGGTCGGTTCACGTCTTTCGCGACCGTGAAGAAGGCTTCGCCGCGGTACAGCTCTATCCGGCGGTGCGATTGCGAGAAGTTCACGGCGATCGCCGTATCCGTGTTGAGCTGAACGACGGAACCGTCGGCGAGCGTCACCGTGCGGGTCCCGCCGACCGCGGTGACGTAATCCGCCCGAAGACCGTCATAGCCGCCCACCGACCACAGCCCGATGGCGACGGCAAGCGCAAGGGAAGCAGCCATGGCGCCGTACCACCGCCGCGAGCGCCGGCGGCGGGGTCGCGTCTGCGCGTCGAGGCGCACCGCCGCGCCATTGGCGTGATTGGGGTGATTGGGGTTTTCCGTTCCGTCGGATGCCGGCCGGGGATCCGGCATCTCGCCGATCTCGCCCCAAAGCGCTTCGGCCTGGGCGTAGGCTTCCGCATGGGCGGAATCACGGGCTAACCATGCCTCGAATGCCCGCCGGTCCGAATCGCTGACGAACTCCGTCCGCATGCGCACGAACCACGTCGTGGCTTCCTCGACGAGGTCTCCGTCGCGCCCGTCGGCATCAGTGCTGTTCTTGCTGGGTAACGTCATATCGTCATGCTGTCAGCGAGACAGGAGCATCACCGCCTCGGCCCTGCCCACCCCGCGCGGCACCGTTCCACCTGCACTATATTAGACTGCCCGAAGGCCCTAACTCCTGACCCGCAATCTGCAATTATTTTCCAGCGGCGTCCAGGCGTCGACGGCAGTAAACCATCGCCTTGATCACGTGTTTCTCGACCATATTGCGAGATATTCCGAGACGTTCGGCGATCTCGGGGTTGGAAAGGTCGTCGAAACGGCTCAGCAGAAAGACCTCGCGGCAGCGGGGCGGCAACTCATTTATGGCTTCGATCAAGATGAACATGCGCTCGCGGCCGAGCGCGACGGCCTCCGCATCGGGTTGCGGACAGGCGAACGCTTCGGCATTCGGCCGGTCGTCGACGAGCCCGTCCTTTACCCGGTCGCGCGCCAATCGGTCCCGCGCCGCATTGGCGGCCACCTGGAACAGATAGGCTTTCGGGTCGTCCATGAGACGCCGGGGCGCGTAGCGGACGAGGCGGAGATATGCATCCTGCGCGACTTCCGCGGCCGCCTCCTCACATCGGAGCATGCGGGTAAGGAACCGGCTCAACGCGTCGTGATGACGGAGATACAGCTCCTCGACCGTCACCTTCTCCGCCGATATTCCCATACGCCCATTCCACGATAATCCCGAAGGCCGAAAGCGCGCCTTCGGCCAAATCCCGATTCCGGCAGGATTTGTTTTGATCCAAGTGCTTGGAACTGTATTGAAAATGAGAATCGTTCTCAATATGAATTGAGAACGGTCGATCGGGCGGGAACGGAGTGTAGCTTATTCGTCACGGTTCCAGCCCGGATAGCGCGATCCTGCCGGCCGATTCGCAATTTTGGCGTTTATGGATCTCACGCGCGGACGGACGGCCCGGCCGGCATGGCCTATGTCATCTGGGACTAGGACTGGTACCGGATCCGGCTACGGGTACGGTCCGCACGCAAGAAACAGCCCGCCGAACCGCATGAGGCAACACTGTTATCCGCGAGCGAGCTGGGCGAGATGTTTAGTCCCGGGAAGTGATGGTAGACTATTATCATTATCAAAGAGGGACGAGTTATGGGCCAGATACGCCACGGCAGCGCCACGAAGACCCGATGACATGATTTTCGCGCCCTAGCCTGGATCGTTGATCAGGTCGAGCGGATAGATCGGCCGCCGCACCTTCTCGAACGTCAGTTGATCGTAATCCGATGTACAGACTCCCGTGCCGGCGCATTCGATCACCTCTTTGGCGATGTCGCCGTACCCGGCGCGGTAGTGAATACGGCTTTTCAGCATCAGGTATTTCTTGCGGGCCGGGTCGATGCCGAGGCTGAGAAAACAGTTCTTGTCGTTCGGTTCCTGCTGGCGCGAGATCACGACGATCTCCAGCTTGCCCGTATCGAACACGACGGTCGGCCCCATATCCATCAGCAGCCCTGGCGACGCTGGGCCAAGATTGCGGTAGAGTCCGTCCGAGATCAGCTTCACCTTCCCGGTCACCGTGACCGGTTCCCCCTTCAGGCCGATCGACGGCATATCCATCTTGCCGCCAATCGGCAGGGTCACTTCCGAACCAATGCCCGCCGCGATCAGCTCTTGCACCGCCCCGGGATCGCAGATCGCGAACACGGCGACATCCTCAAGCCCCGCATCCAAGATCGCCTTGAGCACGGTCGTCGTGTCCTCGGTGCCGCCGGAGGAGGCGTTGTCGTAATGGTCGAGCAACACGACCGGCCCCTCCGTCACCGCCTTGGCCCGCGCCATCGATTCTTCCAACGGTTCGATCTGATAGACCCAGGCTTCGCGATCCTTCCAGGCCGAGTCCAGCAACTCGTCGCACAATGCCTGAGCTTTCGCCGGGTCGCCGTCGGTCACGACGCAGGCGCTGAGTCCGGCGTTGCGGATATCCGCATGCGGGAATCCGGTGAACAGCGTCGCCACCATGGCCTCGCCGCTCTCCTCCATCGCGGCGACCCGTTCCTGCAACTGCTTGTTCGGAAAATCCGCCGTGCCCTGGCGCATGACATGCGGCAGCATCGGCCGGTTGCCCCAGGCGAGCACCGGCTCGGCCTCGCCCTTGATCTTGCGGATCAACGCCTCGCCCGCCCGCGTGCCGGTGCCGTAGTTATCGATATGCGGATAGGTGGTGTAGCCGGCGAGCGTCGTCGCGTTGTCGACGATCTCCGCGTAGAGGTTGGTGTGCATGTCGAGCGCCACCGCGATCGGCACGTCCGGCGCGATCTCGCGCAGCCGCTTAAGCAGCCCGCCTTCCCCGTCCTCCCGGCTTTCGGTGACCATCGCGCCGTGCAAGTCCAGCATGACGGCGTCGCAGCCGTCGGCCACCGCGTCGGCGATGGCGTCGGTCATCTCCGCGTAGGCGGCGTCCTGAACCGGCGCGCTCGGCGCCGCTTGCGCCGCGATGGGCGTCACGATCTCCCAGCCCTCGCGCTCCGCCAGATCGATATAGGCCGCCATCGCCGTCCCGGTGCCCTTGTACGCGTCATAGGCGTCGCGACCGCGCGGCGGCAGCGGAAACCCGCGCGCGAACCGCTCGATCGGCGTCGGCACCGGCGAAAAGGTGTTGGTCTCGTGTTTCATCATCGCGATGACGACGCGCATGGCATGCTCCTCCGGTCGGGGCGGTGATTACGGATGGCCTAGGGGAAGAATAGTGCATGATTAGGATTGGGGAAAATCCGGGCCCGCCTCCGATAGGCGCAACCTATCGACTACCGCGTTCGCAAAACCATTAACCGCCGTCGCGCAGACGGTTGATTTCCACCTCACCGAGCGGCTCTTTCCGCTTCACCCGCAGGCTTTCCGACCATTCACGCCCGAAATCGCGCTGCAGGCTCATGTTGATCGCCGCGGTGATCAGCATGGCGACGAGGCCGCCGATACTGGCCAACAGCATGTCCTTGTGCGCGTCCCACACGTCGCCTTGCGTGCCGAGATAGGCCGCGCCCAAGTCGCCGCCGAAGACTTCCGCGGCACCCCACTCGATCAACTCGTAGATCATCGACGTGGACATGGTGATATCGAGCGGCAGGAAATATCCCCAAAAGCCACGCACATTCACAATCCGCAGGAACACTTCCCGCAGCGGATAGGCAATGAACAATCCGTAAGTGAAGTGAATCAGCCGATCGAAATGATTCCGCTCCCACCCCATCAGGTCGTTCAACGACCGTCCGAACACCGCCTCCGTCCAAGCGTTATACGGCACCTTCGAATAAGTGTAATGCGACCCCACCTCATGCAGACAAAGAAACAAAAAGATCAGCGTGTAGGACACCCGCGAGAACGGAAATTTCCGATAGGTGGTGACCAGAAGGACCACCGCCAGAACGACCAGCACGTTTTCCAACGCCCAGTCGGCCCGATGGAGCGGCGCGACCCCGAGGGCGATAAAGACGCCAGCGAACAGGACCGCCAGCGTCAGCACGTAGCGTTGATGGGACTTGTCCAAAGCGGATTGCGACTCCTAAACGCTTTTTTCAAGCTTGGCGCGCCGGCCAAATATGTGTCAACGGCCGGCAACCCCTATTGGACATTCATCGAACCGTCACTACATGGATAGAAGGACGAGGAAAGCGAGCCTATCTCATATCCGGTTGTATGGCCGTCCTGGCCATATAGAACGACCAACAAACCAACGGTTGTATATATGTTGCGTCCGGTTAGTCATGGTGGATGGACATGAACGGGCCGCATTGCGTTCAGAAAACCGCCGCCCCAAAGATCTCGAAAAATCTGCTGAAGCAGAATCGGGACCGCCGTCTCGCGACCTTGCGCCTGCGCGCAACCTATTACGGCGCACAGCGTGACGTCGGACTCGTCGCCGGCGACATCTCGCTTATGGACATGATTATGCTGGGGCATTTGGAAGAGCGCCCCGTCGACATGTCCTCGCTGTCCAACATGCTGCAAGTTCCGCGGCCGACAGTGCGGCGCCATGTCGACCGGCTCGAACGGCAGGGATGGCTGACCCGGCGCCGGGAAGGACGGCATTCATACGTCTATCTCACCGCAGACGCCCTGCGGTCGATGGGAAAGCATCTGGATGACCTCTATACGAGAGCCGAGCGAAATTACAACACCGAACGAAAATAATTCCAACGTGTTCATATTGGCCACTTTAACTCGTTTATATTGAATCAATTGCAGGTATTTTTTGCCCTCATACACACTGAGGGAGGGCATCCTTTATGAGAACACTATTAGCGGCGGTCGTGAGCATCATGGCCTTGACGCCGGCTGCGTGGGCGCAAAGCGAAAGCACCGGCGCGTATTTTGGTCTGTCCGGCGGTCTGTCGCTGGTCCCGGATAGCGATGTCTCTGCGACGGTCAACGGCATCCCGGCAAGCGGCGAGGTCGAGTTCGATCCCGGATTTTCGATCGGCGCGCAAGCAGGGTACAAATGGCAGCAGAGCATTCGGACGGAAGTGGAGTACCGGTTCAGCCGCGCCGAAACGGATAGCGCGACCGTTTCCGCAGCCGGCCTGACAGCCACGGGCCCGGTCAGCGGCAGCGCATGGAGCCACGCGATCCTCGCGAATGCGTGGTACGATTGGGATTTGAAAAACGGTTGGATGCCGTATGCCGGCGGCGGCGTTGGCGGTTTCATCATCGACGCGACCGACTCCGATGCAGACTTCGTCTTCGGCGGCCAGGTCGGTGCGGGCATCAGCTATGCCTATACCAAGGATGTCGTCTTCGATCTCGGGTATCGTTACGTGATCACCCAGGATGCGGAGTTGGGCACCGATGTCGCCGGCGTTTCCGACATCGAGACCGAATACAGCTCCCACAACTTCATGATCGGCGTCCGCGGGCATTTCTAGCGCAACGGCGCCACCCTCCCCAAAAGACGGCAAAAGAAGGGCCGGCCGCTCGCCATAGCGGTCGGCCTTATCATGCGGATATGCGATTTCAGAGAAATTGGTGGGCGCTATAGGACTCGAACCTATGACCCGCTGATTAAGAGTCAGCTGCTCTACCAACTGAGCTAAGCGCCCGCCCGACCGGCGGGGCCGGTCCGTGGTTTCATAGGGAGGCGGCGAGGCCGTCCCAGCCGAAAACCGAAGCAGGGGCGCGATATAGCAAAGGGACTGCGGTTTGTCGATAGGTCGCGTGCGCCACCGATCCGTTATCGGCGTTTCATCGGGTGTCCCATGATGGGATTGCGTCCTGGCCGTTCACGCCCTTAGCCGCGCGCTGACAACATCGGCAACGTCGCGCCAGACCGCTTGGCCGTCGGTATCGCCGCTCCGGCCAAGTGCCATGGCGCGATTCAAGGCAAACGAATGGGCGGTATCGCCATGTCGACCCAGCAGGCCGCGCGCAAACAACTCGATATCCTCCCGCGGAACACACCAACGACCGCCACCCCCCGGCCCTTGACGGGAAGCTATCGCTGCCGGCGGCAGAGGCCAGGCCGCGGTGGCCGATGCGGGACTTGCCGCCGGATCGCCCGCCCACTCCCCGGGATTTTCCCGCGCCGAAAGGACGAGACGTGACGACGGCAACCGCATGGTCACCGTGGTTCCCAGCCCAAGCTGGCTTTCCACCTTCAAATCGCCACCATGCAATTCAACCAATGATTTCGCCAACGGCAGCCCAAGCCCGGTGCCTTCCGACGTGGTGCTCGAATGCCGGCCGACCTGCCCAAACGGCTCCAACGCGGTGGCAATCTGTTCCGGCGCCATACCGACACCGCTGTCCGCGATCCTGATTTGCAGATCGCCGTCCGCAATTTCCGCGATGCGTAACGAAATTCGACCACCCGGCGGCGTGAACCGCACCGCGTTGGCAAGAAGATTGACGAGGATTTGACGCAGTTTGACGTCATCCACCATCAGCGACGGGATAACCGCCGGCAGCACCACGGACAGATCGATGAATTTCTTCGCCGCTTCCGTCTTGATCATCCGCATCGCTGCATCAATGACCGTGTCGAGACGCACGATGCGGTCGGTCAATTCGATCCGGCCGGCCTCGATCTTCGCCATATCGAGCACTTCATTGATCAGCGCAAGCAAGTGTCCGCCGCTTTCGTGAATATCGCGCGCATAGGCCACATAACGATCATTCCCCGCCGGACCGAAGACCTCTTTTCGTATCACCTCGGAAAACCCGATGATGGCATTCAGCGGGGTCCGCAATTCATGACTCATATTGGCGAGAAATTGCGATTTCGTCCGATGCGCCTGCTCGGCGGCGCGCCAAGCCTTCTGGAGTTCGGCGGCGCGGGACTTCATATGTTCGATGGTGAACTGCAGCAACGAAAAGGGCGTACCGACCCCGATATACCGGCCGTTTTCCGTAACGATAAAGCCCTTTAAAAGGGCGCCGGGCTTTTCGGACACGATGCGATTGTTCAGGTCCGTCAGTTCCTCGTTGACGTCGACGATCAACGGCGCCTTGTCCATCAAACTGCGAATCGATTTCTTATCGTATAGCGACCGTCCAAAGAGATGCGACAGCGCCACCAGAAACTCATGCCGGTTGACGATGCCGATGGGCCGGTCCCGGTCGACGACCGCATAGGACAGCGTATCCGGATCGTCGATGAAGCGGTCATAGACCTCGACGCAACGCAGATCCGGTGACATCGGCGGCAGCGGTAGCGTTAAATTCTTGAGATGACCCGACATATCCCGGAACCATCCATTGCCATTGCAACCATAACCTTCGCGCAAAAACGATGGGGATAGTCGTACGGCGGGGTAAAATAAACGTTAATTACCGTTATATTACAATGATTTACAGGTAAGAGCGCTCGCTTTCCGAGCACCTGCCCGGCAAATCAAGTAAATGCTTGCATCAATTATTTTGATGCAATCTTTGAGAATATTCCTCAAATTTCTGCAATC
The DNA here is from genome assembly GCA_028281325.1 of Alphaproteobacteria bacterium. GTDB lineage: Bacteria > Pseudomonadota > Alphaproteobacteria > UBA8366 > UBA8366 > JAJFJD01. Next base: position 41,429 of record JANQKC010000014.1, read on the forward strand.
TCAGAGGATATAACTCAGGCTTCGCTGGCGTGCCGGGCGATGCGAATGTCGCGGTGGATATAGGCGTTCATCAGGAAGCCGCAGCCGGTCAGCACCGTGAGGAGCGCCGTGCCGCCATAAGACAGCATCGGCAGCGGCACGCCGACCACCGGGATCAATCCCATCACCATCGCCGTGTTCACGAAGACATAGAGCAGAATCGTCACGGTCACGCCCATAGCGAGCAGACGGCCGAAGTGATTGCGGCTGCGGACCGCGACGGCCAGACCGTAGACCATCAGGATGGCGTAGAGCAGCAGCAGCAACAACCCGCCGACCAGGCCGAATTCCTCCGCCAGCATGGTGAAGATGAAGTCGGTATGCCGTTCCGGCAAGAAGTTCAGATGGCTCTGCGTGCCCTGCAGATACCCCTTGCCGAAGACCCCGCCGGACCCGAAAGCGATCTGCGACTGCAGGATATGATAGCCGGAACCGAGCGGATCGGTTTCCGGGTTGAGGAAAGTCAGGATGCGCTGGCGCTGATAATCGTGCAGGAAGTTCCAGCCGATCGGGATCGAGGCGATACCCGCGACCAGCACGACACCGAACTTCCACAGCCGCACCCCGGCAAGGAAGAACATCGCCCCGCCGCCCAGCAGCAGCATGACGGCGGTGCCGAGATCGGGCTGCTTGATCACCAGCGCCACCGGCGCGCCGACCAACATCAACGGCACCAACAGATAGGTCGGTCGGCCGATATCCTCGATGTTCAGGCGGTGGAAATACCGGGCGAGCGCCAACACCACGGCGATCTTCATGAACTCGGACGGCTGCAACTGGAACCCGCCGAAACGCAACCAGCGTTGCGCGCCCATGCCGACCGAGCCGACGATCTCGACCGCGCCGAGCGACAGCAGAACGAGACCGTAGATGACATAAGCGTAGCGCAACCAAATCCGAATATCGACCAGCGCAATGGCGAACACGCCCATCAAACCCACGAGCAGTCGAATCCCCTGCCGCGACGCCCACGGCTGCATGTTGCCGCCACCCGCCGAATACAACATGGCGATGCCGACCCCGCCGATCACCGCGATCAGGAAAATCAACGACCAGTTCACCTGCCACAGGCGCTGGCGAAAGGTCATTTCCGCGCCGTAATTGGGGGAAAGCCTCATTGCGGCTGCCCGCTTGTCGACTTTGCGGAGGGAGCCGGCGCCGTCGCGACCCGGCCCGCACGGGCCGCGGAGGGATCGCGCTTCTGCGTTTCAAGCAGGACGTCCTTTGCGATCGGCGCCGCCGCCTTCGACCCGCCACCGCCGTGTTCGACGATGACCGACACGACATAGCGCGGCGCATCCATCGGCGCGTAGCCGACGAATAAGGCATGATCGCGTTCGCGCCATGGCCGGTCCTTGTTCTTGCGGACGCCGCGGTCGCGTTCCGCCAGCGAAATCCGCCGGACCTGCGACGTGCCGGTCTTGCCGCCCATCGCCATCGTCTCGTCCTTGATGCGGGAGCCATAGGCCGTGCCGCCCTGCGGGTTGTTCACGACCTCGTTCATGCCCTGGATGATGATCTGCCGCGCCCGGTCGGACAACCCGATGGATTCGAACTTACGCGGCGGTTCATCCGCCGGATCAACCCCCGGCGGCGCCAGCGTCAGCCTCGGCTTCACAGCAAAACCGCCGTTCACGAGCCGCGCGGTCATCACCGCCAGTTGCAGCGGCGTCGTCAGCACATAGCCTTGCCCGATCCCGACGACCAGCGTTTCGCCGAGCTGCCAGGGAATCCCGATCGTCGCCTGTTTCCAGTCCTTCGTCGGGATCAGGCCAGCGCGCTCGCCCGGGATATCGAGATCGAGCGTCGACCCCAGACCCAGCCGGCGGGACATGTCGGCAATCCGGTCGACCCCGACCTTCTTGGCCAGGTCATAAAAGTAAACATCGCATGATTCCTTGATCGCCTCGATCATGTCGACGCTGCCGTGACCGCCCTTCTTCCAACAGTGGAACTTATGGTTGCCGAGCTGGGTATGCCCAACACAGTTGGACCGAATGGCCGGCGAGATGTTCTGCTCCAGCGCTGCAAGCGCAACGACCATTTTAAAGGTGGACCCGGGCGCGTATTGCCCCGCAATCGCCTTGTTGGTGAGCGGCGTGTCCGGATTGTTGATCAGAGTGCGCCAAGCCTTGCCGCTTAGACCTTCGTTGAAAGCGTTCGGATCGAAGGATGGGGTCGAGACCATCGACAACACATCGCCGGTATGGGCGTCCATCACAACGACCGCGGCGCGTCGTTCATTTTCGACCCGCCGCGCGACGAACTCCTGCAAGCCGACATCGATGGTGAGGTGAACCTCCTGCCCCGGCTGGCCGTCCTGCCGGCGCAACTCGCGAATCACCCGGCCGAGGGCGTTGACCTCGACCTCGGCGTTGCCGGCGCTGCCGCGCAATTGCAGATCGAACTGCCGCTCGACCCCGTTCTTGCCGATGCGGAAACCAGGCAGTTCCAGCAACGGGTCGCCGGTCAATTCGCGTTCCGACACGGAGGCAACGTAACCGAGCGAATGCGCGGCCGCTTCGCCATAAGGATAGAAACGGGTCTGCCCCACGTCGATGCTGATCCCCGGCAGATCCGGCGCATTGACCTCGATGCGGCTGACTTCTTCCCAGGTCAGGTTTTCGCGCACCGTGATCGGTACGAAGGCGCGGCGACGGCGCACTTCGCGCAGGATGCGGCGGCGTGCATGCTCGTCGACCTCGACGAGGCGGCCGAGCCGTGTGAGCATGCGATCCACATCGTCCGCTTCCTCCGGCACGATGACGATCCGATAATTCTGAACGTTGACCGCGAGCGGCACGCCGAAACGATCTACGATCCGGCCCCGCGGCGGCGGCAAGAGGCGAAGACTGATCCGGTTCTCATCGGCCAACACCGCATAACGATCCGATTCCAGAACCTGCAGGTAGTACATCCGGGCTGCAAGCCCGGTAAACAGGACAGCCTGACCGCCGGCGAGGAACAACGCACGCCGGGTGAACAGCCTGCCGCGATCTTGTTCCGGTTTCACGGCTATGCCTCGTTCAGAATGTTCCGATGCGTCAGCACCAGGATATACGCGACGAGCGGGTACAGCGCCGCCGTCGCCAGATATTCCACCAACAACGGTCCGACCGAGAGAAACTGCCCCATCAACATGGACATCGCGGCCCATTGCACCACGCCGATCACGAAAGACAAGGTCGCGAATCCCCACCAAAGAACCGCAAAGGACTTGCCGAAGAAGAACCGGCGCTGGGATACGACGATACCGTAGACGATCAGCAGGATGAAGGCGTTAAGACCGAACGGAACACCGGTCAGGATATCCTGCAGCAATCCCACCAGGAACACGACCGGCGCCGGAATCAGGTCCGGCTGGTGCAGGCCCCAAAAATAGACGGCGATCAGCGCCAGGGCCGGCGCGATAGAGATCGTCGCCGGAAGATGCATCGGCACCTGGGCAATAATCACCAACGTGATCGTGATCAGGAATGGCGTCAGCCGGCGCGCCAAAAGATCGAGCCGCGTCCATCCGCCCTCGTCCTTCATCGCGACCGCCTTGCGCGGCTTTGCGTCGCGCCGGAGTCCCGATCGGCATCGTCGAGGATGCCGTCGAGACCGAAATCCATGAGCCGGACGAATTCAAGTTGAGACACGTCGACATAGGGCGCAATACGGACCCCGTCTTCACCGACCGAATTGACCAGACCGACCGGCAGACCCGGTGGAAAGACACCGCCATACCCCGAGGTCACCACCCGGTCGCCGGGCTTCACCGTTGTCGTAAGGGGCAGATACAGCAAACGCGGGGTCGTTGAATTGTCGCCGGCCAGAACCGCGCGGGCGCGCGAGGACTCAATGACCACCGGGATGCGGCTGTTCAAATCGTGGATCAGCAGAACGCGCGCCGACCGATTGCCGACTTCCGCGACCCGGCCCAGTAGGCCGTGCCCCACCATCGCCGCCTGCCCTTTTTTCACGCCGTCGCGCTTGCCGGAATTGACCAGCAGGCTGCGCACGAAGGCACCGCCCGAATCGCCGATGACCCGCGCCGTGACGGATTGCGCTTCCACATCGGGAACGAAGCCCAACAAATCACGCAACTGCTCGTTTTCCGCCATCAGCGTCCGGGCGGCGGTCTGCCACTGCAGCAAGCGCTCATTCTGGGCGCGCAGAACCTTGTTCTCGTCCCGAAGGACGGCCAGTTCGCGCATCTCGCCGATGACATGGGACACGGTAATCGCCGGCCGTGACAAGGCATCCAGGACCGGCGCCGTGACATCGGTCACGGTCATCCGGGCGCGCTCGAATACGAGAGGATCGGCCCGGCCCAACAACAAGATCCCGAGTGCCGCCGCCAACAGGAACACGTAGGCGAAGCGATGCGCCATTCCCCGGAGCGGCGCCGTGATCCTCAGGATATGTTCAGGGCGTTGCCTCACTCCGATTCCAACCTGACGGTCCTGCAATGGTCAAAGATGCGGGACCGCCCCTCTTAATACATGCTGATGAGGACGTTCTTGAGCGTCTTCATTTCCTCGAGACAACGCCCGGTTCCCAGCGCCACGCAGGAAAGGGGGTCGTCTGCGATCGACACGGGCAAGCCGGTCGAATGACGCAGAACGTAATCGAGATTGCCGAGCAGCGCGCCGCCGCCGGTCAGGACGATGCCCTTATCGACGATGTCCGCCGCCAGTTCAGGCGCGGTATGTTCCAAGGCGACTTTCACCGCCTCGACGATGGCGCCGACCGGTTCGGCCAGGCTTTCGGAAATCTGGCGTTCGGTAATGACCAATTCCTTAGGCACGCCGTTCATAAGGTCGCGGCCCTTTATTTCGATGACGCGGCCCTCCCCGTCGTCGGGCGCGCAGGCGGATCCGATCTCCTTCTTGATCCGTTCGGCGCTGCTCTCGCCGACCAACAGGTTATGGTTGCGCCGGATGTAAGCGATGATCGCCTCGTCCATCTTGTCGCCGCCGACCCGCACCGACCGCGAATAGACGATGCCGCCCAGCGACAGAACCGCGACTTCGGTCGTGCCGCCGCCGATGTCGACGACCATGGAACCTGTCGGCTCGGTCACCGGCAATCCGGCCCCGATCGCCGCCGCCATCGGTTCCTCGATCAGAAAGACGCGGCGGGCGCCGGCCGCTTCGGCCGATTCCTGAATGGCGCGCCGTTCGACCGCCGTCGATCCCGACGGCACGCAGACGATGACCTGCGGCGACGCGAAACTGCGTCGGTTGTGAACCTTGCGAATGAAGTGTTTGATCATTTCTTCGGCAACGTCGAAGTCGGCGATAACGCCGTCCCGCAACGGCCGGATGGCCAGAATGTTGCCAGGCGTCCGGCCCAGCATCATTTTCGCTTCGTCGCCGACGGCCAGCACCTGCTTCTTGCCTTTGACCTCGGCGATGGCGACGACCGACGGTTCGTTCAGGACGATGCCGCGTCCTTTGACATAGACCAGCGTATTCGCCGTGCCTAAGTCGATCGCCATATCGGCGGAAAGCATTCCAAGTAGACGACCGAACATCCCTACCGCCCCATTCCGGTTACGTTCTTTTCGACGCTGATCACCGCTCTGCTACTCCCGACCAATTGATGACACGACCCGATTCACCATCCTGGTCTCGACGACATAATAGCGGCGGGCGGTTCCGGATTCGCCACGACGGTCCGGTCTCGTCCTCATCGGCCCCTACCGATGTGCGCTATCCATGCTCGACGGAGGCGGAAATTTCATACGAAATTTCAAAGAAATTCGTGCCGGCCCCAACCGGCAGTCGACCGTTCCGCATGAGACCGCTCGACCTTGAATAAACCGTCACACCCCTCAAACATGGCCTCGCGCGAATATCATGCGCCAAGTCCAAAATTGATCATCGACTATATGCCAGAAGTGCGCGAAATGAAAAGTCTCTAACCACTTCGGGCTAAGTCTTGCAAGCCGCTAATCAGTTGAAATCTTTTACACGAATTATCGTTAATTTTTACCTAATCGGGCGAGCACCCGTTAAGAGTGCCCGCCCGATCAATTGGCGACTCGAAGAAAGGCCTTCGCTCTCTTCGACTTAATTCTTGGACTTGTCGACCAGCGCGTTTTCCGAAATCCACGGCATCATACCGCGCAGGCGCACGCCGACTTCCTCCACCGAATGCTCGGCGCCGCGACGGCGTAGGGCCTTGAAACTCGACTGGCCCGAACTGCACTCGAGCATCCATTCCTTCGTGAACTTGCCCGACTGGATTTCGTCGAGGATGACCTTCATCCGTTCCTTCACGCTGTCATCGATGACCCGCGGCCCGCGCGTCAAGTCACCGTATTCCGCCGTGTTGGAGACGGAGTACCGCATATTGGCGATGCCGCCCTCGTAGATCAGGTCGACGATGAGCTTGACCTCGTGCAGGCACTCGAAATACGCCATTTCCGGTGCATACCCGGCTTCCACCAGGGTCTCGTAGCCCGCCATGATCAACGCCGACAAACCGCCGCAAAGCACCGTCTGCTCGCCGAACAAATCGGTCTCGCATTCCTCGCGGAACGTGGTCTCCAGAATACCGGCCCGGCCGCCGCCGATGGCGCTGGCATAGGACAGCGCGAGATCGTGGCAGTTGCCGGAGGCATCCTGGTCGACCGCCAGCAGGCAAGGCACGCCCGCGCCGCGCTCATACTCGGACCGCACGGTATGCCCCGGTCCCTTGGGCGCGATCATGAAGACGTCCAGGTCGGCGCGCGCTTCGATCAGGTTGAAGTGAACGTTCAGGCCATGGGCAAACGCCAGCGCCGTTCCCTCGCGCATGTTCGGCTCAAGATGCTCTGCATAGAGGTCGCGCTGATGCTCGTCCGGCGTCAACACCATCACCACATCCGCCCAGGCCGCCGCGGCGCTGGAGTCGAGAACCTCGAACCCGGCCCCTTCGGCCTTCGCCGCGCTTTCCGATCCCGGCCGCAACGCGATCTTCACCTCGGCGACGCCCGAGTCACGCAGGTTCATGGCATGCGCGTGTCCCTGACTGCCATAGCCGACAACGGCCACCTTCTTAGATTTCACCAAATTTACGTCGGCATCACGATCATAATAGACCCGCATGGCCGCACTCCCTTTTATTCTCGATTGCTCCAAACTTCCAAAACGTCGGCGCGGTGCTACAGCGCCTTCGCACCCCGGGCAATCGCCACCACGCCGCTTCGAACGACTTCGGTCTTGCCCAAGGCACGCATGAGATCGATGAAGGCTTTCACCTTGCTCGGCGACCCCGTCATCGCGAAGGAGAAGGAATCGGTCGTGGTATCGACAACCGTCGCGCCGAAGACCTCGGCCATCCGCAGCGATTCCCGGCGATCGTGGGACCGCGCTTTCGCCACGACCTTCACCATGGCAAGCTCGCGCTCCACGAATTCCCCTTCTTCCGTCAGGTCGTGTACGTCGTTGACCGGCACCAGCCGGTTCAATTGATTCTTGATCTGCTCGATGATCATCGGCGTCCCGGAGGTCACGATGGTGATCCGCGACAACGTCTCGTCCTCGTTCACCGGCGCCACGGTCAGGCTTTCGATATTGTACCCGCGACCGGAAAACAGCCCAATGACCCGCGCCAGCACGCCAGGTTCGTTGGATACGATGACCGCAAGCGTGTGCCGCTCTTCGGTCGAATCCGGTTTCTGAATAATATAGGCGGAGCCCGGTTGGGCGTCCTTGCGTTTTCGTGCCATCAACCGCGCCTCAGACCAGGACCATGCCGTCCTCGGAAACGGTCTGCTCCGCCTTCGAGCTCTTGCCTTCGCCGAGGATCATCTCGTTATGGGCCGAGCCGGACGGGATCATCGGGAAGCAGTTCTCGGCCGGATCGACGGCGATGTCGGCGATCACCGTCTTGTCGACGCTGATCATCTCCTTGATCAAGTCGTCGACCTCGGACGGTTTGGTGGCCCGTAGCCCGACCGCGCCGAAACTCTCCGCCAGCTTCACGAAGTCCGGCAAGGCTTCCGAATAACTCTCCGAGTAACGGCCGCCATGCAGCAACTCCTGCCACTGGCGCACCATCCCCATATACTGGTTGTTCAGGATGAAGACCTTGACCGGAAGGCGGTGCTGCACCGCAGTCGACATCTCCTGGATGTTCATCAGGATCGACGCCTCGCCGGCGATATCGACGACGAGCTTCCCCGGATGGCCGAGCTGCGCGCCGATCGCCGCCGGCAGGCCGTATCCCATCGTACCCAGGCCGCCGGAGGTCATCCAGCGATTCGGCTTCTCGAACTTATAGAACTGCGCCGCCCACATCTGATGCTGGCCGACTTCGGTCGTGATGAACGTGTCCTGGTCCTTGGTTAGTTCGTACAGCCGTTCGATCGCATATTGCGGTTTGATGATCTTGTCGTCGGCACCGTAGGCGAGGCAATCGCGACCCCGCCACTTGGCGATCTGCTTCCACCAGCCGTCGACCGCCTTACCGTTGCGGCGGCGTTTGACCTTAGCGGACCAGACCTTCTGCATCTGCCCCAGGACCGTGCCGACATCCCCGACGATCGGCAGATCGACCTGGACATTCTTGTTGATGGACGATGGGTCGATATCGATATGAATGATCTTGGCGTCCGGCGCGAAAGCGTCCAACCGCCCGGTGATGCGGTCGTCGAACCGCGACCCTACGGCGACCATGACGTCGCAGCCATGCATCGCCATGTTGGCTTCGTACGTCCCGTGCATGCCGAGCATGCCCAGGAACTGCTTGTCGGACGCGGGATACGCACCCAGCCCCATCAGTGTCAGGGTGCAAGGATACCCTGTCTTCTGGACCAAATCGGTGAACCGTTTGCACGCCTTCGGACCCGAATTGATGATGCCGCCGCCGCCGTAGAAGATCGGCCGTTCGGCGCGGGCGATCATCTCAACCGCCTCTTCGATACGCGCCGTCTCGCCCTTGGTCTGCGGGCGGTAGCTGCGCGGCTTCACCGATTCCGGCCCGACATAGGGCGCCGGGGCGAATTGAATGTCCTTCGGCAGATCGATCACCACCGGTCCCGGCCGGCCGTTGCGCGCGACATAAAACGCCTCGTGCATCATCGTCGCCAGCAAATCGGAATCCTTCACCAGGTAGTTGTGCTTGGTGCAGGGCCGGGTAATCCCCGTCGTATCGCATTCCTGGAATGCGTCATTGCCGATCAAATGCGTCGGCACCTGACCGGTCAGGCAGACGACCGGGATCGAATCCATCAAGGCGTCGGTCAGACCGGTCACGGCGTTGGTCGCGCCCGGCCCCGATGTCACCAACACGACGCCGACCTTGCCGGTCGACCGGGCATACCCTTCGGCCGCGTGGACCGCGCCCTGTTCGTGTCGGACGAGGATGTGGCGGATATGGTTCTGCTTGAAGAGTTCATCGTAAATCGGCAGCACGGCGCCGCCGGGATAGCCGAAAACGACCTCGACGCCCTGGTCAATCAGCGCCTTGATGATCACTTGTGCTCCGGTTCGCTCGTCAGCCGACGACATGATACCCACTCCGTGATTGCGCCGCAGCCTTCATGGGCCGGCGGCTTTTCAAAGTAACGACACCGATGCTTGTCGCGTTGGTGCTTTTTTTAGTGCTTATCGCTTTCCGCCGCGCCGCGAAAGCCATTCCCACCCGACTTGCCGCATTGCACACAGAAAAAGGGCCGTTCCGGCCCGAAAGACGCCGGACATTAGGCATTCAGGATCGACAGGTCAACCCTTTTTCGAGAATAAACGAAAAGATTTTATCCTCCAATTTTTTCGAATATTTCTCTTTAATCACCAAATCAGCAATGATCTGACGCCGAAACCAGGTGAACTGACGTTTCACGTAGCGGCGGGTCGCTTGCTGCGCTGCGGCAACCGCCGCATCCAGTTCCAATTCGCCGTCGAGATGCCGCATCAACGCGTCCACGCCCAGCGCCTTCATCGCCGGCAAGTCCAGATCGAGGGCCCGAGCCTGCAACGCCCGCACTTCGTCAAGGGCACCGTGCCCGATCATCTCAAGCAACCGGGCGTCGCAGGCCGCGTAAAGCGGCTGACGCGGCGGCAGCAACAGGATGGTGTGGAAAACCGCATTCGGCAGCACCGGCTCAGGCGGCATGGCCTGCCAGTCCTGCAACGACCGGCCCGTCGCCTCCCAGACTTCCAAGGCCCGCAGGATCCGTTGCCGGTCCATCGGCGGGATCACGGCGGCGCTTTTCGGGTCCGCGGCCGCGAGCGCCTGATGCAGATCCGATCCTTCCGCGCCGGAGAACCGCCGGCGCAGCGCCTCGCGCGCCGCCGCGGGGATATCCGGCATCGGCGACAAGCCTTCGGTCAACGCCTTGAGGTAAAGCCCGGTTCCGCCGCAGAGGACCGGCAGGCGGCCGGCCGCGCAGGTCTCCTCTACCGCGGCAACCGCCATGCCGCACCAACGCGCCGCCGAGCACCCCTCTGTCGCTTCGAGCACGCCGTAGAGCCGATGCGGCGCGCGCGCTTCGTCCGCGTCGCTCGGCCGGGCGGTTAGGACGCGCAAATCCCGGTAGACCTGCATGCTGTCCGCATTGATAACGGTACCGCCGAATTCCTCGGCAACCGCCAACGCCAAGGCGGACTTTCCGCTGCCGGTCGGTCCGGCAACGATGACGACATGAAATTGCGCGTTGTCACTCATGCCGCCGCAGGATACAGAATGCCGGGCAATGGACAATATTCTCACCTTGATCGCGGGAAGCGGCCGGCTCGACGAGTCCGCCGTGTCCCATGTACAGGCGACCCTATTGGGCGCCGGCGGCAGCGTCGCCGCACCGGACTGGCTGTCCTACGGAAAAGCGGTCGATCTGCGCTTTGGCGGGCTCGACTGCCGCGACGCTTTGGACCTCGCCTATGAGTCCATCGAAGACGCGCCGATCGACGCCGTCGCCCAACCCGACGCCAACCGACGCAAGCGCATGCTGATCGCGGATATGGAGTCGACGATCATCGAGAACGAGATGCTCGACGAACTGGCCGACGAGGTCGATCTGCGCGAGCACATCTCCGAAATCACCGCCCGCGCCATGAACGGCGAGATCGACTTCTACGATGCGATGCGAGAACGCGTCGGCCTGCTGGCCGGCCTGAGCGAGGACGTTCTCGAACAATCGAAGGAAAAGATCCGGTTTACGCCCGGCGCCAAGGCGCTGGTCGCGACCATGCGCGCGAACGGCGCCTATTGCGCGCTCGTCTCCGGCGGTTTCACCTGCTACACCGGCTTCGTCCGCGACACGCTCGGTTTCGATATGGACCAGGCGAACCGATTGGAACTGGAGGACGGCAAGCTGACCGGCATCGTTACCGATCCGATCCTCGGTCCCGACGCGAAACGCGAACGCCTGCTGACCCTCTGCGCCGAGCGCACGATCCCGGTGGAAGCGACGATCGCGGTCGGCGACGGCGCGAACGACCTAGACATGCTGGCCGAGGCCGGACTCGGTGTCGCCTATCATGCGAAACCGGTCGTCGCACGAAGCGCCGGCGCGCGGATCGATCACGTGGACATGACGGCGCTGCTGTATCTTCAAGGATACCGCGACGAGGATATCGTCGCCTGACCTATCCCTACTTCGTCCGCGGCACGAACAGGACAAGGATGTTGGCGAAGAACATGATCCCCGCCAGCACATAGAACACCGCAACCAACCCGTACTGGTCCGCGACGATACCGCCGATGATCGGCGACAGCGCGCCCAGGATCGACTGGATCCCGAACATCAGACTGGTGGCCGATCCGGCGAATTCACCCGGCACCATGTCCATCATCCAACTCTGCACGACGGGGCGGATGGCGAACAGGAAGAAGCCAAGCAGCGAAATGCAGGCGACATAGACCGTCGGGTCCTGGATGAAGGTCAGGCCGACCAGGACGACCGTCGTGATCCCGAGCGCGCCGAACACGATCGGCCGGCGTCCGATACGATCCGACCAGACACCCGCCAGCGGCGCGGCGATGAAGCCGCCGATCTGCATCGTCATCAGGGCCGCGCCCATGAAGACCGTGCTGGCCTTCATCACGTCCGAGATGTAGAGCGGCAGGAAGGCGAACAGACCGACCTGCGCCATGGTTCGGAACCCAGCGGTCATCGTCAGGACCACGACCGCACGGTCCTTGAGCAACGCCCAATACCCCGCAAAGTAGCGTTTGACGCTCATCGGTTCGCCGTCGCGGGTCGCGGGCCGATCCTTCGGCAACAGGACGACCGCGAGGACAACCGCCGTTACCAGCGCCGGCGCCGCGCTTAGCATTGCCGTGGTGTTCCAGGTCAGCCAGGTCAGCAACAGGCCGGCCACCATCGGCGCGACGGCGTCGCCGGCATTCGCGCCCATCGCATGGATCGACAGCACATAACCGCGCCGGGTCGCATAGTGTTCCGCCAAGTAGGAAATCGCGCCGGGATGCCACGCTTGGACCGCGGCCCCCATGAAGCCGACCATCAGAACCAGCACCACATACAGGCTGGTGAAACCGAAGACGAATGTCGCTAGCCCGCCCATGATCAACGCGACGATCTGCACCATCACGCGCCGGCCGCTCATGTCGACCGCGATGCCGCTGGCAAAATTCGCGAAGAAGGAACTAAGGTGGAAGACCGACAGGAACACGCCGGCTTGGGCGTAGCTCAGGCCGAGCGCTTCCCTGATCAAGGGCAGCAGGATATAGATCGTCGCCGCGGTCCAATGCGTTGCCGCATGGCCGAGCGCCAACAGAAACACGGGACCCTGATCCCGAAATCGCAAGGGCGTTGCGACGTCGTGAGTGCTCACCACGGATTGCGCTGATGTTGTTCTAAGGTCTTAAAGATGTAACGGTCGTCCATCAGCTTGCCAAGTCTAAAGCTCAATCCGACACCCCGGCGGGACCCGTGTCCTTCGGCAGCAGGAACGCGACGAGGTTCGCCAACAACAACACTCCGCCGAGGAAGTAGAAGACCGCGGCAAGACCGTACTGATCGGCGATCAGCCCGCCGATGATCGGCATGATCGCCGATTTGAAGCTCTGCACGGAGAACATCAAACTGGTCGCCGAACCGGCCATTTGCCGGGGCACGATATCCATCATCCACCCCTGCAACACCGGCCGCACCGCGAACATCGCGAACCCAAGCAGCGATATGCCGAAGACATACGCGGTCCCGTTGCCGACGAAGGTCAACCCGACGATGACCACGGTGGACGCCGTCAAGGCCATCATGATGACCTTCCGCCGGCCGATCCGGTCGGAGTACGCCCCGGCGATCGGCGAGGCGATCATGCCGCCGATCAGCAGCGCGGTGAGCGCGATGCCCGCATAGGCATAGGGCAAGGCCAGCACGTCGACGATATAGAACGGCAGGAACAGTTTCAGCCCACTCTGGGCCATGTTGCGGAAGCCGGCCATGATCGACAGGCCGAGCACCGACTTGTCCTGCACCATTTGCCATAGGCCCGAGAAATACGTTCCCAAACTGACCGACCGACCGCCGCGTCCTTCGACCTGTCGATCCTTGGGCAACAAAGCAAAGATGAACACCACGCTCATGATCAACGCGGGGATGGCGTTGAGCAGCGCCGCCTCGCGCCAGGAAAACAGGAACCACGTCAACATGGCGCCTGCCGCCACCGGGCCGATCGCTTCGCCGATATTCGATCCGATCCCATGAAGGGACAGGACAAAGGCGCGGTTTTTGGGATACTCCGACGATAGATAGGACATCGATGCCGGATGCCAAAGATTGTTGGCCGCCGCGATCAGGACGCCCATGACGGCGATCAGGATCAAGTTGCCCGCAAATCCGAACCCGACCATGGCGAGGCCGACCGCGAGCAAGGCCGCGACCTGAAACACGACACGCCGCCCGGAGACATCAACCGCCGGACCGCTCGCTACATTCGCCGCCAATGACCCGATGTAATAGATCGTGCCGATCAGGCTGATCTCGGCATAGGAAAAGCCGAATTCCTCACGGATTTTCGGGAGCAGCAGAAAAAAAGTACCGGTTATCCAGTGCGACGCGCCGTGCCCGGCCGCGATCAAATAGGCCGGACCGAAGCTGCGCAGACCGAACCGAAACGGCGGTACTGAACTGGACAAGGCCGAGTTTCCAGAGGTTGTGCTCAGGCAGGCCGTCAGCTTATGCGCTTGCTACCACGATTGCAAAACCGCGGCGCTTGACGGCGTGCCCACACAACCGCGCGAACCTCCGCTACACTCGGGGTTCAGCCATCCTTCTTGGAAAGCCTTAGCGGCACGAACCGAAGCGGATCCTCGCCCTGCCGGAACTTGACGAGCAGCAGGACGGACCGTCGGCCGGCCTTTTCGGCTTTCTCGACCTGTTCCCGCACATCCTTTATGGATTTCACTTTTTCCTGGTTGATTTCGACGATGATGTCGCCGGGCTTCAGGCCTTTTTCCGCCGCATTACTGTCGGCGCCAACATCCGTCACAACCAACCCGTCGACCCCTTCCTCAAGATCGAAGCGGGCGGCCAACTCTTTGGTCAGCGGCGACAGGTTAAGGCCAAGTTCCTTGAATTCCCGGCCGCTCTGGTCCGTCGCCGGCTCGCTGCCGGACGAGGAAAGCGACGCCTGATCGACTTTTTCAAGCTCGCCAAGCTTCACCGAGAGTTCCGTTTTCTTGCCGTTGCGCCAAACCTCGACATTTACCGCCTTGCCGACATCGGTTTCGGCAACCATGCGCGGCAACCGCCGGGACTCCGCAACGCGGCGCCCATCGAACGACAGAATAACGTCTCCCGTCTTGAACCCGGAGGATTCGGCGGGGCTCTTCTTAACGACACCGGCCACGAGGGCGCCGTAGGGCTTGTCGAGGCCCAAGCTTTCGGCGATTTCTTCGGTAACCGCTTGAATTTGAACGCCAAGCCATCCACGGCGGGTCGACCCGTATTTCCGAAGCTGGTCGATGACGCCAACCGCCAACTGCGACGGAATCGAAAACCCGATGCCGATGCTGCCGCCGGACGGCGACAGGATCGCGGTATTAATGCCGACAACCTCGCCCTTCATGTTGAACAAGGGGCCACCGGAATTGCCACGATTGATCGGCGCGTCCGTTTGAATGTAATCGTCATACGGCCCTGATCGGATATCCCGGCCACGCGCGGAAATGATGCCGGCGGTCACCGTCCCGCCGAGGCCAAGCGGGTTGCCGATGGCCAGGACCCAATCCCCAACGCGGGCGCCGTCGGAGGAGCCGAACGGCACATAGGGAAGGTCTTCCGTCGCCTTGACCTTGAGCAGCGCCAGATCCGTTTTGGGATCGCGGCCGATCAGCGTGGCTTCGTACTTTCGCTCATCCTGCAAGACGGCGGTGATTTGATCCGCGCCTTCGATGACATGATTGTTCGTGACGATGTATCCGGTCTTGTCGATGATGAAGCCGGATCCCAGCGACGTACCCCGCCGCCGTGGCGCATCGCGCCGTTTTTGCTGAAACTGGTCGAAAAACTCCCGGAACGGGGAACCCGGTGGAAAGTCGAATTGCGGCAAGTCTTCCGTGCTACGCCCGGCGACTTTCTGCGTCGTCGAAATATTGACGACGGCCGGCAACAGCTTCTCCGCGAGGTCCGCGAAGCTGTCCGGCGCGGCGCGGGCATCTGCCGGCGACGGTGTCCACACGCCGACCATGGCCACAGCAACGATAAACAGCCAATGTCGGCTAAACGGCATAGTGCGATGAATTGAAATCATGTTGGCATCACGCATCGACTTGTTGATCAATAAATCCGCGGCTGATCGACCCTGGCAAAACGGTTATTCAGCCCGCAACGACGCTCTATCGTCCGATTTGGCATCGCCGACAACCGAAATCAACAGCTAACCGCGAATATATCCCAGAACGGCCGAAACGTGTTTAACAAATTGGCGACGAATAAGTGATCACCGCGTTTTCAGGCACCGTTCGATCGCCTCAGCTCCGGATAAACCAAACGATCGCGAACCCCACAAAAGCCGCCAATAACCCGCCCTTTCGGAGCATACTGGGCGACATCTGGAGGGCTTGTTCCATCATGCGCTGCATCCCTTGGGGAAACAGCGCATAAAGAATTCCCTCCAGCACCAGAACAAGGCCGACGGCCGTCAGAAAATCGAGCATAAGGCGCCCAAGCGCGGCCTAGGCCTACTTCGCAGCCGGCACGCTTTGCCCACCGCTTCCGAAGAAACGGAAGAACTCGCTATCGGGACTCAGCACGATCGTCGTGTCGCCGCGGGCCAAGTTCCTCTGGTACTCGGCTAGAGACTTGTAGAAATCGAAGAACGCCGGATCCCTGCCATAAGCCTCGCCGAGGATCATGTTGCGTCCGCCTTCCCCTTCACCACGAAGGATTTGGGACTGGCGCTCGGCATCGGCGATTAAGATGGTCCGCTCCAAATCGGCCCGCGCCCGAATCTTCTGCGCTTCTTCGCCGCCTTCGGCGCGAAGTTCACGCGCCTCGCGCTCACGTTCCGTCCGCATTCTGCTGAACACCGATTGCCGCGTTTGCGTCGGCAACTCGGTACGACCGATACGGACATCGACGATCTTGATCCCGAACGATTCCGCCGGTCCTGCGACCTCTCTCTGAATCTGCGACATGATGTCGTCGCGCCTCTCGGAGAGGACATCGCGCAACGGCACCGTAGCGATGACACGGCGGAGGCTCGAGTTGATGATCTTGCCGAACCGGTCGCGCAACGTCGCTTCGGTGCGCACCCGCCGGAAGAACTGCAACGGGTCGGTAATCTGATACCGTGCATACGCGTCAATGATGATCCGTTTCTTATCGGTCAGCAAGACTTCGAAGGACGGCGGATCCAGATCGAGCACCCGGTTATCGTAAAATACCGTTTCCTGGACGACGGGGATCTTAATCGCAAGCCCCGGATCCTTGATCACGCGCTTGGCTTCACCGAACTGAAGGACGATGACCTGCTTGGTCTGATGGACCGTGAACAAGGCGTTTGCGCCGACGATGACCAAGACGACCACCACGGCTCCAAGAATGAACAGTTTGTTTTTCATGATCTATTCCCTTCGCCTAGCGCTGCGCCGACGGTGATCCGGTACCGGTAGAGGTATCTATCGAGGTATCTACCGTTGACGCCGACGCCTCGGTTTGCGCCCGCACCCGTTTCTGGATTTCCGGCAATGGCAGGTACGGCACGACGCCCTGACCCGAATCGCCGTTCTGATCGACAATAACTTTCTGCGCCGACCCGAACACTTCACCCATCGTTTCCAGATACATGCGCCGCCGCGTCACTTCCGGCGCTGCCCTGTAGGCATCGTAAACGGACAGGAAACGCTTGGCCTCACCTTCCGCTTCCTTGAGAAGCCTCTCGCGGTAGGCTTCGGCGTCCCGGACCATCTGCTCCGCCTGACCGCGCGCCTGCGGAACGATCGAATTGGCATAGGCGTCCGCTTGGTTCTTCAAACGCGACTTGTCCTGCCGGGCACGCTGGACATCGTTGAACGCATCGATCACATCGGGCGGCGGATCGGACTTCTGCAACTGCACCGCTTCGATCAAGATCCCCGCGCCGTATTGATCGAGAATGACCTGAAGCAACTCGTTGGCGCGGCTTTCGATTTCCTGGCGTCCGACGGTCACCGCCTGGTCGAAGTTGGTCTGCCCGACAACCTCGCGCATGACGCTTTCGGCCGCGGTTTTCACCGTGGCTTCCGGGTTCCGGATGTTGAACAGGAACTGACCGGCGTTGTTGATTTTCCAGAGGACGGTGAATTGCAGATCGACGATATTCTCATCGCTCGTCAGCATGACGCTTTCTTCCGCCACATCCCGTTCCGCGGTGCCGCGGCGTGACCCGCTCTCACCCGCACGGTATCCGACCTGCACGCGGTTCGACCGCGTCACTTTCGGCGTAAACACTTCGCCGATCGGACCCGGCCAATTCCAGTGCAGTCCTTCGACGGTGGTGTTCCCGTTCCATTTACCGAATACGAGTTCGACACCCTGTTCATCGGGCTGTACGCGATAGAAGCCGGTCGCAAACCATAGGCCGACCACCACGATGATGATCAGCGGAATAAACTTGCCGGCCGAACCACCGCCTGGAAACATCGTCTTTAGGCGATCCTGACTGCGGCGGAGCATCTCTTCGAGGTCCGGTGGGGGCGTACCGCCGCCACCGCCGCCGCCACTGCCGCCGCGTCCACCCCACGGCCCTTGGGCACCGCCACCGCCACCGCCGCCCCATGGGCCGCCGCCGCCTTGATTCTGCCATGGCATGGAACTTATCTCCCGACTTGTAGTTTCCGCTCTATGCGTGCGTCTAAGTTAGGCCTCGGCTGACACTTTCCAACCGGGGTTGGGATCATATATGACAGCCTAGCCGGGCACGCAAATTCGAAAAGTTGAATGTCTTAGGCATATTGGGGGCATTTGGGAGTTTTCAAGCATGGCGCAGGTAACCGAAGCCGAAATTCTGGATCGGTTGAAGAGTGTTGTCGAACCCGATTCCGGCAAGGACATCGTGACCTTGGGAATGATTTCAGGGCTCGTCGTGAAAGACGGTAACGTCGGATTCTCGATTGAGGTCGCGCCGGAAAAAGGCCCGGCCTCCGAACCGCTGCGGCAAACCGCGGAGAAAGCGATCCACGAACTGCCCGGCGTCGTGTCCGCAACGGTGGTGCTGACGGCGCATCGCCCGCAAGGTCAAAGCGCCCCGCCCCCGCAAGCGCCGCCGCAACCGCAGCAGCAACAGCAAGCGAAGCCCCTCGCCCCGGGCGTTCAACACATCGTAGCGGTGGCCAGCGGAAAGGGCGGCGTCGGAAAATCGACCACCGCGGTCAACCTCGCCATGGGTCTTGCCGCGGGCGGTCGCACGGTCGGGCTGCTCGACGCCGATATTTACGGACCGTCGCAGCCGCGCATGATGGGCATCTCGGGCAAACCGTCCTCGGCGGATGGGAAGGTACTGGAACCCATGGAGAACTACGGCGTCAAGGTCATGTCCATGGGGTTCCTCGTCGATGAAGAAACGCCGATGATCTGGCGCGGCCCGATGGTGATGAGCGCCTTGCAACAGATGCTCCGCGACGTGAACTGGGGCGACCTTGACGTGATGATCGTCGACATGCCGCCGGGCACCGGCGACGCGCAACTGACCATGGCGCAGCAGGTTCCGCTGGCCGGCGCGGTGATCGTATCGACCCCGCAGGACATCGCCCTGCTGGATGCGCGCAAGGGCTTGAACATGTTTCGCAAGGTCGACGTGCCGGTCCTCGGCTTCATCGAAAACATGAGCTATTTCCTATGCCCAAGCTGCGGCCACCAAGCGGACATTTTCGGCCATGGCGGCGCCCGCGAAGAAGCCGAGCGGCTCGGCATCGAGTTTTTGGGCGAAATACCGTTGCATCTGGACATTCGCGAAACGTCGGACGGCGGCCAGCCCATCGTCACCAGCCGCCCGGACTCCGATCATGCTGCGGCCTATCGCGCCATCGCCGATCGGATTTGGGAAAAATTGAGTGCCGCTGAAGGAACCGAAGCACGCAAAGCGCCGAAATTCGTCATACAATAACGTCGATACGGGTGCCCCCCTCTTAAGATGATCGACATGCGCCGACGAGTATTTGCCTCCCGAACCGCCTTGTTTCTGGCAAGTCTGACCCTGGCGTCGAAGGCGCCGTTCGCCGACGGGCTCGATAAACTTGTCCAAGGCGAATCGTGGCGACTGGATATGCTGCGGCGTCTGAATGCGATCCGCGAACAAAACGGCCTTCGTCTGCTGGAGATGGACGACCGCCTGAACCGCGCCGCCCAGCTTCACTCCGACGACATGGCCGCGCGCGACTTTTTCGATCACAAGGCGCCGGACGGCGCCCGCATGACCGACCGCGCCGATGCGTTCGGGTACAATTGGCGTCGCCTGCTGGAGAATATCGCCGCCGGACAACGGGACGTGCAGCAGGCCATCACCGGCTGGATGAATTCACCCGACCATCGCGCGGCCATTTTGGACAAGGGCGTGCAGGACGCCGGCATGGGCTATGCCTTCCGGGACCGCGACGACGGCAGCGTGAAAATGTCCCACTACTGGACACTGCTGGTCGGCGCCGAGTAATCCGCTATTATCGGTCCGTCGCCGTCCTGTTCCGGCCGTTCGACAGCGCTTGAAAAGGAACCGGCGCTCTGACAGGGTCCGTAGAACGGCAAGAAACATAATTCGGGCAAATCCGGATCACGCAAGGAGATGGGCAATGCAAACGCGCGCCGCGGTCGCACATAAGGCGGGAGAACCGCTGACAATCGAAACCGTCGAGTTGGACGGCCCCCGAGAAGGCGAATGCCTCGTCGAGATCCGGGCGACCGGTATCTGCCATACCGACGAATTCACCCGGTCCGGCGCCGATCCCGAAGGCGTGTTTCCCGCGATTCTCGGCCATGAAGGCGCAGGCATCGTCGTCGATGTGGGCCCCGGCGTGACGAGCCTCAAGAAGGGCGATCACGTCATTCCGCTCTACACCCCGGAATGCCGACAGTGCGAATACTGCACCAGCGGCAAGACCAATCTCTGTCAGGCGATCCGCGAGACGCAGGGTCGGGGCGTCATGCCGGACGGCACCAGCCGCTTCAGTATCGGCAAGGACAAGATTTTTCATTACATGGGCACGTCCACCTTCTCCAACTATACGGTCGTGCCCGAGATCGCACTCGCCAAGGTCCGCGAAGACGCACCCTTCGACAAGATTTGTTACATCGGTTGCGGCGTGACCACCGGTATCGGTGCGGTGATCAACACGGCCAAGGTCGAGGCCGGCGCGAACGTCGTGGTCTTCGGTCTCGGCGGCATTGGCCTCAACGTCATTCAGGGCGCGAAGATGGTGGGCGCCAACATGATCGTCGGCGTCGACATCAACCCGAAGCGGAAGGCGCTCGGCGAGAAATTCGGCATGACGCATTTCGTCAACCCGACCGAGGTGGAAGGCGACTTGGTTCCCTACCTCGTCGATCTGACGAACGGCGGCGCGGACTACAGCTTCGAATGCATCGGCAATACCGAGATAATGCGGCAAGCGCTCGAATGCTGCCACAAGGGCTGGGGCGAAAGCACGATCATCGGCGTCGCCGGCGCGGGCCAGGAGATCAACACCCGGCCCTTCCAGCTTGTCACCGGCCGCGTGTGGCGCGGCACCGCCTTCGGCGGCGCCAAGGGCCGGACCGACGTGCCGAAGATCGTGGACTGGTACATGGACGGGAAGATCAACATCGACGATCTGATCACCCACACCATGCCGCTTGAAAACATCAATGACGCGTTTCATTTAATGCATGAAGGCGAATCGATCCGAAGCGTCGTAACCTACTAACCCCGGAGCAGCGATGGCGCGCGCGGCAGGCGGAAAGGGTAGCGCGAAGAGCCGCGCGAAAGACCCGGCGAAAGACATCCTCGAAACCGCGTTGGACATCGCGGAGTCCGACGGTTGGGGCAATGTTCGCCTGCGCGTGGTCGCGGACCGGCTCGGCCTATCGATGGCGGATGTCCTGACCCATTACAATGACCTGGACGCGGTCGCGAACGCATGGTTCCGCCGCGGCTGGGACACGATGCTGCAGCCGCCGCCTGACGGCTTCGACGATCTGCCGACCCGCGACCGCCTCGAACTCGTCATCATGCGGTGGTTCGACGCGCTGGCGCCGCACCGGCAGGTCACCGGACAAATGCTTTCGGCCAAACTCTGGTATGCGCATCCGCATCACTGGGTCCCGGCGATCTTCGATTTGTCGCGCACGATCCAGTGGGTTCGCGACGCCGCCAAACTCGACGCGTCGGGCGTGCAGCGCCAAATGGAAGAAGTCGGACTCACCGGCCTGTTCCTGGCCACCCTCCGTGTCTGGCTTCGGGATGACTCCGAAAACCAGGAAAAAACCCGCGTATTCTTGAAACGCCGGCTTGCCCTCGCCGACCGCACCATGGCAATCGTCTTGGCCCGGCGCGGCCGCCACCGCGACGATGCGGCCGAACCCGAGGAACCGACCCCGACGCCATGACCGATACCCCCATCGCAAAGCAGGACATCCTGGTCACCGAACGGCACGGTGACCGGCTCGAAGACCCGTACGCCTGGATGAAGGACCCGCGGTGGCAGGAGGTCATGCGCACGCCCGACATCCTCGATCCGATTATTCGCGCCTATCTCGAAGCCGAGAACGGCTATACGGAAGCCAAACTACAGACGACCGAAACGCTGCAGGAAAAGCTGTTCGAAGAATTCAAGGGCCGCATCAAGGAAGACGACTCCAGCGTGCCGGACCCGGATGGCGATTATGCGTACTACCGGCGCTACGAGACCGGCGGACAGCATCCGGTATTTTGCCGGCGGCCGATTGCGGACGAAACGAAAGAAGAAGTCCTGCTGCACGGCGACGAAGAAGCCGAAGGACACGCCTATTTCAGCGTCGCCGCCTGTCATCACAGCAACGATCATGCGCTGCTCGCCTATGCGGTCGATCTCAACGGATCGGAAATCTACACGATCAAGTTCAAGGACCTGAGCACCGGCGCGATGCTGCCGGATGAAATCCCGAACGCCCACGGCGCCCTAGTCTGGGCGAACGACAACCGGACACTCCTCTTCACCGTCCTTGACGACAATCACCGGCCCGCACAGGTATTCCGCCACAGAATCGGGACCGACGTCGCCGACGACGTGCTCGTCTACGAAGAGCCGGACGCGGGCTTCTTCGTTTCGATCGGCGAGACCGAAAGCGGCCGTTTCCTGGTGATCGACAGCCACGATCATGAGACGTCCGAGGTCCGCCTGATCGACGCGGACAATCCCGACAACGACCCGGTCGTCGTCGAGCCGCGATGCCCCGAAGTGGAATACACCGTCACGCATCACGGCGACCGTCTCATCATCCTGACCAACGCCGACGACGCGGAGGATTTCAAACTCGTCACGACGCCGGTGGACGAACCGGGCCGCGCGAACTGGACCGACCTTGTGCCGCACGCGGCGGGACGGCTGATCGTGTCGGTCGAGATGTTCGCGGAATACCTGGTGCGGCTGGAACGCGAAAACGGTCTGCCCCGCCTCGTCATCCGCAGGATGGCCGACGGCAGCGAACACGAGATCGCCTTCGAGGAGGAAGCCTACAGCCTCGGCCTGCTCGGTCGCCTCGAATACGAGACGACATCGCTGCGCTTCATCTATTCCTCGATGACGACGCCGGAACAGACCTTCGATTACGACATGGCGACCGGCGAACGCGTCTTGCGGAAGGAGCAGGAGGTGCCGAGCGGGCATGCTCCCTCCGACTACATCACCCGCCGCACCTTCGCCACCAGCCACGACGGGGAGCGTATCCCCGTCTCGCTGCTCTACCGCAAGGACACCCCGATCGACGGGACCGCGCCGGTCCTGCTCTACGGCTACGGCTCCTACGGCCATGCCATTCCCGCCTCGTTCGGCACGACGCGGTTCAGCCTGGTCGACCGGGGTTTCATCTACGCCATCGCGCATATCCGCGGCGGCATGGAGGGCGGCTACCGCTGGTATCGGACGGGCAAGCGGCTGCAGAAGAAGAACACCTTTCTCGATTTCATCGCGGCGGGCGAACAGTTGATCGAGGAAGGGTATACGGCGCGCGGCGAGATCGCCTGCCACGGCGGCAGCGCGGGCGGCATGCTGATGGGCGCGGTGGTCAACATGCGGCCGGACCTGTTCAAGGCCAGCGTCGCCGAGGTGCCGTTCGTCGACGTGCTCAACACCATGTGCGACGACAGCCTGCCGTTGACGCCGCCGGAATGGCCGGAATGGGGCAACCCGATAGAGGACGCAGAGGCCTACCGCTACATCAAATCCTATTCGCCCTACGACAATGTCGAGGCCAAGGACTATCCCAACATCCTGGTCACCGCCGGGCTGACCGACCCGCGCGTGACCTATTGGGAACCGGCGAAATGGGTGGCCAAGCTGCGCGCGACCAAGACCGACGACAACCTGCTGCTGTTGCGGACAAACATGGATGCGGGGCATGGCGGCGCGGCGGGCCGGTTCGACCGGCTCAAGGAAACCGCCATGGTCTACGCCTTCCTGCTGCTCGTGTTCGGGAAATCCGAGAAGGAATAAACAACGCCGGTTTCGCGGTTTCTAACCGCCGGGCCCAATCCGCTCCAAGACCTTGAAGGAAACAGGCGCGCTGTGGATGTCGTTCCGGCGGTCGGAAGACGCGGTTCGCCAATCGGCCGGATCGAGATCCGGAAAGAGCGTGTCCCCGTCGACAGCCTCGTGCACCCGCGTCAGATAGATTCGCTGCGCCAGCGGCAGCGCGGCCCGATACAGATCGCCGCCGCCGATGATCATGATTTCTTCCGCCCCCTCGCCGGTGGCGCGATCCAGCGCCTCGGGCAGCGACCGCACGGCCTCTACGCCCTCCCATCGCCGCGACGGATCGCGGGTGACGACGATGTTCAGGCGCCCGGGCAACGGCCGGCCAATCGACTCGTAGGTGCGACGGCCCATGACGATCGGCTTGCCCATCGTCACCGCCTTGAAATGCTTGAGGTCGTCCGGGATGTGCCACGGCAGATCGCCATCCTTGCCGATGACGTTGTTCTCGGCCATCGCGACGACCAGCGATACGCGGGGGGGCATCCCGCCTAGACCGCCACCGCGGCGGGAATATGCGGATGGAAGCGGTAATTCGCCAGCGAGAAATCCTCGAACCGGAAAGCGAAGATATCCTTCACGTCCGGATTCAATGTCATCGTGGGCAACGGATACGGCTCGCGCTGAAGCTGCAGGTCCGCCTGCTCCAGGTGATTCAAGTAGAGATGCGCATCGCCGAAGGTATGGATGAACTCGCCCGGTTCCAGCCCGGTCGCCTGCGCCATCATCATGGTCAGCAACGCATAGGATGCGATGTTGAACGGTACGCCTAGGAAGACGTCGGCGCTGCGCTGATAGAGCTGGCAGGACAGCCGTCCCTCCGCCACGTAGAACTGGAACAGGCAATGACAGGGCGGCAGGGCCATGCTGTCCACATCGGCGACGTTCCAGGCGCTGACGATATGCCGGCGCGAGTCCGGGCTCCGCTTGATCTGATCCACCAGCGCGGTGATCTGATCGACCGACCGGCCGTCCGGCGTCGGCCAGGAACGCCATTGATGGCCGTAGACCGGCCCCAGGTCGCCGGTCTCGTCCGCCCACTCGTCCCAGATCGACACGCCGTTTTCCTGCAGGTATCGGACATTCGTATCGCCGCGCAAGAACCACAGCAGTTCGTAAACAATCGACTTCAAATGCAGCCGCTTGGTCGTGACCATGGGAAAGCCGTCGCGTAGGTCGTAGCGGTTCTGATAGCCGAAAACGCTCAGCGTTCCGGTACCGGTGCGGTCGGTCTTGCGCGCGCCGGTGTCACGGATGTGTCGTAGGAGGTCGTGATATTGTCGCATGTCGTCAAGTCTACCCGCCGTCGGGTTCCGTTTGAAGAGTCAAGCATGCGGAGCGGCGGATTCCTCCGTGCCGTCCACAACGCCGTGAGGGTGCAAAGCGCCAATCCCGCGACATAGCCGGCGAAATGCGCCTCGGTGACCGACGGCAGACTCGATAGCGGCAACACCGCACCGGCAGACACGCTTTCTATCGCAATCTTGCCGAGCCCGCCTACAGCCAACGCCGGATACAACCAATCGCCGGAGCCGCGCCATTGCCCGTACACGGCGGCAATGAACAACGTGTTGAGAACACCGGAGAATCCACAATAGCGTTCGAGCCCCGGCAGATTGAGCCACAGCATCGCATCGATCACGACGATGCCGAACGACACGAGAAGAAGCAGCGTTTTGATGCCGAGTCGCTGCAGCGATTCCAAGACACCGCCGAGAAGGGTCAAAGCCAGCAGGTTCGCCGCCAGATGCCCGATATCGCCGTGCACCAAATGTCCGGTCACGAGACGCCACCACTCCCCATCCACGATGCCCGCACGCTCGTACATCAACAGACCCGGCTGCGGACCCAAGGCGGCAAATAGGCCGAGCATAACCGCCGCCAAACCGGCGGTGAACCAGGGCGGACGCACGCCGCCCTGGTTCCGGTCCCGGATCAGCCGGCCGATCATTCCCGATCTCCGTCCCGGCGGCGGCTGAGATAGACCGCCACCGAGAAGGCGAACAGCAGCGCCAACCCCAACAGACCGGTCGAGCCGCCACCGCCGCCCGAACCGCCGCTGTAGCTGGGCCGTGTCGTCTTGAACATCGGCGCCTTCGTGTCGACCCGCGTAACGCGAACCGGCGCCTGGGCCCGTTGCTTCGCGGCCGCGGTTTCCGTTGCGCGCCGGGCCTGGTTGCGCCGCTCGATGCCGTGCTTGGCGAAGACCTCATCCCGCACCACGACCATCGACGTGTAGGGCGTGACCAATCCGTATTCCACGCCAAGCTCGGTCACGACCTGCTTGCGGTCGCTGTTCTCGCCGAAATCGTCGATGTCCTGCAGTTGCGCCTCGATCGCCGAGAAGGCCCACAAGCGTTCGATTTCCGGGTTCAAGTCGGCAGTCCTCGGAAAATCGAACCGGGTGGTGTAGGTCGTCGGCGTGCCGGAGATCAGCCCGGACAGCGTTACTTCCGCCTCGCCGTCGCCCCGGTACTTGCCGAACACGACGAGCTGTTCACCTCGATACAGGCTGCCCAGCCGTTCGGGCGTCAGATCGCTGGTGCGAACGCCGCTGATCTCGATCCCGACCTTGTGCAGCGCTTGATGGGTCACCTTCGACGTCGCGGACAGAACCGCGCCCACGATGTCGTCGCTGTTCGAGATGCTGATCGACGTACCGCCCGACGCCCGCGTCATCCCCGTCAGTAGGGTCCGGTTCGCACTGTTGCCCATAACGAAGGTGAACAGTCTAACGTCCGCCTTGCGCACCAGTTTGAGGAACGCCTTCTTGCGGGTCTCGCCCACGTTGGCGACGCCATCCGTCACCAATAGGATCGCCGTGGTGCGGTCCGCGTCGACGAAGTTGAGGCCGAGCTTGAGGCCGTCGAACAGGTTGGTGCCCCGGTTCGGCTGCACGGCGTCCAGCAGCGCGACCGCCTTCTTCACATTCTCCGGCGTGGCGGGCAGAAACCCGGATGTCAATTCCGATGCCGTCTGGTCGAACAACACGATCCGGAACCGGTCGACCGGGCGCAGCTTCGAAACGCCGCGGGCCACGCCTTCGGTCAGGGTATGGAACTTCCGTTTCATCGACCCCGACTTGTCGAGCACAAAGACCCAATCCTTCCCCTCGACGATGGGCTTCAGGTCGTCGCCGGGCGTCAACACCATCATGAAGGTCCCCGGCTTGTCCGGATCCGGGCGATACGCCACCAAATCCACGCTGCCCGGGAGGTTATCCGCCTGACGCCAATAGACGACGATATCCGTATCGAGACGGAACGACGATGTCGCCGCACGCGGCGCCGCCCGGACCGGCGTCACGGCCTCGCCTTCGTCGATCGTGTGGGTAGGCCGCGTCGGCACGGCGATCACCTTGTCGTCGCGATCCGGGTTACCATCGACAACGGCTGGCGATGGCGCAATCGATTTGCCGCTGCGGTTGTCCATACGGACGCGCCATTCCCGGTCCGACACCTGCGTGACGACCGCCTGCGGATGTTTCGGCAACCGCAGCGCCGCGACCGGATAGGACGAGCGCAGTTGAAGGTCGAAACTGAACCGGCCCTCCACCTTCTCGTTCGCCGTCCAGAAGGCGAGCTTCGCGTCGTCGACGCCCCCCTCCTCCAAGGGATAGACGTAGCGGCCGATGCTGGTGTCGATATGCGCCGGCTGGATATAGGTCAGGCGTACCCGCACGTCCTTCCCCGCCCGCACCGGCGTCACCGAGATGTCGAAGGTCTTGTGCGAATCCTGCTCGGTCAGGGCCGCCTCGCGGCCGGCCTTCTTCTCCTCTTCGTAGACAGCGCGCGCCTTCTTCTTGGCCAGCACCTCGCCGGTCACCGGTTTCCCGTCGATCCAATAGGTGAAACCCGACACCGCCGCCTTTTTCGGCACCGGAAATGAATAGATCGCCTCGAAATCCTTGCCATGCGGATTCCGGAACACCTGCTCCACGGCGGTGATCGCATAGCCGTCTTCGACCGTCACCCGGACCGCCTGATCCTGAACCACCAGCGGCGGCGTGCTCCCATCCGCCGGACTCAACAACCCGGCGGCGGAGGAATCCGCCGCAAAAACCGCTGCGCCCGTCAGGATTCCGACAGAGACCAGCGCATACCGCCACATTCGAGAAAGCATCATCGGATATTTCCTTTGCTCATTATTGAACAATGTTCATTTAAAGCGCCGACGATTCGACGTGCTGGCTTGCAGCCTCAGAAACTTTAGGCGAACAGCCGTTCTATGCCTCGCCGAACACTTAAATGAACAACGTTCAGAAAATATGAGACAAACCGGCCTCAGGAGTCAAGAAAAATAAACAATGTTCAATTAATCCTTTTGGACAAGAACACGGATGGGCGACGGGAAAAACGGCAAGATCGTCGGAATTTGGCCCGGTTACGGTCTTTCAGCGTAGACAGGCCTTTATACAAGGGCCGGAAAACCCTATATTTCTTGTGTCGGGAAACCGACTATGGCGCTAAATGGCCTCGTGAAATAAGCGCAGCGGACCCGGGGGCGGTACCCGGCGCCTCCACCATCACTCGGACCCGGTCGGGTTCAGGCATGGGGGCGAAATAGGATCGACGCGCGTGGTAAAGACTTGGTTTGTGCCCGGCATGGTACCACCGTTATCGGGCTATTTCGCTAATTGCGAATGACAACTATGCGGGCGAAGCCCGCCTCGCTGCTTAATCTAATTAAGTAAGCGCGGTCCGGGGGGCACCGGGCAACAGAAGCCCCCCAACTAATCAGCGTATAGTATTCCGCACTTGAAGGGACGTACGACTATGGTAGAACCGGTCCCTACACCATGACGGAAGACCTGCTTCAATACGATCGGCTGGTCGAACGGGCGTTGAAAAACGTCGTTCGCGAAGCGCTCACCTACGTGTCCGAGCATGGCTTGCCCGGCGCGCACCATCTATACGTCACCTTCCGCACCGATCACCCGGACGTCACGCTGTCGGATGAACTTCGCGAGAAGTATCCGTTGGAAATGACGATCGTCCTGCAATATCAGTTCTGGGACCTGAATGTCGGCGAAGATCAGTTCGAGGTGACGCTCAGTTTCAACGACCGCCACCAGCGGCTCGTGGTTCCCTTCTCCGCGGTCAACGCGTTCGCCGATCCATCGGTCAACTTCGCCCTGCAGTTTCAGCCGGCCGAAGCGGCCGCGCAAAACGACGACACGGCGGGACAATCGGCCGACGCCGTCGGCGATAGCGCGAATGCGGACGGCGACTCCGCCGAAAACCCCACCGACAACATCATCCCCCTGGACACTTTCCGCAAAGACTAACGCCGGCAGATCGAGGGGCTCGCATACCAACTTCCCGGGAGAGGACCTCGGCGATGGCCCAAGACAGTTTGCAATCGAAAGCGGAAGCGTTCCACGCGCTCCACACCGACCCCAAACTACTCGTCCTGCCGAACGCCTGGGACGTTGCATCCGCGATCATCCTGGCCGAAGCCGGCTTCCCGGCCATCGCCTCGACCAGCGCGGGCGTCGCGTTCTCGCGTGGATATTCGGACGGCGAGGTGATCGGCCGCGACGAAATGCTCGACGAGGTGGCCAAGATGACCGCACGGGTCGACATCCCCGTCACCGCCGACCTGGAAGCGGGTTACGGCGCCAACCCGGAAGACGTCGCGGAGACGGTGCGTCGCGCCATCGACGCGGGCGCGGTCGGTGCGAATATCGAGGACGGTACGAAGGATGGCGATGAACCGCTGTTCGATTTCGCGCTCAGCGTCGAACGCATCCAGGCGGGCCGTGAGGCGGCGGACGAAGCGGGCATTCCCTTCGTCATCAATGCCCGCACCGACGGCTTCATCCGGGCCGGCCGCGACGCCGTGGTGTTGGACGATGCGATCGCCCGCGCCAATGCCTATTACCAAGCCGGCGCCCGCAGCCTGTTCATTCCGGGGGTCGCCGACGGCCAGACGATCGGCCGCCTCGCCGCCGATATCGACGGACCGATCAACATCCTCGCCGGTCCGAAGACGCCGCCGGTCGCCGAACTGGAAAGTCTCGGCGTCGCCCGGCTCAGCGTTGGCGGCAGCATCGCCCGCGCCGCCTATACGCTGGCGCGCCAAGCAGCCGAGGAACTGCGGGATGCCGGCACCTACCGGTATACCGAAAACACCTACAGCAATCGCGAGCTGAACAACCTGCTCGACCCGGATCGTTGACCATCTGCGTCCGACCGGCCCAAATACCTGTAAGGAGAGGAAACCGACCATGAGCAACGTGACCATCGTTACCGGCGGCAGCCGGGGCATCGGCGCCGCGACCGCACAGCTCTGCGGCGACCATGGGCACGCCGTTTGCGTCGCCTACCGGTCGGAAGCCGATCTGGCGAACGCCGTCGTCGCCGACATCGAGAAGGCCGGCGGCAAGGCGATCGCCGTCCAAGCCGACACCGCGGTCGAAGCCGACATCACGAAGATGTTCGACACCGCGGCCGAAACGCTCGGCCCGATCACGGGTCTGGTCAACAACGCCGGCATTCACGGTCCGCGCGGGCGGCTGGAAGCGCTCGGCGCGGACGACATTAACGCGGTGCTCCAGGTCAACGTGGCCGGGTATTTCCTCTGCGCCCGCGAGGCGGTGCGCCGGATGTCGACGACGCATGGCGGCGCCGGCGGTTCGATCGTGAACATCTCCTCCGGATCGGCAAACATCGGATCGCCCGGCGAGGGCGTGCTCTATGCCGCCTCCAAGGGCGCGGTCAACTCGCTCACCATCGGCCTGGCGCAAGAGGTCGCCGGCGAAGGCATCCGCGTGAACACGGTCAGCCCGGGCCTCACCGTCCCCGGCATGCCGCCGCAGGACAAGGTCGACGCGATTGCGTCGAAGCTGCCGATGGGTCGCGCCGGCCGTCCCGAGGAAATCGCCGAGGCGGTCTGCTGGCTGCTGTCGGACAAGGCGTCCTATACATCGGCGGCCAATGTCCGGGTCGGCGGCGGACGCCCTTGACGCGCCCGGCTTTTTGCCGACTCTTACGCCCGCGCATAATCGGTGTCATGGAAAGGGTACGATGAGCGAGCAACAATACGAATACCATCCGATGTTCCCCCTCGGCGCAGACAAGACCGAGTATCGGAAATTGACGGGCGACCATGTCGGCACCGCCACCTTCAACGGCGAAGAAATCCTGACCGTCGATCCGCAGGCGCTGACCGAGTTGACGACCGAAGCCTTCAAGGACATCAGCCATCTGCTCCGGCCGGGCCATCTCAAACAGCTTGCGAGTATCCTCGACGACCCGGAAGCCTCGGACAACGACCGCTTTGTCGCCTATGACCTGCTCAAGAACGCCAACATCGCCGCCGGCGGCATCCTGCCCATGTGCCAGGACACCGGCACCGCGATCATCATGGGCAAGAAGGGGCAGAAGGTCTGGACCGGCGGCGGCGACGAAGAAGCCCTCTCGAAAGGCGTGTTCGACAGCTATACCCAATTGAACCTGCGATACAGCCAAGTCTCGCCGGTGACGATGTATGAGGAAACCAACACGCGCAACAACCTGCCGGCGCAGGTCGACCTCTACGCCGACGAGGGCGACGCCTATAAATTCCTGTTCGTCGCCAAGGGCGGCGGCTCGGCCAACAAAAGCTTCTTGTTTCAGTCGACGCCGTCGACGCTGACGCCGGAACGGCTGGTCGCCTTTCTCGACGAAAAAATCCGCACCCTCGGCACCGCCGCCTGCCCGCCCTATCACTTGGGCATCGTGATCGGCGGCACGTCGGCGGAACAGAACCTCAAGACGGTCAAGCTGGCGAGTTGCCGTTACTACGACAACCTGCCGACCAAAGGCGGCGACAAGGGCCAGGCCTTTCGCGATGTTGAATTCGAGCAGGAAGTCCTCCGACTGACGCAGCAGATGGGGATCGGCGCGCAGTTCGGCGGCAAGTATTTCTGCCATGACGTGCGCGTCATCCGCCTGCCGCGGCATGGAGCAAGCCTGCCCATCGGTCTGGGCGTCTCCTGCTCGGCGGACCGCCAGATCCTGGGCAAGATCACCCGTGACGGCGTGTTCCTGGAAAAACTGGAAACCGACCCGGCCAAATACATGCCGGACGTGACGGACCAGGATCTGGAAGGCGATGTGGTCGATATCGACCTGCAACGG
The DNA here is from genome assembly GCA_028281325.1 of Alphaproteobacteria bacterium. Classification (GTDB taxonomy): domain Bacteria; phylum Pseudomonadota; class Alphaproteobacteria; order UBA8366; family UBA8366; genus JAJFJD01. Next base: position 73,711 of record JANQKC010000014.1, read on the forward strand.
CCCATGTCGGATATTCTCGGCACGCTGACCCAACATCCGGTGAAGACGCGCCTTTCGCTGACCGGCACGATCATCGTCGCGCGCGATGCCGCCCATGCGCGCTTGGAAGCGATGCTGGACAAGGGCGAGGACCTGCCGAAATACTTCAAGGACCATCCGATCTATTACGCCGGACCGGCCAAGACGCCGGAGGGGTACGCCTCGGGATCGTTCGGCCCGACCACGGCGGGACGCATGGACGCCTTCGTCGAACGTTTCCAAGCGGCCGGCGGATCGATGGTCATGTTGGCCAAGGGCAACCGCTCCGACGTGGTGCGGCAGTCCTGCCAAGCGCATGGCGGCTTCTATCTCGGGTCGATCGGCGGACCGGCGGCACGCCTCGCCCTCGACTGCATCAAGAAGGTCGAGTGTATCGAGTTCGAAGACCTCGGCATGGAAGCGATCTGGCGTATCGAGGTGGAGAACTTCCCGGCCTTCATCGTGACGGACGACAAAGGGAACGACTTCTTCCGCGACCTTTAGCCGGACCTCAAACCAACGACGGTTGCATTCCGCGCCGCGCTGCGTTGAGATCACGGGATGCCGGTAAACGCCGAATTCGCCGCTTTTCTGCACGACCAGCTCGCGCCCTTTGGCCCGGTCACGATCCGGTCGATGTTCGGCGGGGCCGGACTGTTCCGCGACGGCGTCATGTTCGGCCTGATCGCGTATGACACGCTGTACTTCAAGACCGGCGACGCAAACCGGGCCGACTATGAAGACGCCGGCATGGACCCTTTCACCTACGAAGGCAAATCGAAACCGGTGGCCATGTCCTACCATCAGGTGCCAGCGGACCTATTGGAAGACCCCGACGAACTGAGCGAATGGGCGCGCCGAGCTTTCGATATAGCGCGGGAATCGAAGAAGGCGAAGAAGCCCAAGCGACCCAAGAAACGGAGCAAGACGACATGACCGACACGCCCGAAACACGGACGGAACGCGACAGCATGGGCGAGATAGCGGTCCCTGCGAACCGGCTGTGGGGCGCACAGACGCAGCGCAGCAAGGAGCTGTTCGCGATCGGCACGGAACGCATGCCGCAACGCTTGATCCGCGCCTTCGGGTATCAGAAGAAGGCCGCCGCGTTGGCCAATCAGGCATCGGGCGATATCGATGCACGGATCGGGGCGGCCATCGTCGCCGCTTGCGATGCCGTTATAGCAGGCGATCTCGACGATCATTTCCCGCTCGTCGTCTGGCAGACCGGCTCCGGCACGCAGACCAACATGAACCTGAACGAGGTGATCGCGAACCACGCCATCGAGACACTGGGCGGCGAAGCCGGCTCCAAGGAACCGGTCCATCCGAACGACCACGTCAACCGTGCGCAATCGTCGAATGACAGTTTTCCGACCGCGATGCATATCGCCGCCGCACTCGAAACACGCGACTGCCTGCTGCCGGGCCTCGACATCCTCAAAACGGCGCTGGAGGCGAAAGCCGAGGAATTCCGGAGCATCGTCAAGATCGGGCGGACACATTTGCAGGATGCAACGCCGCTGACCCTCGGTCAGGAGTTTTCCGGCTATACGGCGCAGCTGTCGAACGGCATCGATCGCGTCAAGAACGCCCTGCCTCACCTGCACCGGGTCGCGCAAGGCGGTACGGCCGTGGGGTCCGGCCTCAACGCGCCGGAAGGATTCGACCAAGCCTTCGCCGATCAGCTATCGGCGTTGACCGGCATTGCGTTCACACCCGCAGAAAACAAGTTCGAGGCCATGGCGGCGCATGACGCCTTGGTCGAATTGTCCGGCGCAACGAATACGATCGCGGCATCGTTGATGAAGATCGCGAACGACATCCGTCTGCTCGGGTCCGGCCCGCGCAGCGGTCTCGGCGAACTGCTGTTGCCGGAAAACGAACCCGGCTCGTCGATCATGCCGGGCAAGGTCAACCCGACGCAATGCGAGGCGATGACGCAAGTCTGCGCCCAGGTCATGGGCAATCATGTCGCCGTCACGATCGCCGGATCGAATGGCCACTTGGAACTGAACACGTTCAAGCCGGTGATCATCTACAATCTGTTGCAGTCGCTTCGCCTGCTCGGCGACGCAAGCATCAGTTTCGCGAAGAATTGCGTCGACGGGATTGCCGCCAACCAGGATCGGATCGACACGCTGCTCCGCCAATCCCTCATGCTGGTCACGGCGCTCAACCCGCATATCGGTTATGATAACGCGGCAAAGATAGCCAAACGCGCGCATGCCGAGGGCACCACCTTGAAGGAGGCCGCCGTCGCGTCCGGTTTGGTGACGGAAGAACAGTTCGACACATGGGTCGACCCGGCATCGATGACCGGCGAAAAAGCCTAGATCGGGGGCAATACGCCCCCGACGGTCGCTCCTAGTCGACGATGCTTTCACGCTTCAGTTCGATCGCGGCCAAAATCCGGAAGATCACGCCTTCTGGCACCGATTTGGACTGCAATGTCTCTTCCATGATGGCCTGGCAGGTGTTGAAGTTGTCGTCGTCCATGCCCTTTTTCGGCACCAGCCATGAATGACCGGACGGCACAGCGCCATCCGCCGGCCCGCCAAGCGCCGCCGTCAGGCAGACCTGCAACGCATCCATCTGCGCATCCATATCCGCGCCATCGTAGAAGTCAGCGAGGCCCTTGTCGGCGAGAACCCTCTCGTAGAACGCTTCGACGATACCGGTTAGAACGCCTGCGCCGCCAAGATCCTCGAAGATGCTGGCATCCGGGCCCGAACTGCTGGGGGCGGCCGGCGCTTCGGCGGACGCCGAACTCGGTTCGGGCGCGGCCGCAGGCGGCGTTCTGTCAACGTTGGTCGACCCCGCCGCGGCATCCCTCTCCTTGCTATCCTTCTCCTTATCGTGCAGCGCGATCACAGTCGGCGACGCATCATCGGCCTCCGGCTCGGCGTCGGCTCCTGCTTCCTCGTCGTCGATGGCGGATTTGCTGTTTTGCGGTGGGGTAGCGGCCGGCTTCTTCGTCAGTTTCTTCTTCAACGCCTTTTTCGATCTACGCGGCGTCGCTTTCTTTGGTTCGGCATCGGCCTCCGCGTCGCCGTCGGCTTCATCCATCTCCGCCTCGGACACGTCGGCCAGTTTCTTCTTGGCGGCGATCCGTTTCTGCGCATCGGGCGCTTCCTTCGGGCGTGCGATAAAGCGGATCTGCGGCGTTTGCGCAATCGTCTCGGGATCGAGGATTTGGTCGACATCGAGAACCGCCAACAACTCCTCGTCCATTCGATAAATGCCGGTGCAAAGCTGCTTGAGGACCGGATCCAAGGTCGCGGGAACCGCCTCGAAATCGCCCTGATCGAGCAACCGGACCTCGCCGATTTCATCGACCAGAATCGTATAGAGATCGCCCTTGTATTCGACCGTCACGCCCATGCGACTCTCGGAATCATCCGTCCTGCCCAAAATGCGGCGTAGGTTGATGACGGTTACGATCCGGCCGCGCAAGTTCATGACACCGGAGATTGCGGACGGCGCCAAGGGAACCTGCGTGATGGTGTGCGTTTCGACGATGTCTTGTACGCTCAGGATCGACAATCCGAAATGCTGGTTATCGACCCTCATGGTCACCAACTGTTCTTCGGCCCGGTCGGAAACGAGCTTTTCCTCAACAACCGCTAATTCACTCATCGAAAATCCCCGCGAGAAATCGCTATTCTTATGGCTCAATGCCCATCTTCTAAGGGAATTTCTTTAACGTCTCCTTTACGCCGCGAAGGGATTACACCGACCGAATACTCCCTTACGCGGCATTAACCATAACGACGGGAAACCCCGAAATGCCTCCGACCCTTGTTTTCGACGGACCGCGAAACGCGGCCGCAACGGTTGTTCTGACCCACGGCGCCGGCGCCGGCATCGAAACGCCCTTTGTGCAAGCCTTTGCGCAGGGTCTTGCGGCGCAAAACCTACGGGTCGGCCGGTTTGAGTTCCCCTACATGACGAAGGTTCGCGAAACCGGACGACGCCGTCCACCCGACCGGCAAGCGATCCTACTGCAAGCGTGGGAAGAGGTCATCGACGGCCTGGAGACCCGGCCGCTCGTGGTCGGCGGCAAATCCCTCGGCGGCAGAATTGCGAGCATGCTGGCCGATGAAAAACGGGTTAACGGGCTGATTTGCCTGGGCTACCCTTTCCATCCACCCGGCAAGCCGGACCGGTTGCGTACCCAACATCTTCTGTCGTTGAAAACGCCGACCTTGATCTGCCAAGGAAGCCGAGACCCCTTCGGCACGGCTGAGGAGGTGCCGCGCTATGGATTGCCGCCCAGCATTCGGCTGCACTGGCTCGAAGATGGCGATCACAGTTTCAAGCCCCGAAAGCGGTCGGGCCGTACCAGCGAACAGAATTGGCAAGAAGCCATTCAAGCGACTGTCAATTTCATCAATGACCTTAATCGTTAAGACGGTGCGAAACTTCAAGATTCCGTGAGTCCGTATTGCCAAATCGCGCGGGATAGGGCCACTTTGACGCTCCTGAATTATGACCTGCGATCAGGTGAAAGTAGATGGAACTGCCGACAGAACGGAGAAATTTGCGCGACGCGTCCGGGCCGCGACATCCGGCCGAAATGGATTTGGCGCATCCTGGCGCCATGAAGAAGCGATCCGTCGTCATCGCCGGGCACCGTACATCCGTTTCTTTGGAGAATGCTTTCTGGGGCGCCTTAAAAGTGCTCGCGGCGCGGCGCGCCCTGACCGTGAATCAGTTGGTTACAGAGATCGACCGGCAACGGGACGGCAACCTTTCAAGCGCGATCAGGGTCTATGTGCTGCTTTCCATGCGCACTGCCGATGACGACCTGGCGATCGATACGCCGTTAGCGGCTGAACCCCTGCAATAGATCCTTCAAAACATCCTCGGGTTTGGGCTTTTTCTGACCGGATGGCGCAGGCTCCCCGGAAGGAGCGGGCGCCGGCTGCGGGTTCAGTATCCGCGGCAACAACGACTTCAGCGGATCCCGCGCTTGATCGGCCGGTTGCCCGGACGATGGGGCCTGCTGCGCTGGCGCCTGCCGCGTTCGAAGGATACGGCCGCTCACCTTTTTAACGTAAGGATCGTCGAGCGCACCCGTCATCTCCGCGACGAGATAGGGGTCGTCGTCCTGCCCAAGCGTCACGTCGGTCACGCTATCGAGCGTCCATCGCGGCAGATGAACTGTTCCGGCGGTCAACGCCCGTCCGCCCCGACCGACCAGAACAAGATTTTCCGTCGACGCTACGCCGTTGGCGATAACGATGTCGCCGTTCAGGGTCGAGGCGCCGTCGAACGCCGACAACAACAAATCCGTTCCCTGCACGACATTCGTTACGCCGCGCAGCTCCTTCACCTTCTCGCCCAACAACGCGCCCGCCAATCCCGCGACCGCGCTGGTCCCGCGCGTTTCACTTGAAAACGCCGTTTGCAGCTGGCCGGTGATACGGCCCTTGCCGTTCAACGCATTGACCAGATCATGCGCGCTGCCGCCGGTCGTCGCCATGTTTGCCGTAACCGCCACGGGTCCCTTCACCCTCGTCCCGAACCGAATCGGTCCGAGCCGCACCTGATAATCGCGCAGCGCGTTGACGACATCCGCCACGTCCACATCCTTTGCCGCGACGTTCAAAGCCGCGGTCAGCGTGTCGGTCTGGGCGTCCGCCTCGCCGGTCGCCGTGACCGTCCCGGTCGAAAACCCGGATTCGAAGGACCGCAGCGTAAGTTTGCCCTTCTCCAAGAGAACATCGGCCTTGGGATTGCTGAGACGGTAGGGATCCTTGGTGAGCGCCGACATGCTCAGCGAGAGTTCCGCATCGATAGAGCGGAGAGCGGCAAGGTCCAGGCGATCTTTCGACCACCTTTCGCCGGGGTTCGGGACGGTGATGCTTTTCGCCGCCGTCTTGATGATGCGGTGGCGCGCCGGCAACGCGGATCGCCGTTGCGATTCCAGCGGCAGGAATAGATCGAGCAATACTTCGCTCGTGCTCAGGCTGGCGCGCAGTTTCGGCCGGTCGCCCTCAAAATTGGCATCGGCATTGCCGCGCAAGCTGACCGGGCCCGCGTGGCCCGCGATGTTGCTGAGCTTGATGTACCCAAGCGATCCTTCCGCCTGAACGGATAAATCGACCGGCCCCAGTTTCCCCGCCGCGGGCGAATAGTCGTCGACCGCGAGCTGCAAGACCCTGACCAGTTCGGGCGCCCGGAGCGTCGCCGCAAGATTGAATTGCGGCGCCAAGAGCGGCTGCGCAATCGATCCGTCAAGGACGAGCGTACCGCCCATCGCCTCAAGCTTGGTGTCAAGCGATAGGGACTCGAGCGACCCGCTGCCCTTGCCCGATGCCGCGATGCGCCCGAATTGACGATTCCGGAGTTCCGGCGGATTGCCGAGAAAACGGACGAAACGCGGTTTGTCGGTCACGTCGATCCGATACTCCGCCTCGAAACTCGGCTGCCCCGTCGCGATACCGAGCTTGCCCTTCGCATCCGCCCGGACACCGGCAAAATCGTCCACTTTTAGGCGCCGGATATCGAGCCCGCCATTCACCACCGTAAGATCGACGGCCAAACCGGAAACCGGCGTTCGCGATACGATGACCGTGCCGACCGTCGCATCGATATTCGCGTCGAACCGATTCAGGAGCTCGATTGCCTCGACATACGCCGGCGTCTCATCGGCAGGCGTCTCCTCCGATCCGGCTTTCTGTCCCGCCGGAAGGCCGGGACTGACGTTGATCGGGCGGTCGTTCGGCGGGAGATACCCATCCAAATTCAATTTGTCGACCGCGAGCCGAAGACCGAAGGCGGGTTTATCCCGAAGAACCAGCGCAAGGCCGCCGGAAATCTGGCTGGAATCGAGTTTCATCGCAATGTTGCGCGCGGTCAGATTTCGCGGCGTTCCCGCCACGTCGGTCGATAGGGTGAACCGGCGCAACCGGTCGGCCGGCACGGCGGCGATATCGACGTCGAGCCATTCAAGAACCTCGCGCAGATTATCCGATCGGCCGTTCACGCGAAGGTCGATTTGCGGCTCGCCGTTCGCCGCGACGACAGACCCGTTCACGGCGACGGTCGAGTTGCCCGGAAACACTGCGCTGACATCCTCGACGGCGATGCGGCCGCCCTTGAGCGCGGTCTTGACGGTCACGCCGCGAATGACCGAGCCGTGGTATTGCACGACATCCGCCAACACATCGACCGTCGCGTCGAGGTCCATTGGCAACTCGAAACCGCCGGCCTCCGTCGTCTTCATCTGCGGCGGCCCCGGTTCGCCATCCGTCGTCGGCGATGTGTCCGAACCGCCGGCCGCGCTGTCAGGGGTCTTGGCGGTCGCGTCCGAACCGCCATCGAGAAAAGCGTCGAGATTGAGATTGCCGGCCCGCAGCACCGCCGACACCTTTTGGGTCGCACCGAGTTCCGCTTTGATGTCGCCGGTCAAACGCGCCTCGCCGAACTCGACCTCGATGGCGTTGAGAGCGACGGCCTCGGCCGACGCATCAAGCCCCGCCTGAATCGACAACGGCTGCGCCATCACGGGCGGCGGCGTCCCGCCGAGCGATGCGCGCAACAACGCGGCGGCGTCCTCAACGGTCGCCGTCACTTCGGCCTTCACGGAAGGGTCGCCCGTCGAGTCCGACAGGTTTCCCCGCACCTGCATTTCCGTATTGCCGCCCGGCGTCTTCATCTCGACCAGGAAGGACAGCGGTTCGTCGGGTTTCAGCCGCCCCGTCGACGCTTCGATCGAAACCGGAAGGCCGCGGACGGTCGTCTCGCCCTCCAGGCGGAACGGGCCCTGCAACGAATCGAACGAGATATCCGAGTTCAGCCTCTCGATTCGTTCGAAGGCGCCCTTCTCGGCATCGAGATAGCTGATCGTCCCATCGACAATGCGGAAGCTGTCCAGCTTCACGTTGGGCCCGTCGGTTTGGCCGCCACTCTGTTCGCCGGGCACGGCGTCACCGGCCGTCGGCGCGGCTGTATCGAATTGCCAATTTGTGCGGCCGTCCGCCGATTTCTCCAGGTTCACGGTTGGGCGCAGCAAGGTGACGACGATTGCGAGCTGCCCTTCGAACAGCGGGCCGAAGGCGACGCTGACACGCGCTTCCGGCAATCGAACCATCTCGGGCGCGCTCCCGCCCGCCGCATTCGATAAGCGGACATCTTCGACACGAAACGCCGGACGGGGAAGGATCGTAACGTCGATATCGCCGTTGATGGTCAAATCCCGGCCGGTCGCATCCTTGACCAGTTCGGCGATCTGCTGCTTCCGCGCGTTCCAATCCACGAAGCTGGGTGCGACCAAAACGGCCGCGATCAGAATGACGATGACGGCGACGACGCCTATGACCAGCTTTTTCACTAATGGTTCTCCGCGTTCTTTGGGCTCGATCGATCCAACCCGCGCGTGATCGGGCACAGGCTACGGAATCACCACGAAAGGATCAAACCATTCCTCGATAGATGGGGTTAGCCATCGCCGCCGTGTAGGGCTTCTAGGATAATTCCATGAAATTGCGCCATTCCGGCGATCGACGCCCCCTGCGGGAGCGTACCGCGCCGGAACCCGGCATCTTCGAAACGCTCCAGGATTCCAGCCTTCTTCGTAAATATGTGAACCGGCACCATCCAATCGGCCTCGGGGCCGCTGACAATGGCGGGCGGTTGATGATCACCGATCACGACGACGAAGGCATCCTCGGGGCTGCGATGCCGCATGAACCCGTCAACCAAATCGAGACCGTAGGCAAGCGAGCGGCCATAGGACCGCCTCAACCGCCGCCCGTCGTGCGGGCCGTCAACCGTCTCGGGCATATTGCCATGAAAGGCGCCTTCGCTTGTGACCATCGACCAATCATCGAGGTAGGGCGGTACGGGTTCGAAGGGCATATGACTCGTGACGGTCGGAAAGACGACGAAGAGCGGCGGTCGCCCGGGTGGCGCGACCTCCCGGCGGTACATCTGCTCCAACGAAAATTGGTCGGGAATCGACCACCAGCCGAAGTCGGGCCCGGCGTAATCCAACGACGGCGAATCATAGATCCGGTCGTAACCGTAATACGCACCCTCCGGCCATGCCCGCTTGATACCGGGAAGCAGCGCCACCGATCGATACCCCGCCTTTCGGAAAACATCCACCATGGTCGGACGGCGGGTGCTTAGGAGCAGTTGATAGTCCTGGTTCCGTGATACCGTCAGCCCCGACAGGAAACTGGAATGCGCCAGCCACGAGGCGCCGCCGAATGTCGGCGAGATCAGGAAAGCGGACGCCATATGCCAGCCTTCATCGCCAAGCCGGTCCTGCAGCCGCTGCAATCTTGGAACGACGGAACGGGACAGGTCCGAGTCCTCGTGCGCCACCGCACCGTATGACTCCAGGAAGAAGACGAAAACGTCGCCATTCTCCAACCGGGCCAGATCCGACGATACAACGTCGCCCTTCATAAAGTCGGTCGACGGGCCGACACCGGCCAGGGCCTTGGCCGTGAATCCGACCTGGTCCGCATAGACCGGCGTAACCGGCAACGCAAACCGCTTGTTGATGGTCGCGCTATCGCTGCCTTGGCCGACGGCAAAAACCGTCAACGCCGCGCCGGCGATTGCGATCACGCAACGCCGGGACGCCCGGTCTCGCATCGCGTCGGTCACGGTCCGCATGGCCAGCCATATGCCGACGGCTGCCGCCGCAAGTAAGACAAGGGCCGCCAAGGTAAAGAGAATCAGGTCGGCGGTGGATCGGGCCTCCGCCGTCATCGCCATGACATTCGGAAGATGACCGAGATCGAAATAGAGATTGATCGGTCGGCCGAACAAGGCATGTGCGGTGACATCCCCGTACCGGCCGAGGATCAGCAGACCGACAACGGCAACGGCGGTGCGACGCAGCCAGCACGGCACCGGACCGCGCCATTCGCCCCACAAGGCAAGCAGCAGCAGGAGCGCCAAGAGTTCCGTCGATATCTCGGTCGTCGGGCGAAGCCATAAGGTCGGCCACACATTCTGCGCCGCAAGCGCCAGATTGAGGCCGACGACGGAAAGCAACAACGCCGCCGGCGCAACCAGCCGTCGCCACGCGTTTTGCCCCGAACGCAAGATCAATGCGATCCCCGACGGCGGGTCAGGCTCCCGTGAACTGCGGTTTGCGTTTCGCCATGAACGCCTCCCGCCCTTCCTGGTAATCCTTGCTGTCAAAGCACGCCTTCTTCAGTCCATCGATCATGTCGTAGTCGCGGTCTTCCTTGTCCTTCAGGATCTCCGCGATCGTCAGCTTGGACGCCCGCATCGACAACGGCGCGTTCTCCGTGATCGCGTCGGTGAATTCCTGCACCGTAGCGGCCAGCGCGTCGACCGGCACCACACGATTGATCAAACCGATTTGATAGGCTTCCGCCGCCGACAGACGTCGCCCGGTGATCAAAATTTCCTTGGCGAAGGACGGCCCGACGAGCGACGCCAAGCGCTGGACGTTCTCGAAGGTATAGGCAATGCCCAAGCGCGCCGCCGGGATACCGAATTGCGAATCTTCGCTCGCGATCCGGAAATCCGCGCTCATGGCGACTCCCAGGCCGCCGCCCAGGCAATAGCCCCGGATCATCGCGATCAGCGGTTTCTCGAAGTCGCCGAGCTTGCGCCGCGAGTCGCTGGAGACCCGGTCGTATTCGGCGGCCGCCTCGGCATCGTTGCGCTTTTCCTTGAACTGCGAGATATCGGCGCCGGAGACGAACGCCTTATCGCCGGCTCCCGTCATGACGCAACAACGGACGTCCGGATCCTGCGCATAATCGTCCATGACCGTGCCGATGGCTTCCCACATTTCGAGGGAGACGGCGTTGCGGCGGGCCGGACTGTTGAAAGTCAACCACCCCACGCCGTCCTTCTTTTCCGCGATCATCTTATCGGTCTTGAGTTCCATGGCGTCCTCTTGTGTTGATGCGTTTCATCGCGCCGGCATTCGGCGCTAAACGACCTGCTTGCCGCGCAAGGCTTCGATCTGTTGTTCGCTATAGCCCAATTCGGCGAGAATCTCTTCCGTCTGTTCGCCCAATTCGGGGGTTGGGCGGCGAATCTTGTCCGGCTGCGGCGTCCGGCTCATCATCAGCGGCTGGCCGACGATCGGAAACGTCCCGACGGCCGGACTTTCCATCGGCGTCGCGATTCCCAAATGCTGGACCTGCGGGTCGGAAAAGACCTGCTGCATGTCGTAGATCGGCCCGCACGGCACGCCCGCCTCGTTCAGGGCATCGACCCAGTGCTGGCTGGGCTTCGTGCTGGTCACGTCGCCGATGATGCCGTTCAGCTCGTCGCGGTTCTCCCGCCGGGCGCCGAAACTGTTGTACCGGTCGTCGTCGAGCAGCCGCTCCAACTCCAGCGTTTTGCATAACCGTTCGAACAGCACGGTGCCCGATGCGGCGATGTTGATATGGCCGTCCGCCGTCGGGAAAACGCCGGTGGGAATGCCGGTCGGATGGTTGTTGCCGGCTTGCTTGGGCACGTCGCCGTCCTTGAGGTAACGCGCGGCCTGGAAGTCCATCATCGAGATGATCGCTTGCAGCAATGACGTGTGCACCCATTGCCCTTCGCCGGAAATCTCCCGCTCCAACAACGCGATCAGGATTCCCTGGGCCAGGAACATCCCGGACGTCAGATCGCAGATCGGAATACCGACACGCACCGGCCCCTGCCCCGGCAGGCCCGTGACCGACATGAGCCCGCCCATACCCTGCGCGATCTGGTCGACGCCGGGGCGCTTGCCGTAAGGACCGTCCTGTCCGAAGCCCGAGATACTGCCGTAGACGATCCGCGGATTGACCTTCCGGCAAGCCTCGTAGTCGATGCCGAGACGGTGCTTCACGGCGGAGCGGTAATTCTCGACGACGACATCCGCCTCCTTGACCAGCTTGAAGAACACCTCCTTGCCCTCATCCGATTTCAGGTTGAGGGTCAGGCTCCGCTTGTTGCGGTGCAGGTTCTGCAAGTCGAACCCGTGACGCGCGCCGAGGGTGCCGGTCTTTTCCTTGTTGATAGCGGCCGGCGCTTCGATCTTGATTGTTTCCGCGCCCCAGTCGGCCAACTGCCTCACCGCCGTTGGGCCCGCGCGATGGGCGGTTAAGTCGACGACCTTGAAACGTGACAAAGGTAAAGAGCGCTCGGACACCGTTGAATCTCCGCAAAATCTGTGTGACGCGACGACCTGCCCTCGACCCCTCACGGCAAGCCGTCACAAAAAACCAGTGTATGCTTGCTATCTTCTTAGCGTAATCGCGCCGGCAAGGGAAAGTCGCCCTCCCACCGGCTGATCTATGGCAATCGATCCGCCGCCGCAACCCCCACCCGCGATAGGGAAGCCGCAGAATGACCAGCAAGAAACAGTCCGCCGACGACATCCATCCGATCGGCGTCTTCGACCCGAAACGCACGCCGCCGCCCGCCTTCGTCGATCGTGTCCCGGCCTTTCTGAACGGTAGCGAAACGCCCCGCGGTTTTCTCGAAAAATGTCTCGAACGGATCGGCGCGCTGGAACCGGCGGTCGCCGCCTTCGCGCATCTCGATGTAGACGCCGCGCGCGCCGAGGCCGACGCCTCGACCGCGCGGTATGCGGCGAACCGGCCGTTGTCCCCCATCGACGGTTGCCCCGTCGGGGTCAAGGACATCATCGAAACGGCGGACATGCCGACGCAGATGAACAGCCCGATCTTCGACCACTGGCAATCGAACCGTGACGCCGCCTGCGTCTTCGCCTTGCGGCACGGCGGCGCGGTCGTTCCAGGCAAGACCGTCACGACGGAGTTCGCGACCGGTGCCTCGGGTCCCACGCGCAACCCGTATGATTTGGCGCGGACGCCCGGCGGATCATCGAGCGGGTCCGCCGCGGCCACCGCCGCATCCATGGTCCCGGTGGCCTTGGGCACGCAAACCGCCGGGTCGATCGTGCGGCCGGCCGCCTATTGCGGCGTCTACGGATACAAGCCGACCCACGCCGCCCTGAACATCGGCGGAATCCACCCGCTCTCGCTGAGCCATGACACGTTGGGAACGATCGCCGGCACAATGGCCGATGCATGGGCTATCGCGCATTACATCGCGTCGGTCGTCGGCGGCACGCCGCCGCATCCGGGGTTGGACGGCCCCGCCGCGCTGCCCGACGCCCGCAAACCGGAAACGCTGGTGCGGCTCTGCACCGATGGCTGGCGCGCGGTCGACGACCCGATGCGGCAGGACTTCGAAACCACGCTCGACCGCATCGCGGCGAGCGGCGTCCGAATTCTCGATCGCGGCAACAGCCGGACAGTCGCCGATCTGGAAAGTCTGCTGGAAGATGTGGACGAAATCGCGCGAACGATCTCGGCCTACGAGCGCCGTTGGCCCTTCGCCGAATACGCAAAGCGCCACCCGGGCCAACTAAGCGCGATGGCGCAGGAACGATTGGACGCGGCCCTCGCGATGACCCGCGGCGAATTCCTCGATGCGCTCGCCCGGCAATCGGAAATCCGGGCGCAGGTCGACGCCATCGCCGACATCGCCGACGGTTTCGTGACGCTGACCGCCGCCGGCCCCGCCCCGCTTGGCCTGGAGAATACCGGTAACCGGTCTTTTCAGATTTTCTGGACGCTAACGGCCGCCCCTTGCATCACCCTGCCCCGCCTCGCGGTCGACGGCATGCCGGTGGGCCTGCAGGTGCTGGGCTTCCGAGATCGGGACGCGGACATGATGGCGGTCGCGCGCTGGCTAGACGACTTCTGCCTTTCGTAGGCGGATTAGCTGCACACCGTTAGACGCTGATGATTTTCCCGGGGTTCATGATGTTGTCGGGATCGAGCGATCGTTTCAGGACCCGCATGACGCTGACCGCATCGCCGTGTTCCGCCGTCAGGAAATGCATCTTGCCCTGGCCGATACCGTGCTCGCCGGTGCAGGTGCCGCCGAAAGCGAGCGTCCGTTGGATCAGCCGGTCGTTCAACTCGTAGGCCCGGCGCATCTCGTCCGCGTCATCCGGGTCGACCAGGATGATGAGATGAAAATTGCCGTCGCCGACATGGCCGACGATCGGCGCCACGAACCCGGACGCGTCGATATCCTTGCGCGTCTCCAGGATGCATTCCGCGAGCCGCGATATCGGCACGCAGGCGTCCGTCGCGATCCCCTTCTTGCCCGGCGCGAGCGCCAATCCTGCGTAGAAGGCGTCATGCCGCGCCTGCCAAAGGGCGGTACGCTCTTCCGCCTTGGCGGTCCATTGAAAGGCGCTGCCCCCGAAATCGTCGGAAATCGCCCGCACCATCTCGGCCTGTTCGGCCGCCGACGCCTCGGTTCCATGGAACTCGAAGAACAGTGTCGGTTTCTCGTCGTATCCCTGTAAATCCGAATAGGCGATGCAGGCGCGCATCTGCACCTCGTCGAGCAACTCGATGCGCGCCACCGGAATCCCGGATTGGATCGTCAGGATGACGGTGTTCACGGCATCTTCCAGCGACGGGTATTGGCAGACCGCCGAGGTGATCGCCTCCGGAATACCGTAGAGCCGGAGATGCACCTCGGTGATCACGCCGAGCGTCCCTTCCGAGCCCACATAGAGCCGGGTCAGGTCATATCCCGCGGCCGATTTCCGGGCCCGGCCGCCGGTCCGCACGATCCGGCCATCGGGTAGGACAACGGTCAGCCCGAGGACATTTTCCCGCATCGTGCCGTAACGGACCGCGTTGGTGCCGCTGGCCCGCGTGGCCGCCATCCCGCCGAGCGACGCATCGGCGCCGGGATCGATCGGGAAAAACAGCCCGGTATCGCGGAGATAGGTGTTCAGTTGCTTGCGCGTCACGCCCGCCTGGACACGGCAGTCCAGGTCCTCGCCATTCACCTCCAGCACCGCGTCCATCTGACTCAGGTCGATGCTGATCCCGCCGTGGACGGCCTGGATATGCCCTTCCAGCGAGGTGCCGGTGCCGTAAGGGATGACCGGAACACGGTCGCGCGCGCAAAGCGATACGATTTGCGCGACCTCCTCGGTCGTCCGGGCGAAGCAGACGGCATCCGGCGGCTGGATCGGCAGATAGTCCTCGCCATTCCCGTGATGGTCGCGAACGGCCTGCGCCGTCGAGACCCGGTCGCCGAGAAACGCCTGCAATTCCTCGATAAACGCGTCGGTTACAATGGCATGGGCCGCATTCGCCGTCACGCCGTCCTCCCGGCCGATTGGCCAATACAGTGGCTCTGGGGAGACTAAACCCGCGCCGGACGCGGTTCAACCGAGCGGCTTCGCGCCTCTGGCCGCCCGAACGTATTCGACCTGCGATCCGTCGCTCGCCGTGAACCGGACGCGGACCAACGTCCCGTCCGTCCGGTCGTACCAAAGCTCCCGCTGGTAATCGCCGGTCACGCGATAATGTTCGGTCGCAATCGACTGACCGCCGACCTTAACCACGTCCTCGCCAAGATGGGTCGCCTGCGTCTTCAGGATCGCGCCATCGACGGTGCCGACCATCTTGTTCCGCTTGACCGACACGACATTCCACAGGCTGGCCGGCACCGCCTTGGCGTCCACCTTCTCCACCGTCTCCCCGCCCTTGACCGCCAGCACCTCGTCCACGGCCTTGACTTCCAGCCTGACCGGTTCGCCGTTGTCATTGGTGCTCGACTTCAACGACGCCAGCTTATCGCCATCCCAGACTTCCTGCGATACGTGGCGGAAGCGGTACAGCGGCACAAACAGAACCTTGAAGTCGATTTCCGTCTGGATATCCACCTTTACGCGGTCGCCATCGCGGGTAAACCGATAGCGATGGGTGCCGATGGCCTCTCCGTTGCGGGTGACCACGAAGTCCAGCCGGTCGCTGCTCGGCAGACTGGAGGGCAGCGCGACCGCCATGCCCGCAGTCAAGCCCAAGGTGGCCAAGACGAGCAACATCCTAGTCGCGCTTTTGATCAAGTGGGTCACGGTCATTCCTGCGTATGAAGTTTTCTTCGTCTATCCAAATAGGCCCATTTCCTTAACCAGCCAAGGAGCGGCGTCACAGCTCACGCCGATTTGAGCGTGAATCCGCCCAGGGTGGTGTGAAAATGCAACAGTTCCACCGGTGGAAACACTGGAAATGCTCAGAAATGACTCTGTTCCCCGTGCCGGCGTGACGAAATCGTGACCCGCCTTCATTTGAGCGCCACCATCCGGACGGGCATGTACGGGTAACGACACGAAGGAATTCGGATGAAAAATCATCTTCCCGCCCTTGCGGTCCTCCTCGGCCTCGCCCTTGGCGCGCCGGCTTGGGCCGACGCCAACCCCGCCGAAACAAAAGAGGACAAGCCCCCGGCAGCCAAGTCCGAGAAGAAACCGATGACGCAGGAAGACCGCGAAGCGGTGCTCGTGCTCGCCGCGGCCCATCATCTCATCCATAACGATCCCGGACATCGGCATGCGGCGATTCACGCGCTTCGGGACCGGGGAAAACCCGATGCGATTGCCGCGCTGATCCTCGCCTTGCGGTATTTCGACGAAGATGCCGACCGGCTCAACCACGCATTGCGGGCGCTGACCGGCAGTGAGGACGAGACGCGCCGCGAATGGGCCGACTGGATGCTGTGGCAGGAAGACCATCCCGAAATCGAACCCTTTGCGGGCTTCGACGCCTTCAAGGCGCGCGCCTTGATCGCCATCGACCCTGGCTTCGTCAGCTTCGTCTACCCGCGGGTGAAACACGAGATACGCCTGGAGGAGATCGTCTGGGGCGGCGTGCTGAAGGACGGCATCCCCTCGCTCGACAATCCCGAGCTGATCGCGCCGGAAAAGGCGACCTATCTGACCGAGGACGAGTTGGTCTTCGGCGTCGAGATCAACGGCGACGCGCGGGCCTATCCGCTGCGCATTCTCGACTGGCACGAGATGTTCAACGACGTGATCGGCGGCGTGCCGGTCGCGCTCGCCTACTGCACGCTGTGCGGTTCGGGCATCCTATTCGAGACTGAGGTCGAGGGCCGGGAGAAGCCATTGGTGTTCGGGTCGTCGGGACTGTTGTATCGCTCGAACAAGCTGATGTTCGACCGCGAAACCAATTCGTTGTGGAACCAGTTCACCGGCCGCCCCGTGGTCGGCGAACTGACAGGCTCCGGCATCGAGCTGAAGATCCGGCCCGTCACGATCACCAGTTGGCGGCAATGGCACAAACGCCACCCGAAGACCAAGGTCCTGTCGCTCAACACGGGGCATCAGCGACCGTACGAACCCGGCCTGCCTTATGGCGAGTATTTTGCCAGCCCCGACCTGATGTTCCCGGTACTGACCGCGGACAAACGCCTGAAACCGAAGGATTTCGTCTTCGCCTTGCGCGACGGGGCGCATGAAAAGGCCTGGCCGGTCGCCTTCTTCACGGACCGCCACGTGATAAACGACCGGATCGGCGACCTGCCCGTCGTCCTGATCGGCGACGCGGCGACCCGAACGGTCCGCGCCTATGCATCCGAAGGACTGCAGTTCACCGCGAAGGACGGCAAACTGATATCAGGCGTCCAGACCTGGACCGAAACCGAAACCGCGCTCACAAACGCATCGGGCAAATCGCTGCGCCGCCTGAGCGGCCATATCGCCTACTGGTTCGCGTGGAGCGGCTATAAACCGAACGCCGAGTTGGCGTCATCACGATAAATCGAGGTCACCCCCTATCGGCAAGGTGGAGACCCTCCCCAAAAATCCAAATCAACACGCATTTAAACAATCAAAAGTAGATTTTCTGAAAGAAAATAACTTTAGAATAGAAATCATTTGTTATTCTATTTAGAAATTATATTTATACGATAACTAATTTTATTTAAATTTATACAGTTGTTTAAAATACTTTAAAAATATTGACTCCTCTATTTCGGCAAAAAATACTCAAACCTCCTAAATTCAACTTAAAGTTTTTTATAGGAGGGTGCTATGACCAACGATCAATCAACCCAAAGGTTCGTAAATCCTATCTCGATGACGCCGTTTCCTGCCAACGCTCTACCCAATCCAGGAGGCGACAACAGATATTCCCTCGTCATAACAGATGACGGCAGCCTCTTTGTGTCGGACGGAACGCAATATCGGGAAATTGGCGGTTCCGCGGATCCGGACCCCTACGGCGCCGGGAACCAATGGCAGCATTTCAATGTGGAAATCAAGAATGTTGGAGGTACCCTGAACCACTTCATCAAACATCCCGACGCATCCGTCCCTGCTCCGCTCGTTAGCGCAGTCGCAAATGCTTCGTTCAGCCTTACACCCACGCCAACCGGCCCCGACGCAAGCACGGCATTCGCCGCAGGCGTAAAAATCGGCAATCCAGATTCGTTCAAAATTTGGTTGGACACCGCAGACATAGTGCCGGCCCAAGCATCGGTGATGGTACGGTTCAACAGCACCAACGACGGGGTAGCCTATCTACCTGACCCGGAATTCGAGTCTGTCGATATTAACGGCGTTACGAGAACAAGGCTTGCGATAGGCATTCGCGACACTTCCCATGCCACTGTCGGGATAAACACTATCCTTCCAACGAATGACCGTTTCATTCAGGTCGAAGTGATGGGATGGCTGCCCCCCTTCTCGTAAATCACGATTCAAGTTGCCTGAAACCAAATACCGGCGGATGTTCAAGCGCTAACCTCATATGGACTCAGCGTCCTGAGCATCCGCTGGCACATCAAACGCTGACGTAGACCTCTATTTCACTCCGCGGCGTCGCGCTGAGGCATAGGGTCGCCGTAGCCGCCGCCCGCCGGCGTCTCCAGCACGAAGACGTCGCCGGGATGCATCACGGCGGCGTCGGTACCGCTCATTTCCGTGCGGCTTCCGTCCGCCCGGTCGACCCAGTTGCGGCCGCAGGCGCCCGGCTCTCCCCCGGCCATGCCGTAGGGTGCGACCACGCGATGGCCCGACAGAATCGCCAACTCCATCTCTTCGAGAAAGCGAATCCGCCGCGCCGTGCCGTCGCCGCCCGTGTGGCGGCCGCGCCCGCCGGACCCGGTGCGGATCTCGAACCGTTCGAGGACGACCGGAAAGCGCCATTCCAGCACCTCGGGATCGGTCAGGCGCGAATTGGTCATATGCGTATGCACCGCCGACGTGCCGTCGAAGTCCGGCCCCGCGCCCGACCCGCCGCAGACCGTCTCGTAATACTGGTGCCGGTCGTTGCCGAAGGTGACGTTGTTCATCGTCCCCTGCGCCGCCGCCATCACGCCGAGCGCGCCGTACAGCGTGTCGGTGATGCATTGCGAGGTCTCCACGTTGCCCGCCACCACGGCGGCCGGGTAGGCCGGGCGCAGCATGCAGCCCTCCGGCAGGACGATGTCGATGGGCTTTAAGCAGCCCTCGTTCATCGGGATATCGTCGTCGACAAGGGTTCGGAAGACATAAAGCACCGCCGCCCGGCACACCGCCGACGGCGCGTTGAAGTTGGTCGGCCGTTGCGGGCTGGTGCCGGTGAAGTCGACCCGTGCGCCGCGTTTCTCGCGGTCGATGGAGATGGTGGCCTTGATGACGCTGCCGTCATCCATCTCGTAGGCGAAGCTGCCGTCCTTCAACACGTCGATGACGCGGCGGACCGATTCCTCGGCATTCGCCTGCACATGGTCCATGTAGGCCACGACCGTGGGCAAGGTGAAGTGATCGACCATGCGGCGCAGCTCGCGCACGCCTTTTTCGTTGGCGGCGATCTGCGCCTTCAGGTCGGCGATGTTCTGATCCGCGTTGCGGACGGGATACTCGCCGGACGCCAGCAGGTCGCGCATCGCCGCTTCGCGAAAGTCGCCGCGATCGACCAGCTTGAAGTTATCGATCAACACGCCCTCTTCCTCGACGGTCTTGGTGTCGGGCGGCATCGACCCCGGCATGGTGCCGCCGATGTCGGCGTGATGACCGCGGCTGCCGACATAGAACAGGATCGACCGGCCGTCGTCGTCGAAGACCGGCGTGATCACCGTGACATCCGGTAGATGCGTCCCGCCGTTATAGGGGGCATTCAAGACATAGACGTCGCCCGGCTGGATCGTCCCGACATTGTTCTCGATCACCGCGCGAACGCTTTCACCCATCGATCCCAGATGCACGGGCATGTGCGGCGCATTCGCGATGAGCTGCCCTTTCGCGTCGAACACCGCGCAGGAGAAATCCAGCCGCTCCTTGATGTTCACCGAATAGGCCGTGTTCTGCAGCGTCAGACCCATCTGTTCCGCGACGGACATGAACAGGTTGTTGAAGACCTCCAGCATGACCGGGTCGCAATGGGTGCCGATCGCCTCGACGCGATCCAAGGGCACGACGCGGCGCAGCACCAGGTCGCCCGTGCCGGTCATCTCGGCCTGCCAGCCGGGTTCGAGCACCGTCGTCGCGACCGGCTCGGCGATGACCGCCGGCCCCATGATACGGTGGCCCGGCTTGAGATCGGTCACGTCGAAGACCGGCGCATCGTGATCCGCCCCGGCCATCCGCGCCTGCACGCTGGCGCGCGGCGCCGGCGTGCCGGTGGCCGCTACCGCCGTCTTCGACTTCTCGCCGACATCGGAGGCGAGACCGACCGCTTCGGCCGCGACGCTTTCCACGATCAACGGCTTTTCCTGCATAACGAATCCGTAGCGCTGTCGGTGCGAGGCCTCGAACGCCGCGACCATCGCCTCGACGGAATCCAGATCGACCACATGGGCGGTGTCGGTCCCTTGGTATTTGAGGTGGAGCCGCCGGTGTACCTCGATCCGGTCCGGTTTCACCCCTTGACCCAAGACCTCCTGCTCGGCATCCGCCGCCAATTCATCCAGCGCACTCTCGACCCCGGCCATCACCGACGCGTCCAGCACCGCCTCGACCGTGCGCTCCCGGATCGCCCGGATATCGGCAAGCCCCATGCCGTAGGCCGACAACACACCCGCGAAGGGATGGATCAAGACCTGCGTCATGCCCAGGGCGTCGGCGACCAGACAGGCATGCTGTCCGCCCGCGCCGCCGAAACAGCAGAGCGTGTATTCGGTCACGTCGTAGCCGCGCTCGATGGAGATTTTCTTGATCGCGTTCGCCATGTTCTCGACAGCGATCTTGAGAAACCCGTCCGCGACTTCGGCCGGGCTGCGCACGTCGCCCGTGGCCTCGCGGATCCCTTCGGACAATTCGGCGAATTTTTCCTTCACCACGGCGGCGTCGAGCGGCGCATCCTGGTTCGGCCCGAAGACATGCGGAAAGAAATCCGACTGCAGCTTGCCCAACATGACGTTGCAGTCGGTCACCGTGAGCGGGCCACCGCGCCGGTAGCAGGCCGGTCCCGGATTCGCGCCGGCGGATTCCGGTCCGACCCGATAGCGCGCGCCGTCGAACTGGCAAATCGAACCGCCACCCGCCGCGACCGTGTGGATCTGCATCATCGGCGCGCGCATCCGCACGCCCGCGACCAGCGTCTCGAAGGCGCGTTCATACGCACCATCATAGTGGGCGACATCGGTCGACGTGCCGCCCATATCGAAACTGATGATCTTCCCGAAGCCGGCTTGCGCCGCCGTCTGCACCGCGCCGACGATACCGCCGGCGGGACCGGACAGGATCGCGTCCTTGCCCTGGAACAGCCGCGCGTCCGTCAACCCGCCGCTCGACTGCATGAACATCAACCGCGTGTCGCCCATCTGCTCCGCGACCTGATCCACGTAGCGCCGCAGGATCGGGGACAGATAGGCGTCGACCACCGTGGTATCGCCGCGGCTGACCAGTTTCATCAGCGGACTGACCGCATGGCTCGTCGAGACCTGCGTGAAGCCGATCGCGCGGGCGATCTCGGCCACCTGCGCCTCATGGTCGGGGAAGCGATAGCCGTGCATGAACAGGATCGCAACCGACCGGATGCCGTCGTCGAAGGCCGATTGCAGCAACCGTTGCGCGCCATCGCGGTCGAGCGGCGCGAGGACATCGCCGGCCGCGTTGACGCGCTCGTCGACTTCCACGACCCGTTCGTACAGCAATTCGGGCAAGTCGATCCGCCGGTCGAACAACCGCGGCCGCGCCTGATAGCCGATGCGCAAGGCGTCGCGGAACCCGGTGGTCGTGACCAACAGCGTCCGGTCGCCGTTTCGCTCCAGCAACGCATTGGTCGCCACCGTCGTACCCATCTTGACCGCCTCGACCGCATCGGACGGGATCGATTGGCCGGGCGCGAGTTGCAGCAGGTCCCGGATACCCTGCACCGCGGCATCCTGATAGTTCTCCGGATTCTCGGACAGCAGCTTGTGCGTCAACAACACGCCGTCCGGTTGCCGGGCCACGATATCCGTAAAGGTGCCGCCGCGGTCGATCCAAAACTGCCAACGGGCGTCCACTTGTTCGCTCATTCCGGTCGTCCTGCCTTCAACAATCCGTGATCACGCCAAGGAATTGGCGCTTTCCCGGCATAATTGGCCGCTTACGATGATTGTGCAACGCCGCAACGGCGGCTTATGTCTATATTTACCCACACGGGACATTGTCGCCTCCGATACACGTTCCTATTTAAAATGCTGCATGAAAAAGCTCATTAAGTGGCTCGCCCGAATTTCCGTCGTTCTTCTCATTCTCCTGGCAGGTCCGATCACCACCCTCATGGCCGGTAAATCCAACAGCAACTGGTGGAACGCCTCGCGCGAGCCCGCTGGCACCGCGCCCGACCCGGCGGCCCATGCCCCGGCGATCGTGCAGGTCTATGCCGCCCGCGCCTTCAGCTGGCGCGGCGCGTTCGGCGTGCATACCTGGATTTCGGCGAAGAAAACGAACGAACCCGAATACACGGTTTACGAGGTCATCGGCTGGCGCGTCCGCAGCGGCCTGCCGGCGGTGGTCATTCATCAGGAAGCCCCGGACCGATATTGGTTCGGCAATAAGCCGACGATCCTCGCGGAACTGCGCGGCGACGGCGTCGATGACGTGATCGACCGGATCGACGCCGCGGCGCGCGCCTATCCGTACAAGAACCGGTATACCGTCTGGCCGGGCCCCAACAGCAATACCTTCACCGCATGGCTCGGCCGCGCGGCGCCGGAACTTAAATTGGACCTGCCACCCACCGCCATCGGTAAGGATTGGCTGAACGCGCGCGAAGGCCACGTCGTGGCGCCGACGCCCAGCGGCACCGGCTTTCAGGTTTCGCTGTTCGGGCTCGTCGGCGTGCTCGCGGGGATCGAGGAAGGGTTGGAGGTCAACCTGATCGGCCTTACCGTCGGCGTCGATCCCTTGGATCTTGCAATCAAACTACCCGGCTTCGGACGCCTCGGTGGCCGAAACGGCACGGAACCGGAGCCGCCCCCGACGACCACGGCCCAACGACGGCAATGACCAAACCGCAATCGATGGCCGATTGCCCGCACCGGCAAGCGGGATTAAGTTAGCGCCACATGAGCATATGGGGAAAAATCGTGGGCGGCGTCGGTGGCTTTGCCATCGGCGGTCCGTTGGGTGCGATCATCGGCGCGGTCGCCGGTCACGCGGTCGACAAGATGCGCGCCGCCAAACCGCCGCCGGAAGACGCGACCAAGTCGATCGCCTTCACGATCGCCGTCGTGGTGCTGGGCGCGAAGATGGCCAAGGCGGACGGCACCGTCACGCAAAACGAAGTCCGCGCCTTCAAGAAGGTCTTCAAGGTTCCGCAACACGAAGTGAAGAATGTCGCACGGGTCTTCGATCAAGCCCGCAAGGACAGTCATGGCTTCGAACCCTACGCGAGGCAGATCGCCGGCATGTTCCAAGGCAATGCCGCGGTCCTCGAAGAGTTGCTGTTCTGCCTCAGCTTTATCGCCCGGGCCGATGGCGATTTGAACGAGGCGGAGACCGCCTATCTCCGCGCGGTGTCGGATATCTTCGGCCTCGACCGGGCGGCGTTCGAGCGGGTCACGGCAATCCGTCACGGCCCTGACGACGCCGATCCCTATCAAGTCCTCGGCGTCCCGCAAACGATTTCCGACGACGATCTGAAATCCACGTATCGCCAGTTGGTGCGCGACAACCATCCCGACCGGCTCGTCGCCCAAGGCATGCCGGAGGAATTCATCGCCGTCGCGAACCAGAAACTGGCGGCGATCAACGTCGCCTACGACAAGGTCGCGGCGGAACGGGGGATATCCTGACCGCCCCGTCCATCACCGACCGGCCGTCGCCCAATTTCAACGACCGAGCGCCGGACACCCCGATCGATATGTTGGTGCTGCACTATACGGGCATGGAAAATGCCGACGACGCATTGGCGCGCCTCTGCGATTCGGCGGCGCAAGTCAGCGCGCATTATCTCATCGACGAAGACGGCGGCGTGTATCGGCTGGTCGATGAGCCGAAGCGCGCCTGGCACGCCGGGCTCGGCCTATGGCGCGACCATCGCGACATCAACGGCCGGTCCATCGGCATCGAGTTGGCCAATCCAGGCCATGAGTTCGGCTACCGCGCATTCCCCGACCCGCAAATGCGGGCGCTTATCGGCCTGTCGCAGGATATCCTCAGCCGGCACGCCATTCCGGCCCGCAACGTGGTCGGGCACTCGGACGTCGCGCCGGACCGGAAACTCGACCCGGGCGAATTCATGGATTGGCCGCGGCTGGCCGAGGCGGGAATCGGCCTGTGGCCGGACGAGGCCGAGGATCCAAGCACGGACCCCTTGCAGGATTTAGCGACCTACGGATACGACATCTCCGCCCGCCATGCCGTTTCGGCCTTCCAACGGCATTTCCGCCCGTCGCGCATCGACGGTATCGCCGATCCTCAGACCTGCCGGATGATCGCCGGACTGATCCGCAGCCTCGCCTGACCGCATCGGCTGGCCGAATCGCAAAAAGGCTGAAAACGCCGCGGATAAACCCTATATACCAGAGGCCAGACGGTCGGATGGCCGCCTTTCGGCACGGGAAACCAGCCGGGGGGAGGAAAGTCCGGGCTCCACGGAAACACGGTGCCGGGTAACGCCCGGCGGGGGCGACCCTAGGGAAAGTGCCACAGAAAGCAAACCGCCTCGCCGCCGGTTCGCCGGCCGCAGGGTAAGGGTGAAAGGGTGCGGTAAGAGCGCACCGCGTCCTCGGCAACGCGGACGGCATGGTAAACCCCACCGGGAGCAAGACCGAATAGGGACGGTATTAGCGCGTTTTCGCGCCGCCGTCCGGGTAGGTCGCGCGAGGCGTCCGGCGACGGGCGTCCCAGATGAATGGCCATCCCGTTCTCTTCGCGAGGACGGACAGAACCCGGCTTACAGACCGTCTGGCATTTTCAAAATTCGTCTTCAGAGTTCGTCGACAAAGCCGCCTGGAACGTCGAAACCGGAGGAGAACGTCCGGAGTAAAGGCGAGTCGATTATTGCAAGAAACGGTCCTCAAAAGAACATATTTAGAACATTCAAAGAACATCAACAGGCATTACTCTACAAAAACATTCAGGGAACACTATACCTAGTGGATTCTTTTTTGGCGGCGACCATTTGTAGTGACTCAATTTCGACTGATGAGAACATGAAATAATAGTTCTTTTACGGTCAGTTTTACTTTAATCCATTGACCGCCTACAAAATCCCATGATATCCCAGATCATCCTAAAACTGACTTCATTCGGTATTTGAGCCACCGGTGGGCGGTGACGGGATGAAGAGGACGCAGAAGCGTCGCACAGGTAGCAACGGTTTCGGGGGATGGCTGCCGCCATGGCACTGTTTGCCGGCACATACACGGACAACAAAGTCGACCGGAAGGGGCGCGTCTCGCTTCCGGCGAAATTGCGTGCCGAGTTGCCGCCGGAGAACAACCGCGAAATCTTCATCTATCCCTCCCCGACCCTGGAAGGGCTGGAAGCCTGCGACCGCGCCTTCATGGAACAACTGCGCGACGCGGCCGGGATCGATCCTTATGAAGACGACGACGGGGATATGGGCTCGCTGATCGAAGAAGCGCAGCCGGTGACGATCGACACCGGCGGGCGGATCATGATCCCAGCCGATTTCGCGGAATTCACCGATCTCGGTAACGAGCTGGTCTTCGTCGGCCGCGGCCACCGGTTCCTGATCATGTCCACCGCCGTCCATACGGAATACCGCAAACGACGGCGCGACCGGATCAAGGCCCGCGCCAAACAACGCGCCGGAGACGGCGCATGAACACGCAAATCCATGCACCCGTAATGCTTCGGGAAGTCCTTGAGGACCTCGATCCGCAGCCGAACGGCGTCTACGCCGACGGCACCTTCGGACGCGGCGGATACACCCGCGCCCTTCTCGACGCCGTCAATTGCACGGTCTATGCGATCGACCGGGACCAGGAAGCCGTGGACAGCGCCAAGGCCCTGCTCGCGGCCTACCGCGGCCGCCTCACGGTTCTCCACGGCCGTTTCGGCGACATGCTGACGCTGCTGCGGGACTGCGGCATTCAGCACGTCAACGGCATCATGCTCGATCTCGGCGTCTCGTCGCCGCAGATCGATCAGCCGGAGCGCGGATTCAGCTTCCGCGCCGACGGCCCGCTCGACATGCGGATGGGACTCTCCGGCGCCTCGGCGGCGGACATCGTCAATTCCGCGGATGAGGCGGCGTTGATCGACATTATCCGCAACCTCGGCGAGGAACGGTTCGCGCGGCGGATCGCCAAGGCCATCGTGGCCGCGCGCAGCGACTCCCCGATTACCCGTACCAGTACATTGGCGGACATCGTCCGGGGCGCGGTGCCGCGCGCGAAGGACGGCCTGGACCCGGCAACGCGCACCTTTATGGCCCTGCGTCTGTATGTGAATGACGAGCTCGGTGAGCTGGACCGCGCCCTCGAGGCGGCGGAGGAACTTCTCATCGCCGGCGGCCGACTGGTGGTCGTGTCCTTCCATTCGCTGGAAGACCGGCGCGTAAAACGATTCTTGCAGCAGCGAAGCGACGACAGTGCCGGGGCTTCCCGGCACGTGCCCCTGCCGGAAACTCGGCCTGCACCGAGTTTCCGGCTTTTTCGCCGCCGCAGCCTGACACCGACCGCGGAAGAAACCCGTCAAAATCCCCGCGCGCGCTCGGCGCGGCTGCGGGCCGCGGAACGCACCGAAAATCCGCCTTGGCCGACCAATCCGGAAAGGACCGCAGCATGAGGACCTATGCAATCGCAGGATGGCTCTTGCTCATCATGGTCGCCGGCTACGCGATGTTCCGCGTCAGCTTCGAGGTGGAACTGTTGGAGGACCGGGTCAGCGAGTTGAACCGGGAAGCGCTGCAGGAACAGGAAGCGATCCATGTCCTGCGGGCCGAATGGAGCTATCTGAACCGCCCGGAACGCTTATCGCGTCTGGCCCATGATCTGCTGCCGAAGCTGCAGCCGCCGACGCTCAACCAGATTACGACGATCGACAAAATTCCGACCGGCGAGGAAACAGACGAAGTCCTTCCCGCCGCCGTGAAACTGACACAGTCACGATAATAAATAACGCGTTTGGCAACGCCGAAGGATCAGAACGATGATCGGCAAGATAAGACAACAATTGATTCTTGGAACCCGTAATCCTTTCCGTGCGCCCGGGCGGCGACGGCCCTGCGTGCCGTCCAAGAAGCTCATCGCCGACGGCCCCGTGCGCGAAGCCATCGAAACCGGCCGCACCCGCCTGTTCATTACCGGCGCGGTCTTGATGCTCGCCTTCGGGTGCATCGGATTACGGCTGGTGGACCTGACCATTTTCCGGTCGGTCGAGGAACCGCGCGTCGGGCGTATTGTCCAATCCGAGCGGATCGAGACCGAGCGCGCCGACATCGTTGACCGAAACGGTACGATCCTCGCGACCGGCCTGCCGACCGCCTCGCTAGTCGCCGATCCCAAGATGGTGATCGATCCGGACGAAGCGGCGCAACTCGTCGCATCGGTGCTGCCGGACGCGAACGCGTCCGACATCGCGCGGAGACTACGGATGGATCGCCGGTTCGTCCTGCTGCGGCGGAAACTGACGCCGAACCAGCAATGGAACATCCATCGGCTCGGCATTCCCGGGCTGAATTTCCAACGCGAAGAGACCCGCAGCTTCCCGCACGGCCGCCTGTTCTCGCATGTTCTCGGCTTCACCGATGTCGACAACCATGGCTTGACCGGCATCGAGAAGAGCTTCGATGGCCGTTTGCGCGACGAACGCGAAGCACTGCGGCTGACTCTGGACGTCCGGCTTCAACACATCATGCATACAGCGCTGTCCGACGCGATCGACGAATACGACGCGATCGGCGGCGCCGGCGTCATTCTCGACATCCGCAGCGGCGAAGTGCTGTCGCTCGTGTCGCTGCCCGATTTCGAGCCGTCCCAGGCGGGCGACGCCAGCGAAGAACAGCGCCGGAACCGCGCGACCCTCGGCGTCTACGAACTCGGATCGGCATTCAAGATCTTCACCACCGCCATGGCGCTCGACGCCGGCGTGGTGACGATGGACGATGGCTACGACGCAACCAAGCCGATCAGAATTTCGCGATTCACGATCCGCGATTTCCACGCGAAGAAACGCTGGCTGTCCGTTCCCGAAATCTTCATGTATTCGTCCAATATCGGCGCCGCTAAGATGGCGGTCGACGTCGGCGCGGAAACGCAACGGGATTACCTCGGCAAACTCGGTCTCTTGAAGCCGTCGCCCATCGAACTGCCGGAAGTCGGCAGCCCACTGCTTCCCCGACGGTGGCAAACGATCAGCACCATGACCGTCTCCTTCGGCCACGGCATCGCCGTCAGCCCTGTACAACTCGCCTCCGCCGTGTCCGCGGTCCTGAACGAGGGCGTCTACTATCCCCCGACCCTGATAAAACGGTCGGACGACGCCCCAAAGCCGATGGGACAACGTGTCGTCTCCAAACAAACATCGCACGATTTACGCCGCCTGCTGCGGCTTGTCGTCGCGGAAGGGACCGGCGGGCGGGCCGCCGTTAAGGGCTTCCTCGTCGGCGGCAAGACCGGCAGCGCCGAGAAGCAAGTCAACGGCCGCTACAAGCGCTCCTCGCTCATCTCATCCTTTGTCGGCGCCTTCCCGATGAACGACCCGAAGTATCTCGTGCTCGCCATTCTGGACGAACCCAAAGGCAACAAATCCACCCATGGCTTCGCGACGGGCGGCTGGGTTGCCGCGCCGGTCGTGCGTCAGGTGGTGAAACGGATGGGTCCGATCGTGGGGATGGCCCCGGTCGACGAAACGTCCCCGGAAATACAGGAAACGCTCACCGTCACCTTGCCGAGCGAGGAACCCAAGCTTGCGTCTTTTTAGCCTCCTTGGAAACAACGGCAAACCGGACCGCCGGCCCGACTCCGATGTGGAGATCACGGGGTTGAGCGCCGACAGCAGGAAGATTCGGCCCGGATTCCTGTTCGCCGCGATTCCGGGAACGCAACAGGACGGACGCGACTATATCGACGACGCCATCGACGCCGGCGCGAAGGCGGTCCTCGGTCCGCCCGACCTGCGACAGGACACGCGCGCGACCGACGTAGCGGTCATTACCGATTCCAACCCCCGTCGGCAGCTCGCCCGCATGGCCGCGCGCTTCTACAGCGCGCAGCCGCGCACCGTCGCGGCGATAACCGGCACGAATGGGAAGACATCGGTCGCAACCTTCACCCAGCAATTCTGGACCCGGCTCGGCCATCCGGCCGCGAGCCTCGGCACGCTCGGCGTGCGCGGCCCCAATCTGAAGGGCGGTCCGAGCCTGACCACGCCCGACCCGGTCGAACTGCACCGCACGCTATCGAGCCTTCGGCAACAGGGCGTCAACCACCTTGCGCTCGAAGCATCGAGCCACGGCCTGGCGCAGTATCGCCTCGACGGCGTCCAGATAAGCGCCGCGGCCTTCACCAACCTGACGCGCGATCACCTTGACTATCACGGCACGATGGAGAAATACCGGGCCGCGAAACGCCGGCTGTTCACCGACCTGCTGCGCGACGACGGCGTTGCCGTCCTGAACGCGGAAAGCTCGGAATACGAAGGATTGCGAGGCATCGCGGAAGACCGCCGGCAACGCGTTGTCAGTTACGGCCTGCGCACCGGAAATCTTTGCTGCCTCGATGCGAATCCCTCCGCCGAAGGATGGGATCTGCAAATTCGCGCCTTCGACAAGACGTTGACCACCACCTTGCCGCTGCCCGGCGATTTTCAAGTCGCCAACATGCTCTGCGCCTTGGCGCTGGTCGCGGCGTGCGGCGACGACGTCGATGAAGCGCTGCGGCATGTGGCCACGTTGGACGGCGTGCCCGGCCGGCTGGAATTGGCCGCTCGGCTCGGCAACGGCGCATCGGTCTATGTGGACTACGCGCACACGCCCGACGCGCTGGAGGTCGTGCTGAAGACCCTGCGCCCGCATGTGCAGAACAGGCTCGCGGTGGTGTTCGGCTGCGGCGGCGACCGCGACGCCGGCAAACGGCCGGAAATGGCCCGCATCGCCGACGAACGCGCGGACGCCGTGTACGTGACCGACGACAATCCGCGAACGGAGGATGCGCAACGGATCCGCCGCGACGTCCTCGCCGGCTGCCCCGACGCCACCGAGATCGGCGACCGCCGCGACGCCATTGCCGCGGCCATGTCCGATCTGTCCGCCGGCGATATCTTGCTTGTCGCCGGAAAAGGACACGAAGAAGGCCAGATCGTCGGCGACGACGTGCTTCCCTTCCACGATGCAACGGTCATCCAAGAGCTTTCCGAGGGGCGCGCATGACCGCCCTTTGGACCCATACCGAAGCCGCGGACGCGACCGGCGGCACAGCAACGGCGCCCTGGCGCGCCAGCGGCGTCTCCATCGATAGCCGAAGCTTGCGGCGCGGCGACCTGTTCATCGCGATCCGCGGCGATCGCAGCGACGGCCATGCCCATGTCGCCGATGCCCTGCGCAAGGGCGCCGCGGCCGCGATGGTGAACGACGCTTGGGCCAAGACGGCATCGGACGGCCCCCTGCTGACGGTCGAGGATACGGACCATGGCATGCGCGACCTCGCGCGTGCCGCCCGCGACCGCGTGAATGCCCGGATCATCGGCGTCACCGGCAGCGTCGGGAAAACCGGCACCAAGGAGATGCTGGCGTTGGCGCTCGGCGAACAGGGAGAAACGGCCGCGACGCACGGCAACCTCAACAATCATTGGGGCCTGCCGCTCAGCCTCGCACGCATGCCGCGAACGACCGAGTTCGGCGTTTTCGAAATGGGCATGAACCACGCCGGCGAAATCGCGCCCTTGTCGGAACTCGTCCGCCCGCATGTCGCGGTGATCACCACGGTCGAAGCGGTTCATCTGGAATTCTTCGAGTCCGAAGAAGGAATCGCCGACGCAAAGGCGGAAATCTTCACCGGCCTGCGCGACGGCGGCGCGGCCGTCCTGAACCGCGACAACCGGCATTTCGACCGCCTACGCCGCAGCGCCGACGCCATGGGCGTGAAACGGCTCTGTTCCTTCGGAAAACATCCTGACGCGACACTGCGGTTGATAAAGGCCGATCCAGACCCGCACGGCAGCGCCGTGACCATCGAATTCGACGACCGGACAGTGGACTATGTCGTCGGCGCACCCGGTCTGCATTGGGTGATGAACAGCCTTGCCGTCGTTGGCGCCGTGCTCATGATCGGCGCGGACGTCGATCGCGCGGCGGCGGCCCTCGCCGGCATCCGGCCGATGAAGGGACGCGGCGAACAACAATCGATCTTACTGAAGAACGGCAGTTTCACGCTGATCGACGAAAGCTACAACGCCAGCCCGGCGTCGATGCGCGCCGCATTCGACGTGCTGGGAGCCGCCACACCGGCCGCCGATGGCCGTCGTATCGCCGTCCTCGGCGACATGCTTGAAATCGGCGACACCGCACCCGACGCCCATGCAGCGCTTGCACCGGACCTGCTGCGCAACCATGTCGATATCGTGATCGCCGCCGGCGAGAACATGGCGCATCTCGTCAGTGCATTGGCCGATGGAATCGTCGCGGTGCACGGTGCGGATAGCGAGGCCATCCAAGACCGGGTGGTGGACACGGTCCGCGCCGGCGACATCGTCATGATCAAAGGGTCGCTCGGCAGCCGGATGATTCCAATTGCGGACGCGTTGCGCGCGCTCGACCGCCAAGACGGTCCGAGCGTCGCCGCCGGGGAGGCTTGATATCCGCCATGCTCTTTAACCTGCTATCGCCGTTTGCCGACCAGTTCCTTGCCTTCAACCTGTTCCGGTACATCACGTTCCGGACCGGCGGCGCGATCCTGACGGCGTTGATCATCAGTTTCCTGCTCGGCCCCATGGTCATTCAATGGCTGCGCAGCACGCAGAACGGCGCGTCCAACATTCGCGAAGACGTTCCCGAAGGCCATCTCGCCAAGGCCGGAACGCCGACAATGGGCGGCTTTCTGATTCTGTTGGCGATCGTTCTCAGCACGATCCTGTGGGCGGATATCAGCAACGGCTACGTTTGGATCGTCATGCTGGTCACCGTGGGTTTCGGTGCGATCGGATTCGCCGACGATTATCTGAAACTCTCGAAACGCAATTCGAAAGGCCTGCCGGGCCGAATCAAGCTTGTCCTGCAGGTCACGATCGCCATCGGCGCAACCGTCTGGGTCCTCATGCTGACGCGCGAACCGTTGGCGGCAAGCCTGTCGGTGCCCTTTTTCAAGAACATCCTGTTCGACCTGGGATGGTTCTTCATTCCCTTCGCGGCCTTCGTCATGGTCGGCTCCTCGAATGCGGTGAACCTGACCGACGGTTTGGACGGACTGGCCATCGTGCCGGTGATGATCGCTGCGGCCTGCTTCGGCTTCATCGCCTACCTCGTCGGCAACTCGATCTACTCCGAGTATCTGCAACTCCACTACGTTGCCGGAACCGGCGAACTGGCCGTGTTTTGCGGCGCAATGGTCGGCGCGAGCCTCGGTTTCCTATGGTTCAACGCGCCGCCCGCCATGGTTTTCATGGGCGACACCGGGTCGCTATCGGTCGGCGGCGCGCTGGGCGCGATCAGCGTCGTCACCAAGCACGAACTGGTGCTTGCGATCATCGGCGGCCTGTTCGTCTTGGAAACCGTTTCGGTGATCGTCCAGGTCGCTTCGTTCAAGTTGACGGGCAAGCGCGTTTTCGCGATGGCCCCGTTGCACCATCACTTCGAAAAGAAGGGATGGGCCGAATCCACGATCGTCATCCGGTTCTGGATCATCGCCTCGATCTTGGCGCTGATCGGGCTGGCAACTTTGAAACTGCGGTAGCGCGGGAAAATTCCGAGTGATCGACCTGTCGACATATCGTGGTCAAACCGTCGCCGTGATGGGCCTGGGCGCCTCCGGCCTGGTTGCCGCGCGTGCGCTGCAACGCGGGGGCGCGACCGTGCGCGCCTGGGACGATCAGGAGTCGCGCCGACAGGCGGCGGCCGACGACGGGATTCCGGTGTCCGATCTCGCCAATGAAGCATGGGACGGCGTCGATGCGCTCGTCCTCAGCCCCGGCATCCCACACACCTATCCCGCCCCGCATCCGGCCGCCGCGCGCGCCAAGGAACACGGCTGCCCGATCATCGGCGATATCGAACTGCTCGCGAAGGCGCAGCCCGCCGCACGCTACGTCGGGATCACCGGCACAAACGGCAAATCCACGACCACGGCGCTGATCGGCCATATCCTGAAACACGCCGGCCGGACCATCGATGTCGGCGGCAATCTGGGCATGCCGGCGCTCGATCTCGCATCCTTGGGTAAGGACGGAATCTACGTCCTCGAGATGTCGTCCTACCAGCTCGAACTGACGTCGCCGATCCCTTTCGACATCGCGGTGATGCTGAACATTACCGCCGACCACTTGGACCGGCACGGCGGCATGAACGGTTATGTCGCCGCCAAGAAGCGAATCTTCGACGGTCAGGACGCACGCCATGCGGCGGTCGTCGGGATCGATGACGAGATTTGCCAATCCATCGCCGATGCCCTGCGCGACGACGCAACGCGCCGCGTGATCCCGATCTCCGGCAATCATCGTGTGTCCGGCGGCGTCTATGCGGTCGACCGTTTCCTCTACGACGATATGGACGGCGGCAATGCCCCGGTGCTGAGTCTCGACGATGCGTCCTCGATGCCCGGCACCCACAATGCCCAGAACGCCAGCGCCGCCTATGCCGTGGCGCGGCTGCTTGATATCGAGCCGTCCGTCATCGTGGCGGCCATCCGCAGCTATCCCGGCCTCGCCCACCGCCAGGAACTTGCCGCCGATATCGACGGTATCCGCTACATCAACGACAGCAAGGCGACAAATGCCGAGGCCGCGGCGCGGGCCTTGTCCTCATACGACCATATCTATTGGATCGCTGGAGGGTTGGCGAAAGACGACGGGCTCGACGCCGTCACACCCTACTTGCCGCGCATCCGGCACGCCTTCCTGATCGGCGAGGCCGCGGAAGACTTCGGCCGCGCGCTTGAAGGTAAAATCGACACGACACGGTCCGGCGACCTGGACGCCGCTGTCCGCGCCGCGCACGCGATGGCGCAACGGGACGGCCATCCCGATGCCGTCGTGTTGCTGTCGCCGGCCTGCGCGTCCTTCGATCAGTTCCCGAATTTCGAGGAGCGCGGCCGCCGTTTCTGCCGCGCCGTCGCCGCGTTGCCCGGCAGCGCGCGCACCATCCGCAATGACGGGGGCGTCGCATGATGATCCCCCTCGCACGCACCGATACATCCGTCCTCGGCCGGTGGTGGTGGACCGTCGACCGGTTATCTCTTTTCCTGTGTTGCGCGCTGATCGGCATCGGACTGGTGATGACGGGCGCCGCGAGCCCGGCGGTCGCCGAGCGCCTCGGCCTGCCGCCGACGCACTTCCTGCTGCGGCAAGCGCTTTTCGCAATCCCCGCGGTTGCGGTGCTGTTCCTGACCTCGATGCTCAGCCCGCGCCAGGTCCGGCGGCTGGCCGTGGTGGTTTTTCTCGCGTCGGTCGGTTTGCTGTTGCTGACCCTGGCGGTCGGAACCGAAATCAAAGGCGCGCGCCGCTGGGTCAGCGTCGGCGGCATGTCGCTGCAGATTTCCGAATTCGTCAAACCCGCCTTCGCGGTCACCGCGGCCTGGATGTTCGCCGCCCGGCGTCTCGGCGAGGACATCCCCGGCAACATGATTTCCACCGCGTTGCTCTTTGTGGTCATCGGCCTGCTGCTGGCGCAGCCGGATGTGGGCCAAACCGTCGTGGTCACCATCGTCTGGTTCAGCCAGTTCTTTCTCGCCGGGCTGCCGATGGTTTGGGTCGCGGTCTTGCTGATGCTGGGGCTCGCCGGGTTGGTCACCGCCTATTTCGCGTTTCCACATGTCGCGAGCCGGGTCGACCGCTTCTTCAATCCCGAAGCCGGCGACAGCTACCAGGTCGACCGTGCGCTCGAAGCGTTCAAGAATGGCGGTCTGTTCGGAACCGGGCCCGGATCAGGCACGGCGAAGTCGTATCTGCCGGATGCCCATGCCGATTTCGTCTTCGCCGTCGCCGGCGAAGAATTCGGCCTCATCGCGTGCCTGCTGCTCGTGCTGCTGTTCGCCGCGATCGTGCTGCGCGGGTTCAGCCGTGTGCTGCAGGACAATGACCTGTTCATCGTCCTGGCGACGACCGGGCTGCTGGTGCAGTTCTCGCTGCAAGCGCTGATCAACATGGCCTCCTCGGTCAACCTTGTGCCGCCCAAGGGCATGACCTTGCCGTTCGTTTCCTATGGCGGATCGTCGATCCTCGCGATCGCCTTCGGCATGGGCATGATGCTCGCGTTGACGCGCCGACGGCCGGGAGAGTCACGATGATCGCGCTCAACCGGCCCATCGTCCTCGCCGCCGGAGGCACCGGCGGTCATGTCTTTCCCGCCCAATCGTTGGCGGGCGCGCTGGCCGACCGGGGCATCCGGATCGCCCTGATTACCGACCGGCGCGCGAACGCGCTCGACGGCGCGCTGGCGACGGCCGACACCTATCGCATCCGGGCCGGCGGCCTGAGCGGCCGCGGACCGATACAGCGGCTGGTCGCCTTGGTCGACCTTGGCGTCGGCTTCCTTCAGGCGCGGCGGATTCTCAAGTCGATCGACCCGATGGCCGTCGTCGGGTTCGGCAGTTATGCCTCTGCGCCGACCATGGCCGCCGCCGTCGGACTCGGCTGCCGGACGGTCATTCACGAACAGAATGCGATCCTCGGCCGTGCCAACCGTCTCTTCGCCTCCCGGGTCACGAATATCGCGACCGCCTTTCAAAATGTCGCCAATCTCCGCGACGAAGACCGGCCCAAGACCGTCTGGACAGGGAACCCGGTGCGGTCCGAGATTATCGGCATCGCCGGCGCGCCCTACCCGGCCATCGAAGACGACGGTCCGATCAATCTGTTGGTCTTCGGCGGCAGCCTGGGCGCGACGGTTTTCAGCAAGGTCGTTCCCGAAGCGCTGAACGGCCTCCCCGATACCGTCCAGAAACGCATTCGCCTGACGCAACAGTGCCGCGCCGAAGATTTGGACGCGGTGCGCAAAATCTATGACGACGCCGGCATGACGGCGGACCTGGCGCCGTTCTTTTCGGACATGCCGAAAAAGCTGGCCGAGGCGCATCTCGTAATCAGCCGCGCCGGCGCCTCCACGATCGCCGAACTCGCCGCGGCGGGGCGGCCCGCCATCCTCGTTCCCTACCCGCATGCGACGGACGATCACCAGACCCGCAACGCGGAATGCCTGTGCGACGCCGGGGGCGGCTGGATGATCCCGCAGGAAGCCTTTACGGCCGACTGCCTTGCCGCGCGGCTAACCACTCTGCTGTCCAACACCAAGAGCCTGCGGACGACCGCGTTGTGCGCCGGACAGATCGGCATGCGGAACGCGACGGAAAACCTGACGGACCTGGTCCTGACGGCGGCGGGATACCCGGACAACGGCGAAACCGCCGCGCATTCGAGGGAGGCCGCGGAATGAGAAGCATGCCGCTGTCCATCGGCACCATACATTTCGTCGGCATCGGCGGAATCGGCATGTCCGGGATCGCCGAGGTAATGCACAACCTGGGTTACAAAGTGCAAGGCAGCGACCTGGCGGAAAGCGCCAATGTTCTGCGCTTGCGGGATTTGGGCATGACCGTCCATGTCGGGCACAACGCGTCGAACTTGGGCGATGCGCAGGTCGTGGTCATCTCGACCGCCGTTCAGCCCGACAACCCCGAAGTGGTCGTGGCCCGGGAAACGATGATTCCGGTGGTCCGCCGCGCCGAAATGCTGGGCGAGTTGATGCGCCTGAAATGGGCCATCGCGGTCGGCGGCACGCATGGCAAGACGACCACGACGTCGATGGTCGCCTCCATCCTGGACGGCGCGCATCTCGATCCGACCGTGATCAACGGCGGGATCATCAATGCCTACGGCACCAACGCCCGGCTCGGAGAGGGCGAATGGATGGTCGTGGAGGCGGACGAGTCCGACGGCACCTTCGTCAAACTGCCGGCCACGATCGCCATCGTCACGAACATGGACCCCGAGCATCTGGACTTTTACGGCACTTTCGACGAAGAGCGCGCCGCCTTTCGCAGTTTCGTCCAGAATCTGCCATTCTACGGCTTCGCCGCGTTGTGCATCGACCATCACGAAGTCCAGGCGATGATCGGCAGCATTTCGGATCGCCGCCTCATCACCTACGGCCTTAATCCGCAGGCCGAAGTACGCGGCGAGAATCTGCGCCCCGGCCCGAACGGGGTTACGTTCGACGTGCATTTCGACGGCCGCGCCGGCGACGACAGGCTGCTGCGCGACGTCCATCTGCCCATGTTCGGCGACCATAACGTCCAGAACGCTCTGGCCGCGATCGCCGTCGCCAATGAAATGTCGATCGACGAAGCCACCATTGTCAGCACGTTGGGCGGGTTCGAGGGCGTCAAGCGGCGTTTCACCAAGACCGGCGAAGCCGACGGCATCACCGTCATCGACGATTACGGCCACCACCCCGTGGAAATCTCGGCCGTCTTGAAAGCGGCCCGGTCGGCCTCGGAAGGAAATATCATCGCCGTCGTGCAACCGCACCGGTATTCGCGCCTGTCCAGCCTGTTCGAGGAATTCTGCGCCTGCTTCAACGATGCCGACACGGTCATCGTCTCCAACGTCTACGAGGCGGGCGAGACGCCGATCCCCGGCGCTGACCGCGACGCCTTGATCGAGGGGCTTCGCACCCGCGGGCACCGCCACGTCCTGGCCCTGGGCGATCCTGAGGACCTTCCACAGATCATTGGGGCTGTCGCGCGCAGGGGCGACATGGTCGTCTGTCTCGGCGCGGGGACGAGCACGGTTTGGGCGAACGAACTGCCCGAAAAACTCAAGGCGCTCCAACCATCGGCGGGAGCCGGGTGATGGCCATGGCGGCGATAAAGCATCCCGATCGCCTCATCGACCGGCTTCCCGCTGCCCGCGGGGAGTATCGGGAAGATGTCGCCCTGGCGCGCTACACCTGGTTTCGCGTCGGCGGGCCGGCGGAGGTCCTGTTCCTACCCGCCGATCAAGACGACCTGCAACAATTCCTCGCCGCAACACCGCCGGATGTTCCCGTGACCATCCTCGGCGTCGCGTCGAACCTGCTGATCCGCGACGGCGGCATTCCCGGCGTGGTCATCCGCCTGCGCGGCGCGTTCAACGAGACGTCCTTGACCGAAGGCGGCGTCGTGGCGGGAGCCGGTGCGCTCGACATCAACGTTGCACGGTATGCGGCGGAGAACGATCTCGGCGGGCTTGAATTCCTCTCCGGCATCCCGGGAACGGTCGGCGGCGCATTGCGCATGAACGCCGGCGCCTATGGCCGGGAGATCCGGGACGTGTTGATCAGCGCCGATACCCTCGACCGCAGCGGCGTCGGGCACAGCTTCGACGCGGATGCGATGGGGTTCAGCTATCGCCATTCCGGCGTGCCGGGTGACCACATTTTCGTATCGGCGATCTTTGCCGCCGAGCCGGACGATCCGGCAAAAATTTCCGCGCGCCTGGACGAAATCGGCGCTGCCCGCAACGAGACGCAGCCGATCCGAAGCCGGACCGGCGGATCGACTTTCAAGAACCCCGAGGGCCAACACGCCTGGGAACTGATCGACGCCGCAGGATGCCGCGGACTGCGAATCGGCGGCGCGCAGGTCTCGGAAAAACACTGCAACTTCCTGGTCAATACCGGCTCGGCCACGGCGCATGACGTGGAGACGCTGGGCGAAGAAGTCCGCCGTCGGGTCCTCGACACTTGCGGCGTCGAGCTGCAATGGGAAATCCGGCGAGTCGGCATAGCCGGGAACGGAGGCCGGAAATGAGCAAGCGTGTCGCGGTGCTTCTCGGAGGATGGTCGGCGGAGCGCGACGTGTCGCTCAGCAGCGGCACGGAATGTGCAGCGGCGCTGCGCGAGAGTGGGTACGACGTTGAGGAGATCGACGTAACGCGCGACGTCGAGGCTTTATTGAAGAGACTAGAGCCCCGCCCCGACGCGGTGTTCAACGCGTTGCACGGACGTTTTGGAGAGGACGGCCACATTCAGGCAATGCTCAATATTCTTGAGATTCCCTACACGCATTCCGGATTGCTGGCTTCGGCGACCGCGATGGACAAGGCGCGATCGAAGGAAATCTTTCGGTCCGCCGGCATCCAGTGCACGGAAGGCCAAGTTCTGCAAATCGGCGAGTTGCGGGGCGGCATCGTCATCGATCCGCCTTACGTCATCAAACCGAACAACGAAGGGTCGAGCGTCGGCGTGCACATCATCCTCCCGGGCGACAACTACCTGCCGGTGGATGATTGGCAATACGGCGCCAATGCGCTTGTCGAACCCTATATCCCCGGCCGCGAACTGACCGTCGCCGTGATGGGCGACCGGGCGTTGGGCGTAACCGAGCTGCGTCCGAAAGACGGATTCTACGACTACGAAGCCAAATACACCGATGGCAAAACGGTGCATCTCTGTCCCGCGCCGATTCCGGATTCGATTGCGCAGCTTTGCATGGAGAACGCCGTCACCGCCCATCGGGCGCTGGGATGCCGCGGCGTCACCCGCGCCGATTTCCGCTATGACGACACGATGCGGAATCCGGGCGATTTGTACCTTCTGGAGATCAACACCCAACCGGGCATGACGCCGTTGTCGCTGGTGCCGGAACAGGCGCAGCACGTGGGCATGTCCTTCCCGGAGCTGGTCAGTTGGATGGTGGAGAACGCCGCATGCGACGCGTAAGGAAAACACGCCGCACCACCGGAGCACGGCGGAGCACGCGACGCCAGCACACCCTATGGAGCCGTATAATCGACCGGTTCGGCTTCGAATTGACGCCGATACGGCGCTGGACGCTGTACGGCTGCGGCGCGCTGACATCCATCGGCATCATGATCGGCGGCCTGCTGTGGGCGTCGGGCGTCGACCTGCCCGGCCGGATGATGCACGCGACGCGCACCGCCGTCGCCGACGCCACGCTCTGGGCCGGCTTCTCCATCCGCGAGGTCTATGTCGCCGGCCGCAAGGAAGCGACGCGGGCGCAACTGCTTGACGCGCTGCAAACGCGCGTCGGCGAACCCATCCTGTTCTTCGACCCCGAGGGCGCGCGCCAAAGGCTGGAAGACCTGGGCTGGGTCGCCGAAGCCCGCATCGAGCGGCGATTGCCCGATACGCTGCTGGTCTTTTTGACCGAACGCGAACCCATCGCCATCTGGCAGAACAACAAACGGTTCTTTCTCGTCGACAAGAGTGGCGTCGTCATCGGCTCGCAAGGGCTCGACCGCTACCGCAAACTCAAGATCATCGTCGGCGAAGACGCGCCGAAACACGCGGCCGCCCTGTTGACGATGCTCGCGGGCGAACCGGAGATGATGCAGCGGGTCACGCACGCGGTATGGATCAGCGGCCGCCGTTGGAACATCCGCATCGAGGATTCCATCGATATCCGGCTGCCGGCGGAGAACCCGGAAGCCGCCTGGCGCAAGTTGAGCGAGTTGGAAAAGGAGCACGGCCTCCTGAAACGCAACATTTCCGCCGTGGACATGCGCGTCCCCGACAAGATGACCGTACGGATGAACCGGAAACCGACGCCGGCGGCACAGCGCGGCGACCAGACGTAGACGATGTGTTGAACAGGATCGAATACAAGGAAGGATGAGCAGTCTTGGCGAATAACGGCATCATATCCGCCCTCGATATCGGGTCGACGAAGATATGCTGCTTTATCGGTGAAGCGGACGAGAACGATACGATCCGCGTTACCGGTATCGGCCATCAAGCCAGCCAGGGCGTCCGCGCCGGGCTGATCGTCGACATGGAGTCGGCCGAACAAGCGGTGTTGTCGGCCGTCCACGCCGCCGAACAGATGGCCGGCGTGACCATCCGCTCGTCCATCGTCAGCCTGACCGGCGGTCACCCGTGCAGTCATTCGCACTCCTTCGAGCATCCGTTGCGCGGCGGCGCGATCGACGACACGGACATTCGCCGCCTGCTGCATGAATGCGGCACCGATACGGCGGTCAACGAACGGACGCTTATCCATGCCATCCCCGTCGGCTATGTCGTCGACGGCGCGAACGGCATTCGCGACCCGCGCGGCCTGCACGGCAGTTCATTCGGCGTCCATATGCACAAGGTCAGCGCCAAGGCCGGCGCCGTCCACAACATGGCCACCTGCGTCTCCCGTTGCCTGCTGGACGTCAGCGATATCGTCGTCGGTGCGTATGCCGCCGGACTCGGTTGCTTGGTCGAAGATGAAATCGACCTTGGCGTGACGGTGATCGATATGGGCGGCGGCACCACGTCGCTGGCGGTGTTCTATGACGGTGCGCTGGTCCATGTGGATTCGATTCAGATCGGCGGCGGCCACGTGACGAACGACATCGCGCGCGGTCTGTCCACGCCGGTCCCCCAAGCGGAACGCCTGAAGACACTGCACGGCAACTGCCTCTCCTCGCATGCCGACGACCGCGATATGGTGACGGTGCCGCAGGTCGCCGCCGAGGAGGACGGCCAGCCGGTTCAGATACCGAAATCGTTCCTGGTCGGGATCATCGCGCCGCGCATCGAAGAAACGATCGAATTGGTGCGGTCCCGGCTGGAGGCCAGCGGTCTCGACAAAATCGCCGGCCGCCGCGTGGTGCTGACCGGCGGCGCCAGCCAGCTTCCCGGCGTTGCGGAACTGGCCCGGCAGATCTTGAACAAACAGGTTCGGCTCGGCAAACCCCGCGGTTTGACCGGCCTTGCAGAAGCGACGTCGGGGCCCGCATTTTCGGCCTGCGCCGGCCTTCTGTCCTTTGCAGTGGACGACCGGGGCGACGCGCGCGGGATGACGACGCCTCAACGAGACACGGCCGGCGGCCTGTTCGGCCGCCTAGGAGGGTGGTTACGTGAGAATTTCTAGCGTTAACCCTCTTTTTTTGAGCCCATGGGGCACCATGGGGGCGACGAATGCCGCTAAATACGGCATATTTGGCATTGTAAGAGTGGAGAGCGAATAGAATGACAATCAAATTGTCGATGCCCGATGTCGAGGGCGAACTCAAACCGCGAATCACCGTGGTGGGAGTCGGCGGCGCCGGAGGGAATGCCGTCAATAATATGATCGATTCCAACCTCGCCGGCGTCGAATTCCTGGTGTGCAATACGGACGCGCAGGCGCTCGGACAGTCGAAATCCGAACGCCGCATCCAGCTCGGCACGAACCTGACCCAGGGTCTGGGGGCAGGTGCCCGTCCCGACGTCGGGCGCGCCGCGGCGGAAGAGGCGCAGGAAGAGACGCTCGACCATCTCGCCGGCAGCCACATGGTGTTCATCACGGCCGGCATGGGCGGCGGCACCGGTACGGGTGCGGCCCCGGTCATCGCCCGCACCACCCGCGAGCAGGGCATTCTGACCGTCGGCGTCGTGACCAAGCCCTTTCATTTCGAAGGCCAACAGCGGATGCGCCTCGCCGAAGAGGGCATCGAAGAGCTGACCCAGCATGTCGACACGCTGATCATCATCCCGAATCAGAACCTGTTCAGGGTGGCCAACGAGAAGACGACCTTCGCGGACGCCTTCAACATGGCGGACAATGTGTTGTATTCCGGCGTTCGCGGCGTCACCGACCTGATGGTGATGCCGGGTCTGATCAACCTCGATTTCGCGGATGTCCGGACGGTCATGAGCGAGATGGGCAAGGCGATGATGGGAACGGGCGAGTCCGAAGGCGACCGCCGCTCCATCGAAGCGGCCGAGGCCGCGATCTCCAACCCGCTGCTGGAAGACATTACGATGGAAGGCGCCCGCGGCGTCTTGATCAACATCACCGGCGGCCCGGACATGACCTTGTTCGAAGTCGACGAAGCGGCCAACCGCATCCGCGAAGAAGTCGACCCGGAGGCCAACATCCTCTTCGGGTCCACCTTCGACGAAACGATGGAAGGCAAGCTGCGCGTTTCGGTCGTTGCGACCGGCATAGACGCGGTGGAAATGTCGTCGCTTCAGCCGCAGCCCATTCGGACGGCGCGGGCCGCCGCGCAACCGGCGACGGCCGAGAGCGAATCTCCGGTGGAAGTGGAAGAACGCACGGGTGCGACGCCGGTCGCCGTCGACGCGAGCGCCGACGACACGCCTTCGGCCGCCACCGAACCGCCGATGCCCACCGCCGAAGAGGACACGACGCAAGCGGAAACGCCGGCCGCGCCGGAAAAACCGGCGATGAGCACGGCACCGCAACCGGCCAAACCAGCACCGGCGGCGCGGATCGAACCGTCCTTGACGATGCAGCGTCCGTCGACACCGCAACCGGTCGCCGCCACGCCGACCGCGGCCCACGCGACGGCGCCCGCACCGGCGCCGGAACGGCGTCAGGAACCACAAGCGCGCGCCGACTCCTTGTCCCGGCCGGAACCGGGCGGCCGTCGCGTGCCGTTCATTCCGCCGCGCCCGGCGACGCCGACCGCCGGCGATGACAGCGGAACCGGCGCGGCGCCACGGTCCGCCGGCGAGCAACTGGACGATGCGTTGAGCCAGCCGTCGCGGCGGCGCAGTCTCTTCGAACGCATGACGGGCGTCAGCCGCACGGCCGACATGGGGACGCGGCCATCGTCGATGCCGCAGGCAAAGGTGCCGACCGAACCGCATCTGCAACGGCGGCCCGCGCCGACGGCGCCACCGCTGACGGAACCGGCGGCGCCGTCCATGACGCCGGAAAATCCGCCGGCTCAGGTGCAGTCGGACGAGACGAGCGAAGAGCCCGAAAAGGCATCCTCAACCGAAGAAGAAGTGCTTGATATTCCCGCCTTTCTGCGACGGCAGGCGAACTAGCGCTTCATTCCGGTCTTTCTGCAATGCCAATCCTCTGCACGGCCGCATCTACGATGCGGCCGTGCCTTTTTCCGCACCCCGCCGTGTAACAATTGGTAACAAAGAGTGATTTGTTCTCTTTCGACGGGATTGGTACACCATTGTAATAGAAACTAATTTTCCGGTGTCTCAACATCGGGTACGCGCTCGACAATATCGATCACGGTCGCAACCGCGGCAGCGATCACCAGAGCGTCAGACGTGGGGGACTTGAGTGTGGGAAAGCCGACCAACGTTGGTCTGAATGGTTCTGGTTCGACGATTTCTTCGAGACAAAAGACCCTGAAGAGCAGCATCCACTGTAGCGGCATCGGTCTGCACAGCGGCGAAAAGATTTCCATGTCGCTGCACCCGGCCGACATAGACTCCGGTATAATTTTCCGCCGCGCCGACCTGCGCGGCCAGCAAGCGGAAATCGCGGCGTGTTTCGGCAACGTATCCGACACGCGACTTTGCACCACGCTATCCAACGATGCGGGCACGACGATCGCAACCGTCGAACACCTCATGGCGGCGTTGGCCGGATGCGAGATCGACAATGCGGTGATTGAGGTTACCGGGCCCGAAGTGCCGATCATGGATGGCAGCTCAGAGCCCTTCGTGTTTTTGATCGAATGTGCCGGTATCGAGGAACAGGCCGCCAATCGGCGGGCAATTCAGATTCTCAAGCCGAAATCGGCG
This sequence comes from Alphaproteobacteria bacterium, assembly GCA_028281325.1. Classification (GTDB taxonomy): domain Bacteria; phylum Pseudomonadota; class Alphaproteobacteria; order UBA8366; family UBA8366; genus JAJFJD01. The sequence goes on from JANQKC010000014.1 coordinate 118,596, forward strand.
CATATCGGCGAAGCGGTCACGAAACTGGAACCGGCCGACGTTTTCTCGATCGAACTGTCGATCGAATACGACAATCCGGTGATCGGTCAGCAGACGAAGACCGTCGCCATGTGCGCCGACACCTTCAAATCAGAGATTTGCCGCGCGCGGACCTTCGGTTTCCTCGAAGACGTCGAAGCGATGCGGAAAGCCGGCCTGGCGCATGGCGGATCCTTGGACAACGCCGTCGTCGTGAGCGGCGACAAAGTGCTGAACGACGGCGGACTGCGCTATGACGACGAGTTCGTCCGGCACAAGATTCTGGATAGCCTCGGCGATCTGTACCTGGCGGGCAGTCCGATCATTGGCCGTTTCTCCGGGCACCGCGTCGGACACCAGATCAACAATAAACTGTTGCGCGCCCTGTTCGCCGACACCTCGGCGTGGATCTACGTCTCGGAGAACGATATCCCGTTGCCGAGATCGGAACGCTGGGCCGACGCCCCGGCTGTCGCGGTCGCCTGACCGCCGCCCGACCTTCTATCTGTCAATTGAGAGTTACCGACCGACCGCCATATAGGAATGGGCGGCCGTCGGTGCTATATAGGCGTCGTGTACAGAGCATCGAGCGCGCGTCCCTGCGCTTAGCGTTTCGGCATTGTTGAGGATTTTGTAACGACGATGACTGATCGGACTTCTTTTTCCCGACCGACCCGCCTTTCCGGCCCCGCGCCTGTCCTGCTGACCGTCTGCATGCTCATGCTTTCCGGCTGCGGCGCGCTGACCACCATCTTCGGCTCGCCCGAGGATGCGGTTCAAGAGGAGCAGGAACGCAGCGCGGAGGAAATCTACAACAGCGCGATGGATTACCTGGAGTCAGGCTGGAACGAGACCGCCGCCCAGGAGTTCGACGAGGTCGAACGGCAGCATCCCTATTCGCGCTGGGCAACCAAGGCGCAACTGATGTCCGCCTACGCCTATTACCTCGAAGAGAAATACGACGAAGGCATCATCGCCCTCGACCGGTTCATCGAATTGCACCCCGGCCATCCCGACATCGCCTATGCCTATTATTTGAAAGCCTTGTCCTACTACGAACAGATTTCCGATGTCGGCCGCGACCAAAAGATGACCACCTTGGCCCTTGCGGCGGTGCGGGACGTCATCCAACGGTTCCCAAACACGACCTATGCGCGGGACGCCCGTTTGAAACTCGACTTGGCGCGCGACCATCTCGCCGGCAAGGACATGAGCATCGGCCGGTATTATCAGCGGAAAGGCGACAACCTCGCCGCGATCAACCGCTATCGCGCGGTTATTGAGAACTACCAGACGACCACCCATGTGCCCGAGGCCTTGCACCGGCTCACCGAAGCCTATCTCGCCTTGGGCATCACCGACGAGGCACAGATGTCGGCCGCAGTCCTCGGCCACAACTTCCCGGGCAGCAGTTGGTATGAAGACAGTTATGCCATGCTCGAGCGGCGCAACCTCAGTCCCGAACGCAAAGAGGGGTCGTGGTTGAGCTGGCTTTGGGATTGGACGTCTTGACGGACCGATGCTGACCGCGCTCAGCATTCGAAACATTGTCCTTATCGACCGCCTGGATGTGGGATTCTCGGAAGGGTTGACCGTATTGACCGGTGAAACCGGCGCCGGAAAGTCGATCCTGCTCGATGCCCTCGGCATGGCGTTGGGCGCGCGTTCCGAAGGCCGAATGCTGCGCGCCGGGGTCGAGCGAGGCAGCGTCACGGCCACCTTCCAGGTGCCGGACGGCCACCCCCTGATCGACCTGTTGCGCAATCAGGACTTGCCGGCGGACCCGACCATCATGCTGCGGCGCGTGCTGAGCGACGACGGGCGGACACGCGCCTACGTGAACGACGAGGCCATCAGCATCGGCCTGTTGCGACAGTTGGGCGATTCGCTGATCGAAATCCAAGGACAGTTCGACGAACGCGGCCTGCTGGACCGGGGAACGCATCGCAGCCTGTTGGACATTTACGGCAAGCACGCCAAGAAGAAGGCGGCGTTGGGCGCCGCGTTCAACGCATGGCGCGATGCGGCGGAACGCCGGCGTGAAGCAGAGGCGAACGCCGCGCAGAGCCGCGAGGACGAGGACTATCTGCGGCATTCCCTGGCCGAACTGGAAAAGATCGAGCCCATCCCCGGCGAGGAACAGCAACTGGCCGACAACCGGACCATGCTGCAAAACGCCGAGGCCGTCCTCGCGGGCCTCGACACCGCCTATGCGGAACTCGCCGGCGACACCGGCGCCGAATCGCGGCTGCAATCGGCGGTCGGCCAGTTGAGCCGCATCGCGGAAAAAGCGGCGGGCCGGCTCGACCCGGTCACGGCGGCGCTCGACCGCGCCGTCGCCGAGATGCAGGACGCCATGCAATCGCTCCGCGACGTGGCCAACGACCTGAACCTGGACCGCGGCGATCTGGATGCAATCGAGGAACGCCTCTTCGCCCTTCGCGATGCCGCCCGCAAACACGGTATCCAGGTTGACGACCTGCCGGTGCTGCAGCAACGGCTTACCGAACGGCTGTCGATGCTGGACGATCAGACCGGCGCCATCGCGACATTGACGAAGGAAGAAGCGGCGGCGCGCGATCGCTACGTCGCCGCCGCCGACGCCCTCTCCACGGCGCGGCGACAGGCGGCGAAAAAGTTGGACGCCATGGTCAATGCGGAATTGCCGCCGCTCAGGCTCGATAAAGCCCAGTTCGCCACCCTGATCGAACCCTTGGACGAAGACGCCTGGACCGCCGACGGCGCGGACCGCGTTTCCTTCCTGATCTCGACCAACCCCGGCGCGGCGATGGGCCCTCTGACGCAGATCGCATCGGGCGGCGAACTCTCCCGCTTTCTCCTCGCCTTGAAGGTGGCGTTGGCGGAAACCGGCCCGACGCCCACCCTGGTGTTCGACGAGGTCGACAGCGGCGTAGGCGGCGCCACCGCGGATGCCGTCGGCGAACGGTTGTTGCGGTTGTCGCAGAATCTCCAGGTCTTGGTGGTGACGCATTCGCCGCAGGTCGCCGCCCGCGGCGACACGCATCTGCGGATCGAGAAACGCGACGCCGGCGATGTCGCCGTTACCCGCGTCGACCAACTCGAAATCGACGACCGCCGCGAAGAGGTCGCCCGCATGCTGTCCGGACGGGAGATCACCGATGAAGCCCGCGCCGCGGCAACCCGCCTGCTCGAAGGGCAAGGGGTATGAGCACGGCGAAAAAACCGGTCGAGAAACTGACCGAGAAACAAGCCAAGACCGAACTCACCCGGCTTGCCCTTGAGATCGAACGCCATGATCGGCTGTACCATCAGCAAGATGCGCCGGAGATCAGCGATGCGGCCTATGACGCGCTGCGCCGGCGCAACGAAGCCATCGAGCAACGCTTCCCGGCGCTGAAGCGCGGCGACAGCCCCAGCGATCAAGTCGGCGCGCCGGTTGCCTCCGGCTTCAGCAAGGTCACGCATGCGCGGCCGATGCTGTCCCTCTCGAATGTTTTCAACGAAGAAGGGGTTCACGATTTCATCGACAGCGTCCGGAAGTTCCTCGGGCTGGAGGCGGACGACGTGATCGAGATCGTCGCCGAACCCAAGATCGACGGTCTCTCCGCGTCGATGCGATATGAAAATGGCAGCTTGGTGCTCGGCGCCACGCGCGGCGACGGGACGGTCGGCGAGAACATCACCGCCAACCTGAAGACCATCGACGACATTCCAAATCAATTGACCGGCGACGCGCCGGACATCCTGGAAGTGCGCGGCGAAGTCTACATGTCGCGTGACGATTTCTTCGCGCTCAACAAACGGCAGGAAGCCGCCGAAGAAAAGGTCTTCGCAAACCCCCGCAACGCAGCGGCCGGGAGCCTACGACAACTCGACCCGTCCATCACGGCGCGGCGGCCGCTCCGGATGTTTGTCTACAGCGCCGGCGAAATGAGCAACTCGACCGCGGAAACGCACTGGGATTTCCTGCAGCAGCTCCGTGATTGGGGGTTTCCGACGAACCCGTTGTCGCGGCTTTGCACGTCGGCGGAGGATGTTCTGGAGGCTTATGCCGAGGTTCAAGCCAAGCGGGCCGACCTTCCCTACGACATCGACGGCGTCGTCTACAAGGTGAACCGGCTGGATTGGCAACGTCGGCTTGGCGTGCGCAGCCGCGCGCCGCGCTGGGCGACCGCCCATAAATTCCCCGCGGAACAGGCCGAAACCGTCTTGCGCGCCATCACGATCCAGGTCGGCCGCACCGGTGCGTTGACGCCGGTCGCCGAGCTGACGCCGATCACCGTCGGCGGCGTGGTGGTTAGCCGGGCGACGTTGCACAACGAGGATGAAATCCAGCGCAAGGATATCCGCGAGGGTGATACGGTCGTCGTGCAGCGCGCCGGCGACGTGATCCCCCAGGTCGTTCGGGTCATCGCCGAAAAGCGGCCGGCCGGGTCCAAACCTTTCGAATTTCCGGCGCTATGCCCATGCGATCAGAAAACGCCGACCATGCGCGAGGAAGGCGAGGTGGTTCGACGTTGTACCGGCGATCTCGCCTGTCCCTATCAACAGGTCGAACGCTTGAAACATTTCGTGTCCCGCGACGCCTTCGATATCGAAGGGCTCGGGGCGAAAAACATCGAGGCCTTCTGGCAGGACAAGATCGTGACCCGGGCAGGCGACATCTTCCGCCTACGCGACCAACGGGACGCCATCGCCGAACGCGAAGGATGGGGTGAGCAATCGATTACGAAACTGCTCGACGCGATCGAAGCGAAACGCAGCATCCCGCTCGATCGGTTCGTCTATGCCCTCGGCATCCGTCAGGTGGGACAGGCCAACGCCCGCTTGCTGGCGAAGAATTACGGCTCCTTCGCGGCGTTGCGCGCGGCCATGCGGGCCGCGCAAGACGAAGACGGCGCGGAATACCAAGACCTGATCAATATCGATGGAATAGGACCGTCCGTGGCGACCGATCTCGTCACCTTCTTCATCGAGCCCCATAACGCCGCCGCGGTGGAAGACCTGGAATCCGAACTCGATATCCAGGATTTCGAGGCGCCGGACGAGTCGAGCTCCATCGTCGCCGGCAAGACCGTCGTCTTCACCGGATCGCTTGAGAAGATGACCCGCAGCGAGGCCAAGGCGCGCGCTGAATCCATGGGCGCCAAGGTCGCGGGGTCCGTCTCGAAGAAGACCGACTACGTCGTGGTGGGCGCGGATGCGGGATCGAAGGCGAAGAAAGCCGAAGAACTCGGCGTCGAAATGCTGACCGAACAGGCCTGGCTCGACCTGATCGACAACGCCTAACCGCCATCCATCGGACGTGTCGCCGCGTCCAGCCATGTCCGGGTCGCCGCATCAAGCGACGGGCCGATTACATCCCGAACCCGCGCGTGGTACGCATCCAGCCATGCAGTTTCAGCGTCCGTCAGCAACGAGAGGTCGACCAGCGACCGATCGATCGGCGCAAGCGTCATGGTTTCCAACTGCAAGAGCTTTCGCTCGCCATCCGCGACATCCTCGCACGGAACGACGGTGACGAGATTCTCGATACGGATCCCATACGCATCTGTCTTGTAGTACCCGGGCTCGTTCGAGATGATCATACCGGGTTTCAGCGCGACGGCATCGCCCGCCTTGGAGATCCGCTGCGGTCCTTCGTGTACGCTCAGATAGCTGCCGACGCCATGGCCGGTACCGTGATCGAAGTCCAAGCCGGCCTGCCACAGGGCGTGCCGGGCCAACGTATCGAGCTGCGCCCCGGTCGTCCCTTCCGGGAAACGCGCGGTCGCAATGCCGATATGCCCCTTCAGCACCCGGGTGAACCGGTCGCGCATCTCGGCCGACGGCTCACCCACGGCGATGGTCCGGGTGATGTCGGTGGTGCCGTCGAGATACTGCGCGCCCGAATCCACGAGATACAACTCGCCCTGGCCGATTTCCCGGTTGGTCTCCTCGCTGACGCTGTAATGCACGATAGCGCCGTTGGGGCCGGATCCCGAAATCGTCCGGAAACTGAGGTCGCGGATAAGGTCGTTCTCGAACCGGAAGGCGCGCAGTTGCTCCGCCGCCTCGATCTCCGTAAGGCCGCCGGCGGGCGCGCGCTCCGCGAACCAAGACAGGAACCGCGTGACCGCCACGCCGTCCCGGCGATGGGCGGCGCGGGCGCCGTTCACCTCCGTCTCGTTCTTACAGGATTTCGGCATCGCACAAGGGTCCGTCCCGTTCACGATTTCCGCGCCGCCGGCCCGCAACCGGTCGAACACGAAGCTCGCGGCGCTTGTCGGGTCGGCCAGTACCCGGCGTCCGCCCTCGCCCAACGCTTCGAGCGCCGGGCCGAAGTCCGACGGCGGCTGGATGGCGATGCCGTTGCCCAGATGTTCGGCGACGCCCGGCGACAGCTTCCGGGAGTCGATGAACAAATCGACCGAACCGTCATCGCGCAGGATCGCGAAGGACAGCGGCAAGGGCGTATGCGGCACGTCGCCGCCGCGAATATTCAACAGCCAGGCGATCGAGTCCGGCATGGTCAGAACCGCCGCCGCCAACCCCTCCTCTTCCAAGGCCACGCCGAGCGTCGCGCGTTTGGCCACCGCGGGCTCGCCGGCATACGCCTCGTCATGCACCACGACGGGCGTCAACGGCGCGGCCGGTTGATCCGGCCAGACCGCGTCGACCGGGTTATCCTCGACGGCAACGAGCCGGCCGCCGGCCCGTTCCACGGCCTTGCGGTAGCGCGCCACCGACGCCTCGGTCAGCAGCAGCGGGTCATAGCCGAGGACGGCATCCGTCGCGAGCGTTTCGGCGATCCAATCCCACGGCGCCTTGTCCGCCAAGGGTATCGGCTCGACCTGCGCCGTATCCACTTCGTCGAGCACCTGAAGCGTATAGCGCCCGTCGACGAAGACCGCAGCGCGCTCGGCAAGAACGACGGCGACCCCCGCCGATCCGGAGAATCCGGTCACCCACCGTAGCCGTTCGGCCCGCGTCGGCACGTATTCGCCCTGGTGCTCATCGGTGCGCGGCACGATGAATCCGTCCAACTCGCGGCGCACCAGTTCCGCCTGCAGCGCCGACAACCGCGACGCCGGCGCCGGCCCATAGGGAAACATGCCACCGGCCGCAGCGGCGATTTCCGCACGCAAGGCAATAAGCTGGTCACGCAACGCCGCCCCCGCATCCGGCGCGATCAGGACGGTCCAATCCTCATATCCCTCCGGCGCCGCCGCGACGCCGGCGACGATGTCGCGAACGGCATCGATCGACAGCGTGACGCCCGCCTGTCGCAGGGCGTCTGCCAACCGTGCGTCGCCCGCATAGGAAGTTTCAGTCTCGGCCATGCCAACAATCTCTCTCTGTCTTCGACCTAAGCTAGCGAGCCGCCGCGAACAAACAAGCCATGCCGTCGTCCGGATGCATCTGCATCACCCGGTCAGCACAAGGGTCGCCCACCCGTTTACCAGAATCCGGTCCTGCGGCGTGAATCCGCAGCGCCGATACGCGCTCAGAACCTGCTGCTCCTGCTCCGCCAACAACCCGGAAAGAACCGCGCGTCCGCCCGATGCCGCGTGCCGGCGCAATACCGGCGCGAGCTTTATCAGCGGCCCCGCCAGAATGTTCGCCAGGATAAGATCGTAGGGTGCCGACTCCAACAGCCGGCGATGCCTCCGGCCATTGCTTTGGATGGCAAATGCCTGACGGGCGACGCCGTTTTCCGAGAAATTTGCCCGGCTGACGCGCACGGCCTCCGGGTCGATATCGGCCGCGATCACCGGCCTCCGCCAGCGCTTGGCCGCCGCGATCGACAAAATCCCCGACCCGCAGCCCAGGTCCAATGTCCGTCGCGGCATGACCGAATCCGGCATGGCGTCGATGGCGTGCAGGCAGCCGCTCGTGCTGCCGTGCTCCCCCGATCCGAAGGCGGTCGCCGCATCGATCCGAATGGCGATAGAACCGACCGGAATCGCCTCGGCATAATGCGACGGATAGACGAAGAACCGGCCGACCCGAACCGGCTGGAATGTCGCCAAGCTGTCTTTGAGCCAATCCGTCGCCGCCAACGGGACACAAGCGATGTCGGGCTCGGCGATATTCGCAGCCGTCGCGGCAAGCGCCACCGCCGCCGCCATCGGTCCCGGGTCCGGCGTCGCCTCCAGATAGGCTTCGACGGTCCAGTCCGCATCCACCGCTTCGCCGCCGAAAGCGGCAACGGATAATGCAAAGGGACGCAGCGCGTCGCTGAACAGGTCCACGGCATCGCCAGGCACCGACACAGCCAGCTTCCACGCCGCGGTCACGACCAGCGGACCCGAGGTCGACAATGCTTCGATAGACGCAAAGTCACGTCTTCTCGACGAAGGCGGCGACGACCTTCTTGGTGCCGGCCTTGTCGAAATCGATGGTCAGATGGTCGCCCTCAACGACGCGCACCCATCCCATGCCGAACTTCTGATGGAAACACCGGTCGCCCAGCGCGAAAGCGATGCCCGATCCGTGCAATGCCTCGGGCTCGGCTTCGATCAGGCGGCTGCCGGGGCCGTTCCGCTGCAGGCGTTGCCAGCCGGGGCCGCCCCGGTGCGATCCGCCGACATCCGCGAACATCGACTCCTGACCAAGGCCGCCGCCGCCGTACAGGCCGCTATCGCTTTCGAGTACCACCTGGTCCTGCGGCAATTCCTCGACGAAGCGCGACGGGATCGCGCTTTGCCAAAGGTTATGGATGCGGCGGTTGGCCGCGAAGCTGATATGCACGCGCCGGCGCGCCCGGGTGATACCGACATAGGCGAGACGGCGCTCCTCCTCCAATCCGGCGGCGCCGCTTTCATCCAGCGACCGCTGGTGCGGGAACAACCCTTCTTCCCACCCCGGTAGGAAGACCGTTTCGAACTCCAGTCCCTTTGCGCTGTGCAGGGTCATGATACTGACCATGTCCTGATCGGCCGCTTCGATGTTGTCCATGACGAGGCTGACATGCTCCAGGAACCCGGCGAGATTCTCGAAATCCTCCAACGCGACGATAAGTTCCTTGAGGTTTTCCAGTTTTCCCGGCGCTTCGGGCTTCTTGCTTTCCTGCCACATTGTCGTGTAGCCGGATTCGTCGAGCACGATCTGCGCCAGATCCACATGCGAATTGATCGTCGACTCCACGCGCCAACGCTCGAAATCCTCGATGATCTTGCCGAGCGCGCGGCGCGATGCGGGCCGCAATTCGTCCGACTCGACGATCTTGATCGCCGCGATATACAACGGCACGCCTTGCGCCCGGGCCAGCGCATGCATCGCTTGCAGCGCCACCTTCCCGACCCCTCGCGTGGGCTTGTTGATAATCCGTTCCAACGCCATGTCGTCGTCTTGCTGATGGATCACCCGCAGATAGGCGATGGCGTCGCGGATTTCCTCCCGCTCGTAGAAGCGCGGCCCGCCGATCACGCGATACGGCAGGCCCAACGTCATGAAGCGCTCTTCGAACTCGCGGGTCTGGAAACCGGCGCGCACGAGAATGGCGATCTCATTCAGCGCATGCCCCTTGCGTTGCAGGTTTTCGATCTCGTCGCCGACGACGCGCGCCTCCTCTTCGCCGTCCCAGACGCCGCGCACGCTGAGCGGTTCGCCCGCGGTCGAGTCGGTCCATAGCGTCTTGCCGAGACGATCCTCGTTTTGCTCGATCAGACCCGATGCGGCGGCCAGGATATGCGGCGTCGACCGGTAGTTCTGTTCCAGCCGGATGACCTTTGCGCCGGGAAAATCCTTCTCGAAGCGCAGGATGTTGCCGACCTCCGCGCCCCGCCATCCGTAGATGGACTGGTCGTCGTCGCCGACGCAGCAGATGTTGTGCCGTCCCTGGGCCAACAGGCGCAGCCAAAGATATTGCGCCACATTGGTATCCTGATACTCATCCACCAGAATGTAATGGAAGAGCCGTTGATAGTCCGCCAGCACGTCCGGGTTTTCCTTGAACAGGCGCAAGCAGAGCAACAGCAGGTCGCCGAAGTCGGCCGCATTCTGGACGGTCAACCGGTCCTGGTACTGACGATAGATTTCCACGAGGCGACCGTTGGCGTAATCGCCCGCCTCACCGCCGGAGACGTCGTCCGGCATCAGACCTTTGTCTTTCCAACGCTGGATGACGGAAATCAGCAGTCGCGCGGGCCAGCGCTTTTCATCGATCTGCTCCGCCTGCAGAATCTGCCGTAGAAGACGAATCTGATCGTCCGCATCGAGAATCGTGAAATTGGACTTCAAGCCGACCAATTCCGCGTGCCGCCGCAGGAACCGTGCGCCCAGCGCGTGAAACGTGCCGAGCCAAAGCCCGTCGGCGACGCCGCCAACCAGATTCTCCACCCGGCTTTTCATCTCACGGGCGGCCTTGTTGGTGAAGGTGACGGCCAGAATCTGATAGGGCCGGGCGCGGCGCGTGAACAGCAAATGCGCCAGGCGGGTGGTCAACACCCGGGTCTTGCCCGTTCCCGCGCCGGCAAGCACGAGAACCGGCCCGTCCAACGTCTCGACAGCTTGTTTCTGGTCCGGGTTCAGACCCTGCAGATGCGGTCCGGACGCGATATCGGGCGTCGACCCGGGAGCAACCGGTTCCGGCGGCGTTTGCAGATTATCTAAGGGATCATCCATCGGCATGACTATATCACGGGACCGCGCAGCGTTAGAGAGCCATCACACTCGGTTGAGCGATTTAGGCGAGCACTGGACCATACCGGCAAACGCGCTAACTTTCTTCTCTCTGACCCAAGGGATCGACCCGTCATGCGCACCGGCATTAAACTCCTTACGTTGCGATTGGCGTTGGCGGTCGTTCTGATCGCCGGCGTCCTTTATCCGCCCGAAAAAGCCGCGGCACAAGCCGAACCCTCGATCGAGGACGTTTTCAAGGCGATCGTCCGGATCGACAGCACAATTCCCGACGACGCGCGGACCCGACAGGCGCTCGGGGCGACCCGCACCGGTCATGGCGCGGTGATCGACGCCAAGGGACTGATCGTCACGATCGGCTATCTCGTCCTAGAGGCGGATTCGGTCACCGTGACAAGCCACGACGGGACGGAAATTCCGGCAACCGTCATCGCATACGATCAGGATAGCGGGTTCGGACTGGTGCGCGCCGCGCGTCCGATCCCCGTCAAACCGCTGCCGATCGGTACATCGGACGCCCTGAAGCAGACGGCAGCCGCGTTGATCGCGGGATATGGCGGGTCCGAGGCGGCGTTGCCCGTCCGGGTCGTCGCGCGGCGGGAATTCACCGGGTATTGGGAATACTTGGTGGAACGGGCCATCTTTACCGCCCCACCCTACGCAAATTTCGGCGGCGCGGCCCTCATCGACTCGGTCGGCGCCCTGGTCGGGATCGGCTCGTTGTTGGTGCCGAACGCCGCCGGGAGCACGGAGTTCACGCCGGGCAACATGTTCATTCCGATCGACCAACTCAAACCGTTGATCGCGCGGGTGGATACCCTGGGCCAGCCGATGCGATCCACGAAACCATGGATCGGGCTTTACACCGAAGAGGCGCGCGGTCGCCTGTTCGTGCAGCGGGTCGCGCAAGACGGCCCCGCCCAGCAAGCGGGGCTGGCCGAAGGCGATATCGTCATCAAGATCGGCGATGCGCCCGTCACGACCCAAGCCGATTTCTATCGCAAGCTATGGTCGATGGGCGGTCCGGGCACGAAAGTGCCGGTCACGGTGCTGACAACCGATTCCGAGGTGAAACGGGTCGAACTCGCATCAAGAGACCGCTATCGCTGGTATCGTTTTTCCAAAGGAAACTGACGGCGCGGCAGGCCCGTCCCTGCCGTCAGCATTCGTCGCCCGACATTTCGCGAGCGCCCAGGATCGCGCGGCTGTGGGCATGCATCACGTCCCGCTGATGCACGACGCCGACAAGCCGCATCGAGTCATGATCGCGCACCACCGGCACATGATCCTCTCCGCCGCCTTCCATCAACCGAAAAGCCTTCCCAAGGTCGTCATCCAGGTCGAGCGCCAACGGGTGTAGATGCGTGACATCCTGAGCGTTGAGCAACATGTCGAGCGACGTATCGAAAGCCGTATCCGACAAGTCGCTTAGCGTGATCGTCCCGTGCAGGACGCGGCTGCTGTCCACCACGAAGAGCGTCCCGAAATGCGAGCGCATCAGCTTCGAGCGGACCGACGTCAAATCCGCGGCCGGATCGACGGTAATATAGTCGTCGCGCATGATCTCGCCGACCGAGATCGATTGAAGTAACCGCTGTTCCCGCGCGCCCTCAAGGCTGATGCCACGCGACTCGAGCTGCCAGGTGAAGAACGAACCGCCATGCAGATAGCGCGTCAGCAGCGACGCCAGGACGGTCGCAATCATCACCGCCACGGTCAGTTCGTAATTTCCGCTCAACTCGAACACCATCAAGATGGTCGAAATCGGCGCGCCCAACACCGCGCCGGCAACGGCGCCCATGCCGACCAGGGTGTAGGCGGTGTGGCCCGACGACAGTTCCGGGAATACCGATGTCGCGATAATCCCGAAGGCGCCGCCGGTCATCGCCCCGAGGAAGAGCGACGGGGAAAAGACACCCCCGCCGAAACCGCATCCGAGCGCGATGGATGTCGCGATGACTTTCGCGAACACCAGGATGATCAGGACGTGGAGCGCGATCATGCCGTTCAGCGCCATATCGGTCGCTTCATATCCGACGCCCAGGACTTGCGGGAACTGCAGCGCGATCAGACCGATCAGCAGTCCGCCGGCCGCCGGCCGCAACCAAGCCGGAACCGGGGATTTCTCGGCGATCGTCGTCGCCAGGGCCGCGACGCGCAGGAATATGATGGCCACAACGGCGCTGACGACGCCAAGCAGCGCGAAGGCGGGAAACTCGAAAAAAGAGGTGATGTCGCTCACCGGCAAGATGAACGCCGGGAAGTCCCCGAAATAGACGCGGCTCAACACCGTTCCCGTTACCGACGCGATGACGACCGGCGCGAAAGCGCTGAGGGCGTAATGACCCAACACCACCTCCAACGCGAAGAAAACGCCGGCGATCGGCGCATTGAAGGAGGCGGCGACCGCGGTTGCGACACCACAGGCCAGCAAGGTACGGGACAGGGCTCGTCCCAGATGCAGTTTATCGGCCACAAAGGAACTCAGCGTGGCCCCGAGATGGACGACGGGTCCTTCCCGGCCGGTGGATGCCCCGGCGCCCAGCGATACGGCGCTGACCAAGGCGCTCGCCAAGCCGTTCCGCAGCGGCATCCGGCCTTCGCGCAACGCGCCGGCCGCGATGACGTCGGCGACGCCTTCGGCCCGGCCGCCGGGCACGACGTATTTGAGCAACAGACCGACCACCAGACCGCCGCCGGTCGTCACCGACAGTATATGCCACCAGGGCAAATCGGACGCGAGCGAGTGCAGCCGTTCGGAGATGAAACCGAAGCCGACCAGTTGCACCAACGTGACCGCCTCGCGAAAGACGATCGCGCAGCCGCCGGCGATCAGGCCGGTCACCACCGCCAGAATCGAAAGGATGACCTGTTCGTGCCGCGCAAGGCGACCGACACGCCGCAAGACTTTGGTTATGCCGAAATACGTCACGTCAGCTTTGGTTGCCATAGCTGAGTCAACCGCAAGCTATACGGATTCGGCGGTCGCGCCAAGGCGCGTTGTCGCGGACGCCGACAGGGGTCGTCGAAGCGTCCGCCATACCGAGACTAGTCTGCGACGGCGCTCAGTTCGGTCTCGGCAACCACCCGATTCCGGCCGAGGCCCTTCGCCTGATACAGGCCGTCGTCCGCGCGTTTGATAAGGTCGCTCAACGCTTCGCCCGAGCGGTACTGGGACACGCCCAAGGACAAGGTGATGTTGCCGATGTCGTCGCCGGTTTGTTTCTTGCGAAGATGCTTTCCCCCCACCGCAACGCGAATGGATTCGGCCAGCGCCACCGCCGCGGCCAGATCCGTATTCGGTAAGATGAGGGCGAACTCTTCGCCGCCGTATCGGGCCGGCAGATCGCTCGCCTTGACCGCCTTTTTCAGCATCGCCCCAACGAATTTCAGGACATGATCGCCGGTCTGATGGCCATGGGTATCGTTGAAATTCTTGAAATGGTCGATATCGATCAGGACGAGCGCCAATGGCGCCCCTCTCGCCACCGCCGCTTCGCTTTCGCTCTGCAGCACCATATCGAAATGCTTCCGATTGGCGATATCCGTCAAACCATCCGTCAGCGCCTCTTTCTGCACATCCTCGAGATGCGTTTTCAGGGACTGGATTTCCTGGGAGGACGTCTCAAGCTTGCCCTGGAGCTGACGGTTCTGCGAAAGCATCTTCTTGGTATTCTCTGCCAGCAGCTTGACGACCTGCCCGACCGCCGACGGATCGGAAAGATCGGTCAGCGACCCGACGCTGTCTTCCAACGCGGCGCCAAACACTTCGGCATCGTCCGTTGCCTGACTGACCAACGACATGACGTCACTGACCAAACCGGACATTTGCGAACCGGTTTTCTGGATATCGGTGCCTTGCGAGAACTGGCTGAAGTAGCGGTCGAAGATTTCCGCGCTGTCTTCCTGCGAGACCGCCGCGGAATCGGAAACCAGATCGTCTAACGTATGCTTGAGATCGGGGTTGCTGTCGCTCGCATAGGCATACCAGATCATAAAATTCTGCGGCGTGGACGGCACGTTGTGCTGATCCATCAGCTGCATCGCAGCTTCGGCATACTGCGCGGCTGTTCCTAAATCGTCGGAGAAATCCAACTTCGCACCCCAAGGTCTTCGTGCACTCGACGGTTTAAGTTTTTTAATCCGCGCTACTTAATAATTGCTTAATTCTTACAGGGTTGCGTCGAAAATATAGTGATCGCAACGGTTACCGCGTGCCGACACATCACAATTATTACTTGCGCCGCATTCCTAACACTCGCCCCGCGCCATCGGGCACGGCGATTGTTCCATGCGAGTCTTGAATTGCCTGTAACCGATCGAGGATCTCGGGCGCCATGGCGCCGACCCGCCGGGTCGCCAGATCGATATGAAGCGACAGCAATTCGTTGGTCGCGGCCAGGAAACCGTCTTCGGCATGGTACATGCTGTGAAAGTAACGGAATTTCTTCGCGTCGAACTCCAGAAGCTGCGTCGTGAACCGCAGCGGCGCGCCTTCGACCACCTCGCGGATATAGGTCACGTTCATATCGCCGACGAAGGTCGTGACATTCGCCTTGGCCTTATAATCGTGATCAAGACCGATGTAGTCGAGGAACGCGTCGGTCGCGAAATCGAACGCCAGCACGTAATAGGCGACATTCATATGACCGTTATAGTCGATCCACTCGGGCCGTACTGTATCGGTGTGAAGGGATAACGGGGCAGGTATTGTCATGCCGGCGACCCTAACGAGTAGGGCCGGGTCTTGGCAAGTTTGCACATCGCCGATGGTTCAGAAAACCGTGCGCATGCCCGCGCTTCGTCGGCCTGCCCGATTTTCCGCGTGGAATCCGGTCCGTACCCTACGCCAGATTCGGCGCCAGCCACCGTTCCGCCTGCTCGACCGAAACGCCCTTGCGCGCGGCATAGTCTTCGAGTTGGTCCCGGCCGATCTTTCCGATGCCGAAATAGCGCGACTCCGGATGCCAGAAATAGAACCCCGAGACCGACGACGCCGGCATCATCGCGAAACTGTCCGTCAACGAGATCGACGCGTTCTTCTCCGCATGCAACAGATCGAACAACGTCCGCTTTTCGGTATGGTCCGGACACGCGGGGTATCCGGGCGCCGGGCGAATCCCTTGGTAGCGTTCCTTGATCAAGGCCTCGTTGTCGAAAGCCTCGTCCGGCGCATATCCCCAGAATTCCGTGCGTACGCGTTGATGCATACGCTCCGCGAAAGCTTCGGCAAACCGGTCCGCCACCGCCTTCAGCAGGATATCGTTGTAGTCGTCGTGATTGCTCTTGAATTCCTTCAACCGCTCATCGATCCGCAATCCGGCCGTTACCGCGAACCCGCCGATATAGTCGGCAACGCCGCTGTCCTTCGGCGCAACGAAATCGGCCAGGCAATAATTGGAACGGCCGTCGCGTTTGGCCATCTGTTGCCGCAGGAAATGGAACCGGGTGCGGACGGCCGTCCGGTCGTCGTCTTCGTAGAGTTCGACATCGTCGCCGACGGCATTCGCCGGAAAGAAACCGATGACCGCCCGCGCCTCGAGCCATTGTTCCGCGATGATGCGGTCGATCATGGCGCGCGCGTCGTCATACAGGCTCTGCGCGGTTTCTCCGACGATCTCGTCCTGCAGGATTTTCGGATAATTGCCCGCCAGTTCCCAGGTTCGGAAGAACGGCGTCCAGTCGATGCAGCCGACCAGTTCACCGAAATCGTAATCGACCAAGGACTTGACGCCGAGGAAGGACGGTTTCGGCGGCGTTACCGCCGGCCAGTCGATCTTGCAACGCGCGGCCCGCGCCTGGGCCAGCGTGCTTTGTTTGGCGCCCTTTCGCTGCCCAGCATGGGTCTCGCGAATGGTTTCGTATTCCGATCGGACGCTGGAAACAAATTCATCCTTATGCGTGTCACTGACCAAGTTGCTCGTGACGCCGACCGCCCGCGAGGCATCAACGACATGCACCGTCGCCCCCTCGTAATTCGGCGCGATCTTGACCGCGGTGTGAACCTTCGACGTGGTCGCGCCGCCGATCAACAGCGGTTGCGTGAACCCTTGCCGGGTCATCTCCTTGGCCACGATGGCCATCTCTTCGAGCGACGGCGTGATGAGGCCGCTGAGCCCGATCGCGTCGACTTCCTCGCGCCGCGCGGTCTCGAGGATCGTCGTGTAGGGCACCATGACGCCGAGATCGATAACCTCGAAGTTGTTACACTGCAGTACGACGCCGACGATGTTCTTGCCGATATCGTGCACGTCGCCCTTCACGGTCGCGAGCAGGACCTTGCCCTTGGCCCGGGCGCCTTCCTCCTTTTCCGCCTCGATGTAAGGGAGAAGATGCGCCACCGCCTGTTTCATGACGCGGGCGCTTTTCACCACTTGCGGCAGGAACATCTGCCCCGACCCGAACAGGTCCCCGACCACGTTCATGCCGTCCATCAACGGTCCTTCGATGACCTCAATCGGACGGTCGTAGCCGAGCCGCGCTTCCTCGGTATCCTCGACGACAAACTCGTTCAGCCCCTTTACCAGGGCGTGGGACAAACGTTCCTGGACGCTCCCCTCGCGCCACGACAGGTCCTCCACGGCGGATTTCTTCTGGCCTTTGACCGTATCGGCAACTTCCAGCAACCGTTCGGTGCCATCCGCCCGGCGGTTGAGAACGACGTCCTCGACACGGTCGCACAGGTCTTCGGGAATCTCCGCATAAACCGCAAGCTGGCCTGCGTTGACGATGCCCATGTCCATGCCGGCGCGGGTCGCGTGATACAAGAACACCGCGTGCATCGCCTCGCGCACCGGATCGTTGCCGCGAAAGGAAAAGGACATGTTACTGACCCCGCCGCTGACCATCGCATGCGGCAACTCCCGCTTGATGTCACGCGTCGCCTCGATGAAGTCGACGGCGTAGTTGTCGTGCTCTTCGATGCCGGTCGCGACTGCGAAGATATTCGGATCGAAGATGATGTCCTGCGGCGGGAAACCGACGGTCTCCGTGAGTATCCGATAAGACCGCTTGCAGATCTCGACCTTGCGCTCTCGCGTATCCGCCTGCCCTTTCTCGTCGAAGGCCATCACGACCACGGCCGCGCCATAGCGCAAGATCTCCCGCGCCTGCTCGATAAAGAGCTCTTCGCCCTCCTTCAGGCTGATCGAGTTAACGACGCCCTTGCCCTGCATGCATTTCAGGCCGATCTGGATCACGTTCCACTTCGATGAATCGATCATGATCGGCACGCGCGAGATGTCCGGCTCCGACGCGATCAGTTTGAGGAATTTCTCGACCGCCATCTCAGCGTCGAGCATGGCGTCGTCCATGTTGATGTCGATAATCTGCGCGCCGTTGTTGACCTGCTGGGCCGCGACCTCCAACGCGGTCTCGTAGTCGTCCTCCATGATGAGCTTCTTGAACCGCGCGGACCCGGCGACATTAGTGCGCTCGCCGATATTGACGAAGCCCGTCACCGAATCGATCGTCAGCGGTTCCAGGCCGCTCAGCCGACACCATGGCTCGACATCCGGGCGTTCCCGCGGCGGCAAAGGTTCGACGGCCTCTGCGATGGCGGAAATATGCTCCGGCTCGGTGCCGCAACACCCGCCGACGATGTTCAGGAACCCGCTCTCGGCGAACTCCTTCAGGGCGCCCGCCATGTATTCCGGCGTATCGTCATATTCGCCAAACTCGTTCGGCAGTCCCGCATTCGGATGAATGCTGACATAAGTGTCCGCCAGGCCTGAGATTTCCTGGATATGCGGCCGTAAATCCTCGGCGCCGAGCGCGCAGTTCAACCCGATCGCCAACGGCTTTGCGTGCGCGACGGAGGTCCAGAAGGCGGCCGCGGTCTGCCCCGACAGTGTACGGCCCGACGCATCGGTAATGGTGCCCGAAATCATCAGCGGCAGGTCGAGGCCTTCGCTGTCCAGGTAGCTTCGGATCGCATAGATCGCCGCCTTGCAGTTCAGCGTGTCGAACACCGTCTCGATCATCAGAATATCCGCGCCGCCTTCCACCAGACCGCGGGTGGCTTCGGTATAGGCGTCGACCAGTTCATCGAAACTGACGTTGCGGAACCCGGGATCGTTCACGTCGGGCGACAGCGACGCGGTTCGGTTGGTCGGCCCCAAGACGCCGGCGACGAAGCGGGGCCGATCCGGCGTCGCCGCATTCATCTCGTCCGTGGCGACCCGCGCCAACCGCGCGCCTTCGCGGTTCAATTCATACACCAAGGATTCCATGCCGTAGTCCGCCTGCGCGATCGACGTGGAATTGAAGGTGTTGGTCTCGACGATGTCCGCACCCGCCTTCAAATAAGCGAGATGAATGTCGCGGATCACGTCCGGCTGGGTCAGCGTCAACAGGTCGTTGTTGCCCTTGAGCGGCTGGTTCCAGTCGGCGAACCGCGCCCCGCGATAGTCTTCCTCCTCGAATCGGTGGCGTTGGATCATCGTGCCCATGGCGCCGTCGAGAATCAGGATGCGCTGCCGGAGCAAAGAATCGAGAAGTTCGGTGACCGTCTGGCCCGATACAGGAGCAAATCCGTCCATGAGGTTGTCGGCTACGCCGCCTCTTCCGCTGCCGACCGCACGCCAAGGCGCCAACAGATGGCCTTGGTCAGTTCCGCACGGTTCAGCGTGTAAAAGTGAAAATGTCCAACCCCTTCGCGCTGCAAGCCTTCGCATTGCTCGACGGCAACCGTGGCCGCTACGAGCTTTCGGGTTTCGGGGTCGGTGTCGAGCCCGCTGAACATGTCGGCCATCCGGCTGGGCACCTTGGCCCCGCACTGCGCGCTGAATTCCAAGACACGATTGAAATTCGTGACCGGCAGAATACCGGGAATCAGCGGCACGCGAATGCCGGCCGCGGCGACGCGATCCCGGAAACGGAGAAAGTCGTCGTTGTCGAAGAAATACTGCGTGATGGCCCGATTGCCGCCGTTGTCGATCTTGCGCTTGAGGTTGTCGATATCCGCATCGACCGACGCCGAGTCCGGATGACATTCCGGGTAGGCGGCGACGGAGATATCGAAATCGGCGATTTTGCACAGACCTTCGACCAGCGCGGCGGCATTCTCGTACCCGTCGGGGTGCGGGACGTATCGAGATTCACCTTTCGGCGGGTCGCCGCGAAGCGCCACGATCTGGCGGATGCCATCATCCCACCACGACCGCGCGAGCCGATCGATCGCATCTTTCGTCGCGCCGATGCAGGTCAGATGCGCGGCGGGTGCGATCGATGTCTCCGCATGGATACGGCGGACGATCCGATCGGTCCGCTCTTGCGTCGTACCGCCGGCGCCATAGGTCACCGAAAAGAAATCCGGACGCAGCGGGGTCAGCGTCTCGATGACCTTCCACAAGCGGTCTTCCGACGCCACATCATGCGGCGGAAAGAATTCGAAGCTTACTGTCGGCAATCGCGCCATCGGACTAAACCCGCACTTCGGCCATGGTTTGAGTGGTGCCCGGTCCGGCGACCACGGCATCGCTGCGGACCGCCGGCCATACACAAACGGTCAGCGGATCGCCGGGCAGACGAATCGGCCGCTCCGGTTCGAGCCCCGCATGGGCGAACCAGGACTCGATCATCTCATCGTCGAACCCGAGCCAACGGTGCGCATGTTCGTCGCGCAGGCCTTCCACCTCGTGCGGCGCGAAATCGACGACGACGAGCCGACCACCCGGATTGAGGAACCGCGCCGCTTCCTTGATGGCCGCCGACGGATCATCGGCATAATGCAGAACCAGGTGAAAGGTCACCGCATCGAAGCTTTCCTGGTCGAGCGGCAGATCGTTCATATCCCCATAGCGCACATGGCAATTCCGCAGGCCTTGCTGCTCTAGATTGACACGCGCGACGGACAGCATCTCGTGGGACAGATCGATACCCACGCCCCGCTCGATCGAGTCACCGAAAATCTCCAGGATGCGGCCGGTGCCCGTTCCGATATCGAGCAGACCCCGTGTCTCGGCCTTCGACAATGTCCGGATCAACGCCGATTCGACCGACTGATCATCGATATAGAGCTTTCGAATCTTGTCCCACCGTTCGGCATTCTCGCGGAAAAAAGTCGCGGCCTGATCGGCCCGGGCCCGTTTTACGAACTGGAGGCGTTCGAGATCGCGCGAATGGACGCCGTCGCCCACGGGAACGAAATCGACGAGGCTGTGCGACAACTCCGCAGTTTCGGTGGTCTCCGAAAGCCGGTAATAGGCCCAGGCCCCTTCCCGGAACCGTTCCAAGAGGCCGGCATCGACAAGCAACTTCAGATGGCGGGAAACGCGCGGCTGACTTTGGTTCAGGATGTTCGTCAGATCGCTAACCGTCAGTTCGCCATGCGAACAGAGCGCCATGATGCGCAGGCGCGTCGGCTCCGCCGCGGCGCGTAAACCTTGTAGCAACCTATCCATGTCTACACTCATTGAGTGCGACCCCTGACCGTTGCACGATTATTGGGGAATATACATATAAAGATATCTTTATATTGTAAAGATAAAACTTCCGTATCGAACTACCGCCGTCGCAGTGGTTCCAGGGAGCGGCGTCTCCGTCAATCCGAAGAGGGATAGCCGGCGAAGCACTTCTGCAACAGTGGACAAGGGAATTTCACAAGACGTGATCGGTCGAATATGGTTTTTTTAGGTTTGCTGTGTTACGACAGATTGGGTCGGGGGCTTTTTGTGTTGAGAATACGATCTATATCGGAACCTGCTATGCAGGTTTGTTTTCTAACGGAAAAAGGCTCCGCAGCGGACTGTTATCGACAGTCCGTTCCTGTTTAACTTTTCTGGCGCCGCATTGATCGGTTTGCCAGTAGGGTGGGATTTAAGTGCAAAGTAATTCGATGCTCGGGCAAATCCGCAAATTCTTTTGTGTTGCGTTGATTTCCGTGGCGCTGGCCGCCTGTGCAAGCGGGCCGAATAGCGCCAACGACGAGGCCTATGACCCGATTGAGCCGGTGAACCGGGTGTTCTTCGACTTCAATATGTTCCTCGATAGGACGGTGTTGCGGCCCGTGACCCGGTTTTACGTGGACGTGGTGCCGGAAGGCATCCGCATGACGGTGCACAACATACTGGAAGTGCTGAACACGCCGATCGTCGCGACCAACCATCTGCTACAGGGCAACATTGACGGTTTCATGCATACCTTGGGGCGCGCAACGTTCAACATTGCCGGCGGCGCCGGTTTGATCGACGTGGCCGGCGAGAAAGCGCCCTTCAAAGATGAAGACTTCGGTCAAACCTTGGCCGTTTGGGGCGCACCGGAAGGTCCCTATCTCGTTTTGCCGTTCCTCGGCCCGTCCAACGTGCGCGACGCGATCGGAACCGGAGTGGACTCGGCCGCCGAACCTGTCGGGCTCCTGGTGAGTGAATTCGGCAGCGACCTCACGACCTATCTCTTCAGCGGATCGAAGACGACGGCGACGATCCTGGACAAACGGTCACAAATTCTCGGCCAATTGGAAGAGCTTGAGAAAACGTCGCTCGACTTCTACGCCACGATCCGCAGCCTGTATCAGCAGCAACGACGGAACGATATCCGGAACGGCGACATTTCCGAGCCCCTACCGATCCCGGAAATCACGTTCGAGCGTGACGATTCGGCGCCACATGGCACGACGGCGTCGCCGACCAAGGCGAGCTACACGCAAAACTAACAAGCCGGTCGGTTTCGACCGCAAACGCGAAAGCGCCCGTCCTATGGTCGGGCGCTTTTTTGCGTCTGATCGCAGCCTTGGGCCGGCCAATCAGCGGGTCAACGGTTTGTATTTGATGCGATGCGGCTGGTCGGCTTCCGCGCCGAGACGGCGACGGCGGTCGGCCTCATAGTCCTCGTAATTGCCTTCGAACCAGACCACATTGCTGTCCCCTTCGAAGGCCAGGATATGTGTCGCGATCCGATCCAGGAACCAGCGATCATGGCTCGTGACAAGAACGCACCCCGCAAAGTCGAGCAGCGCCTCCTCCAGCGCGCGTAACGTATCGACGTCGAGATCGTTGGTCGGCTCGTCGAGCATCAACACATTGGCGCCGGAGCGCAGCAGCTTGGCCAAATGCACCCGGTTGCGCTCGCCGCCGGAGAGTTGCCCGACCTTCTTCTGCTGGTCCTGTCCGCGAAAATTGAAGGCGCCGACATAGGCTCTGCTCTGCATCTTGCGCTTGCCGAGATCGATTTCCGCTTCGCCCTGGCTGATCTCCTCCCAAACGGACTTGTCGGCCGCCAGCGAATCGCGCGACTGGTCGACGAAGCCAAGCTCCACCGTATCCCCGATACGCAAGGTTCCATCATCCGGCGTCTCCTCGCCCGCGATCATGCGCATGAGCGTAGTCTTGCCCGCGCCGTTCGGTCCGATGATGCCGATGATACCGCCCGGCGGCAGTTTGAATGTCAGGTCGTCGATCAGAAGCGTATCGCCGAACGCCTTCTCGACGTGATCCGCCTCGATGACCAGATCGCCCAAGCGTTGCCCCGGCGGGATGATGATCTGCGCGGTTTCCGGCGCGCGGTTCTCGCTTTCCGCCAGGAGTTTTTCATAAGCCGTGATGCGCGCCTGCGATTTGGCTTGCCGCGCCCGGGCGCTCGCGCCGATCCATTCGCGTTCCCGTGCGATGGTGCGAACCCGGGCGGCATTTTCGCGCTGCTCCTGCGCCAGGCGCTTCTCTTTCTGTTCGAGCCAGGACGAATAGTTTCCTTCATAGGGAATGCCCTGACCACGATCCAATTCGAGGATCCACCCGGTCACGTTGTCGAGGAAGTAGCGGTCATGGGTGATCATGACGACGGTGCCTTCGTACTCCCGCAAATGCCGTTCGAGCCACGCAACGGATTCCGCGTCCAGATGGTTCGTCGGTTCGTCCAGCAGCAACAGATCGGGCTTGCTGAGCAACAACCGGCACAACGCCACCCGACGCCGTTCGCCGCCGGAAAGCTTATCCACCGGACTGTCTCCGGGCGGGCAGCGCAGCGCATCCATCGCGATCTCGACGGTGCGGCTCAGGTCCCACGCATCCGCCGCATCGATCTTTTCCTGCAACGCCGCCTGTTCTTCGATCAGCGCCGTCATCTCATCCGGATCCGTCACTTCGCCTAGTTTCATGCTGACCGCTTCGAACTGATCGACAAGCGCCTTTTGCTCCCCAAGCCCTTCGAGCACGTTCTCTTCGACGGTCTTATCCGGGTCGAGCTGCGGCTCCTGTTCGAGCATCCCGACGGTGGCCCCTTCGGCGGCCCAGGCCTCGCCGTTGAACTCGGTATCGCGGCCGGCCATGATCCGCAGCAAGGTCGACTTGCCGGCGCCGTTGTAGCCGATCACCCCGATCTTCGCGCCGGGAAGGAACGCCAAGGTTATGTTCTTCAGCACCTCGCGGCTGCCGGGATAGACCTTCGTCAGATCCCGCATCACATACACGTACTGATAGGAAGCCATCGTCCTGTTCCTCCTCCGCCTTGCCGGGAATGCCGCCGCGCCGCATGGGCCAGCAAGCGCCGTTTACATAGACCGAGAGGCCCGCACAATCAACGGGACTGACCGGTCCACCAGCCGGATTTTTCCTGTTGGCGCAGGATGTCCTTGCGGCGGCGCGACAGCGCAACCGCGTCTCCCAATGTCGTGACGCCGCTATCCGCCAACCGTGGAATAAGCCGCGCGAAGACTTCCGCCGTGACCAGGGCGTCGCCAAGAGCGGTATGCCGGCCCCGAACCCGGACCCCAAGGGATTCCGCCACGCTGTCGAGTTGCAGCGACGGAAGCCCCAGGTCCAAAGCGGCCGTCAGGAGATAGGTGCAGAGAAAAGGCGGCGGCGACCAATCGATCCCCGCCGCCCGGGTCGCATTCTGCAAATGAGCGATATCGAAACCGACATTATGGCCGACCAGCACGGCGCCATCGCTCATCATCCGGAAGTCGGACCAAACCTCGGCGAAATCCGGAGCGCCTTCCACCATATCGTTGGTAATCCCGTGAATCGCCGTCGACCGCGGCGGAATGGGACGTCCAGGATGCACGAGACAGTCTATGGTCACCGCGCGATAGATCGTACTTCCCTGCAACCGCACGCCGCCGAGAGAGACGATGGTGTCCACCGCCACGTCCAGGCCGGTGGTTTCAAGGTCGAATACGACAATGGGCAGCGCCTCGAGCCGGGTGTCGTCGGCCACCGAAGCGATCGGCGGCGGCATTTCAAGCAGATGCAGGTCGTGGTCGAGCGTCCGCGCCGCCTCACCGTGCGGCGGGTCAAAGGTCAATACCGCCCCCCGCCCACCGTCGACGGCGGCAACCCGGACCGTGAGCGACCGGCCATCGACGGTGTCGACGTCGGTGTGAACCGGCACGACCCGCCCTTCCGCAAGGGCGAGCGCCCGTTCGACGCCCGCCGCATCCAACGCGTCGTAGATGCTCGTGCCGGGCTTCGCGACGTCCGGCCCCAACAACGTCTTCGCCGCCGCATTGATCAGGCTGACGAGGCCGGCGTGATTGATGACGACGATGGCGTCGGGCAGCGCCGACAAGACGGTTTCCAACTGCCGCGCCGGAATCGACTGTTGCGCCAACCGCCCCCCGATCAAGGAGTCGACCGCGTCGAGCAGGCCCTGCACTTCCGTCGGGAAATCGCCCGGCAACGGCTGCGGCATGGCGTCCGCCGTATCGGTTTGCATCAGGACGATGAAGCCCCGCAAGCGTTCAAGCGCCCTGCCGACACGGTCCGCGTGGGAAACGCCGTAAATCAACAGCGGTACGGCAAGCGCCAGCACGAGGACGGCAAGACTGTCGATCACGACCCGCGGGATCAATCCGTGCCAACCGGCGCGGCCGTCCGCGATGACCAGGGCGGCGAAGAGGATCGCCAACGCGATCGCCCCGCAAAGCGCCAAATGCCGCCCCCGCCGCTCCATCGGACCTAATCCTCCTTCCGGAAACACATACCCCTAGAAGACATCGCCGGTGACCTCCCCCCGCACGCGGTCCAGCAATCGCCGGATCGCTTTGAAGGCGTCGACCACCTCGTCGCGCTCACGCTCGTTCAGCGTATCGGGATGGACGTAATTCCCGACCTTCCGGCCCTTGTTGAAATCGTCGATCTGCTGGCGCAACAAGACGAAGGTGATCTCCTGAAAGGCGTTGGTCAGGTAATCGAACTCCCCCGCGTCCAGGACGCCGGCGTCGTGCAGGCTTTGCAACCGGTCGCATGTCGACGTGGCGGCAATGCCCTCACGCAAGGCCAGCAGCCGGATCGATTGCACCAGCGGCAGGGTGCCGCTGTGCTTCATATTGATCGTGCCTTCGTGCTCCGGATCGTCTTTTACCGTGATGAACCGTCCGAACCACCCGAGCGGGACGCCATAGTCTTCGTCGTCGCGATACATATCCTTCAGAAAGGACAGGTTTCCCGCCACGGCGCCGGTGACGAAGGACCGCAGCTCTGCCGCCAGATCCGGCGCCCCGTAACAGGACCGGAAATCGAAGAATATGTCCGACAGGCGCAGCGCCACCGTGTTGCGCCGCCGCAGCCAGCCGGCGACCTGCGCCTTCCATTGCGAGATCGTCTTGCGCCAGACCGGGTTCGTCGCCATGACGTATCCGTTGCAATACGGGAACCCGACCGCGTCCAAGTCGCGGGTCACCCGCTCGGCCAGGTCGATGAACCATGTATCGATCCGCGAATGATCTTCGTCCGGATAGTCATCCAGGATGAATCCGTTGTCCTGATCGGGATAGAGGAAATTCTCCCCACGGCCGCCGGACCCCATAACGATGAAGGCGAAAGGCACCGGCGGCGCACCCTTTCCTTCCTCTTCCATGGCGCGCAGGTTCATCTCGACGACACGGCGATGGATATCCCGGTTGATGTGGGTGAGCAGCGACTGGATCGTCGGCACCGGCACCGCGTCGTCGAACAACTGTTGCGCCAGGTCGACCTGGGCCGACTTGATTTCGCGCATGCCGTCGACCGTCCCTTCCTGGGTCAAACGATCGATCTGCGTGACCATGCGCGACGACACAGCCGCCAGGGCGGTGTCGAGATGAAGCATTCCCACCGGCTTGCCGGCCGCGTCGACAACCGGCATATGACGCAGCTTGAACCGCCGCATGCGCGCGATCGCGTGATAGAGATAGTCGTCCTCGGCGATCGTCATCACCGGCGCGGTCATGACATCCTGGACCGGGGTGTCCGAAACCGCTCGGAACGCCAGCCGGTGCACCACGTCCCGTTCGGTCAGGATGCCGCAAAGCCGCGCGTCCGGGCCCGTCACCAGGGCGGCGGTTACGCCCTTGTCGATAATGTCCGCCACCACCGCGGCACTGGGTTTGTCGCCGGCGACAACGACCGGCGCGGCGGCCATATGGTCTCCGACGATCTGGCAGAACACGGCGGTCTGCGACCGCATGAGGGTATTATTCACCGGGCACCATGAAGGACGTTCGCGCATAAGGGACGGTAAAGACGAATTTCGCGCCGACGGATTGGTTGCGTTCAACCCAGATGCGCCCGCCGAAATACTCGACAATCTGCCGGCAAATCGGCAGCCCCAGCCCGGTGCTGACCGGCTTGCTGGTCGCGGTCACATCGGCCTGCTCGAATTTTTCGAAGATTCGCTGTTCCGCCCCGGCGGGAATACCGGGACCGTTGTCCTCGACCGCGACCAGCAGGGCCTGCGACGTTTCCCGCACCGCGATCTGTATGCTCGGGTTGCTGCGGTTGCAGAACTTGACCGCGTTCGACAACAGATTGACGATGACCTGGATGAAGCGGTCCCGGTCGGCGCGCACCCGCCGGAGCTGGGAGGGCAGATTGACGTCGAGCTGCATCCGGTTCTCCTGGAGCAGACTGCTGGTCGCCGCGATGGCTTCCTCGATCACCTCTTTCGGATCGATGTCCGATATCTGCCATTCGCCCCGGCCCGCCTCCAGCTTCGCCAGATCGAGCAACTGATTGATCAGCCGCGTGAGGCGCTCGCTCTCCTTGATGATGATCGTCAGGAACTCCCGGCGTTCCTCGATCGGCAAATCCGACTCGTCGAACAGGATTTCGCTGAACGACCGGATCGAGGTCAGCGGCGTCCGTAACTCATGGCTGACGGTCGACAGGAAATCGTCCTTGAGACGATCGACCTCCTTCAGGCGTTCATTGGCGGCCTGCAGTTCCGCGGAGGCGATCTGCAACTCGCGCGATTTCTGTTCGAGCCGATGGCTGTACTCGATAACCTGCGACGTCTCGTCCAGGATCTCCATCACTTCGTCGATACTGGCGACTTCTCCTTTGACGACCGACCCGATCATCACGCGCGCCGACGCGGCGCCGATCGCGCCCGCCAGGAGCTTTTCCGTGAAATTCAGCAAGGCAGGATCGGCCTCGGTGACTTTCTTCAGGCTTTCGCCGGTTTCTGCCGCGTAACCGTCGAAGGCGCGATCGGCCTGATCGCGCCCCACGAAACGCACGACCAGGGCATACAGGTCGGAGAATGTGGCGGTGCCGCGCCATAGCCCGGAGCCCCGGTCGTCATCGGATCGCCGATAGACATCGACAAACAGGGCCGCTTGAATCCTCTCCAACGCCGTCTGCCGGGTCGCCAAGGACACCCCGACATAACCGCCGATGTTGACCAGCATGCTCCAGAACAGCGCATGCGACAGGTTGTCAAACTCCGAGAGGCCGAACAGCGCATACGGCTTCAGCAATTCGGCACCGAAGGGACCGGCATCGATGAAGCTGTGGGGGATCCAGCCGGATAGCGCGAGCGAGGGCATCAACAGTGTGTAAATCCACATGGTGAAGCCCAAGCATAGACCGACCAGCGCCCCGGCCCGCGTGCCCCCCTTCCAGAGCAGGCCGCCGACGATCGCCGGCGCGAACTGCGCCGCCGCCGCGAAAGACAGCAGGCCGACGGTCGCCAGCGCATAGGATTCGCCGATGAAACGGAAGTAACCGTAACTGAACAACAGGATGAACAGGATGCTGCCGCGCCGGATCGCCTGCAGCAGGCCGCCAAGGTCGCCCTTCTCGTTGAGCCGCAACCACGTCAGCCGCAACAGGACCGGCATGACCAAGTCGTTACACACCATCGTGCTGAGCGCGATGGTCGCCACGATCACCATCCCCGTCGCGGCCGAGAGTCCCCCGATGAACGCGAACAGCGTCAGCAGTTCCTGCTGCTCATACATCGGCACGGTGAGGACGAAAGTGTCGGCGTCGACCGTATCGCCCGAAAACATCAGCAAGCCGCCAAGCGCAATCGGCAGCACGAAGATATTGATGATCAGCAGGTATAACGGAAACAACCAGACCGCCTTGTTGAGGTGGCGCTCGTCGAGGCTCTCGATCGCGGTGACCTGGAACTGCCGCGGCAGGCATATGATCGCGGCCATGGACAGCAAGGTCATCGTGATCCACTGACCATAGGTGCTCGCCGTGCCGAGCGTGATCAGCGAGCCGTACTCGGGCAAGGCCTTGGCCTCCGTGAACAGGTCGCCGAAGCCGTCATACAATCCGAAGGTCACGAACAAGCCGACCGACAGAAAGGCGACGAGTTTCACGACGGACTCGAACGCAATGGCCACGACCATTCCTTCGTGATGTTCGCTGGCGTCGATATGGCGCGTCCCGAACAGGATCGTGAAGATCGCCATTAAGAGCGCCACGTAGAACGCCGTATCGTGCGGAATCGGAACCTCACCCAGGCCGGACGGCATGGCGATTTCCGGATAGCCGAGCAGCAGATTGAAACTCGTCGACACCGCCTTCAGCTGCAGCGAGATATACGGCATGATCCCGACCACCGCGATGATCGTCACCAGCCCGCCCAGCAGCGTGCTCTTGCCATAGCGCGACGCGATGAAGTCGGCGATCGACGTGATCCGGTTCTTCTTCGTGATCCGGATGATCTTGCCCAACACAAACCACCACAGCACGAAGACCAGCGTCGGCCCCAGATAGATCGGCAGGAAATCCAGCCCGCTGGACGCCGCCCGCCCGACGCTGCCGTAATACGTCCAGGACGTGCAGTAGACCGCGATGGAAAGTGCGTAGATATAGGGGTTGTTGGCGAGGCTGCGGCCTTCGTCGGCCCGCTTGTCGCCGTAATAGGCGATCGCGAACAGCAGACACAGATACCCGAAGGAGACGAGAAGAACGACCCAGCCCTGAAGCATCGTCAGCCGTCCCTTGTGCGGCCGATACGGGGGCGCATGCCCGGCGACCGTCCGCGGCGATTCACGATCATCGCAACGAGCGCGATAAGCAACGCCCAGCTTGCGAAGATGTAGAGATAGAGAGCGGGAAACCCGAAAAGCGTGGCGTCAACGCCGAACAGCAGCAGCATCGGCGGGTTGAACAACAGCACGCCCAGGGCGAAAAGCGCCAAAAGGCTTTCGCTGACCGGCCGTCGTTGATTCATCCCGGGTTCCTCCCTTGCGCAATCCCGGTCGGCGGACCCGTTTCCCGGGTTCTGTCGCCGCCTATCGTCGCATCACGTCATCTAGCCTGCCCTGCCGCCGGCTGGGCGAGGTTGAGAATTCTCCCCACGCGGAACCGCACATCGCGGGTCGAGAACGGCTTGACGATGTAATCGTCCGCCCCGGCGGACAAACCCCGCGCGCGTTCTTCGTCCCGGCTTTTCGCCGTCAACATGATGATCTTGACGTCATCCCAGGCCGCGTTGGCGCGAATCGCGCGGCAGACGCTGAAGCCGTCCCGTTTGGGCATCATGACGTCAAGCAGCACCAAGTCCGGCGCCTGGCGTCCGATCTCCTGCAACGCAGCATCGCCATCCTCCGCGATGCGAACATCCAGGTCCATCTGCTTCATCAAGAACTCGAGCGATAGAACGATGTTCGGTTCATCGTCCACCACCAGTACCGATTGCGTCATCAGCGGCTCCTCCCGAGGGCCAAACTGATATCTGCCATGCCGCCGTTCCGAACGGCAGCGTGGCAAAAACTGCGTTCTTTATCTTCTTGTTCCCTGAATTCTTACAGGAACGAAACGGTTTGCATAGCCTGGTGCGGTTTCCGATCGCCACGATCCTGCGTTGCCGCACGATGTCGTCCTAACGCAAAAGGGCTCCCCACGCGGGGAAGCCCATCCGAACTCGTCCGAATCCGACCGGCATCAGCTCGTCATGATGCCGACGATCATCAACACGACAAACGCGCCAATCAGGGCAAGCAATGCTTTGTTCTTCAATACGGCGGCCATGAAAATCTCCTCGACTGATACACCTTGCATCGGATGGCGTTGGAACCATGGGACGCAAGTTAAGTTTTCACTGCCAATCAAGATGCAGACCAACCCCTTCTCTGGAAACACAGAATTTGTTCATTCTTCAAGTCGTCGAAATCGACGACTGTGAATTTTGTGAAAACTGCGCCGCAACCAACCTGCGTTGGCAGCGTTACACGGCCGCCGCCGTCGCCGCGCCCTCTTCGGCCGGCGCCGACCGCAGAACCGGCGGATGGGCGCGCTGGCCGCAATCGTCGCGATCGCAAACACGGCAGGTAACGCCGACCGGAACGATGGCGGCGTCCGACGCCAGGTCCATACCGTCGCTGTAGGCAAACCTGTCGGCATGCGCCACATCGCAACCGATCGCGACGGCGAAATGCCGCAATGACGATGGCCCGCCGATGGCCGGCTTCGACACCGTTCGCGCAACGGTAAAGAAGGTCGACCCGTCGGGCATGCGTTCGACCTGCCGGCTGATCTGACCGGGCGACATGAAGGCCGCATGAAGGATAGCGCGAGGACACACACCGCCGTAGCGCGGAATCCGAAGACCCGAGATCGAGAACCGCTTGCAGATGTTGCCGGCGATATCGACTTTGACGAAATGCAACGGCACGCCGGTCGCGCCCGGACGCTGCAAGGTCGTCAGGCGGTGACACACTTGTTCGACGCTGGCCTGAAACCGATCCTGAAGCCGCTTGACGTCATAGCGTCCTTCCTCCGCCGCGGACAGGAACCCATCGTAAGGCATGAGAACGGCGCCCGCGAAATACGCGGCCAACGCCCTGCGGCATAGCTGAATCGCCGCGTCGCCGTCGAGCGCGCCTTCGGACGCGCAGGCGTCAATCGCATCGCCGAATGCCGACAGGCCGACCTGTTTCGCGAGTTGGAACAACCGGCTTGCCGGCGACAGCGATTCAACCAGATACAGAGTGCCCGTCTCGGCATCGAACCGCGCCAGCGACGATTGCCCCGTCTCGGCCGGCATTGTTCGCACGGTAACGCCATAATGGTCGGACAATCGTTCGACCATGCCCGCTTGCGAGTCGTAATCGCTCAATCCGGCGGCTTGACGGGCATCCTCCGCCGCCGCTTCCAGGGACGCGAAGTGGTTCAGTCGATCTTGAACGAAGTCGGTGACCTGTTCCTCCGGCGACCGCGAACCGCCCATGCCCGCGTGATCGCCGCCGGAACTCAACGACAGCATCCGGCCGATGATTTCGGCCAGCCGTTCGCTTTCGCGCACGACAATGCCGGCAAAACGCTGCTGATCTTCCGGCTCCAGGTCCACGTGGTCATGCAGGATTTCGGCGAAGGATCGGATCGGCGTCAGCGCGCTTCGCAATTCATAGGCCGATGTCGACAGGAAATCGTCATCTGTCATACGCTCGCGCAACCATTCCACATCCTCGCGCGTGCGCCGGAACACGCGGTAGAAATCCAGCAACGCCCGCCCGGCCGACGGCGTGACATTGACGATGTCCCGCAAGTCGCCGCGCGTGACGCCGCATTCGCGGAATACCGGATCGCCGAACATTTCCATCAGATCGACAAGCAATCGCGCGTCGTCATCCTGCGTCAGCATGTCCGGACTGATGTCGAAGGCGTCCGCGGTCCGTTCCAACAACCGCAGCGTCATCGGCCGTTGGTTCCTTTCGATCATGTTGAGGTAACTGGGCGAAATGCCGAGGTCTTTCGCCAGCGCAACCTGGGTTACGCCGGTCTCGCGCCGGATCCGGCGCAGCTTGTTTCCCAACCAGATGCTGTTCGCCATGATGCCCCGACCATAACCCAAACTTCACAATGTTCACAACCTAACAGTGTTTCCCGTTAGGTGTTCACATATTTGCCCTTGTAGGCCCACGCGGACATCCGGCTACGATATTGCCGCGCAAGTGTATGAGATTCGGCCGTCGCCAAGACAAAAACCAAACTGCGGCCGGACCTGAGTTTCCACGGGAGGGAACCAACCATGTCTGCAAAGATTATCTGGCTGGCCGTGTTCGTCATATTGTACTGGACGTACTGCATTTACTGGGGCGTCCGCGGTGCGATGACGGCTAAGACGGCATCGGACTACTTCATCGCCGGGCGGCGCTTGTCACTCTGGGTCTTCATTTTGGCGGCGACCGCGACGTCCTTCTCCGGCTGGACGTTCATGGGCCATCCGGGCCTCGTCTACCGGGACGGGTTCCAATATGCCTATGCGTCCTTCTACTCGATCACCATTCCTTTCACCGGCGTCATCTTACTGAAGCGCCAGTGGATGCTGGGTAAACGCTTCGGCTATGTGACGCCGGGCGAGATGTTTTCGGACTATTTCCGGGGTGACGCAATCCGGATCCTGACGGTCCTTGTGGCTTTGCTGTTTTCGATTCCGTATCTCGGACTGCAGCTCCGGGCCTCCGGTTTCCTGTTCAACGTATTGACCGATGACGGCCTGTCGATCGAGGTCGGCATGTGGGTCCTGTCGGCGGTGGTGCTGATCTACGTGGCGTCGGGCGGACTCCGCGCGGTGGCCTATGTGGACACCTTGCAGTGCATCCTGCTGGGCCTCGGCATCATCATCACCGGCATGATCGCGTTGAATCTGGCCGGCGGTTGGGAAGCCCTGAACGCCGGCTTCGCCAAACTCGGCGCATCCGATATCGGCAAATGGGGAACGACAAAGGGAGTTGCGATGGCAGGCGGTGACTATAACGCCTACTTCGCGGTGCCGGGCGTGATCCAGTGGACCGCGGGACTCGGCAAGGAAACACCCGTCGGCGGGCTGTGGACCGGGATCATGATCCTGACCTACATGTTCGCCTTGATGGGCATCCAGTCGGCCCCAGCCTTCTCGATGTGGTCTTTCGCGAATGCCGATCCGAAGCCCTTCGCACCGCAACAGGTATGGGCCTCCTCCTTCTCGATCGGGTTGATCCTGTTCTTCTTCACCGCTTTCCAAGGCATGGGCGCGCATCTGCTCGGCGCCAACGCCGCGGTGACCGAGGCGGGAATCGGGATCTCGACCGTGATACCCGACCTGACCGCGAACAAACAGGGCGGCCTCGTTCCCCATTATTTCAATCAGATTGGGGATACGGCGCCGTGGCTCGTCGGATTATTGTCGGTCTGCGCGCTTGCCGCGATGCAGTCGACCGGTGCGGCCTACATGTCGACGGCGGGCGCCATGCTCACCCGCGACCTGTATAAGCGCTACCTGAACCCGACCGCCAGCCATACCACGCAGAAGCTGTTCGGACGCTTGGGCGTCGCCTTCATCGTCGGCGCCGCATTGGTGGTCGCCACGGTCTCGAGCGATGCCCTGGTGCTGCTCGGCGGCCTTGCGGTGGCCTTCGGCTTCCAGATGTGGCCGGCGCTGCTGTCCGTCACCTACTTTCCGTGGCTGACGCGGCAGGGCGTGACGCTGGGTCTGGCCTGCGGACTACTCGCCGTAATCTTTACCGAAAGTTTCGGCGCGCAGATCGCCAATTTCTTCGGCTTCGAACTGCCGTGGGGCCGCTGGCCGTGGACCATTCACAGCGCGGGCTGGGGCATGATCGTCAACCTCGCCGTCGCCTTGCCCATTTCGGCGATGACGCAGAATGCCGACGATACGGCCCATCGCATGAAGTTCCATGACTTCCTGCGGGAGCATGTCGCCCTGCCCGAAGAGAAGAAGAAGCTCGTCCCGGTCGCGTGGGGAATCACGCTCGCCTGGTTCTTCTTCGGGATCGGCCCGGGCGCCGTTATCGGCAACGATATCTTCGGCGCACCGGATGCCGGCGTAGAAGGATGGGTCTTCGGAATCCCGTCCATCTGGGCCTGGCAGATCCTGTTCTGGATCCTCGGCGTGGGAATGATGTGGTTCCTCGCCTACAAGATGGAGATGTCAACGGTACCCGACCGCGAGATCGAAGCGCTGGTCGAAGATATCGGCGACATCGCCCAAACCCCTGCGCAGCAGGCCGGTAGCGGGGGCGCCGCCAACTAGGCGGTCGCTACCGGCGCTTACTACTGGAGGGGGAAAGAGCGATCTTTCTCCCTCCGGTTTTTATCCAACGCCCGCCGGCCGTATTGCGGCCCGCCTGCCCAGCCCCGACCAACGCTGTTTTCGCTTTGCCGCCTTAGCCGAACCGGGACACCGCCGCAGATGGCAGAATTTTTCTCCTCGAAGTATCAGTATCTTTGGATGGTCTTGTTGGCGGCGCTGCTGTTCCTACCGGTGCGGCAGCTCATCTGGGTGCTGATGGTCCGCCGCGCCCAACGCAAGTTGAACCAGGATGTCGACACCGCCGAACAAGCGCGCTTGAAAAACAGGGCGGCGGTCACCGCGGGGCTCTTGTGTTTCGTTTTTTCCGCCTTCTACGTGCTGAACCTTTTCCAGGGGCAGCCATGAACGCCCGCACGATCCGCCGTTTCGTCATCCTGATGGTCGCCCTGATTGCGGTGACCATGATCGGCAGCCACTTTTACAAATCCATGTTCCAGCGGCCGCCCGGCGACTTCGAGGTCCAGATGGGCGACAACCGGCTGTCGGAAGGAAAATACAAGGAAGCGCTGGAACAGTTCGACGCGGCGCTGCGGGCGTCGCCCGATCATCGCGGCGCGCTGATGGGGCGATCCATCGTTTTCATCCAGACCGAGCGCTATCCCGAGGCGGTCGCGGAACTCACGTATCTGATCAACTTTTTGAAGGGCTCGTTGGAAAGCGACGACCGCACCGGCTGGGCGACCCTGGCCGGCGCCTACGCCAACCGGGGCATCGTTCATGATCTTAAGGGCCGCCATCAAAAGGCGCTGGGCGACTACATCCTCGCGCTGAATACGGATGCCGAAGCGGTCGACGAACCTGGCGTCATCCACAAGATTCTCTACGCCGATCCGAATCCGTCATCGGTCCGCAAGCGGGCGCAGTATATCTACGAGCAGCTTCAGAAACCGGAAAGCGAGCGGCTGATGCGGGTGCCGGAAATCGACGCGAAACAACGGATGCGCAAACCGTAACCGATTCCGTCTATCATGCTGCAAGGGCAGAGACCGGTGTCACATGCTTCGAGACGGGCCGGTCGGCCCTCCTCAGCATGAGGTCACACTTTGATAAGATAACAATAACCTCATCCTGAGGAGCCGCCGCAGGTGGCGTCTCGAAGGATGGACCAAAGGTCGCGTGTCATGCGGATCGGATTTAACCGAACTGCACGAGTCCAAGCACGTCCTGGAACAGCACCAGGAAAAAGAATACGGCGGCAATACAACCGAATAACAAACGCACGAAATCGCTCTTGCCTTCCTCATCGCGGTAGCGAATGCCGTGAATCGCGATAAACCCGGTGACGCCCAGGAAAATCCAATTGATGAGGGTCTCGAACTCTCCGGCGGCTTCAAACATCGCGACTCCGCGGTTCCCTATGCCTGCCCCAACGCCCGGCCGTCAGGGGTTGGTCTGAAACTTCTGCGTCGTGTCCCCCGGCGTCCTTTCCGCCGGCGCCTCTACCGTGGCGTCACTGGTATAGGGCGGGAACTGGAACGGTACATTCTTGGCCGCCGCCATCTGCCCGATCCATACCGCGCCGCCGACCACCAGAATAAGGAACACCGCGGCCTTGGTGAAGCGTTTCACGCCTTCGGGCACGTGGGTGACATATTCCGCGTCATATCGGTGATAGGCCGGATCGTGCGGATCGATGAAACCCCGCGCATCTTTCTCCAGGATCAGCCGGGCGTAATGGCGCGCCCAATGCGGCACATGGTTCTTGAGCATATATGCGGCGAACAGCTTGTCGACGAGTTCGACCGGCAAATCGTCGCCATGCCATTCGTAATACGCAAGCTGCAGAAACTGGAATTCGCCGACCATCAAAACATCGGCGGCGCGCGCCACTTCGTCGCGTTCCTTGCTATTGGGATCCTCACGGTCGGGCCGGAGCAGCGTTTGGAAAAAATCATTCATGGGGCAATACCCTTATCGGCCGCACTGTAGCCCTATACCGTGACATTGCAAGCATGTGCGGCTGCGCCACCGTCACATTCCCGTGCGGCCCGCCGGCCCCGGTCGGGGTTTGTCCGGCAGACCGATAGACGCCGATGGAAAATAACCCGAATCTGCGCTAGTAAGGCAGGGGGATCGGCGCATTTCAGGGGCCGCCCGGCGAAACTGGAACGAGAAATTTCATGCCGAAGATTACGGGCTCCACCATCGTCAAGCTTCTTATCCTGTCCTTGCTGGTCGGCTTTGCCTTGGCGGCGACCGGCACCAATCCGCAGGACCTGCTGGTCGATACGTGGACTCTGGCCAAGGACATCTTCGAATGGGGCATCTCGCAATTCGGATCGGTCATCACCTATGTGATGCTCGGCGCGACGATTGTGATTCCGATCTGGTTGATCTTGTATCTAATCCGCGCCGCCCGCGGCAAAAGCTAACAACGCGGGAAAAAAGCAGGGACGCCCGCCCGCTACTCCACCTCTTCAGGGGTCGAGAATGGATTCGAGCCCGATGGCTCGCGGATGACCTTCGCGTTGTCGCGCAGCCACTGCTCCACGCCACGAACGACCCGTTGGGCTTTCTCCTGCGCGTCCTGCGTCCCAGGTTCCGGCGTATCCGTCAGGTCTCGCATCCAGCCGACCACCCGTGCGAATACGTCGCCCAGCGCAATCGCGTCGCCGGCACCGCCGTCGGGCAAATCCCGGGCCGGTTTCCCGCGCGAGGCGTCGGTCATGTATTGACGCCAGATGTGCGCCGGGATCTGGCCGCCGGTCACGCGTTGCATCGGCCGGTCATCGTCGTTGCCGAGCCAGACGCCAGTCACATAGTCCGCCGTATACCCGACGAACCAGCCATCCCGATAACTCTGCGTCGTGCCCGTCTTGCCGGCCGCCGGACGCCCATTCAGCCGGGCCGCCTTGCCGGTGCCGCTGCGCAAGACTTCGGCCATCATCTCGTTCATCGCCGCGACCTTCTGGACATCGACGACGCGGTCGCCGGCCCAATCGGCCCGGCGATAGATAACGCCGCCGTCGCGCGCCCGTATTTCGACCACCGCATAGGGCGGCGCGCCGTATCCGGCGTTCGCAAAGGGAATGAAGGCCGCGGTCAGTTCGAACAACGACAGCTCGGATGTTCCCAGCGCCATCGACGGATGCCCCGCCAGCTTCGACGTGACGCCAAGACGCCGCACCGTTTCCGTCACCTTGTCGCGCCCGACCTGCTCGGACAGTTTGACCGCCACCGTATTGATCGACTCCGCCAAGGCGCGTTTCAACGTGACCTCGCCCCGATACTCGCCGCCATGATTCCGCGGCTTCCATCCGTTGATCGATATCGGCGAATCCGATATCCGGGTCGCCGGCGTCATGCCGTTTTCCATCGCCGTCAGATAGACGAAGGGTTTGAAGGCCGATCCCGGCTGCCGCCTCGCCTGTACAGCGCGATTGAACTGGCTCTGCGCATAGGACCGTCCGCCCACCATGGCCTTGACCGCACCGTCGGCGTCGAAGGAAACGAGCGCGGCCTGCTCCACTTTTCGGCCTTTGCCGTAGCGCTGCAGCGCCTGCGTCACCGACGCTTCGGCCAAACGCTGCAGTTTCGGGTCGAGCGTCGTGAAGACGATGAGGTCGTCTTTCGCGTGGCTGGCCCAGTCGGGCAAGCGGTCGAGGACCCAATCGACGAAGTACCGCGCCCGGTTCGGTCCTTTGCGCGTCTTGACGGTCGTCGCCGGCTGCCGCCGGGCGCTAAGCGCCGCCTGTTGCGTCAGGTAACCCGCCTCGACCATGTTCTGCAGCACCTGCGCGGCGCGCGCGCGGGATCGTTTCAAATCCTTCGTCGGCGCATAGCGACTTGGCGCTTTCAGCAACCCGGCCAGGATCGCCGCCTCCTGCAAAGAAACATTGCGGGCCGATTTGCCGAAATACTTTCGCGCCGCCGCTTCGACGCCGTAGGTACCGCTGCCGAGATAGACCCGGTTCAGATAGGACGCCAGGATTTGATCCTTGGTAAGCCGAGACTCCAACCAAATCGCCAACATCAGTTCGCGAAGCTTTCGGACGATCGTCCGCTCCGGCGTAAGATACAGGTTCTTGGCAAGCTGCTGGGTGATCGTGCTGCCGCCCTGCACGATGCGGCCGGCCCGGATGTTGACCCAGAGCGCGCGCCCGAACCCAATGACGTCCATCCCGAAATGCTTATAGAAGCGGCGGTCCTCCGTCGCGAGGACGGCTTGCGACAAATGCGGCGGCAGTTCGGACAAGGGGACGAACACACCGTTGAACGCGCCCCGCCGCAGCAAAATCGTCCCGTCCGCCGCCACCACGGTGATGCCGGGAGTCTTGCGCATCTCGCGCAAGTCCTTGGCGTCCGGCAAGGCCGGCGCCAGGAACAGAAACAATCCGGCCCAAATTATGCCAAGCGCCAGCACGCCATAGACCAACCACCGCCGCAGCGAGCGGAACAAACCCATCATCTTGATTCTGTCATCGTGCTACGCACCGAAAGCGCGGGGAACCTGCCCCGCGTCAAAACGTGCCGCTGGTGCTTTCCGGCGCCAGCCGGTCGGGGCCGGTCGGACTCGGAATGAGATTGAGTTTGCCGTCCCGCTCGAACGGGACCGTTCTTGTGCCGAGGCCGTAGATCAGAGCGCTGCCCTTGATCCGATATTCGACCGCGCCGGTCTGAACGACCTTGAGAATATGGCGGACCAGATCGATCGAACTGGCGGTCGCCTCCGCCGACACGACAGCGCTGTCGAGCCGCGGGATCATCACCTCCTGGTTGGACAGGCCCGTGGCGAAGTAATCGTCGTTCACATCGATATCGAACGACAGCCCGCTGAGCGGAATATCGAAGTCGTTCGGATTGCTGACGCGCAGGTCGACTCGGAACCGCTGTTCGAAGGGGCCCGCGCCGATCGGCACGATGTTGACCAAATTGACTTTCGGCGGCACGACGTCATCGACACTCGCACAGCCTAAAATGAGCAACGATAAAGCGATCGTAACGAACCAGTTCTTCAACACTGTCACGACAGGATCCTTTCAATCGGCAACGGCGTTACCATCGACTGCCGTTCCCAAGCGTCGCCCGACCGTTCCAGGGCGATACGGCATAACCGGACGTGCCCCATCCGCCGCAACGTTAATGCGCATCGCCCGATGCCGCAACCGCGACCCGGCCGACGCCCGCGCGCCTGTAACCGCATTGACATTGCTTTATTCTAGCCCGGATGCTAGCGACGCTGCGGTGCCCCATGGATATAGGCATCTTTGGCTGATTTGAAACCACTGTGATCCCTGCGACCGCCGTGCGCCCATCCTCCGCATCCCAACCGCCGACGTTGCCGGACCCTTGGAGCTTCGGGCGGTTCGCAGCGTTGCTGGGCGTATACTGCGCGGTTCACTTCATCTTGCGGTTGTCGCTGTCCGACACGATCGGCGTGGACGACGCGATCGAGGGGGTCTTCACGCAATCCCTGGCGCCCGGTTACGACCCGCGCCAACCGCCGCTCTACACATGGCTGTTATGGCTTGTTCAGCGGGTTACCGGCCCATCGCTGATCGGCTTCCTGATTCTCAAATACGGACTGCTCTCCGCAACCTTCCTGCTGTACTACAAAATCGCGGACCGTCTTTTCGCCGATGCCCGCTACGCGTCGTTGACCGCATGGTCGCTGCTTCTGCTCTATCAGATCGGTTGGAATCTGCACGAAGGCGTCACGCAGACCCAAGTCCTGATGCTCGCCTGCACCGCAACGCTCTACGCCTTTCTGAAGGCGAACGACCGCGGAACGGCGGCGACCTATATCCTTCTCGGTTTCGCCATCGGCGCAGGCCTGCTGGCCAAACTGAGTTTCAGCGCTTTTCTCGGATGCTTGGCGATGGGCGCCGCGCTGGTCCCGCGCTTCCGGCGGACGCTTCTGTCACCCCGGCTGTTGATCAGCCTAGCCGTCGCCGCGCTCGTTGTTTCGCCCTATGCGTGGTGGCTGTTGGCGGGCGCGACGGACCTCGACACCGTATTCCGCAGCGCCGTCGGCACCGGCAATGACGCCGACTATCTTCCGAGGGTCGGCAAAGGGTTGCTGAGCGTATTGCTGACGACGCTTGGATTCCTGTCACCCTTGCTACCGATCCTGCTGCTGCTGTTCCCTCGCGCGCTTCGCCGCAACGCGACACCGCCCGAGGTCGATGCCGACGCCCAACGGCTGGTCGGCCTCATGACGGTCACGGGACTCATGGTGTTGATCCTCGGCGTGCTGGTGGCCGGCGTCGGCGAATACAAGGAACGCTGGCTGCACCCCTTCCTGCTGGTCGCGCCGCTGTACTTTTTCTGTCGGATCCGCGGGGCGAACCCGACGCTCGGCCGGTTGCGCGTTCATGTGATGATCCTCGTCGGCGTCGGCGTCTTCGTGGTCGGACTGCGCACGGCGCATCTCGTTGTCGGCGAGCCGCTGTGCAACAAATGCCGACCGCTGGTTCCCTATGCGAAGCTGGGCGACGCGCTTGCCGACACGGGCTTCACGGACGGCACCATCGTGGTCCGCAACGGCAATACGGCGGGGAACCTCCGGGCGGCCTTTCCCGAGGCGCGCATCTACGTGTTGAACAATCCGACCTACCATCCGCCGGCGGCAACGCCCGACCCCCGACGCCGCTGTCTCGTCGTTTGGCCCGCCAATCGGGAACAGGACGGCTTCCCCGCCGATGCCGCTGCATACCTCTCGCTATCGCCGCCGGACCTACAGGGTCTCGCGGTCAACCGCGTCGAAATCCCCTGGGGCCACTTATGGCGACCGGCCGACTATCGCGTCTCGACCTGGGGTTATGTCCTGTTCGACGGCCCGCGCGGACGCTGTCGCTGAACGCCTAAGCCCGCAACGCGGCAAGGTCCGGCACCGGCCGCGCGAAATCGGAAGTCCCCGAAAACGCCTCCTCCAGCGCCCGCGCCGCGCCGAGCACCAAGCGGTCAGCATAGGCCCGGCCGACCACTTGTATCCCGAACGGCGTC
Organism: Alphaproteobacteria bacterium; assembly: GCA_028281325.1. Classification (GTDB taxonomy): domain Bacteria; phylum Pseudomonadota; class Alphaproteobacteria; order UBA8366; family UBA8366; genus JAJFJD01. The sequence goes on from JANQKC010000014.1 coordinate 160,419, forward strand.
CCTTGCGGATCGAGCCCGCAGGGCAAGGCCAAGGCCGGGTTGCCCGTGACCGTCAATGCCGACGTCAACCCCACCCAGTGGACATAGTTTTCCATCGGCTCGCCGTCGATCTCGGTCGGATAAAGCTGGTCGAACGGAAAGGGCGGGACCGCCACGCCGGGGCAGATCAACAGATCGAACTCGTCGAAGAATGTATCGAAAGCGGCGTAGAGTTCCATTTGACGCCGCGTCGCCCACGCGACCCGCTCGATGGGCACTTGGAGCGCCGCTTCGTAATTGCTGCGGACATTGGGGTTCAACTCGGGTCCGTACCGCTCGAACTTGTGGCCGTGCTTGGCGAGCATGTAGACCGCGCGGAGCCCCCAGAACACATCGAGGATATCCGTGAAATCGGGATCGCGCCGTTCGCACACCGCGAAGGCGGACTCCACCGCAGCCACGCGGTCCCGAAACGCTGCGCGGACCACTTTCGACGTCGGCGCACAGCCGAGATCTTCCGACACGGCGACCCGCAGCCGCGACAGATCGACATCCGGCACGACGGCATAGGCCGATGCATCGCGGGGAAACGCCATCGGGTCCGCCGAATTGTTCGCCGCCAAGGCGGACAACAGCAACGCCGTATCCTCGACCGTCCGCGCCATCGGCCCTTGAGTCTGAAACGTGGTGAAGGCGAGGTTGCGGTAGCCGGTCGGGACCACGCCGGGGCTGGGACGGTGCGCGACAATCCCGTTGAAGGTCGCGGGAAGCCGCAGGCTGCCGCCGGTATCCGACCCTTGGCAAAGCGGCATCATGTTCGTCGCCAGCGCCACCGCCGAGCCGCCGGACGAGCCGCCGCAGGTCAGCGTCGGATCGAAGGGATTCCGCGTCGGCCCGTGCAACGCATTGTTGGTGTTGCCGCCGGCCCCGAACTCGGGCGTGTTGGTCTTGCCGAGGACGATGGCGCCCGCCGCCCGGGCGGCGGCGACGACATGCTCGTCCGTGTCCGGCACGTGATCCTTATACAGCATCGACCCATAGGTCGTGCGGATACCGGCCGTGTCGTCGAGATCCTTGATGCCGATGGGCAGCCCGTGCAAGGGCGGCAAGGCATCGCCGCGTTTCACCGCCGCGTCGGCCGCCGCCGCCTCGTCTCGCGCCCGGTCGTAGGCTTTGGTAACGACGGCGTTTACGCTGGGGTTCACCGCCTCGATCCGGGCGATGCAGGAGTCGACCAGTTCGGCGGAGGATAGCTGCCGTGCGCCAATAAGACGCCGCGCCTCCACGGCGGAAAGATCACAAGGATCGGTCATCGGGTTCCTTCCTGCGGCAATTCGGTACCGTTACAGCCCGCCGCGCGCTACCGGACGATGACCTCGAAACCGCCAGATTCAATGGAGATGGTTGCCGGGAGCCGCGCGACGATATCCCCGTCACCTTGCACCGGCTCGTCCGCAGAATCCAGAACCGTTACGGTCGTAGCCGCGACAACCGTCACATCCTTCAACCGGTTCAGCCGACCCATCATAAGCGCGCTGCCGTAGCGCGCCACCTGTAACCGACCGGTTCGGCGGAAAAGACAAACATAGAGCCGGGGATCGTCGAGCCGCGCGTCCGGCGCGCAGACGAAACGACCGCCATAGAAATGACCGTTGGCGATCACCGCCGACGCGGCATGCCAATCCATGTTGTCGATGCGGATATGGTAGAGGGCCGGCTTGTAGCGCAGCAGCTCGACGACGCTCTGCCATACATAGGCGCCCTTGCCGATCCATCGCTTCAACCGCGAACTCACCTTCGCGACCACATGCGCGTCGAATCCGACCCCCGCCATCATCGCAAAGCGCCGCCCCGAGGCATTGCCGAGATAGATACGGCGGCGCTTTCCCTGCACGAGTACGTCCGCCACCGCCCTTGCCGAGATCGGCAGCCCCAGTTCCGCCGCCAGCACGTTGGCCGTCCCCATGGGAATGATTCCCAGCGGCAAGGACGACGATCCGAGGCCGTTGATCGTCTCGTTGATCGTGCCGTCGCCACCCGCGACGACGATCCCGTCAAACGCGTCATCGTCCACGTCACGGGCCCGCCGCTCGGCGTCGCCCGCCGCCGTGGTGTGATACAGCTCGACCGCGCATCCCGCCGCCGACATCTCGGAGAGAACATCGGACAGGAAAGCGCCACGCCGCCGCCCCGACACCGGATTGTGAATCACCAGATAGCGCGGACCTTCAGTCACCGAAAACCACGCCCTTTGTCTTGCGGTACTGCACCATTGGACTCCTCCGCCATCATAGAACTGTAAAACTTCTAGATAAAAACAGATCGTTTGTTTCTGTTTCTTTATAGATTGATGAATATTGCGATTTTCGCAGTGTTACTATGTTGTTTATTAAATAAAGACCTTGTATAGCGCGATCATTGTATTTCCAATATTGGCACAGGATTGAGCCATGCACGGAATTCGGGGTGAGAGCAGCTACCGCACGATTTGGATTTCCGACATCCATTTGGGGACGCGCGGCTGCAAGGCGGAGTTCCTTCTCGACTTTCTCAAACATACGAAGGCGGAACAGATCTATCTCGTCGGCGACATCGTCGACGGCTGGCGCCTGAAACGCTCGTGGTACTGGCCGCAAAGCCACAACGACGTGGTGCAGAAACTCTTGCGCAAGGCGCGCAAGGGGACAAGGGTCGTTTTCATCCCCGGCAACCATGACGAGGCAGCCCGGCAATTCGCCGGGCTTCAATTTGGCGGCATCGATATGCGGCGCGAGTGCATCCACGAAACCGCGGACGGCAAGCGGCTTCTCGTGATCCACGGCGACGAGTTCGACGTGATCGTGCGCTACGCGAAATGGATCGCGTTGCTGGGCGACTGGACTTACAACTTCCTGCTCATCGCGAACAATTATTTCAACGCCGCGCGCAAGCAGTTCGGCTTTCCGTATTGGTCGCTGTCCGCCTACCTGAAGCACAAGGTCAAGAACGCGGTCGAATACATCAGCCAGTTCGAAGACGCGGTGGCCAACGTTGCCCGGCAGCGCGGCCTCGACGGCGTGGTCTGCGGACATATCCATCATGCGGAAATGCGCGATATCGACGGCGTGCTCTACTGCAACGATGGCGATTGGGTCGAAAGCTGCACCGCCTTAGTCGAACATTTCGACGGCCGTCTCGAATTGCTCTATTGGGCGGAGCTATGCCCGGACCTGTCGACCCCGCGCAAGAAACGTCGGAAGAACAAGCGCCCCGACCTTCAACCGGCGGCCTGACGGCTGTTTCCGGCGACGGTCCCCCGCGATGCGCATCCTTATCATTTCCGATGCCTGGTTCCCCCAGGTCAACGGCGTCGTCCGGACGCTCAGCACGATCGGCAAAGAACTCCGCGCGCTCGGGCACGACGTCTCGGTGATCGGGCCCATGCGGTTCAAGACGATTCCCTGCCCGACCTATCCGGAGATCCGGCTGGCGACCGACGCCTGGCGTAGATTGCCGGAGCTGATCGAACGCTACGAGCCGGACGCCGTGCATATCTCGACCGAAGGTCCGCTCGGCATCGCCGCGCGCCGGTACTGCCGCAAATCCAACCTGCGGTTCACCACGGCCTATCACACCAAATTTCCCGAATATGTCCATGCCCGGTCGCGCATACCGGTCGCTTGGACCTCCGCGATCCTACGCAGGTTTCACGGCGCCGCCGACCGGGTCATGGTCGCAACCCAGTCGATCGAAACCGAATTGCGGAACCGTGGATTCCGAAACATCGTCCGTTGGTCGCGCGGCGTCGATACCGATCTCTTCCATCCACGGGACAAGGCCTTCCTGACGGATCCGCGCCCCATCGCCCTGTATGTCGGGCGCGTGGCCGTGGAGAAGAACATCGGGGAGTTCCTGCGCCTGCCCTTCGACGGCACGAAATACGTGGTCGGCGACGGCCCGCAACTTCGCCTGCTCCGCAAACGCCATCCGGAGGTTCGGTTCGTCGGCGTGAAAAAAGGCGAAGAGCTTGCCCAATATTACGCGGCGAGCGACGTCTTCGTGTTTCCAAGCCGGACCGACACCTTCGGCCTGGTCCTGCTGGAAGCCTTGGCGTCCGGCGTCCCGGTCGCGGCCTACCCTGTCGCGGGGCCGCTGGACGTGATCAACGGCGCGGCCGTCGGCTGCCTGAACGACGAGTTGGCGATCGCGGTCGACAGCGCCTTGGATATGGCGCCAACCGAATGCCGGGACTATGCGATGCGGTTTTCCTGGCGCAACTCCGCCCAGCAGTTCCTCGATAATCTGGTGCCGGTGACCTGATTTTCCCCGGCGCGCCGCACGGCGCTTTGTAGAATGGCAGTCGCCTCGTATGATGGATATCGGCTTCCGACGCCCCCTGGAAGGAGATATCCCATGACCGAACTCTGCGATCTGCCGGCAACCACCTTGCGCCGCATGATCGGCGACAAACGCATTTCGCCCATCGATCTGCTGGACAGCTGCGTCGCCCGGATCGACGCCGTGAACCCGGCGCTCAACGCCTTCGTCGTCATGTGCCTGGAAGAGGCGCGCCGCGACGCCGCCGCGAAAGCCGACCAGGTCGCGAAGGGCGATGCCCTGCCGCCGCTACACGGTCTGCCGGTCGGCATGAAGGAATCCTATCATCTGAAAGGCATGGCGACGACGCAGGGGTTCCCGCCATGGAAGGACCGCATCGCCGAACAGGACGACTGCACGACCGCCGCGATCCGCGCGGCCGGTGCCGTCATCGTCGGCAAAACCAACATCCCTGAACTGTTGCAAGGCATGACCAGCAAGAACCGGCTGTTCGGTCTGACCCGGAACGCCTATGACACGAACGTGTCCTGTCTCGGCTCCTCCGGCGGGTCGGCCGTCGCCGTCTCGGCGTCGATGGTGCCGCTGGCCAGCGGCTCCGACACCGGGGGCAGCATCCGCGGCCCGGCCGCCGCGAACGGCATCTGCGGCATGCGCCCGTCGCCGGGCGTGGTCCCGCATGACGACCACATCCATGCCTTCAACCCGACCAGCATCCGCGGCCCGATGGCGCGGACGGTGGCGGACACGCAACTCTTCCTCGCCGGGATGGTCGGCGGCGGCCCTGACCCCTACGACCATAGCGTCACGCCGGAGGAGGTGCTGAAGGTCCGCGCCGGCGACCTGAGCAGCCTGCGGGTCGCGGTCTCGACCGACCTGGGCTTCGTCAACGTCAACGACGATATCCGCGCGGCCTTCGAGGCCAAGATCGAGCGGATCGAGGGTCTGTTCAAATCAGTGACACGCTGCGATCCGCCGCTCGGCGAGATCAACCGGGCCTATTGGACGCTGCGGCCGATGAAATTCATTCCCGGACTGGCGGAAATGTACAAACAGGATCCGCCCAGCGTGACCGAGTACAAGCGCCTGGACCTGCGCCGCGCCTACGCCCAAAGCGTCGAGGACGTCGCGTGGGCGCAGGCGGAGCAGACCCGCACCTTCCGGCGGCTGCAGGATTTCTACAAAGACTACGACCTGATGATCGTCCCGGGTCACCAGAGCCCGCTGCCGACCCTCGCCGAGATCGACGCCAGGGAGAAGGCGATGGCCGAGGAGAACGACCGCTTCGGGATCGACGAGTACGACTTCGCGGTCGACGAAGGCCGGGGCACGATCAACGGCGCCTTCACCTTGACCGGCGCCCCCGTCGTGACGATGACAGCCGGACGAGGGCCGACCGGGATGCCGTTCGGCCTGAACCTGATCGGCGCCTACAAGAGCGACCTGGACCTGTTGTCCTTCGGCCTGGCACTCGAACAGATGACGGCCGACGACGCAGCGTTCGGCCGGATCCTGCCGGACCTCGCCGCGTTGGAAAGCCAGTCGGCGGCGGCGGACTAAGGCCCTCGACGCCTAAGAGACGAACTCGATACCGTCGTCGACCATGGGCAAGGTCGTCACCCATTTGCCCGTCGCGGCATGGATCGCGTTGGCCAGCGCCGGCCCGATCGGCGGCAGGCCCGGCTCGCCGACGCCGGTAGGCGCCTCGGCCGACGGGACGATATGGACCTCGACCTTCGGCATGTCGGCGATACGCAACGGTTCGTAATCCCAGAAGTTTGTCTGATCCACCGCGCCGTCGGTCAACGTGATCTTGTTGCGCATGACGGCGCCGAGACCGTAACCGATGCCGCCCTCCATCTGCGCCCGGATCACATCCGGGTTCACCGCGAGACCGCAATCGACCGCGCAGACCACGCGGTCGACCTTCACCACGCCGTCGCTATCGGTGGACACGTCGACAACCTGCGCGACGTAGGACCGGAACGACTCGTGCACCGCGACGCCACGCCCCTTCCCCTCGGCGACGGGTTCGCCCCAGCCGGCCTTTTCGGCCGCCAGCTTTAGCACGCCCGCATGGCGCGGGTGCTCCTTCAAAAGGTCCATGCGAAACGCCACCGGATCGGCTCCCGCCGCCTCGGCCAACATGTCGATAACGATCTCGGTCGAATAGGCCGTGTGGGTGTGCCCGACCGCCCGCCACCAGAGGACCGGCACCGGCGTCTTCATGTTGCGAATGTCGACCTTGATGTTGGGAATCGCATAGGGCAGCGTCGACGCTCCTTCGACCGAGGTGGCGTCGATACCGTCTTTCACCAGTACCGACTCGAAAGGCGTGTCGACAAGGATCGACTTGCCGGCGAGTTTGTGGCTCCAAGCGACCGGCTTGCCGTCCTCGTCCAAACCGGCGGTGATCCGTTGGGCATAGATCGGGCGGTAGTATCCGCCCTGAATATCGTCCTCGCGGGTCCAAACCAGCATGACGGGGCGGCCATCGCCCAACGCCTTGGCCGCCATCGCCGCTTCCGCATTGTAATCGGCGGTCGGATTCGCGCGCCGCCCGAAGGACCCGCCCGCATAGACCGTGTGCACGTCCACATTCTCCGGCGGTATCCCCAATGTCCCGGCGACGACCGGTCGCGTGATCGATGGAAATTGACAGCCATCCCAGACGGTGGCGCGGTCGCCGTCCACAGCGATGATGCAATTCTCCGGCTCCATCGGCGCATGCGCGAGGAAGGGGAACTTGAATTCGGCTTCCACCGTCTTGGCGGCCCCGGCGAGCGTCGCATCCGCATCGCCATCGGCGCGGGCAATCGTGCCCGGCTTTTCCAAGGCGGCGACATGCTCCGCCATGATCGCGTCAGTCGACCGATTCTCCGCCTGGGAAAAATCCCACTCGACGGAAAGCGCTTGCCGGCCCTTGATCGCGGCCCACGTATTGCGCGCGAAAACCACCACACCGCGCGGGATCTGCTTAACGTCCAGCACGCCCTTGACGGCAAGCGCGCCGGCAGGATCGAAGGAGGCGACGGCGCCGCCGAACCGAGGCGGACGCGCGATCACAGCGTAGACCATATTGTCGACTCTTAAGTCGATCGCGAACTTGGCGGACCCGTCCGTCTTGGCCTTGCTGTCGTAGCGCGGCAAACGATCCTTGCCAATGAGACGGAAGTCGGAGGGATTCTTCAGGACTGGTTCGGCCGGTGCGCTCAACGATGACGCCGCGTCGATGAACGCGCCAAACCCGGCGGTGCGGCCGTCTGGGCCGCGCATCACGCCAGTCTCGATTGTGATGCTGGCCGGCGCGACGCCCCATTGCTTGGCGGCGGCCTCGATCAACACAGCGCGCGCCGCGGCGCCCGCCTTGCGGTACTGTTCGAAGGAATTGGCGATCGCGCTCGACCCGCCGGTGCCCTGCGACCCGAAGAGCAGATTGGCGTAACGGGATTCATCGGCGGGCGCCCATTCGACGCGTATCTGCGACCAGTCGGCATCCAACTCTTCGGCGACCAGGGTGGCGAGCCCCGTCGTCGTGCCCTGCCCCATTTCGAAATGCTTGGCGACGACAGTGACGGTTCCATCAGCGCCGATGAGAACGAACGGGTTGACTGACAACGACTGGAGCTTTTGCGCCGCCAACGCGCCCCGCGCGTCATACCCGATAACCAGGGCCGTGGCCGCGGCCGACGCCAGAAATCCTCGTCGTGAAACCTGGATGTTCATGGCCTATGCTCCCATCTTCGACGCGGCGGTGTGAATCGCGGCGCGTATCCGGTGATAGGTCACGCAACGGCAGGCATTGCCGTTCATATAGGCATCGATGTCCTCGTCCGTCGGCTTCGGCGTTTCGGTCAACAATCCAACGGCCTGCATGATTTGCCCCGACTGGCAATAGCCGCATTGCACCACATCATGCTCGCGCCAAGCATCGCGCACGGCTTCCGCCGCACGGCCCTTGATGCCTTCGATGGTGATAATGTCGCGTCCGACGGCGTCCTCGACCGTCAACACACAGGCGCGTTCGGGACTGCCATCGACATGAACCGTACAGGCGCCGCACGCGGCAACGCCACAGCCAAACTTCGTTCCCGTCAGATTCAATTCATCGCGCAGCGCCCAAAGGACCGGGGTGTCCGCATCCACATCCAGCTCACGGGCAACGCCGTTTATGGTCAACGAAAAGGTCATCGCGATCTCCTCTGTTCGACACCGAGTCGGAGATAGACCGCGCACCGCGAAAGTCCATGATCGTTTTGTTAAAGCCATTGCCCCAATCGGCATGCGACGCCGTATCGTCGCATACGCGCCGCACGCATTGCCAAAAGACAGCGACTAGCGTCATCCATTGGGAGTCCGAGAGCCAGGCCCGCCAGCTCAACACCGCCGTTACGGCAGTGATCCGATGATTCCGTCGGGGAGATCGACTTCGCCCGCAAAGACCGCAAGGACCTTACCGAATGCCGCCTCCCCCTCCGCGCTCAGGACACGCGACATCGGCCATTTTTCGAGAATGCTTGGCCAGAACTCTTGGTATGACCAAGGGAAAGGCTTCGGTACCTGGGTTATGTAAAGATCAGCGAACACCCAGGCCAAGTCGATCTCGTTCTGCGCCAACGCGGTCGCATCCGGATATTGGAAGGCGTCTTGGATCATGCCGAAGTACGCGTCCAGCGAGGTTGCTTCGCGCGTGAAACCATAGCCGCCGAAATGCGGACGCGCCGGGGTCACGGACTGGATACCCAACATGGTCATCTCCAAACCCAATGTGCCGGTGTAGTAGAGGCCGAGCTGCGTGGCATCCAACAACCGGTAGCTGGACAAAGGATCACGCGACTCGACGAGGCGGATATTGTCCGGCAGGGTCGGCCACCGCGTCCTTAACAACTCACCTACATATTCTTCGGAAAACACCTGCTCCACCGGATGGATGCGGATCACGAGCTGCCATTCCGGATGATCGGCGAAGTACTCAGAAGTCCGGAGTGCCCAATCCTGAACCGAGTCGAAGACCACCTCGCGGTCCAACGTGGCGGTGTCCCAGGTTATGTTCGGAAACAAGGCGGCAATCGGCCTATCCGGATCGAGCCCGAGACCGGTAATCAACTCACGGGCCGGCGCTTTCGGGCTGAACCGTCCCCGTGGCCGCCGCGATACATCCGCCGCCTCGTCCTTGCTGGACAGCCACGCTGCAACCCGTTGCAGACGTGCTTCCGTCAGGGGGTGCGGCGCGGCGTCGGCCCATATCCGGCTGGTATCCAGGTCGCCGTTGCATCGGTTGATCGCCAGCATATAGTCGCCGAGGCGGTGGGGACTCTGTTCCCATTCCACCACGGTAACATCGGCCGCGCGCGCCGCATGAAAGGCAGCGCCGTATTCCATGATGCCGCCATTGAACAGGACGAGCCGATCGACCGGATTCTCCGCCAGATAGGTCGCCATGCGCCGCATCGCGTCGAGATTCTTCAGCAGCCGGTTCCGTTTGCGCGACTTGTTCGGCTCTTCGCTGACGTCTATCGACGTGTCGCGATACTGGTTCCGCAAATCGATATAGGCCAGCCGATCCGCCGCCGCCTTGAAATCCGGAGAGGACGGCGCTAAGGCGATCTCGCGCAGATCGATCAACCGCAAACCATCCGGCAATTCGCTACCGGCTAATCGCTCCATCTCCGACGCCAGCAAGACCTCGCCCCAACTGTCATAGACCGGTTCGGGATCGCACTCGCGCTGAAACTCCAGACACGGCATCCAGATCAGGTCCACCCGATGGCCGCGCGCAACCAAGACGCAGGCCAAGGCGAAGAACAGTTGGATATGATGCGCATTGAACGCCGGAATCGCGACATACCGCTGCGCCGATGGGTCCCGGGCACTTTCGCTTTGTTCGACATCCGCCAACCAGCGCCGCGCGTAGCGCAGGAAATCCCACCGCGTGATCGGCACCGCGGCGGGCGGTAGCGGCGCGGCGCGGACTTCCGCTACAGCATCACAGATTCCCGCGATATCCGGTGCGCACCGGGCGGCTACCTCGCCCAGCCGCGCACGCTCGTCTAGGTTTGGTGTCCTGCGGGCACGCCAGGCTTCCTCTAGATGATAGACCGCGCCAGCAAGATCGCCTTGCCGTTCCCGCAGTCCGGCCATGTCGGCATGACATTGCCCGAAGGCTTGTGCCACCGTCTCGAAGGTCCGGCGCAACCCATCGACCGCGTTGGCCTGTTCCGACCAATCCGCAAGAACACGCAGCGCATCTTTATAGAACCGCTCGGCGGCCTCGACCTCACCGGCGGCGACGTGATACCCGGCCACCTGGGAAACGGCATGGGTGTAGATCAAAACCGCTTGCGACCAGGCAAGCCGGTGTTGGTCGCGCTCGTAGAGAGGGCTGTCCCGTGCCTCATCCGCGATCCGGGCGTAGGCGTCCGCCGCATCCTGGAGCGCCAACGGAATGAGGTCCCGCCGCGCCGCCGCGGCCGCATCGGGCCGCGACACGATATCGTAAAGCTCCGCCAGCCGGTTGCGCGCCGGCAGCGCCGCCTGGTCCAAGGCGACGGCCGCCTCGAAACTGCGGATGGCGTCGTCCGGATACCCTTCGGCATCGCAAATCTCGGCCGCCGCCAAGAGGGGCGCCGCCGCGTCCGGCGCTTCCGCAATCAAATCCCGGCAAACCGCCAGCGCTTCGGTCGCCGCGCCGGCGCGCCGTAACTTCTCGACCAGAACCATTTGGTCGTCCACAGACCCCAGGACCCGACCCCCCATCCCGTCTTCGCCGCAAAATGCCCAAGCGGCCCGTCTTTAGTAGTATGGATGAAGACGCATCTCAACCGTCGGCGGTCTCGACCGTATCCATCAGCAACAAGAAATCGGGAATAATGCGAAACGAACTCGAAGACGCGCTCGAAAACGCCCTCGGCAAACAGGAAGTCACCCACGACGAGGTATCCGCTCCGTTGGCCAGGCGGCTCGCCGCGACGCTCGATCAAACCGGCAAGGGGCTGGAGAACGGCGCGCCGTTGCCGGATGGCTGGTACGTCATCCTGTTCACCCCGACCGCGCCGACCGGCACGCTCGAAAAGGACGGCCATGCCCGCGCCAGCGATTTCCTGCCGAAGCTGCCCCTGCCCCGGCGCATGTTCGCCGGCCGCAAGGTGTATTTCGAACAGCCGCTGGAAATCGGGGCACAGGTCGAACGCGTCTCGACGATATCCAAAGGCGAGATAAAGGAAGGCCGGTCCGGGTTGCTCGCTTTCCTGACGATCACCCATGACATGAACACAACGGCGGGCCTCTGCGTCCGCGAGGAACAGACGTTGGTCTACCGCGCCGAGGCGACCGCCACGGCAAAACCCGCGAGCCCGCCGAAGCAGGCGCCGCAGGCCCCGGCGGATTGCCCCTGGACCGGCAGCGCCACGCCGACGCCGGCCACGCTGCTGCGCTATTCGGCGGTGACCTTCAACGCCCACCGCATTCACTATGACGAAACCTATGCGCGGGAAGAGGAAGGCTATCCCGAGCGTATCGTGAACGGCGGCCTGACCGCGATCCTGCTGATCGAGATGGCCCGGCGGAACCGGCCGGGACCGCTCAAGGAGTTCGGCGTCACCAACCGGCGCGCCCTCTACGTGAACCGGCCGATCTCCTTGATGGGCATGCCGGAGGGAGACGCGGCCGCGCGCTTGTGGGCCGCGGACGACAGCGGCGCCGTCGCGTCGGAAGCCACCTTGACCTGGAAGGCCTGACCGATGGCAAATCTCCCTCTCGACGGCGTCCGCGTCCTCGACCTGTCCTCGGTCGTCGTTGGCCCCTATGCAACGCAGTTTTTGGCCGACTACGGCGCGGACGTCACCAAGATCGAAGCGCCCGGCGGCGATATCCTGCGCAAACTCGGCGGCAAGTCGAAAAGCGGCGAGCTATCGCCGAAGTTCATGATGCTGAACCGGAACAAGAAGTCGCTGGCGATCGACTTGAAGAACCCGGCGGCGAAACCGCTGATCGCGAAATTGCTGGCGGCGCATGACGTGGTGCTGTCGAACATCCGGCCCCGCGCGCTGGCGCGGCTCGGGCTCGACTACGAGTCGGCAAGGGCGGCACGCCCCGACGTGATCTACTGCAGCATCGTCGGGTTCGGGCAAGAAGGTCCGTACAAGGACAAACCCGCCTACGACAACGTCATCCAGGGCGTCGGCGGAATCGCCGCCTGCCACGAGCGGCAAAGCGGCACGCCGCGATTCCTGCCGATGGTCGTGGCGGACCGGCTCGGCGGCTTGATGGCGACCCAGGCGATCCTGCTGGCGGTGATCAACCGAAGCCGGAACGGCGAAGGCCAGCATATCGAAATCCCGATGTTCGAGAACACCGCCGCCTTCGTGCTGACCGAACATTTCGGCCAACTCATCTATCCCGGGTCCGACGGCCCGAGCGGCGACCTCCGGGTCCTCGACAAAAACGCGCGGCCGATCCAGACGAAAGACGGTTATATCTGTCTCTCCGCGAACAGCGACAAGCAGGCCTTCGCCCTGTTCGACGCCATCGGCCATCCGGAATTCAAGGACGATCCCCGATTCGAGTCGGTGGCCGCGCGGTATCACAACATCGATGCCTATAACGGGCTGCGCGAAGAGCATCTGCGGAAGAAGACCACCGAAGAGTGGATCGAGATCTTCGACCGTCTGGACGTGCCGGCGATGCCGTACAAGACCTTCGAGGACCTGGTGGCCGATCCGCACCTGAACGAGGTCGGCCTGTATCAGGAACGCGAGCATCCCTCCGAAGGAACGGTCTACAACCTGCGCCCGGTGGCAACGTTTTCGTCGATTGGCACCAAGGACGAAAACCTCGCCCCCCGGCTGGGCGAGCATTCAGCCGACGTGCTGGCCTCGATCGGCGTCGGGCGGGACGAGATCGAAACGCTCGTTTCGGACGGCGTCATTCTCGATCGTCCGCTCGACTGACCGGCCCGCTATCCTTTGACGGCACGGGTTCCGGCCCCTATCGTTACGATAAGATCGTTCAATCCCGAACATCGAAGGGATATCGCCTTATGACAAAATACCATCTCGTAAGCTCCGTTACGTGACCGTGGGTCCAGCGCGCCGTGATTGCTATGCGTGCAAAGGCCGTCGAGTTCGAAGTCACCTATATCAATCTGCGTGAAAAGCCGGATTGGTTCCTGAAAATCTCGCCGCACGGCAAGGTGCCCGTGCTGGACGTGGATGGCGTTCCGTTGTTCGAGTCCAATGCGATCGCGGAATTCCTGGATGAGACCGTGTCGCCACGGCTGCACCCGGAAGACCCGATCGAACGGGCGCGCAACCGGGCGTGGACGGATTTCGTGCCGACTTTCTCGGCCGCCTTCCGCACCATTTACTACAACAAGGACAAGGCCAAGGTCGACGAAGGCCTCAAGGCTGCGCCGGCAACCGTGGAGAAGCTTGAGAAGGCCCTCGCGGAGCGTGGCAACGACGGACCCTATTTCAACGGTCCCGACCTGAGCCTCGTGGACGCGGCCTACGCGCCGTTCCTGCAGCGTTTCCTCATCGCCGACGAAAAGCTGCAAACGGGGCTCCTGGACGGCTTCCCGCTGGTCAAGGCGTGGGCCGAGACGCTGTTGGCCGACGACCGGGTCACCGGATCGGTCGCGCCGGAATTCAGGCAGGCGTTCATCGCCAATCTGAAACGGCAGGGGTTCTACGTCGGAACGCTGTTCCCGGACGAGGCGGCAGCGGCCGACTAATCAGCGCCGGGACCGCTTAGCCGGTCCCGACGAAGCAGACATTCTGCAAGGGTTCGCCCCGGGCAAGGCGGTTGAGATTCGCACACACGGATCGCAGCCGCCTTGCACGCATCGGGGCGGTGCGCGCGCTGAAATGCGGCGTCATGATCACGTTATCCAAATCCTTGAACGGGAAGCGCGAGGGCGCGCAGGACGGGTCGTCCGGCGTCGGGTAGGTGTACCAAACATCGATCACCGCGCCGCCGATCCGTTTCTCCGAAAGCGCCGTGTAGAGGGCTTCCTCGTCGATCACCCGGCCGCGCCCCACGTTGACGATCACGCTCTCCGGCTTCATGCGGGCGAAACCTCCAGCATCGATCAGACCCTTGGTTTCCTCCGTCAACGGCAGCGCGATAATCACATAGTCGCTCTCCTGCAGCATCCGGTCGAGGGTATCGACGGTCCCGTACCACTCCAGTTCCGGCGGCGTTTCGCGCGGACTCTGCGACACCGCGACCGCGCGGAGGCCGAAGGCACGCGCTCGGGCGGCGACTTCACGGCCGATCCGGCCATAGCCGACGATGCCGATCGTCTTGCCGTGCATTTCCCCGTGGTTCGGGCCGATCCCCGCCGTCCGCCCGTCCCAGCCGTGCGTCCGCATGCGGGCGTCGGCGATACGGAAACCGATCTCCCACTCCAGCAGCGCGCCGTAGATGTATTCGGCGATCGCGATCTCATGTTCGTAGGTGTTGCAGACCGAGCACCCGGCGGGCACGTCCGACGGGCGGAGCCAGTCGACCCCGGCAAAGGGAACCTGGTACAGTTTGAGGCGGGGCACGGGCGGCCAGTCGCCGGGAATCCGGCCCCCGAGCAAGGCATCCGCCTGTGGCGCGAGGTCGACGAACCGTTCGAACGGCTCCTCCTCGGTCCAACTGATGATGTTCCAGTCGTCGGTGAGTTGTTCACGGATTTTCGCTTCGCGCGGCTTCGACATACGCCCCGCCAGAAACAGCGTCAACGGCTCGGTCATAATGGCAACGGTTCCAAGGGTATCGGTCAGACCACGGATTGTGGCCGGAGAAACCGCAGTCTACGGAATTGCCGAAAAGCGATCTAGCGGTAACGGACGCCGGTAATCAGAAAGACGCTTGGGATCAGAAAAAGGCGAGCGTCCGCGTCTCGATGCTTTCGCGCGGCGGCGCGTTGGGCGGCGACGTCGGGTCCTCGAAGGCGCTATGCGCCGAAAAGCGCGCGCGGCCGTCGGTCATCGAGTCGTAGCATTTGAAGACCAACGCCTCGTTCCGGTCCATTTCGGGGAAATAGAACCAGCGATGATCCGGATTATGCGCGATCTGCAACACCTCGCCGATGCGGTCCTGATAGACCAGATCGGTCGGCACGAAATCGTCGGCGGCGATGCTCTGCGCATCGCATATGGCAAGCGGCAGGTCCTGCACCGGCTTGCGGATCGGGCGCCAGATCTGCACCACCGCGAACCGGCGTTGCAGCAGGTCGTCGGCCTCGTCCGGCAACAGGTCGCGCACCCGTTGCGGCCCGGATTTGTCGGTGTAGTCGTTGTGCACCACGCGGACGGGTTCCCGGAGTTTCTTCTCGGCCCGCGTCTCGTCGGACGCGACCCGCAGCGTGTGATCGAAGACGTGGACGCGGGACGCGCCGCTGAACCGTTTCACCAATTCCGCCGCTTCGGCGTCATACACCGCCTTGATCTCGTCCGGATCAAAAAAGCTCTCGACCTTGGTCTCGTGCGGCGTGAAGACGAATCCCTCGCGGTCCAGCGTGCGCTCGCCGCCATCGAGCCGCCCATTGCGGATCGTCATCACATGTTCCTTGAACTCGGCCTCGCGTTCGGTCGAGGCCTGCCCCGCCTGCGCGATATACGTTCGCGGTTTCTGGCCGGTTTTCACGAGATACCGAAGCGCTGCGTCGACGGATTCACGGGGCAATTGCTGCCGGGCCGGGTCTGCCATGACGGTATATCCTTTCGATGCCTCCGGGCATGATAGCCGCACAAAATTGGTGCGGGGCCTAAAAAGGTATTCAATCGGAATATGCGGTCAAGATAACCCCGCCGGCAAAGACTTAGGACGCAACGGAACAAATCACGGACCCTTTCCATGACGGCGCTTTTCTCCCCTTTCCGCCTGCGCGGCCTCGAATTTCCGAACCGGATCACCGTGTCGCCCATGTGCCAGTGCAGCGCGGTCGACGGGTCGGCGTCCGATTGGGCGCTCAAATTTCTTTCCCCCCGCAATACATCCGGGCCTACAAGTCCGGCTGGTTGCGGGCGCAGGCCGCCGGCGAAGCCGACGAATAGGCGTCCCTCATGTCGGCCGATCCGGGATCATGCGCGCCAGCATGCTGCTGAAAACGTCATTCGTCTCCTTCGAGACGGGCCTATCGGACCTCCTCAAGGTAAGGAAAACAAACAAAAGCCTCATGGTGAGGAGGCGCGAGAGCGCCGTCTCGACCCATGGAGACCGAACACCATGACCTTTTCAGCAACCTGTCAGGGCAATTTGACGGATTGTCCATCGCCCGTAGGATGACCCGAACATCACAACCATCCAACACAAGGACGGAATCATGCGGCTGAAGGACAAGGTGGCGATCATCGTGGGCGGCGGGCAGACGCCGGGAGAAACCATCGGCAACGGCCGGGCGACCGCGATGCTGTTCGCGCGCGAGGGCGCCAAAGTGCTGGTGGTCGACCGCGATATCGCGTCCGCCGAAGAAACCGTGTCGATCATCGCGGACGAGGGTGGCGCCGCAGCAGCCGCGGCCGCCGATGTGACCGACGAGGCGTCGCTCGAAAAGATGATCGCCGGCTGCCAGGATAAATGGGGCCGGATCGACATCCTGCACAACAACGTGGGCTTCAGCCTCGCCGGCGGCGACTCGGTGATCGAGGACATCACTGTCGACGCCTTCGACCGGGTGATGGCGGTCAACCTGCGCGGCATGGTGATGACCTGTAAGCATGTGCTGCCGGTCATGCGCGCGCAGAAAAGCGGCGTGATCCTCAGCATTTCGTCGATGGCGGTGCTCGATTCCTATCCTTACGTGACCTACAAGACATCGAAGGCGGGCGTCGTCGCGATGACCGAGCAACTCGCCTATATGAACGCGGATTACGGCATCCGCGCCAACGTGATCCTGCCCGGCCTGATGAACACGCCGATGGCGGTCGAGTCCCGCATCACCGACGAGATGAGCCGCGAGGACGTGATCGCCGCCCGCGACGCCAAGGTGCCGTTGGGCAACAAGATGGGCACCGCCTGGGACGTGGCCTATGCGGCGTTGTTCCTCGCCTCGGACGAGGCCAAGTTCATCTCCGGCGTGACCCTTCCCGTGGACGGGGGCGCGGCGGTGCGGCGGGGGTAAAGGCTGGTCGAGCGCCGCCGGAACGGGCACACTCCCCGATGCCGCGCGTTGAAGGGATCCTTGGACGATGACCGCCGACGCTGCCACCGCAGAACACCTCGAAAGGCTCGACCGAACCTACGGCCTGCGTCACTTCGGCCTGATCCCGGACGACCCTGGTGAAACCACGGTTGCACGTGTAGTTGACAGCGCGATCGAAATCCTGACGCGCCTTGCCGAAAACCGCATCGAACGCGGCCTTTACCGGCGGCATGTGCGGAAACCCGAAGACCTCAGTTTCGGCCCACCCGACCAATCCGGCGGCTGGCTCGCACGCTTCGTCCGCCAGGACCCGTATGTCCGCTGCCACTACGACTGCATGCAGGCGGATTTCGACGACAACGGGATCGTGCTGTGGACCTTGTATGCGGCCTACGCTAGGGGCTTCGAGAACACCGACCTGTCCACGCGCGTACAGCGGTGTTGCCGTACGCTCGCCGGCGACATGCCGTTGACGCCCGAACACGTACGGGTCGGTCTTTCCTTATTCCACAATAGGGTGCAGGAATCGTCCCGCCCCATTCATGGGTTATGCCGGCTCATCCTCGATCATCGGTGCGCGCCGGAAATGGTCTGACCGCCCTCTGAATTTTGGCTCTTTCGACAGAACCATGCGGCCGCTACCCATGAATCCGGGTGGATGCCACGGATCGATTGTCGGACCGCCCCCGTTCGAATGCGGTTGCGTCCCTCACCCTGCGCAGGCCGCAAACCGCCCTACAGTGAGGCGCCATGGGACTGAACGAGCTGCTTATCCTGGCCGGCGCGCTGGCGGGCGGGTTCGTCTCCGGCCTGGCGGGCTTCGGCACGGGGCTGACGGCGCTCCCGTTCTGGCTGTCCGCCGTTCCGCCGGTCGTGGCCGCGCCGATCGTGGTGATCTGCTCGATCGTCGCCCAAATCCAGACGATCCCGGCTATTTGGCACGCCATCGTCTGGCGCGATGTCCTGCCTTTTATTCTCGGCGGATTGATCGGCGTGCCGATTGGGACGCTCCTACTCGCGCATATTTCCTTGCAGGGTTTCAAGCTGGTGATCGGCTGCTTTCTCATCCTGTTCAGCAGCTTCATGCTGTTAAGCCGGTCCGCGCTGAAGATCAGGTGGGGCGGCAACGCCGCGAACGGCATGGTCGGGTTCGGCGGCGGCGTACTGGGCGGGCTCGCGGGATTGTCCGGCCCGATCCCGACGGTCTGGGCGAGCCTGAAGGATTGGAGCAAGGATCAAAAGCGAAGCGTCTTCCAAGCCTTCAACCTGTCGATCCTGACCCTCGCGGCGGCGACCCAAGCCTATGGCGGCTTCATGACGCTCGAAGTCGGCCGACTCGTCCTAATCGCCTTACCCGGCACGCTGCTGGGCGCATGGCTCGGGCGGAAAGCCTACGAGAAGATCGGCACCGACCGGTTCAATCAAGTCATCTTGATCCTGTTGCTCCTGTCGGGCCTCTCGACCATCGTCTCGACGGTCATATTCGATTGATGTGAAAGCTTCGATTGATGTGAAAGCGCTGTTGAACATCTCCGGCGCCATTGCCATATTCCGGGCGACCGCAACAAGAAGACGAAAGGGCATTTTATGATTGTCGTTATTCTCCACCCGGCTGGCGGAGAATCCTTGGCCGCGTAACGGTACGTCCCGGCGACGCTTGAGTCGCCTATACCGTTGACGCCGTTTTCCGGCGCATTCTCTCGACCCAGCCGTTCGCCACTCCCCTCCGCGCCAAGCGCAAAGGGTGGCTGTGACTACGACCTGTATTGCCGTGCGGACCACCGCGACGGCGCCCAAGCTGGTGCGAGACCAATGACATTCGATACATCCGATCTGGCCGATTTCGGCTGGAATGCCTTTTTCCAATCCCAACTCGACATCGACGACCTGCAAACCGCCATCCCCGCCCGGGTCATGGCCGTGCATCGGGGCCGCCTGGACGTTGCCGCGCCCGATCTCGACAGACGAATACCGTCAACGGCATTGCCCGCCGACAGCGAAACGGCCACCGCCACCGTCGGCGATTGGCTGTTGCTCGATCGCGAGAGTTATCGGCCGTTGCGGCTGCTCGACCGCAAGAGCCTGTTCAAACGCCGCGCCCCGGGGACCGGCCGGAAACTGCAACTCATCGCCGCCAATGTGGACACGGTGTTCATCGTGTCCTCCTGCAACGCCGACTTCAACACGGCGCGGCTGGAACGCTATTTGGCCGTGGCCCGCGACGCCGACGTCACGCCGGTGATCGTTCTCACCAAGGCCGACCAAGCCGAAAAGCCGGACGAGTTCGTCCGCGCCGCGTCCAAATTACTGCCGGGCGTTCTGGTCGAGGCGATAGATGCCCGCGACGCAAAGGACGTTGCGTGCCTGGCCGTCTGGTGCGAAAGCGGCCAGACCGTAGCGTTGCTCGGCTCGTCGGGCGTCGGCAAATCCACACTGACCAACACCCTCACCGGCGACGATCGAATCGCAACGCAGGGTATCCGGGAAGACGACGCCAAAGGACGACATACGACGACCGCCCGGGCGCTCCACCGGCTGCCGGGCAACGGGTGGCTGTTGGACACGCCGGGCATGCGCGAGCTGCAGTTGACTGACGCCAAGGCGGGTCTCGACGACGTGTTCGCCGATATCGCCGCGCTGGCGGAGGCCTGCCGGTTTTCCAACTGCCGGCACGAGACCGAGCCGGGCTGCGCCGTTCTGGCGGCGGCCGAGGGAGGATCGCTCGCACCGGACCGTCTGAAGCGCTGGCGGAAACTGGTCGCCGAGGAGGCCCGCAACACCGAGAGCCTCGCCGACCGCCGCGCCCGCGAGCGCGGATTCGGCAAGATGGTCAAAGGCATCATGAAATCCAAACGGGAACAGGGAAAGGAGTGAAACCCCGCCTAGCGATCCGTCAACCCGCCAACGGCTTGTAGGCGATCGCCTCCAACTCCAGGCGCGCGCCGGGTAGGAGCAGATCGCAGCGAACGGCCGACCGGGCCGGCATGGGCCCGGTGAAGAAGCTTGCGTAGGTTTCGTTGAAAGCGGCGAAGTCTTCCCGGTCCGTCAGCCAGGCGGTGACCTTGACCACATCGTCGAGGGAACAGCCGGCCTCCGCCAACATGGCGGTCAGGCGTTGCATGACGTTCGCCGTCTGCGCCGCGATCGGCCCGGCGACAATCTGCCCGTCGGCCGATTTCGGCATGAGACCCGACACGAAAACGAAGTCACCCGCTCGCACGGCATGGGTCAGCGGATTGCGGTTTCCGTCGGGCAGCGTTGCCGTGGGGCCGAAATGTTGAATCGGGTTCATTGGCTGGGTCCTCTTCACTACGGGTCGATACGGGCGATGGCATCGCCAACAGGTCGGATCGTTCCGCCGCGCATCGGATCGTCGCAATCCCAGAATACGGCCGTCCTCGCAGCCCGCAAATCGCTGGCTGGATCCCGCCCCGTCTCGCCGGCGCATAAATTTTGACTCGCCCCGACCGCGCATGCACTCTTTGAGCCCTCACGCAAGTCCCATGACCCTGAACGGAGGCGGCATGACCCTCAGCATCGCGGTAATCGGAAATTCAATGCGGAACATCGGCGCGCCGATGGCGGCCGATCTGGCGCTTGGCGGGCACGACGTACGGCTTTCGCTGTGGTCCGATCAAAGCGATCTTTTAGAAGCCGTTCGGTCGACCGGCGGCATTTCGATGACGGGCCCCGCGACTCCAACGCTTTCCGGCCGCGAGGGGCTGGGAGAGCTTCGGGTTTTGACCGACGATCCCGCCGAGGCCGTCACGGGCGCCGATCTGGTGATTCTTGATGTCGAGCCGATGGCGCTCGAAGAACGGGCGGCGGATGTCATCCCGCATCTCGAAAACGGCCAGGTGCTGTATGTCAACAACCATGGGTACTGGGCGGCATTGCGGCTGGCGCCGGCGCTGCGGGAAGCCGACAAGGCGGGCGTGACCGTGATCGAGGGAAACGCCCCCAGCATCGGCGCCAAGCGGAACGGCGCCGACGTCATGTCGTATTATGTGCGGCGCGAAGTGCCGGTCGCCGCGTTTCCCGCCAATCGCACGGCCGACGCGGAACGGTTCCTGCCTGTCATCATGCAGGCGCCAGACCTTCGCCGCGATGTCATCGAGACCAATTTCGAGAACCTGAACATGCTGGTGCATCCGGGCATGGCGATTCTGAATGTCGGGTATTTCGACCGGGCGGAGGCCGCCGGCGACCCGATCAGTTTTTACGGCACCGGAAACACCGTCCATACGGGCCGGCTCACCGAAGCGCTCGATGCGGAACGGACCGCGGCCTGCGACGCATTCGGCGTCCGGTACCGATCCTTGCTTGACCATATCCGCGGCATATACGGCGGCGGCGGGGACTCCGTGCACGATGCCGTGAAGCAGTCGCCGGTTTACAATCGAGCGGGCGACATGCGAGCCACGATTTGGCAAACGTGGATGGAGGGCGATCTCGCGCTTTCCCACGTCCCCTTCGTGGAACTGGCCGAGAGCGCGGGGGTGAGCGCACCGCTGCGGCGCGGATTGGTCGACATTATCGACGCATTGCTGGGCAACAATTCATGGCGGGACGGCCTCAATCTCGAGCGGCTCGGTCTCGCCGGCCTGTCCGTCGAGGAAATCCGCGCCTATGTTGAAACGGGAATCCCGAAGGCATAGCGCCGCGGTATTGCGACACGCCGGCACGCCGGCCTGCGACGCAGGTGTTCGCGACCGCGGGGGACGCGCGCCGCGTCGTGTAGCACGCGTTATGGCGTGACGAGACCGCCTTGACGGTTCATCGCGAGCGACCGTCCTGTAACGCCAAATCCCCATGTTGCGCATGGTCCGCCGAGAGATTTGTTGCTACTCTCGGTATCCGATCCAATCCTTTACGATCCGGTCGAAATCATGACGAAACACGACTCCGACACCATCGCCGACATCCACGAAGAACTGCACAGCCACCTGCCGTCCGAACCCGCGCTTCGGGTCAAGGCGCTGGAAAGCCTGCTTGTCGAGAAAGGCATGGTCGATTCCGCCGCCGTGGACGCCTGGATCGAGGTCTATACGGAGGACATCGGTCCAAAACGCGGCGCCGAAGTCGTCGCGCGGGCCTGGACCGACCCCGATTTCAAGGCGCGGCTTCTCGAAAACGGCAGCGAGGCGATCCAGGAGTTCGGGCTCAAGCAGAACCATCTGGAGGTGGTGGAGAACACGCCGGAGATTCACAACATCGTCGTCTGCACCCTCTGCTCCTGCTATCCGGTCTCGGTGCTGGGCGTTCCGCCCACCTGGTACAAGATGGCGGCCTACCGGTCCCGCGCCGTCCGCGACCCGCGCGGGGTGCTGTCGGAATTCGGCGTTGAACTGACGGACGACACGGAGGTTCGCGTCTGGGACAGCACGGCGGAACTGCGCTATCTGGTCGTGCCGCAACGGCCGGCGGGAACCGAGGGCTGGGACGAGGCGAAACTCGCCAAACTCGTCTCGCGCAACTCCATGATCGGCACGGAGCGCGACCTTTCCAGCCGGATCGCGGAGGTCGACTGATGGACGGGATCCACGATCTGGGCGGCCGCCAGGGCTTCGGCAAGGTCGAGGTCGACGAGCCCGAAGAAGCCTTCCACCATACCTGGGAGGCGCGGGTCTTCGGCATCGTGCGGGGCATGAGCCGGCCCGCCGACTGGAACATCGATTGGTTCCGCCACTGCCGCGAACTGATCGACCCCGCGGATTACCTGACGCGGCCTTACTATGACCAATGGATGCAAGCCTATGCGGCGATGATGGTCAATTCCGGCGTCGCGACCGTCGAGGAATTGGCGAGCGGCCATGCCAAGACAACGGTCAGCGGCCTGCCGGCGCCCATGAGCGCGGCCGAGGTCAAGAAACGGAGATCGGTGAGCCAGAATTTCGAGGCCGAGGCGGCGGCGCCGCCGGTCTTTTCCGTGGGCGATAAGATCCGGGTGAAGGATCTCAGCGTCGTCGGGCATACCCGGCTTCCGGCCTATGTCCGCAACCGCCACGGGATCATCGAGAAATACCACGGCGCACACATCTTCGCCGACGCCAGCGCGCTCGGCGACGAACGGGCCGTGCCGATCTATACCGTGGCTTTCGACGCGGCCGAACTGTGGCCCAAAGCCGCGGGACGCCGCGAGCGGGTCTTCCTCAATATGTGGGAGGGTTACCTTGAGCACGCCTGAGGAATTGCAACTCGGCCCCCTGGCGGCGCACGACGGCGAACCGACCTTCGACGAGCCCTGGCACGCCCAGGTCCTGGCCTTGGCCTTTGCACTGGCGAAGGTCGAGGTATTCACCCCGGCGGAATGGTCCGACGCCCTCGGCGCGGAACTACGGCGGGCGACGGCGGAAGGCGAACCCGACGACCAGAACACCTACTACGCCGCCGCCCTCACCGCACTGGAAGGCCTGATCGCCGCAGACGGCAGGGTCACCTCGGAGGGTCTTTCCGCGCGCGCCGAGCAGTGGCGCCGCGCCTATCTGAACACGCCGCACGGGCAACCGGTCGAACTCTCCGCCGGATCGTAAAACCAACAGCGCGCTAAACCCGCCACTGCGCCATGGTTTCCGAGGTCGCCAGAATCTCGCCGCTCCATAGCCTGCCGAGAAAATCATCGAACTCGGGCGGGTCGAATCCATTGGTGCCGACATTCGGCGTGAAGGTGAGTTCGCCAAAAAAGATGCCATCCGGAACGCTGAAAAGATCGGTGCGGACATATTCGAACCCGCTTGCAAGGCGTTCGACGACGGACCGCATTTCTTCCAGATTCTCCGGCTCGGGAATATCCCAATCGTTCGGGTCCGTGTAACGAACCGCCAGCCGGTTCCATTCGGCATCGTAGAGAAGGCGTTGTTTGTAGGGTTCCCGGATGACGACATGGATGAATCCGATTTTCCCGTGGAAACAATGAAATTTGAAATCCACGAGCCGCTTCTCGCCGCTCCAGGAAAGCGCCTTCTGAAAAATCAGACGCGGCGGGATGTACCGGTACTGACGTTCGCGCCGCACATGGTAAAAATTCTCGGCCAGCCAGCCATCTCCGAGAGCCACTAACGCGTCGAAATCTTCCGCAGCCTTGTCCCGGACGATGCGATGCCACCCGCTGCCGTGATTGGGTTTCATCACAAACGACGCCGGAAGCCGATCCCAGATATCCCGGGTCAGCCGGTCCGACGTTTCATAGTTGGGGACCAGGTATTTCTCACCGATCCGCTGCGCCACCACATCGCGGACGGCAATCTTGTCGCAATAGACTTGGTACCGCTCCATATCCGGGGACCCCATGCGCGCGGCGAGACGCTCGGTAAAGCGGAGCGGCGGTGTCCGGGGCCAACGTCCGTGATGCCGGCGATAGACCAGATTGGCGAAGAGCCGATCCGGAACGACCAAAGAAGCCAACTTCCGAAGTGTATAGTTCGGCATCGAGACGGTCGGCTCCCGTGAGGATGGTACGGCCCGCCGAAGCAGCAGGTCCGCGAAGATCGGAAACATGATCCCTATCTGCCGGACAGCTTACTGGGGTAGCGATTGACCGGCCAGTCCGGCGATGTCTCTCTGTAGAGGTATCACCCCGCGAACGCGGAACAAGGCGCCCGCGGCAAGATTTGACGGCGCGGATAGCGGCGGCCTGTAATGGTTACCGAACAACCAACCGTCTCGTGCATCCGCCCCGCCGTGCAGGGTTGCCCGTGACCCAGGGATTTGACACGCCATGAAGCTCACCGACGCCGCAACCGTCATCCGCAGCAAGAACGCGAGGCCGCTGCAGATCACCATCGACCTGATGTTCGAGGACCAAGCCCGGTTCGATCTGGCGCGGCAGTCGCCAAGCCTGTCGCCCGCCAACCTCGCCGGACTCTATGGGCTACAGCAGGGGTCGGTCCAGGTGTTGCCCTTCCCGCAAGCGCTCGCCATTAAGTTGGTGTTCGACCGGCGAACGGTCGCGGGCGACCCAGGGGACCGCGACGTCTATGGCACGCAGCAACACGGCCCGCTGCTGGGGGTCGAGCTATGAGCGCCGTGGGAAAGCTGCGCGACCGTTTCCCGCGCGGACCGGAGACCCGGCCGTTGCCGGCGCTCGCCGCCTCGGGACAGCTCGGCTACGGCATTCCGGAACCCGCCCTGAAAGCCGGCCTGGAACGCGAGCCCGATTTCATCGGCTGCGATATGGGGTCCATCGACCCGGGCCCGCACTATCTCGGATCCGGTCAGATCGCGACATCGGATATCATGACCCGGCGGGATCTGGGGCTCGTGCTGCGCGGGGCCCGCGCGCTGGACGTGCCCCTGTTGTTGGGCACCGCAGGCTGCGCCGGCGCGCGGCCGCATCTCGACACCACGCTGGACATGATCCGCGCGATCGCGACGGAAGAGGGTCTTCATTTCCGGCTCGCGGCGATCGGCGCGGACATTCCCGCCGACACCGTAAAGGCGGCGCGACGGGAGAATCGCCTGCGGCCCCTCGGCCAGATGGCAATGCCGAGCGACGAGGAGATCGACGGCTCGACGAATCTCGTCGCCCAGATGGGCACGGAGGCCTTTCGCCGGGCGCTGGACACCGAGGCCGACGTGATCATCGCGGGCCGCGCTTGCGATACCGCGATCTTCACTGCCGTGCCCGAGATGCTCGGCTTTCCGCTCGGCCCGGCGACGCATATGGCGAAGATCATCGAATGCACGTCGATCTGCTGCACCCCCGGCGGGCGGGACGCCATGCTCGGCACCCTGGAAGGCGATTCCTTCCTGATCGAGAGCATGAACCCGGCGCGACACGCCACGCCGATGTCGGTTGCCGCCCATGCCCTGTACGAACAAGCCGACCCGTACAAGGTGCACGAGCCGGAGGGGACATTGCATCTGGACGATGTCGTGTATGACGCCGTGGACGAACACCGGGTCCGGGTGCATGGCGCACGCTGGGAACAGGCGGCGCAATTGTCGGTCAAGCTGGAAGGCGCGATCCCTGTCGGCGAACGCGGCATGGTCCTTGCCGGCGCGGCCGACCCGCGCTTCATCGCCGCGGTCGACGAGATCACGGAAGCGGTAGAAAAGACCGGCCGCGAGCTTCTGGGCGAAACGCTGGGCGGCGATTTCCAACTCTTCTTCCGAGTCTACGGCCGCGACGGCGTCGTGCCCTGGCCCGACCCGCCAGCCGAGCCGCCGCGCGAGGTATTCGTCATGGTGGAGTGCATCGCGCCGACTGCCGACCAGGTGAAAACCGTGCTGGCTTGCTGCAAGCAATATCTGCTGCATCATGGATTCCCGGGGCGGCTATCGACGGCGGGCAATATCGCGTTTCCCTTCACCCCGCCCGAGGTTCTGGCGGGACCGGCTTACCGCTTCAGCCTCTATCACGTGATGCAGGTCGACGCGCTCGCGCCGTTATTCCCGATTCAGGTGGAGGAATTGTAGCCGTCACGGGCCAACGATGCCCTGTTCCGGACGCCGAGCGGTCGAGTCTAAGGTGTCTTGCAGCCGGTGTTTTCTTCGCCCCACGGCAACTTGGTCTTGCAGAAGATGGCGCCCTTGATTTTGGCGTTGTTCAGATTTGCGCCGCTCAGGTCGGCGCTCGCGAGATTCGCCCCCGATAGATCCACCTCGCTCAGGTTGGCGTTGGTGAGGACCGCATCCGTCAGATTCGTCCCGACGAGATTCGCCTTACTAAGATTTGTGTCCTTGAGTTTTGCCCCGGTCAGGTTTGCATCGACCAGACTCGCCCCCCTTAGATTGGCCTCGCTCAGATTTGCGCCGACGAGCACTGCCTTCCGCAGATAGGCGTTTCGCAAGTCCGCCCCGGTCAAATCCGCCCCACTCAAATCCGTCGCCGCCGCCTGCATCTTAAGCACGCTCAACGACGCCCACCGAAGGTTTGCGTCCCTCAGGTTGGCGCCGCTCAAGTTGGCCCCGCCCAGCTTCGCCTTATACAGGTTGGCCCCCGTCAGCGTCGCGGCGGTCAGGATGGTGCCCCTTAGGGTCGAACCCCGCAGGTTTGCCTTGGTGAGGTCCGCCCCCGTCAGGTTCATCCCGCTCAGGATTCTCCCACGCAGATTGGCGCCGCTCAGATCGCATTTCTCGCATGCCCGGAGCGCCTCGAGCCGGGCCAAATGGGTCTTATCGAATGCAGCCGCTTGCGTTGCCGCAACCGCGAACAGCGTTATCCCAACCAAAGTTTTTTTCATCTCAGATCAATCGATTATTGCGGTGGATGCCTGCCAAGACGCCGCTGCCAGAGGCCGAATCGTAGCGAAACAGCTTACCTAATATGAGGTTGACGTACTACATGCCAAGGGGGCGGCATGACGCAAGGGACCGTTAAGGGTTGGTTCCTGCCCATAGGGTGCTGGCAGGTCGTTTCCTGGCGCGGGAGAAAACGGCATGATATTCAGAGGCTCGACCCTTGCGTACCGGCCCCGGAGTCACGATGAAACTCATTGTTCTCAATCTGCCACGCGACCTTAGCGAGGACGATCTTGCTAAGTTGTTCAAAAAGCATGGTAATGTCGAAGCTTGCGACTTGGTTCTCGATGCAAAAACCGGCACATCGAAAGGTTTTGGCTTCGTGGAAATGGCGTTGGAACACGAAGCTGAAACCGCCATCAAGGATCTGCACGGCAGCAAGCTGAAAAGGAATAAAATCCGCGTGAAACCAGCGAATTAGCCGACCGCAAATCCGGCAACAAGCACATATAGGATAAGCGCCAGGGCCGGCCGAGGACCGACAATAAACCGGAGTCCCGGTCAATCGGCATACGCTCAACACCGGCCGCTTCCCGCCGGTCGACACGGGACCTCGCGGCGGTGGACACGCAAAATGATGCGTCGGGCCAATCGCCACGCCGTCGGTTCGCCGGAGATTCGGCACCGGGTGCCCTTGCAACGTCGCGAAAGCGTTATCCGCCCACCGCGACGATCTGCCAGAGTATGCAAGCCATCGCCAACCATCCGGCGGCGAAGGTCAGGGTTCGGCCGAACGGTACGCCGGCAACAAACAAGCCGTAATGCGCCAGTCGCGCCCAGAAGTAGACAACCGCTGCGGCCGCGGTCGCCTCATTGGCGGCACCCGCGAGATGAGCGACGACAACGAGCGCGGCGAACGGCGCCAAGTTCTCGATCGCGTTGTAATGCGCCTTCTTTGCGCGCGCCGCCCACGCGGGAAGCGGCTCATCATCCGCTTTGTACGTAAGCGCCGCCGCCAAACCGACATTCACGATGTGAGCAAGGATATACGGCAGCCACATTACGATGGTGATACCGGCCGTCAACGCAAGCATGGTCAGATCGGTCGTCATGGAATCTCCTCGGGTCGGAACGATGAATGGTCATCATCGCATATGATCGCGACCTGCAGCGCGTATCCGAATACGGGCGAGCCGCGTGCGCTATCCTCTCAAGAGGCGACGAACAGCAAAACAGCCAGAAGGATCGCCGCCAGCGCAAGCGGCCACAACGATACCCAGGTCTGGAGCCCGCCCTTCCCGTTTTTTCGACGCTTTGAACGCACGTGTCTCACCCTTGCACCGTGAGAGCCAAACACCCGGCAGTGGGAGTCGTTTTCCGCCCGTATTCTAGACCGTTCAAAGACGATTGTGCAGACCGGTCGGCGCAGGATGGTCGACCGGACCGGCTTCCGGCAAGGCCTCGATGCCGCTTGCCGCTGAAGCGGGCGCTTGCCGCGTAAGGGCCCATCGGGTCCGTCGCCAAGATCCATTGTTCGGTCTCGGGCGCGGCCGGCCCGCAACGCAACGAGGCGTCGGCCAGCGGAAGCGCCCGCCTGACGAAGCGGGAAACGGTCGATACCGTTCTCCTGATCCCGATAGGGCCGAAATACCCGTGCGGCGATCTTCGAGAGCGATAGCCCGATGTAAGCCGGTCGACCAGGCAAAAAGAAACCCGAATCCCAGGTCAGTCGTTGGCCCCGCGAATCGCCTCTATGACCGCCGCGGTCGTCTTGTCGGTGGTGGCGTTGCCGCCGAGGTCCGGCGTGTGGAAATCGGGATCGGCGGTCACCCGCTCGATCGCCCCCATAAGGCGGCTCGCCGCGGCGTTTTCCTCCAAATGCTCCAGCAGCATGACGGACGACCAGAACGTGCCGATCGGATTGGCGACCCCTTTGCCCATGATATCGAACGCCGAGCCATGAATCGGCTCGAACATCGACGGATACGTGTGCTCGGGATTGAGGTTCGCGGTCGGCGCGATGCCGAGGGAGCCGGCCAGCGCCGCCGCCAGGTCGGACAGGATGTCGGCATGCAGGTTCGTCGCGACGACCGTATCGATCGACTTCGGCTTCGTGACCATGCGCATGGTCATCGCATCGACCAGCATCCTGTCCCAGGTCACGTCCGGAAATTCGCGCGCGATTTCGGCCGCGATCTCGTCCCACATGACCATGGCGTGCCGCTGGGCATTGGACTTGGTGACCACGGTCAACAGCTTGCGCGGCCGCGATTGGGCGACGCGGAAGGCGAAGCGCATGATCCGCTCGACGCCGGGCCGCGTGAACATGGCGACGTCCGTCGCCGACTCCAGCGGCAGTCCCTGGTGGACGCGACCGCCCACGCCGGCATATTCGCCCTCCGAGTTTTCGCGGATGATCACCCAATCCAGCTCGTCGCCATCGACATGCCGCAGCGGCGACGTGATGCCCGGCAACACGCGCGTCGGCCGCACGTTGGCGTATTGATCGAACGGTTGGCAGATGGCGAGCCGCAGCCCCCATAAGGTTATGTGATCCGGGATGTCCGGATGCCCCGCCGAACCGAACAGGATTGCATCGTGATCGCGGATCTGGTCGCGGCCGTCCTCGGGCATCATGCGACCGTGTTTCTTATAATACTCACCGCCCCAGTCGAAATGGTCGACCTGCAACTCAAAGCCGCCCTCCCGACCGGCCAGGGCGTTCAACACCTCGATGCCGGCGGCGACGACCTCCGTTCCGATGCCGTCACCGGGAATAGCGGCGATCCTATACGTCTTCATTGTAACTCCCATGCATGGTAGAGCGTTGCGGGACGATGGCGAGTCCGGCAGGACAATCGAAAGTATTACAATCCAATGAACTGCATAAGAGTTCGAGAACCGGAACCCCACAGCACGGCAAGAAAACGCACAGGATGTTCCCAAGTCAATGCCCTGCGGCTGACGGTTGATCCCGGCTTCCTTGCATATCGGCCTTTTGGTCCGGCCCGGTGACGCATTTGAGTACGATCGAATGTCCGCCGCCAGCCAATCGCGATGGCGTCCCAATTGACCAAATCGCCGCACCGAAACAAACTTGCGGACCGAAGGCGTCCGGTCCCCGCAGGGAAGCGGGTTGGCGGCCTGATTCCGCATCGTCGATCCTCAGAAATTACCATTTTATTACAAATGCTTATTATTCGTCACGGTCTAATTGAGTAACCCGAAATCGAATTTGCCGAAGTGCGTTGCGGCAACTAAGTTTGAATCACTGAATTCTGTATTCAAAAGCCATAAATCGGAACCATGAGCATATTGAGAAGAAAGTTTATGGTGATTATTGCCGCATTCGCCGGCAGTTTTATTCCAGTCAGCACCCAGGCCGGTCTCTCAAACACGCCTCGTCGGAAAGATGATCTCGATCGGCTTTTGAGATTGCTGCCGAGTATTCAAGCACGTAGAGAATTGGGCGCGGCGTATTTGACCGCCTATGCGGGAAAAATCGATCTTATCGCCGATGCCAACGCGTTAGCTTCCAAGATCTCTTTTCCACTGGATGCGCCGCATTCCGGTGGCAGCATTCATTCCACTTTTCAAAAAATCTGCGCGGACGATTTCTTGCGAGGCGATATTGTCGATTTGGATGGTTGGCAGCTTTCCCGTTCGGAACTTACCGTTTGCGCTCTATTAGCCTCCCGGAACTCAGATGATCATTGATTCTCACAAGGTTTCTGACGCGCCCGGCAAAACGTATGATGTTTGCATCATCGGCGCCGGCGCCGCTGGCATCGTTCTGGGCTTGGAACTCGCTGCGAGCGGCAAATCGGTATCAATCCTCGAAAGCGGAGGCCTCGATTTCGACGCCGATATCAATGACCTCTCAATCGGGGAAATCGGGCCGCGCCATTACGATGATCTGAATGTTTGTCGCTTGCGGTATCTGGGCGGCACGACGAACCATTGGGGAGGATGGTGCCGGCCTTTTTCCGATATCGAACTGCAGCATCGCGATTGGATTCCCTTGAGCGGTTGGCCTTTCGATAACGAGCATTTGGCAAAATACTATCCAAAAGCCTCGAAATATTGCCAGTTAAAGACCGACAGCTTTGACCCGAGTAGCGCGGCAAAGTCTTTGAATGACCCGGCAACTGTTGAACTGCCTCTTTCCGAAACGAGCTTTGATACGACAATCTATCGGTTCTCGCCGCCGACACGGTTTGGCGAGGAGTATTTGGAGGGCATAAAACAAGCCACGAATATCGATCTCTATCTGAATGCGAACGTCCTAAATCTTGAGCTCTCCCACGACGCCAACAGCGTTAAGAACGTCAACGTCGGCACGCTGTCCGATGTCCGGTTTGGCATTACGGCAAAAAGGTTTGTGTTGGCGACGGGAGGTCTCGAAAACGCGCGGCTGCTTCTGCTGTCCAATAACGTCGCCACCCGTGGCATCGGCAACCAACACGACCTTGTTGGACGATACTTCATGGAGCATGCGGTCGTCGATATCGGCGTGCTTGCACCGTCGAGCGATTTCTCCCTCAATTTCTACAATTCCCGAATCGGATATCACGAACTCGGCTTCGTTGGGTCTTTCCAGTTGAATGACGAAGCCCAGATCAAGGAACGCATCAACTCCGCACGCGTCGACTTGACGGGCTTCTCCGAAGGCGAATCATCGGATGGCGCAAAATCCCTGAAAAAGTTGATGTATGAGGTCCGGCAAGGTCGGTGGCCCGACGACCTCGGCAAACACCTGCGCAACATCGCTGTCGATATCGATGATGTCGCCAAAGCGGTGTATGGGCACCTGACAAGCGAAGCGCGTGACGCCCAGTTCTATTCCGCGCAGCTTTCTTTGGAGCAAGAACCGAACCCGTCCAGCCGCGTGGAATTAAGCACGCAAAAGGATGCGCTGGGGCTGAATCAAATCAAACTCGATTGGCGCCTGACGAAAAACGATTACCGGACGGTGGAGAAAACGGCGGAACTGTTCGCTCAGTCAATGGGCGCGGCCAACATCGGACGGGTGCGTTTGGATATCGACAAGTCGGGACTGAACGGGTGGCCGGAAGACCTTGCATGGGGTTGGCATCACATGGGAACGACACGGATGAGCGACGATCCCACGACCGGCGTTGTCGACCGGCAGTGCCGCGTCCACGGCGTGGAGAACCTGTATGTCGCCGGCAGCTCGGTTTTCCCCACATCGGGTGCGGGCGTGCCGACCCTAACCATCGTCGCGCTGGCGATCCGCCTTGCTGACCATCTGAACGAAAAATCCATTTGAACGGACGATTTGAGTCTGGGCGTCGCTGACCGGATTGGCATTCACCGTCCGTTGTCCGCTTTGGGTTGTTGGCGGCCTTTCGACGATCTCATTCTCAATGTCCGGCGCCGAAGGTAGGGCGGACAAAGATTCGTCCCACCGCCAACGTCTGCGCGACACACCGTAACTTCCGTTCACCCCGCCGCGGCAAACCATTTCGCCGTGGTTTGGGAAACGACCGGCAAACACGTGCCGGTAAAAATCACCGCCCGCCATTGACTCACGTCAACGTCCCGCCGCTCCCCATCCCGCAAAGTCGCGTCAACACCTCAATCGGGAGCGCGGTCATGAAAAACTTTTCGACTATCGCAAAAGAGTACCACGCCGGCATGGGCCAACTGGCCGATGCCATTCCGGAGACCGTCAGCGTCTTCCGCAACCTCGTCGGAACGGCCACGCAGGACGGCGCCCTTTCCACCAAGACGAAGGAACTCATCGCGTTCGGGATCGCGATCAGCGTGCGCTGCGACGGCTGCATCGCCCACCACGCGCGCGCCGTTCTGGACGCGGGCGCAAGCCGCGAGGAAGTCGCCGAAATGATCGGCGTTGCGGTGCTCATGGGCGGCGGACCGTCCTCCGTCTACGGCGTCGAGGCGATGCAGGCCTACGACGAGTTCGCCACCGCAAAGGCCACCTGATCATCGGCCGGTTTGGCCAGCCCCCATTCACGGTATCACTGAAGGAACCTTGGATATGAAGATCGACAGGGAAAAACTGCTCGACGGATATCGCGCCATGCGAACGATCCGCGATTTCGAAGAGCGTGTGCATAAGGAATTCATGA
Organism: Alphaproteobacteria bacterium; assembly: GCA_028281325.1. Classification (GTDB taxonomy): domain Bacteria; phylum Pseudomonadota; class Alphaproteobacteria; order UBA8366; family UBA8366; genus JAJFJD01. The sequence goes on from JANQKC010000014.1 coordinate 194,139, forward strand.
CCGGCCAAATCCCCGGCTTCGTCCACCTTTACGCCGGCGAAGAAGCCGCCGCGGTCGCCGTTTGCCAACAGTTGGACGGGAACGACACGGTCGCCAGCACGCATCGCGGCCATGGTCATTCCATCGCCAAGGGATGCGACGTAAAGGCGATGATGAAGGAAATTTATGGCCGCGCCGACGGGCTGTGCGGCGGCAAGGGCGGCTCCATGCATATCGCCGATCTCGATGTCGGCATGCTCGGCGCGAACGGCATCGTCGGCGGCGGGCCGCCCCTCGCCTGCGGTGCCGCGATTACGGCGAAGACACTCAAAACCGGGGGTTTGTCCGTCGCGTTCTTCGGCGACGGCGCGTTCAACCAGGGCATGACGCTGGAGGCGATGAACTTCGCCCGGGTCTATGACCTGCCCGTGCTTTTCGTGTTGGAGGACAACGGATATGCCGAATCGACGTCGAGTTCCTGGTCGATCGGCGGGCATGATCCGGTTCGCCGTGCCGAAGGCTTCGGCATCCGGGGAACCCGGGTCGACGGGCACGACTATTTCGCCGTTTGGCGAGCCGCCGAGGAAGCCGTCAAAGCAATTCGCGACGGGGAAGGCCCGCGTTTCATCCATATCGAGTTCACCCGCTACTACGGCCATTTCGAAGGCGATGCCTCATCATACAAGCCCTTGAACGAAGTCAAGGACGAGCGCCGCTATCTCGACGCTCTCAAATTTTTCCGGGCCCGGACGACGGGCGGGAAAATGCTGAAGCTCGAAGAGCTTGACGCAATCGACGAGGAGGTCGCGACCTTGATCGACGAGGCCGTCACGGAAGCGAAGGCGGCGCCGCCGCCCGATCTCTCGACCCTCACCACAGACGTCTACCTCTCCTACTGACCCGTAAACCCGGAGTACCGAAATGTCCGTAAAATCCTTCCGTGAAGCTCTCAACGAGGCGATGCGCGACGAGATGCGCCGCGATCCTACCGTCATCCTCCTGGGCGAAGACATTGCCGGCGGCATGGGTTCCGGCGGCGAACAGGATGCCTGGGGCGGTGTCCTGGGCGCGACCAAGGGGTTGATGCCCGAATTCGGCCGCGAGCGCGTACTCGATACACCGATCAGCGAAAGCGCCTTTATCGGCGCGGCCGCGGGCGCGGCTGCAACCGGTTTGCGTCCTGTCGCCCAGTTGATGTTCGTCGACTTCTTCGGCGTCTGCGGCGACCAGATCATCAATCAGATGGCCAAGTTTCGCTACATGTTCGGCGGCAAGGCCACGACACCGTGCGTGGTGCGCACGCTCTTCGGCGCCGGCACCCGCGCCGCCAGTCAGCACAGCCAGTGCCTCTATCCCGTTTTCACGCATATTCCGGGATTGAAGGTGGTCGTGCCGGCCTCGCCCTACGAGGCCAAAGGGTTAATGACCCAGGCGATCCGCGACGACAACCCGGTGGTCTTCCTCGAACACAAAGCCATGTTTGACGACAAGGAAGAAGTGCCGGACGAACCTTATGCGATCCCGTTCGGCGAGGCGCGCACCACGCGGGACGGTCAGGACGCCACCATCGTCGCCATCGGTCGGATGGTCGGCTTCGCCAACACGGCGGCGGACAATCTCGCCGATGAGGGCATCGAGTGCACGGTCATAGATCCGCGCACCACCTCCCCGCTCGATTCCGACGCCATCCTCGACTCGGTCGAGAAGACCGGCCGATTGGTGGTCGTCGACGAAGCATCGCCGCGCTGCGGCATGGCATCGGATATATCCGCGATCGTCGCCGAGAACGCGTTCGGCGCGTTGAAAGCACCGATCAAACGCGTCATGCCGCCGCACGCCCCCGTTCCCTTCGCGCCGAACCTCGAAGACGCCTACATCCCCGGCGTCGACGATATCCACGCCGCCGTTCGCGCGGTCGTCGGGGCCAACTGATGGCGGCAGGAACCATCACCGCCATCGTCCTGCCGAAACTCGGCATGACGATGACCGAGGGCAAGGTTGGGCCCTGGCGGATCGAAATCGGGGACGAGGTGGAGCAAGGCGAGGAAATCGTCGACATCGAAACCGAGAAGATCACCAACGCTTGCGAGGCCCCGGCCGATGGCGTGTTTCGCCGCCGCGTCGCGGACCAGGGCGTCACCCTTCCCGTTGGATCGTTGATCGGCGTGATCGCCGCCGAGGACACGCCCGAGGCGAACATCGACGATTTCATCGCCACTTTCAAACCAGAAAAGGAGGCGTGATCGCCAACGGCGGTTGCGCTTCCCCGAGCGAGACAATGAGCTTGAACGCAGCATTCATCTTCCTAGCCGACGGTGCGAATTCGGACACCGACCGGCAGCGGGTTTCGACGCCGACGGTGAACCTCACGGTGATCGGCGCGGCGGACTATGACGATGCCGAAACGGTCGCGCGACAACTCGTCGCCGACGGGATCGACGCCATCGAACTTTGCGGCGGCTTCGGCTTCGCGGGGACCGAGAGGATCGCCGCGGCGGTCGACGGACGCGCGGCGGTCGGCGCGGTTCGGTTCGACGGTCATCCCGGTCTCAACGGCAAGAGCGGCGATACCGTTTTCGGTAAACCCCGACGTGACACCTCTCAACAGATGCGAGGATAGAGGCATGCCGACCGCCGATCCGAAATCCGCACCGCAACTATCCGTCCCGGCATACGACTACGCCCTGTTCGGCGAGGTCGAAGAACGCCCCCTCGACTCGATTCAACAGATCATCGGCCGGCAAACGACCGCGAGTTGGCGGACCGTGCCGCATGTTACCCACCATGACGAGGCCGACGTGACCGACCTCGACGAGCTGCGTCAGCAACGCGCCACCACCGCCGGATCAGACGCCCCGCCGCCGACCGTCCTGGCCTTCGTCATAAAGGCATGCATCGCGGCCTTGAAGGAGTTCCCGGACGTCAATTCGTCGCTCGACAGTTCCGGCCAAAACCTGTTCGTGAAGCGCTACTACAATATCGGCGTGGCGGTCGACACGCCGGCGGGGCTCATCGTGCCGGTGTTGAAGAACGCCGACACGCTGAGCCTTCCGGAGATCGCCGCGGCGACAGCCGGTCTCGCCGAGAAAGCGCACAGCGGCAAGCTGAGCCTCGCCGACGTGGAGGGTGGGACATTTACCGTCACGAGCCTGGGAAAGATCGGCGGCACGGCCTTCACGCCGATTATCAACGCCCCCGAGGTCGCGATCATGGGCGTCTCGCGCGCCCGGCGGAAACCGGTCGACCACAACGGCGACATCGCCCTGCGCCGCATTTTGCCGTTGTCCCTGTCCTACGACCACCGGGTGATCGACGGCGCGAAGGCGGCCCGATTCATGGGTTTCATCCGGGACCGGCTGCAGGACCCTGCAACACTCGTGTGAACGGTCCATTCCAACCGACTGACCTACGGTTCCAGCGGAGCCGGCATAACGTCACGTCGTATACCTGCGGGAACGGCGCGCGGAATGCCTTGGACAGAGAACTTGCGCGGTTCATTTTGCATCGGCTCAACGGGACGCTTACTTAAGGTTCGCTGATTCGCCGGGTGGCTGCGCGGGCGCTTCGGTGGCGTCCGGGGCCAGAAAATGCGTCACGACCGGCACGCCATCGCCGATATGAAAGGCGAGGATCTTCTCCTGGATTGCGCGGTCGGCCTCGGTGACGCGCTCATGATGACGCAGGTGGGCAAGCCAGGACTCCTCGGTAAAATACTCAAGGTACCGACCGGGCTGGGCGACATCCTCGAACAGGCCCCAAGCATAGGCGCCCTCGCGCCGCCGCGCGGCCTTGAGATCTTCCATGGCGGCGAGGAAGGCGGCAGCCGTCTCGGGATCGATCCGATAGTCGACGGTGACCATGACCGGGCCGCGGTCCGGCTCCACCTCGCCGGCGACGACGGGTTCCGGCCAATGCGAGGACGGCGAGAGGTCGAGTTCGGCGCCTTGCTGCAATTTGGCGGGCCACGAAACCAGCGCCCCGACGACGGCGCCGCTCGCGGCAAGGAGCAGCGTCGTCGGGATTCCGAGCATCGTCGCCGCCTGCCCCCAAAGAATACTGCCGAACGTCATCGCGCCGAAAAACACCGTGATGAAGATCGACAGGCCGCGGGCGCGCACCCAGTCCGGCAGCGCGACTTGCGCCGAAACGTTTAAACTGGACAACACGGTGATCCAGGACGCGCCGGCGACGAGGCAGGCAACCACCGCGACCTCCGGATGCTTGGTAAGCGCGAAGGCAACGAGAACCAGCGCGGTGCCCGCCGTACCCGCGGCCACCAGCGCGTCCGCGCCAAGCCGTTTCTTGAGCATCGGCAGAAACAGCGCGCCGCCGACCGCACCGACGCCGACGGTGCCCAGCATGACGCCATACAGTTCGGGGCCGCCGCCAAGTTCCTGCCGGGCGATCAGCGGCAACAAAGCCCAATAGGCGCTGGCGAACAGGAAAAAGGCCAGCGCCCGGGCGAGCGTCGACCGCAGCGGCCCGCTCGCCCGGGCATAGCGCACCCCGGCGCAGACGGCGCTCCAAAAGCGTTCGGCGGGAAGATGACTCTCCTTCTTCGGCGGCGGCCGCCACCAAAGCAGCGCGGCGATCACGATGAGGAAGCTCAGCGCGTTCAAAAGATAAGGCCAGGCAATGCCGACGCTGGCGATAACCAGCCCGGCAAGCGCGGGGCCGATCGCGCGGCTGATATTGATCCCGACGCTGTTCAGCGCAACGGCCGGCTGCAACTCGGAACGCGGCACGAGCTGCGGGACGATGGCTTGCCACGCCGGCGCGACGAAGGCGGCCCCGGCGCCGGATAGAAAGGTGAAGGCCAGCAGGATCCAAGCGCTGACGAGGCCGAACAACACCAGCAAGCCGAGCGATAGCGTGGAGACCGCGAGGATCGCCATTACCGCGATGAGCAAACGGCGGCGATCGACCAGGTCGGCAAAAGCCCCCGCCGGCAATGCGAACAGAAAGACGGGCAAGGTCGTCGCGGCCTGCACCAGCGCCACCATCAAAGGCGACGGCGACAAAGACGTCATGAGCCAACCGGAGGCGACATCATGCATCCATGTCCCGACATTCGAGATAACCGTCGCCGTCCAAAGGACCGCAAACGCGATGCGGCCGAAGGGCGCCCATGCCGAGGCTTGGTCTTTCGATGCTGCTTGATCGGTCACCTCGGACATCCGGTACCTCCTGATCAACCGGTGCGGCGATTAAGCGGACGGCTCATGCGTCAGCCGCCGCGCCATCACACCGCAAAGCACGAACACCCTAAGGCGCCCTAGAACGACTTCAGGTCCCGCACGGGAATTGGATTATTCCACGCAATGCTATGATTGTGGCCATGAATACCCCATGTGTTAGCGCAACCGTCGTGACAACTCTGCGCGAATTGCGATGCCGCCGCGCCGGCGACCGCCCGGTTGGCCGGGCTCGCCATAGAGCGTCAACCCGCCGAGCGTATTGCCGGTGGTCAACCAGTACAAGCCAACCCACGGATCGCAGGAGGCCACCCACGTCGCATCCGTCCCGCCCCCGACCGGTACGTCCATCGCCAGCATCTTGGCGATCGGCGGCGTCGCCTAGCCCGCCGCGACGGGATCGAGGCGCGGTCCGTGCTGCACGCGTTCCTCCGCCTTGTGCACCATGGTGTAGGCGTAATCGACGCCCATGCCGTAGGCGCCGGAATGCTCCTTCACGATGCCGATGACCGCGTCGTAGGTGTCCCGGCGCGCCCAATCGCGCTGCCATTCGAGGAGAACCTGTTGCCAGGTCACCGGCACGACGCCCGCTTGGATCATGCGTTGCATCGAATACTCGTGGGCGTCCTTGGTCGTGCCGCCCGACGCATCGGCCACCATGAAAATCCTGTAGCCGCCTTCGGCCATCGCCGAAAAGGCGAAGGAGTTGTTGCAGACTTCCGTCCATAGACCGGAAACCACGACATTCTTCTGGCCGTTCTCGGCAAGCACGTCGCGAACCTTCTGGTCATCCCAGGAGTTCATCGAGGTGCGCTCCAACAGGGGATGCTCCGGGAAAACAGCCAGGAGTTCCGGATAGGTGTGGCCCGAGAAGCTATCCGTTTCCACGGTGGTGATCGTCGTCGGGATGTCGAAGACCTTGGCGGATTTCGCGAGCGCGACAACATTGTTCTTCAGGGTTTGACGGTCCATCGACTGCACGCCGAACGCCATCTGCGGCTGGTGGTCGATGAAAATAAGCTGACAGTTGGTCGGGGTCAGCAGCTCGGGCTCGATCATCAACATCTCCTCCGTTTTCCTCTCTATACGGCCAGCGTTTCGTGGCCATCGATATCGTGCCGGTGTTTTGCGACGCGACAGTAGGTAGGAAGCGGACACCCCGCCGTCTTGCATTGTTTTGCTGTGCCCTATTGCACGATCTTGCTGTCGGGAAAGGATGGGATATCTAATCCGGTGGCCCTAAGATCGGTGGTGGCGCAATTCGGGAGATGATGGGGAATGGGCGTACATGCCTTCGACACCGAGCCAGACCATTGCGACGTGTATCGGTCGCTGGTCGGCCCCGCGGTTCCGCCCTTGCTCGGGCTGGACGACCGATGGAACATGCCGGTCGCCCTTCACAAGCGCGACCTGGGCGGCGGCATGGAATTCAGAGGGGTGAACCATTATGTGATGACCTATCACATCGGCGGGTCCCGGGCGCAGCGGGACGAAATGCGCGGCGCTCCAACGGCCGTACAGGGCGCGTTATCGCTGCAACAGCCAGAGAGCGGCGGTCGGTTTTCTTCTTCGGGCGTCGTCGAATACGGGCATTTCTATTTCAAGCAAAGCCTGATCTGCGAAGTCGCCGACGAACTGGACTTGGCGCATGTCGCGGAACCGGAGGATTTCTTCGCCGTCACCGATCCCGTATGGAGCCGGGACGCCGAATCCTATCTGTTCCGCGCCGCAAACCGCGACGACCCGCCGACGGCGATCGAGATGGACCAACGGTCCTATCTGTTGGTGCTGAGTTTGCTCCGCAACATTCAGAAGCGGGACCGGCTGATCGCATCCGAGTTGCGCGAAACCGGCCGAGCCGACCTGCGGCGGGTGTTGACCGAAATCGAGGAGCGATTGGGCGAGACGCTCAGACTGAGCGACCTGGCCCGGTTCCTGGACATGAGCCCGTTTCACTTCGCCCGCGTCTTCAAGGACCAAATCGGCGAACCGCCGGCCGCCTATCTGCGCCGCCGACGGACGGAGCGGGCCGTCGAAATGATCCGAACGAGCAACCTCCCCTTCGCCGAAATCGCCTTCCGTGTCGGCTTCTCCAGCCAGTCGCACATGAACCGAAGCATCAAGGCGATCACGGGAAAGACGCCGTCCGAGCTTAGGGATGAGCGATGATCCGTTGAACAGCTGATCCGACAGAAAGACCTTCGACCAGACCTCGTTCGGCGCCGATGGTAGACGGTGAACCCTGCTGACCCGCTTCGCACGCTGTTGCGCCCAAGCAGGTGACGGCCTCCGAGACATCCAACGAATCGCGGGCTCCGCCGGTCTCGGCACGACCGAACGTTACATGGAGCGAGCCTAAAAGCGCACACGCAACTTGTTGTGCCCGTCTGACGCCTATCTATGGCAGTTCGCGATTTAGCTCGAAGGCTGATGCAAATTGTATTTCACTAGCGTTTCGCGACCGCACCACTGGGCATTATTTTTAGGGCCTCATCAATTGCGACTGCAAAATTTATGTTTTCTGCATCGCGCAGCTTGAACGTTGTAATCCCAATAAGCCGCCCTTGTTCATCAATCAATGCACCGCCGGACGACCCTGATGAAATTGGTGCAGTCGTCTGAATGTAGGCTACACCGTCGCGTTCGCGGAGACCCGAAATTCTTCCATCACTAAAACTGTTTTGCAATCCGCTTGGAGACCCGATGGCGAAAACCTTTTCTCCAACCTTTAGATCACTGAACGAACGCGTCTCTGGTATTGGACGCAATTTGTTGCTTGTTGAGAGAAAGCAGACATCCTTCTTCGCATCCCCGATGGAGCGAGAAAAGTAGACAATTTTTTCACCCACTTTGGTTGCAATAACCGCGCTTTTCGAAATGACATGACAATTTGTCACCAAAACCGATTCGGTTAAGGCAACTGCAGAGCCTTGGCTAACCGCGTCTTTGTTTTCGGCGGCGATAATGCGGAATATTGACGGAGAGAGGTTCGCGAATAGTTCGACAGCAGACGGCGTTTTGGCGGGCACTGACTTCACAGGTTCCGAGGCCTTGGCCCGCTTGGGTATCGTGACCTTACCGGCCTTTTTGGCCTGTTTATTGTCGCCGTCGTTATAAACATAAGAAAAATGTTCGAAAAGTCGTGTCCGCGCAGCCGTTAATCCCAGTCTTGCTGCTGCGATATAATAAGTTTTCGCGCGCCCGCGATCCTTTTGAACGCCAACGCCTTTCCTGTATAGATCCCCCAAATTCGCCAATGCCGGCGCACTATTGCGTTCCGCCGCTTTTTTAAAATGATACACTGCTTTGAGGGGATTTTTCTCGCGCCCCTTATCCACCGGATACAACATCAAAATCCCGAGTTGATTGTAGGCTTCGGCCGATCCCTGAGTGGCGGCTTTTGTAAGCCATCTCTCTGCGTCGGCATCACTACCTGGTACAATTTTGCCGTTGAGGTATAGGCGGCCCAACTCTAATTGGGCTCGTGGGTCGCCATTACGCGCTGCTTCGTATGTCCAAGCGGCGTATCGGCGGCTATCTGTGGCAACGCCAATTCCATCCTTATACATCGAAGCAACGTTAGCCTGCGCCTCGGCATTTCCTCTCCGCGCATGCCAATTAAAAATACGGAAGGCACCATTAGCGTCACCGCTCTTAAAGAGGTCATAGCCGCGCTCCATGCCGGCCGGAGCCTCCGCGTTTGATGCAAGTGTGAACTCTTCGCGGTGCTGATGAATAAAGATATTCGGCTGACGATTGAGCTTCTCAATGTAAGGATTTGCCGCTTCGTAGCCGTCCGATGCTGCGGCGTTATACCACTTCCATGCCTCAAATTGGTCCGACGCTATGACCCCGCTCACCCCCATCGCATAGATGCGACCAAGTTCAAGTTGGGCAAAGTTACGCCACGATTTAGCTTCACCCGCAGCAACGACTTTATATAGCTTTATCGCTTCGCTTGGATTCTCGTTCGTTCCTATGCCCTTCATGTACATCTGGGCAAGCCTATAGCGAGCTGCCATTTTTTCCTTTTCAGGATAAAGCGAATCACTGACCACTGATTGATAGCGGTTGAATGCTTCGTGATATCTTCCGGCTTCGTCGAGATCGCTTGCAGCGACGTAATTTACGTCGCCAATCGTACGACAACTGGAGAGAGCGACAACGAAGACAAGAACGAGCAAGACGGAGAAACGTGGTGTGGAGATTTTCTTATCAGCAATCCATGTCGGTCGCCGAGCCAAGTTCCTTCGAGAAAAATACGTAAAAGCGATCAACGCTCCCCTCCACCCTGACGCTCACTTCTTAGTGGCATTGGTGAACTATAAGTTCACGGAATCCATAAAGCTTTAGTTTAAAACGGATAACCAAGTCTCCACTGATCTGCAGCGCATTGATATTATCTGGTCAACGTTGATCATAAACGATTGGAGCGTGAACATCGCAAAGTTTCACCATCCAATATCAGTCTTTCGCCCCCGCGATTAGCAACAGGGGGATCAGAAATGCATGCTAACTTTTGGTAGAAAAAAGGAGCGCATCACCAGACAGGCCCTCTTTCCCGCGGCTGCACATGCTGAGCAAAAACGCAACCGAGGCGAAGACATCAAGGCCTTGCCGCGCTTACACAGACTTCGACGAGAAGGCCGCTCCGGTTGGCGGACTCGCAACGGGGCCGTCATTTAGGTCTGTAGATTTGCCCCGTTTTGTAAAGGTCTGGTGGGCCCGGCAGGACTCGAACCTGCGACATGACCGTTATGAGCGGTCCGTTCTAACCAACTGAACTACGGGCCCATCCGGGCCGGCCTGTCTGTCACGCGATCAGCGGGCCGGCGGGACGTGCGGTTGCTGTCTGCAAAAAAGCACGGGGCCCGTTGTAGCGCAACGGGCCCCGGTTCAGAAACCGTAATCTCGGGTGTCCCCGATTAAATGTACCGGCTTTTAGTAATCCAGGAAGCTGCGCAGCTTGCGGCTTCGGCTGGGATGTTTCAGCTTGCGCAGCGCTTTCGCCTCGATCTGGCGGATACGCTCGCGGGTGACCGAGAACTGCTGGCCGACCTCTTCCAGCGTGTGATCGGTGTTCATGCCGATGCCGAAACGCATGCGCAGCACGCGCTCCTCGCGCGGGGTCAGGCTGGACAGCACCCGCGTCGTCGTCTCGCGCAGGTTCGAATGGATCGCCGCGTCGGACGGCAGGATCGCGTTCTTGTCCTCGATGAAATCGCCGAGATGGCTGTCTTCCTCGTCACCGATCGGCGTCTCCAGGCTGATCGGCTCCTTGGCGATCTTCAGCACCTTGCGCACCTTCTCCAGCGGCATGTGCAGCTTCTCGGAGAGTTCCTCCGGCGTCGGCTCGCGGCCGATCTCATGCAGCATCTGGCGGCTGGTGCGCACCAGCTTGTTGATCGTCTCGATCATATGCACCGGGATGCGGATCGTGCGCGCCTGGTCGGCGATCGACCGGGTGATCGCCTGGCGGATCCACCAGGTGGCGTAGGTCGAGAACTTGTAGCCGCGACGGTATTCGAACTTATCGACCGCCTTCATCAGGCCGATATT
>JANQKC010000041.1 GCA_028281325.1 Alphaproteobacteria bacterium
CCGGCGCCTTCACCGCCGCGACCTTCAGGCCGCCGCGCAGCTTGTTCACCACCAGGGTCGCCAGCGCCTCGCCTTCGATGTCCTCGGCGATGATCAGCAACGGCTTGCCCGACTGCACCACCGCTTCCAGAACCGGCAGCATCGGCTGCAGGTTCGTCAGCTTCGACTCGTGCAGCAGGATGAACGGGCTTTCCAGCTCGCACACCATCTTCTCGGCGTTGGTGATGAAATACGGCGACAGGTAGCCGCGGTCGAACTGCATGCCTTCGACCACGTCGAGTTCGGTCTCCAGGCTCTTCGCCTCTTCCACCGTGATCACGCCTTCATTGCCGACACGCTCCATCGCCTGCGCGATCATGTCGCCGATATCCTTGTCGCCGTTCGCCGACACGGTGCCGACCTGGGCCACTTCGGCGCTGGTCTTGACCTTGTTGGACCGCTTGCCGATATCCGCGACGACCGCTTCCACGGCAAGGTCGATGCCGCGCCGCAGGTCCATCGGGTTCATGCCGGCGGCCACCGCCTTGACGCCTTCGCGCACGATCGCGCGCGCCAGAACGGTCGCGGTCGTCGTGCCGTCGCCGGCGAGATCGTTGGTCTTGCTCGCCACTTCGCGCACCATCTGCGCGCCCATGTTCTCGAACTTGTCCTTGAGCTCGATTTCCTTGGCGACGGAGACGCCGTCCTTGGAGATGCGCGGCGCGCCGAACGACTTGTCGAGCACGACGTTGCGGCCCTTCGGGCCGAGCGTGACCTGGACCGCATCGGCCAGGACGTCGATGCCCTTGAGCATGCGATCCCGGGCATCGGTCGAAAACTTAACTTCTTTAGCAGCCATTTGCCTTGCTTTCCTTGATTACCAGTCGGAGCGATCCCGGCCTCAGCCGACGACGCCCATAATGTCGCTTTCCTTCATGATCAACAGGTCTTCCCCGTCGACCTTCACTTCGTTGCCCGACCACTTGCCGTAAATGATGCGGTCGCCTTTCTTGACGTCCAACGGCACAACGCGGCCTTCTTCCGTCCGGGCGCCCTGGCCGACGGCAACGACTTCCCCTTCCGACGGCTTCTCTTTCGCCGTATCCGGGATGATGATTCCACCGGCCGTCTTCTCTTCCGATTCCAGCGGGCGAACAACGACGCGATCATGCAGAGGCCTGATCTTCATGCGGCTCTCTCCTCTTTGTCTTATGTGCTTCGAATGGATTGGTGTATCTGCTGTTAGCACTCTTGCGTAACGAGTGCCAAGGGATATAGGAAGCCTGCGCCGGCCTGTCAACGGTGCGGCGGGGTATCCTGCGTCTTTCCGAGGGACTTAATCCGGAAACGATGCTCGAATCGCGAGACGTCGGCGGGGTCCAGCGCCACGCCGATCACCGCATGATCATCCGTTTCGGCGCGATCCATGACCTTGCCGTGCGCATAAAGCCAGGCAAGCGCCGCGCCGTCGGACAAATCCAGCCGGTATTGGTGGTAGGACCGGGCCTCGGACAACAGTTCCGCCAAGCGGTCGAGCAGCGTGTCGCAGCCCTCGCCCGAAACCGCCGACAGCGCGACCATATCGTCGTCCCGCGCGACCCGGGCGGCGACGATGTCCTTCTCTTCCGGGTCCAGCAAGTCGATCTTGTTCAGCACTTCGAGCCGGCGTTGATCGGCGTCGAGCCCCATTTCACCCAGTACCGCCAACACATCGGCATTCTGAGCGTCGCTTTCCGGATGCGAGATATCCCGCACGTGCAGGATTACGTCCGCCTCGGCGACCTCTTCGAGGGTCGCGCGGAAGGACGCCACCAATTGGGTCGGCAGCTGCGAAATGAACCCGACGGTATCGGACAGGATGATCTGATGCCCCGACGGCAAGGTCACCGACCGCATCGTCGGGTCGAGGGTCGCAAACAATAAATCTTCCGCATAGGCGGTTCCGCCGGACAATCGGTTGAACAGCGTCGATTTGCCGGCATTCGTATATCCGACCAACGCGACCACCGGGTACGGGACCTTCTTCCGCGCCTTGCGATGCAAGCCGCGCGTCCGCTTGACGCTTTCCAGCTCCTTCTTCAGCCGCGCGATCCGTTGATCGATCAGCCGCCGGTCGATCTCGAGTTGGCTTTCACCAGGGCCGCCGAGGAAGCCGTGTCCACCGCGCTGGCGTTCGAGATGGGTCCAGCTTCGCACCAATCGCGACCGCTGGTAGGTGAGCGCGGCCAACTCAACCTGCAACCTGCCCTCATGCGTCCGCGCCCGGGCGCCGAAGATTTCGAGGATCAGGCCCGTCCGGTCGATGACCTTTGCGGACAGCTGTTGTTCCAGGTTACGCTGCTGCACCGGCGTCAGCGCCGTGTCGACGATAACGATGTCGATCTCGAGCGCCTTGATCAGATCCCGAAACCGGTCGATGACGCCGCGTCCCAAAAACGACGATGGGATCACCCGCGCAAGTTTCACCGATTCGTTGTGGGCAACGTCCAGGTTGATGGCCGCGGTCAGGCCGACAGCCTCCGCAAGCTGCGACTCGGCGCTACGGCGGCGCGACGGCGCATTGCCGCCCGCCCGGCGCACATCGGGACAAATGACGAGCGCGCGCCCGATCGAGCGCGCGTCCTTATGCGCAACACCATTCAAGTTTTTTGAGTTTTCCTCGGTCAGCTTAACCGTCACCGTCCTCGGGTTTCGATTCGAACAACTGCACCGGTTGCGCCGGCATCACTGTCGAGATGGCATGTTTATACACCAATTGCGAATGCGCATCGCGACGCAGCAAGACGCAGAAGTTGTCGAACCAGGTAATGATTCCCTGCAACTTTACGCCGTTAACTAAAAATATCGTAACCGGCATCTTGGCCTTGCGGACGTGGTTGAGGAACACGTCTTGCAAATTCTGGCCTTTCTCCGAAGACATGGATTAAGTCCCTTTGTTGTCGTTGGGGCCTTATACGAACCCGGCAATTATTGGTACGTCGCAATCATATGGCCCTTACGGAAGAAACTGCAATAACTGTTCGGACTGCGGCAGCCACTTTACAACGTGATGACGTGACTCGCTAGCTCTATACAAGAGCGAAAATGAACCATCGGTTGAAAGTCGTCGAACTCGGCTTCCAGAGGCTGTTGCCGCCGCACCAAAACCGGGACGCAATTGGTACGGTGCGCGATCTCCATATCCACGTCGGAATCGCCGACGAACCACACCGCCGGCCCCGCCGCTATATCGCTGCCGGCGAGCGCCATGTGAATGGGATCTTCCGCCGGTTTGTCGCGCGCTGCGTCGCCGGCGCCGACGATGTTGTGGAAATAGCCGTCCCATCCGAGATGCGTGGCCTCCTCCCGGAGATACCGTCCGGTCTTGTTGCTCACAACCGCAAGGCAGAGACCGGCATCATGGAAAGTCCGCAGCATGTCGGACGCACCAGAAGTTGGTGTCAGACGTTCCAAATGCAGTCTTTCGAAGGCCTCATAAAAAATCTCGCCGGCCCGTTCCCAATCATCGCCGAACAGTTTCGGGAACGACTCGCGCATCGAATAGCGCACCCGGTCTCGCGTTTCCTGCAACGTCCAAGGGACGTGACCCATGGCGTTGAACGTAACTTCCAACGCCGCATGGATCGTCGTCCAACTATCGACAAGCGTGTTGTCCCAGTCGAAAACGACGGCCTTGGGCTGTGGCATGGACGGATGCGGCGCGGGCATAACGGCGTCAGGCGGACGGCCCGCCGGCGTCATCCTCCGGTGCGGCTTCGCCGTTGCAGTACGCCATGTAGCTTTCGAGGATGCGCGTGCTGATCGTGCCCGGGTGGCCATTGCCGATGACGGCATCGTCGATCTGGACCACCGGCGTCGCAAAGGACGTGGCGCTTGAGGTGAAAGCCTCGCGCGCGTTTTGCGCCTCCTCGACGGTGAACGCCCGCTCCTCGAACTCGATGCCCTCTTCCGCCGCAATCCGCAGGATCGTCATCCGGGTGATGCCGTTGAGGATATCGTGCGTTGCGGGACGGGTCACCAGCTTGCCGTCCTTGGTGATGATCCAGGCATTGCTCGACGTGCCCTCGGTGACGTTGCCGTCGGCGTCGACCTGCCATCCCTCATAGGCTCCGGCGCGGGCCGCTTCGGTCTTACCGATGCAGTTCGGCAGCAGCGAGACCGTCTTGATGTCGCAACGCTGCCAGCGGATATCAGGCACGGTCACGACCTTCACGCCATCAGCGAATTTGGAATGCCCGGCGAAGTTGGCCTTGCGCGTGGTCATGACGACGCTGGGCGCACAGGGCGGATCGGGGAACTTGTGATCGCGCGGCGCTACGCCCCGGGTAATCTGCATGTAGAGCAACCCGTTCTCGACCCCGTTCCGGCGCACCAGCTCGCGCATCACCATCCGCAGGACATTCCGCGTCATCGGCATCGGGATTTCGATTTCCGACAACGAGCGCTCCAACCGGTCGAGATGCGGGCCTTCGTCCACCATACGCCGGTTGACGATGGTCACCACTTCATAGACACCGTCCGAAAACTGATATCCGCGGTCCTCGATATGAACGGCCGCGTCACCGTGTTGGACGTACCGACCGTTGACATAGGCAAATCTAGGCATCCTGGCCCCTTCCCGATTGTCGACGTGATGCGGGGCGTGCGCCCCGTCAGGCTTTGGCTTTAGAAGAATTCGAGCCGCACGGCAAAGAGTTTTTCGACCTTTCGGACGGACCCCGCGGTTGCCAGCAGAATGACCCGGTCCTGCGCGAGTACATCCGTGTCGCCGCGCGGGATGATCACCACGCCGTCGCGCACGATGGCCCCGACGATCACGCCGGAGGGCAGCTTGCCGTCGCGGATCTTCGACCCGACGAGCGGCGAGGTTTCGAGCGCTTCGGCCTCGATGATCTCGCCGAAGCCGTCGCGCAGCGAATGGACCGCACGGATTCGGCCGCGCCGGACGTGCTGCAGGATCGTCGACACCGTAATCGCCCGCGGATTGACCAGCACGTCGATGCCGAGCGTGGTGACCAGCGAGGAATAGGTCGTCTTGTTGGCCAGCGCGATCGTCCGCTCGACGCCGTAGCGCTTCGCGAGCAACGATCCGAGGATGTTGGTCTCGTCGTCATCGGTCACCGCGACCACCGTATCGGCCGACCGGATATTGATCTCTTCGAGAATATCGGAATCCAACCCGTCACCGTTCGTGACCATCGTGTCCGGCAGCAGCGCGGCGACCTTGCGGGCGCGCAACTGGTCGCGCTCGACGATGCGCGCGGACATGTCGGGGTTGGCCTCGATCAGCTTGGCCAGGTTGAGCCCGATATTGCCGCCGCCGAGAATCACGAGGCGGTGCGCTTCCGTCTCCTCATACCCGAACGCCGCCAAGGCGCGCGGCACATGCGTCGTGTCGGCGGCGAAATACACTTCGTCCCCGGGAAACATCTGATCGGTCGATTTCGGCACAAAGGCATTGTCGTCGTGCACGATCCCGACGATCACGATGTGCAAGTCGGGAAAGAGTTCGGTCAGTTGCCGCAACGGCGTGTTTACGATCGGGCAGTCCTCGGTGCAGCGGACGCCGATCACGCGCACCTTGTCCTCGGCCAACGGGATCATGTCGAACGCCCCCGGCACGGCAAGACGCCGCGAGATCGCCTGCGCCACTTCGATCTCCGGCGAGATGATCACGTCGATCGGCATGTGATCGCGGCTGAACAGGTCGGCCCACATCGGCGCAAGGAAACTCTGCTGGCGTATCCGGGCGATCTTGGTCGGCACGTTGAACAGCGAGTGCGCGACCTGACAGGCCACCATGTTGACCTCATCGGCAAAGGTTACCGCGATGATCATGTCGGCGTCCGCCGCGCCGGCATTCTCCAGGACGTCGGGTTGCGAGGCGTTGCCGACGAAGGCCTGCACGTCCAACGTTTCGTTGACCCGGCCGATCAACTCGAAGGACTGATCGATGACGGTCACATCATTCTGTTCGCCGGCGAGATACGAGGCGATGTGGTATCCGACCTGGCCGGCCCCGCAAATGATGACCTTCATCGGCGATATCCCCGATATCCCGGACGATGACTAGGCACTGGTCTTCTGCGCCCGTTCGGAGTTGTGTACGCCCAGCCCTTTGAGCTTTCGGTGCAGGGCCGCGCGATCCATGCCGACGAACCCGGCGGTCCGGCTGATGTTGCCGCCGAACCGGGCAAGATGAAATGTCAGATATTGCCGCTCGAAATCCTCACGGGCCTCGCGCAGCGGCTGGTTCATGATGCCGAGCGACGCATCCGACCGCAGGAATTCAGGCGAGCCGCCGCCGATGGCCTCGGCCACGGCGTCCGCACTGACAGGCGCATCCGGATCGCCCGAACTCGGCAGCAGCAGGCGCTCGATCACGTTCACCAATTCCCAAACGTTGCCCGGCCATTCATAGGCTTGCAGCGCGATCAACGCTTCCTCGGACAAGGCCCGCGGCGACCGGCCTTTCGCCGACGCGGCCCGCGCCATCAACTCGGTCGACAACTCGGGAATGTCCGCCCGCCGGACGCCCAAGGGCGGCACGGTGAGCGGCACGACGTTGAGCCGGTAGTACAGGTCTTCGCGGAACAAGCCCGCTTCGATTTCGCGGGTGAGGTCCCGGTTGGTGGTGGCGATCACCCGCACGTCCACCTCGACCCAGCCGGCGCCGCCGATCCGGTTGAACCGGGGCTTATGCAGCACGCGCACGATCTTCGCCTGGGTTTCGAGCGGCATGTCGGCCACTTCGTCCAGCAGTAAGGTGCCGCCATGCGCTTGCTCCAACACCCCGACCTTGCGCGCGGTGTCGTCCGTCGCTTCGACGCCGAACAGCGCCGTCTCCATCCGGTCCGGCTCCAGACCGGCGCAGTTCAGGACGACGAACCGCCCCCCCGCGCGGGTGGACCGATCATGCAGCAGTTGCGCGACGACGCTTTTGCCCGATCCCGGGGAACCCGTGATAAGGACACGGCTGTCGGTCGGCGCGACCTTTTCCAAGGCCTGCCGAAGCTGCGCGATCGCCGGCGAATTTCCGGTCAAGTCGGCAAGTCGGTCGCCGACCTGCTTCTGCAGCGCCTGATTCTCGTGACGCAGCCGGGCATCCTCGACCGCGCGCGAAATGGTGTGCAATAGAACTTCGGACTTGAACGGCTTGGTCAGGAAATCGTAGGCGCCCATCTTCGTGGCCCGCACCGCCATGTCGAAGGTGGCGTGCCCGCTGATCATCAGCACCTGTTGGTCGGGATTGTCGCGTCGAATGATTTCGAGCATCTGAAGCCCGTCGTATTGGCTGTTCTGCAGCCACACATCGAGAATGATCAGGCTCGGCTGACGCGCTTCGATCGCGGCGAACGCTTCGCTGCTGCTGCCGGCTTCCCGCGTCTCGTATCCTTCATCCTGAAGGATGCCGGCGATCAACTTACAGATATCGGCTTCGTCATCGACAATAAGAATGTCGCTGGCCATATGGCCTTACCTCCCTGGGGCCGCGGTCATACCGTGCCCCTGCGATTCCAGCGCCTCCTGCACCTGCTCAGCCGTTGCGGGCGCCCCTTTGAATTCCAGGCGGACATTGGCTCCGCCGTCGGGCGCATCCTCCAAGAGCAGCTGGCCACCATGGTCTTCCATTATTTTCTTAACAATGGCAAGGCCAAGACCTGTTCCTTTTCGCCGCGTGGTGAAATACGGCTCGGTCAATCGTTCCCGCGCGGACTCCGGCAGCCCTTTGCCGTCATCCTGAACTTCGATGAAGGTGCGGCCGTCTTCGACGCCGAGCCGCACGTCGATATGCCCCTTGGTCGTGCCGTCGCCCTGGCGGGCTTCGATCGCCTCGGCGCCGTTGAGCAAAAGGTTGGTCAACGCCTGACTGATCTGCCGGCCATCGCAATGGTAATAGACCGCATCGTCCGGCAGATCGGTCGAGAACTTGATTTCCGGATAAGCGTTGCGCTGCAGGAAAACCGCCTGGCGGCACAGGTCCGAGAGATTCTCAAGCCGCATGACCGGCTCGGGAACGCGGGCGAAGCTGGAGAACTCATCGACCATCCGCCCGATATCGCCGACATGCCGCACGATCGTCTCGGTGCAGGTGACGAAGGTATCGCGGTCGCTGGTGATCTCCCCCAGATACTTGCGCTTCAGCCGTTCGGCGGACAGTTGAATCGGCGTCAACGGATTCCGGATTTCATGCGCGATACGCCGCGCGACATCGGCCCAGGCCGCCTTGCGTTGCGCGGCGACGAGGTCCGACACGTCGTCGAAGGTCACCACGAAGCCATTGATCTCGTCGTTTTCCCGCTCGACGGTGATCCGCGCCAGCAGGGTCCGGTTCTGTTTCGACCGTTGAACTTGGATCTCCGCCTCGATCGGGCGGCTGCCGCGTTGCTGCTGCGCCTGCCGCAGCAGGTCGGCCATTTCCGGCACCGCGTCGCCGAGTTCGCGCCCGACCATTCGGTCGGCGGTCACGCCAAGCAGTTCGGTCGCCGAGAGGTTGGGCAGATTGACGCGGCCCCGCTCATCAAGGCCGATGACGCCGGCGGAAACGCCCTCCAGAACGGCTTCGGTAAACCGCCGCCGTTGGTCGAGCTGGCGGTTCGCTTCCAGCAATTCCTGCCGGTTCTGTTCGAGATCGTTGGTCATCCGGTTGAAGGCGCGGCTGAGCGACCCAATTTCGTCGGGCGCGGTCGCCTCGGGGACCCGCGCGGACAGATCGCCGGCGCGCACGCGCTCGGTCGCGGCGATCAAGGCGCTCAACGGCCGCGACAACTGCGTCGCCATCAGCAAGCCGACCCAGGATGCCGCCAAGGTCATCACCAGCGCGATACCGGCAAACACCAGCGCAAAGCTGATCTGCATCCCGGCGCGCTGGAATTCCAGCCGTTCGAACCGCTCGACCGCGCCGCGCGTTCGCGTCGTATGGGCGGACACCTTGGGATCGATGACCCGGCCGACATACAAAAACATGTCGAGGAACCCTTCCAGGCGGATCAGCGCGCGCACGCGGTCGTCATCCGTCCCAGTCACGATCGCGACCTCGCCGTTCCGGGCCCGTTCCATCGCCGACGGCGGGATCGGATCGATTTCCAGCATATAGGCGAAGCCGGACCGGCCACGCACGGCCCCATTGCCGTCGAAGACCACGGCTTCGGACAACTCGCGGATCCGCGACTGGAAATCGACGATGCGGTTGAACAGCGCCGGGTTGTTCTCAAGCGCCAACGCGTCCCGGCTGAGGTCCTTGGCCATCGCCAGCACTTCCGCGCGGATCGTCTGCTTGTGCTCGTGCAGATAGGCTTCGGCCACGGCCACCGATTCATTCAGGGCTGTCCGCACCTGCCCGCTCAACCAGGACTGCAGGCCGAAGTTGAAGAAAAGGATCGACGCGACCGCGACGATGATGGCCGGCACGACCGAAACGAAGCCGAACAGCAGAACCAGGCGCACATGCAGCCGGGATCCCGCGGAGCCGCGCCGCCGTTCGACCCACAGCGCGACCACGCGCCACGTGATGACGACGGCCAGCAACAACAGCACGATGAGATCGGCATATAGCCACAACAGAACCTGATCGGGACCGGAACCGAACGGCGGCAAGCCGCGGATCGCCGCGTAGGTGCCCGAAATCGCGATCACCGCGGCGACGGCGAGCGATACCGCCAACGTCCGCCCGAGGTGAATGCCCTGCGCCCAGGCCAAAAGGCGTTCCGTGAAACGAGGCGTTGATGAGCCTGGCTGTTCGGTTGCGCTCATACGAAGGCTCGGACCGTGTCGTGAATGTAAGCGTCGGCTAACCGCGGTGTTCCGCGAAAAGCCCGAAACCGCCGGATCGGTATGGATTCCGGCTGCCTACGAGCGCGGCTATTGGGACCCGCGGATGACCCTTATGTCAAGCTCGCGAATCTTCTTGCGCAGGGTGTTCCGGTTCAATCCCAGCAGTTGCGCCGCCTTTACCTGATTGCCGCGGGTGGCGGACAGGCTGAGCCGGATGAGCGGCCGCTCCATCTCATGCAAGACCCGGTCGTAGAGGCCGGACGCGGGCAAGGCGCCTTCATGCGCGTCGAAATACGACTTCAGATGCCGTTCGATCGCCTCCGACAGGCTTTCGTCCTCCGCCGAACCATCGGGGTCTGATCCGACCGGAATATCGGCGAGTTCCGCTTCGACCACATCCACGGTAATCGTTTCCTGCGAATACAGGGCGGCGAAGCGGCGCACGACATTCTCGAGTTCCCGGACGTTCCCGGCCCAGCGGTGCCGCTTCAAGCGCTCCATCGCGTCGCCGTCGATCGTCTTGGCCGGCAGTCCTTCCGCCGTCGCGCTGCCCAGGAAGTGGCGGACGAGATCGGGGATGTCGTCGGCGCGCTCGCGCAGCGGCGGCAGGCGCAACGGCACCACGTTGAGCCGATAGTACAAGTCTTCGCGGAACAGCCCTTGCGAGACCAGGTTGGTCAGGTCCCGATGGGTCGCCGCCACGATGCGGACATTGGCGCGAATGGGCGTCCGCCCGCCGACGGTCGTGAATTCCCCTTCCTGCAAAACGCGCAGCAGCCGCGTTTGCGCTTCGAGCGGCATGTCTCCGATCTCGTCGAGAAACAGCGTACCGCCCTCGGCCTGCTCGAAGCGGCCGGCATACCGCGAATTGGCCCCGGTGAATGCGCCCTTCTCGTGGCCGAACAGCTCGCTTTCGATCAGCTCACGCGGGATCGCGGCCATGTTCACCGCGATGAAAGGCCCGTTGCGCCGTTTGCCGTAGTCGTGCAGCGCGCGCGCGACGAGTTCCTTGCCGGTGCCGGATTCGCCGTTGATCAAGACCGTCAGGTCGGTCGACATGAGCCGCGCCAGGATCCGGTAGATTTCCTGCATCGCGGCCGACCGGCCGATCAGCGGCAGATTCTCCTGCATGTCGTCGGCGCCGTTCTCGGCCGCCGAGCCCGACGCGCTCTCGGTCAAAGCGCGCTTCACCACGTTGACCAATTCGTTCAAATCGAACGGCTTCGGCAGGTATTCGAACGCCCCGCGTTCCGCCGCCTGGACCGCGGTGAGCAACGTGTTCTGCGCGCTCATGGCGATGACCCGAAGATCGGGCCGCCGTTTGCGGATTTGCGGAATCAGGTCCAAACCGTTGCCATCCGGCATGATCACGTCGGTGATGACGAGATCGCCCTCGCCCTCGTTGACCCAGCGCCACAGCGTCGCCGCATTGCCGGTCGACCGGACATCGTGTCCGGCGCGGCCGAGCGCCTGCGTTACAACGGTGCGTATCGCGCGATCGTCATCCGCGACCAGAATAATAGACTCACTCATCGCGGTACTCCGAGGATTTCATCACCGGTAACATCACGCGGAACAATGTGCGACGGGCCCGGCTCTCGACATCGATGACACCGCCATGCTCGCCGACCAGCTTCGCGACAAGCGCCAGACCCAACCCCGACCCGCCGGGTTTGGTCGAAATGAACGGATCGAAGATTTGCCGGCGCAAGTCTTCGGGGATGCCGGCCCCATTGTCCTGAACGCCGACCACCAACGGCAAGTCGACCCGGCTTTCACTGCCAGGAACCGCCAGCCGGATTCCCTGTTGGAAAGCCGTGCTGACCACCACTTCGCCATTCTCTTTCGGCGCCGCTTCCACGGCGTTTTTTACGAGGTTTAGGAAAATCTGGATCAACTGATCCCGATCGCCGAACACCGGCGGCAGCGACGGATCGTAGCGTTCCTCGATCGTGACGTTTCGGGCAAATCCGCTGCGCGCCAATCGGATGACATGCTCCAGCACCTCGTGGATGTTGACCGCGTTGCGTTCGACCGGCGGCCGGTCGGAAAACACCTCGAAACGATCGACCAGCTTGCAGATGCGATCGACCTCATCGACGATGAGTTGCGTCAACTCTCGATTCTGCCCGCCGCCCTCGCCTTCCAGCAACTGGGCCGCGCCGCGCACGCCCGACAACGGGTTCTTGATTTCATGCGCAAGGACAGCGGCCATGGCGGTCACCGACCGGGCCGCGTCGCGATGGATCATCGATTGGTCGATCCGTCCCGCCATCGACCGTTCGTGCAGCGTGATCAGGACCCCGCCCTCGACGTCACCGAACGGCGTCGCGTCGATAGCGACCGTGTGGGTGCCGATCCGTGGCGTCGACAGGCGTATGCCGGTTTCCGACATGCTGTAACCCCGACGCCTGATCTTGTGCACCAGCGCCAGCATCGGGCTGTCCTGGGGAATGATGTCCTGCAGGTTGACGCCCGCCAGCATGGCCGCACTGCCTTGGAAGAAATGCTCGGCCGCGGGATTGACGAAGGTGATGTTGTCCGCCCCGTCGACGGCGAAGACCGGCACCGGCAATGCCATGACAACCGAGCCGCCGTCCGGCGCGTCCGGCGCGCGTTTCGGGATGGGTGTGACGGAAGATGTCATGATCACGCCGCCATCCGTTCGGCCGCGGCGCCGTAAAAGGCGCTGATCGACGATTGCACGACGGCCGGATCGTCGATCCGGTTGACCGAAGACCGGAACTCAGCGGACCCGGACAGTCCCTTGGAATACCAACAGATATGCTTGCGGGCGATCCGGCTGCCTTGATGCCTGCCGTAATGCCGAAGCATATCCTCGTAATGCGCCAGAACGATTTCGCGCTGCTCCAGGACGCTCGGGCCGGCGGGCATCGGCCGCCCCTCGAGAACGGCGTCGACCTGTCCGATCACCCAGGGCTGCCCCTGCGCGCCGCGGCCGATCATCACGCCGTCGGCGCCGGAGGCTCGCAGGCAAGCCACGGCGGACGACGCATCGGTGATATCGCCGTTCGCGACGACCGGAATCGCCACCGCCTCCTTGACCGAGCGGATGAAGGTCCAGTCCGCCGACCCCTTATAGAACTGACACCGCGTCCGGCCATGCACGGTAATCATCCGGATGCCGCAGTCCTCGGCGATTTTCGCAATTCGCGGGGCGTTGCGGCTGGCGTCGTCCCACCCGGTCCGCATTTTCATCGTCACGGGGACATCCACGGCCGCGACCGTCGCTTCCATGATCCGCCCCGCCAGCCCCTCGTCGCGCATAATGCCGGACCCGCACAGCTTGTTGACCACGCGTTTGGCCGGGCAGCCGAAATTGATGTCGATGACCGCCGCGCCGCGATCGACATTGAGCCGCGCCGCCTCGGCCATGGTTTCCGGATCGGCGCCCGCAAGCTGCACCGCCATCGGATATTCCTCCGCGCAATCGGTCGACATCTTGCGCATCTCGTCCCGCACTTCGCGGATCATGGCATCGCTGGCAATCATCTCGGACACGACGAGACGCGCGCCCAACCGGCGGGCCAGCCGCCGAAACGGTGCGTCGGTAACGCCGGACATCGGGGCCAATATCACCCGAGTGCCGGTATCGAGGGATCCAATTGATATGCTCAAAATTTAATCAATTCATATTATGGTCAACTAATGGGCATAATAGTGACACGCTTCGCTTTGGCAACGATTTTCGGCGCCCATCTACCCCTATAGGAGGCGGCGCGTTGCCGCATTCCGGCCCAAAACGGCTAAGCGACGAGGATGTCGGTCACGAATTTGACACCGGGATAGCCTAGGGTGATCAGCAAATAGCCGACCAGCACAATCCTTGCCGCCTGCCGACCCCGGAGACCGATACGGTAATGGGCGATCAACAACACCCCGATCACCACAAAGGCCAAGAAGCTGAAAAGCGTTTTGTGATCAAAGGTTAAGACAGTACCGTCAAGAACGTACTGCAGCCCCATGCCGCTGACGATCCCGAGCCCCAGCACCGCCTCCGCCGCCAGCAACAGGCTCAACTCCATCCGCTCGGAATCGGCGGCGGACGGCAGCCGATCCAATATCCGGAAGCGCTTCTTGCGCCGCAACGCGCTCTCGTGCACGACCACCGCGGCGCCGGCGATCGCGGCCAACGTCAAAAGGACATAGGTGAAAACCGATGTCGTGATATGCATGACGATCCACGCCGGCGGCTCTCCTTGCAGCGTTTCCGGCGCCGCGCCGCCCCAAACCGCGGCGCTCAGCGACAGGATCAGCAGGTAGGGCATCAGGAGGCAGGCCAGCCGATGCGCATTTCGGGTCACCGCCGCGAGCATCAGAAAGACCACGAGACAGCCCGCAATCGTAATCCACAGGGCGGGGGCGAAGCCGGTTTGCCAACCGGCTTGGACCAGACGGATGCAGATCATCAGCGGGCCGGCGGCCGCGACCAGGAATAAACCCCAAAAAAGGGTATTCTTTTCCGGCCGCCCCCACAGCACCCATAGGGTCGCGGGCGCCAGGGTC
The DNA here is from genome assembly GCA_028281325.1 of Alphaproteobacteria bacterium. Taxonomy (GTDB): domain Bacteria; phylum Pseudomonadota; class Alphaproteobacteria; order UBA8366; family UBA8366; genus JAJFJD01. The sequence continues at coordinate 14,281 of JANQKC010000041.1, forward strand.
AACGCCGCCAAAAGGTTGAGTACCAGGGGATCATCCATCCGACGGACCCTATCATGCTTTGCCGTCGCGCTGCCGCCGACCTTGGCAACGCCGATCTTTGCCGCCAATATGCCCGCGATTTCGACATCATCAAGCTAAATTAGAGGTTTCGCGCATGACAGGCACCGTCGCCCTTGTCCTCGCCGGCGGAAGAGGCACCCGGGCCGGCGACGGCGTGCCGAAACAATACCGCGAGATCGGCGGCGTGCCGATGCTGCGGCGGACGCTCGCGGCCTTCGTCGATCATCCGGATATCGACGCGGTGCGGGCGGTGATCCATCCGGACGACGCGGATTTGTACAATGCGTCGGCGGAAGGGCTCGCCGTGCTAGCGCCGGTTTTTGGCTCAGAATCTCGTCAAGGATCGTCTTATAATGGATTGATAAGTTTATTAAATATGAATTCTGAAAAAGTGCTCATACAGGATGCGGCACGGCCCTTCACGGACCCCGGCACCATTCGCCGGATCATCGACTCGCTGGCGACAAGCGCCGCGGCGATCGCCGCCTTGCCGGTTATCGACACCATGAAACGCGGGAACGCCCAGGATCGCGTTTCAGGCACCGTGGAGCGCGCTGGGCTGTGGCGGGCGCAGACACCCCAGGGATTTCGCTTCAAGGCCATCCTGGACGCCCACGAGGCCGTCAAGGACCAAGAGCTGACCGACGACGCCGGCGTCGCCGAGGCGATGGGTCTGCCGGTGCAGCTCGTGATGGGACACGAAAACAACATCAAAATCACGACCGAGGACGACTTCATGCGCGCGGAAACGATCCTGCGAGAGCAAGCCGGCGGCGCAGCACCGGCGGAGACGCGGCTGGGCACCGGATTCGACGTTCACCGGTTCGAGCCGGGCGACCATGTCACCCTCTGCGGCATCGAGATCCCGCATACGGCGCGCCTCAAAGGGCACTCCGACGCCGACGTCGGCCTGCATGCGATCACCGACGCCCTCTTCGGCGCCCTCGCGGAGGGCGATATCGGCGATCACTTCCCACCGAGCGATCCGCAATGGAAATCGGCCGATTCCGCCATTTTTCTGGCCAAGGCCGCCGAACGAGTGCGCGCGCGGCGGGGCGTGATCACGAGCCTGGACATAACGATCATCTGCGAATTGCCGAAAATCGGCCCGCACCGCGCCGCCATGCGTCAACGGATCGCGGAAATCTGCGGGATCAACCCGGACCGGGTCAGCGTCAAGGCGACGACGACCGAAGGCCTGGGATTCACCGGCCGCGCGGAAGGCATCGCGGCGCAGGCCGCGGCGGCCATCCAATTGTAATTCCATGACGAAATCGCGCCTCTCGCCGCTTCATCCCGCCTCGCTGTCGGCGACCGCCTGTGGCATCGGCTATCTGCCGATCGCGCCGGGCACCTGGGCCTCCGCCGCCGCCCTCGTCCCGGCCTGGTTCATCGCAGACCGGTTCGGCCCGCTCGCGTTGATCCCCGCGGCGCTCGCCGCGCTGGCCCTGGGCCTCTGGGCCACCGGCCGTATCCAGCGGACCACGGGGGAGAAAGATCCCGGCCGGATCGTCATCGACGAGGTGGCCGGCCAGTGGATCGCGCTCATCCCGGTCTGGCCGCTCAATCCCTGGCTCTATGTCGCCGGGTTCTTCGCCTTCCGAATTTTCGATATCCTGAAACCGTGGCCGGCGAGCTGGTGCGATCGCAGCCTGCCGGGCGCGCCGGGTGTTATGCTCGACGACATCGTCGCCGGCATCTATGCCGCTATCGTCGTCTTCGCCCTGACATTCGTCATGTAACAGGGGAATTAAATGTTTAATTCCATAAAGCTGATCGGAAATGCCGAGAAATTACTTCATATTTGCGAAGGCAAAGAACTGAAAATCGCAACCGTCGAATCCTGCACCGGCGGCCTGCTGGCCGGGCTGCTGACGGCGGTTCCGGGCTCGTCCGCCGTCGTCGAACGCGGATACGTGACCTATTCGAACGAGGCCAAGGCCGAGGAAGTCGGCGTCGACCCGGCGCTCATCGCGGCCCATGGCGCCGTCAGCCGAGAGGTCGCTGAAGCGATGGCGACGGGCGCGCTGGACCACGCGCCGGTCGACCTGACCGCCAGCATCACCGGCGTCGCCGGTCCAGACGGCGGAACGGCGGCAAAACCGGTCGGACTGGTCTATATCGGCGCGGCGGCCCGCGACCGGGGCGTCGAGGTCCGGGAGAACCGATTCGACGGGAACCGCGACGCCGTCCGCGAGGAATCGGTTCGCGTGGCCCTGGAAATGCTGCTCACGCTTGCGGCGCGGCATTGACCAACGCCAGCAACTCCGCCATCGGGTGCCCGTCCCGGTCGGCATAGCGGCGCAAATGCCCCTCCCAATCGTCAAACACGTCGAAGAATTCGGACGGATGGCGCAAGTCCTGCCACGGCAAGGCGCGCAGCCGGCGCACCACCTCGGGCAGATCCCCGGCGGTCGTGTCGTCCAGCACCTGATCCAGATAAAACAACGCATCCGCGTGAAAGGTGAAGGCCCACAGCAGGATCGCCGCGACTTCGGCCGCGCGGCCGCTGTTGGCGACGCTGAATTGCACTCGATCCAGCAGAACCGCCCGGTTATGCCCCTCAATCAAAAGACAAATCCGCGCCGCGCCCTCGCTATCGCCCTCCCCGTCGCGCCGGGCGAAGAACAGCACTTTCCCGACCGTGGTCAAGGAGTCCGGGCTCAACAGCTCCAGCACCCGCTGGCTGGCGAACAACGTCTCGTAGGCGGTGGGGCGATCGAGAAGCCGTAACGTGACGGTTTCGCGCTCGGCGTCCTCCTCGAACGCGACCCCCGCCCCGACCAGGGCCGTTTCGATCCGCTCCAGCGTGCTGCTGCGCGGATCGCCGACACCACGCTCGATATTGTTCAAGGTGGCGAGCGAAACGCCGGCGGCGCGCGCCAAATCGGATTGCTTCGCCCCGATGAGCGCCCGCGCGGCCCGAATTTGTGACGGGCTCATGCCGTCGTCGCCTCCCCACCAATCCTGAGAAATTATTCACAAAACGGTCTCAGGGCCATTACAATTACATATGATGCCTAATATACTAGGGATAACTACGTCTGTCAGCGAGTCGTTCGCCTAGATATGGTAGCGGCTGCCCACACACGCACCAGTTGTTGACGGATCAACATCAAAGCCATCTTATTGTTTCGATAACGAAACGATAAGGCTGCGAATGAAGTAGCCATTGTGCGTTTCGTCGCGAGCCAGCAAATCCGCGACTCGGCGCGACTCGGTCCACCCGTGCATCAATGCACAGCAGTCAGCGTAGGAATTTAAAGAAGGTGGCGGCGTGGTAGGATCAAGACACGTCGGCGGCGTGCAGCTCGGCCGCCCGGTCCTCGAAAGCCTGCACCATCCGCCGCACCGCTTCATCGAACAGCGTTCCGATCAACATTTGCAGCAGACGGGACTTGAACTCGAAGTCCACGTGAAAATCCAGCAGACAGCCGGCATCGCCGCGGTCTTCGAAACGCCAGTGGTTTTCGAGATACTTGAACGGCCCGTCCTCGTAGGTCACGTCGATCCTGAGTTTCGGGCGATCCAGCGCGACCTGACTGATGAAGCGCTCCCGTATCCCCTTGAAACCGATAGCAAGTTCCGCGCGAAGGTCGGTCTCGCTGCGGCTGAGCACACGGGACGCGACGCACCACGGCAGAAATTCAGGGTAGCGCCCGACATCGGCCACCAGGTCGAAGAGTCGTTCCGGCGGATACGGCAGGGCGCGTTGTTCGGAATGGCTGGGCACGGCCCCTCGTCGGTTAGCCGGCGGCAGCGGCCGCCTGGACGGCGCGGGCCTCGCGGAGGCGGCGGAAATCGTCGCCCGCATGATAGGACGACCGGGTCAGCGGCGAGGACGCTACCATCAGGAATCCCTTGCCCCGGGCCAGGGTCGCATAACTGTCGAACTCATCCGGCTGGACGAAACGATCGATCGCGGCGTGTTTCGGCGTCGGCTGAAGATATTGACCAATCGTGATGAAATCAACGTCCGCCGCGCGCAGATCGTCCATGACCTGCGCAACTTCCTGTTTCTCCTCGCCCAATCCGACCATCAGGCCGGATTTCGTGAACAACGCCGGGTCCAGCTTCTTGACCCGGCTCAACAGTTCGAGACTGGTGAAATAGCGCGCGCCCGGCCGGATCGTCGGGTAGAGCCGCGGCACCGTCTCGATATTGTGGTTGAACACGTCGGGGCGCGCCGCCACGACGGTTTCGATCGCGCCGTCCTTGTTCATGAAATCCGGGGTCAGGATCTCGATCGTCGTCCCCGGCGACATTTCCCGTATATAGCCGATGACCTGGGCGAAATGTTCCGCCCCGCCATCCGCCAGGTCGTCCCGGTCGACCGACGTAATGACCACATGCTCCAGCCCCAGTTTCGCGACGGCGGCCGCGACATTCACCGGCTCCATCGGATCGAGCGCCTTGGGCTGCCCGGTCGCCACGTTGCAGAAGGCGCAGGCGCGGGTGCAGGTATCGCCCATGATCATGAAGGTGGCGTGTTTCTTCGCCCAGCATTCGCCGATATTCGGGCATCCCGCCTCTTCGCAGACGGTATGCAGCCCGTTCCCGCGCACGATGTCGCGGGTCTCGAAATACTGCTTCGATGTCGGCGCCTTGACGCGGATCCAATCCGGCTTCCGCTGGATCGGGTTGTCCGGATTGTTGCGCTTTTCCGGATGGCGCAGGCGCTCGGGAACAGAGGTCATGGCGAAGCCTTAATGCCTGTGGCTTAAGCTCGAATTAAAAGTGGATCGCGCGGTCATAGGCGTCAAGCACCGACTCGTGCATCATTTCCGACAGGGTCGGATGCGGGAAGACCGCATGCATCAACTCGGCCTCGGTGGTCTCCAGCGTCTTGGCGACGCCATAGCCCTGGATCAACTCGGTCACCTCGGCGCCGATCATATGCGCGCCCAGCAATTCCCCGGTGTCCGCGTCGAACACGGTTTTCACGAAGCCCTCGGGATCGCCCAGCGCGATGGCCTTGCCGTTGCCGATGAACGGGAACCGCCCGACCCGCACCTTATGCCCCTTCTCCTTCGCCGCAGCCTCTGTCATGCCGACCGACGCGACCTGCGGGTGGCAATAGGTGCAGCCGGGGATATTCAAGGTATTCAGCGGGTGCACGCCCTTCACGCCGGCGATCTTCTCGACGCATATCACCCCTTCATGCGACGCCTTGTGGGCCAGCCAGGGCGGGCCAACCAGATCGCCGATCGCGTAGACGCCCGGCTCGCCGGTCTGCAGCCATTCGTCGACCACCACATGCGCGCGGTCGACCTTCACCTTGGTGCCGTCGATGCCGATATTCTCCACATTGCCGACGATCCCGACGGCCATGATGACCCGGTCCACCGTGATTTCCGTGGATTTTCCGCCCGCCTCGACGGTCGCGGTCACCGAATCCTTAGCTTTTTTCAGGGCTTTAACCGCCGCGCCGGTCATGATCTTCATGCCCTGCTTCTCGAAGGCCTTATGCGCGAAGGCGGACACCTCCTCGTCCTCCACCGGCAACACCCGGTCAAGCACCTCGACCACGGTCACTTCGGCACCGAGCGTGCGGAAGAAGCTGGCGAATTCGATGCCGATCGCCCCCGACCCCACGACCAGCAGGGATTTCGGCATGACGTCCGGCACCATGGCTTCCTTGTAGGTCCAGATCAGCTTGCCGTCCGGTTCCAGCCCCGGCAGCGTCCGCGCCCGCGCGCCGGTGGCGAGGATGACATGTTTCGCGGTGAGATCGGCGACGGCCTTGCCGTCCTTCTCGACCGCCACCTTCCGCGTCCCAGCCGACCCGCCAGCCAGCTTGCCATACCCGTCGAACACGGCGACCTTGTTCTTCTTCAGCAGATGGGCGACGCCGCCGCTCAACTGCTTGGCGACCTTGCGGGACCGGTCGACGATCTTGCCCACGTCGAAGGAGACGCCCTTCACCGACAGACCGAAAGATTCGGCATTCTCGATGTTGTGCAGGATCTCGGCCGAGCGCAGCAGCGCCTTGGTCGGGATACAGCCCCAGTTCAGGCAGATGCCACCGAGATGCTCGCCTTCGACCACGGCGGCCTTCATGCCGAGTTGCGCCGCCCGGATCGCGGCAACATAACCGCCCGGCCCGCCGCCCACGACGATCAAATCGAAAGATGTGTCGGCCATAGTGATCCTTTCCTGTCCCGCCGCCTTGCCGGGATCGTCAAAGTCGTTCCGGCGCGGCGACGGTCAAGTCGCTCTCCGTGTCACCGGTGTTCACGGTGCCTTTTTTCTCGAAAATCATCGCCTTGCATTCCGACGCCGCCACGGGCCGGTGCTCCACGCCTTTCGGAACCACCAGCAACTCGCCGGTTCCGAGGGTCACGTCGCCATCGCGGAATTGCACCGTCATTTCGCCGTCGAGCACCACGAAGACCTCGTCGACATCCGCATGGGCATGCCAAACGAACTCTCCCTCGATCCGCACGATCTTGATCTCGTAGTCGTCGACCTCACCGATCACCTTCGGCGTCCACGGCTGGGAAAACAGCGCGAATTTTTCGTCGAGATTGACCTTTTCCGGCATCACCGGTCTCAGAGCAGCATGGCGAAGGGTTCTTCGATCATCGCCTTGAAAACCTTCAGAAATTCGGCGCCGATTGCGCCGTCCACGACGCGGTGGTCGCAGGACAAGGTGCAGGTCATCACGGTCGCGACGGCCAGCGCGCCGTCTTTCACCACCGGACGTTGCTCGCCGGCGCCGACCGCCAGGATCGCGCCCTGCGGCGGGTTGATCACCGCGTCGAACTGCTTGATGCCGAACATGCCGAGGTTGGAGATGCTGAACGTGCCGCCCTGATACTCTTCCGGGGCAAGCTTCCCTTCCCGGGCGCGGCCGGCCATGTCCTTCATCTCCGCCGAGATCGCTTCCAGGCCCTTGTTGCCCGCATCGCGGATGACCGGCGTGATCAAGCCGCCGTCGATCGCGACGGCGACCGCGACATCGGCCGACTGATACAACTTGATCCCATCGTCGGTATAGGAGGCGTTCGCCGCCGGCACCTTGCGCAGCGCCACGCCGCACGCCTTGATGATGAGATCGTTCACCGACAGCTTGTACGCGCCATCGGCCTTCTCGTTCAAGCGCTTACGCAGATCGAGAAGCCCATCGATCTCGCAGTCCACCGTGAGATAGAAATGCGGGATCGTCTGTTTCGCCTCGGTCAGGCGCTGCGCGATCGTCTTTCGCATCGAGCTGAGCGGTTCGAGATCGAAGGCCGGCTCGAAGGGCATCGCCTCGGCGCTGATCGGCGCGGCCGCCGGCCGTTGCGCCGCGACAGCCGCGGCGGGCGCAGTACCGGAAAGCGCCGCTTCGACGTCGCTCTTGACGATGCGGCCTTTCGGGCCGCTGCCCGTCAACCCCGCAAGATCGAGCCCGGCCTGCGCCGCCATCCGGCGCGCCAAAGGGCTTGCGAAGACACGGGCGCCGGTCGCCGATGCGGCGGGCGCCGGGGCCGGTGCAGAGGGTGCGGCCGCAATGGCCGGCACCGGCGCGGCGGGTACGGGTGTCTCGGCGACCGGGGTCGGCGCGGGCGCTACCGCAGGTGCCGGCGCCTCATCGGCGGCGGAATCCAACGCCGATTTATCCTCCCCATCTTCCAGCAGCAGGGCGATCAACGCATTGACCGCAACGCCTTCCGATCCTTCGTCGACCAGCAGGCGGCCGACCGTTCCTTCGTCGACCGCTTCGACCTCCATGGTCGCCTTGTCGGTCTCGATTTCGGCGATGACATCGCCGGCATTCACCGCGTCGCCTTCCTTCACATGCCACTTGGCGAGGTTGCCCTCGGTCATCGTCGGCGACAGCGCGGGCATTAGAATCTTGATCGGCATCGCTTTATCCCCACCCCATCACGCGGAATAACTAACTGATTTCGCGGCAGAAACGATGTCCGCCACCTGCGGCAGCGCGAGCGCCTCGAGATTGGCCGCATAGGGCAGCGGCACGTCCTCGGCGGTTACCCGCGCGACCGGCGCGTCGAGCCAATCGAATGCCTGCTCCATGATCTGGGCGGCGATTTCCGATCCGACGCCGGAGAAACCCCAGCCTTCCTCGCAGGAAACGATCCGGTTGGTCTTTTTCACGGACTCGATGATCGTTTCGATGTCGAGCGGCCGAATGCTGCGCAGATCGATCACTTCGGCGTCCACCCCCTCGCCGGCGAGGATTTCCGCCGCCTCCAGCGCCTTGCCGACCATGATGGAATGCGCCACGAGCGTCACGTCACTGCCGTTGCGCAGAATCTTGGCCGTGCCGATCGGTACGGTCCAGTCCGGATCGTCGGGCACCTCGCCGCTATGGCCGTATAGAATCTCGTTTTCCAGAAAAATCACCGGGTTCGGATCGCGAATTGCCGACTTCAACAGGCCTTTCGCGTCCGCCGGCGACCAGGGGGAGACCACTTTCAGCCCAGGACAATGGGCATACCAACTGGCATAGCATTGCGAGTGCTGGGCCCCGACCCGCGCGGCGGCCCCGTTCGGGCCGCGGAACACGATGGGGCACCCCATCTGACCACCCGACATATACAGCGTCTTCGCCGCCGAGTTGATGATCTGATCCATCGCCTGCATGGCGAAGTTGAAGGTCATGAATTCGACGATCGGCCGCAACTTCATGAACGCGGCGCCGACGCCAAGCCCCGCGAAACCGTGTTCGGTGATCGGGGTATCGATCACCCGGCGCGCGCCGAATTCGTCGAGCAATCCTTGGCTTATCTTATACGCGCCCTGGTATTCGGCGACTTCTTCGCCCATCAGGAACACCGCGTCGTCGCGGCGCATCTCTTCGGCCATGGCGTCGCGCAGCGCGTCGCGGACCGTCTGGGTGTTCGTGGCGCCAGTCCATTCGGCCTCGACCGGCGGCGCCGACACAACGGGGGCGGCGGCGGGTACAGCGGCAACCGCAGCCTCAAGCGCCGGTGACGCTTCGGCCGGTGCGGCGGCGGGTTGCGGTGCGGGCGCCGTCGCCATCCCGTCCATTGCGCCGGAATCCTCGCCATCGGCCAACAGCACGGCGATCGGCGTGTTGACCGCGACGCCCTCCGCGCCTTCGTCGACCAACAACTTGCCGACTTTACCTTCGTCTACCGCCTCGACCTCCATCGTCGCCTTGTCCGTCTCGATTTCCGCAATGACATCGCCGGCGGCAACGTCGTCCCCTTCGGCTTTTAGCCATTTGGCCAGCTTTCCTTCGGTCATCGTCGGCGAAAGCGCTGGCATCAAAACCTGAATCGGCATGGTGCTGTTCCTGTGGTGTCTGCGCGCGGGCGATAAAACGCCTACGCGTCAACCAATACGTCGGTATAAAGCTCGGAAGGATCGGGTTCCGGACTGTTCTGCGCAAATTCCGCAGCGTCCGAGATGATGTCCTTGATCTCACGGTCGACCTGCTTCAACGCGTCGTCATCCGCGACCTTTTCCTCAAGCATTTTCGCCCGCAACCGTTCGATCGGATCGCGCTCCTGACGGATCTTGCTCACTTCCTCGCGGGTCCGGTACTTCGCCGGGTCCGACATCGAATGGCCGCGATAGCGATAGGTCAGCATCTCCAGGATGTACGGCCCTTTGCCGGCGCGGCAATGCGCCACCGCTTCATCCCCCGCCGCCCGTACGGCAACGACATCCATGCCGTCCACCTGCTTGCCGGGAATCCCGTAGGCGTGGCCGCGAATGTACAGGTCCGGGTTGGCCGAGGCGCGCTCCACGCTCGTGCCCATGCCGTATTTGTTGTTTTCGATCACATAGATAACCGGCAGCTCCCAAAGCGCCGCCATGTTGAAGGACTCGTAGACTTGCCCCTGGTTGATCGCGCCGTCGCCGAGATAGGTCAGGCTGACGTTGTCGTTGCCGTTATACCGGTGCGCGAAGGCGATCCCGGTACCGATGGGAACCTGGGCGCCGACGATCCCGTGGCCGCCGTAGAAGTTCTTCTCGCGCGAGAACATATGCATTGAGCCGCCCTTGCCGCGCGAATACCCTCCCTCGCGGCCCGTCAACTCGGCCATCACGCCGCGCGGGTCCATGCCGCAGGCGAGCATATGCCCGTGGTCGCGGTAACTCGTAATCACCGCATCGTCCGGCGTGATCGCCGCCTGCATCCCGACGACGACCGCTTCCTGACCGATATAAAGGTGACAGAAGCCACCGATCAGCCCCATGCCGTACAATTGGCCCGCCTTCTCTTCGAAACGGCGGATCATCAGCATGTCGCGGTAGTATTGGTGCAATTCCTCCGACGTGGCGGCCAGAACCGGTTTCTTCGACCGGCCTTTCTTGGTGCGCCCGCGGGCACTGGTCGACTTCGCTTTCGCGCTAACGGCCATCTGTGCTCCCATTAACTGCTGTTGTTATCCCGAAGGACATAGGAATACTGACATAGTTAAGATCGAAACACCAACGATACAAGATAGTAATAAATCATTGTTAAAAAAGAATAAATGCAATATTAACTTGATTTTTGTTAATACCGCTGCACCGCGATCCGAATGAAACGAACCGACAACGCAATCGTCGCGAAACAATATTTCGCGCAAGCGTACACCCGCATACCGGGTATGCATTGCATCTAAGTCGGAATTGGAAGGAATCTAGCGGGTGGCGCCGCTATGGATCAGCAAATCGTCTTCGCCAACGAGATTCAGGACCGTCCGGGCCCGCTCCTCCAGCAGGTCGAGGTCGAGGCTGTCGCGCCGCAGCAATCGAACGTCCGTTTCGATGGTCTCCCGCCGCATGCGGATGTCGGCGAGTTTCAGTTCGGCTTCCCGCGCCTGTTCGGACAGTTCCGCATAGGCAAACACGCCGCGCTCGCCATGCACGGCGTGATACAGAAAGTATCCCGCCACGACGGCCGCGCAGATCGGAACGACGATCTGCCGGGAGCGCTTCTTTGCCTCGCGAATCAACAACATAGGGGGAACGAATCACATGCGGCGAATCGGGGTCAATGGGTAAATTTTGCCGCGGCGTAACCCCTTCAATCTCTTGATTTAATTTGGAGCACGCCTACCCCCTACGGAGTACCAAAGAGTCCGTATTTGGCATGCGCTGCCTTAAAACCCGCGCGCAAGTGCTTGCTTTCGCCGAAAACCGTACGGCGCCGAGCGCGCCCTACGACGCGATTGTCAACGCACCACGCCCCGCATATTGGGCTTCGTCGCCCAGACCTTCCTCGATCCGGAGGAGTTGGTTGTATTTGGCCAACCGATCCGACCGGGAAAGCGATCCGGTCTTGATCTGGCCGCAATTCGTCGCGACGGCGAGGTCGGCGATCGTGGAATCCTCTGTCTCGCCCGACCGGTGCGACATCACGGCGCGGAACCCGGCGCGGTGGGCCATCTCGACGGTTTGCAACGTCTCGGAAAGCGTACCGATCTGGTTGACCTTGACCAGGATCGCGTTGGCCGCATTTTCAGCGATCCCGCGGGCCAGCCGTTCCGGATTGGTGACGAACAGGTCGTCCCCGACGAGTTGAACCCGGTCGCCGATCGCGGCGGTCAGCGCTTGCCAACCTTCCCAATCGTCCTCGGCCATCCCGTCCTCTATCGACACGATGGGATAGGCGTCGACGAGTTTCGCGAGATAGTCCACATGCCCGGCCGCATCCAGGGTCTTGCCTTCGCCGGCCATGCGATAGGCGCCATCCTTGAAGTACTCGGTCGAGGCGCAGTCCAGCGCGAGCATGACCTCGTCGCCCGGCGTGTACCCCGCTTTCTCGACCGCGCGCATGATGAAGTCCAACGCTTCCGTCGCCGAACTCAAATTCGGCGCAAATCCGCCCTCATCGCCGACATTGGTGCTGTGCCCGGCATCGTGCAACGCGGCCTTAAGGGATTGAAAGACCTCGGCCCCGATCCGCACCGCCGCCGCCTCGGTCTCGGCCGCCACCGGCATGATCATGAATTCCTGAATGTCGATCGGGTTATCCGCATGCGCGCCGCCGTTGACGATGTTCATCATCGGGACCGGCAACGTCCGGGCGTAGACCCCGCCGATATAGCGGTAAAGCGGCAGGGCCGCCTCCTCCGCGGCCGCCTTTGCGACGGCCAGGGAAACGCCGAGGATCGCGTTCGCCCCCAAACGGGCCTTGTTGGGCGTGCCGTCGAGGGCCATCATCATCGTGTCGATCCGCGTTTGGTCCTCGGCGTCCATCCCCGACAGCAGATCGAAGATTTCACCGTTCACGGCATCCACGGCGCGACTTACGCCCTTGCCGAGATATCGATCCCCGCCATCGCGCAGTTCCACCGCCTCGAAGGTGCCGGTCGACGCGCCCGAGGGCACGGCCGCGCGGCCGAAGGCCCCGGTTTCCAAGGTGACGTCGACTTCGACGGTGGGATTGCCGCGGCTATCGAGGATCTCGCGGCCATGAATATCGATGATGGCGGTCATGGCAGGGCCTTTTCTGGAGTAGCAAAGAACGTGGGCGATCAAACGACCGACGATGCGATCCGCATACACCGCGAACCGCGCGCGTTCAAGCACTCTCCTGGGGTTACAGGCCTATATCCGGTGTGGTTGCCCTTGTCTTGGACCGGGGCGGCGCGTCAAAGCGCGATGGGCCGCTTCTTCGCCAAATGGTCCAGTTCAAGCAGCGTTTCCGCCACGGCCGGGAAATCGGCCAGCCGGACCATGTTGGGCCCGTCCGATGGCGCGTTGTCCGGGTCGTCGTGGGTTTCCATGAACACGGCGGCAACGCCGATCGCGACCGCGGCCCGCGCCAAAACCGGCACGAAACGGCGATCCCCGCCCGACCGGTCGCCCTCGCCGCCCGGCTGCATCACCGAATGCGTGGCGTCGAAGACCACCGGGCAGCCGGTCTGCGCCATGATGGGAAGCGAGCGCATATCCGACACCAGCGTGTTGTAGCCGAAGCTTACGCCGCGTTCGCAAACCAGCACATCACGGTTGCCGACGCCGTCGAGCTTTTCGACCACGTTCTTCATGTCGCCGGGCGCCAGAAACTGCCCCTTCTTGACATGCACCGGCTTGCCAGTCCGGCCGGCGGTCTCGATCAGTTCGGTCTGACGGCACAGGAAAGCCGGGATTTGCAGCACGTCCACGCACTCGGCAACCGGATCGCAATCCCGCGGATCATGCACGTCGGTGATGACCGGACAGCCGAACGTTTCCCGGATTTCCTTGAAAATCGGTCCCGCCGTCTGCAAGCCGACGCCACGCGGGCTTTTAGCCGAAGTGCGGTTGGCTTTGTCGTAGGAGGTCTTGTAAATGAGCTTGAAACCGAGTCTGTCGGAAACCTCCTTCAGCGCCCCGCTCATATCGAGAGCATGCTGCCGGCTTTCCATCGCGCAGGGGCCGGCGATGATCGCCAGCGGGAGGTCGTTCCCCACCTCGAAGTCGCCTATTCTGACGTGCCGGATGTCCGCGCTCATGCCGTTTATTCCTTAAACCAGCCGCGACTGGTCGACCGCGGCCTTGATGAAGCTGGTGAAGATCGGATGCGGTTCGAACGGTTTGGATCTGAGTTCCGGATGGAATTGCACCCCGACGAACCAGGGGTGGTCCGGCAGTTCGACGATTTCCGGCAGCTCACCGTCCGGCGACATGCCGGAAAAGACCAGTCCCGCCTCTTCCAACCGCTTCTTGTAGTTGATATTCACCTCGTACCGATGGCGGTGACGTTCCTTGATCTCGCTGTTATTGCTGTAGATTTCAGCCGCCTTGCTGCCGGGCCGCAATCGGCACGGATACGCGCCCAAACGCATCGTGCCGCCCAGATCGTCATCCTCGTTCCGCCGCTCGACGACATTGCCCCGCGACCATTCGGTCAGCAGGCCGACCAATGGTTCCTCGCACGCGCCGAATTCCGTCGATCCGGCGTTCGGCATTCCGGCCAGGGACCGCCCGGCCTCGATCACCGCCATCTGCATACCGAAGCAGATGCCGAAATACGGTATCAAACGCTCGCGCGCGAATCGCACCGCGTTGATCTTCCCTTCCGCGCCGCGCTCGCCGAACCCGCCGGGCACCAGAATGCCGTCGCAGCCTTCGAGATGCTGCAGCGTGTCGCCTTGCTCGAAGATTTCGGATTCGAGCCAGTTCAGGTTGACCTTGACCTTGTTCGCGATGCCGCCGTGGGTCAGCGCCTCGCTCAACGACTTATAGGCGTCCAACAGGTTGGTATATTTGCCGACGATCCCGATGGTGACTTCGCCTTCGGGCGCCCGGACGGTGGAGACGATATCGCTCCACCGGGTCAACTCGACCTCGGATTCGCGGCCCTTGTTGATGCCGAAATACTTCATGACCTGTTCGTCCAGGCCCTGGTCGTGATAGGCGATCGGCACGTCGTAGATCGTATCGACATCCAAGGCCTGGATCACCCGGTCCGGTTGGACATTGCAGAAAAGCGCCAGTTTCCGGCGGCTATCTTCGGGAATCTCGCGGTCGCAGCGGCACAGCAGGATGTCCGGCTGGATACCCAAACTCAGCAACTCCTTGACCGAATGCTGGGTCGGCTTGGTCTTCAGTTCGCCCGCCGCGCCGATATAGGGCACCAAGGTGACATGAGCATAAAGCGTATGGTCGCGCCCGCGCTCGTTGCCGAGCTGCCGGATCGCCTCGACGAAGGGCAGCCCCTCGATATCGCCGATCGTGCCGCCGATCTCCACGAGGACGAAGTCTTCGTCGGTCAGGTCCGAGGTGATGAATTCCTTGATCGCGTCGGTGACGTGCGGAATGACCTGCACCGTCCCGCCCAGATAATCGCCGCGGCGTTCGCGCGCGATGACATGGGAGTAAATCCGACCGGCGGTGACATTATCGCTCTGCCGGCAGGACACCTCGGTAAAGCGCTCATAATGCCCGAGATCCAGATCCGTCTCGGCGCCGTCGTCGGTGACGTAGACTTCGCCATGCTGGTACGGGCTCATGGTGCCCGGATCGACATTCAAGTAAGGGTCGAGCTTGCGCAGCCGAACCTTGAAACCGCGCGCTTCCAGCAACGCGCCAAGCGCGGCCGCCGACAGCCCTTTGCCCAGAGAAGAAACCACGCCACCCGTAATAAAGATAAACCGCGCCATCGCCCGCTAAACCACCGTTCTCAGTTCAGCCTGCCACGCATCATCCCGACCGGCACGCCGTTGCGCGCCTCGCGTGGCAGCACACCCCAAATGGCGATTATTGAGACAGCGGGACGCTGGGTTGCGCCGGCGCTTCCTGCGTCGTCGGCGCAGCGGTGGGTTGATCCAGGATCGACCGCCGTTCCGACTGGTTGCCAGCCATGATCGCGAGAGTGAGGCTCGTCGCCATGAAAGCGGTCGCGAGGATGCCGGTCGCCCGGGTAAGCAGGCTCGCGGTTCCTCGGACACTCATAAGTCCGCCGCCGCTGCCACCGCCGCCGCCGATTCCTAGACCACCGCCTTCGCTACGCTGGAGCAGCACGACGCCGACCAACGCGATCGCCAAGATCAAATGTATAACTAGGACGATCGTTTCCACGTTACTTCCTATACAGGTATCACGAGCCGAAAGACGACTATTCCCCTAGCGCTGTCTGTTCGCCGCCCGCAGTATTTAGTCATTAAAGGGGGTCATGGCTAGGGACAACTTCGGGCAATTGCGAGAAAATCTTCCGCTTTGAGGCTAGCGCCCCCGATCAACCCGCCATCGACATCCTCGATCGCCAGCAATTCCGCGGCGTTCGCCGGCTTCATCGACCCGCCGTAGAGCAAGCGCATCGCCGCCGCGGCGTCATCGCCCAACCGGCCCGAAATGGCGGACCGGATATGCGCGTGAACCGCCTGAATCTCACTCGGAGTCGGCGTACGGCCGCTGCCGATCGCCCAGACGGGCTCATACGCCACGATGGTATTCGCCGCGGTCGCGTTCTCGGGAACCGATCCGGCGACCTGTGTCGCCACCACCTCCAGCGCCCGCCCCGCGTCGCGTTCCGCCTCGGTCTCGCCGACGCAGACGACCGCGATCAGACCCGCCGCCAGCGCGGCCGCGGCCTTGGCCAGAACCGCGGCGTCGTCCTCGCCATGGTCGGCCCGGCGTTCGGAATGGCCCAGAATGACATGCGAACAGCCGGCATCGACCAGCATCGCGGCGCTGATGTCGCCGGTATGGGCGCCGTCGGGCTCGGCATGGCAGTTCTGGGCGCCAAGCTGCACACCGCTTCCGGCCAATACGCCAGCGACCGGCGCCAACAGCGTCGCCGGCGGGCAGACGACGAATTCGCAGGCGTACGCGCCCGCGCCCGCGGCGACATCCCGCGCCAAGGCCAAGCCGTCCTGCTGCAATCCGTTCATCTTCCAATTGCCGGCGATGACCGGCGTCCGTTCAGCACCCATTTCGGTTCGTCTCTCTCTAGCCCGTTCAGATCCTCGGCCCATCGCCGAGACAGCCGCTTGATACCATGGCCCGCGCGGCGGAGACCACTCCCCGCTGTGGCTACCCCAAGGACGTTGAAGACGAGAGCCCCAATCTGAACGATTTGTAGGTTGCGGGGTGCCGGGGCCGCTTCTATCATGCCCCGCCGCCGCGAAACGGCCGATTTTTTCGTCAATTAGGTGAGCATGGTGAGATGCTTCAATCGCTTCGCAGTTCGATCGGGTCGATCTTCATTAAAGCGCTGTTCGGGCTGCTCGTGCTCAGCTTCGCGGTCTGGGGAATCGGCGATTCCTATTTTGGCGGGAATGTCGGCGGCACGGTGGCCGAGGTCGGCGATCGGGAAATCTCATCGAACCAGTTGAGCCAGGCTTTCCGAAACGAGGTGGAGCGGCTCCGCCCGTTGAATATCGACGAACAGCGCGCCCGCGAACTTGGCGTTCTCGATCAGGTGTTGCGTCAGATCGTTACCTTGACCCTGTTCGACGAGGCGGCCCGGGAAATGGGGCTCGCGACCAGCGAGGACACGCTCCGGCGACAAATCCATCAGCAGTTCGGTAATATCAGTTCCTACGAGTTCCAAAACATCTTGCGCAACAACGGCACAAACGAACAAGAATTTCTGGCGCAGCTCGAAGCGGGACTCTTGCGCGACCAGTACATCAACAGCCTGACGCAAGGCACGGCCGCCCCCCAGGCCTTGGTCGACAAGCTGTACGCCTGGCGCAACGAACGGCGCACCGCGGCAGTAATGACCCTACCGGTCGACCAGAACAGCCCGATGCGCGAGCCGAGCGCGGAAGAACTCGACGCCTTCTACAAGGCGAATTCCATCAATTTCACCGCGCCGGAATACCGGGCGCTGAACTATGTCTATCTCAATCCCGCGGAAGTTTCGAAAGACATAACGATTTCGGAACAAAAGCTGCGGGAAGTCTACGACGAACGCCGCGATACGCTGGGCACGCCGGAAAAACGTACTGTTTTACAAATGCTCGTGCCCGACCAGGCAACGGCGGACAAGGCGCTCGACCGCATCCGCGGCGGCGAGGACTTCACGTCGGTCGCCAAAGACCTTGCCGGCCAGGACGAAAGCGCGACGAAGCTGGGTACGCTCACCAAGGCCGACCTGCCGGCGCAGTTGGCCGATCCGGCCTTCGATCTGTCGATGGGTCAGCCGTCCGATCCGATCACCGGTCCTTTTGGTCTGCAGATCCTTCAGATCGACGAAATCGTGGCCGGCGAAACGCCCAGTTTCGAGGAAGCGCGCGAGTCGCTGAACGCGGATCTCGCCAACGAAGAAGGCATCAACCAGGTGCTCGATATCGCCAACCGCCTGGAAGAAGCGCTGGGCGGCGGCTCCCCCCTGACCGACGCGGCGCGGGACCTCGACCTCAAGCTTCACAGGATTGACGCGATCGACCGCGAAGGCCGCGGCCCCAACGACACACCGATCGCTAACCTCCCCGCGGCCCCCTTCCTTGAATCGGCATTCGAAACGCCTAGCGGTCAGGATTCGCTGCTCGGCGAAACGGCTGGCGGCGGCTTCTTCGTCATCAACGTGGAGTCCGTCACCGCCCCGGCCTTGCGGCCGCTGGACACCGTCCGCGCCGACGCGATCGAGGACTGGAAGGCCGATGAGCGGTGGAAAGTCGCGCGGGAGTCCGCGACGAAAATCGTCGAGCGCTTGAACGGCGGCGCGCAACTCGCCGATATCGCCGGCGAGTTGAAAGCCGAATCCGAAGCCACCGACGCCTTCACGCGAACCGGTGAAAGTGCGCCGGCGAACATGCCGGCGGAACTGATCTCGCAGCTGTTCGGCCATAAGGACATCGGCAAGGCCGCAATGTCGGACGGCGTCAACGGGGTCGATATCGCTCAACTGACCGGTATCCAGGCCGCGTCCGCCGAACAGGACAAGGAGGGCGTCGAGACCGTCTCGCGCACGCTGGTGACCGGGATCGCCAACGACATCACGGCGCAGCTCGGCGAGGCGTTGCGGGGCCGTCACGGCGTGACGATCAACCAGGACGCCGTGGATTATCACTTCAACGCAAACGCGGCCATAGATGCGAGCGAATCCTGAGTTTGACGATTTTGCGCGCCGGTACGCGACCGGCGAGGCGCAAGTCGTCTGGACCCGGCTCGTGGCGGACCTGGAGACGCCTGTCTCCGCGATGCTCAAGCTGGCCGAGGACAAACCCTACAGCTTCCTGCTCGAATCGGTCGAAGGCGGCGCGATCCGCGGGCGCTACTCGTTCATCGGGCTGAACCCCGACCTGATCTGGCGCTGCCAGGACGACAAGTCGGAGATCAACCGGACCCCGGACACGGCGCCGGACGCCTACGAGCCCTGCGACGGCAGCCCGCTCGACACCCTGCGCGACGTCCTGGCGGAATCCGAGATCGAACTTCCCGAAGGGCTTCCCCCCATGGCGGCCGGCCTCGTCGGTTTCATGAGCTATGACATGGTCCGTTTGATGGAGCGGTTGCCCGACGCCAATCCGGAAGTCATCGGCCTGCCGTCGGGGCTGTTTCTACGGCCGACCGTCATCGCGGTCTTCGACACCATCGAAGACACGGTAACGGTGGTCACCCCCGTTCGACCCGAAAGCGGCGTCGACGCGACCAACGCCTATGATGCCGCGACCGAGCGGTTGTGGCGGATCGTATCCGACCTCGGACGCGCCCTGGCGCATGGCAGTGACGCGCCCGTCATCGGTGAGCCGCCGACGCCGTCGTCGAACATGACGCGCGAAGAATTCCACGCCATGGTCGAACGATCGAAGGAATACATCCTCGCGGGCGACATCTTCCAGGTGGTCGTCAGCCAGCGGTTCGAGATTCCCTTCAAGCTGCCGGCTTTCGCGCTCTATCGCGCCTTACGCCGCCTTAATCCGTCGCCCTTCCTTTTTTTCCTGAATTTCGACGACTTCGCGATCGTCGGGTCCAGCCCGGAGATCCTGGTCCGGCTGCGGGACGACACCGTCACGATCCGTCCGATCGCCGGAACCCGCCCGCGCGGAAAGGACGCCGCGGAGGACGAAGCCTACGCAAAGGACTTGCTCGCCGACCCCAAGGAGCGCGCCGAGCATCTCATGTTGCTGGATCTGGGCCGCAACGACGTCGGTCGGGTGAGCGAGGTCGGGTCCGTCACCGTGACCGAGCGGTTCATCATCGAATACTACAGCCACGTCATGCACATCGTCTCGAACGTGACCGGCAAGATCAGGTCGGATCATGACGCGCTTTCGGCGCTTATCGCCGGCTTCCCGGCGGGCACGGTATCCGGCGCGCCGAAGGTCCGCGCGATGGAAATCATCGACGAATTGGAAAACGAGCGCCGCGGCGTCTATGCCGGCTGTATCGGGTATTTCGGCGCCGGCGGCGACATGGATACCTGCATTGCGCTCCGCACGGCGGTGGTCAAAGACGACAAAGTCTATGTCCAGGCCGGCGGCGGCATCGTCGCCGACAGCGACCCGGAAGCGGAGTATCAGGAAAGCTGGAACAAGGCCCGGGCGCTGATGCGCGCGGTGGAAGAAGCCGTGCGTTTTGCCCAGGAAGAAGACGCCAAGCCGAAAAACTAGCCGGCGGTTAAGCGGCGTTGAACGATCGTGCTGATCGGAACGAACTGGATTCCGCGCGCCTCGGCCTCGGCCATCCAGGCCGGCAGCAGCTTTACCGTGAGGTCGTAGGGATGGCCGATACCGATGGCAAACCCCCGCCGATGAGCGATCGATTCGAGTTGCCGCAAGCGCTTACCGATCGATGCCGCGTCAATGTCATGGTCAATGAAAACATCACGCACCGCGTTGGGAACGCCAACCTCGCGCGCCAGTTTTACGCCGTAGGACCGCTTGTTGGTCCAAGAATCCAGGAACAGTAACCCCCGTTCCCGAATCTCGCGCATCACCAACTGCATACCCGGCCGCCATGCGGTGAACCGGCTTCCCATATGGTTGTTGACCCCGACATAGCCGTCCATGCGCGCCAAGTTCCATACCAAACGCCGCTGCAACTCTTCCGCGCTCAGGCTGGTCAGCATGGCGTGCGGCCCCGGGTCGGTCGACCGCGCCAACGGTTCCATCGGCAAGTGCAGCAGGATTTCATGCCCCGCCGCCCGCGCCGTATCGGTCAACCGAGCCAGGTTATAGCCGTACGGAATAAACGACATGGTCATCGGCCCCGGCATGTCGATCGCCCGACGCGTCCGCTTCTGATCGATCCCCAGGTCGTCGATCACGATGGCGATCATCGCCTTTCCGGGCTGCCGCGCCGTCCGTACCGCGTGACGAAGCCACGTCGCGTCGCGCGGCCCGGGCAAGGCGGCAAGCTTGCGCCCGCTCAACGCGGTGACGCCGGCGATGTCGGCGTCGACCCCCACGGTATCGTCCGCGAGACTATCCACATCGTCCGAATCGTCCGCCGCCAAGGCGACCGCATCGGCATCCGCCGCCGCGGTCTTCCCAACAGGCGGGGTCACCGCGACCGGCGGATCAACCGCCTTGCCGCCCGACGGAACATCTGCGCCGGTCTCCAACAACACCGCGATGATATCCTTGGAATCAGCGGCGGGATCAGCCGTCGCCGGCGATGCTCCGCCCACCGGCTTCTCCGCAACCTGCCTAGTTTCCGGGGCCTCCGACACGGATGTTTTTGCATCCACCGTATCGGCAGGTTCATCGGCCACGGGCTCTGTCGCCGCTTCCGCCGCCACGGCTTCCGCCTCCGCCGTCGCCATATCAGCCACGGTCGCCTGCGTTTCGGCTGTAAATGTTTCTAACGGGACATCGTCTAAGGTCTCGCCGATCTGGGCTGCCGCCGGACCGGTCGTCTCGCGAACGCTGACCGAAATCGAATACGGTGGTTCCGGCTGGGCCGCGCGCGACGCCGTCTCCGTTACGTCGGCGGGCTCGGCGCCGCCGGCGCGCGCATATTCATAGTCCCCGGAATCGTCCAATCCGGATGCCAGGACCACGCCCAGACCGATTCCGATGGCGAAGGCGAAAGCCAAGGTCGACGACACTTTCGCGGCCGACGGTCCGTAATGCTCGGCCACGGCACGCCACCACGCGCCGCTGCCGAAACGCCGCAGCGTGCCGTTCGGAACGGTGCCGGGCGCCGCAGTGCCGTCGCGGTCGCCTGTTTGGTCGTCTATGCGGTTTCCCATGCCTTTGCTCGGCGAATGCCCCTCGCATGTATAGGCGATGTTGTGCCGACACACCACCACGGTGAACGGCTTAGGAGTCGCATCCCATCGCAGCGGCCTACTGATGTCTTAAAAAAATGAACGTTTACTGAACGGTGCCGATAAAAGATTGGTTCTTCTGCAGAATCAAACCGCCGGAGGATTCGCCAAGCGCCGTACGAAACGGTATGTCCTTGGCATCAATTCTCGAATTTTCCGGCCATCGCCTCGCTGGCCGATCCAGCCGAAGGGAGAAATCCGCCATGGAGACGGAAACCGTTCTTTGTTCCATCGAGTCACATGTCGCCACGGTGACGATGAACCGGCCGCCGGTAAACGCTCAAAACGCCCAGTTTCATAAGGATATGGCGGCCGTTTTCGACTGGATCAGCGATAACGACGCGGTTCGCGTCGCCGTCCTGACCGGTGCGGGCAAGTGTTTCTCCGCCGGCGCGGACATAAAGCAACAGGCCGGCGAGGAACGCGGTCCCGGCGACGCCTGGCAGCATAACCGACGGGTTCGCGGATGTTTCTATTCGATCATGGAATGCCAGAAACCGGTGATCGGCGCGATCAACGGCCCGGCCCTCGGCGCCGGCTTGGCGGTGGCCGCATCCTGCGACATCCTGGTGGCCTCCGAGTCGGCGGTTCTGGCTCTCCCGGAAATCAACGTCGGCCTGCTCGGCGGCGGCCGCCACGCGATGCGGCTGTTCGGCCATTCCACGGTTCGCCGGATGATGCTCACGGGATATCGGGTCACGGGCCCCGAACTGTACCGGCTCGGCGTGGTGGAGGCCTGTGTCGCACCGGACGCCCTGATGGCGTGCGCGATGGGCTTTGCCGAAGACATCGCGTCGAAAAGTCCGATCGCAATCAAGTTGGCGAAGCACGCGCTGAACGCGATAGAGGAAATGACGCTTCGGGACGGCTACCGGTTCGAACAGAACATGACCGTGGAAGTGTCCAAATCCGAGGATTCGAAGGAAGCGAAGCGCGCCTTCGTCGAGAAACGCAAACCGGTCTTCACCGGGCGCTGAGTTTCCCGGCGGCGCGACACAGGATTGCTTTCTTACGGCTCCCTTCCCTGCTATAAAATCAGGACTATGGGCATGGTGGAGACTGTCGCAAGATTCTGCGACAACCATTTGGAATGTTTGTCTTAATCGATAATTACGATAGCTTTACCTACAACCTCTATCACTTTCTGGGTGAGTTGGGGGCCGATGTCGTCGTGCATCGCAACGACGCCATCGGCGTCGACGCGGTGTTGGACCAGGATCCGGAAGGCATCGTCATCTCGCCGGGACCCTGCGACCCGGACAGCGCGGGGATCAGCCTCGATATGGTGCATGCCTGCGCCGAGCGCGAACTCCCGCTGCTCGGCGTCTGCCTCGGCCATGAAGCGATCGGCCAGGCCATGGGCGGCAAAGTGGTCCGCGCGCCCGAGCCGATGCACGGCAAGCTGAGCGCCATAAACCATAACGGAACCGGGGTTTTCGCCGATCTGGAGTCGCCGTTCAAATCGACGCGCTACCACTCGCTGGTAATCGAACGGGACTCGATGCCCGCGTGTTTGGAGGTTTCCGCCGAGACCGACGACGGCGTCGTGATGGGCCTTGCGCATCGCAGCCTGCCGCTGCACGGGGTGCAGTTCCACCCGGAAAGCATTGCCTCAGAAAACGGCCACAAGGTCTTGAAAAACTTCCTTTCACTATCATCACGCAAGAGAAATTAGGGACCGAGGTATGGCACCGGACACCGAACAACGACCCGACCTCAAACCCTTTCTCGCCATCGTCGCCGACGGGAAATCTCTTACCGAGGCCGAAGCGGCGGCAGCGTTCGATGTGATGATGTCGGGCGATGCAACGGCGGCGCAAATCGGCGCGTTGCTCATGGCGCTGCGGATGCGCGGCGAAACCGTCGAGGAAATCACCGGCGCGGTGCGCACGATGCGCGACAAATCCCTGAAAATCCGCGCGCCGTCGGGCGCGATCGACGTGGTCGGCACCGGCGGCGATTCCCACGGCACCTACAACGTCTCGACCGCGACGGCGCTCGTCGTGGCCGGCTGCGGCGTTCCGGTCGCGAAACACG
This sequence comes from Alphaproteobacteria bacterium, assembly GCA_028281325.1. Classification (GTDB taxonomy): domain Bacteria; phylum Pseudomonadota; class Alphaproteobacteria; order UBA8366; family UBA8366; genus JAJFJD01. The sequence goes on from JANQKC010000041.1 coordinate 37,997, forward strand.
GGAACCGCGCGGCGAGCTCGAAATCGGGCGCCGCGGACGTGCTGGGCACGCTGGGCGTCGACTTGGAGGCCTCTCCGGAAGCCGTTCAGCAATCGATCGCCGAGGCCGGGATCGGTTTCATGATGGCGCCGATCTATCATTCGGCCATGCGGCATGTCGGGCCCGCCCGCGTCGAAATGGGTATTCGCACCATCTTCAACCTGCTGGGACCGATGTCGAACCCGGCGACCGTCACCCGTCTGCTGGTCGGTACCTTTTCCGATCATTGGATCGAGCCGATGGCGCAGGTGCTGGGCAAACTGGGCGCGGAGCGCGTCTGGGTCGTCCATGGATCCGACGGGATGGATGAACTGACGACCACCGGCCCGTCGAAAGTGGCGGAACTCAAGGACGGCGACGTGCGCGTCTTCGACGTGAGCCCGCAGGAGGCCGGGCTCCCGACGGCGCGTCTGGAGGATTTAAAGGGCGGCACGCCCGTCGAGAACGCGGAAGCCATCGGCAGCTTGCTTGGCGGCGCGCCGGGACCGTTCCGAGACATCGTGCTGCTCAATGCCGCCGCGGCGCTCGTGGTCGCCGGCAGCGCCCGCGACCTGCGCGAGGGCGCCGCGGTCGCCGCAAAGTCGATCGATACGGGCGCCGCGAAATCCACGCTGGAGCGCATGCTCACCATCGTCGGGAAAGCCGTATGAGCGACGTCCTGGATAAGATCTGCGCCGACAAACGCGACCATGTCGCGGCGCGCAAGGCCGAGGTGCCGCTCGACGACATCAAGGCGCAGGCCGCCAACGGACCGGCGCTGCGCCCCTTCGCCGACCGCCTGGCGGAGGCAGTCGGCCGCGGCGACTACGGCCTGATCGCGGAAATCAAGAAAGCATCGCCCAGCAAAGGCTTGATTCGGGACGATTTCGCGCCGGCGGCCTTGGCCCGGGCCTACCAATCCGGCGGCGCGACCTGCCTGTCGGTCCTGACCGATGTCCCCTATTTCCAGGGGCGCGACGGTTACCTGACAGCCGCACGCATGGCGACGACCTTGCCGGTCCTGCGTAAAGACTTCATTCTCGACGCATATCAGGTTTACGAGTCGCGTGCGATCGGCGCCGACTGTATCCTACTGATCATGGCGGCGTTGAGCGACGCCGAGGCGGCCGACCTCGAAGCGACCGCCCAGGATCTCGGCATGGACGTGCTGGTCGAAGTCCACGACGCCGAGGAATTGGACCGCGCGCTAGCGCTCAAGTCGCGCCTGATCGGAATCAACAACCGCAACCTCAAGACGCTCGACGTCGACCTGGCAACGACCGAGTCGTTGGCCGACGCCGTTCCCGACGGTCGCATTCTCATCAGCGAAAGCGGATTGTCCGAACCCGCCGACCTGGAACGGATGGCGGCGGCCGGCGCGTCCTGCTTCCTGATCGGCGAATCGCTGATGCGTCAGTCGGACGTCGCCGCCGCCACCCGCACGCTCCTCGCCCGCCCGCTCGCGCAACCGGCCTGACGGCGATCCATGGCCGATCTCACGCATCTGGACAAGGACGGCAACGCGGTGATGGTCGACGTGTCGTCGAAGGACGTCACGGCCCGCACGGCGACGGCCAAGGGTACCGTCAACATGCTGCCGGAAACCGCAAGGCGCATCGCCGATAGCGGTATCAAGAAGGGCGACGTGCTGTCCGTCGCGCAACTGGCCGGGATCATGGGGGCTAAACGGACCGCCGACCTCATTCCGCTGTGCCACCCGCTGCCATTGTCGTCGGTGAAGGTGATGCTGTCGTTGGCAGACTCCGGGGACGCGGTCGATATCACCGCCACCTGCAAAACGATGGGCCAAACCGGAGTCGAAATGGAGGCGCTGACCGCCGTTTCGGTCGCCGCCTTGACCGTCTACGACATGTGCAAGGCGATCGACCGCGGCATGCAGATCACGAACATCCGCTTGACCCGGAAGGCGGGCGGCAAGTCCGGCGACTACGAGGCGCCCTGATGCTGTCGGTGGAAGAGGCCCAGCAACGCATCATTGCGGCGTCGAAGCCCGCCCCCGCCGAACAATGCGGCCTTGCCGACGGCCTGGGCCGTGTCCTTGCCGAAGACCTTGATGCACGCCGTACGCAGCCGCCCGCCGCCGTATCGGCAATGGACGGATACGCGGTCCGGGCGGCAGACGTCGCATCGGTGCCCACGACGCTCGACATCATCGGCTATGCACCGGCCGGCGACGCTTTTGCCGGTACGATCGGCCCCAATCAAACGGTCCGGATCTTCACCGGCGG
>JANQKC010000020.1 GCA_028281325.1 Alphaproteobacteria bacterium
GTTTGCTGACCTCCATACGCAGCAAACACTGTGAATCATTATTCGCAACCTTTGGGAACCCTGTTTCCTCGATTCAGGATAAATTCATAACGATCTAGGATCGAATGATCAGGACATAGGAAAACGGCGGATGGAAGCTCCACCCGCCGCGTGACATGTCACCGCGCGCGGACATGATCCGCGCGTATCGCTCTGTTCTACCGCTTGCTCAACGGCACGAAGGGGCGTTCGGTGGCGCCGGTGTAGAGTTGACGCGGCCGTCCCAGTTTGGCCGTCGGATCCTCGATCATCTCTTTCCACTGGGAAATCCAGCCGACCGTTCGGGCGACGGCGAACAGCACCGTGAACATGCTGGTCGGGAAGTCCATCGCTTTCAGGATGATGCCGGAATAGAAGTCGACATTCGGGAAGAGTTTCTTGCTGACGAAATACTCGTCCTCTAGGGCCAGGCGCTCCAGTTCCATCGCCAGTTTCAGCAGCGGCTCGTCGCGGATGCCGAGGGCATCCAACACTTCATGGCAGCTCTGCTGCATCACCTTGGCGCGCGGATCGTAGTTTTTGTACACGCGATGGCCGAAGCCCATGAGCCGGAACTCGTCGTTCGGATCCTTGGCCTTCTCGACATACTCGGCGATGTTGTCGACGCTGCCGATCTCGTCGAGCATCTTCAGCACGGCTTCGTTGGCGCCGCCATGCGCCGGCCCCCACAGCGAGGAAATGCCCGCCGACACGCTGGCGAACGGGTTGGCGCCCGTCGATCCCGCGAGGCGGACCGTCGACGTCGAGGCGTTCTGTTCGTGATCGGCGTGCAGGATAAGGATGCGGTCCATGGCTTTCGCCAGTACCGGATTGACCTTGTACTCCTCGGCCGGCACGGAGAACATCATGTGCAAGAAATTCTCGGCATAGGAGAGGTCGTTCCGCGGATAGACGAACGGCTGACCGACGGAAAACTTGTAGGCCATCGCGGCGATCGTCGGCACCTTCGCGATCAGGCGGTGCGACGTGATCATGCGTTGACGTTCGTCCGTCACATCGAGGGAGTCGTGATAGAAGGCGGACAAGGCGCCGACCACGGCAACCATGATCGCCATCGGATGGGCGTCGCGGCGGAATCCGCGGAAGAAATAGTTGAGTTGCTCGTGAACCATCGTGTGATAGGTGATGGTCGTCTCGAATTCTTCCTTCTGGGCTTTGGTCGGCAATTCGCCGTTCAACAGAAGGTAGCAGACCTCCATGAAGTCGCTTTGTTCGGCCAGTTCCTCGATGCGGTAACCGCGGTGCATCAAGATGCCTTCTTCGCCGTCGATATAGGTAATCTGCGATTCGCAGGCGCCGGTCGACGTGTACCCCGGATCATAGGTGAAATGCCCGGTTTGCCCGTACAAGCTGCGAACGTCGATGACTTTCGGGCCGGTCGATCCCGGCATCAGGGGAAAGTCATAGTTTTCACCGGTGCTGTGGTCGGTGAGTGTCACATACTCGTTCGAAGCCGCCGAACCGGTGGCAGATTTTTTCTGCGTCATATTAATTCCTTTATATCTGGCAAGCGTCAGATCGCGACAGGGGGCAAGATGCGGCCTTCGCCTGCTTTCCCGGCTACCCTTGTCTCTGTTGCAGTGCAGTATACCCGTATTGGCGGCGTTGGGCAATCGTGCTCAAGAATTGGGCAGGACCCCGGGCACGGCCCGGATGCGGGCGATAGTCTCCTCCGGGCCTAGGATTTCCATCACTTCGAAGAGACTGGGCGACGCGTTCGAGCCCGTCAGCGCCGCTCGCAATGGTTGAGCAACCTTTCCAAGGCCGAGGTCATGTTCCTCGCCAAAGGCGCGCAGAACGGATTCGATATCGTCGCTCTTCCAGGAAACAGCCGCCGACAGGGCGGCGGCGGTATCGGCGAGGATGGCTATGGCCGGTTCCTTCAGCAGCTTGGCGGCCTTGGCGTTCTCCAGCGGGAAGCGCGGCCGGATGACGTAAAAGGCGGCGTTCTGGGCGAGGTCCAGCAGCGTTTTCGCCCGCGGTTTGAGCCCCTCCATACCGCGCGCTAAACGAGTACGACCATTGTCGTCGATCGACACATCGTGGGTCGTTTCGATAAGCGGGACAATCATCTCCACCAGCCGGGTATTGCTGGATTCCTTGAGATAATGGGCGTTCAGGCTTTCCAGTTTGGCCAGATCGAACCGGGCGGGCGACCGGCCGACTCTGTCGAGGTCGAACCATGCGACGGCTTGCTCGGTCGAGATGATTTCCTCGTCGCCATGGCTCCAGCCGAGGCGGAGCAGATAGTTCCGCATCGCTTCGGGCAGGAATCCCATCGCGCGGTACTCCTCGACGCCGAGCGCGCCATGCCGTTTCGACAGCTTCTGCCCGTCGGCCCCGTGGATCAGCGGGATATGGCCGAACGCGGGGACCGGCCAGTCCATCGCCCGGAACAGATGCAACTGCCTGAAGGCATTGTTGAGGTGATCGTCGCCACGGATGATATGCGTGATGCCCATATCGTGGTCGTCGACGACGACCGAAAGCATGTAGGTCGGCGTTCCGTCGGCGCGCAGCAGGATAAAGTCGTCGAGTTGCTCGTTGGCGATGGTGACGTCGCCTTGAACGAGGTCCGGGATGGTCGTCTTGCCGCACTGCGGCATTTTTATCCGGACCACCGGATCGACGCCCGCCGGGGCGTCGGCTGGGTCCCGGTCGCGCCACCGCCGGTCATATAGGGCTGGACGGCCGGCCGCCCTGGCGGATTCCCGCATTTCCTTCAGTTCTTCCGGCGTGCAGTAGCAGTGGTAGGCCTTGCCGGCGTCGATCAACTCCTTCGCGACCGCAGCATGGCGCTCGGCGTTCCGGGTTTGAAAGACGATGTCGCCGTCCCAGTCGAGGCCGAGCCAGGTGAGCCCGTCCAGAATGGCGTCGATCGCCTCCTGGGTCGAGCGTTTACGGTCCGTGTCCTCGATCCGCAGCGCCATGCGCCCCCCATGGTGGCGGGCGTAGAGCCAATTGAAGAGCGCGGTCCGCGCGCTCCCGATGTGAAGGCGGCCGGTCGGCGACGGGGGAAATCGGGTTACGACTGTCATGCTTGAGGCTGTCCTGCGTTGACTATGCGCGGTTTAACATAGCGTCGCACGGGGCGACAGGCATTGATGCCCGACGGAAAAGCGGGCGGCGTTCGGGACCGGGCCCGTCGACGCACTTGCGATGCGGCCGATGTGGTTTCGCAGCGATTTCGCGCCGCATTTGATTGAGGAAACCGGTCCCGAATGCTCCTTTGCATTCGCAATTGTGCAATCAATCCCAGGAAAGCGAAGCAGACAAATCTTGCACCATGGATTGCGACCCAATCAGCAGGCCGGCACCGGCTACACGCTTGCGCTTTCGGACGCGAACGAGCGGATGGTGGAATGCGACAACGCCGCGCCGTTCACGCTGACGGTGCCGCCGAACGCCGACGTTCCCTTCGCGGACGGAGACGTCGTCCGCCTCGCGCAACTCGGTGACGGACAGGTGACGGTGAGTCCCGGAACCGGCGTTACGCTGATCGTCAACGATGGGTTCAACACGAACCTGTTAGGAAAGGGCTCGGTGGCGTTTCTCTATAAGCAGGCCATCGATACCTGGGTTCTGACCGGAAATCTAGAAGCTGGATCGTCGGTGGTGGTGCCGACGGCGGAACTCACCGACGACTTCAACAGACCGAACGATCCGGCAGGCCTCGGAACCTCGGCCGACGGATGGCCGTGGGGCGTGATTGCTGGTGTTGGAGACGGCGCTGGCCAGGTCCTGCTCAACCAGGTTTGGTTGCCGACCAACCAGTCAGGTTTCTGGCGTGCGGAGAAAGACCTGACCAGCGCCGACATGTTCTCGGAGATACAGGCGATTGACTATAATGGAACCGGCGGTGGCAACAGGTCTGTCTTCGTCGTCTGCCGGATTCACCCAAGCGAGAACACGTTCTATGCTGGTCGCCACATCTGGGTGAGACCGGATGAAGATGAGTATCAGCTAGTGAAATTCGTTAACGGCGTGCAGACGCCCATCGGGACTGCGGTATTGGAGCCCCATGCCACTTACCCGACGACGGTTCGGTTAGAAGTCATTGGAAATCAACTCACCTTGAAAGCGGATGGTGTCACGAAAGTAACGGCGACCGACAACGAGATCACGGGGCATGTCCGGGCCGGGATCGGGTTTGGGGGAGGCCTTGCGTTTTTTGCCGACAATTACCAGGCCGGAGTCCTGTAGTTTTTAGAAACAGCAAGGTTTTAAAACGCAGATTCTAAGGTTTGTTCTAGTCTAACAAGGAAGGCGCGCGGTTTTGTGGACCGCGCGCCTTCGTTGTTTTTCCGGCCGGGCTATATGCGAAGATTTGTTGGAAGCGCTTTGCCCCCGCCGACTATTGCGGCGCGTCGCGTGCCATATATGCTCGAGAAACGCGTTGCGGCGGTTGGGGGCGAGGGGAGAGATGTCATGTCGGCGCTGGGTGCGTCGGAGTCCGAGTTCAGGGCCGTTTGGTGTGCCGTGGTGGCGCGGGTCGAGGCGCTGTCGGCGGCGCAGCGCGACCGCTGGCCATTGTGGACGCCGGTTTTGTTCGGGGCCGGGATCGCTGCCTATTTTTCTCTGCGGTTTGAACCGTCTCCTTGGTGGGCCGCATCGGCGTTGGCCTGCTCGCTCGGCGCGGCGTGGGCGTGTCGGCATGCGGTGTTTGCGCGGGCATTATTCGTTGCCTTGGCGCTTGCCTGCGCCGGATTCCTTGTCGCGCAACTGCAGACGCATCGCGTCGCGGCGCCGGTCTTAGTCAAACCGATCAAGGCGGTCATGGTGACCGGACAAGTCGTGCAGCTCGAGCGGGCCCTCAAAGGGCCGCGCGTGATCCTGGACAATCCGGTTGTGCGCCGGCTGGTTCCCGCGGCCACGCCGGACCGGATACGCCTTCGGCTGCGGAGAGGCGACGAGGTCGGCGTCGGGGACCGGATTTCGGTCCTGGCGCGTCTTTCGCCGCCGCCGGCCCCGGCGATGCCGGGCGCCTATGACTTCCAGCGCCGAGCCTGGTTTTCCCGGATCGGCGCCGTCGGGTTCGCCTTGGGCCATGTGAAGCCGGTGGACGAAGTTTCCGGTGGCGGCGGCGTCGTCACAGCGGCGATCAAACTGGCGACGCTGCGCCAAGCGATGGCGGACCGGATACGGGGCGCCCTTCCGGGGGAAAGCGGCGCCATCGCGGCCGCGTTGATCGTGGGCGATCGAAGCGGGATTCCCGAAGACACGGTCCAGGCTTTGCGGGACTCCGGGCTTGCTCATCTCCTGGCCATATCGGGGCTCCATCTCGGACTCGTGGCGACGATCCTGTTCTTCGGCGTCCGCTTTCTGTTGGCTTCTTGCGAGCCGATCGCGTTGCGCCTGCCGATCAAGAAGATCGCCGCAATGGCCGCGTTGGTCGGCGCCTTCATTTACCTGCTGCTCGCCGGCGCGACGGTGCCGACGCAGCGGGCCTTCATCATGACCGGGATCGTGCTCTTCGCCGTGTTGGTGGACCGCACGGCGCTGTCGCTGCGTCTTGTCGCGTGGGCGGCGATGATCGTTCTCGTGCTGTCGCCGGACGTGCTGCTGAGCGCCAGTTTCCAGATGTCCTTTGCCGCCGTGGTCGCCTTGGTAGCGGTCTATGAGGCGTTGCGCGAACCGTTGCGCGATTGGCTGCGGGGCGGCGGCCCCGGCCGCAAGCTGTCGTTCTATTTCGCCGGCGTCGCAATCAGCACGATCGTTGCCGGCGCGGCGACCGGGCTGATCGCGCTGCACCATTTCGGCCGGATCACGCAGTTCGGGCTCGTGGCGAATCTCGCTGCCGTTCCCATCGCGAGTTTCTGGATCATGCCGTGGGGCGTTCTCGGGGCGGCGCTGATGCCCTTCGGTCTGGAAAAGGTTGCGCTGGTTCCCATGGGATGGGGCATCGAGTGGATCGTGGCGGTCGCCCGGACGGTGGCCGGATGGCCGGGCGCGGTGGCGACGCTGCCGGTCCTGCCGGCGGCGGGACTGGTTTCAATCGTGTTGGGCGGACTCTGGCTATGTCTGTGGCAGGACCGGGTTCGATTGCTGGGGTGCCTGGGAATCATCGGCGGGTTGCTCGCCATTCCGTTGACCGACCGGCCCGACATCCTGATCACCGGGAACGGCAAACTGATGGCGGTTCGCCTCGCCGACGGAGCCCTGGGGCTGTCGAGCGGAAAAACAGAACGGTTCGCGTCGAAAATCTGGATGGAGCGGGATGGCCAGACGACCCCGCGCCTCTGGGATGCCGCGCAGGGAACCGCTGCGCCGGTTGCCTGCGACGGTCTTGGGTGCGTGTATCGCCACGCCGGACGGCATATCGCGTTCATCAAGGACGCACGGGCCTTCGTCGATGATTGCCGGCAGGGTTGGATCGTAATCAGTTCCGTACCGGCGCGGCGGGCCTGCCGGGGCGCGGCGCTCACGATCGATCGATTCGATCTGTGGCGGCACGGCGCGCATGCGATATGGATCGGCAAGGATGCGGTGACGGTCAAGAGCGTCCGCGCCGACCGAGGGGACCGGCCCTGGACGGCGCGGCGGCCGTAAACGGAGGCAAATGAATTCGCCGTTGTTGGCTAATACTGGCGCATCAATCCAATCAACCGGCCTTGAACGGCGACGCGGTCGGGGCCGAAGATTCGGGTTTCGTAGGCCTTGTTCGCGGGCTCCAGCGCGATCGAATTGCCTTTCTGGCGGATACGCTTCAGCGTAACCTCGGCATCGTCGACCAGGGCCACGACGATGGCCCCGTTTTCGGCGGTGTCGCATCGCTCGATGATGACCGTATCGCCATCGAAGATGCCGGCGTCGATCATCGAATCGCCTTCGACTTCCAGCGCATAGTTTTCGCCGCCGCCGAGCAGGCTGGGCGGCACGTCGACATTGTCGTTCTCTTCGCGCAGCGCCTCGATCGGCGTGCCGGCGGCGATTCGGCCGTAGAGCGGGAGCGAGACCGTTTGGCCGGAGTCCGGGACCGCCGATCCGGTAAGCGGGCCGCTGTTGTCGCTGACGAGTCGCGGCGCGAATCGGCCCACATTGGGGCGCTCGGTCTGCGGCGAGTTTTCGGGAAGTCGCAGGATTTCCAAGGCGCGCGCGCGGTGCGGCAGGCGGCGGATGAAGCCCCGTTCCTCTAGGCCGGTAATCAACCGATGGATGCCGGATTTGGATTTGAGATCAAGCGCTTCCTTCATTTCGTCGAAGGAGGGCGGCACGCCGTTTTCCTTCAGGCATTCATGAACATACATCAACAGTTGATATTGCTTCCGCGTGAGCATTCCCAGTCCCTCTACATCGCAAAAAGTATCATGACGACCGCCGAAGAAGATTTTATCCCCTGAAAACAACGGTTAAAATCTTCGAACAAAACGGAAACGTCGAGATATGTTCTAGTTTGGTTCGCGAATCGGGTCAAGGGAAATCGGACGGGCGACTTCCGGGACCGGGTCAATATCCGGGCGGTATTTCCAGGATATCCACAGGATCGCCCGCCTTTGCGGCGGGAGCATGGGGTGGTCTTACGATGAAACAATCGGCGCCGGCAAGGGGGACCAGCATCGAGCTATCTTGTTTCCTGAAGGCTGTTGCGATTCGGGCACCGTCGTCGCCGTCGGCCAAGGTCGCACGCAGATAATCCTGTCGCCGGTCGTTCTCGGCGAGGGGGTGGCCGAGCACCGCCGCGCGTTGCCGCAGGCCGCCGTTTTCGATGGCAAGCATCGCTTTGATGGCGGGTTGCACGAAGACGAGAGCGCAAACCAGGCTGGAGACGGGATTGCCGGGCAGGCCGATCATCAGGCTTTCGCCCAAAGTGCCGAACATCAGCGGCTTGCCCGGCCGCATGGCGATTCGCCAGAAATCGATCGCAAGGCCTTGCTCGCCCAACACGCTCTGCACCAGGTCGTGGTCGCCGACCGATGCGCCGCCGGTCGTCAGCAGCAGGTCCGCGCCGGTCGCGCCATGGGCCATTCGGCTAAGCGCCTCCCGGTCGTCGGGCGCGATGCCGAGAAGGATCGGATCGCCGCCGAAGGATTTGATCGCCGCGGCAAGGGCAAGGGCATTCGAACTGACAATCTGATTCGGTCCCACGGGATCGCCCGGCATGACCACTTCGTCGCCTGTCGCCAGGATCGCGACGCGGGGTTTCCGCCGCACCATGAGCCAGGGACGGTCCATTGCGGCGGCCAGACCGATGTCGCGCGCCGTCAAAACCTGGCCCGCCGTCAACAACCGGTCGCCGGCGGAAAAATCCAGGCCTGCCGGGCGGATATAGTGGCCGGATGGGGCCGATTCCTTGACGGTCACCCTGTCGCCGTCCGTCTCCGTATCTTCCTGGATGACAATGGCGTCGGCGCCGTCCGGCACCGGGCCGCCGGTGAAGATCCGGACCGTTTGATTGGGGCCGATCGTACCGGCAAAAGCGTCGCCGGCCGGTGCATAGCCGATGATGTCGAGCGTCGTGGGCACC
>JANQKC010000035.1 GCA_028281325.1 Alphaproteobacteria bacterium
TGGCGTCCCCTAGGGGAGTCGAACCCCTGTTTCCGGCGTGAGAGGCCGGCGTCCTAGGCCACTAGACGAAGGGGACGTCGGCGTGGCTGAACCCCGGACTCTTAGCCGAAGGGATCACCGCAAGCAATGACTTTGCGGCCCCGTGCCGTCACCGTCCGTCGCTTGTTCCGACTATCCGGGTATGGCAGGATTTCCCGTAATGAACGAAACCCCGGGATCGCCACAACCGTTTTGGGTTCCGTGCGCCGGGCCGCCCGGGGACAATCAGGGAGATTCGCCATGCCGTTCCGCCTGCGCGCGGCCGTCCTGTTCGCCGCCATCCTGCTCGCCCCTCTTGCGCTCACGCAGCCCTCTCTCGCCCAGACCGCGCCCGCGGATTCGGCGATCAAGGGCGCGCTGTACGATATCGGCCGGGCCGAGCAACAGGTGAAGACGCTGACCCCGGCGCGCAAGGCCAATATCAAGCGGCTGCAGCGCTCGATGGAGATGGCCGCCAAGCGGCTGGAATCGTCCCCCAACAAGACGCATGCGTCCTGGACCGAGGCCAAGCAGCGGCTCGACACGGTCAACGACGCGCTCGCGACGCTGGCCGGCGGCGGCGCGGCGCCGGCGACCCCGGCGGCCTCCGCCGCGCCCAAACCGTCGACGCCCGCCGCCACGCAAGCCGCCCCAACCGCCGCTCCCAAAGCCGCGCCGCCGAAAGCGGCGGCGGTCGATCCCACGGTGGCGCGGGCGCAGCGCGAGATGAAGCTGGTCGAGGCGCAGGTCCGCAACCTGCGGCCCGCCGACGGCCGCGGCGCGGCCCGGCAATTGAAGGAACTGTACCGGATCGGCGGTTATCTCTCGAAGGCCTCGGATCGGTCGCACCCCGCCTTTCAGCAGGCGGCGCAGCAATACAACGGCATCAAGGGCAAGCTGGTCGGCATGATCGTCGCGGTCGAGCAGGAACGGCTGATGAAGGTCGCCGGCGAGATCGACAAGATGCGGCCGCTCGACTATTCCAACAAACAGAAGGTGGACAATGGCCGCAAGTCGCTCGCCGACATCCAGAACACGCTGAAGTCGTTGGGCGCGCCGAAGTCGCCGGCGGTGCAGGACCTGTACGGCCGCACGGCCAAGGTCTCCGAACTGTTCGAGAAGCGCGTCGCCGAGCGGAACGCGCAGCAGGCGTCGCTCGGCGACGTGTCGGGCAAGCTCGCCGCGCTCAAGAAGCGCTTCCATACGATCAAGGTGCCGGGCCGCATCGAGCATCCGGCGACCGAGGGGAAGATCAAGCGCTTCGCTGACTCCGTGGCGGCGGTGCGGGCGCATGTGAAGGAAGACCTCGCCTATATCCAGTCGATCGACGGCAAGGCGGCATTGAGCACGGAAGACGGCAACACCTTCCGCTACCTCCGCTCCGCGTTGCAGGGTGAGAAGCCGCGGGCCCTGGCGCAAGCCCTCGCCACGGTCAACATGGAGATGGACCTCAACGTGGATCAAGCGATGAGCATCGTGAACGTCCTCGACAAGACCGATCCGGAAGACGTCAATCACCGGAACAGCCGGCTGACCGGCGAAGGGCAATACGCAAAGAACCTGGAAAACCTTGCCAAGGCGCGCAAGGCGGTCGTGGTTGCGGCGCTGTACGACGAGAAGATGGGCCGCACCGACACCCCGGACCGCAAGGCGCAGCTTGCGACGGTCGACAGGGTCGCGACGGACTTCAAGGAGAAATACAAGGTCGCGCTGGGCGGCGTGCGCATGCCCGAGGCGCGGTCGGACGACGAGACCCTGCACCAGGCGGTCGCCAAGGTCTTCGCCCGAAAGAAGTATGGCTACAAATACGAGCGCGTGGTGATCAACGCACCGAAGAAGCGGATCAAGAACCGGTCGGGCAATATCCGCGGCACCGTCTCGGGCGCCACGATCACGACCTACGACTACGAATGGGACCAGTTCCAGGCGACGACCGCGGAGAAGGTCGGCGACGTCTACTACCTCTTCGCCAACACCTTCAAATACTACCATTCGGGCGGCCCGCAGACGCCGGTGAAAACCTGGATCCTGCACCGGCGCCTTCAGTCGAGCCAGATCCTGAAGGAGAATATCGGCAAGTAGGAAGACAAGATCCGGCAGCGACAAGCCGCCGGACGCTTCCCCCTACCCGGATCGCGCATTTCGCGATATGGTGCGCCGCCGCGCGAACGCGGCCCGATTCGATCACGACACGAGACCCTGCCCGCCCATGGACGCCAACCACACCCGACGCCTGATCCAGAAGATGCTGCAGAAGGGCGACCTGATGCCCGAAACCGTCGAGGAACTGCAAGACTTTCTCGCCGACCTCGACAAGGGCGAGTTGGACCGCGCGGACGCCAAGTATATCGAAGGCCTTGCCCAGCGGCTCGGGCTCGGCTCGGGCGGACCGGCCCCGGCGAACGACGATTCGGACGACGATGACGATGACGACCTGGATTTCGACGCCGCGGAGGACGACGACGATTTGGCCGAAGCGGAGGCCCGGATCGCCGAACTCGAATCCAATCTTGCGGCGCAGCAGGAAATGGCGGAAATCGCGAGCGCAGCGGTCGGGCGGGCGCAGGAATTGAGCGCCGGCCTGCGCGACGGGGAAAACGCCGATGCGGAGAAACTGGATGCGCTGGACGCGGCCTTAACGGAAGCGGCGGACGCCCTCCCCCGAAAAGCGTGATCGCACGTCGACGGGCGCGTTCACCGTTGCGATTGCAGGTCGATGGTGCCGATCTGCCGGCCATCGCTCAACCGGAAGACCATGATCTGGACGCTCCCGTCGGGCAGGCCGAGCCGCACGAGCATCGTATCGCCGTCGAGATCGGTTCCCTGAACCGTAGCGCCCGACGGCAACGTCGCCCGGATCGTTCCGAAGGCCGCCGCCGCATCGCCGCCGTCCGCGGCCGGCTCGTACTGCGAGGTGAGGCCGTAGACCAGGATGCCCATGCCCACCACAATGAGCACGCCCATCCCGATCACCATCGCCTTAATCGCTTGCATGATTAGCGTTCAATCCAATTGTCCATGAATCCATGACCGCGCCACCGCCCCTTCTATCCCGCCCCGTCGCGCCGGAGGAAAACGGCATGCGGCTGGACAGGTTTCTCGCCGATGCGCTTCCGGACCTGTCGCGCAGCCGGATCAAAGCATTGCTGCAGGACGGCCACGTCACCGAAAGCGGCCAGACGATATCGGACCCCTCCTACCGGGTCAAACCGCAGATGACGTTCCAGGTCTCGGTGCCCGCCCCGGAAGAGGCGGCCCCGGCGCCGCAGGCGATCCCGCTGACGATCGTGCATGAAGACGCCGACCTGCTGGTGGTCGACAAGCCGGCGGGCCTCGTGGTGCACCCGGGGCCGGGCCAGCCCGACGGCACCCTCGTGAACGCGTTGATCGCCCATTGCGGCGACAGCCTGTCGGGCGTCGGCGGCGTCAAACGGCCCGGTATCGTCCACCGACTGGACAAAGACACGAGCGGCCTGATCGTCGTCGCCAAGAACGACGCCGCGCATAAGTCGCTGTCCGCGCAATTCGCCGATCGGTCGATCGACCGGTCCTACCGCGCCTTGGTCTGGGGCGTGCCGATGCCGCCGTCCGGCCGGATCGAAGGCAATATCGGCCGCCATCCCAAGGACCGCAAAAAAATGGCGGTCGTGGCCCCGCCGCGCGGAAAATCGGCGGCGACACGTTACCGCTTGCTGCAACGCTTCGGCGACGCGGCCAGCCTCGTCGAATGCAAGCTGGAAACCGGCCGGACGCACCAGATCCGTGTTCATCTGACGCATATCCGCCACCCGATCATCGGCGACCCTGTCTACGGCCGTCGCACACCGGCCCGCAAGAATGCCTTGTCCGAAGACGCGGCCCGATTGATCGGCGCGCTGAACCGCCAGGCGCTTCACGCCGCTTTGATCGGGTTTGAGCATCCCCGAACCGGCGAACGCTTGAAATTCGATAGCGAATTACCAAATGTTATGAAACGGATAGTCAGCGTTTTAAACCGGGATCGAGCACCTTAAAAAGCTGTAAGAATCCCAAATTTCATTGACAATTCCAGGTGTTATGGTACCTTAGCACTCTTAAGGGGATAGTGCTAAGAGAGCATTTTTACGGAGCGAACAGGATGGCTACGACCCTTCCCACCCTCGTCATCAGCCCTGAAGGCAACCTGCAACGGTATCTGCAGGACATCCGCAAGTTTCCCATGCTGGAAAAGCAAGAGGAATACATGCTGGCGAAGCGGTGGCGCGAACATGACGACGCCAAATCCGCCCACAAGATGGTGACCAGCCATCTGCGCCTGGTGGCGAAGATCGCCATGGGATACCGGGGCTACGGCCTGCCGGTTAACGAACTGATTTCCGAGGGCAATGTCGGTCTTATGCAGGCCGTCAAACGCTTCGATCCGGAGCGCGGCTTCCGGCTCGCGACCTATGCCATGTGGTGGATCCGCGCCGCCATCCAGGAATACATCCTGCATTCCTGGTCGCTGGTCAAAATGGGCACCACCGCCGCGCAGAAGAAACTCTTCTTCAACCTTCGCAAGCTCAAGGGCCGCTTGCAGGCCTTCGAGGAAGGCGACCTCAGCCCGGAAAACGTCGAGAAAATCGCGACGGAGCTGAGCGTTCCGGAACAGGACGTGATCTCGATGAACCGGCGTCTGACCGCGCCGGACCATTCGCTCAACGCGCCGGTGCGCATCGACGGCGACGGCGAATGGCAGGACTGGCTGGAGGACGAATCGGAAAGCCAGGAAATCGTTATCGGCGAGGCGGAGGAACTGACGAAACGCCGGGCCCTGCTGCAGGACGCGATGGAAACGCTGAACGAGCGCGAACGGCATATCCTGACCGAACGCCGCCTGAAAGAAGACTCGTCCACGCTCGAAGAACTCAGCAAGGTCTATGGCATCAGCCGGGAACGGGTCCGCCAGATCGAAGTCCGAGCGTTCGAGAAGCTTCAAAAAGCAATGCAAACAGCCGCCGCGGAAGCGAACCTGCTGCCAGCGACCTAAACCGGCTTGGCCGAGGCGTCGACCGGTCGGCCGTAGGACAAACAGCTATTGAGATTCGGTGTTTTCGGGCCCCGGCGCTTCAAGCGCCGGGGTATCCGCGGTGGCCGCCTCGATATCGATCAGGTCGGCCAATTTTTCTTCGGCGTCCTTGCGGATTTCCGGCCCCCATTCTTCCTCCATCGACTGCTGCACGCGGCTTATCTGTTTCTCCTTGATTTCCGCCGCCACGGTCAGGTAACTGCCGACGATCGGGCGTAACGCGAAGAACAACAGCCACCCGAGCGCCGCGGAGGAATACATCACGAAGAGCGCCATCGGATCGGCGAAGACGTCGAATACCCGCACGAAATCCCCGCCGACAAGCCAGTAGTCGATGACCCACGGCAGGCAGCCGGCGAAATTGAGATAGCCCACCGTCCGGGTCTGGTTCTTGCTCGGGCTGCGATCGAAGATCACCGCCACCAGGGTCGGCGCCATGCCGATCAACAGCAGGATGATCGACTCGAAAAACGCGAACAGCACGATACCGGCGATGAGCCACACCATACCGGAGCCGATGCGCCGCTTGCCGGAAGCTTCCTCTTTTTCCGCCGTCTCTGCCATAAGTCCCGCTAGAAGAGCTTCATGAGGATGATTACGAGGATGGCCATCGTCGCCGCGACGCCGGAAACGAGGGAGGCGACTTGGCCGCCCAGTTCATGGGTGTACGTCGCGCGGTGCTCGCGTTCGTAGGCCAACTGCCGAAGCTGCATGACCGTTTCCGCGAACAGGTCGACCGATGCGCGATATTCATACTCGTCATTCGTACGGTCATCATAATTGTCGATGACCGTCAGGACTTTCCCGAAACTGCCGGATTTCGCCGCTTTTCGCAGTTTTTCCAGGATTTCGGCCCGCCGCGTTCGGTTGTGATATTGATCGACGCCCGGCTGCAACAGTTTTTCCAGATAGCCGCACAGCGCCGGCGCCGGTTCGAATGTGTTGCTGTCCTGCACAACCGATAACACCCGCGTCGCCGATAGGGCGGCCTGAAACGCATCTTCCGGATCGTGCAGCGTGCGATACTCGGACGCCTGCGACACTTTCACCCGTGTCGCAATGAATGCCGCAATATGGGCATCGATGACATTGCCCAGAATACCCGGGTTCGAGACGGCGACGCGTTCGAGCGCGGGCAACAATTGATCGAGATTGACGACGAAATCGTTCTCCAGCAACGGCGACCGGCAGGGCGTCGTGGGGTTCAAATCGTATAACGCACGCTCCACGCCATGCCCCATGACCGGGTTGTCGATATAGGACCGGACACGTTCGTACGCGGACGCAAGACGATAATGATCCGGTCTTGGTTTGAGACACAACTCCATCCAATATCCCGACAGATTTGCGTCGATGATCTTTATGAACGATTCCAAGGCCGCCGGGTCGGTAAATCGGGCAGCCAACAACGGTCCGATTCCGTCAAAGGTCGCCCAGAAATTATGCATCCGGATTGGGCCGTTAGGATCCAGCGCGATACAGACTTTGGCCAGCAGCTCATCCTGCTTACCGACGTCGGAGCTCTTCACGGATTCCCGCGCGGCGGTGACCGTTTCGGTTCTCGTATCGTCGGACAAACTGCGCCGCAGCCAGTTGTCCAACGTACCGTCTTCAATCACGCCGAGCGCGGCGTCCCAATGCTCGCCCAGCCCCGCGGCAACGTCCCGCGCGGTGACGTAGGTACCGCCCGCGAGCTCAAGCGGGCGCGACGATTTCGGCGGAAGGACTTGCTGTTTCGGACTCAAACGCCGCCCGCCGGTCCACATCTCAAGGTCTTCCAGCTTCCATCGCTCCGACGCATCGTCGTTCAACAGCCCCTTCAGCACCTCTATCAGGGGCAACGGCATGCGGTGCGACCCGACCAGCGCCGCGTAGCTGCCCTGCATGATTTTCTTCTGCGCGATTTCCTGATCGCTCAACCCATACAGCGGGCTCTGGCCGGTCAGCAGCGCGATCATCGTCACGCCGAAGGCATACAGATCATGCGATTCGTTGCCCTCCCCGCGCCCCGCCGGGTCCGCCATGCAACATTCGATCGTTGCGTATGCGGCATGCTGAACGAAGCCGGCCGGCGCCGATACGCCTTCACCCAACATGATCGGCGCACGCTCCAGGTCATGCCCGTCGAAGAACAGGTTGTCAGGCTGGATATTCCGATGCGACAAACCTTGATACTTGAGTTCGGAGAGCACTTGCGCGATGGGCTGAATCAACCGGCGCGTCACCGGCTCTTCCCGGAACGGCGTGATCTGGTCGGCCAGGGTCGACATGACCCTCGGGCCGCCCGGCCGCTCGACAATAACCGCCGCGCGGCGGCGGCCATCGTTGGGCCATTCGATGACGCCCCAATCGAGGACGCGCACCAGATTGTTGTTATCGATGCGGCGCATCGTGGACACGATGTCGAACCGAGGCGGAAGATTCGGTGCGCCGATAAGCGCATACACGTTCCGCGCGGTCCCGCGAAGCTCCGTCGCCGCGTATGCCGTAACCGGACCGCTATCCAACTCGGGGATCGGCTGGTGCGGAATGACCTCGTACCGATCACCGACGACCAACGTATTCCCGGAGCCACCGGAAGGGTTTAGTGCCATGACGCCATTTACCGATTCCCCTCGGACACCGGATAACCGTCAACGGCGGAGCGGAGCAAGTACTTTCTTCGAAGCGGCGCGGCGTCGGCGCTAGGCGGCGAACGGATCCCGCACCGTGATGGTGTCCTCGCGTTCGGGACTCGTCGACAACAGCGCGACCGGAGCCTCGATAAGCTCTTCTATTCTGCGGATATATTTGATTGCGGTTGCCGGCAGTTCGGCCCAGGACCGCGCGCCGCGCGTGCTCTGCTGCCAACCTTCCACGGTTTCATAGATCGGCGTCGCCGCAACCTGTTGCGCGGACGAGGACGGCATGTAGTCATAGTCCTGGTCGCCGATTCGGTACCCCGTACAAAGCTTAATCTCGTCGAACCCATCCAAAACATCCAGCTTTGTCAGGGCAATGCCATCCATCCCCGCCACCTTGACGGCCTGACGCACCAACACCGCGTCGAACCAGCCGCAACGCCGCGGCCGGCCGGTGACGACGCCGAACTCATGCCCCTTTTCGCCCAGCAGTTGACCCACCGCGTCGTTCAGTTCCGTCGGAAACGGCCCGCTGCCGACCCGCGTCGTGTACGCCTTGGTGATGCCGAGTATGTAGCCGAGCGCGTGCGGCCCGATTCCGGCCCCGGTCGCCGCCTGCCCCGCAACGGTGTTGGATGACGTCACAAAGGGATAGGTGCCGTGATCGACATCCAACATGATTCCTTGCGCGCCTTCGAACAGCACACGCTTGCCGTCGCGTTTGAACGCTTCGAGATGCCGCCATGTCGAGGAAGCGAAGGGCAAAATCTTGGGGGCGACATCCAACAAAGCCGCCAGCAGCCCCGCCTTGTCGATCTCCGGCTCGCCAAAGCCACGCAGCAGGGCATTGTGATGGATCAACAAGTCATCGAGCTTGGCGCTCAGAACCGCCTCGTCGGCCAAGTCGCAGACACGGATGGCGCGCCGCGCGGTCCTATCTTCATAGGCCGGACCGATACCGCGGCCGGTGGTGCCGATTTTCCCGTCGCCGCGCGCCGCCTCACGGGCGCAATCCAGACTGCTGTGCAGCGGCAAAATGAGCGCCGCATTCTCGGCAACCATCAGATTGTCGGGCGTGATCTTGACGCCCTGCTCGCCGACGCGCTCGATTTCTTCCAGCAGCGCCCAAGGATCGATGACGACGCCATTGCCGATGACCGACAGCTTGTCCGACCGCACGACGCCCGACGGCAGCAAGCTTAGTTTGTAAACCGTGTCGCCGATGACCAACGTGTGGCCGGCATTGTGGCCGCCTTGGAAACGCACGACCACATCGGCGCGCTCGGACAGCCAGTCCACGATCTTGCCTTTGCCTTCATCGCCCCACTGCGATCCTACGACCACCACATTGGTCATTCATTTTCTCCATTATTATTCAAGGCGATGGGACCGTTTCCGGCCAAATAATGTGAACAATTCAATCGGTCGGCTTCGGACGGCAAATCGTCCAGTTTCTCGAGCGCGGCGACGGTAACCCATCCTTGGCGGCGCAGGTCGGCGGCGACCGATTCGCCGGTCCCCAGCGGCACCAAAAGGCGGTTGGCCACGGTCGGCGACGGCACCGCGCTAAGCAGATTATGGACGAACAGCGAGAAGCCCGTGGCGGATTCATCGGCATCGCCGGCACGGTAGCGTCCGCCGCACCCCAATTCGCCACGAACCCCGCGGGCAAAGAATGTGAAACTCAGACCGCTATGATATTCGAACCCTCGGTTTTCCACGGCGTCGACCGTGATGTCGAGGTCCGGCGCTTCCCGGCGCAAAACCAATATCACGTCATGCAACCGTTCCCGTTCCGCCGATGCCGCATCGCTTAGCGCAAGTCCGTCAATCACCAGAAGCGCCTTTTCCACCGAACCGACCGATGCCAACAAGGCGGACAGAACCGGCGCCGCCGCGCCGCCGATCTCGGAAACGGTCGCCGGGTCTTTTCGGTCGAGCGCCGCGCGAAACCGACGCTGCGTTTCCGCATCGACCCCAAGGTCATTGCAGATCTCCGGCACGAGCGTCGGCAACGTCAGGTCAACCGATAGCCGTTCCGCACCGGAAGCCCTGAGCGCTTCATAGGCGACCAGGATGACTTCGGAATCCGCCGCACTGCTGTCGGACCCGATCAGTTCGACGCCGGCCTGCCGAAATTCCCGTTCCGGGCGGAGCTGATTGCCCCGGACCCGCAAAACAGCGCCGCCATAGGACAGCCGCAAGGGCCGCGGCGACTTGCGCAGCCGCGTCGCCGCGATCCGCGCGATCTGCGGCGTCATATCCGCCCGCACGCCCATCATACGCTGGCTCGCCGGGTCCATGAGACGGAAGGTGGAAAGCGCAAGCGCCTCGCCGGCGCCGTTCAGTAGGCTATCTTCGAATTCGACAAGCGGCGGCGATACGCGTTCATAACCCCGCGCGCCGAAGGACGCCAACATCAGGTTATGGATATCGGCCTCGTGACCGGCCTCGGGCGGGAGGCCGTCGCGCAGCCCATCGGGCAATAACGATTTGCTGGCCGACTCAGTCATGTCGCTGCAAGGTCCCGGCGTCTTCGAAATTTGTCGTTCCGGGCGGGATACCTAACCCGGTTTGGTCGCCCGGGCAAGCAACCAAAACAGACCCGATAGCTGCGGTTAACGGCGGATAATGTTCAAGTATCCGCCTTCATCACCGAAGAGAATATCCGGCGTGCCGTTACCGTCCACGTCCTCGGCGAGGATTGCGGTGGTGATCGGCCGGAACAATGTCGCCGACGCCACGACGGCGAGCTTGCCGCCGGCGAAACTGACGGCGCGCAATTCCTTGCGGTCCTGCGTCGGGAGAATGATTTCGGGCACGCCGTCGCCGTTCAAGTCGACGACGGCGAACATCTCCAGTTCGGTCGAACCGATGACATGGGTCGAATACCCCATGTACCGTCCAACCTCCCGAAGGCGGCGGCCGTCGATCTTCAGCAGCAGCAGCTTGCCGCCGATATGGGGCGTCTCCACGGCGGCCAGTTCCACTTGACCGTCGCCATCGAAATCCGCGGCCCCGATCGGGTTGAGCCACCGGTTCGCGGTGCCGATCGCGACCGATTCGGCCAGCCGGACCACGCGGTTGCCGCGCAAGCCCAACAGCACGAGCGACGCCCCGGCTTCCTTGTGCGAGCGCACGACGACAATTTCGTCCCGGCCGTCACCGTCGACGTCGACCAAACGCGGGATCAGGTCCTCCAACACGAAGTCGTCCCGCACCGTAAAGCTGGAAATTTCGCCGGACGCCGTTCGCACCTTCAACGCCGCCGCCTCGATCCCGTCGCCGAGGACGCCATGCGCATATCGGTCGGTCCCGTCGGCAAGCCAAGCCGTGGTGATGTCGTTGCTGCCACTGACGACCTTGCTATGGGGGATGGCGTCGTCCGGACGGTTCTTCGGGGCCGGGCCGGACGACCGCAAAAGCGTCAGTTCCCCCTCCGACTTCGAGATACGAAAGTATTTCTCGTTGGCGCGCACCTTGACCGATCCGGTTTCGGCGTCGCGAAACAACCGGTCCATGCCGGCGAGAATGCCCACGGTTTCCGGACGCCACGTTTCCGCGAGGCCGGGCGTGGCATACAGCAGAACCAAAATCAGGGCGGCAAATCGCGCCAAAGCCTACATCTCTAAAATCGCAACGCTTTCGCTTGCGTCACATGCGGCAGACTGGTGATCCGGTCCAAAAGATCGGTCTCTACCTGTTGATCCACCTGAATCAACGCCAACGCTTCCTCTCCTTGCGCCGTCCGGCCCAGGTGGAAGGTGGCGATGTTCACTCCCGCGTCACCGAGCGCCTGCCCAAGTTGTCCAATGACGCCGGGTTTATCATGATTCGTGGTGTAAAGCATATGCTCGCCGATCTCGGCTTCGATCGGAATCGTATCGATCTCGACGACCCGCGGCCGATCCGACCCAAACAAGGTGCCGCAGATGCTGCGCGATCGGCGTTCCGTATCGACGGTGACCCGGATCAAGTTATCGTAATCGCCCGGGTGTTCGTGAATCGTCTCGCTGATATCGATGCCGCGATCCCGGGCAATCATCGGCGCGCTGACCATGTTCACGCTGTCCAGTTGATGGCGCAGCATGCCGTCGAGCACCGCCGAGACGAGCGGCTTGACGTTGAGTTCCGCCACATGGCCCTGAAACTCGATGCTGATCGACTTCAGGCTGGTTGCCGCCAATTGCCCGATGAAGCTACCGAGTTGTTGGGCCAGGGTCATGTACGGCCGCAAGCGCGGCGCGTCTTCCGCCGAGATCGACGGCATGTTGACCGCGTTGGTCACCGCCCCATTCAACAGATAATCCGCCATCTGCTCCGCCACCTGAACGGCGACGATCTCCTGCGCTTCCGTCGTGGCAGCGCCAAGATGCGGCGTCGCCACCAGGTTTTCCGCGCCGAACAGGGCGTTTTCCTTGGCCGGCTCCTGCTCGAAGACATCGATGGCGGCGCCCGCGACATGGCCGCTGTCCATCGCCGTCCGCAAATCCGCCTCGTTCACGATACCGCCACGCGCGCAATTGATGATGCGGACGCCCGGCTTCATCTTGGCGATCGTCTCGGCGTTGATCAGGTTTTTCGTGCTGTCAGTCAACGGCGTGTGCACCGTGATCACGTCGGCCCGGGCGAACAATTCATCGAGCTCGGCCTTGACCACGCCCATCTCCACGGCCCGTTCCGGCGACAGATACGGATCATACGCGACGACGCGCATCTTCAGGCCCTGCGCCCGGTCGGCGACGATCGATCCGATATTGCCGCAACCGATCAGCCCCAGTGTCTTGCCGGTCACTTCCATGCCCATGAAGCGCGACTTCTCCCAACGGCCGTCCTGTGTCGAAGCATCCGCGGCGGGAATCTGGCGCACCATCGCCATCATCATCGCGATCGCATGTTCGGCGGTCGTCGTCGTATTGCCGAAGGGCGTGTTCATGACGACGACGCCCTTTTGGGTCGCCGCGTCGATGTCGATGTTGTCCACGCCGATCCCCGCACGGCCAATCACCTTCAGGTTCTCGGCGCGCATCAGCACCTCCGGCGTCACCTTGGTCGCCGACCGGATCGCGAGCCCATCGTATTCATGAATACGGGCGAGCAAGTCCTCGGCACTCGTGCCGGGCTTGAAATCGACCTCGACGCCGCGGTCCTCGAAGACCTTGGCGGCATCGGGGCTCAACTTGTCAGAAATCAAAACTTTCGGCATATCCGCCCTCTCAGGCCGCCAGGGACCGGTTGTATTCCGCGAAAGCCCAATCGAGCCAGGGCAACAGCGCCTTCAGATCGTCCGGCTCGACGGTGGCGCCGCCCCAGATACGCAACCCCGGGGGCGCGGCGCGATGGCTCTCGATATCGTAGGCGACGCCTTCGGTCTTCAGCGTGGCCGCGATCTGCTTCGGCGCCGCGGCAAGCGCATCGCCGCTCAGCCCGGAACCCGCGGCGATCGACAACACCATCGACGTGCACGACCGAAAACTGGCGTCTTTCGCAAGGAACTCGACCCAGGGCGTCGCCTCGACCCATTCGGTCATCGCCGCCAAATTCGACTGCGAGCGCGCCTGCAACGCCGCCACGCCGCCGATCTTCTCCACCCAGCGCAGCGAATACAGGGCATCCTCGACGCAGAGCATCGACGGCGTGTTGATCGTCAGGCCCCGGAAGATGCCTTCGTCCAGCTTGCCTTTGTTGACGAGGCGAAACAGTTTCGGCATCGGCCAGGGCGGGGTGTAGCTTTCGAGCCGTTCGACCGCCCGCGGGCTCAACACCAGCATGCCGTGCGCCGCCTCGCCGCCCATCGCCTTCTGCCAGGACCACGTGGTCGCGTCCAGCTTTTCCCACGGCAAATCCATCGAGAAAACCGCCGAGGTCGCGTCGCAGATCGTCAGCCCCTGACGGTCCGTGGAAATCCAATCGCCGTTCGGGACGCACACGCCGCTCGTCGTGCCGTTCCAGGTGAAGATGACATCGTTGTCCTGATCGACCTTCGAGAGGTCCGGCAGATCGCCGTATTCCGCCTCGACGATCCGGGCATTGCCGAGATTGAGCTGTTTGACGACGTCGATGACCCACATCTGACCGAAGTTTTCCCAGGCCAGCACGTCGACGCCGCGCGCGCCCAACATGGACCACATCGCCATCTCGATGGCGCCCGTATCGGAGCCGGGCACGATGCCGACCCGGTAATCGTCGGGAATCGAAAGGACTTTGCGTGTCCGTTCGATCACGTCGTTCAACCGCGCGGTCCCATCCGGATCCCGGTGCGACCGGCCGACGAAGGCGTCCCCGAGAACGTCCGGCGACCAACCGAGCGGTTTCGCGCAGGGGCCGGAGGAGAAATACGGTCGGGCGGGTCTGTGCTGCGGTTTGGTCATCGCTGCCAATCCTTCAATACTCAAAGTGTTTCGCGGCTTGATCGTCGGGCTCGTCGCATCGAGCGGGCGGACACTATGACCAAGGCCCGGCATCGTCAACGACCATTCCGGGCAAGGTTCTTGCGTCCAATGGACCCTATGGGAATGCGGTGCTTTGCCGCAGCGCAACATGGCGCGCCGGAGCGCATTTGCATCGGGCCGAAGCCGCGCTTAGTCTGCTGCCGCGGCGGCGCAGCGGGGACAAGGCGTGACATTCGACCAGATCTACGTGTTCGGGGTGATCCTCGGTACCTTGGGGCTCTTCATCTGGGGCCGCTGGCGCTACGACGTGGTGGCGTTGATCGCCCTCGTCGCCGTCCTTCTGGCGGGGATCGTGCCCGCGGACCGCGCCTTTGTCGGCTTCGGCCATCCCGCCGTGATCACCGTGGCGGCGGTCCTGGTGATCAGCCGCGGTCTCCAGAATTCCGGCATCGTCGGCTTCATCGCCAAGCGGCTCGCCGAGGCGGACCTCAGCCCGTCGCTGCAGGTCGGCGCCATCGCGGCCCTGGTCGCCGCGCTCTCGGGCTTCATGAACAATATCGGCGCGCTGGCCCTGTTGATGCCCGTCGTCATCCAGATCGCCCGCAAGTCGGACCGCGAGCCGCGCGAATTGTTGATGCCGCTGTCCTTCGGGTCGCTGCTGGGCGGGCTGGTCACGCTGATCGGCACGCCGCCGAACATCATCGTCGCCGCGATCCGCGCGGATTACGCCGCCGAACCGTTCGGCATGTTCGACTTCACGCCGGTCGGCACGGCCATCGCAGTCGCCGGCGTGCTGTTCATCGCCGTCATCGGCTGGCGGCTGATCCCCAAGCATCACGGACCCAGCAAATCCGGCGACGTCTTCGACATCGCCGACTACATCACCGAGGTGCGCATCCCCGAGGGATCGGCGCTCATCAACAAACGCATTCGCGAGTCGTACCGGAACGGCGTCGCCGACGATATCGTGTTCGTGGCGCTGCACCGCGGCAGCTATCAACGGCTCGCCCCGTCCGTGGAAGGCCTGCTGCACGAAGGCGATCACCTCCTGCTCGAAGGAACCGCGGAGTCGATCGAGGAATCGGTCAAGGCCGCCGGCCTCGAACTCGTGGGCAACCGCGACCTCAAATCCGATGTGCTCCATTCCGAGACCATCGGCATGATGGAGGCGGTCGTGACCCCCTCCTCGCCGCTGATTCGCCGCACCGCGCGGCTGATTCGCCTGCGCAGCCGCCACAGCATGAACCTGATCGCGGTCGCCCGGCATGGCGAGCCGGTCCGCCGCCGCCTCAACGATGTGCAATTCCAGGCCGGCGACGTGCTGCTGCTGCAGGGCGATACCGAAACCATGCCGGACAGCCTGGCGGCGCTCGGCTGCCTGCCGCTGGCGCATCGCGACCTGACGCTGCACCGCACGCCGAGCCTGACGCCGGTCTTCGTCTTCCTGGGCGCGATCCTGGCGAGCGCCTTCGGCTTCGTGTCGGTGCCGATCGCCTTCGTGGCCGCCGTCGTCCTATTGCTGGTGACGGGACAGGTCCCGCTGCGCCGCGCCTACGAATCGGTCGATTGGCCGATCCTGGTACTGCTGGGCGCGATGGTGCCGGTCGGCCAGGCGTTGGAAATATCCGGCGCGTCCCTCTTGATCGCCGACGCCATCGCCTCGACCAGCGCCTATCTGCCGCCCTGGGCGCTGCTGACCCTGGTGCTGGTCGCGACCATGATGTTGTCCGACGCGATGAACAACGCCGCGACGGCCGTCCTGATGGCGCCGCTCGCGGCCGAACTGGCGAACCGTATCGGCGTCAGTTCCGATCCTTTCCTGATGGCGGTCGCCATCGGCGCGTCCTGCGCCTTCCTGACGCCGATCGGCCATCAGTCGAACGTCCTGGTGATGGGCCCCGGCGGCTACCGCTTCCGCGACTACTGGCCCATGGGCCTGCCGCTGGAAGTGATGATCTGCGTCGTCGCCGTGCCGATGATCCTGTGGATCTGGCCGCTTTAGGATATCGTCACGCAACAATCATTTGACCGGTGCCTTGGCCACCGCGATTGGATAGCATGGACCTCTCACCCGAAAGGACCCTGCCCCATGCCTCGTATCCTCTACGACCTCACCGGCGCCAACGACCTCCGCTTCAGCCCGAACTGCTGGCGCAGCCGCCTCGCCCTCGCGCATAAAGGCTTGCAGGCGGACTGCGAACCCTGCTGCTTCACCGAAAAGGAGAAGATCGCCTTCAGCGGCGGGAAAACGGTGCCGGTGCTGCGCGACGGCGACGCGGTGATCACCGATTCCTGGGACATCGCCTACTATCTCGAAGAGACCTATCCCGGCAATCCGTCGCTGTTCGGCGGACCGGTCGGCCAAGGGCTGGCGCATCATCTCAACTGGTGGACCAACACCGTGCTGCATCCGGCCATCATTCACACCGTTTTGCTCGACATCCACGACAGCCTGACCCCCGAAGATCAGGCCTATTTCCGGGAGAGCCGCGAGAAGCGTTTCGGCAAACCCCTCGAAGAGGTCACGGGCGACCCGGAGGCGCGGCTGGCCGCAGCGCGCCAAGCGCTCGCGCCGACCAACCTCACCCTCGAACGGCAGAAATGGATTTGCGGCGACGCGCCCGCCTATGGCGACTACCTGATCTTCAGCGCCCTGCAATGGGCCCGCGCGGTCAGCCCCGTGGCCTTCGTCGAGCCGGACAGCGCGATCCACGATTGGAACGAGCGCATGCTCGACCTGTTCGACGGCCTCGGCCGGATGATCGAGCCGAAGGCGGCCTAAGGAGACACGCATGAAACGCGGTAATCTGGATTTCGCGGCGATCGACACGACCACCGGCTTCACCGCCCGCGACGGCGGCGTGGCGGGCATCCACGAGAAGATTCTCTCAAACGACCTGGACATGGCAGCGGGGACCGGCTGCCGGACGCGCCTGCTGCGGCTCGACCCCGGCTGCAAAACACCGGAAGCGCACACTCATCCCTACTGGGAGGAAATCTACATGCTGGAAGGCGAGATGATCGTCGGCGACGGCAACGGTGGCGAACGCGTGGTGCCCTCCCCGTCCTACGCCTGCCGCGAGCCGGGCTTCCTGCACGGTCCCGTGCGGACAGAGACGGGCTGCCTGATGATCGAATTCTCCTGGTATCCGGAGAAAGGGTAGAATCGCCGCTCAATGAAGAGCCTGATAAAGAACACCGACCTTATCGAATCAACTGTCGCGAACCAGTTGCAAGTCCTTTCTAAGGACGCGATGGAGAATGGTCACTGCGATTCGTCTCGACGAATACACATATTGAACCCATAAGCCGCCAAACATCATCACACCAAAAAAAGCCTGAGGTTCAACAAAAGACATAAACGTTGCGTTCTCGCCTGTTTGTATAGAGGCCCAGTAAAGCAATATAATGAAAATAATTTCATCTAAAAACCACAGAACGTAGAGTAAAATTACACATTCTCTGAAATATAAAAACTTAATTATCAACGATACACAAAGCATAATACACAATACTGACCAAATAATATCGGTAATGACAGTGACCATTCCGATTTGTCTGGCAATAACATCACCACCGAACGTCCAGTCGAAGGGATGTACCAGGTACAGGTAAACAACCAAGACCGGGGTGATGAGATGGAACGCCACAAAGACGAGTGAGAAGCCACCCAAACCGTACAACGGATGGCGAAATGCTTCTTTCTCAGAAACCTCCACCCAATCCGGGCTTTCGTTCGCAAACAATCCACTAATCGTCGACATCGTTAGCCTGCTTGATCAATCTGTCGCGAAATATGCGTTTTTCGAATCCTTAACCAGAGATTGAACGATCCCTATTAACAACGTCCTAACAGCTCATTCGCAATTCCAGAGATGGCAGAATTAGCCTGCCTGCCAAATAGCAAGCCAATAGTCCCAAAACCGAAGTAGAGGCTAGAGTCACCGACCAACCTCCGGCATAGTGAGCGGACCGGCGCGCCCGCGCCGTCCCCGCAACCGCGCCGCGGACCTGTCCCATGCCGATGATCACCGACGAATCCCCCATCACCTTTGCCGATCCCCTGCCCGAAGCCGCCGACGTCGTCGTCATCGGCGGCGGCGTTGCCGGGATCGCCGCGGCCTATTTCCTCGCAAAGCGCGGGGAGAAGATCGTCGTCTGCGAGAAGGGCCGCGTCGCGGGCGAGCAGTCCAGCCGCAACTGGGGCTGGATCCGCCAGCAGGGCCGCGACTGGGCGGAACTGCCGATCATGATGGAATCCAACCGCATCTGGCGCGGCCTAGCGGAGGAGACCGGCGAGTCCGACCTCACCTTCACGCCCTGCGGCAACCTCTACATCACCGACGACGAGGCCACGCTGCGGAAATACGAAGCCTGGCGCGAGATGGCCATGCAGCATCAGCTCGACACGAGAATGCTGTCGAAGGCCGACCTAGAGGCGCAGTATCCGGGTATCAAGGGCAACTGGATCGGCGGCATGATAACGCCGAGCGACGGCCGCGGCGAACCCTTCGTCGCGATCCCGGCGCTGGGCCGCGCGGCGCAGCGGGCCGGCGCCGCGATCGCCGAGAACTGCGCGGTCCGCACGCTCGACGTCGAGGGCGGCAAGGTCGCCGGCGTGGTGACCGAGGCTGGGCGCATCCGCTGCGACCGGGTGCTGCTGGCCAGCGGCGCGTGGTCGACCCATTTCGCCGCCAACGCAGGCATCGACCTGCCGCAGCTTGCCGTGCGCTCGACCGTTGCACGGACCGAGCCGGTGCCCGAGTTCGTCAGCAACAACGTGCTGACCCCCGGCCTGTCGCTGCGGCGGCGCGCCGACGGCGGCTACACCATCACGTCGGGCGAGCTGGCGGAGCATTTCCTGTCGGTGAATTCCTTCAAGTATTTCGGGAAGTTCCTGAAGCTTCTTCGAGCATCGGCGAAGAATGTGAAACTGCATCTCAGCGCGCCCAAGGGCTATCCCGGCGCCTGGGGCAACCCGAAAAACTGGACCGCCGACGAGGAAAGCCCGTTCGAGCGGATGCGCGTGCTCAACCCCGACCCGTCGCCCATCGTGATCAAGCAAATCCAGGACCGGCTGCCGGGCCGCTACCCCGCCATCGGGAAAGCGAAACTGGCCGAGGCCTGGGCCGGCATGATCGACGTCACGCCCGACGCGGTGCCCGTGCTGGGCGAGGACCACCGCCTGCCCGGCCTGCATATCGCGACGGGCCTCAGCGGCCACGGCTTCGGCATCGGCCCGGCGATCGGCCGGATCGCGGCGGACCTGCTGTGTGGCCGCGACGCGGGGCACGACCTGACCCGCTTCCGGACGCGGCGCTTCTTCGACGGCACGCCAATGGAACCGGGCCCGTATTAGGGAGAAGTTTTTCGGAAAACCAATAGCTGTCATTCCGGAAGCCGATTTGTCCCAAATCTTCGATTTGGCGGGCAAATTGCGCTATCCGGAATCCAGACTACCCGCCACCGAACCGGACGCTCTGGATCCCGGCTCCAACACGCGCACGCCAAAACCGCTTCGGTTTTGGGCTCGTGTAACGGCCGGGATGACTGCGATAAGATGAGACGCTATCGGGCCAAACGGGGCGCAGGAGAAAGACCATGACCGACAACAATGAACTCGTCGTCGTAACCGGCGGGTCGCGCGGCATCGGGCGCGCCATCATGGACCGCGTGCAGGCGGGCGGGCGCGGCGTGGTCAACCTCGACATCCGGCCGCCGGAGGCCGCCGCCGCGTCGAACGACGAGCGTTTTCTCGAAACCGACCTGTCCGACCCCGCGGCCATCGGCGACGCCTTCCGCGCCATCGACGGTTTCGGCGCCGTGGTCGGCCTGGTGAACAACGCGGGCGCGGTGATCTCGCACTCCCTTGAAGAAACCACGGAAGCGGATTTCGGCCGCCTCGTGCCGGTCAACATGGTCGGGGCGGCGCTCGCGGCGAAGGCGGCAGCCGAGCGCATGAAGGCCGCCGGCTGGGGGCGCATCGTCAACATCTCCAGCCGCACCATGGTCGGCAAAACCGACCGCACCGCCTATGCCGCGACCAAGGGCGCGATCGCCTCGATGACCAAGGTCTGGGCGCTCGAACTGGCGCCGCACGGGATCACGGTCAACGCCATCGCGCCGGGGCCGATCGCGACCGAGCTGTACAAGGAAGGCAACCCGCCGGGCAGCCCGAAATCGGAAGCGCTGATCGCCTCGATCCCGGTCGGCCGCATCGGCGAACCGGACGACATCGGCCGCGCCGTCTCCTTCTTTTTGGAAAAAGACAACAGCTTCGTGACGGGGCAGGTCCTGTTCGTCTGCGGCGGCCTGACCGTGGGGAACGCCGGGGCGTGACCGGCCGACCCGTATTCACCTAGCGGGGACCGCGCATGCCGCTGAGCGCCATCGACATCCAGGGCTATCGCTCCGTCGAACGCCTGCACTTGCCGGTCGACCGGCTGTCGGTCTTCGTCGGCGAGAACGGCGTCGGCAAGACGAACCTATACAAGGCGCTCGGCCTGCTGCGCGCCGCCGCCGACGGCACCGCGACCCACGCCATCGCCGAGGAAGGCGGCGTCGAATCCGTGCTCTGGGCGGGCACGCGGAAACGCGGCAAGCCGGTCCGCCTGATCCTCAAGGCGCGCTTCGACGAGATGGCCTTCGCCCATGAGGGCGGCGTGCCGCAGAGCTACGAGTTGGAGATCGGCCTGCCGAAACCGTTGCAGGCGGCCTTCTCCATCGAACCGCTGATCAAGGAGGAACGCTTGACCGTCCATCTGGGCGGGCGCGACGTGGTGATGATGGAGCGGAACGGCCCCGCCGTGACGCTGCGCAACGAGGACGGCAAGCGCGAGGTCCACAACAACGCGGTGCTGCCGTCGGAGACCGCACTGTCAGCCTTCCGCGACGCCGCCCGCTATCCGGAACTGGAGGCGATGCGCCGCGAGCTGCTGGACTGGCGGCTCTATCACGACTTCCGCACCGACGCGGCCTCGCCGATCCGCCAGCCCTGCCACGCGATCACCACGCCAACGCTGTCGACCGACGGCGCGGACCTCGCCGCCGTGCTGTCGACGCTGTCGGTGATCCGCCAGGACACGGTGGACCT
Source organism: Alphaproteobacteria bacterium (assembly GCA_028281325.1). GTDB lineage: Bacteria > Pseudomonadota > Alphaproteobacteria > UBA8366 > UBA8366 > JAJFJD01. The sequence goes on from JANQKC010000035.1 coordinate 21,172, forward strand.
GGACGCCGCCATCGACGACGCCTTCCCCGGCGCGGTGCTGGGCGCGGGCGACGACGGCAGCCACTGCCGTTTCGAGATGGAATACCCGGACATCCCGCGCCCCTTCGGCGCGCACGAACTGTCGGACGGCACGCTGAAATATCTCTGCCTGCTGGGCGCGCTGATGGGCTACCGCCTGCCCACCTTTATCGCCTTCAACGAGCCGGAAGCCAGCCTGCACCCCAAACTCATCGCCCCCCTCGCCCGCCTGATCGCCGCCGCCGCGCAACACGCGCAAATCTGGATCGTCACGCACTCGGACGAACTGGCCGACGCCCTGGAAGAAGAAACCGGCAAACGCCCCAGACGGGTGATCAAGAAGGACGGGGCGACGGGAATTGAGGGGTTGTCGTTGTTGGGGGAGTTTCGGGAAGAGTGAGAAAGTGCGGTGACACCATTGACGCGAACCGAATCCCGCTTCACTATGACCTGATGCGTACGGCTTCTCTTAAGCGCTCTCGAATACGCTCATAAACTGGCACAGCAACATCCTGACCGACCTCTAGTGTCGCAATGACAGCGTATGATATCGCCTCGTCGAGTTCACCGGCGGCTGGCGAACAAGTCACATCAAGCACTAGATTTGCGTTATTGACGAATTCAGCTGCCTCTTCGCCCTCCCACCGATGATGATAGATCGTGCCCTTTCCTAAGGCGTTGTGCGACGGCTGTTGCTTCGAGTTGCTTACTCCGATTGAAAAATTCTTGTCCGCACCCGGCCCCGCCTTGAACTTTGCGAGGCGGTACATTCGGTGCGAATGTGTAATCGGAGTTAGCCATGCAATTGTCACCGCCAATGCTCGGAAGCCGGCTATGCCTTCCAGTTCTGCGGGCAATGGCACTTCGAACCTGTCTGTCTCTTTAGAGTGGATGGTGTTCCATCCGATCAAGGTTGCGCGGTTTTCAGCGCAATCGACGACTCGGTCTATGTCGGGACATCCGAAGCCTAGGAAGCGGCTAATTTCGTCGCGTTCATGCTCCCAATAAAGCCTTTGGCCCTCATTAACGAGGTCTTTCAAGGCCGCTGCCGTCTCATCATCCCATTGCGCGCTGTGGACCAACAGCGCCTTCAAGATGATCGAGTGATAAGCCGGGTCGATTTCCGGATGCGAAGCGTCATTGGGCAATTCTTCCAGAGCTTCAAGAATCCGCATGGCGTTATGCGTCGCCAATGCGGTGGCAACGCTTGTGCCGCTCATGTTGATTTTGCGATTGGCCTCACCTCCCGTTCCGGGGCTGGCAACACCAATGCCAAAAAAACGTGCGGGTATCGGGGTCGGTTCAACCTCTATCGGGGCGTGTGTACTGTTCGCGCGAATGTGTTCCGCACCACCTGGAAAAAGGATTTCCGGTTTTATAGTTCGCTTGAAACCCAGTCCTAGTGCGGAACTGAGATTCGGCAGCGCTGTGCTCGCATAAGGATCGGCAGACAAAACACCTTGCCCATTGGGAGCAACATTATCATTGTGCGCCGCGCCAATGGTCAGGGCGTTTAGCGCTTCCGAGGGCGCGAGCAGTTTTCTGTTGGCGCGTTGTCGCAGTATTGCACGAAGGACAACTGACTGTCGGTCTTTGGGATCCAGCGCCTCGAAGTCCGCCCACGCGGCTACATCTTCAAGGGGGATCCGGTCTGGAATGTTTCCTGCACTGACGAGGATCAGAACGTTGTATCTCCAGGCTAGGTAATCAATCAAACGCGCCCACGGGCTCATGACCCCAGCGAAACGTCGCTTTGCATCACCCAACGAGAGGTTCACCACGCGCACCGTCGGCGCGGTCGGTTCTTCCTCGCCTTCACCGTCATACATCCTGATGAATGTACGCCAGATCAGATCAATGCTCAGTCGGTCCGGCGGCATCACTTCACGCGTAGAATCCGGTCCATTTTGTTGCGGGTACATAATGGGTCGGACGTAAAGTCGCCGCCTTATCGGAAGTGTCGGGTCCGCATTGTTCAGGTCGCCGTGAAGGATCAGTGACGCCATTGCGGTTCCGTGTCGTTGCTCCAACGCAGAACCGTATTCGTCTTCAAATCCGTCGGGATCATCTACGATCAGCCGATCCGCCAGACGCTGATGTTGCCGCATGGGCATGCCGTCGAGAAGCGCAGCGAATGGAGCTTGTAGTTCCTGCCCATCTTGCCCCACCTCTGTCTCGCTCGCGTCTTCAAGATCACCTTCGACCGGACCCGATACCATTGACTGGGGCCGCAGCATCATCACGTCATCAAATGCGACAAGCCCAACATCCGGATGGTCGAGGAGGTCTTGGATAACGGCTGGCGCTACTTCGACGAGTATTGCGTGATACCGGATGGCGTCGATCACTGCGCTATCGAGCAGATTTCCAGCAACCTCGCGCAGCTTCTCTAGAAAGGTTCTTTCTGCTTGCTCCCGCCGCGTTGCATTATCGCGAAACCAAAATTCCACCTCAAACCGGATCGGCGTGTCCGGCGCAAACTCTAGGCGTTCCCGCCAGTCTTCTATGGCTTCCTCGGTTAGCCTGTCCATCGGGCCCCATGGACGCATATCGGCAAGGTGGCTGAAAACATCCCGCCATGCGGTTCGCCCATATCCTAGATTTTCGCCTCGTTGAAATCGGTTCCATAGACTTACAAGTTCCCGAAGCGCTGTCTGATCAGGAATCGTGAAATAAAATCGCCGAGGAACGTTCTTGTCTTCTCTAGGCTCGCCATCTGTTCCAGGAATAAAAAAATCGTCGTCCGGTGCGGCTTCGCCCTCATCTTCCCCAAGGAATTCGAGGCCCGGTATGCCGCGATAGGCTCGATAGAAATCAGCCATGTCGCTGGCGACTTCAAATACAAGCGCCCGCTCTGGAACTATGGCGGCAGCATCTTCGCGCAATTCCCCTAAGCGTTCCGGCTCACCTAGAGTACGCTCAAGGCGCTCGAATTTAGGGCCAATGCGCGTTGCTTGCCGGCCAGCACCGACGGCGGGTACCTTTTCCCTCGGTGCGTTGCCGGCCTTAGGCGTCCGTCTTTCTGGGCGGGGCATTGCGAGAAGGGGACGTTCAGCCATCAGATAACTCTTGCTCTGCGTCGTCCGATGGGGTCGGCTTGACCCTGTCTTCCCAGAGCTGCAACTGCTCCTCGATTGTTTTCTTGAGCGGGCGCTCTTTCATCGTCATGACATCGCGGCGGCGCACGTCGAGTGTAAATTCTTCGGCTTCCGCATAGCTGATTGACCCCAATCGCTTTGCTATCGTTGTCGCTGAAAGGCCGGCTCGTTGGTCTAGTGATGTGAGAAACCGTTCAAAATACTCTGTGAGCTCATTTTGCCCCGGAGTTGGTAATCTCAAACGGAGCTGGAATCGACGCCAAACGGCTCGATCCAGTAACTCGGAATGGTTGGTAGCAGCTATCACTACCGAATAGCTTGGTAGGTCATCGACGTGCATGAGGAGGGATGTCACGACCCTCTTGATTTCCCCTGTCTCATGAATGTCGCCGCGCTCTTTGCCAACTGCGTCGAATTCGTCAAAGAACAGAACGCAGGGTGTCGTTCTCACATAATCAAACACACGCTTGAGACGGTTGGCCGTTTCTCCGAGGTAGCTTCCAATCATCGTTTCGTAGCGGACGACAAAAAAAGGCACTGCGAGCGATTCAGCTATAGCTTCCGCCAATGAGGTCTTTCCGTTCCCCGGCGGTCCCACCAAGAGAACGCGATGCCTCGGATCAAGCCCGTGTGCCCGAAGGAGACTCGATCGACTCTGCTCTTCAATTAACTGCTCAACCGCCTCCAGACATGAGTCGGACAAAACCATGTCGCTCAACTCGCGCCGTGGCGTTATTTCGGCAATGAATTCCCGACCCCGGTGTCCTGTTTCGGTCGGATAATGGTGCATCTTGTTCTTGCCGTTACCGTTTGGCTGCATCGCCCGAGTGAGGCGATCAGCAAGAATCGTATGCTGCTTGTTTTTCTCTTCGGCGATTATTGTTTCGACCGCCGAACGCACTGCGCTCTTGTCACCTGACACGCTAGCTTTTACCAAACTTATGAGAAGATCACCGCGCGCCATCTGACCCACTCCTTTTCTCGGAACGTCTGAGTTTTTCAACGAGCGCCTCCACGATCCAATGGTTGCGGGATACTGGCAGTTCTTCCTCTCCCACGCGGGCGTTGACCTGCTCAAGAATGTGCTCCGGTATCCGAACGGTCACCGGCACACGCTCTTGATCTCCATTTCCTGATTTCATGGCACCATGTCACTGTGACATCACAATGGAGTCATGCCGTTTTCATAGCTGTTCGTCGATCACTTTGAAAGCTTGGGTTGCAATTATCGCCAAACTATCTGGCGCCCTTTATCCCAAGCAGACAGACTAAGGCGTCAGGTGATTATAAATCCTTGACTTGTCTAGTCTTGTATCGCAACACCCAAAAAATTTACTCTAAGCACCACCCCCATTGACGCGAACCGAATCCCGCTTCACTATGTCTCTTGCCTGGGGGGGCCCTGCGAAAGGGCTGAGATTCCGCTATCCCATGCCATCGGTGGATGGCCGCGCGGTGACCCCGAGAACCTGATCCGGGTAATGCCGGCGGAGGGAAGGAATTCTGACCAGAGCCGCCCCCAAGACCTAAGCACGACACGCACGAAACGGCCCTGCCAGACCGCCCCGCAGACTTTCCCGGATCTCCAGCGTTACGAACATGTACGAACATGGAGGTCCGATTATGCCTAGAGATACCGACGACATCGTCATCACCACCGGTCCGATTCCGGGGTCGAAGAAGACCTATGTGACCGGCGGCAAGGACGGGTCGCTGCGTGTGCCCTTCCGTGAGGTCGCGCTCGAACCGTCGGCCAACGAGCCGCCGGTGCGGCTGTACGACACGTCCGGCCCGTATACCGACGAGGACGTGAAGATCGACGTTTACGAGGGCCTGCCCGCGCTGCGCAGCGAATGGATCAAGGCGCGCGGCGACGTGGAGGAATATGTCGGCCGCGACATCAAGCCGGAAGACAACCACCGCACCGAGGGCGACCCCCGCGCCTGCCCGGAATTCCCGGTCAAGCGGCCGCCGCTGCGCGCCAAGCCCGGCGCCAACGTCTCGCAGATGCACTACGCCAAGCAGGGCATCATCACGCCCGAGATGGAATACATCGCGATCCGCGAGAACCTGGGCCGGTCGGAATTCTACGGCGACGGCGAAGGCTTCGGCGCGGAAATCCCCGAGGAGGTGACGCCGGAATTCGTGCGCGACGAGATCGCCCGCGGCCGCGCCATCATCCCCGCCAACATCAACCATCCGGAAACCGAACCGATGATCATCGGCCGGAACTTCCTGGTGAAGATCAACGCCAACATCGGCAACTCGGCCGTCTCCTCCTCCGTCTCGGAAGAGGTGGAGAAAATGGTCTGGGCGACCCGCTGGGGCGGCGATACGGTGATGGACCTGTCGACCGGCAAAGACATCCACAACACGCGCGAGTGGATCATCCGCAATTCGTCCGTGCCGATCGGCACGGTGCCGATCTATCAGGCGCTGGAGAAGGTCAACGGCGTCGCCGAGGACCTGAGTTGGGAGGTCTACCGCGACACGCTGATCGAGCAGTGCGAGCAGGGCGTCGACTATTTCACCATCCACGCCGGCGTGCGGCTGCCCTATATCCCGATGACCGCCAAGCGCGTCACCGGCATCGTCTCGCGCGGCGGGTCGATCATGGCGAAATGGTGCCTCGCCCATCATCAGGAGAGCTTCCTCTACACCCGGTTCGAGGAAATCTGCGAGATCATGAAGCAGTACGACGTCAGCTTCTCGCTGGGCGACGGGCTGCGGCCGGGTTCCAACGCGGACGCCAACGACGAGGCGCAGTTCGCCGAACTCCGCACCCTCGGCGAGTTGACCAAGATCGCCTGGAAGCACGACGTACAGGTGATGATCGAAGGCCCCGGCCACGTGCCGATGCACAAGATCAAGGTCAACATGGAAGAGCAGTTGAAGCACTGCCACGAGGCGCCCTTCTACACCTTGGGCCCGCTGGTGACCGACACGGCCCCCGGCTACGACCACATCACCAGCGCCATCGGCGCGGCGATGATCGGCTGGTACGGCACGGCGATGCTCTGCTACGTCACGCCGAAGGAGCATCTCGGCCTGCCCAACCGGAAGGACGTGAAGGACGGGGTGATCACCTACAAGATCGCCGCGCACGCCGCCGACCTCGCCAAGGGCCATCCGGGCGCGCGCCTGTGGGACGACGCGCTCAGCCGGGCGCGGTTCGATTTCCGCTGGCGCGATCAGTTCAAGCTCGCGATGGATCCCGAAACGGCCGAGGATTTCCACGACCAGACCCTGCCGGCGGAAGGCGCCAAGGTGGCGCATTTCTGCTCCATGTGCGGGCCGAAGTTCTGCTCGATGCAGATCACGCAGGAAATCCGCGAGTTCGCCGCCAAGGGCATGGACGAGATGTCCGAGAAGTTCAAGGCGGAGGGTAGCGAAATCTACCAGCCCGCGGAGAAAGTCGCGGCGGAAGTCGCCAAGACCGACCAAGCCGCCGCCGGCGACGACTAGGACCCGGCAACGGCAGGCTTTCATGCTTCGACAAGCTCATGCTTCGACAAGCTCAGCATGAGGGCCGTTGGATGATACGGGCGGTAGGAACCACACGGTTTAGCCGGAACCTATCGCCCACCCATCCTCACCCTGAGCCCGTCGAAGGGTGACACGCACCGACGGCACAACAGGATTACCGGCAACATAACGGATAAAGCACCGTGCCGGGAAAACGGGGGCGCTCAGGCGCTCCCGTTTTTGTTGTTTGGAGTTCGCATCGCCTCGTTTGCAGCGGCGACCAACCAGGCATCATCGCCAAGCGCGTTCTTGAATTCATAATTTAGGTGGAACTCTAGCCTTTGATTTGCAACTAATGGCGCAGTTGAAGGGGAGTGCGATGATCAGCAACAAGAATTTCGTGCAGAAAACAGAAGAGGCGATCGAGATTGCGGCCGCAGGCTACAAATCCGATTTGCGCCACTATTTGCGCTCCCTTTTGGCGCTCCTTCTGCAGGCGAAAAACGAGCCGGTCACATTCCAATTGCTTCACGATCTAATCGTCGATGCGTTCAAGAGCGATCCGGTAGATTTCGATCCATCCTGGCTGGAAGTTACTAATCCAGAACACGAACTCTTTGATGACGACGACGAGTATCTAACTGACCTGAGCAAAGAAGAACAATTCGATATCGCTGTGCGAATGATTCAGTTTCTCATTGCGGACTATCATCGAATGAAGGAAGCCGGACTTTTGGATCAAAAACCATCGATCCTTTACTTCGGCATCGATTCGCCGACCGGTTGGCGATGGTACAACTTTCACCCTCTCAACTTTGTTGAACAAGGTTTGCGTGGCCATCAATCTGAAATTTGCCCTGAGCCTGAGAGGAATTGGGCAGAATGGCGCACACTCGCGTTCATCGTAATTGACGGCAGCATCTACGAATAGCTAGTAGCCTGCATTGCCAAAGAGTGACTCGCCGATCGACGGGACGCTCCGGCGCTCCCGTTTTTGTTATGGGGCGCGGCCGCTCGGCCGCGTTATGCTGTCAGCATCGAACCTGGGTGAGCGCGCATGATCCTCGGAGTCCGAATTCTAGCGATGATCCCGCTGCTTGGGGTGCTGCTGACGGCGCCCGTCGCGGCGGAAACTGCCTGCCCGCCCAACCCCACGCGGATGATCGACCACCTCGCCTGCGCCGCCGGGGCGCAGGCCGACCCGGCGCGATGGAACGCCCTCGTCGATACGCTCAAGCGCGATGCGGTGGTGCCGACGGGGCATATCTTCGATTCGAAACGCGCGGACCGGATTCCGCCGCTGCCGTTGCCGCAAGGGGTCGCCGCAACGCCGGCCGGGCCCTGGGACGCGCGCGACCACCTCGCCGCGCCCGGCCAGGAAATCTTCGCGGCGCGGATCGGCTGGCATGTCGACGACGCGCAAGGCGCGCTCCTGAAGGGCATCGACGCCGGCAAGCCGACCGTCATCGTGCTGGGCGGGAAGGATTGCAAGTGGTGCAAACGGCTGATCCAGGACGTGATGCCGTGCAGCGCGATCAACCGCTTCGCCGGCCGCGCGGTCTTCGCCTATAGCGATATCTCGGCCGACCCCGCGGCACGGGCGATGGCCGAGGCGCTGGGCTTCAGATACTTCCCAGCCATCGCCATGCTCGATCCCAACGCGGTGATCCTGGACGTGCCGTCGCGGCTGCGCGGCTTCTTCACCGGGCGGCGTTACTCGAAGCTGATGGAGAAATACCTGGAAAAGACCCGGACCTGGAAGCGGTACGCCCCGACGATCTCGCAAACCGACGCGATCCTCGCGCAATACGCCCCGGCGACATCCGCGCCCCCGCCGCGCGCCTGCGATACGATACCAGTCTGGGTGAAGTGACGCAGACCGGATTATCGAAACTCACATTTTTTTCACTGTCATTCCCGCGAAAGCGGGAATCCATGCGCACCATTCCTGGATTCCCGCTTTCGCGGGAATGACACTTGTGGTGGACGGTATGTAGGAATCCTAATTCACGCTTGTCGGAACGCGCATCCTCGCCTATCAATACCGCATGGGGCGAATGCGGTGGCCCCGTCAGGCGTCAGCCCAATCGCCGCTCCGACCGTTAAAGCTACCGGAGCATTCCTATGGGTAAATACTTCATCACGGCAGAACAGCTTTGGGCGTCCTTCGGCGGGACCGACGCGCCGATCGTCATCGATGTACGGCGACGCGAGGCCTACGAGGCCGAGGATTACGTGATTCCCGGCGCAATCTGGTGGGATCACATAAAGACCGGCGACATCGGCGCCTTGGATACCGGCGGACGGGACATGGTGATCTACTGCGTCCACGGGCATCAGGTCTCGCAAGGCTCGGCATCGGTCCTGCGCGCCGCGGGAAAGCCCGTGCGGGTCCTGCGCGGCGGCATCGAGGCTTGGAAAAAGGCCGGACTGCCGGTGCGGCGGCGCAAGAACCTGCCGGACATTGCCGGCGGATCACCGAGCCGCTGGGTCACGCGGCGTCGGCCCAAGATCGACCGCATGGCCTGCCCTTGGTTCATCAGGCGGTTCATCGACCCAGCTGCGGAAATCCTGTATGTCGACGCTGACCAGGTGTTGAACACCGCCGAGGAGGTCGGCGCCGTCGCCTTCGACGTGGAGGGCGGCGAGATCACCCATGACGGCGACTGCTGCAGCTTCGACGTGCTGCTCGACCGCAGCGGCATCGAGGACCCGGCGCTGGCGTACCTGGCCACCATCGTCCGCGGCGCGGACACCGCCAAGCTTGACCTCGCCCCCGAAGCCGCCGGACTGCTGGCCATGTCGATCGGCATCTCGACGATGGCCGGCGAGGACGATCGACATTCGCTGTCGATGGGCATGACGTTGTACGATGCGTTATACGCGTGGCGGCGCAAGTCGCCCAAGGAAACGCACAACTGGCCGGCGGGGACATCCTCATGAGCGCGGAACAGGAAAACGGGGCGGCCCTGACACCGGACCGCACCCCCGGCGGCACCCGACGGGAACCGGTGAGTTTCGCCGCCGCGCTCAAGGTCTGGGCGCGCATCGGCATCCTCTCCTTCGGCGGCCCGGCCGGCCAGATCGCGCTGATGCACCGGGAGATCGTCGAAGAGCAGAAGTGGCTGACCGAAAACGAGTTCCTCAACGCCCTCAACTTCGCGATGCTGCTGCCGGGGCCGGAGGCGATGCAGTTGGCGACCTATTCCGGCTGGCGGCTGCACGGAATCCCCGGCGGGCTGGCCGCCGGATTGCTGTTCGTCATACCCGGCGCGCTGATCGTGCTAGCCCTGTCCATCGTCTATGCGGTGTTCGGCCAGGTGCCGCTGGTCGAGGCGGGCTTCATCGGCATCAAGGCGGCGGTCCTGGTGATCGTTATCGAGGCGCTGCTGAAGATTTCCAAGCGCGCGCTGCACAAACCCGCGCATTGGATCATCGCCGCCGCCGCCTTCGTCGCCATCTTCTTCTTCGACGTGCCCTTCCCGATCATCGTGCTGGGCGCGGGGATCATCGGGTTCCTGCTGCCGAGCCAGGGAAGCGTGTCGGCGGACGACGGATCGCCCGGAGTGTCGGTCGGCGGCACGGTGAAGACGATCCTCACCTGGTTGTCGATCTGGGTCTTGCCGTTGCTGGCGATCGCCCTGCTGCTGGGGCCGGATCACGTGTTGGCGCAGATCGGCCTGTTCTTCTCCAAGCTGGCGGTCGTCACCTTCGGCGGCGCTTACGCGGTGCTGGCCTATATGGGGCAAGCGGCGGTCGAGACGCATGGCTGGCTCAACCCCGGCGAAATGCTCGACGGGCTGGGCCTCGCCGAGACCACGCCCGGGCCGCTGATCCTGGTGACCGAGTTCGTCGGCTACCTCGCCGCCGCCCGGTCGACCGGCGAGCATAACCTGCTGATGGGGCTCGCCGGGGCCGCGGTCACGCTGTGGGCCACCTTCGCGCCCTGTTTCCTGTGGATCTTCGCCGGCGCGCCCTATGTCGAACGGATCGGCCAATCGGCCAAGCTGAAAGCCGCCTTGCAGGGCATCACCGCCGCCGTGGTCGGAGTCATCCTGAATCTGTCGCTCTGGTTCTCCCTGCATGTGCTGATGCCGGGGATCGAGCAGCGCTGGATCGGCGTCTTCCGCTATTGGGCGCCGCCGGAGAGCGGCGCGGACCTTGTCGCCGTGGTGCTGGCGGTCGTGGCGGTGGTCACGCTCTTGCTTTTGAAACAAGGCGTTATCCGCACGCTCGCGCTCTGCGCCGGCCTCGCCGTGCTCTGGCACTTCGTCGGGTAACCCAGCGAGTCCAACACCCTCGTCCGGTTCGCGGCGGTACCGCGTTCAAGCCGAGCCGCTGCGTTTCAGCCTGATCGCATCCGACACCAACCGCTGTACCGACCGCGCCGCCATCGCCATATGGAACAGGGTCGGCAGCAAGGCCGACGCTCCCATGATCATCCCGAAATACATGTTGCGAAGACTCTCCCGGCTGAACGGATTTTCCAAAACGTGCTCAAGACGCGACTGATACAAGCCGGTCCGTTCGGACATGGTCTCCGGATTTTCCAGAACGAGACTGACGATCCAGCCCGACACTAGGAAAGCGAACAGCACCCAGAAGGTGGCTAAAACCGCGATGAACAGGTCGACGCTGAGATAGCCGACATAACTGACATTGTTTTTCGCCGACAACGCCCGGTCGATCAGGAGGAGCGTGACGAACAGGGAAAGGCTGTCGAACAAAGCGCCCAGAACCGCCACGGGAAAGCCTGTCAGGATGTATTCCACGGTCTTTTGGCTGAACAGCAGCCCCGGATACGCCGTCAGCAAGGCCCACCAGAAACACAGCAGATTGATCCCCACAAAGGCGAGGAAGACCTTCGGCAGGAAAAACCGAGTGTCGGCGCGAAGGCGCTCGAACCATTCCTTGAAGTAAAGAAGCGAGGCGCGCCAATGGGCAAAGGCCGCCGACAGCTTGGTCATCTTGCTGTTTTTCCTTATTCGCCGGGGATCGCCGGCCTCCTCCGGCATAACACCAGATGGGGCCCATGCGACAGTATCCTTAAGGGGTGATTCTCGCGTTGTTTTGATGCGGCGGCACCGGTTTGATATCTACGATGTATCCAAAGGGAGAGCCGTCTTGCCCGAAAACGCCTTTACCGTTGAAACCCTGCCCGGTTCAAACGGCGCCTACCGGTATGTCCCCATCGGCGGTCTACCCGGTCTCGACCGGCTGCCCTATTCGCTGCGGGTCATCGTGGAAAACCTCGCCCGCCAGTCCGCGCGTAACCTGCGCAGCGACGCCGCCACCTTGGCGCAGGATATCGACAACGTGCTGAACCGCCGGGTCGGCGCGGGACTGGCCTTCTACCCCAACCGGATTTTCAGCCAGGATATCCTCGGCCTGGTGATGCTGGTAGATATAGCCGCCCTGCGCGACGCCGTCGCCGAAGCGGGCAAGGACCCCGCCACCGTCGAGCCGAAGGTGCCCATCGACATCATCATCGACCATTCGCTGCAGGTCGATGTCTCGGGCATCCCGGACGCGGCGCGGATCAACCTGGAAACGGAATACAAGCGGAACGCCGAACGCTTCACCTTCCTGCGCTGGTGCCAAAACAGTTTCGACGGGGTCCGCGTGGTGCCGCCGGGCAAGGGAATCATGCACCAGATCAACCTGGAGCACATCGGCCAGGTCGTCTGGCGCGAGGACACGCCGGAAGGCACGCTCGTCTACCCGGACACGTTGGTGGGGACGGACAGCCATACGCCGATGATCAACGGCCTCGGCATTCTCGGCTGGGGTGTCGGCGGGCTGGAGGCGGAAGCCGTCATGGTCGGCAAGCCGGTCGCCATCGCCCTGCCCGAGGTGGTCGGCGTCGAGTTGAGCGGAAAACTGCCCGACGGCGCGACCCCGACGGACCTCGTCCTCGCCATCACGGAAAAGATGCGCGCGTTGGGCGTCGTCGGGAAATTCGTCGAGTTCTTCGGCAAGGGCCTCGACATGCTGTCGGTTGCCGACCGCGGCACCATCGCGAACATGGCGCCGGAATTCGGCTCGACCGCCGTCTATTTCCCCGTCGATGCGCGCACGATCGACTATCTGCGCATGACCGCCCGGCCGGAGGAACAAATCGACCTGATCGAAACCTACGCGAAGGCGCAGAAGCTGTGGCGCGATGCATCAACGCCCGACCCCGAGTTCGAAACCGTCGTATCACTCGACCTCGGCAGCATCCAGCCCTGCGTCGCCGGGCCGCGCAACCCGGAGGACCACGTGCCGCTCGATACCGTCGCCAGTGATTTCCCGGCGCATGTGGAATTGGTGGCCGACCGTCCGATATCCGCCACGCTATCCCCGGTCGACGGAACCGACTACAGCCTCGGCGACGGGCATGTGGTCATCGCCGCGATCACGAGCTGCACCAATACCTCCAACCCGGCGGGCATGGTCGCCGCCGGACTGTTGGCGCGCAATGCGGTCGCCAAGGGGCTGACGGCCAAGCCCTGGGTCAAGACATCGCTGGCGCCGGGCAGCCACGTGATCGCCGGGGCGCTGGAAAATGCCGGACTGCAGGAACCACTCGACGCGCTTGGCTTCAACGTCGTGGGGTTCGGCTGCACGACCTGCAACGGCGGGTCGGGTCCGCTGCCCAGCCCCATCGTCAAGGCGCTGGAAATCAACGACCTGGTCGGCACGGCCGTGTTGTCCGGCAACCGCAACTTCCCGGGCCGGACGCACCCGAATGCACGCGCGGCCTATCTCGCCTCCCCCGCCCTGGTCGTCGCCTACGCCATCGCCGGGTCCATGAATGTCGACGTGGCGCAGGACCCGATCGGCACCGGCTCCGATGGCGAGCCGGTCTACCTCCGCGATATCTGGCCGGACGCGCAGGAGATCAACAGCATCGTCGCCGAGACCTTCGAGCCGCAATTGTTCGAGGAAAAATACGCCGACCTGTTCGAGGGCAATGCGACGTGGGAGTCGCTGGCCGACGGCGGCAGCAACCGCTTCGACTGGGACGGCGACAGCACCTATATCCGCCAACCACCCTATTTCGCCGGGCTGTCGCAAGCCGAGCCGCCGATCCAGGACATCACCGGCATGCGCCCGCTCGCCATCCTGGGCGACTCCATCACGACGGATCATATCTCGCCGTCGGGTCAGATCAGCCTGGGCACGCCGGCAGCGGACTTCCTGATCGGCAAGGGCGTCGAGCAAAAGGATTTCAACATCTACACCACCCGCCGCGGCAATCATGACGTGGTCATCCGGGCCAGCTTCGCCAACATCCGCCTGCGCAACCGCATGGTGCCCGGCGTCGAAGGCGGCATGACCAAGCTGCAGCCCGACGGCACGGTGATGCGCATCTTCGAGGCCGCGCAGGAATACCTGAAGCGTAAGACGCCGCTGGTCATCCTCGCCGGGCACAACTACGGCTGCGGCTCCTCCCGCGATTCGGCGGCCAAGGGCGTGGCCCTGCTGGGCGTGAAAGCCGTCATCGCGCAGAGCTTCGAGCGCATCCACCGCACCAACCTGGTGGGCATGGGCGTCGCGCCGCTGCAGTTCGAGGACGGGGTCAATGCGGAAACCTTGGAACTGGACGGGACCGAGACATTCGATCTGCCGGACCTCGCCGCGCATATCGGCGTCATGGCGAAGGTCCCTTGCGTGATCAACCGCGCCAACGGCACGTCCGAAACCATTACGGTGACGGCGCGCCTCGATACCGAAGAAGATTTCGAGTATTGGCGCAGCGGGGGAATCCTGCCGGCGGTCTGGCGGGAAGCGCTCGCCTAGCAGGCTATTAAAAAGTCATTTGGATCCTTCGAGACGGGCCTATTGGCCCTCCTCAGGACGAGGAAACCAAGCAAAAACCTCATGGTGAGGAGGCGCGATAGCGCCGTCTCGAACCATGGAGACCGAACACCATGACTTTTTCAGCAGCCTGCTAGTCGTTGGCGTAGCGGAGATACTGTCCGACCCAGTCGCAGCCGACCAGGTCCACATAGGCCTTCATCAGCCGGTCGGTCACGGGACCCGGAATTTGACCATCGCCCACTTGTCGCCGGTTGAAGGTCGAGGCCGGGCAGATGCACCAACTCGACGATGTGATGAAGGCCTCGTCGGCGGTCAGCGCGTCGTACAAGTCCAGGTCCTTCTCCTCGACCGGAATACCGACCTTCTGCGCCAATTCGATCGTCGTCTGGCGGCTCACGCCGGGCAGAACGAACTGTTCGCGCGGCGTCAGCAACACCCCATCGCGGACGATGAACAGGTTGCTGCCCCGGCCTTCCGCCAGATTGCCGTTGGTATCCAGCATGACCGCCTGGGCGTCCGGGTTGGCGGCTTTCACCTCGAGGTCGGCGAGCACCAGATTGATGTAGTTTTGCATCTTGGCGCGCGGGCTGAGCGTGTCCGGCGACGGCCGGCGCACGGACGACATGACGAGGTCGAGGCCGTTGCGGAAGAACTTCGCCCGGGACCGGAAGGGCAACGGGCGGCACTCGACGATCACCGTGCGGTCGGGATAGTCGGGCCAGGCGTCCCGCTCCGACGGCTCGACCCCGCGGCTGACCCGCTGCGTTACCCAGATGTCGTCCTCCGACGGCGTGTGACGCAGGTTCAACGCCGCCACTTCCTCGGTGATGCTGCAGAACTGCGCCGGCGTCAGGCCCGGATCGATGTCGAGATAGGCCAGCGACTTGAACAGCCGGTCGATGTGGTCCTCGGTCCGGAAGACCTTATGCGCAAAGGTCCTAGTCGTGTCGAAGACCGCGTCGCCGTATTTGAAACCCCGGTCGCGGAACGGCACCCGCGCTTCCCTTTCAGGCACGATCTCGCCGTTGAACCAGACGACCCAGTCTTCCGCCTCTGACATCGCGTTACCCCTTTCCATCGGCTAGCGGCAATTCTCCGCCAACCAGCCGATCATCATGTCGGCGACTTCGTGGTTGTTCTTCTCCAGCATGACCATATGGCCGTTGCCCTTGAAACCCTTGTCGGCCAGATAAGCCAATTCATGGTCGACGCCCGCCTGCTTCAGGAAGGCGCTGGTGATGTGGTCATAGGTGGCGTGATAGGACGCTTCGCCGATCATGATGATGATCGGGATGCCTTGGAGGTTCGGCAACTGCCGCGCCGGTTCGGCCTGCAGGTATCCGGTGACAAGCTCCGGATTGTCGGACGGCGCCTGCAGTTCCGCCAACAGTGTCTCCCCGTCCTTGAGCGGCGGGTCGAAGGTCAACGGCACCCGGGTCGGGCCGCTGGGCCGGTCGACCGCATCCTCGTAGACATACCAGTCGTCGCCGCCGCGCATTTCGATCTCGCGGAACGGCGGACCGTTCGGCTCCAACGCCAGGATCGCCTTGACCAGGTCCGGCCGCGCGTCGGCGATCAACCAGCCGAAGGGGCCGGACTGCGAATGTGTCACCAAAATCGACGGGCCGATCGTGTCGAGCAGCGCGGCCCCCGCGTCCTGGTTCAGCCGCTCGATCTCGGTCCGGTCCTTGATCGCCTCGACCTGCGATGCATAGAACACATCGAAAACCGGGTCGCCTTTCTCACCGCTGCCGGGCCATTGGGTATGGTGGCGCGATTGCGGCCACAACTTGTGCTTGGCCGGGGCGGTGAAGCGCTGTTCGGTCCGCAAGGTGTCATAGAGGATCAACGACCCTTCTTCTTCGAACACCTTCGCCGTATGGCCGGACCGTCCGCGTTCCGGCTGATCGATCACGTAAACCGCATAGCCCGCGCGCAGGAAATCATGCGCCCAGCCGCGCCGGCCATCCGGCGTGCCGGTGAAGTTCGTCCCGGTCTGACCGCCGCCGTGGAACATCACCACGGGATAGGGCTGGCTTTGGTCGACCGGGATGAATTTCTCGACATACATGGCGTCGGTCATGACGCTGCCATCACCGCGGGCGGTGTATTTTCCGCCGACGAAGAAATAGCCATGATCGGCAAGCGTGATGGGCTCCCGGTCGGTCGGGTGCAGTTTAGAATCCTGGGTCATGGCGGGTTCGTCGTCTCCCTATTTCAGTTTATCGGACGCGCGCTAAACGGGCCGTTCGCCTTCCAACATGATACGCATCAGGCGCCGCTTGTGTCGGCGCCAATCGTAATCGTCGTTCGCCTGATGCAGCACCGACCGGTTGTCCCACATCACGACATCGCCGACGCGCCATTTATGCCGGTACTGGAACGTCGGGTTCAAGCAATGCGCCGTCAGATCGTCGAGCAGCGCATCGCTTTCCGCGCGCCCGTACCCATCGATGCATTCCACGCGGATGGGATTCAAGTAAATCGCCCGCCGGTCGGTATCCGGGTTGCGGCGCGCCACCGGATGCAGGATGCCCTCGGGAAAACGGTCGACCTGGTCGGCCGACCGCTTGATCAGCTTCCGCGGCGACCGCGAGCTTTGATAGTTATGCACCGCCTTCAGCGGATCGATCCGCTGTTTGGTTTCTTCCGGCAACGCGTCATACGCGGCCGCGGTGGACAGGAATTGCGTGTCGCCGCCGTCCGGCGGCACGATCAAGGCGTGCAGGATCGTCGCCTTCGGCGGCTGCTCGAAGTAGGACGCGTCGGTATGCCAGGACGTGCCGCGAATCTTGCGTTCGCCGGTACCCGCGCTGTCGGTATCTTCGCTGGTCAACAGACCGATCTCGGGATGGTCCGGCATGTTGAACTGGCCGTAGATCTGCACGATCGGCTCGCCAAAGAACCGCGCCGCCGCCAGGAATTCATCCAGGTCCAGCGACTGGTCGCGGATGCACAGGACGCCGTTCTCAACGAAATGACGGTGCAACGCCGCCCCGGTTTCGGCATCGGCCTCGCGCAGGTCGATACCGGTGATCTCGACACCGACCGCGTCGGAAAGTTTTTGCGCCTGATACGCCACCACGTCCTCCTGTTACCCCGCCGCCAGCGGCATGATCTCGCGGGAGAATTGATCCATCCGCTCGACGCTCTCGTCGATGGTCGTCATGCGGAAATCGAAGATCAGTTCGGAGATGCCGAGACCGGCATAGGTGCCGATATCCTCGACCACCTGGGCCGGCGGACCCGAAAACGGCAGCCGCTTGCCGTCCACATCCTTGATCTCGGTGTCGTAGAGCGGCGCCTTGAAGGTGATCGTCAAGGCATCGAAGTCCCGTCCTTCCGCCTCGGTTAGGCGCTTGAGGTCGTCCAGCTTGGCCCGCATTTCGTCCGGCGGGATCGGCGACGCCGCCACCGCGCCGACCGGATGCCAGCCGTCGCCGTATTTCGCGACCCGCCGCAACGCCGGCTTGCTGTGCCCGCCGATCCAGATCGGCGGATGCGGCTTCTGCACTGGCAGCGGTTCGCATCGCAGTTTCTGGAATTGATAGAATTCCCCGTTATGCGTTGCGGGGCTTTGCGTCCACAGCGTCTTGAAGATTTGCAGATACTCGTTGCTGACCGCGCCGCGCCGGTCGAAGTCCGGCGCGTTCAAGGCCTCGAACTCCTCGCGCAACCACCCGACGCCGACACCGAGGGTGACGCGTCCGTCGGACAACACGTCGATGGTCGCCAGGGTCTTCGCCGTCGCCACCGGGTTGCGGTGCGGCAGGATCATCACGCTGGTGACCAGCCGCAGCGTCTCCGTCACCCCCGCGATGAAGGCCATGGTGGAGAGCTGTTCCAACGCATCGCCCTGACCCGGAAAGGAGCCGTCCACGGTGTAGGGATATTTCGAGGCGATCTCGGTCGGGAAGGCGATGTGATCGGCGATCATGACGGAGGCGAAGCCCGCCGCCTCCCCCGCCCGGACGAAGCGGGCGAGATCGGCGCGGTTGGCCAACGGTCCCCGCGTCGGCAGATAGAATCCAAAACGCATGCGCGGCGCTCCCTTGATCCGCTTGTCTATTTGACCGACGAGAAGGCCGTCGGCTGAAGAATCTGGTTGCCGAGCGAGGCGACGATGGGACCGTCCTTCTCGCTCTCGGCGCGGGCCGACAGCCAGTCCGGGTCGCTCGCGAAGGCGTTCCATTTCTCCTCGCGCTCGGCCAGCGAGTTCCATTCGAGCAAATAGTAGAGATCGTTGTTCGACTCGCCGATCGCGACGGTCCAGAACCCGGCCTGCCGGATGCCGTGCTTCTCCCACAGCTTCAGCGTCGTGTTCTCGAACCGGTCGAGCAGCGCCGGCAACCGGCCTGTAACGCAATGATAAATCCGAAGTTCGTAGAGCATGGCGTTGTCCCTCCGCATGATGGCCCAGCTTGTTTCCGACAATCCTATCCGAGATGCGCGCCGCGGTCTTGTCGGACCGGTTCGGTTGATCGCGCGGCGCATCGGTTGCTACTGTTCGGTATTCCCAATTCAAGCCCGTTCAGGAGGTCCAGCATGCGGAAAGGCAGCACGGAAATCGAGGCAGGCGCGATCAAGTTTGTCGTCCGGCAGGAACAATGGGACGGCAACATCCACAGCCATCCCGACCAGGGCGTGGTGATCCTGGTGCAAGGGCAGGCCGAGGGCGCGGACACGACGCTACTGCGCTTTAACTGCTTCGACATCGAGCGCAGCTACATCTACGCGCCCGAGGGCAAGAGCAAGCTCTGCCGGATGGACCCGATCGTCGACGGCAACCCGGTCGGCTGGAGCGTCCGTCAGATGCGGGCCAACCTGCCGAAGATGTTGCGCGCCTCGGACTACGAGAGCGTCGCCGGCGACCTCGACATGGCTTTGGTCGACAAGAAGCTGGACGAGGTGGAAGCCGCCGCGCGCGAGGCCTTCGTCGACGGGCGGCGGACGGTCAAACATAACCGTGGCACCGACATGTTCGAGGCGGGCAACATCCGCTTCGGACTGGAGATGCGCCAACTGAACGGCGATGGCGGCCTGGCGATCCACGTGTTGACCGATCTGGCGGGCACGCCGAGCGATTCCTATTCCGAGGAAACAGAAATCCTCGCCTTCGACTGTTTCGAGAACGCGCCGCACTACCACTACGGGCCGCGCTACAAGAACCATCGCATCTATTGGGACAAGACGCTGATCCCCGACCAGTTGGAATGGACGCTGGATGTGCTGAAGGCGCGGAAGCTGCGCCCGATGATCGAGGCGGCGGGCTATCCCGACGTCGCCTTGGCGCTCGACGAGGACCTGGTGGCCGGCATCCTGCCCGCCCTGGAGAAGCGGGCGCGCGAGATGCAGCCCAAGACGGCTTAGACGTTCAGCAACCGCCGGCGTCCAGCGCGGCGATCTGGTCCATCACGCCGCCGGACGTGGTCGCCTTCGACGGATCGATGTCGACGCCGCCGGCCTGCAACGCCTCCGCCGTCCAGGTGTTGCAGGTCCGGGCGAGCGAGTAAGTGCCTTCGCCCTTGAAGAAATGACTGCGCCCATAAAGCCCACGAGTGGTTGGGATGGGCGCACCGTCCGCATCGCGGGTGAATTCGCCCCACACGAAGGCGAGCATCTTGCGATACCCCGCCGCCGTCATCCGCACCGGCTTGACCGTGCTGTTCGAAAAGTTCGCCGTGGGCGTTCCGTCGAAGGCATAGACATGCATCACCGCATCGGTCGGCGCGAACAAGGCCCGCACCGCCAGCAGGTAGGACGTTTCCTCGGCCTGATAAAAGGCCGCATCGCCCCACCCGACCTCGATCCAGCGCTTATCGTCGAAGAATGTCGTGCGCAACGAGTCCCGCGGCTGGAAGTCCTGCGCCAACACGATCAACCCGGTATGCCAGCCGTGATCGGCGACGTAGACGGTGCGGCATTCCTCCGCCGCTGACGGCGTATCCGCTCGGACGACGCCGCACGCCAGCAACAGGAAAAGCGCCGCCGTGCGGAGGAGCGATCCCATCTCAACCCGCCGCGGCGCGCTTTTTCAAGATACAGGTGCTGGTGAAATGCATGACGTCGATCTCGTCCTGGTTCCGCGCCGTCAGCTTGAAGGACATGGTGCCGCGGTCGGGTTTGGAGCGGGATGGCGTGAGCGACACGATCTCGACGGTGCAGCGCAGCGTGTCGCCGGGCCGGACCGGCGCGGTCCAGCGCAGCTCGTCCAAACCAACCCCGATGATGTTCGACTCCGTCATACAGCCCATGTCGTAGAACAGCCGGAAGCAGACCGATAGGGTGTGGAAGCCGCTGGCGATCAGCTCGCCGAACGGCCCCGCGTCGGCGAACTGGCGGTCCACATGCATCGGCTGCGGGTCGTAGCGCATCGCGTAATCGACGATCTGCGATTCGGTGATCGTCATGCCGCGCGTCTCGACCGTGTCGCCGACGGTCCAGTCCTCGAAATACCGGCTCGTCATGGTTTGCCTCGACTCCTCATGCCGCCCTTCCCGCGCACGCGGGAGCGACGGAAGCAGTGCATTCCCTCTCCAGCGCTCCGCCCTCGTTCATGCTTCGACAGGCTCAGCATGAGGTACGAGTGAGATGCGACATGAATGGACCTCATCCTGAGCTTGTCGAAGGATCTGCCCAACGCAGGATACACACGCCAATTGGGTGCATTCGACAGCAAAACCCACTCAATCGAAACCCCCTACTCGACCGCGTCGGCGATGGCCTTGCCCAGGTCCTGCGTGTTCGCCTTGCCGCCCATATCGGGGGTCAGCGGCGCGCCGGATTCGGACAACACCGTCTCGATCGCCTTGACCACGGCGGCGCCCGCCTCGGGCTGACCCAGATGGTCGAGCATCATCGAGGCCGACCAGATCTGACCGATCGGGTTGGCGATGCCCTGCCCGGCGATGTCCGGGGCGGAGCCGTGGACCGGCTCGAACATGGACGGATGGTCGCGTTCCGGGTTGATGTTGGCCGACGGGGCGACCGCGATGGTCCCGGTCACGCCCGGCCCCAAGTCGGACAGGATATCGCCGAACAGGTTGCTGCCGACCACCACGTCGAACCAGTCCGGATGCTGCACGAAATGCGCGGTCAGGATATCGATGTGGAACTGGTCGGTCTTGATGTCGGGATACTGTGCCGACATCGCCGCGAAACGCTCGTCCCAATAGGGCATGGTGTAGATGATGCCGTTCGACTTGGTCGCCGAGGTGACGTGCTTGCCCTCGCGTTTCATGCCCAACTCGAAGGCGTATTTCAGGATCCGGTCGACGCCCATGCGGGTGAAGACGGATTCCTGGATCACGGTCTCGTTGGACAGGCCCTCGTAGATGCGGCCGCCCATCGAGGAATACTCGCCCTCGCAATTCTCGCGGACAACGTAGAAGTCGATATCGCCGGGCTCATAACCGTGCACCGGCGGCGTGATGCCCGGCAGCAGGCGCACCGGGCGCAGGTTCACATATTGCTGGAACTCGCGGCGGATCGGAATCAGCAGGCCCCAGAGCGAGATATGGTCCGGCACGTTGGGGAAGCCGCAAGCGCCGAGGAAGATCGCATCCTTGTCGCGCAGTTGGTCGATGCCGTCGTCGGGCATCATGCTGCCAACCTTGGCGTAGCGCTCGCAGCTCCAGTCGTAGTCGCTGTATTCGTACTCGATGCCGTATTTCTTGCCGACCGCGTCGAGCACCCGCAGGCCTTCGGGGACGACCTCGTTGCCGATGCCGTCGCCGGGAATATTCGCGATCTTGAATTTCGTCGTGTTCTCACTCATGGCGTCCGCTCCCTGTAGTGCGGGCGGAGCCTAGCGGCCAAATGCCGGAAACGCAAAACCGAGTCTGTCCGTTTCAGGCCCCTACGATCGGCGCATGATTTCCCTGGCCAGCGCCCGCACCTCGGTCGCCGCCACGCTGCGCGGCTGGGATTCCAGCACGGTCCGCCCGGCGCCGATGCTCTCGGCGAAAGCGACGCGATTGCCGAGCGGCGATTTCGCGACCCGCACCTTGTACTCGCCGAGCCGGGTGATCATCGTCGCCGTCAGCAAGGCGCGCGGGGTCACCCGGTTCAGCACCAGCAGCACCGGTTTCTTGTCGGCGGCGGCGATTTCCAATGTCGGCATGGTCGCCCAGAAATCCAGCGGCGTCGGCTGTACCGGGATGACGACCAGCGTCGCGGCCCGGATCACGGCATTCGCGGAGGTCGAGGCATGCGGCGGCATATCGACCAGCACCGCATCGTGACTGCGCGCCAGCTTGCGGGCCTCGTCCACCGCGCGGATACCCTTGGCCTTTCGGTAGGTTAGACCCGTGTTTTCAGCGCCTAGGTAATGTTCCCGCGCCTCGTACCAGATACTGGTGCTGCCCTGCGGGTCGGTATCGAGGATCGCGATTTTCTTGCCCCGCTGCTTGGCCCAAGCGACCGCGAGATGAACCGCCACCGTCGTCTTGCCCGCGCCGCCCTTCTGCTGCGCGATCGTAAAGATTTTCCCCGCCATGACTCCCCCATCGATGCCTCGAATCACGAAGGCTCCAAATTGCCGCGTGCCACGGTGGGTGGCAACCCCCAAAACCCGGACCGCTTGCCACACTCGCCCCGCCCGTGTAAGGCAGCGCGATGGAGCCGATTGCCCCCATGACCCCGGACTCGATCGCCCGCGCCGCCGCCCTGCTGCGCAGCGGCGAATTGGTCGCCTTCCCGACCGAAACGGTCTATGGCCTGGGCGCGGACGCCACCAACGACACCGCCGTGGCCCGCATCTTCGACGCGAAAAACCGGCCGAGTTTCAATCCCTTGATCGCGCATGTTGCCGATACAGATGAGGCCGCGACCTATGCGGTCTTCACGCCCCTGGCGGAGAGGATGGCCGCCCGGTTCTGGCCCGGCCCGCTGACCCTGGTCCTGTCGCGCCGGCCGGACTGCGGCCTGTCGCGCCTGACCAGCGCCGGGCTCGATACGGTTGCAATGCGGGTCCCGGCGCACGCCGGCGCACGCGAATTGCTCCGCATCGCGGGCATCCCGGTCGCCGCGCCCAGCGCGAATCGGTCAGGGTTGTTGAGCCCGACCACGGCCAAGCATGTGGCGGAACAGTTGGGCGACCGTGTTGCGATGATCCTGGATGACGGCCCCTGCGCCGTCGGGTTGGAATCGACCGTGCTCGACCTATCGGGGCGAACACCAGCGATCCTACGCCAAGGCGGCCTGGCGCAGGAAGAGATAGAGAACGCGCTCGGCGAACCGGTGTTGGTCGCCGGCGCTGACGACACGACACCGAAATCGCCGGGCATGCTGACCCGGCACTACGCCCCCACCCGCCCGCTGCGGATGAATGCGTCGGCCGCCGACCCGGGCGAGGCCTTGCTGGGGTTCGGCTCAGTGGCAGACACGACGATGAATCTCAGCCCGGCCGGCGATCTCGTCGAGGCGGCCGCCAACCTCTTCGCCTGCCTGCACGCGCTCGACACACCCGAGTACAGCGGCATCGCCGTGTCGCCCATCCCCGAAACGGGCCTGGGGCGGGCGATCAACGACCGATTGCGCCGCGCCGCGGAGTCGACCGAACAGCTCTAATTTTTTTAGGGACGCGGGCGGTGCAGGGTGCTGTTACCGGCCCCGTTATCGTATGACAGCCCCGCACTGGTCAGGGTGCGCACCATCGGAAACAGTACAGGCTTGTTCAGTCGCAATGGATTTTTCTTCTGCGGCGTTCGTTCTTCCTGCGTGAGACTCTCCGCCAAAACCGCACGCCTCGGACACAGATCAATCACTTACCTGTGACGCCGAGTGACGCGGGTTTCCAACGATTTGCCGGTAGACTTAGACAGATCGCACGTCCATATCCATAGCGAGGATGGCAGGATCGCATTAAGGCTTTGATTACTCTATCTGGAGGCTTCCCTGTAATGAAATTTTCCCGTATCGCCAAAAAATTGACTCTCCCTGCATTATTGTCGGTCGTGGTCGCCGGATGCGCCGGCGATTTAGCGCAATATCCGATCACCGCCAAGAAGCCGGCCGAGGAAGCGCTGATTACCTTCGAGGCCCCGGCGTTCAAGAATGCCAAGGTCGTGCGCGTGCATCACCTGGACGCCTTCGAACACATTGAATACGCCCGTTTCGAGACCGACGACGGGTTGAGCATGGAAGCAGTCTACGACACCTCGCTCGGTGTCGATCTGGTTCTCGATTACAATTTCTGGATCGAGAAGATGGTCGACACCTGGAACGTCAACCGTGGGCAGAGCAAGACCTTCGGTGAACGGAAATCCGTGCAGGCCTGGCACGGCGAGATCGACTACCAACCCTACCGGCTCGGCGGCAATCGTGAGTGCGTCGCCTTCAACTCCGAATGGGATTTCCAAGCGCGCGATCCGTTCGGCCGCCCGTCCCGTGTCCTGTTCGGCTATGTCTGCGCCAAGCCGGGCCAGCCCTTGTCCGAGCAACGCATCGCAACGGTTCTCGAAGGCGTGCAGATCAGCAAGCGGCACAGCGAGACTTTCGTGCCGGTGCAGCGCAAACGGTCGGTCGATCAGATCGCCTTGAACACGGCGAAAGGGACGGCTGGCACCGCCACCGGCAATGCAAAGTTCCCGTTCAACTTCGGGACGCCCTATTTCGAAGGCGAAGACCGCTATAACTAAGGAGGCGTTGGCGCTCGGCGGGCCGGACGACCGCACAGGGTTGGCCGGTCCGTTCGAGTCCTACCACGCGCCGAGCCCCGAGACGGCGAAGTTTTGACCTGCCGGCGCGCGTGTTCTAAATCCCTGTAAGCACCCATTTTGCAGGATAGCCGCCATGGCCCCGGACGCCGCCTCCACCGCCCCCGCAAGCGACGCATTGGATCGCATCAAGTCGATTGTCGGCGACAAGGGATGGAGCGCCGCGCCGAACGATCAGGCGCCGTTGTTGACCGACTGGCGCGGCTACTATTCGGGGCAATGCGCCTTGTTGGTGCGTCCGGCGTCGACCGAGGAAACCGCGCAGGTCATGACGGTATGCGCCGAGAACGGCATCGCGGTCGTGCCGCAAGGCGGCAATACAAGTATGTGCGCGGCGGCCACGCCGCAGCCGCATGGTCACGAAATCCTGCTGAACATGGGCCGCATGAAGGCGATCCGCGACATCGACCCGCTGAACTATACCGTCACGGTCGAGGCGGGCTGCATCCTGCAAGACATCCAGGCCGCCGCCGCCGAGGCCGACCGGCTCTTCCCCTTGAGCCTGGGCGCGGAAGGGTCCTGCCAGATCGGCGGAAATCTCTCGACGAACGCCGGCGGCGTCAACGTGCTGCGCTACGGCAACGCCCGCGATCTGGTGCTGGGGCTCGAAGTCGTGCTGCCGTCGGGCCAAATCTGGAACGGGCTCCGCCGACTGCGCAAGGACAATACCGGCTACGACCTGAAACATCTTTTCATCGGCAGCGAAGGCACGCTCGGCGTTATTACCGCGGCGGTGTTGAAGCTCTTCCCGCTGCCGAAAGACGTGCAGTGCTGTTTCGCCGCCGTGCGCGACCTGGACGCGGTCATCGAACTGCTGGCGCGCGCCCGCGAGGCCAGCGGCGACGCGGTATCCAGTTTCGAGATGATGGGCCGGTTCGGCATCGACCTGGCGATCAAACATATTGCCGGGATCACCGACCCGCTGCAGGAGCGGAACGACCTATACGCCTTGATCGAGTTTTCCGGCGCCCGCGCGAACGGCGGCATGGCGGGCAACATGGAAGCCTTTCTGGAAACCGCCTTCGAGGATGGCCTCGTCCTTGATGCGGCGATCGCGCAGTCGGATGCGCAGCGCGACAGCTTCTGGAGTATCCGCGAGGGCATCACCGAAGCGCAGGCCACCGAAGGCGGCAGCATCAAACACGATATCTCCGTTCCGGTCAGCCGCGTCCCGGACTTCGTGCGCACCGCGACGCAAGCCATCGTGGACTACATGCCCGGCGTCCGCCCTTGCAGCTTCGGCCATGTTGGCGACGGCAACCTGCATTTCAATTTCTCGCAGCCGCCGGACATGGAGAAGAAGGCCTTTCTGGAACATTGGCACGACGTCAATCGGATCGTCCACGACATCGTGGTCGAGATGGGCGGTTCGATCAGCGCCGAACACGGGATCGGCCAGCTCAAACGGGACGAACTGCATCATTATAAGCCGGACCTGGACCTGCGCCTGATGCGGCAGATCAAGGCCGCGATCGACCCAGATGGTTTAATGAACCCTGGTAAGGTTCTGTAATACTGTCATTAATCCTTTCGAATTGATTCTCATCTTCTTAACGCTAAGTCGAAATAATCATGCAATTCCCGGCCGTGTCGACCGGGCCGATTAACCGATGACCTAGGTAATTTGCCATGGCTTATGCTGCCCCGATCACGGATATCCGCTTCACGCTCGACGATCTCGGCTTGCTGCAACGGGTCGCCGGCCTGCCCGGCTGCGAGGAGATCAGCGCCGACCTTGTCGACGCCATCCTGGAAGAGGCCGGCAAGCTGGCCGGCGAAGTGATCGCGCCACTGAACCTGAAGGGCGACGTCCAGGGCGCGACATTCGAGAACGGCGTCGTGCGCACGGCCGACGGATTCGCCGACGCCTATCGCGCCTTCACCGACGGCGGCTGGGCCGGCATCCCCTTCGATTCCGATTATGGCGGTCAAGGATTGCCATGGCTTGTCACGGTCGCGGCGATGGAAATGTTCGCAGCCGCCAATATTGCCTGGACCCTGTGCCCCACTCTAACCATCGGCGCCGTCGAACTGCTCGCGGCGCATGGTTCGAAAGAGCAGAAGGACACCTATTTGCCGAAACTGGTGTCCGGCGAATGGGCCGGCACGATGAACCTGACGGAATCGCATGCGGGCTCGGATCTCGGCGCGCTGCGCAGCCGCGCCAAACCGGCCGGCGATCACTACCTCATCACCGGCAAAAAGATCTTCATCACCTACGGCGATCACGATATGACCGACAATATCGTGCATATGGTGCTGGCCCGCACGCCCGACGCGCCGGCAGGCCCCAAGGGAATTTCGCTTTTCATCGTTCCCAAATACCTCGTCAATCCGGACGGCAGCCTAGGGCCGCAAAACGACGTGCGTTGCTTGTCGCTGGAGCACAAGCTGGGCATCCACGCAAGCCCGACCTGTGTGATGGCCTTCGGCGAGAACGACGGCGCGGTCGGCTATCTCGTCGGCGAAGAGAACGAGGGCCTGCACTACATGTTCACGATGATGAACAATGCCCGCATGAATATCGGCATCTCCGGCCTCGCCGTGGCCGAGCGGGCCTATCAGCAGGCCAGGATTTACGCGCGCGACCGGGAGCAGTTCGGCCCGATCATCCAGCACCCCGACGTGCGCCGCATGCTGATGACGATGCGCGCCCAGATCGAGGCCATGCGCGGGTTCGCCTATGAGGCCGCCGCCTATCTGGATATCGCCAAGCGGCACCCGGATTCGGATACGCGCGAAGCCGCCCAGACGCGGGTGGACCTGCTCATCCCGGTGGTCAAGGCCTGGTGCTCGGATTGCGGCGTCGAGGTCGCGTCGCTGGGCATCCAAATCCACGGCGGCATGGGGTATATCGAGGAAACCGGCGCCGCGCAGCATTATCGCGATGCGCGCATCGCCCCGATCTACGAAGGAACCAACGGAATCCAGGCGATCGACCTGGTCGCCCGAAAGGTATTGCGCGACGGCGGCGCGGCGGCGACCGACTATATCGACAGCCTGCGGTCGGAGATCAAATCTTTCGAAGGCACGGACGTCGGCGACGCAGCCGTCCTATCGTCCCGCCTGTCGGCCGCGGTCGACGCGCTGGCCCGGGCGACCGATTGGCTGGTCGCCAACGGTTCGGCCAACCGGGCTTCGACGCTGGCCGGCGCCAGCCCTTATCTGACCTTGTTCGGGATCGTCGCCGGCGGCGCCGCGATGGCGCGGGCGGCATCCGGCGCGGCGAAAGGCCTGAAGAACGGCGGCGATCATTCCTTCTACTCTGCGAAACTCAGCACCGCGGCCTTCTACGCCTGCCATATCCTGCCGCAAGCGGACGCGCTGGCGACGGCCATCACCGACGGCAGCGAGGCCGTACTGGCGATCGACGAAGACCTGCTCTAGCCGACTGCGCGCCCCGGCGGCGTCCAATCCGTCTTGTACAAATGAACAAGGCGGCCCTCACGGGCCGCCGTTCACGGCAAGTGCATTCTATTTGATCCGCCCCATGGGCGGGAACCGATGACTTACGCGGCGGCGCGCAGGTCTTCCGGCAAGGACCCGAACAGCGCTTCGTAGGCGCTGGGATTCTCGAACATCAAGCACGACTTGGCGAAGTCCTGAACGGACAGGCCGAACACCGTGGCGAAGTCGGGATACAGTGCGGCCGGCACGACTTCCGCGCCATGCTCGTAAGCCTCGACCTCGTCGATATCGACGCCAACCTGTTCCGCAAGTTCAATCACGGTCACTTGGGCTGACTGACGGAGGCTGCGGAACCACTTGCCCGCCTGGGGCCGCAACCGTGCAATCCGACCTTCGTCGATTGCGCATTTTATCGTGGTCATAGTCTTTCTCACTAAACTTTCAAACAAACCTATGCTGAATAATGTGGCAATCTTTATTTGTATTGCAAGTTTATTATATTTTTCTTAATCGCGGCAATTTGCCACAGAATGTTTATTCACCTTCCCTTAAGCGTTCCAACATCGCCCGCGCCGTCAAATCCGACCCCGGATGACGCATGTCCGGCGCGATTTCGGCAAGCGGTTCCAGCACGAACAGACGTTCGGAAAGCCGCGGATGCGGCACGACCAATCGGCCCGTTTCAATCACTTGGTTACCGTAATAGAGGATATCAAGGTCTATGACCCTTGGGCCGTTACGCCGTGTCGGCACCCGTCCGATATCGACCTCGATGCGCTTCAGTTCCGACAAAAGCGACCGGGCCGGCAACGCCGTGTCACCGGCAACGACCATGTTCAAAAAGGATGGTTGATCAAGTACATACGCCGGATCGGTTTCGTAAACGGACGACCGCGCGGTGATCGCGACCGTAGCGGCCAAGGCCGCCAACGCCCGGTTCAAATTGTCTTGCCGATTCCCCAAATTCGAGCCGAGCGCAATGAATACCCGCTCCATCACGCGTCAGCCGGGTCGGCCTTCCCGCCTCCGTTCGCCGGCGCCCGCAGGATCGCATCCGTCATCCGCGCGATCCGCGCCATGCCGCCGACGTCATGCACGCGGACGATGTTCGCACCGCGCGCGATACCGATCGCCACGGCGGCCGCAGTGCCCTCTTCCCGGTCCGACGCGTCCACATCCAAGACTCGCCCGATAAAGGATTTTCGACTCGGCCCGATGAGAATCGGGCATCCGAGTCGTTTCAGCGTATCGAGATGATTCAGCAGCGCGAGGTTCTGCGTGACCGTCTTACCGAAGCCGATACCGGGATCGAGAATGATCTGCGACCGCGCCACGCCGGCGTTGACCGCCCGCGCGACGAGCGCTTCGAGGTCGGCGGTCACATCATCCATCAGATGGACATAATCCGCCGCGAGATACTGTCCGCCCAAGCGCGCGTCGCGAACCACCGCCTTCGGCCTGCTGCGGTTATGCATCATCACCACGGGACAACCGTACCGCGCCACCACGCCCGCCATCTCCGGGTCGGCCATCATGGCCCAGACATCGTTCACGATCGCGGCACCGGCATCCAAGGCGGCCGCAGCGACCGCCGCCTTGCTCGTATCGATCGACAGGATGGCGTCCGGTCGCGCCTGCCGGATTGCTAGAATCACCGGAACGACCCGGTCCGTCTCCTCCTGAACCGAGACCGGAGCGGCGCCGGGCCGCGTGCTTTCACCGCCGAGGTCGAGGATATGCGCGCCCTCGGCAAGGAAGCGTTCCGCTTGATCGACCGACGCCCGGATCACGTCATCCGCCGTGAACAACCCATCGCCGGAAAACGAATCCGGCGTCAGATTGAGAATTCCCATAACATAGCTTCGCGCGTCCCAGACGAAGTCACGATCCAATCGAAGGACGGTCTTTCCTTTGCCATTCATGTGTTGATCTATAGGCTGAGCTTGACGGCGCGACAATTGCGCAAGATATGTTAACGGACGCGGTCCTCAAGAACCGCCTTCAAGGAGCATCATCGTTGGGAACGGCACAACGCCGCCAAAACTTGTCGCAGCCGTCCGTCGAGCCGCATGGCGCGGCGGAAACGACGCCACCGGTGTATCGCATCATCATCCGCGACCTCGTGATCCCTTGGCGGATCGGCGTCCGGGCGCACGAGGAAGAGCGGCGCCAACGGGTTCGGCTTAACCTCGACCTTCTGGTTCGGGAACAGCAAGACCCGGCGGCGGACGACTATCAGGAGGTCATCTGCTACGAGCAAATCGTCGAACGCATCCGCGGCATGGCGGAAAGCGGCCATGTGAAACTGGCCGAAACCGTTGCCCATAATGTCGCGATGATGTGCCTCGAAGACCCACGCAGCGAAGACGTTACCGTGCGCGTGGAAAAGCTGGAGGCGATCCACGACGCCGCCAGCGTCGGCGTCGAAATCCGCCGATCGAGGGATGATCTCTTGTCGGAATCGGCACCTCCCACGCTCCTTTCAGCTAATAGTGAGTAATACTTTTGGATAGGGCAAAATACTTTATTCACAAAGACCTAGGAAAATCCGACAGGAATCTCATCCGCCTAGGGCATACCCCGAAATTTCACAGCATTTTGTTTAAACCCATCTCAAAATTTAGGTATACGTTTAATCCAACAAGGCAGTGATCACGTACCAACGTATTAGAAATCGACGCTTTCGGGTGGCTAAAAAATGATGATTCGCAAGGTGGCACATTTCGCGGTTGCAGTGGCCCTAATGACCGTGGTCGGGGTCTCGTATCCCGCAACGGCGGACTCAAAGAGTCCGTCGAACGATCCGGTCCATTTCATTCAGGACCTCGCAAATCAGGCGATTCATGTCCTGTCGACGCATAGCGGATCGTTGAAGGAACGGGAAGACCAGTTCCGTAACCTTCTGCGCGACGACTTCGCCATGGACAAAATCGGCCGGTTCGTGGTGGGCGGCTACTGGCGCAGAATGAATGACGAACAGCGCGACACATACCAGAAACTGTTCAGCGAATGGGTGCTGAAAGCCTACTCGGCGCGTCTCGGCGGGTATTCCGGCGAAGAGTTCAAAGTGATCAAGAAATCAACCGCGGGCAAGCGGGACTTCATCGTCCATACCCGCATCGAGCAGACCGCGGGCAATGCATTCAACGCAGACTGGCGGGTCCGCAAAGTCGACAATCGTTATAAGATCATCGACATCTATGTGGAGGGCGTCAGCATGGCGGTGACGCAGCGATCCGAATTCGACGCGATCCTTCGCCGACACGGCATCGACGGCTTGATCAGCCAACTCCGCAATCGGGTCGGCAAGCTCTCCGAAGCGTCGTAATCGCCTAACCCAAGAATTCGCACGGAATTTCGGACGGCCGGCACTCTTGCCGGCCGTTGTTTTACGGGCAATAGTGCTGCGCTCGTGAAAGAAGCAAGGGGAGGCGCATGCTCAAAGCAGCGATTGTCGGCCTGGGCGGCTGGGGCCAAATACTGGTCAATTCGGTCCAAGGAAAAAGCGACGCCATTCAATTCACCGCCGGGGTCACGCGCACCCCATCGAAAGCGCAGGACTTCGCCAACGGGCATGGATTCCCGCTCGGCAGCGACTATGACGCGGTCCTGAAGGATCCGGACATCGACGCCATCGTCCTGGCGACACCGCATCAGCAGCATGCCGATCAGATCATCGCCGCAGCAGGCGCCGGCAAACACATCTTCGTCGAAAAGCCTTTCACCATGTCCAAGGACAGCGCCGAAGCGGCCGTCGCCGCCGCCAAGGATGCGGGCCGTGTGCTCGCCCTCGGCCATAACCGGCGGTTCCTGCCGTCCGTACTGGAATTGAAAAAGCGCCTCGCAGAGGAGGCGCTCGGGACGATTCTTCATATCGAAACGAATTTCTCCGGCGCGAGCGGCCTCCGCTTCCACCCCGACGGCTGGCGCTCCAACCGACGCGAAAGCCCCGCCGGCGGTATGGGCGCCATGGGCATCCATATGGTCGACATGATGATCAACCTCTGCGGTCCGATGACCGAAGCCCGCGCCATCAGCATCCGCCGCGCCGTCGAAATCGACATCGACGACACCACGTCGATCCTGTTCCGCTTCGCGAGCGGCATGACCGGATATCTCGGCACCCTGGCCGCCACCGTTCCGACCCAACGGATCGAGATCTTCGGGTCAAAGGGGTCGATCGAAATCCGCGACGAGCTATCGTTTACGCACCGTCCGATCGACGGCCCGGCCGAGCCCATCGCCTTTCCGAAGTTCGACAAGGAAGAAGCCGAGTTGGAAGCCTTCGCAGCGGCCTGCGCCGGCGGTCCGGCTTATCCATTGCCGACCGACGAGGCCATTCACGGGGTCGCCGTGTTCGAGGCGATCGTCGAATCTTCCCTATCGGACAAACCGGTCAAAGTCGCCTGATGGGCCGGCCTTACGACAAGTAGCGGAACCAATCCTCCGTCGCCTCGGCAATCGAGTCCGGCGTCCAGACCGGCGCGTCGCGCCAATGGTCGATATGCTCCAGCAGAATGGCGATGCCTTCGTCGAAGGTGACCTCGGGCTCCCAGCCGGTCGCGGACCGGAATTTCGTGGCGTCGGCAAAGGTGACGTCCGGTTCCCCCGGCCGCTTCGGGATCGCCACCCGCTCGCCGCCGAGCAGTTCGACGATCCGGTTGACCGTGTAATGCCCGCCCGACCCGATGTTGAAGGCCTCGCCCGCGATATCGGCGGCGGCGGCGGTCCGGAACGCCCGCACCACGTCGCCGACGAAGGTGAAGTCGCGGCTCTGCGTGCCGTCCCCGACAACGGTGAAGGGCTCCCCCGCCAGCTTCTGCGCCAGGAACACGCCGAAGACCGCGCCATAGGCACCCGTGGTGCGGCTGCGCGGCCCATACACATTGAACAAGCGCAGCGACGCGACGGGCAGGTCGTAGACCTTGCCCCAGTGCAGGGCGATCCGTTCGCCCAGATACTTCGTCAGCGCGTAGGGATATTCCGGGTCGATGGCCGCCGTTTCCGGGGTCGGCGTCACCGGATCCGCGCCGTAGCACGACCCCGACGCCGCATAGACCAGCTTCTGCACGCCCGCTTCCCGCGCCGCCTCCAGCACGGCGACAGTGCCGTCCACATTGACCCGGTGGTAGAGCAGCGGCTGGCGGATGGACGGCACAATGTCGGCGAGACCGGCCAGATGAAACACCCATTGGACACCCGCCATCTCGGCGCGCATGCCGTCCAGGTCACAGATATCCGTCTCGGCGAACCGGAACCGGTCGTTCCCGTCATGCCGCGCCAGGTTTTCCCGGCGACCGGTCATCAGGTTGTCCACGGCGACGACCGTGTGGCCTTCACCGATCAACAGGTCGACGAGATGGCTCCCGATGAATCCCGCCGCGCCGGTGACCAAGCTTGTACGGCACTCGACATCACTCAATGATCGTTCCTCGAAGGACCGGTTCGACCGATGCTAGGGCCGGACGCCCGCCTTGAACTTGGGACCGAGTTCGGTTTTCAAGCGCGTTCGCGCCAGTTCGATGAATTGACAAAGATACGGCCGTGTCTCGCGCGGATCGATGATGTCTTCGACACCGAAGGCCGCCGCCGTCCGCATCGGCGAGCCGTAGGCGCGCAGTTCCTCTTCGAGTTCCTGTTCACGCTGTTTCGGGTCTTCCGCGTTTGCGATCTCACGACGATAGGCCACCGCAACCCCGCCTTCCACTGGCAAAGACCCCCACTCCGCCGACGGCCATGCGATGCGGAATTCCAGGCCGCGCTTGTGGCAGGTCGCCATCCCGGCCATGCCGTAGCATTTCCGGATGACCAAGGTGACCACCGGGACGGTCACCTGCGACGCCACATAGACCGCCCGCATGCCATCCCGCAGCACCCCGGCTTCCTCGGCCTGCAGACCGACCATGAAGCCCGGCACGTCGACCAGGAAGACCAGCGGGATACGGAACATGTCGCACAGCTCCATGAACCGGACCTGTTTGCGCGCCGCCGGACCGTCCATCGCGCCGCCGTACACCATGGGATTGTTGGCGACGATGCCGACCGGATGGCCGTTCAGCCGGGCGAAACAGGTGATCAACGCCTTGCCGAAGCTCGGCTGTATCTCGAAGACCGAGTCCGTATCGACCACCAGCTTGATCAACTGCCGCATATTATAGGCGCGGCGGCGTTGCTCCGGCACAATCGACAGCAGCTTCTCCTCGCAGCGGTCGACCGGATCGTCGCAATCGACGACCGGCGGCAATTCCCAAACATTCTGCGGCATATAGCTGAGGAAGCGCCGCACGAGCTCGAAGCACTCTTCCTCGCTGTCGGCGACATTGTCGATGGCGCCGGCCTTTTCGACCGCGACCTGCGGCCCACCGAGGTCTTCCTTGCTGATCGCCTGTCCAAGCGACCGCTGTACGACCGCTGGACCGGCGGCAAAGATCTGGCTGCTGTCCCGCACCATGACTGAGAAATGCGACAGCATCGCCCGTCCTGCCGGACCGCCCGCGGCCGAGCCCAGCACCGCGCTCACCACCGGCACCTCGCCCATCAAGTCGATCGACCGGTCGAAGCTGTCCACGCCGGGAAAGATCGTATGCCCGCGCCGCTTAGCCGAGGTCACCGACCCGCCTGCGCCGTCAATGAGATTGATCAGCGGAATGCGGTAGCCATGCGCCAGATCTTCGACGAAGCCGCCCTGCCCGCCCTTGCGCTTGTCGAGCGAGGCGGTCGTCCCGCCGCGTACGGTGAAGTCCTCGCCCCCGATCGCGACCGGACGGCCATCGACCTTGCCCAGCCCCATGACATAGGGCGCCGGGGTGACGTGCTTGAGCGTGGCGCCGTCATACTCTTCGGCGCCGGTCAGCTTACCGACCTCCTGGAAACTGCCGCTATCGACCAACCCAGCGATACGTTCGCGGACGGTCAGGCGATCCTGCGCGTGCTGGCGTTCGACATTCGCAGCACCCCCTTGCTCTTCCGCCCATTCGCGGCGGCGTCGAAGCTCGTCGACGGCCGATTCCCAGCTCATTGCGTCCTCGCTCTCCTGCCCGGCGGTTGTCCGTTAGTCGGTTTCGACCACGGCAACCACCTGGCCTTCGGCCACCGGCTCCTCTTCCTTGACCTTCAACTCGACGAGCTTGCCGTCTTCGGTCGAGATAACGGGGATTTCCATCTTCATCGATTCGAGGATCATGATCGTATCGCCGTCGGCCACATCCGCCCCGACTTCCATCTCGATCTTCCAAACCGTGCCGGTCACTTCCGATTGAATTTCTTCGCGTGCCATTGTTGTTCTTCGAACTCCTGTACTTCTGGCTCTAGCCTGAGATGACGGACTGGGTCAGTCCGGTATGCACGTCGCCGGCCCGGAACGCCTCGGATTGAAGCAGGGTGACGAGTGCGGGGATATTGGACTTCACACCGCGGATTTCGAACGCTTCCAACGCCTCTACCAGTTTATCGATCGCCGCGTCGCGGGTATCCGCACGGGCGATCACCTTCGCCAGCATCGGGTCGTAGAACGGCGTGACGTCCTGGCCCTCCTTATACCCTGAATCGACGCGGACGGAAGACTCTACCGGCGGCCGGAAGGTTTCCAGCGGCCCGGGCGACGGGAAAAACGTCTTGGGGTCCTCCGCATAGACACGCGCCTGAATCGCGTGGCCCTTGATCGCGACATCCGCCGGCAGGATATCCGCCAACTTGTCGCCCGCCGCCGACTGCATTTGCGCCTTCACGAGGTCCACGCCGGTCACCTCCTCGGTGACGCCATGCTCGACCTGCAGCCGTGTATTGACCTCCAGGAAACTGAAATTCCCGTCCTGCCCCATCAGCATCTCGACGGTGCCGATATTATCGTAGCCGAGGGACTGCAGCGTCTCGGCGATCTCGGTCGCCAGCGCGTCGATCGTATCGCGCGCGACACCGGGCGCCGGCGCTTCCTCGATCACCTTCTGGTGTCGGCGCTGGACCGAACAATCGCGTTCGAAGACATGCCGGACGCCGCCGTGCCGGTCGCCCAGGATCTGGAACTCCACATGGCGCGGCTTCTCAACCAGCCGTTCCAGGTAAACATCCGCGTTGCCGAAGCCGCGTTCGGCCATCGACCGGGCCCGCTTCAGCGCTTTCTCCAGTTCCTCGTCGTTCCGCGCCGGCAACATGCCGATACCGCCACCGCCGGCCGCCGGCTTGATCAGCACCGGATAACCCAGCTTGCCGGCCTCCGCCGCGGCATCGTCGTCCGGGCCCAAAACACTGGACCCGCCGCCGACCGTCATACCGTGCTCCGCAACCATTTCGCGGGCGCGCGTCTTGTGGCCCATCGCGGATATCCACTTGGCGGACGGGCCGATGAAGGTCGCCCCGGTACTCTCCACCCGGCCCGCGAAATCCGCGTTCTCGGCCAGAAAGCCGTAGCCGGGATGCAGGCCGTCGGCGCCGCATTCCTTCAGCGTCTCGATCAACTTGTCCTGGTTCAGATAGCTCTCGCGCGGGCTGCCGGGCCCGATCTCGAACGTCTCGTCGGCCTCTTCCAAATAGGGTGACGCCGCATCCGCTTCGGAATAGACGACGGCGGATTTCACGCCCATCGCCCGAAGGCTGCGCAGGATGCGCGCCGCGACGGCGCCCCGGTTTGCGATCAAGACTTTTTCGAACATGTGCTTCCTTTAGTAGCTGGTCGGCCAGTTATTCAACAAATGCTGACCCACGCCGTTGCTGAGACGCCGTTCGTGCACCTGCAGCATGTGCCGCAGCCAATCCCGGGTCTCTTCGGGTTTGATGACTTGTTGGACCGCGTAGCAGGCCGCCAAGTCCCAAACGCTGTTTTCCAGACTGATCTTCTCGAATTCAGCCTTGAACCGCGCCGGGTCTTCCTCTTCGAGCCTCTGACCTTCCCGGCCATGCACCACGTTCACGGCAAAGGCCGGGTCCATGAAGCTCACCTCGGCGGTCACCCAGGCGCACACATCGTCGGCGTTCTTGCCGCCGCCCATGTTGATATAGGCCTGACCGTAGTTCTTCCGGATCATGACCGTCAGCTTCGGTACCGTGACGAGCTGCAGGGCGTTCATGAAGTTCATGATCTTGCCCGGCGCGCGCTGGCGTTCCGCTTCGATCCCGATCACAAATCCCGGATTATCGACGAAGAAGACGAGCGGGATATTAAACGAATCGCACATGACCATGAAACTGATGATCTTGTCGCAGGCCTGCGCGTCCATCGCCCCCGCCTTGAACAGCGGATTGTTGGCAACGAAGCCGACGGACTTGCCATCAATCCGGGTCAGCGCGGTCACCGCGGTGCGGCCGAAGCGCGGCTTCAACTCGAAATAGCTGTCCGTGTCCACGACCGCGCGGATGACCTTGCGCATATCGTAGACCTGCGACCGGCTATCGGGGACCAAATCCCCGACGGATGCCGCGGCATCGCCGGAACCGGCCGCAACGTCCTGCACCGGCGGTGCTTCGTTGCAATGGGTCGGCATGTAGCTCAAGAAGGTCTTGATCGCGTCGATCGCCTCTTCGTCGGTATCGACGAACTGGTCGACCAGACCGGTGGTTTCCGCATGCATCTTCCAACCGCCGAGCGCCTGGCCCTCGATCTTCTCGCCGATCGCCATCGAGACGAGCCGCTCGCTCGACACGGCCATCACCGCCCCTTTGCGCATAACGCTGAAGTCAGCGAGGCAGGTGTACCAGGTCGACGAGCCGTAACACATCCCGAGCGCGGCGGCAGCCCAGGGCGATTCCCGCAGCCGGCGATACTGCGCCGGATTGTTGGCGAGCAGGTTGCCCATCCCGAACGCACCCATATTGTCCGGGATACGGGCGCCGGACGATTCGCCGAGAAAGATCAACGGCAGTCCCCGCTCCGTGGCGGTGCGCTGCATTTGGCTGATCTTTTTCATGTTCGTCGCGGCGGACGACGCGCCCTTCACGGTAAAGTCGTTCACGACACCCACCGCATCGCGGCCATCGATCCGGCCATAGCCGCACAGCTTGCCGTCGCCGGGACTCGAGTCCCGATCCTCCGGCCGCGCGGACGTCGCGAACAGCCCGGACTCCAGGAAACTGCCGGCATCGAACAGATAATCGATCCGTTCCCGCGCGTTCATCACGCCGGCGTTGCGGCGGCGCTCCAATTTCTTCTCGCCGCCCATGGCGAGCGCGGTCTCGCGGCGTGTTTCATACTCGTCGAGGAGTTTCTTGTCGGTCATCTCAATTCCCGGTCGCTGACGGCGCATGCGGCGCCGCCCCACAGTACACGACACCATCGTCCTCAAGCGAGTTGACGGCCGCTTCGTCGAGGCCGCACCGTTCCAGAAGCACGGATCGCGTGTCGACGCCGATCTGTCCGCCCGCATGACGGATGACGCCCGGCGTATCGGATAGCTTCGGTACGACATTCGCCTGCTTGACCGTGCCAAGCTCCGCATCGTCGACATCCACCAGCATGTCGCGGGAAGCGTAATGCGGATCCTGGAAGATGTCCGGCATGGTGAAGATACGCGACGCGGGAACGCCCGCGTCCTGCAGAACCGCATCAATCTCATCCAGCGTATGGATCAGCGTCCATTCGGAAATCATCGCGTCAACGTCGTCCTCGTGCTCGGCGCGACTCACCAACGTCGCGAAACGCGGGTCGTCCAGCGCCTCCGGCCGTCCGATCGATTCCATCAGACGCCGCCATGTCGGCTCGCTGACGGCGGCGATATGGATGTATTTGCCGTCGCGCGACTCGAACAGGTTGTTCGGCGTGTTGTTAGGCAGGCGGGACCCGGTGCGCGCCGCGACGAATCCCGTCTTCTCATACGCCGGGATGTAAGGTTCCATGAAGTTGAACGCACCCTCGTACAGCGCCGCATCGATGCACTGACCCCTGCCGGTCTTGCCGCGCGCCAACAACGCCATCGCCGCCCCATAGGCCGCGTGAAGCCCGGTGATGTAGTCGGTCAAGGACACCGATACGCGGGCGGGCGGACGGTCCGGATCGCCGGTGATATGGCGCATCCCGCTCATCGCGTCGCCGATCACGCCATACCCGGCGCGCTGGCTGTAGGGTCCGGTCTGCCCGAAACCGCTGATGCGCACCATGATCAGACCGGGATTGATGGCGGCCAGGTCGTCATAGCCCAGGCCCCATTTCTCCATCGTGCCGGGACGAAAGTTCTCGATCAGGACGTCGACCTGCCCGACCAACGTGCGAACCAAATCTCGACCCCGTTCGTCGCGGAGGTTGATGGACGCCATGCGCTTGTTGCGGAAGATGCTCGACGCATAAAGCGACTTGCCATCGACCCGTTTGCCCATTGCTCGCACCGGATCGCCGGTCGGCACCTCGACCTTAATCACATCGGCGCCGAAATCACTGAGCATCCGGCCGCAAAACGGACCGGCCACCATCGTTCCGAGTTCCAGCACCGTGAACCCCGCTAACGGTCCACTGCCGGCCTCCGCATTCATGACTGGTATTCCTCCCGATCTTGGCCCGTTCGCCAAACGTCGACCGCCAACCATGACGCATCGGCCGCCAATTTTGCGCAGGGCCTCTTCTTTTCGATCTGTGGCCACTGTGGCCAGAGACCAAAATATTGTCAACAATATTGTCTACGATTTATCGGCGGCCGGCTAGATGACGTAGTTCTTGTACTTCTCGAGCAGCGCCCGTGCGCCGGACAGGATTTCGGCGACCACCTTTTCCGACCGGTCCGGGTCCTTGTCGGCCAAGGCCTGCAGCAGTTTTCGATGGGTCTTCAAGGCGACCTCGGCCCGCCCAGGCAGGATGATCACACGACGGGAGACGACGCGCGTCTTGTCGTAGATGAGGTCCAGCATGTCGGAGAGGATCGCGTTGTTCGCGTGCTCGATCATGCGGCGGTGGAGCGTCTCCAGACCCGTCAGATAGCTATCGAAATCGCCCTTCTTCAGCGCCTCTTCCAGCGGAACGCCGAACAGCTCGATCAAGTCGTCCCAAGCGCCGTCGGGCGCGCGTTCAGCCGCCAATCGCGCCACATAGGCCTGCAACACACCGCGCACATCGTACAGGTCGTACATCTGCATGGGATCGAAACGAACGACCAGAGCGCCGCGATTGGGGATCCGTTCGATCAGCCCGCGCTGTTCCAAAGCCCCGAAGGCTTCG
The DNA here is from genome assembly GCA_028281325.1 of Alphaproteobacteria bacterium. Taxonomy (GTDB): domain Bacteria; phylum Pseudomonadota; class Alphaproteobacteria; order UBA8366; family UBA8366; genus JAJFJD01. The sequence continues at coordinate 61,818 of JANQKC010000035.1, forward strand.
CGGATGCGCGCCCGCGACACGCCGAACTCGGACGCGAGATCCTGTTCCCGCAGGCGGCTGCCGGGCGGCAGGGCATGGCTCGATATCCGTTCGCGCAGGACGCCGAAAACATCGACCCCGCCGTTTTGTCCATTACGGCGGCCTTGTTTCTTGTCATCCGTCATGACGCCAACAGCCCTGCGATCGTTTCACGCGGATCACTGTTGCAGGGGAATGCGGGCTTCGCAACGGCGGGCCTCAACTGCTTTCGTAAGCCAAGGACAACAGATAGTCGCCGTAACCGGAATTCGCCAGCGGTTCGGCCAGCGCGCGAAGTTGCCGATTGTCGATCCACCCATTGCGCCAGGCGATTTCCTCGATACAAGCGACCATCTGGCCCTGACGCCGTTCAATGGTCGCGATGTAGTTCGAGGCATCCAGCAGGGAATCGAAGGTCCCGGTGTCGAGCCATGCGTTGCCGCGGCCCAGGAACTCGACGGACAGATTGCCTTGGTCGAGGTAACTGCGCAGCAGGTCAGGAATCTCCAGCTCGCCGCGCGCCGAGGGCGTGAGCGACCGGGCAACCTGGGCGACCGCGCCGTCGACGAAATACAGGCCCGTCATCGCCAGGTTGGAGCGCGGGCGGTCCGGCTTCTCGGCGAGCGAGACCGGCACGCCGATCTCGTCGACTTCCACGACGCCATAGCGCTGCGGATCGGTGACGCGATAGGCGAAGACCGTTGCGCCGTCCCGCCGTTTCGCAACGTCGCGCAACCTGTCGCGCAGACCCTGGCCATAGAAGATGTTGTCGCCGAGGATCAATGCCGACGGCTGGTCGCGGATGAAGTCCTCTGCGACCACGAAAGCATGGGCGACCCCTTCCGGGTTTTCCTGCTCGCGGTAGCTGAAAGACATGCCGAGCGCCGTTCCATCGCCCAGTATCTGCTCGAACCGGGGCAGGTCCTCCGGCGTGGAGATGAAGAGGACCTCGCGGATTTCGGCAAGCATCAACACGGACAGCGGGTAATAGACCAGCGGCTTGTTGTAGACCGGCAGCAACTGCTTGCTGACACCACGAGTCATTGGGTAGAGCCGCGTCCCTGCGCCGCCGGCCAATACGATCCCCTTGCGAACCATGGTCCGCCTCACGCGTCCGCGAAGAAGACGGACAGTTCGGCAAAGGTCTCGTCCGGCGCCTCCTCGGCCATGAAATGGCCGCAGGGCAGCCCCTTGCCCTGCAGGTCGGATGCCCAATTGCTCCAAGTTTCCAGAACACGGCGATCCTTATGCGGGCGGCCTTCCCCGCCCCAAAGCACCAGCGTCGGGCATTCGATCTTGCGCCCCGCAGACCGGTCCGCATCGTCATGCGCGTAATCCGCTTCCGGATTGTTCCGGTAGCAATCGCAGGTAGCTCGGATGGTTTCCGGATTATTGAAACAACGGAGATATTCCGCCATCGCTTCCGGCGCGCACGGATCCGGCGACGCCGCCCATTTGTCGACGAGATACCGCAGAAAGAATTCCGGATCCGCCCCGATCATCCGCTCGGGAAAACCCGGCGTTTGCCCCAGGAAATACCAATGGAAGGTCCCATAAGCGGAACTCGTATCGACCTGTTCGAGCTGTTCCCAGGTCGGCACGATATCCAGCAAGGCCAGCCGCTCGACCCGCTCCGGATGGTCGAAGGCCAGACGGTAGGAGACCCGCCCGCCCCGGTCATGCCCCGCCAGGCGGAACCGCTCGAATCCGAGCGCGGACATGACCTCGACCATATCCTGCGCCATCGCCCGCTTGGAATAGTTCGACGACTTGTCGCCGGACGGGGGTTTGGAACTGTCGCCGTAACCGCGCAGGTCAGGCGCGACGACGGTATAGGTCTCGGCCAAGCGCGGCGCGATGCGATGCCACATGACATGGGTCTGCGGATAGCCGTGGACCAGCAACAACGGCGGTCCCTCGCCGCCGACGACGAGATTGATCTTTGCGCCGGCGGTTTCTATCTCGCGCCGCTCGAACTGCTCGAACATGAGTGACGGTCTCCTAAAAGTTGAACCGCTACTTTAAAACCACAAGCGCATCCGCCGCCACGATTCCCTGTCCCTTCGGGCGGACGAATAACGGGTTGACGTCGAGTTCCGACAGGCGATTTCGATGATCCCAGGCCATCCGCGACAGGGCCGACAACGCCTCTGCCAAGGCTTGCGCGTCCAAAGGCGAAGCGCCGCGCACACCGTCGAACAAGGCGCGGGCGCGCAGCTCACCCAGCATCTCATGCGCCTCGTCCGTATCGAAAGGGGCGACCCGATAGGTGATGTCGCGCAGCACCTCGGTGAAGATGCCGCCGAGGCCGACGGCGATCGTCGGCCCGAACACCGCATCGTTGATCACGCCGGCCAGGACTTCCGCCCCGCTCACCATTTCCGACACGATCACCCCGTCGATCTGCGCATCGGGCCGCGCATGCCGCGCCGCCAGCACGATGTCCCCAACTGCTTCGGCCAATGCTTCCGCATCATCGAGATTTGCCCGCACCCCGCCGACATCGGTCTTGTGCGTGATATCCGGCGACAGAACCTTGGCGATCAACGGATAGGACAATCCCTCCGCGACGCGCGCCGGGTCGTCGCCCAGATGGACGATCCGGTCTTCGGTGACGGGAATACCGTAGGCCGCGAGCAACGCCTTGCCCGCGACCTCATCCAACGCGCCGGCGTCCGGCGGCAGGGCCACGTCGACCGGCGGGCGCTCCGCATCGGGCCTACCGGTCAGCCGCCGTTGCCGGGCCGCGAACTCGGACAGGGTCGCGGCCGCATCGGCTGCGCGGACCGGCGTCGGCACGATCGGGATACCCGCCGCTTCGAGCACCGCATAAGCTTCCGCCGCGCGTTCGCGGCGCGCCGACCAGGCGACGATAACCGGCTTGCCCGACGCCTCCGCCGCCCCGACCACCGCCTGCGCCGCCGCTTCCGCCGTCGGGCCGCTGACCGACGCCATCAGGACCGCCAACTGGTCCACGTTGGGATCGTTGATCACATGGGAAACCGCGCTGGTGAAGTTCTCCACCTGATTGAACAGGTTGGCCGTCGTGTCGACGGGGTTCCCGGTCGAGCCGAACACGGGAATGATCTTCTCCAACGCCTCCGTCGTGGCGGGCTCGAAGGACGGCAGTTCCAAGCCGCCCTCCACCGCCCGGTCCGCGAAGGCGATCCCCGATCCGCCGGTGATCGTAATGACGGCGACCCGGTTGCCCGCCGGAAGCCGGCCGGCTTCGAAGGCGAAGAACAAGTCCTGCAACTGCTCCACATCGCGGACCTCGACAATGCCCGCCTGCCGGAAGGCAGCCTGATAGATGTCGTATTGCCCGGTCATGTTCGCGGTATGCGAAGCCGCCGCGCGGGCGCCGGTTTCCGTGTTGCCGATCTTCCAGACGATCACCGGCTTGCCGGCCGACAGGCCCCGGCGGCCGACGCGTTGCAGCGCCCGTCCGTCGTCGACCCCTTCGATCATCGCGAAGGCGACCTTGGTTTCGGCGTCGTCCAGGAAGGCGTCCAACAGCTCCGGCGTCTTGATATCCGTCTCGTTGCCGCCGGAGACCAGATAGCGGAACCCGACGCCCTGCTGTTCGCACAGCAGGGCGATGGTGAAGCCGAAGCCGCCGCTTTGGAAGGCCATCGCGATGCGGCCCGCCCGCATATCCGGCTCCGCCGCGATCGCGCCGAAGGTGGCGTACATCCGGTCGGTCAGGTTGATCACGCCCTGGCAGTTCGGACCGATCATGCGGATGCCGGTTTCGGCGAGCACCTGCCGCACCTCGGCTTCCAACGCCGCGCCGTCCGTCCCGCTTTCGCGGTAGCCGCCGCTCAACACCACCGCATAGGGGATTTTCTTGTCGCCGCAGGCCCGCAACACATCCGGTGTCGCCGCGGCGGCCACGGCGATGATTGCCAGATCGCAAGGACCCGGAATCTCCGACACGTCGCCGTAGCATTTCAGGCCTTGGATTTCGTCGTATTTCGGGTTCACCGGGTAAATCGATCCGGTAAAACCGTATTCGGCCAACGCCTTGACCGGCGCGCCGCCCACCCGGACGGGATCGGTCGACGCGCCGACGATCGCGACACCGCGCGGCTGGAACAAACGTTCGAGAGCGCCCACCGGTCGCGCCCTAGACCGGCGCCGCGCCGAGCGTCAGCCCGCCGCAGACATACAGAACTTGGCCGGTCACGAAGGACGCGTCATCGGAAACGAGGAACTGCGTCGCCGCCGCGATGTCCGCCGGCTTGCCCATCCGCTTCACCGGAACCGCCTGCGCGATGTTGTTGTAGGCATCGCTGCCGACGGGATGATGGCGCAGGAACAGGTCGGTTTCGATCGGACCCGGTGCGATGGCGTTCACCGTGATGCCGTCGGCCGCCAGTTCCAACGCCCAGACGCGGGTGAAGCCGATCAGCCCGGCCTTCGCCCCGGCGTAGCCGGTGCGGTCCTCCTTGCCCAGGACGGACCGGCTGCTGATGTTGACGATCCGGCCCCGGCCGGCGGCGCGCATCGCCGGCAGGCAGGCCTGCGTGCAGATCAGGGCGCCGCGCAGATTGACCGCGACCTGCTTGTCGAAGTCGTCGAGGTCGATCTCGCCCAACGGTTGGGGGATCGAGTAGCCGGCGTTGTTCACCAGATTGTCGATGGCGTGAGTCGTCGCGATGTCCTGCAAGGCCGCCTGCGCCGCCGCCGTGTCTTCCAGGTCGACGCTGTAATACGCGCCGGGGAACGGCCGGTCGGACTCGCTGCGGGCGATCCCCACCACGGTATCGCCCGCCTCCGCGAGCCGCTCCGCAATCGCCAACCCAATTCCCTTGCTTGCACCGGTGATCAGGGTCGTCGCCATTCGCATCTCCGCAGCGTTGCGCCCGCGCGCATTGGCCCGCGTTCGTCAGGTTGGTGGGCCGGCATGACCCCGCGTTGCCGGAACAACGCCGGCAGCGATATGCTGGCACCGAACTTTAGCGACAATAAGGCCCGCCCGCCAAATCATTGAGGAAATTCCCGTGAACACCGATACCTTTCCCGTCGTCATCGGCACCTGCCTCGACGCCGAGGCGATCTGGTTCAACAAGATCGGCGAGAACGAACACCGGCCCGTCATGCTGTCGAACGGCGCCTACGCCATCCGCGAAGGGCTCGACCCGCTGCTCGACCTGTTCGACCGGCACGGCGTCAAATCGACCTTCTTCGTTCCCGGCGTCACGGCCGACCGGTATCCCGACGCCGTCCGGCAGATCGGCAACCGGGGGCACGAGCTGGCGAGCCATACCTACAGCCATATGAGCGCCGTCGGCACGACCCGCGAGGCGGAGAAGGAGGATTTGATCGCGGGGATCGACGCCCTGGAAAAGGTCACGGGCGAGCGTCCCGCGACATGGCGGTCCGCGTCCTGGGAATTCACCGAGAACACGCTCGGCCTGCTGATCGAAGCCGGGATCACCGTATCGGCCAACTACCACGACACCAGCCGACCCTATCGCCACGAGCGCGACGGCAAGCCCCTGCCGATCGTCGAACTGCCGGTGCAATGGCATCTCGCCGACGCGCCGTATTTCCTCTACGACGGCGCCCTGCCCGGCCGCATGCCGCGGTCCGCCGCCACCGCCTACGAAATCTGGAGCGAGGAATTCATCGGCTCCTACGAGGACCGGCCCGGCAGCTTCTACCACCAGACCCTGCATGTGCAGCTTATCGGTCATCCCGGCCGGCTACGGATGCTCGACCGGTTCCTGACGATGATCAAGGAGCGCGACCGCGCCCGGTTCTACACCTGCGCCGAACTCGCGGCGACGATCGACTAGGTTTCTTATCCGACCTGCACCCTCGTGCTGAGCTTGTCGAAGCATGAGCATGCCGAAGCATGCGGCGGTCGGAGCCGAAACCATCCTTCGACGAGCTCAGGATGAGGACAGAGCATTGCTCCCTCATGCTGAGCCTGTCGAAGCATGCCGGCGGTCGCAGCCGAAACTATCCTTCGACGAACTCAGGATGAGGACAGAGCATTACACCCTCATGCTTAGCCTGTCGAAGCATGCCGGCGGTCGCAGCCGAAACCATCCTTCGACGGGCTCAAGATGAGGACAGAGCATTACACCCTCATGCTGAGCCTGTCGAAGCATGCCGGCGGCCGGAGCCGAAACCATCCTTCGACAGGCTCAGGATGAGGACCGGGTGCTGCAACCTTATGCTGAGCCTGTCGAAGCATGCGCTTGTCGAAGCAGTGCCTCTAACGGGATCCCGCTTCTAGGCGACCCCGGCGCGGTTCAGCATTGCGTGCATCAGCACGGTGCATCCCGCCGCCAGATCGGACGGCCGGGCGTTCTCGCGCTCATTGTGGCTGATGCCGTCCTCGCACGGCACGAAGATCATGCCGGTCGGCGCGCAGAGCGCCAAGTTGCACGCGTCGTGCCCCGCCCCCGAATAGATTTCGCGATACGGCAGGCCGGCGGTATCGGCGGCATCCGCGACGGCCTCAACACAATCCCGGTGGAAGACCGTCGACTCCCGCTCGCTGACCAGTTCGACGTCGAGCCCATAGCCACCGTCGCCCGCGATCGTCTCGCACGCCGCGCGCATATCCGCCTCGACCGCTTTCAGCGTGTCGTTGTCCGGGTGCCGGCTGTCGATCGAGAAATAGACCTGCCCGGGGATCGTGTTGGGCGAGTTGGGCCGCACGTTGACGAGGCCGACGGTGATCACCGGATGCGGATCGTATTTGAAGGCGATACCGTTGATTGCATCGATCATCCTGGCCGCGCCCAGCATAGCATCGCGCCGCATTTCCATCGGCAGGGTGCCGGCATGCCCTTCCTCGCCCTCGACCGTGACGCGGAAACAGCGCTGTCCCTGCGCGCCCAGCACCACGCCGATGGGGATGGCGTCGTTCTCCAGGATCGGTCCCTGTTCGATATGCGCTTCGAAGAAGGCTTCGACGGGGATGCCGCCGACCTCTTCGGTCCCCGCGTAACCGATGGTCTTGAGCGCCTCGCCGAAGGTGACGCCGTCGCCGTCGACGATACCCAAGCCGTAGTCCAGATCGTATTTCCCGGCGAAGACCCCGGAGGCGACCATCCCCGCGGAGAACCGCACCCCTTCCTCGTCGGTCCAGACCACCACATCGAGGGGAGCGACCGTATCGACCCCGGCGTCATTCAAGCTGCGCACCACTTCCAGCCCGGCGAGCACGCCGTAGATGCCGTCGAACTTGCCGCCCAACGGCTGCGTGTCGAGATGGCTGCCCGTCATCACCGGCGGCCGGTCCGCATCAAGACCCTGGCGGCGCGCGAAGATATTGCCCATTCGGTCGACGCGAACATCGCATCCGGCGTCCTTGGCCCAGGACACGAACTGATCGCGCGCCTTGCGGTCATCCTCGGTCAGCGCGATCCGCCCGACGCCGCCGCCGGGCGTGGCCCCGATCTTCGCCAGGTCCATCAAGGTCTGCCACAGCCGTTCTTCGTTCGCGCGCACAGTGCCGTCTGCCATTTCTTATCGCCCCTGAAATCTCGGATTCGTCTTGTCGCGGAACGCCTGCGTCCCGATGCGGTAGTCTTCCGTGTCGATATAGTCGTAGGCGCCCGCCCGTTCCACCTCGGTCAATGGCGCGGGGTCGGCCAAGCGACGGATCACCTGTTTGCTCCACCGTTGCGACAGCGGCGCGCCGGCCGCGATCTTCGCCGCAAAGGCCTGCGCCTCGGCCGGCAGATCGGCGGCCGGCACCACGCGATTGGCCAGGCCGATGGCCTCGGCGCGTTCGGCGCCGAAATTCTCCGCCGCCAAGACGATCTCCAACGCCCGCGTCCGGCCGACGATGTCGGCGATCCGGCCGAGATACTGATGCGTGACGAAGAGCCCGAGACGGTTGGCCGGAAGGCCGAAAGTGCTGTCGTCGCTGCAGACCCGCAGATCGCACATCGACGCGATTTCCAGCCCGCCGCCAATACAGTAGCCCCGGATCGCCGCGAGGGTCGGATGGCGGCAATCGAGAATCTGCTTCATCGCGTCGTCCGCGGCGCCGGCCGCCGCCTGCGCGCCCTCGACGGTGTCGCGGTTGCTGTCGAATTCCGAGATATCGGCCCCGGCGCTGAAGGCCCGGCCGCCCGCGCCGGTGATCACGATGCAGCGCACACTATCGTCGGCGGAGAGACCGGCCACCATGTCGCCAAGCTGCGACCACATGGCGCGTGTCAGGGCGTTGTGTTTCTCGGGCCGGTTGAAGGTGATGGTGGCGACGAATTCGTCACGCTTTAGCAGGATGGGATCGGTCATAGGCGCTCCGGGAAGTGGCCGTCGGAAGCTCTACTCTGAGCCGCTCGCGTCCGGATTCCAATGGCGTTTTTTCGGACGGTCGCGATGGGCGGGAACCGAGCGCGGGCATGAGGTGTCACACCCGCTGAATTCAGATATATGAGTCATGACATGGCCACAATGACCATCGCCAAGATCGCCACCGGCCCGTTCACGTCGGGCGAGCGCATGCTGATCACCGTGCCGGTGCTGATCGCATCGATCCTGCATTCCCTGGCGATGACCACGGCCTATATCGCGCTGCCCAACATGAAGGGCAATCTGGCGGCGACCCCGGACCAGGCCGGCTGGATCATCACCTCCTTTCTGGTGTCGAACGCGATCGGCGTGGCGGCGACCGGCTGGTTCAGCGTCCGTTTCGGCCGAAAGCTGGTTTTTCTAATCGCCGTCGGCGGTTTCACGCTCAGTTCGATGCTCTGCGCCACCGCCGACACGCTGGAACAACTCGTCCTCTATCGCGTGTTGCAAGGCCTGCTCAGTGCCCCGATCCTGCCGCTGTCGCAAGCGATCATGCTGGATACCTACCCCCGCGAGCGGCATAGCTTCGCGATGACGACCTGGAGCATCGCCATGATCCTGGGCCCGGTGCTCGGCCCCAGCGTCGGCGCCTATCTGACGGAGGTGTTCAGCTGGCGAGCGATCTTCTACATCAACATTCCGTTCGGCGTGGTCGGCTTCATCGGCTGCCTGCTCACCGTGCCGGAGACCGAGAAAAAGGAACAGCATCTCGACTGGCTCGGTTTCTTGAGCCTAGCGGTCGCGGTCGGCGCGTTCCAGCTTATGCTCGACCGGGGCGAACGCAACGCCTGGTTTCAGTCGACCGAGATCGTCATCACGGCGGCGCTTGCGGCATTGGCCTTCTACCTGTTCATCGTCCACAGCGCGACGACACGGCGGCCCTTTCTCAACTTCGCCCTGTTCCGGGACCACAACTACGTGATCGGGATCATCCTAATCTTCCTGTTCGGCCTGAACATCTTCTCCGCGCTTCTGCTGCTGCCGTTGTTCCTGCAGGACATTCAGGGCTACCCGGTGATCACCGCCGGCATCGTCATCTCGTTACGCGGCATCGGCACCGCCATCGGCATGGTGCTGTCCGGACGCCTCGCCGCCCGGTTCGGCCACCGCAACCTGATCGTGGCGTCGCTGATCCTGATCGCCGTCCCCAGCGCCTATATGGCGACCTGGACCGAAGAGGTGCCGGTGTTCGACGTGATCGCCGTCAACAGCGTCACCGGCCTGGCCATCGGCCTGCTCTGGGTGTCGCTGACCACCGTGACCTTCTCGACGTTGCCGGCGGCCCTACGCACCGAAGGCGCCTCGCTCTTCGCCCTGACCCGGGTGGTCGGGGCCAGCATCGGCGTCTCGGTCTTCGTCGCGGTGCTGGCCCGCAGCACGCAGGTGAACTACGGTGTCCTGGTCGAGAACATCAACCAATTCAACGACGCGCTGGCCCATCTGCAAGCCAGCGACTTCTGGAGCACTGACAGCGTCACCGGCCTGGCGCAGCTAAGCCAGGCGGTCGCGCATCAGGCGCAAACCATCGCCTTCCTGAATGACTTCAAGCTGCTGGTCGCGACCAGCCTGATCGGCATCCCGCTGGCCCTGCTGCTGAAGACACCGCCCAAGACAACCGACTAACCGACAAGGAACCAAGCCATGCCCCGCCCCTTCGAAGGCATCCGCGTTATCGACATCACGCACGTCCTGGCCGGTCCGTTCGCCGCCTATCAGTTGGCGCTGCTCGGCGCGGACGTGATCAAGGTGGAGCGGCCGGGCGACGGGGATCAGAGCCGGTATAGCGGGCCGGACAAAGACCTCAACGCGATCAAGATGGGCACGGCCTATCTGAACCAGGGGTCCAACAAGCGCAGCATCACGCTCGACCTGAAGACCGCCGACGGCCAGGCGATCCTGAAGAGGCTGGCGGAAGGCGCGGATGTCCTGATCGAGAATTACCGGTCCGGGGCGCTGGCCGCGCTCGGCCTCGGCTATGACGACTTGCGAAAGATCAACCCGCGCCTGATCTACTGTTCGCTGACGGCCTGGGGCCAGGACGGACCGCGCGGGCAGCACACCGCCTACGATCAGGTCATCCAGGGCTATGCCGGCGTGATGTCGATCACCGGCCGGCCGGACACGGGCCCACTCCGCACCGGCCCGCAGGTGCTCGACTTCGGCACCGGCACCACCGCCGCCTTCGCCATCTCGGCGGCCCTGTTCCAGCGGGTGCAGACGGGCGAAGGCCAGCATATCGACGGCTGCCTGACCGACACCGCCGGCATCCTGATGAGCGCGCAGGTCACCGGCTACATGCGCACGGGCAAGGAACTCGGCCCGCAGACCACCGACCGCGGACATGCGAGCCACAGCAGCTACGACACCAAGGACGGCATGCTGATGGTCGGCGCCAGCAACACCGAACAGCACGCCCGCCTGTGGAAGGCGCTCGGCAAGCCCGAGATGGGCAACAAAAGCTATGCCTACCGCGCCGAACACCGCGACGAGGAAGCCGCGATCCTGCGCGAGGTTTTCGCCACGCGGACGGCGCAGGAGTGGGAAGACTTCCTGCAAGCCCGCCACGTGCCCGCGGCCCGCGTGCGCACGGTGGCGGAAGCGGTTCACGATCCGCAGGTGGAGACGCGCAATATGTATCATCGCCACGCGGCGGTGCCCGGCATCAATGGCGCGGTCACGGTCCCTGTCGCGGCCTTCAAATTCGCCAAGGACGGGCCTCGGGTCGATACGCCGCCGCCGACGCTCGGCGCGCATACCGACGAAATCCTCAAGGAACTCGGATACGCGGACCCCGAGATCGCTCGCTTCCGCAAGGACGGCGCCGTGTAGCAATGGCCGTGGCTTCGTCTCGGATCGCCGCGACGGGCGCGATTTCGCGGATTATCGAAAGTATAGGTTTCGTCGAATGGCCGGACCGCCGATCCCGACCGATTGGCCGGGACAGACGTTACATCGTCGGCCGGCTCCTTACGGTCAAATATCTATTTAAAATCAATAGAATATCGCGCGCCCTGCCAGCTAGTACGATTGGACTAGTCAAAAAGCACTGCCGCAAAAGGACGAGTTTCCATAACTTTCTGGATAGTTCGTTTTGGTCATTCTCGTCCATGGGGAGAAGACCGAAAATGACTTTGCATAACCCACATGGACGAGCGGCGGTTTCGGCCGCCCAACGAATGGAGACAAGACCCATGGCCGGCAAACGCAAAGACTTCGACATCGGCGATCTGGTTCGCAAGGCGAACTCCACCAATTGGATTTGGCAGGTCGCGGAATTCGTCACCCCCACGGGCCACCAACCGCACGCGCGGCTGATCCGGGTGAACAACCCGTCGGATAGCCGCATTTTCGCGATCGCGGCCCTCAAGGACCGTCGCCTGTTCGTCAACGCAGGCGACGTAAGCAACGCCGCCGGCACAGCCATGCCGCTGCGGTGGGACGCCGAGCAACACGCCTAGGCGACGGGTACGGGTATCGGCGCATGCGGGGGGATCCCCGCATCGCGACGAACCGTTCAAAGTCGACTGTCCGGGATTCGAATCCGCGTCTATTCCAACCCGCAGGCCCAGCGCGAAAATTCGTCGTTGAGCGTCCGGGAGTGTTCCGACGGCGCCACATGCGATAGACGCAGCATCATCGACCAGCGCGATCCATTCACTTCCGCAACGTCTTCAATGATGCTGCCCCAGTTGCCCGCCCCCTTTTGAAAGGGACGACTGGGTCGAATCAGAACCGGCTGCGCGTTGCGGATACGGCGCCCTGTCTTGGAGTCCACCGGGTACAAACTGATCCAGTGCTTCTGGTCCCATTCGACGGGTCCATCGGTCACGTATAACGACTGTTCGCTCTTAAAGGCGAGCGTCTTCGGTTCAACCAGATAGCCCCAGCCTTGCCAGCATTCCGCCGCCGATGCGGGGACCACGGCAAGCAAGCCGATGCTTATCAAACACAGTTTCAGAACAAGGAATCGGATGGTGCGAGGGGTTTTCATGATCCTGGTATCCGCAATCGCGTTTTCAAGCCGATAGTGCAAGCGCCACCCGGCGCCCGACGACTTTGACACTCCCCAGCATCAGACACGCAATCATTCCGCATTAAGCGGAAATGCGCAACGGCGGCCCTTTCGGACCGCCGCCAACGCATTCTTACCGAAAGGCTGCCGCCCCACGCCATTTAGGCGCGGCGCTTGGCCATCCGGCTGTAGACAACGGGGCGACGCCGGCTCGCGGTCTTACGGACCGAGCTGCGACGGGCCTTCGTGGCCTTGCGCGCCGTCGACTTACGGGCGACCTTACGAACCGGCTTCCGGGCCGTGGTCTTCCGCTTCATCGTCTTACGCGCGACCTTCCGCTTCGCGGGCTTGCGAGCGGCCGGCTTCCGGCGAACGGTCTTGCGCGCCGTCGACTTGCGGGCAACCTTACGGGCCGGCTTCCGGGCCGTGGTCTTCCGCTTCACCGTCTTACGCGCGACCTTCCGCTTCGCGGGCTTGCGAGCCGCCGGCTTCCGGCGAACCGTCTTGCGCGCCGTCGACTTGCGGGCGACCTTACGGGCCGGCTTCCGGGCCGTGGTCTTCCGCTTCACCGTCTTACGCGCGACTTTCCGCTTCGCGGGCTTGCGAGCGGTCGTCTTCCGGCGAACGGTCTTGCGAGCCGTCGTCTTACGCGCCGGCGACTTACGAGCCGTCGACTTACGCTTCACAGTCTTGCGGGCCGGCGACTTGCGAGCGGTGGTTTTCCGCTTAGCCGGCTTACGAGCCGTAGTCTTCCGCTTGACGGTCTTACGGGCGGTCGACTTGCGAACAACCTTACGGGCCGGTTTCCGGGCCGTGGTCTTCCGCTTCACCGTCTTACGGGCCGTCGACTTACGCGCCGGCGACTTGCGAGCGGTGGTTTTCCGCTTAATCGGCTTACGAGCCGTCGTCTTCCGCTTGACGGTCTTACGGGCGGTCGACTTGCGAACGACCTTGCGGGCCGGCTTCCGGGCCGTGGTCTTCCGCTTCACCGTCTTACGGGCCGTCGACTTGCGCGCCGGCGACTTACGAGCGGTGGTTTTCCGCTTAACCGGCTTACGGGCCGTCGACTTGCGAACGACCTTCTTCGCAGGCTTACGCGCAGTCGTTTTCCGCTTCACGGTCTTGCGGGCCGTCGACTTACGAGCAACCGTCTTCTTCGCAGGCTTACGGGCCGTGGTCTTCCGCTTCACAGTCTTGCGAGCAGTCGACTTACGAGCCGTGGTCTTCTTGGCGGGTTTACGAGCCGTAGTCTTGCGGGCCGTGGTCTTGCGCGCCGTGGTCTTACGGGCGGTCGACTTACGAGCAGCCGAAGGTTTACGACGCGCCGCCGTAGCTTTGCGGACCGGACGCTTGCGCGCCGTGGTCTTTCGCGTCTTCGATTTAACAGGCATTTTAATTCCCTCGTTAGTGCGGTGATCACCTTGGCCAGTAACCGCAATACAAATAAAGCTGTGATCAAATAACTTCTAATACGCGGTCGTAAATGGCCAATAACCGCGGTTACGCAACCGTGCAATAAGAGGTTTTCGTTACCAAAACGTTACCAAAACAGAGCGCGTATTTTTTCACTCCGCTTGTTTTGTCAAACGATTACTCGCTCAACACAGACGTTGTTTTATTAATGTTTGGGGGAATACGCGCGCCGTCGCATCGGCATTCACAGCGTGTGCATATCGAATGCAGTCACCATCCGCACAACACGATGCAATACAGGGATCGGCAAAAGACGCCTGTTCGGCGGATTGCCGCTGAAAGGCGCAGATTTGCGCGATTCTTTCGCTGCCGCTAACGCCGCCGCAGCGGAACCGAAAGATAACAGCCAAACTCTTCAACGAAGTTGCAACTGATGCAGGCGTGCACGCGTCCTTGCTTACCGTCGAAAACCGCCGAACTCTTTAACGGATACATCGGCTGATGCCACACACCCGGCCGAATTGTTACGCCAAATCGGCCATCGAAAAAAAATGCAATAAAGTCTTCCGGACGAATATTTTCGCCGGGTTTTGCCAATAAGGCGACGAACGGCCCGGTGTCGCGCGGGAAGAAAGTTTGGCTACTGTCGGGATGATAATTCGCTTCGCAAACGAGCACGCGGGATACATCAGCCGTCGTCGACTCGTTCGATGCCCGCGCAGGATCGGCAAACCACCCGATTATATAGTCGCCGTCGACGGCGAGATTGCGCGCGCGAAACACATCGCCTTCATGCCAGTATTCGAACACCCCCGACGTGACGCCGCCACCCGTGCCGGTGCCCGCATCGATCGGACGCCACCCCGGCGCAGGCCAGGTCACGATTTCCACCTCGGCGGCCTCGAACGAGGTTTCCAACTGTCCAAAGCCTGCGAGGTTTTCCGCCGTCGCCTCGGAGAGCGGCACGTCAAAAATCGACACGTCGCCGCCAGCGATCGAGGGCAGCGCAATCGCGGCGTTGTTTTCCATCTGCCCGGAAACTGTCATCGCCGCGGCCCGAGTTCGGAAACACCCATCGTCTTGACGACATCTTGTATCGCCTCCAACGCGGCATGGATCTGTTCGACGCCCAGCCGGCCGATGCATCCGATACGGAATGTCGGCGCAACCGTCAACTTGCCGGGATAGAGCAGGAACCCCTTCTCGCCGACGCGGCGGTAAAAATCCTCGAAGTCGAACGCCGGATCGGCCGGCATGTGGAAGGTCACGATGATCGGCGCCTGAAGATTGTCGGACAGGAGCGGCGCGAAACCCATCTTCTTCATGCCGTCGATCAAGGCGCGGCAGTTTGCCGAATATCGGCCGCCCCGGCCCTCGACACCACCTTCTTCCTCATGTTCCTTCAATGCCTGATCGAACGCGGCGAGCACATGAGTCGGCGGCGTGAACCGCCATTGCCCGTTGCCCTCCAATCCCTGCCATTGATCGTAAAGATCGAGGCTCAGGGAATGGGAATTGCCCTGGCACCGTTCCAGCGCGGATTTCCGGAAGACCGCGAAACCGATGCCCGGCACCCCTTCGATGCACTTGTTGCTGGAAGCGACGACCGCATCGAACGGCACCGTCGCCGCATCCAGCGGCAACGCGCCGAACGCGCTCATCGAATCGATCAGCAAGGAGCGGCCATGTTTCTTCACGCAAGCGGCGATTTCGGAGATCGGATTGAGGATGCCCGAGGTGGTTTCGCAATGCACCGCCGCGACATGGGTGATCGACGCATCGCGTTGCAGCAGCGCGTCCAATGCCGCGACATCGCTCGGCACGTCTTCCGGCGTCTCCAGCGTCACGCTTGCGCGGCCGAGATAGTCGCAAATCTTGACCATCCGCTGACCGTAGGCGCCATTGATCAGAACAAGCAGCTTGCCGTCGCGCGGCAGCATCGTCGCGATCGCGGCTTCGACGACAAACGTACCGCTGCCTTGCAACGGCACGCAGACATGGTCGTCGCCGCCGCCAAGTAGGTCGACCAGCCGGTTCCGGACACGCGCGGTCATCTCGATAAAGGCTGCGTCGCGCGACCCCCAATCGTGCAGCATCGCCTGCTTGATCGATAAAGAGGTGGTCAGCGGCCCCGGGGTCAAAAGCCACGGATCATTGGTTTCGGATAACATGCAACGTCTCCTACAGCGTCCGGCGTTTCTTCCGCTATGAATAGGCCGGCCGCGCCGTGAATCAAATAGCCTTCCCGTATGACCACCGCTACCGGCGCACCCGCGCGGATGTCGGGTCATACGGCGCGCGCAGATGCGCCATCGCGTCGTAACGCTCCCCGGCAATCTCGATCTGGAAATGGCCGGCCAGCAGATCCGAGTCGCTTTGTCCCGGTTCCCGTTTGACGAATCCGCTGCCGACGGACCGGCCCAGCGTGTGACCGTAGGCACCGGACCGGACATCGCCGATCGGCTCGCCGTCGCGCAGGATCATCTCGCCGCCCCATAAGACGGGGCCGGGGTCATCGACGGTGAACATGACGAGACGCCGCGCCGGCTCGCCCGCGTCCAAGGCGCGCAAGGCGTCGCGGCCGATAAAGGCCACCTCTTTTTCAAGACGCAAGGCGAAAGCCAACCCCGCCTCGAAGGGCGTCACATCCGGCGACAGCTCATGGCTCCACGACCGGTATCCTTTCTCCAGCCGCAGGCTTTCCATCGCATAGTAACCGGCGTCGCGCAGCCCGAGATCGGTCCCCGCCGTTTCAAGGGCCGCGTAGACACAGGCGGCAACCCCAGCCGGCATATACAACTCCCACCCAAGCTCGCCGACATAGGTGATGCGCACGGCCCGGATCGGCGCATCGGCAATAAAGACTTCCTGCATCGTGGCGAAGGGAAAGGCGTCGCTTGAGAAATCCGCCTCGCAAACCCGCGACAACAGGTCACGAGACTTCGGCCCCATGACGCCGAGCACCGCATAGTCATCGGTCACATCGGTGAGTTTGGCGTCCGCGCCCGGCGGGATATGGCGCGACATCCAATCGAAATCGCGAATGGCCTGGGCCGATCCGGAAACGACCAGATATTGTTCCTCGGCCAAGCGCGTCACGGTGATATCACTTTCGTAGCCGCCGCTCGGGTTCAGCATTCCCGTATAGACCGTGCGGCCGGGGACGACGCCAACATCGTTCGCGCACAAGGTCTGCATTACTGTCTCCGCGTCGCGGCCCTGCATCAGGAATTTCGAAAAGGACGTCTGATCGAAGACGCCGACGGCTTCCCGCACCGCCTTGCACTCGGCGGCGACGTTCGGGAACCAATTCTGGCGATCATAGGAATAGTCGAGGATCGGCGGCGTCCCGCCCTCGGCAAACCAGACCGGGCGTTCCCATCCCATCCTGCTGCCGAAACACGCACCCTTCTCCTTCAAGCGGTCATGGAAGGGCGAGGTGCGCAGCGGCCGACCGCTTTCCAGCTCCCGATTGGGCCAGGGCATCGCATAGTGCATGCCGACGACTTCGCTGACCCGGCTGCGCAACCAAGTCTCGTCGTTGTGGAAGGGTGCAAAGCGGCGGATATCGACGGGCCAGAGGTCGAGCGTCGGCGACCCGTTGACGATCCACTCGGCCAAGGCCTTGCCCGCGCCGCCGGCGCTGGCGATCCCCATCGAATTGAACCCGGCCCCGACGAAGAACCCGGACAGGCCCGGCGCCTCGCCCAGAATGTAGTTCGCGTCCGGTGTGAAACTCTCCGGTCCGTTGATGAACTGCCGCACCTCGACCGTCTCCAACGCCGGCACGCGATGCATCGCGTTCTTCATCAGGATTTCGAACTGATCCCAATCGTCGGGAAGGAGCGAGAACTCAAAGTCGTCGGGAATGCCATCCATGCCCCATGGCTTCGCGGACGGTTCGAAGCCACCCATCACCAAGCCGCCGACCTCTTCCTTGAAGTAGATCATGCCGTCGTAATCGCGCATGACCGGCAGGTCCGGCGTAACGCCCTCTATCTGGCGGGTGACGATATACATGTGCTCGCAGGAATAGAGCGGGACGTCGACGCCGCACATCGCGCCGACCTTGCGCGCCCATTGCCCGCCGCAATTGACGACCACATCGGCTTGGATATCGCCGCCGTCGGTCGCCACGCCCTGCACCACGCCATCCCGCGTCTTGATATCCGTCACCCGGACCCCTTCGACGATTTTTGCGCCGCCCTGCCGGGCGCCCTTCGCCAGAGCCTGGGTCAAGTCGGTCGGATTGGCCTTGCCGTCGCCGGGAATCCAGACGCCGCCCTGCAGATCGTCGCTGCGCATCACCGGCCAACGGCGGGCCGCCTCTTGCGGGCCGACCAATTCCGCATCCACGTTATACGCTGCGGCCATCGCCGCCGTTCGCCGCAGCGCCATCATTCGATCCGCCGTGCGGGCGATGGCCAGGCTGCCGCATCGCTTCCAGCCGGTGCCCAGACCCGTTTCTTCTTCCAGCGATTCATAGAGTTGCGTGCTGTATTGGATCAGCCGGGTCAGGTCTTCGTTGACCCGAAGCTGGCCGACCAACCCGGCCGCGTGCCACGTGGTGCCGCCGCTGAGCCGCCCCTGTTCGAGCAGCACAACATCTTTCCAACCCAGCTTGGTGAGGTGATAAGCGACACTGCATCCGACGATGCCGCCGCCGATAATGACGACCTGGGCATGGCTGGGCAGAGTGTTGTTCATGATGAGGCGTCCCACGCGGCGATGACGGACTGACGGTTAAGCAAGGAGAACGGTAGCGCCGCCGGATCGGTACTGTCCAATGATTCCGGTCAAACGGCCCAATTCAAGCCCGGCCTTATCCCGTCGTACGCTTTGTGTTTATATCGCAGTCTCACGTCGCCGCACCGAACCACACGACAAAAGACCCATGAGCAACAGCACCGGCATTCTCAACGGCATCCGCGTCCTCGACCTTGGCCGCATCATCGCGGGACCGTTCTGCGGCCAGATTCTCGGCGACCTCGGCGCGGAGGTGATCAAGGTCGAGCATCCGGACGGCGACGACACGCGCCATTGGAAGCCACCCGCCGTCGGCGGCGAGGCGGCGTATTTCTTCGCGATGAACCGGAACAAGTCCAGCATCTGCCTCGACCTGGCGAAGCCCGAAGGGCTACAGATCCTGAAAGACCTGGTGGCACAGTCCGACGTCGTGATCGAGAATTTTCGCCCCGGCGTCACCAAACGCCTCGGCATCGACTACGAGGCCCTCTCGGCGGTGAACCCGAAACTGGTCTATTGCTCGATCTCCGGCTTCGGCCAGGAGGGGCCGATGGCCGGCCGCGCGGCCTATGATTATGTCATCCAAGCGATGTCAGGGCTGATGTCGGTGACCGGCGAGCCGGAGGGCACGCCGATCCGGTGCGGCGGCGCGGTCGCGGACTACCCGACCGGCCTATGGGCGACGATCTCGATCCTCGCGGCCCTGATGGCGCGGCAGCAGACCGGCAAAGGCCAGCATATCGACCTGTCGATGCATGATTGCACGTTGATGCTGATGAGCCAGTTGGCGGTCCAATTCCTCGCGTCGGGCAAACCGCCCGTTCGGGTCGGCAACGGGCATGGCAGCGTCGTTCCCTTCTATGTCTACGACACCGCCGATCAGCCGCTGATGGTGCTGTGCGGCAATGACGCGATGTTCGCACGCATGGCCGAGGCGATCGGCAGGCCGGACATGGCGGCGGACCCCCGCTACGAAACCAATGCCGCCCGCGTCGAGAACCAAGCGGCGGTGCATACGGAAATCGGCGCGGCCCTCGCGAAAGACAAGCGCGATACCTGGATCGAACGGCTCGGCGCGGCGAACGTGCCGATCGCGCCGATCCGCAGCTTCCCCGAGGTATTCGCCGCCCAAGAAGTGCTGGACCGCGACATGGTGCTCGACATCCCACACCCCACGGCGCGAACGATCAAGGCGCTCGGCAGCCCGCTGAAATTCTCGGACACGCCGGTGGTGCCATCCACCGCGCCGCCCCTGCTCGGCCAGCATACCGACGAGATCTTGTCCGACATCCTCGATCTCGAAAACGATGCCATTGAACGTTTGAAATCCGCGGGTATCATCGCCTAGCTGAAAAAACCTTTGCGGGAGTTTTTGGCCTCAAGGGTCGGCGAAACGGCACGCGAACCCCATATCATACCGACGACACCGAACTCGGCGAAACCAGCGGCCCGACGCCGCGTACACTTCGAAGGAAATCTCCATGTACGAAAAGCTCGAACTTCTCATCGACGGCGAATGGCGGGCCGGTAGCGACGGCAAGACCGAGCCGGTCATCAACCCGGCGACCGAGGAAACCATCGGCGACCTGCCGCATGCGTCGGCGCAGGACCTGGACCATGCATTGGCCGCCGCCGAACAGGCTTTCCCGATCTGGCGCGACACCGCCCCCTACGACCGCGGCAAGGTCATGCAGAAGGCCGCCGCGCTGATGCGGGAACGGTCGAAGGAAATCGCCGAGACCCTCGTCCTGGAAGAAGGCAAGGTCTTTGCGGAAGCGCATATCGAAGTGCTGGTCAGCGCCGACATCACCGACTGGTATGCCGAGGAAGGCAAGCGCACCTACGGCCGCATCATCCCCGGCCGGATGCCGGGCATGCGCCAGTTCGTCTATAAGGAGCCGGTCGGCCCCGTCGCCGCCTTCACGCCGTGGAACTTCCCCGCCGTCACGCCGATCCGCAAGATGGCCGGCGCGATCGCGGCGGGCTGCCCCTGCATCATCAAGGCGTCGGAAGAGACGCCCGGCACCTGTATCGCCCTCGCCCGCGCTTTCCAGGATGCGGGCCTGCCGAGCGGCGTGCTGAACGTCGTCTTCGGCGTACCGGCCGAGGTGTCGAAACACATCATCGCCTCGCCGGTCATCCGCAAGATTTCCTTCACCGGGTCAATCCCGGTCGGCAAGCTGTTGATGGCGCAGGCGGCCGAAGGCCTGAAGCGAACCACCATGGAACTCGGCGGCCATTCGCCGGTCATCGTGTTCGACGATACCGACGTGGAAAAGGTCGTGAAGACCGTGGTCGGCGGCAAATACCGCAACGCCGGACAGGTCTGTATCTCGCCGACGCGGTTCTACGTGCAGGACTCGCACTACGCGAAATTCGTGAAATCCTTCACCGAGACGGCCAAGGCGATGAAGGTCGGCAACGGCATGGAAGACGGCATGCAAATGGGCCCGCTGGCCAACCCACGCCGCTTGGAAGCGATGCAGGAATTCGTCGCCGACGCGCGCGACCACGGCGCCAAAATCGAAGCCGGCGGCGAGCGCATCGGCAACAACGGCTACTTCTTCGAGCCGACGATAATCTCCGACGTGCCGGACGACGCCCGCGTGATGTATGACGAGCCGTTCGGCCCGCTCGCCCCGATCAGCCGGTTCAAGGATTTCGACGAAGTGATGGAGAAAGCGAACGGGCTTGAATACGGCCTCGCCGCCTATGCCTTCACGTCATCGGAAAAGACCGCGGCCGCGGTGTCCGAAAAGCTGCAAAGCGGCATGGTCGGCGTGAACAGCCTAGCGATCTCGATGCCCGAAACCCCGTTCGGCGGCGTCAAGCAAAGCGGCCATGGATCGGAAGGCGGCATCGAGGGCCTAGAAGCCTATCTCAACACCAAGTATGTCGCGCAGCAGAGCTAAGCGCGGGGATACTAATTGTTTGGGCGCGGCGGTGGGTTCCATCGCCGCGCCTTTTCTATTCGATGCCGGCCGCCAACAGAATGTCGCGCGCAACATCGGAGTCCAGAAAGCCCAGGAACTGTCCGGCGGCGTCCTCGTGCCCGCCGGCCCGGATCGCCGCGGCATAGGTCGTCGACTTCGCCAGACTACCCGGCAACGGCCCCGCCAACCGGGCGCCCAGATGGGCGAGCCGCTGAATCTCGGTACTCTGCCCGAAGCCGATCACCGTCTTGTCGCTGTTCTCGGCAACGGTCTCGATAACCGCCGACCCCGTGGGTGTGCAGACGGTCTTGTCCGCGATGTCGGGGGCGATGCCCATATCCTCGATCATCGTCTTGATGTATTGCCCGCTGGACGCGACGTTATGGACCACCATGTCCGCCGCGAGCAGCGACCGCCGCAGGTCCTCCGGCGTACCGATTTCAGGGTCCGGGGCATCCGCCGGCACGACGATGCCCGCCCGGACAGACCCGACCGGCGCGCGGCGGCCGGGCAATACCGCACCCGCCGCCTCGAAACCGTCGAGTACGGGCACCGGCGCCACGACAACGTCGCCGGTCCAGTCGCCGCCGGTCACCTTGTCGCGCAGCACCGGCGCGGTCGCGAACTGCACATCGGTCGGCAGGCCCGAGGATTCCGCAAAGACCTCCACACAGCCCGTAACGCCATTACGCGGCGCACCCGCGCTCAACACTTCCAGTTCGAACTCGCCCGTCGCCATGTTTACCACCAAGTTATTGCCCGATCATCATACCGCCCGGAAAAGGTCACCGCACCACCGATTGCGCCCCAACATCCGCGCGGCGTATGGTCGAACCGCACCGACACAGCAGAACCGGAGACCGCGACCATGACTTCCGTCATCAAGACCGAACAGGACGGCCACGTCCGCACCATTACCCTCAACCGACCGGAAAAGATGAACGCGCTGAGCGACGAGCTCGCCTGGGGTATCGTCAATGCGGTGGAGGACGCGGCCCAGGACGATTCGGTCTGGGTCATCGCGCTTACGGGCACCGGAAACGCCTTCTGCGCCGGCCTCGACCTGACGGCGGACCGTGACCCGGAACAGTCGCCGCTGCCGCCGCAGGACCGCCAACTCGACGACATCAGTTGGGTCGGCCGGTTCCTGCTCGTCCTGCGCCAGCGCTGCGACAAACCGGTCGTCGCCGGCGTAAACGGCGCGGCGGTCGGCGCCGGCCTGTCGCTGGCGATGGCGGCGGATATGCGGATCGTCTCGCGCAACGCACGGCTGATGGCGGGCTATACCCGGATCGGCGGCTCGCCGGACGGCGGGCTGAGCTGGTCGCTGTCGCAAGCGATCGGCTACGAGCAGGCGATGCGCTTCATGCTGGAGAACCGCACCGTCATGGGCGAGGAAGCGGTGCAACTGGGCATGGCGGGCGAGATGGTCGAGGACGAGGACATGCCGACGCGGCTCGCGGAATACTGCCAATCGCTCGCCAAATGGTCGCCGATCACCACGCGGCTGACGAAGCGGGCGATCGGCAAGGCGACCACGTCGATCGACCTGGAAACGCATCTTCGGTTCGAACTGGCGACGATCCACCGCGCCTTCGCCAGCGAAGACGCCAAGGAAGCCCGAAAGGCCTTCATAGAGAAACGCGAGCCGGTGGTTCGCGGGCATTAGAGCGGCATTGAAATGTCCCGCCGGACTCGCCCAAAACGACCCGTTTTCGCCCTAGCAGTTTGCTGAAAAAGTCACGGTGTTAGGTTTCCATGGTTCGAGACGGCGCGATCGCGCCTCCTCACCATGAGGCTTATGCTTGTTGTCCTCATCCTCAGGAGGGCCGGTAGGTCCTTCTCGAAGGATCAAATGACTTTTCAGCAGCCTGCTAGCCGGCGTCCTCGGGGCACATCTCATCACTCGGTGTCATGAGGGCCACCGCGCCGCCGCTGGGATCGGCGATCACCGCGATCCGGCCCACCCCGGGCACGTCGAATGCCGGGGCTTTCACCGAACCGCCCAATTCCTGCGCCTGGGCAACGGCGGCGTCCACGTCATCCACATGGATGTAGGACATCCAATGCGGCGGAATCCCGGCAAATTGCTCGCCCTCCATCTTAAACATGCCGGCCGCGGGCGTATCGCCAGCCTTGAAGACGGTATAGACCCCGGACATATCCGGCATCGGCATTTCCTCGGACGTCCAGCCCAGCAGCTTTTGATAGAAGGCCGCGCAGGCCTCCGGATCGGTGGTCGCCAACTCGTTCCACATGAAGGTCCCGTGACCAGACATGGTCGCTCCTTTCGCTCGAAAGTGAATCAGCAGTCAGGCTACGAAAGTTTCGTGCCGAAAACGATATCAATTCGATGACATTCGTCTGGCCAACAGACGGTGCTACCGCTCGAGGTCTTCCTCGGCGATGTTCAGCGCCTCGGTCTTGTTGAAGCGCCCTTCGTACACCGGACGCCCGCCGGTGGTCGGGCCCTGGTACTGCACGAAGAGGATCTTGCAGCCGTTCTCGGTATGCATGTCGTATTCGAAATGCGGGTCCTGCAGATACACCATGTCGCCGCTACGCAGCGTGTCGGGCCCGAAGCGGCACTCCCCTTCGAGGACGTACCAGACCTGGGCGAAGTCATGCTTATGCAGCGGGAAGCTCGCGCCCGGGAGGTAGGTCAGCACACCGGCGTTGGGCTCCGTCGGCGCGTCCTCCGTCGGATGGAACACCATCTGCGTCGTATTGGCGAAACGCCCCATCTCCGGCGCGTGCTCGTCGGGCCGCCGGATGATGGGCGCATGGTGGGTCTTCGACGCCTCTTCGATCGTGGGGGTTTTCTTCGCAACCGCCATGTCGGTCCTCCCGGGTTTAGGGCGCTATCCCGCCGGTAACGGGTTCGGATGTTCGGCCCGGTCGATGGGCAGCATTTGGTCGTCGAGGATGTCACGCAGGATGACGTCGCGCACTTCCTCGGGATCGAGCTTGTGCAACTCGATCATGTCCTGGGTGTCGGCGATGATGGCGTCCACGTCCTGCATCAGCTTGAGGCGCTTGAAGATGTCCTCGCGATGCAGCCCCATGCTCGCGCCGATCAACTCCATGAAGTTCACAACCTCGAACGACCACTGGTTTTCGTGCGACGACAGCTCCCGATGGTCGGAATGGTAAATGCCCGCCAGCGCGGTGACGCCCGCCTCCTCGGCCGCCGCAAGCTCTGTCGCGATCAACTGCTGCCGGAAATCCGGCACCGGGGCGAGCGAGGTCAGCATATAGCCGACCTGCGGCATCTCCAGGTCGACAAGCTCCAATTCCGGGATCGACGACAGCAGGTCCTTGACCGACGACGCCACGCCCTCCGCACCCGGATGCTCGTGCAGCGCCACTTTCTTCGGCACCGGCCGCGTCATCATCGGCCGTAACGCGTCGATCCGCCGCGCCAGATAGACCGCGAACATCGTCATGTCGAAATCGGGATCGTTGCCGCTGTGGTTCGGTAAGGCGGTTTCGCCGAATTGAATCTGGCAGGTCGGGCACCAGGAAAGGACTTCCGAGGTCTTGGTCTGCGAGAACCGCTCGATGGTCTTATACGCCTGCCGCCCCGCATTGGCGTCGTCCCCCGGCCGCATCTGCAGGATGCCGCAGCAATTCGCCGGCCCGCCGTAGACTTCATAGCTGACGCCCAGCCGGTCGAGCACATCCAGGCACAGCAGGCCGATATGCGGCGTCCGCAGCATGTTGCAGCCGGTATAGAAGATCAGGTCGGGCGCCTCGTCACGCTCCGGATGCGAGGACGGGTTCAGCCGCGCCAGCAGTTCGGGCGGAAGCTGCAGCCGGGAGAGAATCCGCACCCCTTGGCTCATCTTCTTGAAGCCCTGCTTTCCGGCGTCGCGGCGCGTCTCGACCGCCTCGCGTTTCTTCATCGCGCGGCGCGCCAACGAGAGCATGAAACGGGGATTCACGCCGTCGTTGCAAACCTCGATGCAGTGGCCGCTGCTGGTGCAGGCGGTCGCCCAGGTCTCGGAGTCGGCGGGGCCGCTGCCCTCGCGCAGGATGTCCAATACGCCGGACACGATCCGGCCGGGATCGGACGCGTCGACGCCGACAATCCCCGGCATGGGGCACACGTCGACGCATTTCCCGCATTGGGAGCAGGCATTCAGAATGGAGTCGGCTCTGGCGTCGAGCGACGAGAGAAAATCATTGGGTTCTGTGCTCATACACGAACCTTAATGCCCCCGCCGCCCGATTGGCCAGAACCATTCCCGGACCACCCGTCCGAACCAATCCGCCAGGGATCAGCTCTTCTTGGATTCCAGGAAGGTGATGTAGGTCACGGCCTCTTCGGCGTTGATGCGGCCGACCGGCCCCGCCGCATACATCAGGTTGAGGACATTGCCGTCCCCATCCAGGATGAATTCGGAAGGCTGGATGATGCTGCGCCGGTCCTCCCAGAACGCGCCGAGCATGTCGGCCTGTTCCTTGGTGACGCCATGCGCCATCGGGTAGGAAAGATCGGCGGCGATTTCACCGGCCTTTTCCACGTCATCGACGCTGCCGGCGATGACGCTCACATCGAGGGCCTGAAGTGCCGTTAGCTGCTTTTCGAAGCCGGCCAACTGCCGGCGGCAGTAGGGTCACCAATGGCCGCGATAGAACAGGATGATCGAGTAGTTGGAGCGGTGGTCGTCAGGGACCGTAACCGTATCCCCGCCGACCAGATTCAGGGTCATCGATGGGAATCGATCCCCTATGTCGAGCTTGTTTGCCATCCGTCATGCTAGGCGGATTAAAGAATCCCGGTCAACGAAAGATTAAAACAGACCAACGCCGCCTCCACCGCGCATCCAAAAAGTGACGGCGATCCCGGAATTACAATCAAGACATGCAAAATTTCTGCAAAAAACAACAAACCGGCAAATTTATGTAAAGAAACGCAAAAACAGGAGTGAATTCTTACTAAATATTAATGTTAAGGTTAATTATACTACTTTTTATCCTAATAAATCCGAAAATGTGATGAAAATCACTGAGGTATTTTAGATAAAATTTGTACAACTACTTTGTTGTTAGGTCGTACAATTAGGATTAGTCGGATGGATGCACTGACTTGGGTTTCCCGCTTCTTCGGCGCACTGAAACGCGATCAACGCGGCAGCACCGTCACCTTGATCGCCGCGGCAGCCGTGCCGCTGGTGGCGTTCGTCGGCCTGTCGGTCGATACGGCGCGCGGCTACCTACTCAAGCAACGGATGGGCTTCGCACTCGACGGCGCGGTGCTGGCCGCAGCCACCCTCCCCAACGCCTCCGAAGACGAAGTCAAGGCGATGGGTAAGAAATTTTTCGACGCCAATTTCCCATCCGGTTACATGGGCATCGGAACGGTTACACCGACATTCACGTTGAGTACCGACAAGACAACGGTGACCGGCGACGTCACGGCCGACATGCCGACCGCGCTGATGAGCGTCGTCGGCCTGGACACGGTGGATATTGGATCGAACGCCGCAGCGCAACGGCAATCCAAGGGCTTGGAACTCGTGCTCGCGTTGGACAATACCGGTTCAATGTCCAATGCAGATATCCGCGACTTGAAGGACGCATCGGAAGCCCTTCTAGACGTGCTCTACGGCGATCGCGAGACTGTCGATAACCTCTGGGTCGGCTTGGTTCCATTCGACTTGCGGGTGAACTTGGCGAATTATCCAAGCATCATGGGATTTACCGCCACTAACCCGAACCACGTTTGCGCAAATCAGCGAAGCGGTCACGAAACGGACGATGCCACGCCATCCACGAGCCCCTTCGACACCGAATACAATACAGAATACAGCCTTGAAGAAGAGTGGGGATGCCAAGCGGCACCTGCGCTTGCCCTGACGAAAGAGCGGTCCACGCTGGACGCTACCTTGGAAGAAATGGACGACCTAGGCGGCACCCGCATCGATATCGCCGCCGCCTGGGCCTTCCGCATGATCTCGCCGAAGTGGAAGGGACTTTGGGGCGACCCGGACACGCCCAAACCTTACGATGAACCGCTCATGGAAAAGGCTGTGATTATCATGACGGACGGCGAGAACGCTCCCCATCCGATTCGTAGTCCATCTCACTGGAAATACGATCCAAACGTTCCGTCGGCGGCCACGGCGAATGCCCGATTGACGGCAACCTGCACCGCGATGAAGGATAAGGAAATCATCGTTTATACAATTCAATTCAATAAGACGAGCACATCGCTGAGAAACCTACTCACGAACTGCGCTACGAGTCCCGATCATTACTATCACGCGGCCTCGGACGAATTGGACGACGTCTTTGTCGAAATTGCCAACAAGCTGAGCAATCTGCGCCTGCTCAACTAACGACCACCATTTTACCGCCCTCGGGCTGATCACCCAACGGAACGCCCCTGCCTCAGCGTAGGGGCGTTTTCGCGTGTGCGATCCATGTACATAAATCTTGTGAATGGTATTATATTATTTATCAATTTTATTAATGTACTATCTTCCCCTACGCTTGTCTCGAAGACGGGAACGCCGAACGGACGGCCCGAATAATGCGAGGAGGCAGCGATGCCAAGCACCGCCAACGACATTCTGAAACGCGAACTGAAGGTGCTGACCTTCGATCAATACGGCACCATCGTCGACATGCAGACCGGCCTGACCGAGGCCGTGACGCCGTTCCTGCGCGACAAGGGATGGGACGGCGCGCCGCACCGGTTCGTCACCTGGTGGCGGCGCACCCATTTCGAGAATTCGATGATCGATTCCCTATGCGACCGCGGTCACACGCCCTATCGGGAGATCGGCCATCGCGCGGTTTCCTACGTGATGGACCGGCTCGACATCTCCTACAGCCAGGACGAGGTGCGGTGGCTCGTTTCCCTGATAGAACAATTGCGCCCCTTCGACGACGTGGTGGAGGCGCTGGAGCGGCTCGGCGAGCGATACACGCTGGTGATCCTGTCGAACGGCGACCGCGACATGCTGGAGAACGCGAAACCGTATCTCGGCTACGCTTTCGACCATACGATTTCCGTCGAGGAGGCCGGCTACTTCAAACCGCATATCGAGACCTATGCGACGACGGCGCGGCTGCTCGACGTCGACCGCTCGTCGATCATGCATGTCGCCAACCACGCCTTCGACTGTATCGGCGCCAAGGCGTATGGCATGCGCACGGCCTTCGTCGACCGGCGCGGGCGGCCTTACGGCGAAACGCCGCACCAGCCCGACCTCGTGGTCCGCAACTTCGAGGAATTGGCCGACAGCCTGCTGGAATGAGCGCTGAACCGCCGGAGACGACATGAACCTGCGCCAGATCGACCTGAACCTCCTCGTCATCTTCGACGCGTTGATGCGGGAAAAAAGCGTGACCCGCGCGGCGCTGCATATCGGCGTGACGCAGCCCGCCGTCAGCAACGCGCTCAATCGGTTGCGGCATCTGTTCAAGGACGACTTGCTGGTGCGCACGCCGACCGGCATGGAGCCGACCCGGCGGGCCGAAGAGCTGGCGCCCGCCATCGATCAAATCCTGCGTGCGATCAACGGATTGGTCGATAACCCTCATGCGTTCGATCCGCCTACGGCGGACCTGACATTTCATATCCGGTTATCGGACGTGCTCGCTTTCCTCCTGCTCCCGCGACTGGCGCATAGCATTGCCGCCGCGGCCCCGGCGGTGCATGTCGAAACCGTCCACCTTTCGCCGCATCGAACGGTCGACGCCTTGGAGTCCGGCGCGATCGATATCGCCGTCAGCACGGGGCTGCATGGGTCGAGCGCCATCCGCGAGCAGCCGCTTTTCGACGACCGGCTGATTTGCCTCGCGCGCGCCGGACATCCGCGGATCGGCGCAGAACCCGATCTGGAGGGCTTTCTCGCCGCGCGGCATATTCGGGTCGCGCAGAGCCCGATAGACGACCGCTTCGTGGACAACTGGCTGACGGCGCACGGGCTCCGACGTCAGGTCAGCCTGACCGTCCCGCATTGGCTCAGCGTGCCCCATGTCGTGCGGGAAACCGACTTGATCGCGGTGATGTCGGAACGCGCCGCGACGCGACTTGCCCAGGCGCCCGACGTCCAACTCGGCACGCTGCCAGTTCCCGATTGCGCCTTTACATGGTCGCTGTATTGGCACAAACAGCATCAATCGAACCCGGCGCAGCGATGGCTGCGGGATCGTGTGACCGACGCCGCAGCCCCGCTCGCCGCGGCGACCACCGCATCCGGCGCAAAACACGCTAACGGATAAACGACCGCGCCGGCACAAACGCTCAGGCGCAAAGACGAGCGTCCATGTCGCCATCGGCCAGCACCGCCAGGGCAGCGTCATCGCATACTTCGATTTCATGCGGATCCGCAAAAGAGACGATCCCTTGCGCCTTGAACTGGCTGAATATCCGGCACACCGTCTCATGGGTGAGACCGAGATAGTCGGCGATATCGACCCGCGTCATCGGCAAGACGACGACATGGCTCTCGCCGCCTTGGCGCAGGGCTTGCTCGGTCAGTGCAACGAGGAAACTCGCGACCCGTTCCGATGCCGATTTGCGGCCCAGCAACAAAAGCTGGTTCTGAGCTGCGTTCAACTCGTCCCGGATCGACGCGAATACCGCGCGCCGGAGGGTCGAGCTTTCCTCCATGCAGGCCTCCAGATCGGCTCGCCGGAAGCGTTGAACCGTTACTTCGTTCAGCGCATCGGCCGTGTATGGATAGGCGGCGTTCGCACTCAGTCCGATGAAATCGCCGGCATGGCAAAAGCGGGAAACCTGACGACGGCCATCAGGCAACAACTTATAGAGGCAGACAGTGCCGCGAACGACACGATAGTGAAAGTCGGCCTGATCGCCTTCCCAAAACAATGATTCTTTCGGTGCATAGGTCGCCACTCCGCCGATGCTTTCGAAGGCGGCACAATCCCTACGGCGCATGCCATCATCCCCGTGCGGAACGATGGTTACCGGACGTTTCGTCTCGATTGCTATTGGTGCTATTGGCCTCATCGCGTACCCCCTAACCCTGAATGTTCATGGTCTTGCGATGACGCTATAGTCAGCGACAGACGCCGCTGGAAAAATTCGGATTTATACGTACGGGATAACCCTTACACCGGCATCAATCGAAAAATGATGCGAAGAAGTTCGACCGTATCAAATGGCTTTTCGATCATGGCGGATGCGCCCGAACGCTTAAGAAGCTCGGCGGAATTGTCATCCCTGTAACCCGTCATAACAATGATCCCGGTGTGGCTCCAGGATCGGCGGAACCGAAGCAACAATTCCAAGCTATCCTCGACCGGCGGCTGCAGTTCCGCCAGCAGGCACGATTTCTCGGGCGGCCGAAAACGTTCCAACACCGTCGGCAATGAGGCGAACGTCCGAGCCGCGAATCCCTCGATTTCCAAAACCAGCCGAAGCGAGTCGCGCACGGCATCGTCATCGTCGACGATACAAATCGTTGGAGCCACAATCTCTGACATTTCTTGCACTGCTTGTTGGTCGATCGAAGTCTCCTACTTTACTCATAAGCGCAATGACTGTCTGCAACCATACGGATTGTTACGTATTTTTGAACGACATTGGCGAGCGGCGGGTTCGAGTTCACGACCAATCCGGATCGATACCCGCGGCAAGCGACAACCGAACCAGATGCGACAGGCTCCGCGCTTTCATCTTTTCCATGATCCGCGCCCGATGGATTTCCACGGTTCGCGGACTACAGCCTAGCTCATGGGCGATGACCTTGTTCGGGCGTCCAATAACCAGATGTTCCAGCACGTCCCGCTCGCGCGGCGTCAGCCGCTCAAAGCATCGCTTCGCGCTGGTGCTCATGGCATGCTGACGATCGGACTGCTCGGCGCGCTTCAGGGCGGTATCGATGCTCTGAAGCAGGGTGTCCTCATGGAACGGCTTCTCCACAAAGTCCACCGCCCCCGCCTTCATCGCGCCCACGGCCATCGCGATATCGCCATGCCCGGTGATGATGATGACCGGCAGATCGGGCCGCACCGCCCGCAGCCGTTCCTGCACTTCCAAGCCGTTCATCTTGGGCATCCGCACGTCGAGCAGGACACATCCCTTGAAATCGGCGTCGCATGCATCAAGGAAATCCGGCCCGCAGGCGAACGCTTCGGTCTCATATCCGACGGCATCCAGCAGAATCCGCAACGAGTCACGCACCGCCTCGTCATCATCGACGATGTATATGGTGTAGATCTGCTCCATCGCTCTCGTCGCTAGTCGACCAACGGCAAGGTAAACCAAAACTCGACGCCCGCGTCGGGACAGGGTGCAACGTCGATGCGCCCACCATGATCTTCCACGATCGAGCGGCTTATCGACAACCCGATACCCATTCCATTCGGCTTGCTGGTATTGAAGGATTGAAAAAGCTTCTCGGCAATTTCCTTGTCGAGCCCCGGCCCATTGTCGGCGACCGACACGCGGACTATGCCCCTATCCTGACGCGTCGTCACCCGGATCGCCGCATCCGACTGCCCTTCCAGGGCATCGATGCTGTTGCGCAGTAGGTTCACCACGACTTGCTGAATTTGTACGCGATCGATCATCACCGACGGCAACGCCTCTTCCAACTGCGTGGTGATGACGATTCCGTCCGTCTGCGCGCCCACCAACGCCAGATCGCAGGCTTCTGTCACGACCTCATTGATGGCGTCGGGCATCTTTTCCGTTTCGCCGCGCGCCACAAAGCTTCGCAGCCGGCGGATGATTTCGCCCGCCCGATGCGCTTGAGCCGACGCCTTCGACAGCACGTCTTCGATTTTCTCCCGGGCGTCGGGACGATCCGATTTCAGGACACGCCGGCCCGCCTGCACATAGTTCATCATGGCGGTCAGCGGCTGATTCAGCTCATGCGCCAATGTCGCGGCCATTTCGCCCATCGCGCTAAGACGGGAGATATGGGTGAATTCCGTTTGAATCTCCTGAATACGCTGCAGGCTGTTTCGAAGCTGGTCTTCGGCCTCGCGACGTTTGGTGATATCCCGGATAAATCCGGTGAAGCGCCGCTGGTCGCCCAATTCGACCTCGGCCACCGCCAGTTCGATCGGAAAGGTGGTGCCGTCCTTGCGCAGACCGATGACTTCACGCCCAATTCCGATGATGCGCTTCTCGCCGGTCTCCTGGTACCGGTGCATGTACCCGTCGTGTTCCGACCGGTACGGCTCGGGCATCAGAACATGGACATTCTTGCCGATGACGTCGCCGGCGGCGTAGCCGAACATACTTTCCGCCGCGGTATTGAACGATTCGATCCGGGCCAGATGGTCGATCGTGATGATTGCATCCGGCGAGGTCGCGATCATCGATTGCAAAAGCGCACGGTTCCGTCGCAGCGCCGACTCCACGGCCAGACGATCGGTGATATCGATCCCGGTCCCGATGACGTAATGGACATGGCCTTGGTCCCCCGTCGAGACCGTATTGGACCAGGTAATACGCCGCCGCTCACCATCCTTGGTGATCCAATCGTTCGTGTGACTGTTCGGCCGGCCGCTCTTACGGAGTTCATCGAAAACGGCGCTGACCGTCTCGGCGTCGCTTTCCGCAACCAGCACATCCCAAATCGGCTTACCGACGACGTTGGCTTCCCGATAGCCGGTCAGTTCCTCGCACGCCCGGTTGAACCGGACGAGCCGGCCGTCCGTATCGAGCACGACCACAAGCGCGCCGAGAACGTCGAGCAAATCGTCCAGCGACACCGGACTAGAGGGAGTACATCGCGACATACGATAATACTGGCTGAATCGGCACGCGGCGGCAATCGGGCGAAACCGCACACAACAGGATACGCGCTCGGTACGCATCGGATTGATCCCCATCAATGTCGCGATGCCGGGAACCAAGCACTCTAAAGTCGAATCAGTCTTCGACGTGGAGGAAAGGATGCGGGAAACGGAAATCATCGACTATGCAAAACGGTTGCTTGATGCGCATGGCAAAGAGGCGGAACGGGAAGCGGCCCAGAAAGCACGTAAGTATTCAGAGAAAAACGATCCGGAGCAGGCGGGAACGTGGCGCAAGATTCGATCCGCCATTGGCGAACTGCGCAGTTCGTCGCCCTGAGTCGGCCTAGGACGGCGTGGCCTGCCGAATGATCGCCATGGCCCGTGATTCGAGCCGGCGAGCTTCGGCAAGCCGGCCCGCCTCGCAAAGCCGACGAATCTCGGCCCGCATTTCGGTGACTTCGTCGAATTGGCGCTCGGGGATCATTGCGCCGGCGGCGGTCTCCAGCGCAGCATCGATATTCTGAAGAAGCGCCGCGCAGGTGTCCCTGTTCTGGCCGCTAGCCATGGCGGATTGCGTCCCTTCCCAGGGTGCGGCGGCTACCTAAGGTAACGACAGCAACAACGGTCTTCTTGATTAGCGCCGCAAGTGTCGGCGGCGCCGAATCCGCAACATCTCGTGTGGTCGCTTCCGATCTGAATCGCACGGCACGTCCAATCGCTTCCCAAAAACGAATAATGGGAAGCGCGGGCCGTCACATTGATCTGCGTCACTCCGGCCGTATCGAGCCGACGTTCAGCGCATGAATCTTCCTATTCCACCGCAACCAAATGGGCGGGATCGACTTCCTTGTACTCAAGCACGCCCGGAACGTAGTCGAGCGGCCGGGCGGCGCTGGGAATCTCGTCCGACAGGAGCTGCCTTTTCGGTCGCTCGAATGTCGGATCGGCGACCGGCACCGCGTTAAGTAGCTTCTTGGTGTAGGAATGCTGCGGATTTTCGAATATGGCCGCGCGCGGCCCGATCTCCACGATCCGTCCGAGATACATCACGGCGACACGATGGCTGATCCGCTCTACCACCGCCATATCATGCGAGATGAACAGATAGGACAATCCGAACTCTTCTTGCAGATCCATCATCAAATTGACCACCTGCGCCTGGATTGTCACATCAAGCGCCGATACCGCCTCATCGGCGATGATCAATTTCGGCCCCAGCCCAAGCGCCCGCGCGATACAAATTCTTTGCCGCTGCCCACCGGAGAATTCATGGGGAAACCGATCGTAATGCTCGCGACCCAGGCCTACCTTTTGGAGCAAGTCGACAACCATATCGTCAAGCTCCTTTCCTTCCGCCAGTCCGTGCACCCGAATTGGTTCAGCGATGGCGGCGCCGGCCGTGATGCGTGGATTCAACGACGCAAACGGATCCTGAAATATCATTTGGATATTCCGCCGGATCGGCTGAAGATCTTTGGTCGATAGCGCGGTCAATTCCTGTCCGGCAAACCGCACCGAGCCGGACGTCGGCTGGTCCAACCTGAGTATGCTGCGGCCGGTCGTCGATTTACCGCAACCACTCTCGCCGACAAGCGCCAAAGTCTCGCCGGCTTCGAGCGAGAAACTGATATCCTCGACCGCGTGGACACGCGCAACGGCGGCGCCGAAAATCCCGGCGGTAATGTCAAACCGTGTCGTCAACCCCTCTACGGCCAGCAAGGGGGCCGATCGGTCGGGGCCTTTCGTTCGTTCCGCAGTCATTGCGCGCCCTCCATGCTTTCCGCTTGTCGTGCTTCGGCAAAGGTTCCTCGAACCGAGACGTTCACGAATTTTTCAGGATCGGATTTTCCTTTCATGCTGCCGAGCCGCGGAACGGCGTTCAGTAAAGCTTTCGTGTAATCATGCTTCGGCGTTTTGAAGACCTCGACGGCCGTTCCTTCCTCGACCTTGTTGCCCTCCAACATGACGACGACGCGATCCGCAATCTCAGCAACAACTCCCATATCGTGGGTGATGAACAACACGGCCATGCCGATCTCTTGCTGCAGCATTTTGATGAGATCCAGAATCTGGGCTTGGATCGTTACATCCAACGCCGTCGTCGGCTCATCGGCGGTCAGCAAGCTGGGACGGCAAGAAAGCGCCATTGCAATCATGACGCGCTGCCGCATGCCACCGGACAGATGATGTGGATACTGATCAAGGCGTTTTTCCGCTTCCGGCATGCGGACGAGCTGCAACAACTCAAGCGCCATGGCACGCGCTTCTTCTTCCGGCTTTCCCTGATGCCGGATGATCGCTTCCATGATCTGGAAACCGATAGGAAGAACCGGATTGAGCGATGTCATCGGTTCCTGGAAAATCATCGAGATATGCTTACCGCGGACGTCCTGCATCACCTTGAGGGGGGCGGAGGCGATATCGATCGTCTCCTCGTCCGAAAGATGGAGGTCTATCTCTCCCTCCGGCATGATGCCGTTGGCATTCTCATTCAATCGCATGATCGCCATGGCCGTGACCGATTTCCCGGATCCGGACTCGCCCACCACGGCAAGCGTTTCGCCCCGGTTTATCTTGAACGACACCCCGCGCACGGCCCGAACCAGCCGCTTGCCGTCCATCGGGAAATGAACGTGGAGATTCTTGACATCAATCAGCGTTCTATCCTGCACCTTTTCCCACCCCTTCTCCTTTAGGATTCGTATTGTTAGGATTCGTATTGTCGGACGTTGGATTTCGGATCATGCCGGCCGTACGACGCGAAGCCGCTGGGACGCGGCCCATGCCGCGCTCCTGCGGCGATTCTCGGACAAGACTTTGTCATTCAATTCGGCAGCCTCAAGCACCAAACCGTTCGCGCGCAAGATCGATGCGAACACCCGCAGATTGGCCTTGAATGCACGGCTGCCCTCCGAGCGGACCAACCAGTGCGTATGCGCGTCGACGGCCGCACTCCTACGCTGCCGCGCCGCTTCGACGCATTGAAGCAACGCCACTTCATCCGGCGTAAGCGGCGGCCAACCCGGGTCCCCGACTTCCATCGGACGGCGCCCGTGACGCTGAAGGCAAAGGTCGATTTGCAGAAAGACCAAATACGCCGAACGTCCGGCTTTAGGGCCGAGTAGATCGGAAAACTTTTGCCGCACACCGACGTCATTCAAACGGGCGAGCCGGATCGAATCCACGACCAACCGCCCAGAGGGCGGCAAACAAACTGCTGAGAACAGCTCATCAAGCTCAACGAAATTCATGGCTGACATATGCGATCTCGTGGAACACCGATCCCCCATACCTTTTCCTGTTACAAACAACATACATTGATAATGCGACTCATTTGCATTATCAATACCTGATATTTTCTTCGGAGGAGTCATGCATTCCTGTATATCGGAAAGCCGGGACATTGCTCCCTTGACGTCGCTAGACGCCACTGAACGGTTGCTTATCTGGTCGGTTCGGCGCTGGATTGATGGCTTTAAGGTCGGACAGAATGCGGATGACGCAATTATCGCGAGACTGCATACGGCTCAATTGCGGGGCATTTTTCTGCCCCTCGACGCGCTCATGCAAACCATCAGCGATACGGCGACCCGCCATGTCGACATGCGATGCCGGGACTGCCCAGGTGTCGGCGACGACGAGGCCCGGCTTCTGTTCAGTATTGCGCTCGTGGGTGGCCAAAAATTTCCGCCTGCGCGTCGCTTGCTCTCGACCTTCCTACCGCCTGTACAAAGCGACGGCGCGTTGCAGTTGATTGCGGCGATCGAACAAGACCTATCCGAAGCGCACCGTAGCCTGCCGCAACGGCGATGGTTCTTCGAAGAATTGTTGACCGACCCTGCGTTCACGCCGGACCAGTCGGCGCGCATTATCCGGATCGAGGATTGAGGCGGAGCGCCCGTCACCACACGCTCAAGGGGACGGGCTATTTGCCGCGATAGGTATCAGGATCGGTGATATAGCCCTCTTCCAGGTCGTGGCGCAGAACGTCCGCGTCCCGACCGTGCGGGTCGCCATGGCCGCCACCGCCGGGGGTCGACAATTGAACCGTATCGCCATGCTTCAAGACATATTGCCGCTTGGGATCGGTCTTCTCGCCATTCACTTCCAGTTCCCCGGTCGCGCCCGCGCTGCCGCCCTGAATTCCGAAGGCCGGAAAGATCGTCCGTTCCGCCAAGAAGGAGACGGCGATCAAACTCTCGGACCGGCTTTCGATCAGGATTTCCTGACCCAGGCCGCCGCGATACCGTCCCGGCCCGCCGGAATCGGGCCGCAACTTCTTGTGATGGAAGCGCAGCGGGGCGATCTGTTCGGACAACTCGACCGAGGTCGACGAGACGTTGCTCGGCCAGCTTAGACATGTCGGCCCATCCCGCCGGAAGGTCGCCCCCATGCCGCCGTTGTAGAAGAACATGTTGGCGTATGGCTTGCCGCCCGCATCGACGCCCGATTGGTTCATGCCCCACATCGGCGATCCGCAGGCCGCGATCACGCGCTCGGGCACCACATCGCCCAAACAGCCGAAGACCAGCATCGGCAGATAGTGGCCGATCAGCATCCGCGATCCGCCCGACGCGGGGAACACCGGGTTGACGATGCAACCGTCCGGGCCGCGTACCGTGATCGGCCGGAAAGCGCCTTCGTTATTGGGCAGGTTCGGGCTGGTACAGCATTTCACGCCGTACACGCTCATCGCGTAAGTGTAGCACATGGCGCAGTTGATCGCGCGGTCGACCTGCGGATCGGTCCCGGCATAGTCGATGTCGATCGTGTCGCCATCGACCGTCAGCGTCATCTTGATCGAGATCGGCGTGTCCGCGACGCCGTCGGTCTTCAGCTCGCTGCGGTAGACGCCGTCCGGCAATTCGCGGATCGCCTTCCGCATGGCGCGCTCGCACCGGCCCTGCATTTCCGCCGCCAGGGGGGCCAACTCCGCCAAGCCGTACTGGTTCATGAGATGCACCAGGCGGTTTTCCATCAGATCGAGCGCGACCACCTGCGCCCACAGGTCGCCCATGGTTTGATCCGGCGTCCGCACATTCTTGCGGATCAGTTTCTCAAGCGTGCGGTCGATCTCGCCGGCCCGCAGAAACTTCATGATGGGAATCTGCAATCCCTCCTCGAAGACCTCGCGGGGTTCCGGCGAACGGATTTTGCCGCCGATGTCGGGGGCGTGCGCGGTAGTCGCCGCGAAACCGATCAACCGGTCCTCGAAGAAGATCGGCTTGGCCAGCGTGATATCCGGCAGATGGCCGGTGCCTTGATAGATGTCATTCGTGATCAGCACGTCGCCGGGGCGCAGCCGCTCCGCCGGGTATTCGGCGATGAAATGCTTCACCGTCGCGGGCAGCGTTCCGATGAAGGACGGAATGCTCTCCGTCGCCTGGACCAACGATTGCCCGTGCTCGTCCGTGATGATGCAGGAGAAATCGTAGGATTCACGCACCAGCGTCGAAAAAGACGTGCGGACCAATGCGGCCGCCGCCTCGTCAACGGCGGAGATCAACCGCCGCCAAAGGATTTCCAGCGTTACGGAATCGAATGGGGAATCGTCTTTGGGCATGTCAGTCAGCTCTCATCCACGGGCAGGGTGACGATCAGGTTGCCGGACGCGTCGGCGGTGCAGACGGCGCCGGGACCAATCACGAAGGTCGATTCATTCTCTTCGAACACGGCGGGGCCGGTGATTTCATACCCCGCCGGCACCTTGTAACGGTCGTAGACCGGGGTATCGGCGAAACCGTCCGTCTCGGCGAAATAGACCGGGCGGGCGCCCTTCTCCATGCCCTGCTGGGCATCCCGCGCCATACCCATTTCCAGCGTGGCGTCGGTGACCGGCGCCGACAAGGCGACACGCAGGTTGACGATCTGGATCGGCACGCCGGGCCGGGTCCGGGTAAAGAGTTGGCGGTAGCGGTCCTCGAAGCGTTTACAAATGTCATCCGCCGCATCGGCCGAGTAGGGTCCGGGCTGCAACGCCACCACGATTTCCGACCCCTGCCCCAGATACCGC
The DNA here is from genome assembly GCA_028281325.1 of Alphaproteobacteria bacterium. Classification (GTDB taxonomy): domain Bacteria; phylum Pseudomonadota; class Alphaproteobacteria; order UBA8366; family UBA8366; genus JAJFJD01. The sequence continues at coordinate 101,011 of JANQKC010000035.1, forward strand.
ATGTCCGCCGACCGGCGGAGCTGCAGCTTGTCCAGGTCCGCGCCGGTTTCGTCCAGCACCTGCTTGGCCTCGTCTTCCAGCGATGTGAACAACGCCTCCGTCCGGTCCCAATCGAGCGAATCCACACGGCCGACGAGCGACGCCGCGCGGTCGACCCGCGCAGGGGCCATCAGCAAGCCGATCGTCGACCCGACACCGGCCGCCGACGGACAGATCAGCCGGCGCAGGTTGAGTTTGCGGGCAAGGGTGTAAGCGTGCACCGGGCCCGCGCCGCCGGTCGCCAACAGCGCGTAGTCGCGCGGATCCTCGCCGCGCTGGGCAATCTCGACCCGGGCGGCGCTCGCCATATTCTCGCACACCACGTCATGGATGCCCCAGGCCACGTCGGCGAGACTCAACCCGGTCTTGTCCATGACCGGCTGCATCGCCGCCTCCGCCGCGGCGAGATCGATCGCCATTTCGCCGCCCAGGAAGAAGTCCGCATTCAGATAGCCCAACAGAAGATCCGCATCGGTGACCGTCGGCGCGGTTCCCCCCTTGCCGTAACAAGCCGGTCCCGGCACCGCGCCCGAACTGCGGGGCCCGACCTTGAGCAGGTCGAGTTCGTCGATCGCGGCAATCGAGCCGCCGCCCGCGCCGATCTCGATCAACTCGATCGTCGAAATCTTCAAGGGCAGCCCGCTGCCGTCGGCGAACCGTTTCGTCCGCGCGGCTTCGAAGGAATAGGCGATGGACGGATCGCCGTCGCGGATCAGGCTGAGCTTGGCGGTGGTACCCCCCATGTCGAAAGCCAGGACCTCGCTGTCGTTGCTGCGCGCGCCGAAGAACGCGCCGGCCAACGCGCCGGCGGCCGGGCCGGATTCAAGCAGTCTTACGGGGCTTTCCTTCGCCTCGTCGATATGCGTCAAACCGCCGTTCGACAGCATCAGGAAGAACGGACCGGGAATACCCAACTCGCGTATCTGCCGCGCCAGGCTGTCGAGATACCGTTCGGCCAATGGCTTGATATAGGCGTTGGCGACGGTCGTCGAACTGCGTTCGTATTCTCGGATTTCCGGCGCCAACTCATGCGACGCCGACACCGAGATATCGGGATAGGTCTTACGGATGTAAGCCGCCGCCGCCGCCTCATGGTCGGCATTCGCATAGGAGTGCAGGAAGACGACAGCGATCGATTCGACGCCCTGCGTCACCAGATCGGCCGCATGTTCCGCCACCGCCGCCTCGTCGAGCGGCTGCTCGACCGCGCCGGTTTCGGCCATCCGCTCCGGAACCTCGCGCCGCCAGGATCGTTTCACCAGAGGGTCCGGCATCTCGATGAACAAGTCGTAAAGTTCGTATTTACGCTCGCGCGCGATCTCCAGCACGTCGCGAAACCCAGCGGTCGTGATCAGACCCGTCTTCGCCCCTTTCCGTTCGATCAGAGCGTTCGTGAACAAGGTGGTCGCATGAACGACGCGCCCGATCGTCGCCGGGTCGATACCGGACGATTCGATGAGACGCTTGGTGCCGGTAATCGCACCGCGCGCCGGATCGTCCGGCGTGGTCGGTTCCTTCCAGATGAGGCGGCGCGCCGTATCCGGCTCATAGATGACGATATCGGTAAAGGTGCCACCGATATCGATGCCAAGTGAAAGCTCTGTCATGTCATCCTGTCGGCACCGTCATTCAAGGAGAATACTCTCGCGGCGGGCCGAATTCTTGCGGGTTGAGTGAGCCGCTAAAAGAGCAGATTTTTAACCGAAGGCCAAATCGAATGACGTTCAAACCGCAATTTACAACCCGTGATTTGACAGGGAACCGATTTCCGCCGACCTCCAGCTACAAAATGCGGTTCACGATTAGGTGATTCTGCAGAACCGCGATTATGCTGTCAGAAACAAGAAGGGTTTTCCCGGGGAACCACACTTCGATGGAGTTCAAGAAAATGAGACATCTAAACCTACTGACCCGCACCACCGTTGCCGCGATCGCCATTGCGATGCCTTTTACGATGGCGCACGCAGCCGACGGCAAGAAGCCGAGTCAAGTTACCATCAGCGTCGGAAACCCCGGCACGCCGTGGAGCGTGGTCGGCGCTACGATCAGCCAGATCATGGCAAAGAACGGCGTCAAGTCGAACACCGAACTTGGCGGCGGACTGTCGAATGTCGTGACCGTCTCCAACAATCGCACCAACACCGGGTTCACGATGGCGGCCGTGCTGCCGATGGCGCGCGAGGGCAAAAAACCGTTCCCCAAAAAGATCGATAATATCCGGGCGATCGGATCGTTCATGACCAACGCGACCCACGTCATGGTCCGGCAAGACGCCGGCGTGAAAAGCTATGCCGACCTCAAGGGCAAGGCCTTCGCGACGCAGCCCATCGGGAATGTCACGACCCTCGCCTTTCAGATCTTGCTGGAAGCCGCCGGCCTGTCGGAGAAAGACCTGAAGATTTCGCGCGGCGGACAGAACTTCGGCGCCAACCAGTTGAAAGACCGCAAGGTGGTGGGCTTCACCGCGACCACCGGCTATCCGGCGGCGGCGTTCCTCGACGCGGCGCAAACCATCGACGTCACCTTCCTGCCGATCGACGACCAAATCCTTGCCAACGTGCAAAAGGTCAACTCGGGTTTCGTCCGGCATGAACTGCCCGCCAAACTGTATCGCGGACAAGACACGCCGGTGCCGACCATGGCGACCCAATCCATGCTGATCACGAACACCAACGTGACGGATGACGAAGCCTACTTCATCACCAAGACGATCGTGGAAAACCTGGGCACGATCAAAAAGGTGCATGCATCCGTAAGGCATGTAACGCCCGAGTTCATGGCGACGCCACCGGCCGTCGAGCTGCATCCCGGCGCGAAGCGCTACTACATGGAAAAGGGTTACCTGAAATAGGACCCTTGAAACGGGATCGGCCGGAGGCCGGTCCCGTTCCTTGCCATTGACCGAGCCCCACACCCTGACTCGGGTGTTCGGGAACGACAGTAGTCACTCAATCGTCGAGGATTGTGGATGACGGATTCTGCGCTGCGCCTTGTGCAACGATTCGGCCTGAAAGGACTTGTGGCCATCGTCGCCTTTACTATGTCGGCCTACCACCTGACGGTCGGCTATCTGGGTGAGCCGGTCGCCGAAGTGCATCGGCCGGTCCACGTCCTGTTCGCCCTGCTCATCTTGTTCTGGGCCTCCGAGCGCAGTGACGATCCGGCCAAGCGCCGCAGTCAACTTGTCATCGACCTGTCTTTGTCCGGCTTGCTGCTGGCCGCCTGCGGCTACCTTTTCATCAACGCGGTCTATATCAGCGAGCGCATGATCTACGTGACGCCGCTGACGCCGGTCGAGATTACCATGGGCGTCGCGCTGATCCTGTTGATCCTGGAGGCCGCCCGCCGGTCGGTGGGATGGGTGCTCGTGATCGTCGGCGGCGTGTTCCTGATCTATACCCAGATCGGCCCATACATGTCGGGGCCGTTCTGGCACAACGGGTACAGCATCGAACAGACCATCGAGCATATGTACCTGACGACCTACGGTATATGGACGACGCCGGTCGCGGTCACCGCCAGTTTCGTCTTCCTGTTCGTCCTATTCGGATCGTTGCTGCTTTCGTCCGGCGCCGGCGATTTCTTCACCGACCTCGCCAAGGCGCTGACCGGTCGGCAGATCGGCGGCCCCGCGAAGACCGCCGTCGTCGGCAGCGCCTTCATGGGCACGCTGTCGGGCAGTTCGGCCGCCAACGTGGTGACCACCGGCTCCTTCACGATTCCCGCCATGAAGCGCGCCGGGTATCGCGGGCATTTCGCAGCCGGCGTCGAGGCCTGCGCGTCCTGCGGCGGACAACTGACGCCGCCGATCATGGGCTCCGCCGCCTTCATCATGATGGAATTCGTCGGCATCTCCTATGTCGAGGTCATGAAAGTCGCGATCATCCCCGCCATGCTGTATTTCATCGCGTGTTTCGGCATGGTCGACCTGGAAGCGCGCCGGGCCGGCATAAAGCCACTCCCGCCGGAGGGCATTCCGACCGTTTGGTCCGTCCTCAAGCGGCGCGGCTATCTGCTGCTCGCGATCATCGCGTTGCTCTACTATCTCTTCGAAGGCTACACGCCGTCGACCGCGGCCTTCTGGGCGATCATCTATCTCGCCAGCCTCGTCGTCATCTTCGATGAAGAAACCCGCCGGCCGTGGGTGTTCGCCCTGATACCTGTGCTTTCCTTCGCCTGGTACCTGGCGCCCGGATTCACCGCGATCAATGCGTTGTCCGGTGGGTTGATCACGACCGCATTGGTCGTGCTCGGACTCGATCACGCCGTCCGGATGCGGTTCGTCAAGATCGTGTGGACCGCCGCCGTCGAGGCGCCGAAACTGATCGCCCCGGTCACGGTGGCCTGCGCGGTCGGCGGTATCATCATCGGCGTCATCTCGCTGACCGGCCTCGGCGAGCGCATGAGCGCCATCGTCCTGGAATTCGGCGGCGGCTATCTCTTCTTCACCTTGTTCCTGACCATGGTGATGGCCGTGTTCCTCGGCATGGGCATGCCGACATCGGGCGCGTATGTGGTGCTGGCCACGCTTCTCGTGCCGGCGTTGGAAGGCATGCTGGTGCCGCACTACGGCAGCGTCTTCGGCCTGCCGGAAGCCGACGCCAGCAAGATCGCCATCGTGGCATCGCATATGTTCATCATCTATTGCGCGTCGAAGTCGTCGCTGACGCCCCCCGTGGCGATCGCGTCCTATGCCGCCGCCGCCGTGGCGAATACGGACCCGTGGAAGACCAGCATGACCGCCTTCCGTATCGGTCTGCCGATTTTCATCATCCCCTATATGTTCATCTACGGACCGGAACTCCTTTGGTATCTCAGTCCGGCGCAGATCATCCTCTCGACATTGACGGCGATCATCGGCGTGCTCACCCTGTCCGTCACCTGTATCGGCTGGCTGATCGTGCCGTTGAACTTGATGGAACGCGGCATCTCGATGGTCGCCGCGTTGTTCCTCATGTTCTCGGGCTGGCGAACCGACCTTGTCGGACTGGCATTGGTTGCGATTCTCATCGCCATAGCCTATTGGCGATACAAGCGCGCCGAGGCCCGCGGCGAAAACCTGCAGCACTATGCCGGCGATATGGCGGTCGATGAGGATGATAGCATCGAAGACGCCTCCGCGTCGGCCGTGCGCGGCAACCCACCGGGGGATTGAAACCGCGATGGAAGGTAGCGTCGGCTCATCCATTGCGGTCACGGTCAATACACCGATTGATCCCCGCGTCCGGGAAAATGCAACATCCGCACAACACGAGAAGACAGGAAAACTGCGTACATGAATGGTGGTAACAGATTAGCGGTCGACATCGGCGGCACGTTTACCGACGTCGTCGTGGAAAGCGGCAGCGAGCGGTTCAGCACCAAGGTGCTGACGACGCCGCAAGCACCCGAGCAAGGCGTCCTCGACGGGGTCAACCGCATCCTGACGGAGTCGGGTATCGCGCCCGGCAGTCTCGACCTGGCGATCCATGGCACGACGCTCGCCACCAATGCGCTGATCGAACGCAAGGGCGCGCGCACTGCTTTGGTAACGACCGACGGGTTCCGGGATTCAGTCGAGATCGCCTACGAGCACCGCTTCGAGCAATACGATGTCTATATGGAGCGGCCGACTCCATTGGTGCCGCGCTACCGGCGCCTCACGGTCCCCGAGCGGATCGCGGCGGACGGTACGGTCCTGCGCGAGCTGGACGAAGACGCGGTCAAGGCATTGGTGCCGGTGCTGCAAGAACAAGGCGTCGACGCCGTCGCGGTCTGCCTGCTGCACAGCTATGTGAACCCGGACCACGAAACGCGGGTACGCGACATCCTCGCCGCCGCCCTGCCCGGCGTCGCGATCACCTTGTCCTGCGAAGTCTGCCCGGAGATTCGCGAATACGAACGCACCTCGACCGCCTGCGCCAACGCCTATGTCCAACCGATGATGGCGGGATATCTCGACCGGCTGCGCACGGGATTGAAGGATATCGGCGTCGCGTGCCCGCTGCTGCTGATGATGTCCAGCGGCGGCGTCACGACGGTGGAGACCGCCATGGCCTTCCCGATCCGCTTGGTCGAATCCGGACCGGCCGGCGGGGCGATCCTGGCGCTCAACATCGCCGCCGAAAACAGCATCGAAAAGGCGCTGTCTTTCGACATGGGCGGCACGACCGCGAAGATCACTCTGATCGACGACTACCGGCCGCAACTGTCCCGTCACTTCGAGGTGGCGCGCATGTATCGCTTCCTAAAGGGCAGCGGCCTGCCGATCCGCATTCCCGTAATCGACATGGTCGAAATCGGCGCGGGCGGCGGGTCGATCGCGTCGCTCGACGAGTTGCAACGCATCACCGTCGGTCCCGAAAGCGCCGGGTCCGATCCCGGGCCGGCCGCCTATGCGCGCGGCGGCGCAGAACCGACCGTCACCGACGCCGACGTCGCGATGGGCAAGATCGATCCCGCGAAGTTCGCCGGCGGCAAGGTCACCATCGAACCGGCGCGGGCGAAAGAGGCGGTCGACCGGGTCGTCGGCGGTCCCCGCGACATGACGACCGAGATCGCCGCCGCCGGCATTTCCGAAATCGTCACCGAGAACATGGCCAACGCGGCCCGCGTCCATGCGATCGAGAACGGGAAGGAAACCGCCGACCGTACGCTGATCGCCTTCGGCGGCGCCGCCCCGCTGCACGCCGCGCGCCTTGCCGGAAAGCTCGGCGTCGACCGGATCATCGTGCCGCAGGGGGCGGGCGTCGGGTCCGCCGTCGGCTTCCTCCGCGCACCGATCGCCTACGAGGTGGTGCGCACGCGGTTCATGTCCCTGCCGAAGTTCGACACGGCCTTCGTCAACGACCTGTTCCGGGACATGCGCGCGGAGGCGGAGTCCGTCGTTCGCATGGGCGCGCCGGACGAGGAACTCGTTGAAGTGCGCACCGCCTTCATGCGGTATCGCGGCCAGGGACACGAGATCGCCGTCACCTTGCCGTCGCGGGACTACGGACCGGAAGACGCGTCGATCTTCGAAGACGCATTCGACCGCGAGTATCAATCGCTTTATTCCCGCGTCATTCCCAACCTCGAGATCGAGGTGCTGAGCTGGACGCTGTCTTTGGCCACGGACCAACCGCTCCCCGACGCGGCCGACCCGCCGGATGAGCAATACGCTGCGAAGGCCGACGGCGCGCGGTCGGTCCTCGATATCGATAGCGGCGTTATGGTCGATGCGGCGATTTTCCATCGCGACGCCCTTCGTCCGGGCGCCATGGTCCCCTCGCCGGCGATCATCGTGGAAGACGAAACATCGACTTTCGTGCCGGACGGATTCAGCGCAACCGTGAACCAACTCGGCCAAATCGTCATAACCCGGGAGGCGTAACCCGATGACCGACAACCGACTGCACGAAATCCGCCATGAGGTGATGTGGAACCGCCTGATCTCCGTCGTCGAGGAACAGGCCCAAACGCTTGTGCGCACCGCGTTCAGCACCTCGACCCGCGAGGCGGGCGACGTGTCCGCCGGGGTCTTCGACTGCGACGGCCAGATGCTGGCCCAGGCGGTGACCGGCACGCCCGGACACGTGAATTCGATGGCGCGCGCGGTGGTTCACTTCCTGGACGTGTTCCCGGCCGACCAGATGAAGGAAGGCGACGCCTACATCACCAACGACCCTTGGAAGGGCACCGGGCATCTGCACGACCTGACGGTCGTGTCGCCGACCTTCAAGGACGGCAAGCCGGTCGCCCTCTTCGCCTGCACCAGCCATCTGGTCGACATCGGCGGCATCGGCCTCGCGCCCGACGGCAAGCAGGTCTATCACGAAGGTCTGTTCATCCCGATCATGCCGCTGGCGCGCGGCGGCGAGATGGATGAGTGGCTGCTGACCCTGATCCGCGCCAATGTGCGCGAACCCGTCCAGGTCGAAGGCGATATCTACGCCCTGGTCGCGTGCAACGAAACCGGCAGCCGGCGCTTGCTCGCCATGATGGACGAATACGGCCTCGACGCGTTGGACGACCTCGGAATGTATATCATCGAGCAAAGCCGTATCGCGATGAACGAGGCCATCGGCAAACTGCCGAAAGGCACCTGGACCAGCAGCATGCGGATCGACGGCTACGAGGAACCGATCGACCTCTGCGCGGCCGTCACTATCGACGAAACGGAAATCCGCGTCGACTACGACGGCACCTCGGGCACCTCCGACCGCGGGATCAATTGCCCCATGTGCTACACCGAGGCCTATACGGCCTTCGGCATCCGTTGCATCGTGGCGCCGCGCGTGCCGAACAATGCCGGGTCGCTGGATTCGATCAAGGTCACCGCCCCGGAGAACACCATCGTCAACGCGCCGCATCCCTGCGCCGTCGTCGCCCGCTCGACGATCGGCCATATGCTGCCGGACGTGGTGTTCGGCGCGATCCACCAGGCGATGCCCGACCGCGTGCCGGCCGAGGGCACGTCGAACCTCTGGAACCTCAAGCTCGGCGCGGGGCACGGCATCACCGGCAGCGGCGCCGACGGGTCGACGGCCTTCATGGTCACCAGTTTCCACAGCGGCGGCGCGGGCGCGCGGCCCAAGCAGGACGGCCTCTCCGCCACGCCCTTCCCCAGCGGCGTCCGCAACGTCCCGGTCGAGATCACCGAGGCGATCACCCCGATCGTGATCTGGCGCAAGGATTACCGCACCGATTCGGGCGGCGCGGGCGCACAACGCGGCGGCCTCGGCCAGACCATGGAACTGACCAATCGCGAGGACGTTGCCTTCGGCATCTTCGCTAGTTTCGAACGTGTCGTCTTCCCGGCCCGCGGCCGCGACGGCGGCGCACCTGGCGAGAAGGGCCGGCTACGGCTCGATTCCGGCGCGGAACTTCGCAACAAGGGCTTTCAAGTCGTCCCCGCCCTGGACCGTTTGATCGTGGAGATGCCGGGCGGCGGCGGGTATGGCGATCCGATGACGCGCGATGCCGCGCAAGTCGCGGACGATGTGCGAAACGGCCTGGTCACCGCCGAAGCGGCAAAACGGGATTACGGCGTCGTCACCATGCCGGACGGCAGCCTCGACGCCACGGCGACCGAGTCCCTGCGCGCGAAACCACGCTGACGCATCCCGATCAGGAGAGAAGACATGATCAAATCCAACCCGGTCCGCGAAATCCTGCAGGACGGTAAACCCGCCATCGGCACATGGGTCACGCTGTGCCCGCATCCCCGGATCATCTCCCTCTATACGGCCTGCGGCTTCGATTTCGTCATCATCGAGATGGAGCACACGGATTTCGGCCTCGATACGGTTGGCCCGCTGCTGCTGACGGCACGCGAAGCGGGGCTGACGCCCTTCGTCCGCCCGCCGGGCACGCGCGACCCGCACGACTTGACGCGCTTGCTCGACTCCGGTGCGCAGGGGTTGGTCTTGCCGTCGATCGATACAGTGGAGCAGATTCAGACGATCCTGGCGGCGACCAAGTTCCATCCGATGGGGCATCGCCCGCTCAACCTGCGCGGGCCGCACACGGATTACATCTCGGGTGATACGGACGCGATGACCAAGCATCTGAACGCCCACACGCTTTCGGTCGTGATGATCGAGAGCCAGACCGGCGTCGCAAACCTGGCCGACATCTGCGCGGTCGACGGCGTCGACGCGATCATGATCGGCCCGGACGACCTGTCGCAGGATATGGGTATCCCAGGCGAACTGGAGCATCCGGACCTTCTGGCCGTGATCGATACAATATTCGCAACATGCGAGAAGGCCGGCATGCCCTGTGGATTGACCAGCCACACCGTTGAGAAAGCGACCCATTGGCTCGGCAAGGGCGCACAGTGGATGCCCTATTCCAATGACGCCGCCATGGTGTTCAACGCCGCCAAAATGGCGCTTCCGACGCTGAAGAAAGCGGCGGGACGCGACTAGGGCTAGAGGGTCGAGAGAGTAAACGACGCTCGCGAACCGAAAACATGGTCCGTCGCGGAGCGGTTAACGAAGGGTTACCGGCAGGACACACGCCGATAACCCTTTGACGCATATGCGTCCCAACTTTAGTGATCAGAGTGAATTTCAGCGAGCAATTCGAGGTGGCGCACTTCGTCGGCTGCCTGAGCGGCGGTTTCGAACGACCCGATCTGGTGCAGCATCGCGATCTGCTGGGTCAGCATTTGCGCCATCATCTGAGCGGTATCGGCCATTTGTTCATCCTCCGTAAGATCGTTACCTCTCTATACGGGACGGAATGAGCGTCGGATCAGCGATCGGAGACAATACCGGGTGAAAATGATCGCCATGTCCCGACCATTCCAGGAAATCCAATAGCCGGCCCTGTTCGTATGCCTGATAGAAAGGCAGTATTCGTATGGACCAACTTCACCACATTGCAATTCCCGTTACAGACATCGCGGCGGCCGTCGAGTGGTACCAAACCCGCTTCGACGTTGCCACCGCCTACCAGGACGACAGTTGGGCGCTGCTCAAGTTCGACAATATTGCGCTTGCCCTTGTCCTACCGGACCAGCACCCGGCGCATTTCGCGATCGAGCGGAAGGATGCGGAAAGCTATGGAACGCTGACACCGCACCGCGACGGCACCGCCTCGGTATATGTCGAAGACCCCTGGCGCAATGTCATCGAAATCCTGGCGTCTTCCGAATGACAAGCAGATCGGCTGATACTCCCGGTGCGGTCACGGTTTTTTATGACGGTGCGTGCCCGCTCTGCGAGCGCGAGATCGCCTTCTACCGGAAGTGCCGAAACGCCGACGCGATCGATTGGGTCGACGTGAGCCAATGCACGGCCGACGAGGTGACGCCCGGTCTGTCGAAGGCGGACGCGTTGGCCCGCTTCCACGTCATCGGCGCCGAGGGCGAGTTGGTTTCCGGCGGCACCGCTTTTCGAGAAGTCTGGACCGTGCTGCCGGCCTTCCGGATTTGGGGCCGGCTGTTTCGCGGCCGCCTCCCATCGTGGCTGCTCAACAAAGCCTACGACATCTTCCTAAGGGTTCGGCCCGGACTTCAAGCAGTCTTGCTGCGCCGGGCGGCCACCGAGAGATCCCCTTGACGGGTTCTCCAGTCCTAAGCTCCTTCGGCGATCGGTTGAACGTGGCGGTCATCGGATCGTCGGGCGGCCTCGGCGGCGCATTCGCGGATCATCTCGAAAACGGCGCGACGGTCGCCACCGTCGCCCGGCTGTCGCGCGCCGAACGAGCCGCCACGCACCACAAAAGCCGCGCGTTCCGTCTCGATCTTCGTGACGAAGACTCCATCGCCACCGCCGCCGCCGACCTCAAAAGGTCCGTCGGCGACCTCCATCTCATCCTGGTCGCGACGGGCGTGCTGCATGACGGCGACACGTTGCAGCCAGAAAAAACTTGGCGGTCTCTTTCCGCGACCGCACTGGAAGAAGCGTTCCGGATAAACACCATCGGACCGTCCCTCGTCGCGAAACACTTCCTTCCGCTGTTGGCGCAGAACCGAAAAACGGCCTTTGCGGTCTTGTCCGCCCGCGTCGGCAGCATCGGGGACAATCGACTGGGCGGGTGGCATGCCTACCGCGCCTCGAAGGCGGCGCTCAACATGATCATCAAAACGCTTTCGGTCGAATTGAGCCGGCGCAACCCCCATGCGCTCTGCGTCGCGCTACACCCCGGAACCGTCGAGACCGCGTTATCAGAGCCGTTCAAAGCAGGCGTCCCGCGTGACGCCCTGTTCCAACCTGCCCATGCCGCCGGGGCTTTGTTGCAGGTTCTCGATGGGCTGGCTCCGGACGCATCGGGCAATGTATATGCCTGGGACGGCGCCCGCATTCCGTTCTGACCGGACCCCGCCACGCCGGTTCCGCACGCGGTTCTCGAAAACGCAAGATGAATGCACGCGGCCTATTAGGGCGCCGAAGCGTAGGGAAGTGGCGGAGGCGGCGCTTACGCCGCGACTGTCGTTTGGGCCGTCACCTGTTTCTCGAGTTCCGCGACAAGCTCCGGCGGAAGCGCCAGCCGTTGGGCAAGAGTATCGAGATAGACACGCTCGGCAGGATCGTCGACGTCGATCGCCATGCGGGACACCAGGTAAATCTCCGTGGCCTGCTCCACCCCGTCGGCAAGACCGGCGATCTCTTCGAGCGAGGACGGACTCATAAGCGCCTCGAAGACGAAGGACTTGTCGTCGGCATCCAGGTTCAAAGAAGACATATGCGAGAAAATCGTCTTGCGCTCTTCCTCGCACAAATGCCCGTCCGCATTGGCGGCCGAGATCATCGCCCGCACCAACGCAAGCTCGAACGGACGCCCGTCCCGCCCGACGGCGGCGGACGGTGCGAAGCGGACCTCATCCGCCGCCGGCGTCGCCAGCGCCGGCGCGGCGGAAGGCCCACCAACATAAGAAGATTGCGGCGGCGGCGCGCTCGCAGGCGCCCTCTGCGCCGGGGCGGCATGTCCAGGTGCAGGATGCGCCGCGCCCGCCGATGCGGTTTCCGCTTTCTGATCCTGCCACTTCCGGTACGCGCTATGCGCAAGCGCGCCCAACGCCGCGGCGCCGCCATACCCGACGACCCCGCCCGCGAGTTTGCCCACCTTCTTGCGGGTTTTCTTGCTGCCCATCAACAGGCCGAGCAACCCGCCGGCGGCCAGCCCGCCCAACGCGGCCTTCCCGCTCGAACCGGACAACGCACCGGTCGCCGACCGCAGCTTATCGTTCGCGGCAGCGCCCGACTGCGGGCCCAAGAACTGTTCCAGAAGCGACTGGGGATTCATGTTCTACCTCATGTCTTGCATCGACGGGCAGCGGACCGCACCGCATCGAAAGTTAGGTGGTAGAGCGACCGCAAAAGGTCTAATCGCGGAGAACGGGACTTTTGATAGGAATTCGCTATCAAAATACACGCACAACGATAAAGAACATTTCCGGCAGCCGCCGGACAGATATTGCCGCCGCGCTGGATTAGCGGGATACTTATAATAGCTTAGGCGAACAACCATTAGCGATAATCAACCGGGGAGACGACCTGTATGCCACGCGGACGACCGCGAAAACGCGCCGACAAGAAGGACAAGAAGGACATGAACAACGGGGCCAATCTCGGTTTCGAGGCGCAGCTCTGGGCCGCGGCGGATAAGCTGCGCGGCAATATGGAGCCGTCCGACTATAAGCATGTCGCCCTCGGCCTGATCTTCCTGAAATATATTTCGGACGCCTTCGAGGCGAAGCGGGCGGCGTTGCTGAAGGAGGAACTGGCCGACGCGGAGGACCCGGAAGAGTATGTCGCCGAGAACGTCTTCTGGGTGCCGAAGGAGGCCCGCTGGTCGCACCTGCAAGCCAACGCCAAGCAGCCTACGATCGGGACGCTGATCGACGAGGCGATGCAGGCCCTCGAAACGAAGAACGACAGCCTGAAAGGCGTGCTGCCGAAGGATTACGCCCGCCCCGCCCTCAACAAGATCATGCTGGGCGAGTTGATCGACCTCGTCAGCGGCATCGGCATGGGCGAGGAAGCGGATCGCTCCCGCGACATCCTCGGCCGCGTCTACGAGTATTTCCTCAGCGGGTTCGCCGGCGCGGAAGGCAAGCGCGGCGGCGAGTTCTACACCCCGCAATCCGTCGTCCGGCTTCTGGTCGAGATGCTGGAGCCCTATAAGGGCCGCGTCTACGACCCCTGCTGCGGCTCCGGCGGCATGTTCGTCCAGTCCGAACGGTTCGTCGAGGAACATGGCGGACGCCGGGGCGACATCGCCGTCTACGGGCAGGAGAGCAATTATACCACCTGGCGGCTGGCCAAGATGAACCTGGCCGTGCGCGGCATCGACGCCGACATCCGCTGGAACAACGAGGGCAGCTTTCACAAGGACGAACTGCCGGACCTCCGGGCCGACCACGTCCTCGCCAATCCGCCCTTCAACATCTCGGATTGGGGCGGCGACCGCCTGCGCGACGACCTGCGCTGGAAATTCGGCTTGCCGCCCGTGGGCAACGCCAATTACGCCTGGCTCCAGCACATCTATCACCACCTGACCCCGACCGGCACGGCGGGCGTGGTGCTCGCCAACGGCTCCATGTCCTCCGGTCAATCCGGCGAAGGCGACATCCGCCGCGCCATGGTCGAGGGCGACGTGGTGGACTGCATGGTCGCCCTGCCCGGCCAGCTTTTCTACGCGACCCAAATCCCCGCCTGCCTGTGGTTCCTGACCCGCAACAAGAATCCCGGCGCGTCCTCAAGCAGCGATGCGGCAGGACAGGAAAGCGCCTGGCGCGACCGGCGCGGCGAGGTACTGTTCATCGACGCCCGCAAGCTCGGTCATCTGGTCGACCGGACACGGCGGGAGTTCGCCGACGAGGACATCGCCAAGATCGTCGAGACCTACCACGCCTGGCGCGGCGAACCCGGCGCTGGCGCCTACGCGGATGAGCCGGGATTCTGCAAAGCCGCGACGTTGGAAGAGATCAGGAACCACAACCACGTCCTGACGCCGGGCCGCTATGTCGGCGCGGCGGTGGCAGAGGTCGACGATGTGCCCTTCGAGGAGCGATTTACGGCGTTGAAGAAGACGCTTGCGGCGCAGTTTGCCGAGGCTGAGGAGCTAAGCGCCACCATCCAGACGAAGCTGGAAGAGGTGGATGCGCATGGGTGAGTGGCGGCAAGTGCGGCTTGGTGATTTAGGTGAGGTGAACCGTGGACGGTCTCGACACCGTCCGCGTAATGCCCCACACCTCTATGGCGGGCCGTACCCGTTCATTCAGACCGGCGACATCAAAGGGTCCAACGGCCGAATTACGAGACACTCCCAGAACTATTCAGAAGTGGGGTTGGCCCAGAGCAGACTGTGGCCGGAGGGAACGATGGTGATCACCATCGCTGCAAACATAGCTGAGACCGCGATCCTCACCTATCCAGCCTGTTTTCCGGATAGTGTTGTTGGTTTTATTGCTGATCCGAAGAAAGCAAATGTCCGCTTCATTGAGTATCTGTTTCGATACCACAAACAGCAGATTCAACACGAAAACGTTGGGACCGGAAGCGTCCAAGACAACATCAATCTGCAAACTTTTGAACGCTTGATTCTGGGTGTCCCTGACCTTGAAGAACAAGGCCGGATCGTGAGTGTCCTCGGTGCTCTCGACGACAAGATCGAGTTGAACCGGCGGATGAACGAGACACTGGAGGCGATGGCGCGGGCGATCTTCAAGGACTGGTTCGTCGATTTCGGCCCCACCCGCGCCAAGGCCGAAGGCCGCGCCCCCTACCTCGCCCCCAACCTCTGGAACCTGTTCCCCGACACCCTCGACGACGAGGACAAACCGGTTGGCTGGGAGATGCGACCTCTTAAAGATTTCTTTTCAATCATTGGCGGTGGCACTCCCAAAACTTCAATCGAAGAGTATTGGAACGGTGAGATTCCATGGTTTTCTGTGGTCGACACGCCACCCAAGGGCAGCGTCTTTGTGATTGGGACGGATAAGTCGATCACACAACGCGGATTAAAGGAAAGTTCAGCTCGCCTTATCCCTGAGGGGACGACAATAATTTCAGCGCGCGGAACGGTAGGCAATTTGGCCATGGCCGCGCAGGAGATGGCTTTTAATCAGTCTTGTTATGCTTTGCAGTGTAATGAAAACACAGGAGACTGTTTCGTATACTTAGCTGCCGACCAAATGGTTAGCCAACTCCAATCGATGGCCCATGGGTCGGTCTTTTCTACGATTACGCGACAAACCTTTGAAGCCATTTCTATGGCGATGCCTTTGAGTTCTAATATGAACGTCTTCGAGGACATCGTCGTACCGTTATTTCAGCGAATTGGGTCGAACGTTGCAGAGTCCCGCTCCCTCGCCCAGACCCGCGATCTCCTCCTCCCCAAGCTCATGTCCGGTGAAATCCGCCTCGCCGAGGCCGAGAAAGTCGTGGAGGCCGTGGCATGAGCGAATACCGTCTCGGAACCCTGCAACGTGTCGAGCTTCGCGACATCTGGCTCAGCGAAGCGGCCGACTTCACGCCCTGGCTCGCGCGCGAAGAAAATCTTGCCATCTTGGGCGAGACAATCGGCGTGGAATTGGAGTTGGAGGCACAAGAGAAGAATGTCGGGCCGTTCCGCGCCGACATCCTTTGCAAGGACCCAGACACCGACAATTGGGTCTTGATCGAGAATCAGCTCGCGCGCACGGATCACAGCCATCTCGGGCAACTTCTCACCTATGCGGCGGGTTTGCAGGCGGTGACGATCGTCTGGGTTGCCGCACCCTTCATCGACGAGCATCGCGCGACGCTCGACTGGCTCAACGAGATTACCGACGGACGCTTTCGCTTTTTCGGCCTCGAAGTCGAGCTATGGCGGATCGGTGACTCGCCGCCCGCGCCCCGTTTCAATGTCGTCTCCAAACCGAACGACTGGACACGGTCGGTCGGCCGCGCCGCGCGACAGATTGATGAAATGCCGACGACCGAGACGAAGGCACAGCAACTCCGTTATTGGCAGGCGCTGAACGCCCATATCGAGGCCCGGCAAGCGGACATCCGCACGCGTACGCCGCGGCCCCAGCACTGGACGACATTCAGCATCGGAAGATCGGGCTTCCAACTGGCGGCCAAGGTCAACACCGTCGACAATCGAATCGGCGTTGAACTTTTTATTCGGGGAGATGACGCCAAGGGCTATTTCTTCCTGCTTCGTGAACAAAAAGAGGAAATCGACCGGGCTGTCGGAGAGGCGCTAAGTTGGGAAGACCTGCCCGAGCGAATCGGCTCCCGCATCGCTCTCTACAAAGAGAGTGTCGACCCGACCGACGAGGCGGATTGGCCCGCCCAACATGAGTGGATGACCGATGCCTTGGTGCGCCTGGATGGCGCGTTGCGCCAGCGTGTCCGCGCATTGGACATCGAAGAAGTCCGAGAGTCGGCGAAGGATTCGGGATGAACAGATTCTCGGAGGATCATGTCGAGCAGGCTGCTCTCGAATGGCTCTCCGGGCTCGGTTACGGCGTTGCGCACGGGCCGGATATCTCGCCGGACGGGCCGACGCCGGAGCGGATCAGCTATGACGCGGTGGTCCTGATCGCCCGGCTGCGCGCCGCCCTCGAACGACTGAACCCGCACCTGCCGGCGGCGACGTTCGAGGAGGTGCTGCGCAAGGTCCAACAGGTCGAGACACCCTCGCTTGTCGAAGAGAATCGGCGGCTGCATCGGTTCCTGGTCGAGGGCGTGCCGGTCGAGGTGCCGCGGGAGGACGGCAGCATCGCCGGCGATACGGCCTATCTGATCGACTTCGACGACCCCGACCGGAACGACTGGCTGGCGGTCAACCAGTTCACCGTGATCGAGAATAAGAACAACCGGCGACCCGACGTGGTCGTGTTCGTCAACGGCCTGCCGCTGGCCGTGATCGAATTGAAGAACCCCGGCGACGAGAACGCCACGCTCGACGGGGCCTATAACCAGCTTCAAACCTACAAGAATCAGATACCGTCGCTGTTCCGAACCAACGGCGTGATCGTCACGTCCGACGGGATCAAGGCGCGCGTCGGATCATTGACCGCCAACATCGAACGGTTCATGCCGTGGCGCACCACGGACGGCGCGACGATCGCACCGAAAGATGCGGCCGAGTTGGATACGCTGGTGGAAGGTGTTTTCGAACGTGGGCGTTTCTTGACCTTGCTTCGGGATTTCACCGTGTTCGGCGACACCGGCGGCGGGCTTGTGAAGATCGTCGCGGGCTATCACCAATTTCACGCCGTCGAGAAGGCGGTAAGGGCGACGATCCGGGCGATGCCGGCCCCGCTATCGGCCGGTCGCGATCCTGCGCCGGGCCTGCGCGAAGACCCGGCCGTCTACGGCCTGCCCGACGCCCGGGATCATCCCAGAGGCGACAAGCGCGTCGGCGTCATCTGGCATACGCAAGGGTCGGGCAAGAGCCTTCTCATGGCGTTCTACGCCGGGCAGTTGGTGCGCCAGCCCGCGCTGGAGAATCCCACGATCGTCGTCGTCACGGACCGCAATGATTTGGACGACCAGCTCTTCACCACCTTCTCGATGTGCCGCGACCTGATCCGCCAGACGCCGCAGCAAGCGGTGGATCGCGCCGATCTGCAAAAAGTCCTGACCCGGCCGTCCGGCGGCGTGATTTTTACCACCATTCAGAAGTTTTCGCCCGAGCCGGGCGAGACGGACTATCCGGTGCTGACCGACCGCCGGAACGTGGTCGTGATCGCCGACGAGGCGCACCGCAGCCAATACGGATTCAGCGCGAGGATGAACCGCAGGACCGGTGCCATTGCGCACGGCTTCGCGAAATACCTGCGGGACGCCCTGCCGAACGCTTCCTTCATCGGCTTTACCGGCACGCCGATCGAGAAAGAGGACGTGAACACGCCCGCCGTCTTCGGCAACTATATCGACGTGTACGATATCAACCGCGGCGTCGAGGACGGTGCGACGGTACCGATCTATTACGAGAGCCGCCTCGCCCGGATCGAGTTGGACGACGATGCGACGGCGACGATCGATGACGATGTCGCCGACCTTACCGAAGACGAGGCGCAAGACGAGCAGGAACGACTAAAGCGAAAATGGGCGACCATCGAGGCGGTCGTCGGGGCAGAGAATCGCCTTGCGATCGTCGCGAACGACCTGGTGCGGCATTTCGAGGACCGCATCGTCGGCATGGACGGTAAGGCCATGATCGTCTGCATGAGCCGCCGAATCTGCGTCGCGCTCTACGACCAAATCGTAAAACTGCGACCGGAGTGGCACAGCGACGACGACGAAGCTGGCGTTTTGAAGATCGTCATGACGGGTGCGGCGTCCGACCCGCCGGAATGGCAGCCGCATATCGGCGGCGCGGCCCGCCGCGAACTGCTCGCCAAGCGGGCCAAAGACCCGAAGGACGCGCTCAAGCTGGTGATCGTGCGGGATATGTGGCTGACCGGCTTCGATGCGCCCAGCATGCACACGATGTATATCGACAAGCCCATGCGCGGCCATGGGCTGATGCAGGCGATCGCCCGCGTGAACCGGGTGTTCCGCGACAAGCCCGCCGGACTGATCGTGGACTACATCGGCATCGCGCAGAACCTCAAAACAGCGCTTGGCCAGTATTCGCGGGACGACCGGAAACACGCCGGCATCGACGAGCGCGCGGCCGTCGCCTTGATGCGGGAGAAATACGAAATCGTCCGCGACATGTTCCATGGGTTTGATTACCAGGCCGGGCTGACCGGGCCGCCGCAAGCCCGGCTGGCCGCTCTTGCCGGCGCGATGAATTGGGTCCTCGACATGCAGCAGCGCGCGGCGGCCGAGGAAAAGACCGAGGACGGCAAGAAACGTGCGCACCGCCGTTTCAGCGATGCCGTGCTCGAATTGTCGAAAGCGTTCGCGCTCGCCGCCGCGAGCGACGACGCGCGGGACATCCGGGATGAAGTCGGTTTCTTTCAAACCGTCCGAGCCGCGCTCGCGAAAAACACGCCCGGTGACGGCACGACATCCGCCGAGCGCGATTTCGCCGTGCAGCAGATCGTCAGCCGCGCGGTCGTCTCAACGGAGATTGTCGATATCCTCGAAGCCGCCGGACTGGAGACGCCGGATATTTCGATCCTATCCGATGAATTTCTCGCCGAGGTTCAAGGGATGGAAAAGAAGAATCTGGCCATGGAAGCGCTGCGCAAGCTGCTGAACGGCGAGATTCACTCACAAAGTCAGATCAATGTTGTGCAAACGCGCGCCTTTTCAGAGCGGCTTGAGGAAGCGATCGCCCGGTACCACTCAAACGCGATTACAACGGCGGAAGTCATCCAAGAACTAATCAAACTGGCGAAGGACGTTCGCAACGCACGCCGACGCGGCGAGGAAGAGGGGCTGAGTCAGGAAGAGATTTCGTTCTATGACGCCTTGGCCGAGAACGATAGCGCGATCGAAGTCATGGGCGACGAGCACCTGCGCGTGATTGCGCATGAACTGCTGAACAGCCTGAAAAACAACGTTACGGTGGACTGGGTACACCGTGAATCCGCCCGCGCCCGCATGCGGATTTTGGTCAAGCATATCCTCCGCAGGCACGGTTATCCGCCCGACCTCCAGGATGCCGCCGTTCAGACGGTGCTGCAACAAGCCGAAGTCTTGTCTGCACAATGGGCTGCGTAAAGGCCCAACCATCTGAAAGAAAAGAAAAAATGGTGCCCAGGGGCTGACTCGAACAGCCGACACGCGGATTTTCAGTCCACTGCTCTACCAACTGAGCTACCTGGGCACGGCGCGGAACGCGCGGACCGCATTTCATAGTCAAATCCCGGTCGCGTGTCCACCGTCAAGTATACCGGAACAGGCGTCAGTCGCCATTCTCGCGGCGCTCGAACGGCACGATCTCGGCGGAATCCGCCGGTTCGTCCGTGGGGACGCGGTAGGAATCGTTGAGCCAACGGCCGAGATCGAGGTCCGCGCAGCGTTTGGAACAGAACGGTCTGAATTCCTGCTCCCGCGGCTTTCCGCAAACCGGGCACTTCTTTTCCGCCATCACGACCTTCCCTCTCGCATCACTTCAAACCCCTCGCAAGCCGGATCGGCCCGCACGTCCAGCGGCTGGCCGAGCCGCCGCACCGTTTCGTCGAGCGCGCCCTTGAGCGGCCCGTCCAAGGCCGCCGCGATGCCCGGCGCGCAGCGCAAGACCGGACGGCCCGCGCCGAGCTGCCGCAACACGGCCCGCAGCGCCGCGCAGGCCTGGGCGTCGGGCCGCAACGGCGCATCCGTCCGGCGCGCGTCCAGCATCAGGCCGGACAGGGCCACGCCCCGGCGCTGCCGCGTCACCTCCACCAAGCCGGCCGAGGTCATGCCGAGGACATCCACGGTCACCCGGTCGCGGGCAAAGGCGCGGCGGACCGATTCCACCAGCTTTCGATTGTTCGCCTTGCTGCGCATCGTCACGAAGTCGATGACGATCAACCCCGCGATATTGCGCAGCATGACCTGACGGGCGACGATCTCGGCCGCCGCGCGATTGAGCGACAGCACGGCATCCTCGCCACGGCGGCCGCCCCCGGCCGCGCCCATATTCACATCGATCGCCGTCAGCGCCTCGACCTCGTCGAACACCGCCGTGCCGCCGCGCGGCAAGGCAACGGTGCGGGAGAGGGCTTCATCGATCTGTTCTTCCGCGCCCAAGGCTTCGAACAAGGGCGTCGGATCGTCATGAAACGCGATCCTGCCCGCCAGGTCCGGCGTGGCGGCCGCAGCCTTGGCGGCGGTATCGGCGACCTGCCGCCGGTCGTCCAGAATGATATCGCCCGTCGGGGCTTCGTCCCGGAGAACACGGTCGATCAGCCCAGCCGCCGGCTGAAGCACCCCGGGCGCGTCGGCCATGGCCTCGATCTCGGACCAGCGCGTGCGCAGCCTTTCCGCCTCCGCCAACAGGTCCTCGGCCGAGGCCAGCTCGGCGTTACGGCGCACCGTAAAGCCTTCGCCGTCGCGCACGGCCGACCGGACCGACGGCTCCAGGTCTGTCCTGACCCGGTTGGGGATCGAACGCGGCCATCGCAGATCGCTGTCGTCGGGCTTGAACACGAGATAGCGCCCGGTCAGCGACGGCGACCGCCCGACCGCGGGCCCCTTTTCCCCCCAACCGTCGCGCATGACCTGAACGATCAGGTTCTGTCCCTCATGCAGCCCCTTGGCGCGCGGCAGAAAGGCGGCGTCCGCCAAACCGCAATTCAGGAACGCCCCTTGAGTCGCCTTCTCAACACGGGTTACGCGGCCCCGGCAGATCGTCCCGACGAGGCTCGTCGCGCCGAGCCGGTCGATGTGCAGGCCGACCAGCGCGCCCTCGTCGTCCAGCATCGCCGCCCGCGTTTCGCCGGGCGAACATTCGATCAGCACATCATGCACGCGGCCGGTCATCGGTAGCCGATCCCCTTCAGGAGTTGCGCGGTTTCGAATAAAGGAAGACCGACCACGTTGCTGTAAGACCCGTTGATCGAGCGGATAAAGGCGGCGGCCAGTCCTTGAATGGCGTATCCGCCGGCCTTGCCCTGCCATTCGCCGGAGGCGAGATAGCGGACGATCTCCCGCTCCTCCAACCGATTGAAGATCACCGCGGTCTCAACGAGCCGTTCCCGCACGCAACCGTCCGGCGCAACGAGCGACACCCCGCCATAGACGCGATGCCGCCGGCCGGACAATCGGATGAGGCATTGGCGTGCTTCCTCGGCATCCGACGGTTTCGGCACGATCCGCCGGCCGCAGGCAACGACCGTATCCGCCCCGATCACGACCGCGCCGGCATGACGCGCCGCCACCGCCAACGCCTTGGCCTTGGCCAGCCGCGCCGCATGCGGCCGCGGCAGCTCCCGCGCCGCCGGCGTTTCGTCGACATCCGCGGGATCGATCACGTCCGGCACCACACCGATCTGCGCCAGAAGATCGCGACGCCGGGGCGATGCGGACGCGAGAACCAGCGGAGGCCTAGTTTCTTCACCGTCCGTCATGGCGCGATAGGACCCGGCGTTTCATCGCGCGTCAAGTATCGGACACCGAGGCAACGGGAAACCGCGCCTGTATCCGCGCGAACAGGTCGTCCCGGACCTGCCGGTAAGCGTCCAGCCGCATATCCCGGCTGCCCTCGATCATACTGGGATCGAACGTGCCCCAATACTCCAACTCCGCCGCCGAATGCCGCGTCAACTCGACCGCGCCGTGCTGCGCTTCGGGCGACAGACTGATGATAAGGTCGAAGGATGTATCCTCCAGATCGGCAAAGGATTTCGATGCATGACTGCCGATTTCGATGCCGATTTCCGCCATCACCTCCACGGCGAAACCGTCCACATCGCCGGTCCGGACTCCGACCGAATCGACATAGACATGGTGGCCGTGCAAATGCTTCAGCATCGCTTCCGCCATCGGCGACCGAAGCGCATTTCTTGTACACGCGAACAATACCGAACCGGGAATTTGCTCGACCATGACGCCGGCCCCGCTTAGGCCCGGATGTGCAGAACGCAGATGAGCGTGAAGAGACGCCGCGCCGTCTCTTCGTCGACGTCGATCTTTCCCTCCAACCGCTCGACCAGCAATTGCGATCCTTCATCGTGCAGCCCGCGACGGGCCATGTCGATCGTCTCGATCTGCGACGGCGACAGCCGTTTGATCGCGTCATAGTAGCTTTCGCAAATTTGGAAATAGTCGCGCACGATGCGCCGGAAAGGCACCAACGGCAATGTGACACGGCCCTGCTCGCCGCCGTTGGTCCCGCTGATTTGAAAGACCAGTCGGCGGCGGTCCTCGATGCTCAGAAAAACGTGGAAGGGCCCCTGGAACTTCCCCAGCGGTGCAAACTCGTTGCGTTCCAGGATGTCGTAGATCGCCACATTGAGCTCGTGCTCAACCTCCGGGCTGCGCCGCACCACCGTCCGGTCGTCGAGGGAGATATCGACGATGCAATTCCTAGACATGCCGCCTTAGCCGGAGCTCTCCTCGTCAAGCCGGATCGAGACGGACAACGCGTGCGCTTCGAGCCCTTCCGCCGTCGCGAGCGTCACCGCCGGCGGGCCGATCCGCGACAGGCTGCCGGCATCGCAACCGACAAGCGATGTCCGCTTCATGAAATCCAGTACGCTGAGTCCGGAAAAAAACCGGGCGCTGCCCGATGTCGGCAGGACATGGTTCGGCCCCGCCACATAATCGCCGACCGCTTCGGGCGTGTGCCGGCCCAGGAAAATCGCACCGGCGTGCTGAATCCTCTCCGCCAAGGCTGCGGGGTCGGCCACGGCCAATTCCAGATGCTCCGGCGCGATCCGGTCGACCAGCCGCACGGCCTCGTCCCAATCCCGCACCACGATGATGCCGCCATGCTCGCGCCAACTTTCCGTGGCGATCTCACGGCGCTTCAGCCGCTGCAACAGCGCGTCGACCGCCGTCCCGACGGCGTCCGCGAAGTCCGCGTCGTCGGTAATGAGGACCGACTGCGCGGCGGTGTCGTGTTCCGCCTGCGACATCAGGTCGGCCGCGATCCATGCCGGATCGTTTTCCGCGTCCGCCACGACGAGAATCTCCGACGGGCCGGCGATGAGGTCGATCCCGACGCGGCCGAAAACCTGCCGTTTCGCCGTCGCCACATAGGCGTTGCCCGGCCCGACGATCTTATCGACGGCGCCGACGGAGTCGGTTCCGTAGGCGAGCGCCGCCACCGCCTGCGCCCCGCCGACACGATGAATCTCCTCGATGCCCGCGATATGCGCCGCCGCCAGGACCAACGGGTTGATCTCGCCATGGGGTGTCGGCACCACCATGGCGATCCGCGGCACGCCCGCCACCCGGGCCGGCAGTGCATTCATCAGAACCGAACTGGGGTAGGCCGCCAAGCCGCCGGGAACATAGAGACCGACGGAGGATAACGGCGTCCATCTGGCGCCCAGCGTCACGCCCGCGGGATCGGTATACAGGGAGTCATCGGGAATCTGACGGCGGTGATAATCCTCGATGCGATCCGCCGCCGCCTTCAACGCATCCAGCGTCGCCGGCTCGCATTCTTCGGCCGCGCCGGCGATCTCATCCGCGGAGAACCGAAACCCGACCGCCGACAGGTCAACATGATCGAAGCGCCGGGTGTATTCCACCACCGCCGCGTCGCCGCGCGTCCGAACGGCCGCCAGAATCTCGGCGACGACATCTTCGACATTCGCTTCCGTATCGCGCTTCAGCGCAAGGAAGGCGTCGAAGGCATCTTCGAATCCCGCATCGGATGTGGTCAGCCTACGCGGCATCGGCTACCTCGTGGAACCGGTCGATCCAGTGCCCCAGCTCCTCCGGGCGCGTCTTGAGCGCGGTCCGGTTCACAACGAACCGGCTCGTGACATCCGCGATCTTCTCGACTTCGACCAGGCCGTTCTCCTTCAGCGTCTGTCCGGTGGACACCAGATCGACGATACGGCGGCACAGCCCCAGCATGGGCGCGAGTTCCATCGCGCCGTTCAATTTGATGCATTCGGCCTGAACCCCGCGGGCGGCGAAATGACGGCGCGTGATATTGGGGTATTTCGTGGCGATCCGAATATGGCTCCAACGGCTCGGGTCGTCCGATTTCAGCAGGTCGGGCCGGGCCGCCACGGAAAGCCGACAGCGACCGATGTCCAGATCGACCGGCGCATAGATTTCCGAATAGTCGAATTCCATCAGGACGTCGTTGCCGGCCACGCCGAGATGGGCCGCGCCATTCGCGATGAAGGTCGCGACATCGAAGCTGCGGACCCGGATGATATCCAGAGTCTCGATATTGGTCGAAAACCGGAGCTGCCGTGCTTTCGGATCCTCGAAGGCCGCCTCGGGCTCGATGCCGGCCTGCCGCACCAACGGCATCACCTCGCCAAGAATCCGCCCTTTCGGCAGGGCCATTATCAGCGGTTCATTGGCACGCACGTCATTCTCCTGTGGGTAAGGCTACCCTGTGGTGATTTGGCGCTTCTTATCGCACACGGCACCGGGCATTACCACACCCCGCAAGGACAGGAACTCGCACGCCATACGGCGACTATCCGTTATAGAAAACCCGGCCGCGATCCCGCAGCCAAAGCCGGACCAGATGGCGCTTTCGATGCGGCTCGTCGTAATCGCGGAACGCCGTCCGCTTATGACCGCATCGGAGATTGTCCACGATCTGGATCTGGCCCGGCTCAAAGAAGAATTCCTTCCCGAATTCCGGCTCGTTCATGATCGTTTCAAGGGCTTCCAGCGCCGCCGCGCCCTCGGGGTCCAGCGTCTCGCCGGAGAGCTTGTAGCCGTTCATCACCTGGAATCGGGAAAGCCGCGCGCTGAGCCGATTGCCATCATATTCGAATAACGGATGCTGAAGGGTCATGTCATCGTCCGGCGCGTGTTCCCGCTGGCGGTCGAAGTAAAAGCTCCGATACAGACGCGGCAGCAGATCGGGATGCCGGCGGAGCATTTCGTTGTGGACCGCCGGGAAACTGACAATCCGGCTGATCCCGCCTTCCTTCGCGGTTTGCAGACACAGCAAGGCGACGAAATCGGGCGGACAGAGGTTATAGCTGTTGTCCGTGTGGAAATTCTGCTCGACATTGGTGATGTCCGGCCGAACGCCGTTGCCGGGCTTCTTCCCGGTGTCGCGCACATCGTAGATCATCCGGCCTTCCCACTTCTGGCTGACCGGCCGCGCGACCATCGACGCCAACAACCAATACAAGGCCGTCATGACGCGACGGCTGTAACGATCGGCCGGCAATCGGTCGATTAAGGCAAACCCTTGCCCTGTATCGAGTTGCCGGCGCACATCGGCCATCACGTCGCGGCATGCCGACAACGCGAAATCGTCCGGGCGGAGCGCAAGCGTTGGGACCGGGTTGTCCTCCAACAGCCGGGCCACGGCATCCAATTCGTCGATGCAGGAATCGCGCAATACGACAAGGCCGTCGGCGGGCGCGAGCGTGTTGCCCATCCATGCCACGGGCTCGTCGATTTGTTGATTGAGAACACGCTGCTGCATCGGTCCATCCATCAGTCCTGAATTCCCCAGCCATCGTATCACGCCGCCACGCCACCGGGCAGATCGGCGCGCGCCATCGTCGGCCCGTGAGACGCGAGGCCGGATCCGCCTGCGCCATCCTAGATTATCCCGATGCCGACCCGCCTATTTTGACGAGCCGAAGAACGGAATGCACCAATTCGGGCAAAATTTCGGAGGCAACAGCGCCCGTCTAGAAATTTCGGATTAATCAATAGCGCTGGGACTCTTGACTTAGGCTCGACAGCGCATGATGCCACACGCATTGTTTTATCCAAAAATTCCCAAAAGAAAATTGCATCTCGTTAACTTTTACAATTTTTCAACCGCCCTCGCGCGCGTCTTCAATCATGGAGAATTCAACTTGATATTATGCAGCTTGGTAAATTTTGATGGTTAATCCGTACGGTCAATTGCGTTAACCATTGGAAAATTAATAGCTTGTCCCGTCAATACAACTGTGGTTATGGTTAACCGGTACGGTTAATAACGCGGTGGACAATCTGCAGACGCGGCATCAAGCTGTAAACGGCCGTACAACCCGGCATTGAGGGGGAGCATACAATGTCACGGCTGACAGACGAAGAGTTCCAAGTAATTCAGGAGTTCATCGATCGTTCGCGCGCCGAGTTGGATCGACGTGGGTTTACCATTGAGATCGACTCCGATCTCTCAAAGTGGGTAAGGCTTATGCGTCGAATTCCCGGCGACTTGGATATCGCCTCGACGCACGACCCCTCGAAGACATACATTCACCCTGCCAACGCCTTCTGGATCATCATTCGCGAGCGCGACCAGAAATTGATCCCGCGATTGTTGCGGCGCGAACGGCCGGTCGTGTCTTGCGTTTGTTACCGGATCATCGAAACCGACAACATCGCCGAAGAGATTCGGACCCAACGGTTGTTTTTCGACCGCAAGCCGATCCTCGACTTCCGCCCCGTCGAACTGGTCGAACCTGACAAACTGCCCGTTATCGGCGGCAAGGTCGGCCTCGCCGGCGGGTTTTGGGTTCATCCCAAACTCCGCGGCAGCAAATTGAGCAACATCGTATCCCGCTTGGTCCGCATGCTGGCGGTCCGGCATTACGGTATCGATTGGCATGTATCGCTGGTGCGCGATACGCCGCGACGCAAGGCAATGATCCACAACACCTATGACATCTCGCACAGCGTGTCGATCACGCGCGGTTTCTACCCGCCCTACGGCCGACCTTACGACATGCAGATGAGCTATATGCACCGCGACGAGATGATGCGGCGGATCAGGCAGGACAATTTGGAAGCGGCCGGTGAAAAAGCGGTGGAAGCGGCCAAAAAGCAGGAAGCGCTGCCCGCGCCCGAGGAAAAACGGCGCCTAGTGAATTAGCGCCATTTCCGCATTCTGTTTCACTTCGAACGGCGGACGCACGGAACGCACCCCGACCAGCAGCTTGTTGACGCGGTTTTCGGTATCCGACAAGGGCAGGATCAACCGCCGATAATGGCGTGAAATACCGAAAATGAGCTGTTCGATCTCGTGATACACCGGCGCGGCGCTTTCGCGCGCAATGAAATATTCCGACATCAGCGCTTTCGCATGCATCATGCAGGGATACTGACTGACCCGCGTGTTCGTCAGCTCACTTCCCAGATTCGGGTAAGGCGTGTGCCAGTGGGCGACGAAGACGAAATTCCACGGGTTCGGGTCGCTGACGTCGATCAACGTGGTTTGCCCGTCGAGCCGCATCGTATTGGTGTTATCGGTCAGAACGTCCTGCTCCAGCGGAATGCGTCCACCGAGACTGAGCGATTTCCAGCACTTGTGCAGCAGCCAATTGGTGCTGCCCGGCGGTTCCGCTTCGGCGAATTCATTCATGGAATACAATTCGCGCCGCTGGATGTTATCACCCGATGTATCGAACGACGTTTCGAGCGGATAACCCATCTTCAATCCTCTCTCCCAAAAACGTTAGCCTGCACCTTGAAACAGACTACCGATTCACATTATATTATACGCGTAGTTATTGTAAAACCAACGGAAAAACACAATTCACTTGGGTTAGTACCACAGAAAAGCTCAACGTTGTGCTTTTATAATGGTGTTTATTATAAATTGTATAGTATACAATCCTAGCACTTTTCGAGTGATATCTCATTCAAGCGGCAAATAGTTCGGTCTGGTGACCCCAAGATCGCATCAATCAGAGGAATTTCAGAGCAGTGACGCAAGATCAACAATCAAAAGCGCCAGGTAAGAAGGGTCCCAATCCCGTCGACGTGCACGTTGGACGACGTGTCCGGATTCGCCGGGTCTTGTGCGGTTTGAGCCAGACAGCGCTCGCCGAACAGTTGGGCCTGACCTTCCAACAGCTGCAAAAGTATGAAAGCGGCGCGAATCGGATTTCCGCCAGCCGCCTGTGGCAAATTGCACAGATTCTCGACGTTCCGATTGCATGGTTCTTCATGGGAATCGACGACGACACCGATCGCCTGGAGGAATTCCGAACCAAACGCGAGACGCTGGAACTGGTGCGTAACATCGGCACCTGCCCGCCCGAGGTTCAAAAGCGGTTTCGCGCGCTGCTCCACAGCATCTCCGAGCACACGCAAAAGTCGCAGTCATAGTCACCGCATCGGACCATCCGCCGTCGGTGTTGCAGAAACAAGCCCACCCATTCACGGTGGGCTTTGTTCTGCCCGGGTGACGGCCGGCTACAACCGCCAAGTGCTATGGCGCCAAGCCGGCGACATCGGTACTTTCGTCGAGTGACTTGAGGCGGGACAGTAGTGTTTCCATCGCTCCCTCGCCGAGCCCGCGCGCCGCGGCCCTGAACTTCCCGTCGAACTCGTCTTCGCTCATCGGCTGAGTCGGCGACCCGCGGAAGTCGTTCAGGACCACTGCCCCCTCGCGGCCGTCTTTCAACGCCACCCGCGCATGGCACGCCCAGGCCTGTCCGCGTTTCGTCGTCTCGCCGAAATGGTCCAGTTTAATTTTGCGGCTTAGCGCCAGGACCGACGGGTCCGACAGGTCGGCCTTCAGGAACGACATCGGGTCCATCGGATCATGGAAAAACGACAGGGCCACCGAGAAGGGCACGCTGTACTGCGCCGCCATGAGATCCCGCGGCGCCGGGATATCGTGGTTCGCGAGCACCTTGCGGCTCGTCCCGATGGAAATCGCATCCACATCGGCGGCGGTGAAGTCCATCTCGGCGCGCAGCGCCTCGAAAGCCTGGACCGGGGCGTGCGCCGTGGCATGACAGGCGCAGCGCTTGAAACAGATGGTTCGCGTTTCCCAAATGTCGCCCAACCCGTCCGTCAGCTTCTCCGTCAGCGGCTCGTGCGCATAGGCGTTCAAGAACCCGAACTCTCCTTCGAGGACCGATGCCGGCCCTTCATATCCGTCCTTCGACAGCGAGGCGGCCAACACGCCGCCCTCCGCCGCCCGGCCGATATGCAACCGCTTGACCATGCCGCCGCCGCCGCTTTTGGCGAATTCGAGAAGCCCCGAACAGAGCGAGCCGGCGACGCCCATCGCATTGCACATCTGCGCTGCATTCAGCTTCAACAGCGATCCCGCGGCCACTGTCGCCCCGAAGACTCCGGTCAATCCCGGCGCATGAAATCCTTTTTCCTCGCTCGAATGGCGCGTCGACAGGCCGATCCGCGTCATCACCTCCATCCCGGCAACGAAGGCCGTGATCAGATCGCCGCCCGATGCGCCTTCCTGCTGCGCCACGGCCAACGCGGCCGGAACGATGCCCCCCGGATGAACGCCGGTGCCCGGTTTGCGCAGACTGTCCATTTCGAAGGCGTGGGTCAGCACGCCATTGGCCAGCGCGGCGAAGGGCGCGCTGATCTTGACGCCCGGCACGCCGAGCAACGCACTGTCCCCCGCCGCCGCATTGCGCCGCGCGTAATCGATGGCGGCCTTGCCCCAGGGCAGGTTCGCGCCGAAGACCGAAATCCCCACCGTATCCTGGATGCACGCACGCGCCCGGTCCCGAACGTCATTGGGCAAATCTTCGAATCGGAGGCCGGCGGCATAGGTCGCGAGATCCCGTGTCTGTGTCATATCTTATCGTCTTCCGGTCCGCCGATTAGCCCGCGCAGACAACACCGCCGCCGTCATACTGTAAGGCCTCTTGATGCAGCGGAAGTGTAACCGGGGCGATCGGCCCCCGCCAAACGCGGGTTGTGCGGCGCCGGCTCAGTCGGGATCGTGCCGCGGCACGTGCGTGGTCGGCCAGGGCTCGCCCAAGTCTTCCAGGGCGCAAGCCAGCTTGTCGACATCGAGCCGGATCGCACCCCCACCCGCGAAATGCAACGACGCGACGCCATCGTCGTAGGCGAGCGTCAACAGCGACAGGAACTGGCCCCGGTCGCGCGTATCGATGTTCCGGTAACGCACCCGCCGCACCGTGTCGAAGCGCAGCCCCGCATGCACCCGTTCGCGCCGGTCCGCCTCGCCCTCGTCCTCCCAGCGGAACCGGTTAAGCACAAGGACAAAGGAATGATCCTCTTTGATGAAGGCGATGTCACCCAGCGGCACGATCGCGTCCTGGACGAGCGAGGCGATGACGGACAAATCCTCCACGCTGCCGGCCCGTAGCCGGACGGCATTTCCGATCCCGTCGTCTGCCTTCATTACGATTTAAGCCGTTCGATATCCACACCGCAGGCCGCGAGCTTCTGCTCCAACCGCTCGTAGCCCCTATCCAGATGATACACCCGGTTGACGATGGTTTCACCCTCCGCGGCCAGACCGGCGAGCACCAACGACACCGACGCGCGCAGATCGGTCGCCATGACCGGCGCGCCGGTCAGCCGCTTGACCCCGCGCACCATCGCCGAGGAATCGTGCACGTTGATGTTCGCCCCCATGCGAACCAGTTCGGGCACATGCATGAAACGGTTCTCGAAGATCGTCTCGGTGATCATCGACGCACCGCGCGCCATCGTCATCAGCGCCATGAACTGCGCCTGCAGGTCGGTCGGGAATCCGGGATAGGGTTCCGTCTTCACGTCCACACCGTCGACCCGGCCGTTCGGGCAGGTGACCTTCACGCCGCCATCGGTCGCCGTGACGGAGATGCCGCCCTCTTCCATCTTCTCGGCCAAGGCCGCGATCAAGGAATATTGCGTGTTGCGCAACTCCACGTCGCCGCCGGTGATCGCCGCCGCCACCGCATAAGTGCCGGTCTCGATCCGGTCCGCGATGATGCGGTGTTCCGCGGCCCCCAGCGATCCCACGCCCCGAATGGTCAGCGTGTCGGTGCCGAGGCCGTCGATCTTCGCGCCCATCGCGATCAGGCAGTTGCCGAGGTCCACGATCTCCGGCTCGCGCGCGGCATTGACCAGTTCGGTCTCACCCTTGGCGAGGCAGGCCGCCATCATCAGGTTCTCGGTCGCGCCCACGGATACCTTGGGAAACTCGACCCGCGCGCCGATCAACCCCTTGGGCGCAGTCACGCGAACATAGCCGCCTTCCAACTCGATCTCCGCGCCCAACGTCTCCAGTCCGCCGAGATGCAGGTCGATCGGCCGGGTGCCGATGGCGCAACCGCCCGGCAAGGATACTTCCGCATGACCGAACCGCGCGACCAGCGGTCCGAGAACGAGAACGCTTGCCCGCATCTTCCGCACCAAGTCGTAAGGCGCGGTGGTGTCCAGGATCTGCGCCGCGGTCATCTCGATGGCGCGGCCGTTCTCGCCGTTGTTGTCGCCGTCGATGGAGACCTCGACCCCGAACTGGATCAACAGGTTCGCCATGCTGGTGATGTCGGCCAGATACGGCAGGTTGGTCAGCCGCAGCGTCTTGTCGGTCAACAGCGCGGCGGCCATCAGAGGCAGCGCGGCGTTCTTCGCCCCACTGATCGGAATCGTGCCCGACAGCCGGTTGCCGCCGCGAATGAGAATTCGATCCATGCCAGTCGTCCTCGGCAAACGCTCGCTCAGGGGCGCGCGGGCACCCGTGTCCGGTGCAACCATTCTGGGTCCTTATATCTTGGGCAGGGTGACGCCGCGCTGGCCCATGTATTTGCCGGCCCGGTCCGCATAGGAAACTTCCGGCGCGCCCTCGCCCTTCAGGAACAGGAACTGGCACGCACCCTCGTTCGCATAGACCTTCGCCGGCAGCGGCGTGGTGTTGGAGAATTCCAGCGTCACATGACCTTCCCATTCGGGCTCCAGCGGCGTGACGTTCACGATGATGCCGCAGCGCGCATAGGTCGACTTGCCGAGGCAGATCACCAGGATGTCACGCGGGATGCGGAAATACTCCACCGTCCGCGCCAACACGAAACTGTTCGGCGGGATGATACAGACATCGGTGTCGCGCTCGACGAAACCCTGGTCCGAAAATTCCTTCGGGTCGACGATGGCGTTGTCCACATTGGTGAAGATCTTGAACTCGGGCGAGACCCGCGCGTCGTAGCCGTAGGACGACAGGCCGAACGAAATCGCGCCGTCCCGGTTCTGCCGGTCGACGAACGGCTCGATCATCCCATCGGCCCGCGCCTTTTCGCGGATCCAGGTATCAGGCATTACGCCCATGGCTTCCCTCTCCTCGCGTCGCCTGCTGCACCCCCCGAATGTCGGGGAACGTTGCCGCGCCGCCCCGGCAAGACTGCCGGATATGCCGGAATGGCGCGCATGACTAGACAATGAGTATGGCGATCACAAGGCGTCCGCAAGGTCAGCTTTGGGCCGGACCGTCGCCCCCGTCCGGCGCACCCGCATCCTCATCCGCCCGATCACGGGACTGTTCCTTACGTTTCAACAGGTTACGGCGCAATTGCTCGGCCTGCCGGCGGCGGCGCGCGGTTGCCGAGTCCTCGGTTTTTTCCCTCGAATCCGAGCCTTCACCGGCCGGTTTGTCGCCCATATCGCCCCTTTCGACGCCCTGAGTCGCGGGCCAGGGATACGACGCCGACCCGGACCTGCGCAAGCCTGTTTCGATCTCATCGGGGCCGCGCGCCCCAGGAGAAGCGATGCCACCGCTTGCGCGGCCCAACCCCCTATGGCATAAGGCGGCGGTTCATCCGGCTTTCCCGGTGTTCACCCCAAATGCCGCCGTAGCTCAGGGGTAGAGCGCGCCCTTGGTAAGGGCGAGGCCAGTGGTTCAATTCCACTCGGCGGCACCATTCCTTAGAGATTCTTTGAGCCTACTCGGTCGCTTGGGCGCTCGCCTCCCGCACCGCGCGCCACACGCGTGGCGGGGTCAACGGTACTTCCAGATGCTTGGCACCGATGCTTTCCAGCGCGTTGTTGACCGCGTTCATCACCACCGCCAAGGACCCGACCGTGCCGGCCTCGCCGACGCCCTTAACGCCGAGCGAGTTAGTCTCGTCGGGACCGGGTTGCGCGCTGATGTCGAAGCTGCAGAACCTGGACTCATGGCTAAGATGTAGATGTCTTCCAGCGCGAAAATGCAACGGATAGACTTGCAATTGCGTTAGTTTGCAAGAGTCGCATCCTAAAGTGCGGTTTGCGGTATAATCTTGTTGCACCATCCGCAAACCAACCTGTTTCTAATTCAGAGTCGGCAGCCATGAAAGACTTCGATACACGAGTTTACAATATCTCGGATTTCGTTGAGTGGAGAGAAACTGACTTGTTGGATCTCTCGCCCGATTTTCAACGTCGATCAGTTTGGACAGAAAAAGCAAAATCCTATTTGGTCGATACTGTCATTCGTGGCAAACCAATACCTAAGTTATTATTAACTCAGCAATTTGATAAGCGCCGAAACATACGAATAGTGGTCGATGGTCAACAAAGACTGCGCGCTTTATTGGACTACCACGACGGAAATTTTAGAATTTCCAGGGCTCACAACAAAGAATTTGCAGGAAGGACATTTGAAGAGCTTCCGGACGAAATTAAAAACGATTTTTTGAAGTATGAGATCGGCGTTGACCTACTCTACGATATGCCTTACCGCGATATATTGGATATATTTGCAAGAATCAATACATACACAGTAAAACTTAATAAACAAGAATCTCGGAACGCTAAATTCCTTGGATATTTTAAACAAACTTCATATTCACTTGGTTACGACTATGTCGATTACTGGATTGATTCCGGAGTGTTATCAAAAACAAACGTAAGCAGAATGGCAGAAGCAGAACTCGCTTCTGATCTCTTGGTTGCACTTGTTGGAGGAATCCAAACAAATAAAAACATCGATACTTACTACACTCGATATGAAGATGAGCCTGGACCAGTTGAAGAAAAACTTGAAATATTCGATCAAGTAATGAGCTACATAGGAGAAATATATCCTAACGCCGATATGAAGGGCACAAATTGGAAAAGAATTCACCTTTTCTATTCTTTATTCACAGCGATTGCCCATTTCCTTGGAGGCATCGAGAACATTGAAGTAAAGAGAATTTCTATCCGCCCAACCAACATTGGCAAGATGCGAGTCACACTTGATGAGGTAAGCGCACGGTATGATGAATACACGCACTCAAATTATAGTGGTGAAACTCCGGACGATTTCGCAGAGTTCATCGACAAATCAAGACGAGCCACTACTGACACTGGATCAAGAAAATTTAGAACCGAGTTCATTTGCAAAAAAATAGCTGATTCACTTGCCT
Organism: Alphaproteobacteria bacterium; assembly: GCA_028281325.1. Lineage (GTDB taxonomy): Bacteria > Pseudomonadota > Alphaproteobacteria > UBA8366 > UBA8366 > JAJFJD01. Next base: position 136,094 of record JANQKC010000035.1, read on the forward strand.
AAAGGGTGGGCAGACTATGGCTACCCGTCAACGAATCTCCGCAGCACTCCGTGATTTCCGACAAGAACTGAAACGTCTGCGCTCACTTGACAAATACAGCCAAAGTCGACTGGCATCTTCTTCTGGGCGGCCAGAAAAAGACAGCTTATCAAAAAAGCAACTACACTTAATTGCCGAGGGTATTTTTCTCTCCGCCTACCGAGCACATGAGAACTTTACGGAGGAAATCTTTCTTCTCTATTGCATGGGGAAACTGAGTCCAAGTGGATTGAAGGCCCGTAAATCCTATTTGCTCCCAAAGACATATCAACACGCAGAGGAAATGATAAAATCATCTCAACCTTTTCTGGATTGGTCGTCTCCTGATCTAGTCCTAAAACGCTCGGAATTGTATTTGAGAGATGGTTATCCAATAAAGCAAGTATATGTGTCTAACATGCAAATATTGAGGAAATTAAAATCTCTTCGAAACCATGTTGTTCATAACTCCCGCCAATCAAAAACGCAATTTATAAAAATTTTACGTGCCGACATCAAAACAATACCAACCAAAATACCAACACCGGGCGAATTTATTTTGATGAATGATCCAAACAATACGGGCAATTGTTTCCTACATACGTATTTGGATGCATTTGAAAATTTGGCTAAAAAATTGGGGCAATAACGAAGACAAATTTCTGTTGGCTGATAACACTATTACTTAGAGTCTTATTGCCTTGGACGGCTAGAATCCCCTCTATCGACTATTCTCCTGCCTATTGCACCGCGCGCCGCACCCTCGGCGTGGTCAGCGGCATTTCCAGATGCTTGGCGCCGATGCCTTCTAGCGCGTTATTGACCGCATTCATCATCGCCGCCTACGACCCGACCGTGCCGGCCTCGCCGACGCCTTGGACGCCGAGCAGGCTTGTCTTAGTCGGGACCGGGTGGGCGCTGATGTCGATGCTGCGGAAATTGTCGGTGCGCGGCATGGTGTCGTCCATGAACAAGCCGAAGACGAACTGGCCGGTCTCCTCGTAGGCGTGGCAGCCGTTCCGGTAATTGTTCAGCTATCTGAGGAGGGCGAGCTCGTAGAAGCCCTCCTCCCTCCCATCCAAGGTCTTTTCCTGGTTAAGAGCCGCAACGGAGACGTCCTGAAACAGGAATAGCCGAAGCGACGTTACTCCGCCGCTTCGGCCACCGCCGCGGGCCATTCCGGGGCGTCGCCGCCGAGCGCGGGCGTCGGGCGGGTCCAGTGGGGTTTGGTTTCGGACAGGTCGAGCACCGGCGCGAAATGGCGCAGCGTGCCGTAGCTTGTGTCCGTCTGGATGCGCAGCGCGTCGAGTTCCGCCGCCGAGAGGTCGAGATTCGGGTTGGCGACCGGCGCGGTCTGGCCCTGGCGGTAGATATACATGCCCGACTGGCACAGCGAGACCCGCACGTGATAGCTGCCGCCCTCGCGGGCGCGGCGCGCGAGCGCCAGCAGGATGCCGTAGGCGCCGAGATAGCCGGTGGTGTAATCGCAGGCCGCCGCCGGCAACAGCATGGGCCGGTCGGGGCTGCCTTCCTGGCAAATGCCGGTCACCGTCTGCGCTACCTGTTCCCAGCCGCCGCGATGGCTGAACGGCCCGTCCGCGCCGAAGCAACTGATCGAGCAGGCGACGATGCCGGGCCGGATTTCCGCAAGCTGTTCCGGCGCAAAGCCGAGACTGGCCAGCATGCCGGGTCGGTAGCCCTGCGAGAAGACGTCGGCGTCGCGCACCAGGTCTTTCAGCCGCGCGTTGTCCTCGCTGTCCTTCAGATCGAGATAGCAGCTTCGCTTGCCATGGCTGGTATCCATGACATGCTCCATGATCTGTGGCAGCCCCTCGGCGGTGACCATCAGAACCTCCGCCCCGTTCTCCGCCAGCGTGCGGGCGCAAATCGGGCCGGCCAGGATGCGCGTCAGGTCGAGCGCGCGGATGCCGCTGAGCGGACGGTCGCCCTCGGGCATCGGTTCCGGGTCGCTGTCGCCGATCTTGACGACCTCGACGATGGGCTTGGCCTGCAGCACCGAGCCGTGGTCGCTGGCGAGCCATTCCGCGTTGCTGCGCACCATGGCGCCGCAAGCGCGCGCCTCGTCGATCGCCGCTTCCAGGTCAAGCGCATCCCACTTCGCGACCGCCGCCGAGACGGAGTCGGGATTGGGTTCGCAATCCAGCACCTTCAGCACCCGCGCCTGCAAGTTCGGGAGGCCGAAATGCGGCAGGAACCAACGGCCATCCTTGGTCGGCCAAGGCTGCGTGATCTGAATCATGCGTTCGTGGTTCTCATTCACCACGAGATGGAAATTACCCTTCGCATCCGCCTTCTGCATATAACGGCTGCTGCGCAGCGCGCCCGCGGCAAGGCGCACATCAATGGCGACCTTCTGGCGGCGGCCGGTCTTGAGTTCCCAGATGTCGTTGACGGCCGTGCCGACGCCCGCCAGCACGGCGGCGCAGGTCTCCCCGATCCTGAACCGGGTCGGCAGGACCGGGTCCGCCCCGGTGACCGTCACCTCGCCCTCGGCGGGCATGCCCCTGCCGCGCGCGTCCATGACTTCCTTGAAAGCAGATTGCACGGAACTCATCGTCGGTCCTCCCGTTTTTTTTGTGTGCTTTCAGTCGTCCCGCCCATGCTAGCCGCCGGGCGGCGGCGCGATCAAATCTGCGAATAACCCGACCCGGCGGAATCGATGCCGCGGCCGCGCGCGTTCTCCATCCAGCCGAACTCTTCCAGGATCAACTGGCTATAGGTCACCCGGCCATTCACCTTCTCCGGCGGTTCGGTGGCGAGCAGCAAGGACGCCCTCGCCATGTAGTCCGGCGACTCGCCCTTGGGATCTTCCATGCCCTCGACCAGCTTGTGGAACACGGTGCCCGGCGTCGGCACCACATGCGAGGGCGACACGGCGGTCACGCTGATGTTGCCGTAGTGCGCGACCTCCTGCGCGAGGCCCTGGGTGAAGCGTTCGAGCGCCGCCTTGCTGGCCCCATACATGGTGCCGCCGCGCACGGACTTGTCCTCATACGGTCCGCGCCCATGGCCGATCGCCGCGCCGGAACTGATGTTGACGATGGCGCCGCCGCGCCCGCCGGTCATGTCGGGCAGCACCGCCTGCGACAGGATGAAGGGCGCATGCACGTTGATCTCGAAGGCCTTGATCCAGCGGTTGATCTTGTAACCCTCGATCGGAACGTAATAGTTCAGCGCCGCGTTGTTCACGAGGACATCGACCGGGCCATAGGCCGCGCGGGCGTCGTCGACCAGCTTCAGACAGTTCTCGGGCTTGGAGATATCCGCGGCGACGGCGCAGGCTTCGCCGCCCGCGTCGTTGATCGTCTGGACGGTCCGGGTCAGCGAGCCTTCGAGCATGTGATCGCCTTCCTGCACCGTCCGCGCGACGCAGACGACCTTGCCGCCCTCGGCCGCGAAAAGCTCGGCGATCGCCTGCCCGATGCCCCGGCTCGCCCCGGTGACGAGGATGTTCTTTCCGTCCAGTTTGCCCATGTCCTGTCTCTCCCACGCTGGTTCGACGGACAGTATATCGGAAGACCGCGCGCGACGCCGAACCGGCACGGTAAGACCCGACGGGTTCAACCATGGATTCCCGCTTGCGCGGGAATGACGCATCACTCAAGACTTGCAACCGTCACTCCCGCGAAAGCGGGAGGCCATTGGCTTATTTCGTCCGCGCCTCGCGTTGCAGGATATAGATGCCGCTCGCCACGACCAGCAAGGCGCCGAGCAGGACAAAGGCGTCCGGCACCGTGTTCCAAACCAGGATGCCGGTCAGGATCGCCCAGAGCAGCGCGGTGTAACGGAACGGCGCAATCAACGCCGCCTCGCCCAAACGCAACGCCTCGATCATCAGGAAATGCGCCCCGGCGGCCAACAGGCCGGCGAGCAGGAACCACAAGGCCCCCGCGCCGGTGACCGGTTTCCAGCCGAACGGAATGGAGAAGAGCGAGGCGGCAATGACGATCACCGTCGACCAGAACAGAATAGAGATCGACGTGTCGGTCCGCGCCAGTTTCCGGGTCGCGATATCGCGCAATGCGTTGGCGAAGGCGGCGCAAACCGGGATCATCAGCGCCCATTCGAAACTCGCGCCGGTCGGCCGCACGATGACCAGCACGCCGCCGAAGCCGGCGATGATCGCCGCCCACCGATGCCACCCGACCCGTTCCCCCAACAGGGCCACCGATAGCGCTGCGACGAAGATCGGACTGGCGAAGGCGATGGCCGTAACCGTCGCGATGGGCAGCAGGCTCAACCCGAGAACCATGAGGATCGCCGTCGCGACGAAGACCGCGCCCCGAAATCCCTGCCCGCCCCAATTGACGATGCGCAAGCCGCGCCATCCCGTCGTGTAGTAAGCGTAGGGCAGGATCACCAAAAGCGATGCAGCCTGTCGCAAACCGATGACCTGGCCGACGGGATAACTCTCGGTCAGGAATTTCGACACCGCGTCGTTGAGCGACAGCAACGCCGCGCCGAGGATCATGGCGAGAATGCCCTTTACGGGGTTGGACAGAGGCAAGACGCGTGCTTCTTTCGGTAGGCGGCGGCGGGACGCCAACAAAGCATCCCGGCCGCGATGGGTCAACGCGCGCCCATTCGCCTAGACCGTATCCGGCGCCAACGCCGGCATGTATCCGCGCTTGGACAATCGCCGGAACCGGAGCGTCAGGAAGGTACCCGCACAGCCCAGGCCGAACACGAAGCCGAGCCAAATGCCGACCCCTTCCATTCCAACCCCGAAGGCGAGCCACAGGCCGGAGCCGAAGCCCACGCCCCAGTAACTGACCGCCGCGATGACCATCGGAATGGCGGTATCGTTCAAACCGCGCAGCGCCCCGGCCGCAACCGCCTGCAATCCGTCAGCCGCCTGAAAGAAGGCCCCATAGAACAGATAGGTCGCCGCCAATGCCAGAACCGCCGGGCTGTCGGCCCGCGCGCTGTCCAGGAAAAGCGACGCGAACAGCTCCGGAATCATAATCACCACCACCGTCATCAACGACATGAAGGCGAGAGTCAGTCCCATCGCGATCCAACCAGACCGGTACGCGGCGACCGCGTCGCGCCGACCGACCGCCTGTCCGACCCGCACGGTCGCCGCCTGGGATAGTCCCATCGGCACCATGAAGGTGATATGCGGCAGTTGGATCGCGATCATATGCGCCGCGATCGCGATCGCGCCGAACTGGCCCAACACGAAGACGGCGGCGATGAAGAAGCCGGCTTCCAGCAGCATGGTCCCGGCAATTGGCGTCCCGACCCGAAAGATCTGCCGAAACTGGTACCAATCGGGCCGCCAGAAGCGTCCGAAAATCGTGTAGCGCCGGAACGGTTTCTGGAACACGGCAATCGACAGTAACCCAAGAAACATCAGCGTGTTCACCGCCGAGGTCGCGATCCCCGCGCCGACGAGTTCCAGGCGCGGAAACCCGAAGTTCCCAAAGATCAGCGCATAGTCGAGGAACACGTTGACCACCGCGCCGCCAACCATGATCCATAAGGCCACGATCGGGCGGTTCAGCGCGGCCACGAAATTCCGCAGCACCCCGAAGGCGACCGCGGGCAGCAAACAGAATTTCAACGTGCTCATATAGGCGTTGGCATGCGGCAGGGTCTCCACCGGCTGATCGAGCAGGGCAAGAAGCGGTTCGATAAACGTCAGCAAGAAGATCGACGGAACGGTCAGCAGGATCGTCACCCACAAACCTTGCCGGATCACCCGCCGGACCGTGCGCGGCCTGCGCGCGCCGAACGCTTGCGCGGCCAAACCGGCGGTCGCCATGACCACGCCGAAGCACAAGACATACAGCAGAAAAAAGATCATCAGGCTCAGCGATGCGCCCGCCAGCGGCTCCGCGCCCAGCCGGCCGATCATCGCCGTGTCGGTGATCAGCATGGCGACCCAGGCCAACTGCGTCAGGACGATCGGCGCGGCCAACCGCGCCATCTCGGCCAGTTCCTTGCGCCACCATCGTTGCGTTGGCGCCTTATCGATCGCGCCGTTCAATTCCGTTCCGTCCATCACTCGCCTCAAATCGAAACTGCGGGTCCGCGGGGCCAAAAAATAAGGCGGACCCAAGGTCCGCCCGTTCCACGTCGCCGCTGTTCATCAACGCACGCTAAGGGCGGAAATCCTCCATCCAAACCACCGGCACGCCATGGCCGGCCGCCGGCATGGACGCGATCTGCGAACCTGCCGGGGCGCCGAGGGCGCGGGTTTTCTCAATGATCTTGAACATGACGCCGGACTATACCGGTTCGGCCGGAAAAGGGAAGACGAATTCGAAGATGCCAATCCGGAAATCGCGGCTGTCGCCAAATTGCATCAGCGGCCTCGGGCGGAGACGACATAGCCGGGCCACGGTGACGGGGATTAAAGGCCCTCGGCGGCGCGGACGCCGCAAGCCCAAGCGTATGCGGCCTGGGCCAACGCCTCGGTCGGGTCGACGCAGTGCGTCCGCGCCCAGGTATCCTGCATCGGCAACCCGGCGGGAATTTCGGTGCAGCCGAGCACGACCGCCTCAGCGCCCTGATCGAGCATCGCCTCGACCGCCCGGCGCAACAGCGGTTCCGCCGCCGCGATCCGGTTCTGCTTCACCATATCGATGCCGGGCCGGGCGAACTCCCGCATGATAGCGTCATCGGCCGCAATGCAGCGATACCCGCGCTCGACCAACGGCGTCTCGAACAGCTTGCCCGCCAGCGTCGCCTCCGTGCCCAAAAGGCCGAGGGTGCCGCCCGACACGCCACGGCGCACCAGTTCGTCCGCCGTCGCATGCACGATATGGATGAAGGGAACCGAACAGTCTCGCGCCACCTCGTCATACCAGTAATGCGCGGTGTTACAGGGCATCACGAGACAACGCGCGCCGGCAGCGACCAACCGGTCGCGGCGGGCCCGGATGGCCGCCGCGGGCGCTTCGTTATGCACCGGATCGAGAAACGCCGCGACGCGCCGTGGGATATGCGGCTCGGACGACACAACCACCGGAATGTGGTCGGGATCCTGTTTGGCCGGCGTGATCGCGATCAACTTGGACAACAGGTCGACCGTCGCCAACGGCCCCATGCCGCCCAACACGCCAAGGGTGTCCGGCCTGCTATCGACGGAAACCGGCCAATCACGCGCCGCCATGCCAAAAACTCCTGATGGAAAGATCGAAAGGGCGGCGATTATGCCTTGGATCGGCTCAACCGCATAGGAAATCACGGAAGCGACGGGCCACCTCCGGCGGCTTGACCGTGGGACGGCCGAGCGCCTTGAGACTGCCGGGCTCGATCCGGAGATGGATGAGATGCGGCCCCGGTTCCGCCAACGCGGTCTTGAGGGCGGCCGCCAAGCCGGCCGTGCTGTCGCAGGCGCTGCTGCCGGCATACCCGCAGGCAATCGCGATTGCGGCGAAATCGACGCCGGGCGAAACCGTCGCCTGCCCGCCCGTCGAATCATGCACCCCATTATCGAGGACGATATGGATCAGGTTCTTTGGCGCTTGCGCGCCGACGGTGGCGAAGGACCCCATCTTCATCAGCGCGGCGCCATCACCGTCCAGCACGACGACCGGTCGGTCCACATTCAAGGCAACGCCCAGCCCCATTGCGCTGGCGCAGCCCATCGACCCGACCTGATACAGATGCTGCGGCCGGTCGGCCAGGGTGAACAGTTCACGGCCGCACTTGCCCGTGGTGGCGATGATCCCGGCCTCGTCGGGAACGCATGCCAAGACCTCCTCGAGCGCCGCATACCGCGTCGGCCGACCGCCACCTTCCGAGCGATCGCGGAACACACCCTTCGGGCGCTCGGTCATCGACTGCTCGTCGAGCGCCTCCTCCGCGACGGTTCCCTTACGCACGACGAAGCCGAACGGCAGATCGTTCGACGCCATCGACACGCAAGCGGATTCGAGCGCGGCCGCGATCGCGTCGTCGGTTTCCGGGAACGGACCGTTGGGAACGCGGATATCGTCCAGCAACCGAGCGGTGATTTCACCCATCAGTTCGTGCTGCGGCTCGTCGTTCAAACCCGGCTCGCCGCGCAGCGTCACCAGCATCAGGGTCGGAATGCGAAAGGGCCAGTTCAGCGACGTCAACGGATTGATCGTGTTGCCGAGGCCGGAATTCTGGCACATGACAACGGTGGACCGGCCGGCCAACCAAGCACCGGATGCAATGCCGACCGCCTCGCCCTCGCTCGCCGCGCCGACATACTCGGTGCCTTTATCGCTGATGACGCGATTGATGATCGGCGTCAGGAAGGAGCAGGGAACGCCGGTATAGAAGTCGAACCCGCGCTCCGCCGCCCGGTCCAAGAAAGTCTGCGCGCGAATCATCGAGGCGGCTGCCCCTTTTTCGATCGGCATTTGGGGGAGGCGGTCCTCAAGTGAAGTTGCGCGCCCGCGCCAAATCGAAAGCGTCGTTCACGTCGAGCCAGTCGCCGGTGATGTACAACACCGCCGGCTTCGCGCCGCGCGCGATCAGCCGATTGAACAAGTCGGGCAAGCCGGAATCGGCCAAACTGCCATCGCGTTCCATCGCCTTCAGCTCATCCCGGACGAGCGCGCTGCCTTTCCCGCTCAGCTTGACCAAACCGACCCATTCCCCATGCGCTTCCCCCGCCGGCAGATCGGCATCAACCCGTTCCAGCAGAACCGGCGCTTCATCCGCGTAATCCACGGAGTACGGGACACTGCACCGGACCAAATCCGCCCTGTGTTTCGGCGCGGAATCCCGCCCGTTCTGCCAATCCGCATCGACGACAACCGCCATGTCCGCATCGGTGTCGAGCAACAAGTTGAGCATATAACTCCGGAACAGGATATCGGCGTAGCTGATGATGCACTCGCCTTCGAGATCGTCTACCGCGCACGCCAGCGAGGACGCCTCGCCCGTCGTCTCGTACTCGTCATTGTTGATCTTCTTGATATTGGACAGATCGATGGCGTCCGACCTGTATCCGGTTACAACGCTGATATTCTGCACGCCGGAATCGTTCAACGCTCGTGTGAGCCGCCTAAGCAAAGGCTGCCCCCGAACGTCGAGCATGCATTTCGGTTTATCCTCCGTCAGTTCGCGCAAGGCGCTGCCGCGCGACGCGCCGAGAACGACCGCGTTGATGTCGCTGCGCGACGCCAGATAGCGATCCTCCGCGTCGGACAGCTCCTTGTTGCCGGCCAATCCAAAGACGTCGCTGAGACCGGCCACCCGCCCTTCGACGCTGTGAAGGTTTTCTTCCTCGAAGATGCGCTTGCTCGTCGTCCGCATGGCGTTGATCGCGGCGCGTAAATTGTGGTTGGCCCAAATGATCAGCGAAATCCGCTCATCGCGGAACCGGTCGGTCGGCGTCGATGCGTAGGTGGTCGGAACGATCACGACCGGGCACCGATTGTCCCATTCCTTCGCGAAGGTGAGAATTTCATCGGCATTCGATTTCTTCGAATGGATCAGGACCGCATCCGCACCCGCGTCGTGATAGGCTTCGGCCCGGCGCAACGCTTCGTCCATCCCCCACCCCGAAATCAGAGCCTCTATTCGCGCCACGACGGAGAAATCCCCGCTTTGCTGCGAATCCTTGCCGGCCTTGATCTTGCCGCAGAATTCATCAATGTCGGCCAAGGGTTGGTTGCTGCCCAGGAACGAGTTGGTTTTCGGAAACAGCTTGTCCTCGATGCACACCGCCGCCACATCGCGCTGTTCGAGCTTCCGCACTAAGCGACGGAAATTGTTGAAGTTCCCGTAGCCGGTATCGCCGTCGAGCATGATCGGAATCGAACTCGCGTCGGACATGAACTCAAGCACTTCCAAAACCTGGGTCCACGACGCCTCGTTGCTGTCGCGCACGCCCAGCGCCGACGAGATCGTCAAGCCGGACGCCCAAATCCCTTTGAATCCAGTCTCTTCGACGATCTTCGCCGAAAGGCCGTTATGGGCCTCCATAATGAATTCCAAATCCGGCGACGTCAGCATCTGTCGAAACTGGGCGGCTTTACTCATCCGCTCCGGCTGCGGCTGCTTAAGTTGCGTTACATTTTCCGGCATGGTTTTCCTCGCTCCGAATCCGCAGGTACAGGGCTCCAGCGGTCGAGGAAACAATGTGCGGAACACACGACAGGTGCAACAGAAATGTCATACTACCCAATTCGATACACTATCATAGGTAGAAATTTAATAGAAAAAACATCAATAAGTGATGCTGCGACCGCCCGCGAAATGCGCAGCCAATTCCGGATTAACGCCGAAGTCGGTTGGCCGGAAACGGTTGCGCCAGCACCCCGCGGGTGGCGCGCCGCGCGCGGGCGGGAAGGATGGCGGGAGCCCCTACCAGCAATATCTCGCGCAACCTAGGCATCAATACGGCAAGGCCTGAATCTCGAACGCCGTTTCCAGTGTCGAACTCATGGGCATCTTGATCCTTGTCGGGCCGGGGTTGAACCACTTGTCATAGATGTCGGTGGCCTCTCCCGATCGCATCAGGTCCGCCAACACCATGTTGCCGATTCGGCGGTAGGCGGAATCGTTGCGCGGAACCATGATCCCATAGGGTTCGTAGCTTAGAAATCGGCCGGTCACCTGGAATTGGTCCGGATACTCGGATTTGCTGATCAATCCAAACAGCAGCACGTCGTCCGTCGCATAGGCGTCCGCACGGCCGGTCTCCAAGGAACGCCATCCCTCCGAATGGTCTTTCACCATCAAGAAATTCACCTTGATGCCCCTTTCCTTGGCGACGCGCTTGATCGACTTCTCGTTTGTCGTGCCGAGCGCCACGGCGACGACCTTACCGCTCATATCTTCGATTTCCTCGATTCCCGAGCCTATCTTGCTGGCCAGCTTCGTGCCGGTGATAAAGGTCACCGCGAGGTAATCGACCTGATTTTGGCGGGTCAGATTGTTCGTCGTAGAACCGCATTCGATGTCGATCTTGCCGTCGACCATCATGGGAATCCGAGTCTGTGCGGTGACCGTCACGAACTTCACCTTCAAGTTGGGGATTTTCAGTTCCGCTTTGACGCGGTCGATGATCTTCATGCAGAGGTCTACCGAATAGCCCTGCGGCTTGCCGTCTTCACCCAGATAGGAGAACGGTATCGAGGCCTCGCGATGCCCGACGTTGATGACGCCGCGCTCCTTGATCCGCTTCAGGACGTGGGATTCGTCCGCCGCGGACGCCTGACCGTTCGTCGTCCCCGCCAACAACGCGGCGACAGCGGCAACGGCGAGAATTCCCAATTGTGTCATGATTGCCTCGATTTAATGATTGAAAATCAAACCGTTCTTCAATGACTCCGGTTTCGAGGCCCGAAAATATACGCTTAAGGTATATATTTTATTTATTTTTCAACTTTTAATATATGCACGCACCCTGCGGCGATCACCCAACGTATCGCCCAAACGACCGGTTCCATCGGCGGGTCGGCTTCACCCGGCCGTCAGCCAATCCGGCCAGTTTACCGTCATGCCGTCGCACTCCGCGGCCACCGCTTGCGCGACATCGGCCTTCGTCTTAACGCCATGCGCCCGAATTTCCGGGATACGCGATTTCGCATCGGCGACGCGATCCGGCGTCATCTCGTCGGCCCGCGGGCAGAATTGAAAGAACCCCGCGGCCACGGCTTTTTCGACATTCTCGACGGAAAAGCCGCCCTCGCTGACCAGCCATCCGACGCGCTGCGCCGGCGCCTGCGCCCGCACGTACAATAGAATGTCATAGTCGAACGACGTCACGATCACGCGGTCCCGGTAGCCACGATCCTCGACCAAGGCGAGCAGATCATCGGCAAGCGCATGGCTGGGGGCCTTGATTTCGGCGTGATAGACGAAGCCTTCGCCGAAGGCGTCGAAAATCTCGGACACGGTGACGATCCGCTCGCCGGCGAAGCCGCCGCCGTCGAACCAGCTTCCCATATCCAAGGACTTCAGCTCCGCAAGCGTCATCTCGGCAACAGCACGGTTGGGAAAACCGAACCGGTCCAGGGTTGCGTCATGAATGACCACGAGCGCGCCGTCTTTCGAGAGCTGTATGTCGAACTCGACTTCCGACACCCCCATGGCCACCGCTTGCCGAAACGCCGCCAGCGTATTTTCCGGCGCGTAGCCGGACGCGCCGCGATGCGCGATGATACGGAAATGTGTCGGAACGGAGAGGGCCTGCATGCGGAGGGCTATGACGACGACATTGCCGATCGCCGGACCTTCATCGCCAGCACCGGATCGTTGACGAGAACACCATCCACCGCCAAGCCGAGAAGTCGGCGCAACCGTTCATCATCGACCGCGCCCGGCGGCTCGATTCCCTTACCGCGGCGGGTCGTGACCCAGACCGCATGGTCGCCGCAGCGGGCCTCTTCGAGACGCCGTTCGGTGAGATGTTCCTCCCAGAGACGGGCGATATCGCCGCCCTCTTGGTAAAAGTCCGGGAAATCCTCGTAATTCGGTAACAGTCCTAGGATAACCACGTCCTCGGACAGGCTTCGCACGGTGCGAACCTGCGCAACGCTTCGGACGCCGAGAACGATCTGGCGACCAAGCGACCGATTCAAGATGGATTTCACAACCGTGGACGCAAACGCCGGTGTATCGATCTTCAAATCGAGCAACAACCTCGCCCGCCCCGTCAGTCGGTCGAACACCTCTTCCAATGGAACGATGCCGCGCGCTGCAAGATCGCCCGCGTTCAGGGACGAGACATCCTCGCCGCCCGTCGTCGGATCATGATGACAGACAAAAACGCCATCGGAGCTGAGACGAATGTCCGTTTCCACCAAATCCACCCCGACATCGACCGCCCGTTCGAATGCTTCATGGGTGTTTTCGGGATACGCCGCCGAGAATCCGCGATGGGCGATCACAGCCGTTGACGGGCTTTTGCCTCGTTCGCGCAATGATTCCGTCGACAACGTCATCTTCCGTCCTTCGCTTCGCTCTTGGCGCTGCACATCAGCACCGGTGTCCCGTGTCATATTTCTGCAATGAAATGTGCAAAAAACTTTAGTCTGCACAGTTTATTGCATAATGCAGAACCGGGTTGTAGCATAAATCCATCGAAACGCGAAAAATGACGCAAGAACGGTCGAAAATGACCTTTGAGCAAGTGATCGAGCAGTTTCCCGGCCGTTTGACGAAAACCGACCGCCGGATCATCGAGGAACTGCTGACGAATCCGCGGGAAAGCGCCTTGCTGTCGCTGCCGGAGATCGCCAACCGGGCGAACGCGCATCCGACAAGCGCAGTCCGACTGGCGCAGAAGCTTGGATACAGCGGATATCCGGAACTGCGGTCGCAACTTCAGTCCGAAATGCTCGACGTTCCGACGCCGGCCGAACGCGTCCGCGCGCGGCTAGAGCATATGGATGGTCCATCGATCCTGTCGGCGCTTGTCGAAAGCGAGATCGCGGCGCTGCAGGACCTCCCACGGAAGATTTCACAAAAAGACATCGAGACGGCGGCGCACGCGATCATACGCGCCCGCCGAATCTACGTCTTCGGCCGCAACCATGCGGCGACGCTGAAACAGCTTCTGACGCTGCGTCTGCAACGGTCCGGCTACATGGCGACGGCGATCGACAAGCATGGCAAGGAATTGGCCGACGAGCTGATCGATATGCGGGAGACCGATCTGGTGATCGGCTTCGCCTTCACCAAACCGCCCGAGGGCCTAGAGGACGTGCTGCAATATACGCAGGACGCCGGCGCGCTGAGCCTCGTGGTGAGCGATTATACCGGCGCGACGCTCAGGCCGAACCCGGACATTCTGCTGGCGGCGTCCCGGGGCGAACGCGGCGAATCGCAGTCGCTGACGGTTCCTTTGGCGGTCTGCAACACGCTGATCCTGGAAATTTCCCGGCTCGACGACGGCAAGTCGCTGACGTCTTTGGAGAAGTTGAACGAACTCGAAGAGAAGTTCGGCAAATAAGAAGCGCCGAACGCAAACGCGATGCCGGTCACGCCGGCGCCTACGATCCACTGTTACCGATTGGGAGTACAGAGGTATGTTGAAACTTAAGACACTTACACGGCCGCTCGCCGCCGCGGCAATCGCCGTAGCGATGATCCTGCCGGCAAGTCAGACGGTGAAGGCCGACAACCGGCCCGACCTGACCATTGCAGTGAACAAGTTGCCGCGCGGACTGGAACCCGCCGTGCGCAGCGGCAATGTCGACGTCCGGGTCACCTATTCGATTTTCGACACGCTGATCCGACGCGATTTCCGCACCAAGACAGCCGACGGCAGCCCGAAACTGATCCCCGGCCTCGCCACGTCATGGAAACGGATCGATCCCAGCACGCTGGAACTGGACCTTCGCCAAGGCGTGAAATTCCATGACGGCGGCGCCTTCACCGCAGACGATGTGCTGTTCACCTTTTCGAAGGAACGCTTGACCGGTAAAAACTCCGCCATCCCGCGCGGTCGCGCCTTCCTCGGCAATATCGACCGCGTGGAAAAACTGGGCGATCACAAGGTTCGCATTGTGACCAAGAAGCCCGACCTCGTGCTTGAACATCGGCTTTCCTCCTATGCGTCTTGGATCGTCAGCAAGGCGTCCTACTACAAATACAAAGAGCAGGGTGAAGAGGCGGTCGCGGCGGCAAAGGCCAAGATGGCGGCCAGCGGCGACGCCAAGAAGAAAACGCCGCATTGGATGCAGACGGCGATCAAGGAACTGACCTGGAATCCGGTCGGCACCGGCCCGTATAAATTCCGAGATTGGAAGTCCGGCGACTATGTCGCCTTCACCGCGAACGACGACTACTTCATGGGCAAGCCGGCGGCGAAATCCGTCACCTTCAAGGTCGTGCCGGAAACCTCCGCCCGGATCGCCGGCCTCGTCAGCGGCGAATACGATATCATCGTCGAAATTCCGCCGGATCAGATTCCGGTCGTGAAGAACTACGAAGATCTGCAAGCCAAATCCGTGGTGATCGACAACTCGCATGTCGTGGTGTTCAACACGAAGCATCCGTCGCTGAAGGACAAGCGGGTCCGCCAGGCGCTCAGCCTTGCCATCGACCGCAGCAAATTGATCAATGCATTGTGGGGCGGCGAGACCTTTACGGCCAATGGCCATCAATTACCGTCGTTCGGCGCCCTGTACGACAAGAACCGTGTCGGGTACCGCTTCGATCCGGAAGCCGCCAAGAAACTGTTGCAAGAGAGCGGCTATAAGGGTGAGACGGTGAGCTACCGCTTCATCCCCGGCTACTACACGAACAGCACCGAAGCGGCGCAGATCATCCAGGAAATGTGGAAAGCCATCGGCTTCAACATCAAGCTGGACCCGGTCGAGAATTTCAAGGCCGTCCGCGCCGAGGGCGTTGCGATCTACCCCTGGTCGAACACCTTCCGCTATCCCGACCCGGTCGGATCCATTTTCTTGAATTGGGGTCCGCTCGCGGCGGTTCAGCGCAAGCATAAGCTTTGGGAAGCGCCCGCCGCGTTTAATGACGGGATGATGACGCTGCTCGGCTCGGGCGATCAGGCGGAACGGCGAAAAGTCTTCCAGAAGACGCTAGATGTCTTCGAAGACGAGATGCCCGGTACGCTTCTGTACAATCCGATCTCGACCTATGGCGTCCGCAAGGGCATCGATTGGACGCCTTACACGCTGTACTACATGGATCTTCGGCCCGATAACCTGAAGATCACGGCGACCAACTAGGACGGTTCCGGAAACCTACCGCGTGCTGGTCCCTGTCTCTTCCAGGGGCCGGCACGTTCCTTCCCTCCCGTTCGTGGCGGCCGATGGCAAACCTGCTCGAAATCGATGATCTACGCATCCACTTCGACACCGAAGACGGTGTCGTGCCGGCGGTCGACGGGGTGACGCTGCATGTCCCCGAAGGCAAAACACTCGGCCTCGTCGGCGAAAGCGGCTGCGGCAAATCCGTCACCTGCCATGCGATCCTCCGGCTGACCCCGCCCAACGGCCGGGTCGTTTCCGGCAACATCCGCTTTCAGGACGAGGACTTGTTGTCCTTCGGCGACGCAAAGCTCAACACGATCCGCGGTCGCGACATTGCGATGATTTTTCAGGATCCGATGAGCGCCCTGAACCCGGTTCACCCGATCAGTCGGCAACTCACCGAAAGTCTGTCGCTTCATCAAGGTTTGTCGGGCGACGCGGCGAAGAAAGAGGCGCAGCATCTCTTGGAAATGGTCGGCATTCCCGACCCGGCCGCGCGTCTCAAGGAGTACCCGCACCAACTATCCGGCGGCATGAGCCAGCGCGTCATGATCGCGATGGCGCTCGCCTGCCGTCCCAAACTGTTGATCGCGGACGAACCGACCACCGCGCTGGACGTCACCATCCAGGCGCAGATACTCGATCTCCTGCGCGATCTGCAGCGCGAACTCGGCATGTCGATCGTCCTCATAACGCACGACCTCGGCGTCGTTGCCGAGATGGCCGATGTCGTCTCCGTCATGTATTGCGGCCGCATCGTCGAAGAAGCGCCCGTACGGGATCTTTTTCATCGGCCGCGCCACCCGTACACGATCGGGCTTCTCGGGTCCTTACCGCGTGTCGATCAGGATGTCGACGCACTCACGCCCATTCAGGGTTGGGTGCCCTCCCCCGCCGATCTGCCGGCCGGCTGCAGCTTTGCGCCGCGCTGCCCGCATGCCTCGTCGGTCTGCGATGAGACTATCCCCGGATTGAATGGCGCGACGCCGGCACACCCCGTCGCCTGCCACCATCCGCGGGGGATCAACTGATGGACGGGTATGTCCCCGCCAACGCGCCTTTGCTCGAAGCCGACGACCTGACGCGTCATTTCCGGGTCGGCGGCGGCAGTCTGTTCGGCCGGACAGCCCGTTTGCGCGCCGTCGACGGCGTCCGTTTCGCATTGAACCGCGGCGAAACGCTCGGCCTCGTCGGCGAGAGCGGCTGCGGCAAAAGCACGGCGGGCCGGCTCGTCCTCGGCATCGACACGCCGACATCGGGCACCGTGCGCTTCGAGGGCCGACCGCTTACAGACCTGTCGGTCGACGAATGGCGGCGGTTGCGATGCGACATGCAGATGATCTTCCAGGATCCCTTTGGATCGCTCGACCCCCGGATTTCGGTGGCGTCGCAGATCCGGGAGCCGTTGGATATTCACGGTATCGGCTCCACCGCGGACCGGAACGCCCAGGTGGACGACATGCTCGACGCCGTCGGCCTGCCCCGCGCGGCGAAGGACCGGTTCCCGCACGAACTGAGCGGCGGCCAGCAACAACGGGTCGTCATCGCCCGCGCGCTCATCCTACAACCAAAACTCATCGTCTGCGACGAGCCGGTCTCCGCCCTGGACGTATCGGTCCAGGCGCAGGTCGTCAACCTGCTCAGCGATCTGCAAGAACGCTTCAACCTCGCCTATCTGTTCATTTCGCACGACCTCGGCATCGTCCGGCATATCTGCGAACGGGTTGCGGTGATGTATGTCGGACAGATCGTCGAACTGGCCGACCGGCCCAGTCTCTTCAAGCAGCCGCTGCATCCCTACAGCCAGGCGCTGATCTCCGCCATTCCCATTCCGGACCCGGACGTGACCCGCGAGACGATGCTGCTGCAAGGCGATCCGCCCAGTCCGATCTCGGTGCCGAGCGGCTGCCGCTTCCATACACGCTGTCCTTTCGCGGAAGACACGTGCCGCACCGAGGAGCCCGCGCTTCGCGACATCGCGCCAGGCCGGACCGTGGCCTGTCATTTTGCCGAACGGTGGTTGTCGTGAACTTCCGGTTTCTATGCATAAAACTGCTGCGCGCCTTGGTCACGGTGATGATCGTCCTGACCTTCGTCTTCATCGTTCTGCGGGTTTCGGGCGACCCGGTCGAAACGATGCTCGGCGACGAAGCCGACCCGGAAGTCGTCGAATTCTATCGCGACAAATACGGGCTCGACCGACCGATCTACGAGCAGTATTTCCTATACTTCAAAGGCGTCTTCAGCGGCGACCTCGGATTCTCCTTCAAGGACGAGCGCGACGCCATCGAAGTGGTCGCCGAGCGTATTCCCAGAACCTTGCAACTCGGCCTGGCCTCCTTTGCCTTCAGTATCTTCCTCGGTGTGCCGCTCGGCATACTGGCGGCGCTCAACCGGAACACGGCGCTGGACCGGTTCACGATGGGGTTCGCCGTTTTCGGCTACAGCATCCCCAATTTCTTCCTTGGGATCGTACTGATCCTCATCTTCGCGATGTGGCTGCGCATGCTGCCGAGTTCGGGCAGCGGCACATGGCTGCATTTGATCATGCCGGTCATCACATTGGGCACGGCCGGCGCGGGATCGCTCGCCCGTTTCGCACGCTCGTCGATGCTGGAGGTCCTGAACAAATCCTATATGCGGGCGGCCACGGCCAAGGGCGTGCCGCGCTCGCGGCGGATCGCCTGGCACGCGCTGCCGAATGCCGCCATCCCCATCGTGACGATCATCGGATTCCGGCTGGGCGATATGGTGGCGGGCTCGGTCATCACCGAAACGGTCTTCGCCTGGCCCGGGGTCGGCAGGTTGCTTGTCACCTCGGTCAGCGGCCGCGATCTCGCGATCGTGCAGACTATCCTGATCCTGGTCGCACTGACCATGGTGACGGCAAACCTGATCGTCGACTTGATTTACGGATGGATCGATCCGCGCATCCGCGTCAGCAGTTCGATGGACAAGGACTAGGTCATGGCGGAGATCACCCATGAACCACGCTTCCGCATCACCCCACGCGTCTGGGCGAAGTATCCGCCGCTGGTGCTGGTCTGTTTCCTGTTTATCGCCGCCGTCCTGTTCGTCGCGATCTTCGCGGACTTCCTCGCGCCGAAACTCTATACGACGCAGGACTTGCTGAACCGGCTCAAGCCGCCGTCATGGCTGGGCGGGCCGGAGCAATACCTGCTGGGAACCGACGAGTTGGGCCGCGATATACTGAGCCGGCTGTTCTTCGCAATCCGGGTCAGCGTCTTCGTCGCCATCCTGGGCACGATCATCGGTGCGGTTATCGGCACATTCCTCGGCTTCCTCGCGGCGCATTCACGCGGCTGGATCGAGGAAGGCATCATGATGATGGTCGACGTGCAGGCCTCCGTGCCGTTCCTGATCATCGCGCTGGCGGTGCTCGCCTTCTTCGGCAACAGCCTGACGCTGTTCATCATCATCATGGGCATCAACGGATGGGAAGCCTATGCCCGCCTGACCCGCGGCATGGTGCTGTCCGCCACGACGCACGGTTACGCCGTCGCCGTGCGGTCGCTCGGCGCGCGGCCGCTGCGGATTTACGGCCGCCATATTCTGCCGAATATCGCCAGCGCCCTGATCGTGCAGTTCACGCTGAACTTTCCCTCCACGATACTGCTGGAGACCTCGCTCAGCTTTCTCGGCCTCGGCATTCAGCCACCGCTAACCAGCCTCGGGCAGATGCTTGGCGCCGGGCGCGACCATCTCATCCTGGCATGGTGGATTTCCGTCATTCCCGGCTTGACGATTTTCTTCACCACCCTGTCGATCAGCATCGTCGGCGACTGGCTGCGTGATAGACTGGATCCGACCCTGCGCGGACGGTAACCGAAAGGCGACGGAACGTGAGCCAAAAACCAGACTGCAAGTTTTGCCAACTCGAAAGCAATGCCGACACCAACCCTCGATGGGTTGCCGCGTTCGACCATAGCTTCGCCATCGTGGATTCCCGGCAAACCTTCCGCGGCCGCACCACGCTGATCGTCCGAAACCATTACGAAGACATGCTTGCCGTTCCCGAGCCTGAATTCGCCGCCATCAATCACGAACTCCGCGTCTTGGCGACGGCAATCCAAACCGCCTTCGCTGCTCAACGCATGAACTATGCGAATTACGGCAATGTGGTGCCGCATCAGCACTGGCATGTCGTCCCGCGATACGAAGGGGACTTGCGGTGGGGCGGCCCGCCGATCGAACCCGACGCCGTGGAAAAGCTCGCCGATCACGAGTATGAAGAAATCGCCGAGAAGATTCGGTCGGCGCTTTAACGAACGAGACGACCGAAACTCGATCATCGAGTCCCGCATGCCACCGCTCCGCATCGTCCAGGTTTCGGACACGCATCTCAGCCGGACCCACGCTTACTTCCAGGACAACTGGGACGTATTCGTGGACTGCATGGCCGAGGAGAAACCGGATTTCGTGTTCGTCACCGGCGACATATGCCTGAACGGGCCGAAGCATCCCGAGGATCTGTTATTCGCGCGAACCCAGATGGACCGGTTGCCCGTTCCCTGGCGCGCCATCCCCGGCAACCACGATATCGGCGATACGCCGCCGGACACCCGGCTCAAGGGACCGATCACGAAACCCCGGCGCGCCGCCTATCGCACGGCTTTCGGCGACGATTACTGGGTGCAGGATTTAAGCGGCTGGCGCTTCATCGGCCTCAACGCGCAGTTGATGGAAAGCGGCCTGCCGGGCGAAGCGGCGCAATGGGCGATGTTGCTGGATGCCTTGCAGGACGCAGAGGCGCGACGGTGCGTCCTCCTGATCCACAAGCCGCTCTATACCAAGTCGGTCACCGAACGCGGGTGCTCGCTTCAGGCCCTCTGGCCCAAGAGCCGGAAACGCGTGCTCGCGTTGTGCGAGAAGTATAAGGTCAAGTTGGTGGCGAGCGGCCATCGCCACTGCTACCGCAGCCTGCGGCGCGGCGACACCCGCTTGGTCTGGGCGCCCGCCACGTCCTTCATCGACACCCGGAAGCCGAAGGACGGCCTCCGCCTCACCCGCCGTGTCGGCTACATCCGCTATTTCTTTGACGGCGCGACAGTGAAGCACGAATTCGTCGAACCGCCGCTCTTCGTCAACACCGACATGCGCAACTGGATGGCCGCGCACAAGTCGACGACGAAACTGCCGCCGCGCCCGCTCAGGCGTTAGGAAAACGCCAGGTGTTCGCCGGCTCGTCCTTGAATCCGTGTTCCCGCGGGATGCGCCCGGCCAAGGCCAACGCATGCGGCGCGGCCTCCAAGACCTGACGATAGATCTCTTCCGGCAGGTCGAGACCCGCCTGCGCCAACGCCATATCGACCCGCGCCCGCGTCGCGTCGTCGACATCGGAAATGTCGGTCGACATATCGGGCGTGCCCACCGGCAGCGGATCGTCCCCCGGCGTGAGGTCAGGCCGGCGGTCGCGCCACGGCGTTGCCTTCTCGAAGGCATATCCCGCTTTCAGGACGGTCGCGTCCTCGAAGGGCCGCCCGACGATCTGCATCGGCAACGGCAACCCGGACTCGCTGAAGCCCGCGCAGAGCGATAGCGCCGGCCCCGCCGTGACATTGAACACGGTGGTGATCTTGGGTTTCTGCCAGAAGCTGACGGTCGAATGGTCGTCGAGCCGCGATGCCGGACCGTAGGTCGACGGCGCGATCAGCACATCGTATTTTTCGTAGATCGGACGCATCGCGTCGACCAGCTTGCGGCGCTGCTTTTGCGCCTGCACGTAGTCGTCGGCGGTGAACAAGCAGGCCGGAATCACGCGGCCCCGAAAATCGAAGCCGAAATCCTGCGGCCGTTCGCGCAGCATCGGGCTATGGATCGAGAACAGTTCCGATTCTGCGATCAACAATTTCACGTCTGTATAGACTTGCATCGGTTCGAGACGAACATCCTCGACGACCGCCCCCAACCCTTGGAACACCTCTACCGCCGCGTCCATGGATTGGCGCGTCTCCTCGTTGGCCGGCAGTTCCTCTTCCCAAAAATGGCGCACGGCGCCGATGCGCAACCCGCGTATATCCTCGCCCAACCCGGCCCGGTAGTCCGGTACCGGCCGGCCGGCGCTCGCCGGGTCGCGCGGATCGTGCCCCGCCAGGACCTGGAGCATGATCGCGCAATCCTCGACCGTCCAGGTCATCGGTCCGCAGGTGTCGAAGGTGAAAGAGTTCGGCAAAACACCGTAGCGGCTGACCAATCCGTAAGTCGGTTTCAGCCCCGCCAGACCGCATAGACCCGCCGGCGTGCGGATCGATCCGCCCGTATCACTGCCGAGCGCGCCCGGCAGCATGCCCGCCGCCACCGCCGCCCCGGACCCGCTGCTCGACCCGCCGGTGAAACAATCTGTCTTCCACGGGTTGCGGGCCGGCGGCCAGGGCAGGTCGAAGGACGGTCCGCCATGCGCGAATTCATGGGTGGACAGTTTGCCCATCAGGATCGCCCCGGCGGCCAGCAGCTTCGCGGTCGTCGTGGCGTCCTCCGCCGGGATGCGGTCCGCGCAGGTCTTCGAATGGCCCGTCGTCAGGACGCCCTTGGTGTCATAGATATCCTTCAACCCGAACGGCACGCCGTGCATCGGCCCGAGATAGACCCCACCGGCGATATCGCGTTCCGCCTCGCGCGCGGCGTCGAGCGCCGCATCCGCCGTGACGGTGATGAAGGCGTTGAGTTGCGGATTCAGCGCCTCGATCCGGCGCAGCAGGGTTTCGGTCAGGTCGACCGGCGAGAGCGTCTTGGATTCGAGCGCGGCGGCCATTTCCGTAATCGTCATGAAATGCATGTCGGCACTCATTGCTCACTCTCCGATGTGAATTGTGCATTGACGATCCGGAAGCAAAACCCGAAACGCTACCCGCGGCAAAGCGCTGCAATCTCGGTCAGCGATGCCTGGTCTTCCAGCTTGCCGACGGCCTCGATAACCGCGTCAGCCTTGTCCGCGCCGATCTTTTCCTCGGCCATGTCGCGGAACTTGGAGGAAAGCCGGAACCATTGGCGTTCCTGGTCGTCTTCCGGGATACTGGCATCGCCAAGCTGCCGCAGAACCAAACCGTCCTGCGTCGACACGATCACCTCCGAATTCGCGTGCTCGAATTTCGCTTCCGGCACCACGGTCGTCTTGTCGCGCAGATTGACGATGGTGTCGTCTCGGCAAAGCGCTTCGTTGTAGTTGGCGATCTTGCCCGTGTTTTCGCCGGCCAGCGCCATGGCGGCCGTGACGCGCAGACTGAACTTCGCCTCCAACCCGGTAGTGGGTTCCAAGATGTTGCACATCTTCGTGTAGCTTTCCGGTACGCGCAGTTCGATCTTCTCGATTCGCTCCGGCGTCAGGTTATGCTCCGCGCGGATTTGCGACGCCGCCTCGATCGCCGCATGCGTGCCGTAACAAGCGGCGTGATACTTGAACAGGATGCCGCGCGCATGGAAGCGTTCGCCGAGCCCGTCGAGGGCAAGGTCGGGCTGGAACTCCTCGGTCTGCGTATCGCCGAATCCCTGCACGCATTCGAGAATTTCGGGATTGCTCGTGAAGCCCTTCGCGCCGAGCAGCGCCGCGTACAACCCGTTGGCCGCCGCCTTGCCGGCGTGCAGCGGCTTACACATGGTGCCGAAATTGCTTTTCAAACCCGCCGCCTGCGTTCCGGCGATGCCGTAGACGGTGACGCAGGTATCGGTGTCCAGCCTCAGCATATGTGCCGCGCCGGCCGCCGCCCCGAAGGTGCCGACTGTACCCGTCGTATGCCACCCTTTCTGGTAATGGGATTCGCCCATCAGCGCGCCGATCCGGCACTCCGCCTCGACGCCCGCGATGAAGGCGGTGATGAACGCCTTGCCGTCGGTCCCGTCGCGTTCGGCAAGCGCCAGAATCGCCGGCACGACCGGCACCGTCGGATGGCCCGGCATCGTCAGGTTGACATCGTCATAGTCGAGCGCATGCGAGGCGGACCCGTTCAGCAAAGCTGCCTGGGTCAGCGAGGACTTGAAGCCACCGCCGATGATGGTTGCCTGCTCCCGCGCGCCCTCGTCCTTGGCCTGTTCCTGCAGCATGACGCTCAACGGCTCGGTGACCCCGGCCAGCGTGACGCCAAGCCAGTCGATCAGGCAGCATTTCGCGATGGAGACGACATCCTTCGGCAGCGCGTCGAAGGTCAGGGATGCGCTGTTTTCTGCGATTTTCCGGGTAAGACCGGACGCGTCGGGCCGATCGAAAGCAGGTTGGGCCATGAGGGGACTCCTTGCTTGCAAATTTCGCTTTATTCTACCGCATCACGAACGGGTTCGGCACCTCGGTCGCGGTGCTGATCCAGACGCTTTTCGTCTGCATGTATTCCTGGATCGCCTGTTGGCCGCTTTCCCGGCCCAGGCCCGACCGTTTATACCCGCCGAAGGGCGACAGGAAACTGACCGCACGGTAGGTGTTGACCCAGACCGTCCCGGCCTGGATACGGTTGGGAATCTCGATCGCCTTGCGGATATCCTGCGTCCACACGCCGGCGGCCAGGCCGTAGACCACGTCA
The DNA here is from genome assembly GCA_028281325.1 of Alphaproteobacteria bacterium. Lineage (GTDB taxonomy): Bacteria > Pseudomonadota > Alphaproteobacteria > UBA8366 > UBA8366 > JAJFJD01. The sequence continues at coordinate 160,320 of JANQKC010000035.1, forward strand.
TTGGCGATGGCGACCGCCTCTTCCTCGTCGCGGAAGGGAATGATCGACAGGACAGGACCGAACACTTCTTCTTGCGCGATCCGCATTTGGTTGTTCACGCCGGTATAGATCGTCGGTTCGACGAACCAGCCGTCGCCGCATTCCGGCCGCGTCGCCTTCGACCCGCCGAGCACGCATTCGGCGCCGTCGTCCTTCGCCACATCCAGATAGCTGAGGATTTTCTCGAATTGCGGTGGCGTGGTGACCGGTCCGACCTGCGTGTCGTAGGACATGGGATCGCCCATCTGCGCCGTCTTGGCGAAGGTCACCAGCTTGTCGACGAATTCATTATGGATCGACTCCTGCACGAGCAAGCGCGAGCCGGCGATACAGGTCTGGCCCGAGGCGGCGAAGATACCGGAGATCGCGCCCTTCACCGCATTCTCGATCACCGCATCCTCGAACACGATGTTGGGCGACTTGCCGCCCAGCTCCAGGCTGACTTTCTTCAGGCCGCTCGCCGCCTTTTCGTAGACACGCTGGCCGCTCATCGAGCCGCCGGTAAACGCGACCTTGGCGACGCGGTCGTCGGTGACCAACGGCTCGCCGACTTCAACGCCGTACCCGCCGATGACGTTGACGACCCCCGGCGGGAAACCGGCCTCCTCGATGATGCGGACCAGTTCGAAAGCCGAGGCCGAGGTGAACTCGGACGGTTTCAGGACCACGGTGTTCCCGGCGGCGAGCGCCGGGGCCAGTTTCCAGGCGGTCAATAGCATCGGCGAGTTCCACGGCGTGATCGCCGCCACGACGCCCAGCGGCTCGTGCCGCGTGTAGTTGAAGGTCGCCGGCTTGTCGATGGGGATCACCGCGCCCTCGATCTTGTCCGCGAGACCGCCGAAGTATTGATACCACTGAGGCACATAGGCGTTCTGCGCCGCCATCTCGGCGATCAGCTTGCCGTTATCCGCCACTTCGATCTCGGCCATGTGGTCGGCGTGTTTCGCATACACGTCGCCGAGTTTGCGGACCAGCGCCCCGCGTTGCGTCGCCGTCATGGCGGGCCAATCGCCGCTTGTGAACGCCTTATGCGCGGCGGCGACCGCACGGTCGGCATCCTCCGCGTTGCCGCGCGGGAATAACGCCCATGGTTTGCCGGTATAGGGATTATGGGATTCGAACCATTCGCCCGACGCCGGATCGACCCATTCGCCGCCGATATACTGCTGATATTTCTTTAGGTTCGCCATGATATCCTCCCGCGTGGCATCGCTTGCCGGTGAGCTGCAAGCGAATTACAACCCTTTCCCCGGCTCGGACGCAAGTCGTCCAAATTTTTGCGGTTGCACGGTTGATTTCGGCCCATGAATTTCAACACAGACAGCTATATCTATCTCGCCATCGCCGCGGCGATCGTAGCCTTCTGTTTCTGGAAACCGAATTTTCCGAAAACCGTGGCCGCGCGGATCGGGCTTCGCGGCGAGACGGCCGTCCGCCGTTTCTTAGTGGTTTATTGGATCGCGATCCCCGTTGTCATCTACCGGTTTCTCTACTTGGCGACCGCGCCGTAACGGCGCACCGCACAGCCTGTTGCCTAAATTTCGGTCATGGTCGTGTGTACCGATTTAGGGCTATGATCGACGTTCCATCGATCGAATTCCCTTACACCTGACGATTGGCTCGCTGCCCGCCCATGTCCGCCGCTGTCTCCATTTCCCCATTGCGCGGCATCCTATGCATGGTGTTGTCGCTGTTCTTCTTCACGATGAGCGATGCGGTCTCCAAGTGGCTGACCCAGGGATATCCCATCGGCGAGATCGTTTTCGTTCGCAGCTTCTTCATGTATGCGCCCATCGCCTTCATGATGTGGCGTCAAAAGGAACGGTTTTCGTGGCGCGTACGAAGCTGGAATTGGCATTTCGCGCGGTCGCTGCTGTTCATCGCGTCGAGCTTCCTGATCATCACCTCGATCAAGCACCTGCCGCTCGCCACCGCCATCGCCTTCCTGCACGCAGCGCCCTTGATCATCACCGCGCTGGCCATGCCCTTGCTCGGCGAACGGGTCGGCGTCCATCGCTGGTTCGCTGTGTTCGTGGGATTCGCCGGCGTCCTCGTCATGGCGCGGCCGGGCAGCGACGCCTTCGACCTCGCGGTGCTGGTCCCCATCGCCGCCGCCGTCGCGACCGCGCTGCGCGACATCGTCACGCGCCGGATGAGCGCCTTCGAATCGACCAATGTGGTCCTGACATGGTCGATCGTCGGTCTCATCATCGCCTCGGGCGCCACCTTGCCCTTCGCGTGGAAGACGCCGACCATGCTCGACTTCCTGCTGATGGCGGCGTCCGGCGTGTTGCTCGGCATCGCGCACTACCTGATGATCGAAGCCTACCGGCTCGCGGAAGTCGCGATCGTATCGCCGTTCAAATACACGTCCATCGTTTGGGGCGTCATCCTCGGCTATCTGATCTGGGCGGAACTGCCCAATATCTACATCATCGTCGGCTCCGCGCTCATCGTCGGCAGCGGGATCTATATCCTGCATCGCGAGGCGCGGCGGCCATGAGCGCGGCGGCTCAATCCACGAATCTTCGCGGCATCATGCTGATGATCGCCGGCGGCGTGCTGCTGACGGTCAGCGACGCCATGACGAAATGGTTGACCGCCGGCTATCCGGTCGGCCAGATCATGACGATCCGCTGCGTCTTCACATTGCTGCCGATCGCCGTGTTTGCCTGGCACGCAGGGGGGCTTCGGTCGTTGCGCCTCGGTAACGTGCGGCTGCAATGCCTGCGGGCGGGCTGCGCGGTCGCATCGTCTTTTCTCTTCGTCACCGGACTCGCCTATCTGCCCTTGGCGGACGCCATCGCCTTCGCCTTTTCCGGGCCGCTGTTCGTCACGGCGCTCGCCCACCTGATGCTGGGGGAAATCGTCGGATGGCGCCGGTGGACCGCGGTGACGGTCGGTTTCGTCGGCATCCTGATCATGCTGCGCCCCGGCGGCGACGCCATCCAATGGTTTGCGCTGCTGCCGCTGTGCGCGGCGCTTTGCGGCGCGTTCCGCGATATCCTGACCCGCAAGATCCGCACTTCGGACTCACCGGTGGCGATCCTGGCCTTCACCATGCTCGCCATCGCGCTGGCCGGCTTGACCACACTGCCGTTCGGATGGAACGCGGTGCCGTTGCAGGACCTGCTGCTGCTGGCGACCGCCGGCGTCGTCGTCGGCGTCGCGCAATACCTGATGATTCAGGCCTTTCACGACGCCGAGGCCTCGCTGATCGTCCCCTTTAAATACCTGACGCTGATCTGGGGCGCCGGGGCCGGCTACATCGTCTGGGGCGATATCCCCGATTTTTGGGTGGTCGTCGGGTCGCTCGTGGTGGTCGGCAGCGGCCTCTACATCATGTATCGCGAGACCCGGCGACGCCGGACTTAAACGGGGTGTCGCCGCCGCAGCGTCAACGGCAGCACGACGACGAGCGTCCCGAGCAATAGACTGCCGAAGGCCCAGGACCATGCCGTCGCGTCGTCGCGACCGCCGGCGATATCGAGAACGATCCCGAACACGACCGGCCCGACCATGCCGCCGATAAACCCGGAAAGCGCGTACGCCGCGAGCGTGACGCCGCGAAAGCGGTCCTCCGCCGCCCCGACGATGCCGTTGGCAAGCGTCGCCGTGTCGCCGAAACCCGCCATCAAATACGCGCCGATGAAGACCACGATGAGGAGGAACGGTCCGGTTTTGAAAAACACAAGCAGAACGACCAGCAGGACCGTCGCAGCCGACGCGAAACAGATCGTCCGGACCCGTCCGAACCTTGCCGCGATTTCCGCGACGCCGACGCTGGTCGGCATCATCAGCAACGACACCGCGCCGGAGAGGATCGCCATGTTCCACCCGGTGAAGCCCTCGTTGCCGATCTGCGCCGCGCTGAACGTCAACAGCGCGACCGACCAGCCCCGCATGGCGAAAACCTCCCAGACATGGCCGCAATAGGCGATCACATAGCGCATCGCCGGACCATTCCGGAAGACCGGCTGAAAATCCGGCAGCAATCCGATGTCCTTCGGCGCGGTCGTTGGACGCGACGGGACGATAAGAGCCACCAGGAAAAGCGCCAGCACCGCACAAATGCCCGACACCGTGAACACGGCTTTCCAATGGAGGAATTCGACGATCACGCCGGCGCCGATGAAGGACGCCGCGCCGCCGACGCTGAACATTGAGATATACACCGCCGATCCGCGCTCGCGCGCCGCCCCTTCCAGCCGGTCCGCGATGAGCTTGAGGCCGGGAAAATGAATGCCCGCCAACCCGATCCCCGCCAGGATTCGAAAGGCCATCCCGCTCCACAGTCCATCGGCGAGGAACGCGAAGCCGAACCCACCGATTGCGCTGAGCGCGAAGGCAAAGAGCATGACTCGGCGCGAGTCCATGCGGTCGGTCAACGGCAGCAACAACGGCACGCCGGCCGCATAGCCGCCGAAGAAAACGCCGTTCAGCCAGCCGGCTTCGGTTTCGGTGATCCGCCAATCGGCGAAGATTTCCGGCAGGACCGCCGCGACCGGCATGAAGCCGGTCATGGTGAGGACGAGCGCCGTACAGAGCGCGACGACAAGCGTCCGGGGCGCGGTCACGACAACCGTCTACTCCGCCGCGGCGCCCGAAATCTGCCGCGACACGAGCTTGGCATACAGCCCGCCCCGCGCCAACAGTTCCTGATGCGATCCCGTTTCCACGACGCGCCCTTCGTCCATCACGACGATCAGGTCGGCGGAGCGAACCGTCGAGAGCCGATGCGCGATGACCACGGTAGTCCGGTCGCTCATCAATTCCGAGAGCGCGCCACGCACCGCCTGCTCGTTCACCGCGTCCAGATGCGATGTGGCTTCGTCGAGGATCAGCACCGGCGCGTCTTTCAGGAAAGCGCGGGCGATGGCGACGCGCTGCCGCTGCCCGCCGGACAACCGCATGCCCCGCTCGCCGACACGGGTTTCGAGTCCTTCGGGGATGCTGTCCACGAAATCGCGCAACGACGCCCGGTCGACGGCCAACTGGACATCGGCTTCCGTCGCGTCGGGGCGCGCGATCAAGATGTTGGCGCGCAGCGTGTCGTTGAACAGATACGTGTCCTGCGCGACCAAGGCCATCCGGCCCCGCAGGTCGTCGAGTTTGTAGTCGGTCAGCGCGTGCCCATCCATCCGCACGACACCGTCGTCCGGATCCCAGAAGCGCATCAAAAGATGGGCCAGCGTCGTCTTGCCCGCGCCGGACGGCCCGACAAGCGCGATGGTCCGTCCGGCGGGCGCGGCGAAGGTGATGTCACGCAGGGCCGCGCGATTGCCGCCATGATAGCTGTAACTTGCGGCCTCCAGCTCCAACGCCGCACCGCCGGCACTTGCCGCCGCGGACGGCACACCGGATCCGTCGCGCACGATGACCGGTTCGTTATGCACCGCATACAGCCGCCGGGTCGACGCCAGCGTGTCGGCGAGTTGGCGGCCGATATGCGCGATTTCCGAAATCGGCAGGAAAGCGGCCATCGCAAGCAAGGACAACAGCGGCAGATAGGCGCTGTCCAACGAGCCGGCACCGACCAACGTTGCGCCGGTCACGATGACGGCGAGACCGCCGAGGCCGGTCGCGCCTTCCAGGATCGCCATCTGCGCGGTGAGGTCGCCGAAATACGGCATTCGTACACGATGATGCTGTTCGATCTTCTCGATGAAGATATCGCGACGCCGGTCCGATTGCTGGAAGGCAAGGATTTCGCCAAGTCCTTGCACCGAGTCCGTGGTGAAGGCGTTGAGATCGCCGAGCACCTCGCTCGCCCGCGACCCCAGTTCGTCGATACGCTTACGCATGAAGAACGGGCTGAACGCGACGACCGCCAGGAAGGGCAGCAACACGGCGGCCAATTGCCAACCGAAGGCGATCAGGGTCGCCAGGACCAGGGTCGGAATAAGCACGGCGACGAAGGCTGGCGCGATGGTATGGGCGAAGAAATACTCCACCTTCTCGACGTCCTGCGTCGCCATGCCGGTCAGGTCGCCGGTCCGGCGGCGCAGCAAGTAGGCGGGCGCGAGCTGGTCGAGCTTGCGGAACAGATCGATCCGCATGTCCGACAGAAGCCGGAAGGCCATGTCGTGCGCCATCCAGGACTCGAGCCAATGCAGAATACCGGCGGCCGGCGCGGCGATGGCGAGCCAGATCAGATAACTCTCGTAGGGCGCGCCATTCTTGATCGCCGCGACGGTCAGCGCGCTGAACACACCGACGCCGATAAACGCCAGCGTCCGCGCGACGCCAAGAACGAAGGTGAACGTGAGCTTGCCTTTCCACGGCATCACGAAGGTCATGAGCTCCCGGACACAATCGGCCCACCCCATACCTTCGGCCCGCAGGATCGCATCGGTCGGCTCCATCTGCGCCGAGTCGATCATGCCGGGAACCGTATCTTCCGTCGGCGGCGGATCGCCCGCTTGCGCCACGAACAATTCGGCCTCGCCCGGATCGCGGTCCTGCGCCTGCCCGGCCATGAGACGGTGATACGCGCCGCCCTGCGCCATCAACGCCGTATGCGAGCCGGACTCGCTGACGCGGCCGTCCTCTATCACCAGGATACGGTCCGCCCCGATGACGCTGGACAAACGGTGCGCCAGGATCAGGGTCGTCCGTCCCTCCATCAATCGATCGAGGGCATCCTGGATAATCGCCTCGTTTTCCGCATCGACCGCCGACAGCGCCTCGTCCAAAACCAGAATCGGCGCGTCGCGCAGCAGGGCGCGAGCGATGGCGATTCGCTGCCGCTGCCCGCCCGACAACCGCAAGCCCCGTTCGCCAACCACCGTCTCGTAGCCGTGCGGCAACCGGCGGATGAACTCATGCGCGTTGGCCGACCGCGCGGCTTCTTCCAACTCCGCCTGCGTCGCATCGGGTTTGCCAAGGCGTAGATTGTCCTCGACCGTGCCATGGAAGAGGTATGTGTCCTGATTGACCACCGCGAGCTGACTGCGGATGGCGTCCAGGCTCAGCGCGCGCAAGTCCTTACCGCCGATCCGCACGGCCCCCTGCTGTGGATCGTATTGTCGCAGCAACAGCCGAACGATCGACGACTTGCCGCACCCGCTCGGTCCGACCACGCCGATCCGCTCGCCGGCGGCAACCTTGAACGCCAAGCCGCTATGCGCCGGGCTACGGCCGCTGGGATAGGAGAAAGTGATATTGTCGAACTCGATGGTCGGGGCCAATTGTTGCGATGCCGACGCGTCCTCGGCATCGCGCACGATCGGCTTGGAATCGAGCAGACCGAAGACCGCCTGCGCCGACGCCTGCGCGACCATGCCCTGATGCATGAGCGCCCGCAGTTCCCGGAGCGGCCGGAAGGTCTCGACCCCCATCATCAAAATGATCAGCAGCGCGGCCAGCGTCATGTCGCCCTCGGTGACGCGATAGGCGCCGACCGCCAAGGTCGCCGCCGCCCCGACGGCGATACCGATATCGGTGATGCCGCGCGCCAAGGCGTTGGTCGCCAGCACCCACATCGTGCTTTGGAACAGATCATGGGCTTTCTTGGCCAACATACGCGCCCGCGATCCGCTTTGCCCGAACGCCTTGAGCGTCGCGAGCCCCTGCACCGAATCCAGGAATTCGGCCGCAAAGGCCTTGTAGGATGCGGAGCGCCGTTTGCTGTTCTTGCGGTCCATGCGGTGGAAGGCCTGCGGCGCGATCAGCGTGAACAACGCGAACGCCGTCAACGTGAGCGCGACCGGCAGGTCGAGGAACATGACGAACAGGAAGATGCCGACCGGGGTCAGCGCGGCGACGAAGAGCTGCGGCAGATACTGACCGAAATAGGTTTCAAGCTGCTCGACCCCATCCACCATCGAGGTGATGACCGCGCCCGTCCGCTCCAGCCCCAGATAGGCCGGTCCCAACTCGGTCATCTTGTCGAAAAGTTGCTTCCGGATGTGAAGTTGCACGATCGCCGCGGTCCGATGCGCGATCATGATGCGGAGATACTCCAAACCGCCGCGCAACACCATCACCACGGCGACGCTCACAAAGGGCCACAGCAAGTCTTCCAGCGGCGCGCCCTGGAACACCATCGCCAGCAACCATCCCAGCATCGCCAGCCGGGCGACGCCGACGGCGGCAGCCAGGACGCCGATCAGGACCGACCACGCGATGCGCCCGCGAACGCCTTTCGTGAAACCCCAAAGTCTTGTGTCGAAATACATGGAAAAGAGACCTTACACGCTGCGACGTCGTTTGACACTGATTCTCAGTTGGCGATCTAACCATTAAGATAAATGTTGATCTCCACTCAAATTCGCATAGCCTTTAAACAATTCTGTATAGATGATGTTCGCCAGTTTTCTATTAGGATCGGCGCATGAGCTTGAGTTGGGATGACATGCAAGTGTTCCTCGCCGTTGCCCGTGAAGGCAACCTCTCGGCGGCGGCACGGGTGCTGAAGGTGACGCAACCGACGGTTGGCCGGCGCTTGAAAGCCTTGGAACAAGGTCTTTCCGCACGGTTGTTCGACCGCCTGCCGGATGGTTTCGTGCCGACGCCGGCGGGTGAAGAGCTGCTGCCGCTGGCCGAGGCAATGGAACAAACCGCCGAAGCCATTCAGCGCCGACAAGCCACGCTCGCCGACCGGGTCAGCGGCACGATTCGCCTGTCGGTGTTCGAGGTCGCCGCGCAGTTCCTGACCGATCACCTGTCGGATTTGCAGGAACGGCTTCCCGAAGTCGAGTTCGAAATCGCCATCAGCCACTCCAACGCGAATCTCTCCAAGCGAGAAGCGGATCTGGTGCTGCGCGCCTGCCTCCCGGAAAACCCGGCGTTGATTGCCCGAAAGCTCGGCGCGATTTCCTATGCCGTCTATGGCGAGACAGCCTTGGTCCGACGATATCCGGCCGCCCAATCCGATGCGCGTTATCAGGACTGTCCCTGGGTCGGCTATGACGGCGATCATGCCCGATTCGATACGCAGATTTGGCTGGCCGGCAAACTCGCCGGACGACAGCCGGCGGTCCGCGTCAACAACGGCCTGGTGTTATACGATTCGGTCCGCAAAGGGGTCGGTTTGGGCATCCTGCCCTGTTTTACCGCGGACAGCGATCCGTCGCTGCTGCGGCTGACGCCGCCCATCGAGGAGCTTGAGAGCGAGCAGCATCTCATCGTGCATCCGGACTTGCGGCGGGTGCCGTTGGTTCGGGCCGTCATGGACGAATTGGTCGACCTGTTCAAACGCGAAGCCGCCACCTTGACCGGGGAAACCCGACGCCGCGCGCCGGCCGCGTGACCCCCCCCCCCAGCCGTTGACGCATGTCAATGTCCGCGCCATCCGGCGCGGTAGAATTCCTCCGAGAAACTGCAGAGGAGCAATCGAACATGGCGAAACAAAAAGCCGCTGGGGATACCGGCACGACGCTTGCCGCCAACACGCCATCGGCGGCGATGCCGCTTAGCCTGTTGCGCGACGATATCGACCGCGCCTTCGACCGGATGTTCGCGGATTGGCCGAGGTTCGGCGACCTGACGCGCCGCGGCATCTTCGACAACGACGCGTTTTTCGCGAAGCCCGACGTCGCGGCGCCGATCGTCGACGTCAGCGAGGACGACAAGGCCTACCGTATCGAAGCCGAGTTGCCGGGCGTTGACGAATCGGACATCGACGTCACCGTCACGGGTAACCGGCTGTCCTTGCGCGGCGAAAAGAAATCCGAAACGGAAAAAAGGGATAAGAACATCCACATGTCGGAACGCCGGTATGGGTCGTTCGAAAGAACCTTTCAGCTCCCGGACGATGTCAATGCGGACAAGATCAAAGCGAAATTTTCCAATGGCGTTTTGAAATTGAAGTTGCCGAAAAGCGCCAAGGCGAAATCCAAGGAGCGGAAAATTTCCGTGAAATCGCAGAAGTAGGTGTGCCATTCTCCCAATGCCGCCGTTCTCGGATCCTCCCGACGGTGAGCCGGCCCTTATGCGCTCGAACAGAATGCCCGGCCCTCCGGAAATGCACCCAGGTCCAAGGTAAAGCAGGCGACAACTGATGACACGCTATCGGGTAATCCTAACTGTCGCCATTCTTGTCCTTGGCGCTGCGGGCGGCGGCTATTATTGGTGGCACCAGCAACAGAACCAATTGCCGGCGGACATCGCATCCGGCAATGGCCGGATCGAAGCGGAGGAAGTGCACGTAGCCGCCAAGTATGCGGGCCGCGTGGCGGAAGTCACCGTCGAGGAAGGCGACACGGTCGCCGCCGGTCAGGTTCTAGCCCGTATGGATACGGCTGAGTTGGACGCAAGCCTCGCCCGCGCGAAGGCCTTGGTTGCGCAAGCCCAACAGGACGTTGCCGAGGCGCGCGCCCAGATCGCCAAACAGGAAAGCGAGCTGAAATTCGCCGACCAGGAACTGGGACGTGCGAAATTCCTCGTCCAGAAGGGGCATGTTTCCCGCGAGCGCCTGGACCGGCGGCAATCAGAGTACGATACCGCCAAGGCCGTCCATACGGCCGCTATCGCCCGTTTGGTCAGCACGCAGCGCGCCGTCGAATCGGCCGAGGCGGAAGCCAAGCGGATCCAAACGCAGATTGACGACTCGGTGCTTAAGGCCCCTCGCGCAGGACGCATCCAGTACCGGCTTGCCGAGCCGGGTGAGGTCTTGCCCGGCGGCGGCAAGGTCGTGACGTTACTCGACCTGACGGACGTGTACATGACGATCTTCCTGCCGACGGCCCAGGTCGGTCGAGTCCTCGTCGGTTCCGACGCCCGTATCATTCTGGATGCGATTTCGCAATATGTGATACCGGCGCAAGTCTCTTTCGTGGCTGCGGAAGCCCAGTTCACGCCGCGCGCGGTGGAAACGCGCAGCGAACGGGAGAAGCTGATGTTCCGAATCAAGGTCAAGATCGACCCGGCGCTTCTGCGGCAGCATATGCAAAAGGTAAAGACCGGCGTCCCCGGCGAGGCCTACGTCCTGCTCGGCCCCGATGCGACCTGGCCGGATAGCCTACAGGTGAAACTGCCGCCGCCGGGGCAATGACCAAGGACGAACAGACCGCCGCGAGTCTCCAGGCCGTTTCGCATCGGTATGGCGAAACGGTGGCCCTCGACGACGTCACGCTCGCTCTCCCCGCCGGCGGCATGGTCGGCGTGATCGGACCCGATGGCGTCGGCAAATCGACTTTGCTCGGCCTCGTCGCCGGCGCCCGCAAAATCCAGTCCGGGACGGTCAACGTGCTGGACGGTGATATCGCCGACGACAAACATCGAAAACGTGTATGCCCGCGGATCGCCTATATGCCGCAAGGTCTCGGCAAGAACCTCTACATGGACCTCACCGTCTTCGAGAACCTGGAGTTCTTCGGCCGCCTGTTCGGGCAGGACCGCGCGGAGCGTCGACGCCGCATCTCCCAACTTCTAAAGAGCACCGGTCTCGACCCGTTCCCCAACCGGCAAGCGGGGAAACTGTCCGGCGGTATGAAACAGAAGTTGGGACTCTGCTGCGCCTTGATCCACGACCCGGATCTTTTGATCCTCGACGAACCCACGACCGGCGTCGATCCGCTCTCGCGCCGCCAGTTTTGGGACCTCATCGATAGCATCCGGAAACAGCGGCCCGGCATGGGGGTGCTGGTTTCGACCGCCTACATGGACGAGGCCGAACGCTTCGATTATCTCGTCGCCATGAACAGCGGCGCGGTCTTGGCGACCGGGAGCGCAGCGGACATCAAGCGCGGTGTCGGCGCGGAGACCCTCGAGGATGCCTTCGTCAAGCTGCTGCCCGAGACCGACGGCCGAGAGCGCAAATCCTTCGAAATACCGGCGCGGCCCGTTCACGACGGCGCACCCGCGATCACCGCGCAAGGCCTGACACGACGTTTCGGCAAATTCACCGCCGTCGACAATGTCAGTTTCGAAATCGAGCGCGGCGAGATATTCGGATTCTTGGGCTCGAACGGCTGCGGCAAGACGACAACCATGAAGATGCTGACGGGTCTGCTGCCGGCGACATCGGGCAAGGCGTGGTTGTTCGGCGAAGAGACCAAGGCGTCGGACCTCGAAACGCGCAAGCGCGTCGGGTACATGTCCCAGTCCTTCTCGCTGTATACGGAACTCACGGTCGCGCAAAATCTCGACCTTCATGCCCGGCTGTTCCACCTGCCGCGCCATCGCATTCCCGACCGGATCGACGACCTGATCGCCCGGTTCGGCCTTGCCGACTACGTCGATGACCTCGCCGAGAAACTGCCCTTGGGCGTGCGCCAACGGCTCTCCCTCGCCGTCGCGGTCATCCACGAACCGGAAATGCTGATCCTGGACGAGCCGACGTCCGGGGTCGATCCGGTCGCCCGGGACATGTTCTGGGAACTGTTGATCGATCTGTCCCGAAACCAAGGCGTGACGATCTTCATCTCCACGCATTTCATGAACGAGGCGGAGCGATGCGACCGGATATCCCTGATGCATGCCGGTCTCGTGCTGGCCGACGGCACGCCTGCCGAGCTCATGCGACGGCGTAGCGTCGAGACGCTGGAAGACGCCTTCATCGCCTACCTGCAAGAAGCGGACAGTGAACCCGCACCAACCGAATCGCTGACAGACGCGGCAGCGCAGAACGGCAAAGCGGCCCCGCCGCGCGACGGATTCAGTCTGCGGCGGCTGATGGCCTATTGCCGGCGCGAAACGATGGAGATTTCCCGTGATCCGATCCGGCTTGCCTTCGCGGTTCTCGGAACGGCGATCCTCATGATCGTGTTCGGATACGGCATCACGTTCGATGTGGAAAACCTCAGGTATGCGGCCTTCGACCAGGATCAAACGCCGGAGAGCCGCACCTACCTCGAAGGGTTCGCCGGGTCGCGGTATTTCCTGCGCGGCGCGCCGATTTCGAGTCATGCCGAGATGGACCTTCGCCTCCAGAGCGGCGACATCACGCTGGCCATCGAAATTCCACCGGGGTTCGGCAAGGCGCTGCTGCAAGGCCGCAGCCCTGCGGTATCGGCCCGAATCGACGGCGCCATGCCGTTCCGCGCGGAAACCATCCGCGGCTATGTCGAAGGGCTGCATCAACGCTATTTGGACGACCTGTCGCGCGACTCCATCGGCCTGCCGCCTGTTCTGCCGCTCGCGGCGATCGAACCCCGGTTCAAGTACAACCAAGACTTCAAAAGCGTCTTCGCGATGGTCCCCTCGACGATCGCGCTGCTTCTCATGCAGATACCGGCAATCCTGATCGCCCTGGGCGTCGTACGGGAAAAGGAACTCGGGTCGATCACCAACCTCTATGTCACCCCGGTCACGCGGCTTGAATTCCTACTCGGCAAGCAACTTCCGTATATCGCGATCGCGCTGATCAACTTCTTCATATTGGTGGCAATGGCACTCTTCCTGTTCGAGGTGCCGATCAAAGGAAGCTTTGCGGCATTGTGCCTGGGCGCCGCGCTCTTCGTATCGGCGTCCACGGGCGTCGGCCTGTTGATCTCAGCGTTCACCCGGACCCAAATCGCCGCGCTGTTCGGCACCGCCATCGCGACGATCGTCCCGTCGATCCTGTTCTCCGGCATGATGCAACCCGTTTCGTCACTCGAAGGCGGCGCGGCATTCACAGGCAAAATCATTCCCACTACATATTTCATGAATATCAGCGTCGGAACGTTCACCAAGGGTCTCGGGTTTCGCGATTTGTCGACCGAGTTCATAGCACTCCTGATCTTCCTTCCGATCCTGACAGCCTTGAGCGTCATCCTCCTGAAGAAGCAGGAGCCATAGCATGGGCCGCCTGGAGAACATCTACCGCCTAGGCGTCAAGGAATTGTTCAGCCTACGCCGGGACAACGTCATGCTCATCCTCATCGTGTGGGCATTTTCGCTATCGATCTATACGGCGGCGACCGGCCTGTCCCACGACCTTCGAAACGGGTCTATCGCGATCGTCGATCAAGACCGCTCGCAATTATCGACTAGGATTAGACAAGCTTTCCTGCCGCCCTATTTCCGCAAACCCGAGTTGATTTCCTTTGACCGGATCGATCCGGCGATGAATGCCCGCGAGTACACATTCGTCGTGGTCATCCCCGGCAACTTCGAGTCCGACATCCTCGCCGGGCGCCACCCGACCGTCCAGATCAATATCGATGCTACCGCCATGATGCAGGCCGGGATCGGGAACGGCTATATCAACGCTATCCTACTGCAGGAAATCGACCGGTTCGTTGGTTCCGGCACGCCGAGACCGCCCCCCGCGGTCGAGCTACGATCGCGCTATGCCTTCAACCCAAACGTTGAGAGCGCTTGGTTCACCGGCATCATGCAGGTTATCCAGCAGATTACGATGCTTTCGATCATCTTGAGCGGCGCGGCCCTGATCCGGGAACGCGAGCATGGCACGCTCGAGCATCTGTTGGTGATGCCGCTGACGCCTCTGGAAATCATGATGGCGAAGGTCTGGGCCAACGGTCTCGTGATCCTGGTGGCCACGGGGCTGTCCATGGCATTGGTCGTCGAGCTGTTGCTGCAAGTGCCTATCGCCGGATCACGGCTGCTCTTTCTGGCGGGAACGGCGAGCTACCTCTTCTTCTCGACGGCCCTGGGCATTTTCCTGGGAACGATTGCCCGGTCCATGCCACAGTTCGGCCTTCTGTTCATGCTGGTCGTCCTGCCGATGAACCTGCTGTCGGGGGCCAACACGCCGCTTGAGAGCCAGCCGGAACTCCTCCAGACGATCATGCAGGCCGCGCCGCCGACCCATTTCGTGAGCTTCGCCCAGGCAATCCTGAACCGGGGCGCGGGTTTCGACATCGTCTGGCCGCAATTCGCCCTGGTCGTCGCGATCGGCGGCATCTTCTTCGCCTTCGCCGCCGCCCGCGTGCGGAAGAGCCTCACCGTCGCGCACGTTTAGCCGCCGGCGCGCCTTTCTTTATCAAGCGGGCGTGTCGGTCGCGCCCAGCGATTCCAGCAAAGCGGCGTTGAAGGCCTCGGCTTGCTCGTACATCACCCAATGCCCGGCATCGGCGACGATCCGCGTCTCGATATCGGGATGCGACCGCCGCATCACGCCGACCCGCGCGTCGCGCCCGCCCACGGCGTAGACGTCGCCGTCCCCCCAGATGCAGGACAACCTGCAGCGCACGCCCGGCAGACTATCCTTCAGCAAGGTATTGATGCCGCTGCGGGCGATCCGGAACCGCATGCGCAACCCATTCTCCCGCTGCAGATGCACCGCCAGATCGTCGATCCGCGAGTTGTCGTGAAACATGATGACGCCGAGATTGTTGCGGTGCCGGCGGTCCAGGACCTCTCGCGGCAGGTCCGGCCGCCAACGCTGCAGCCCCGTGATCTTTTGCGACGGCACGCCCAGCCCGCCGGGTCCGACCACGACGAGGTTGTCGAGCTTGCCGCCATGCGCCAACGCGATGGCTGCGGACAAATTGGCCCCCATGGAAAACCCGGCAACATCGTAGACCTGCTCCCTGCCGAAAAGCTGGTCGAGCCCCGCGCCGACGGCATCGGCCATCGCATCGCGAGTCGGGCGGCCCGGCAACGCGTCGGAGTCGCCATGCGACGGCATGTCCGCCGCGAAAACTTGGAAATGCCGTGACAATGGCAGGACAGTCTTGATCCAATGCGTCCAGCTCCCATACCCGCCGTGAAACAGCACCAGCGGGCGGCCCTGTCCCCACACCCGCCAGACCATCTCGCCGCCGTCGAAGCGGGTGCGGCGCTGCTCGGACAATGCGTCGATCCGCGCCACGATTTCCGCCGGCGTTTCATCGGCCGCGACCGTTGGCGCGGACGGCCGGGCGATCGCGTCATCCATGGTCGCCGCCCTGCACGCCCAGCGCTTCCAGCAAGACCGCATTGAACCTGTCGGGCTGTTCATAGATCACCCAATGCCCCGCGTCTTCGATGATCCTGAAGTCACAATCCGGCTGGATCGAGCGGAACAGCGCGATACGGTCGTCCATGAAGTCCTTCGCATAGCAATCCAACGCCCCGAAAATGGGGACGATCCGCGCCGTGACATCCGGCAACGCCGCCGCCAGCGCATCGGTCACGGCGATCAGCCGCCCTTTGATCCGCGCATCCGGCACATTGGTGGTTTGCAGGTAGACCGCGAGTTCGTCGATCCGGTCCGGGTCGGCGAACATCACGATTTCAAGATTGTTGCGATGGACCGCGGCGAGTTCGTCCGGGTCCGTAACGCCGCGCCAGTGGCGCAGTCCGGTAATCGCCCCCCGCCGCAACCCCAAACCGTTGGAGCCGCAAATCGCAAGCGTTTCGACCCGCGGGTACTGCGCCGCCAAACAGCCGCCGATAATGCCGCCGAACGAAAACCCGGCGACGGCGAGCGGCTGGCGGCCGGGGATCAACGCCTCCAGTCCCTCTTTGATCTGCGCGGCGATCGACAAGCCGGTATAGGGTTCCGGCGGCATGGCGGAATCGCCGTGACCGGGAATGTCCGGCAGATACAAGGTGAAGTACCGGGCCAGTTCCGGAATATTCCGAATCCAATGGCTCCACCGGCCGAAGCCGCCATGCAGCAGAACCAACGGCGGGCCGTCACCGAAAATGCGCCAGACCAGATCGCCCCCGCCGCACGGGGTGGTTCGATGTTCCGCCGCCGCCACGAAACGGCGCACGCAGGCCTCGGGCGATTCTCCATTCTGTATGGGGTCGGGAGCCGCGCGGCCGCTCATGCGGAAGCGCCCTCGGGCGCGGCGGCGCGTAACGCCTGGATCAGCACATCGTTGAACGCGTCCGCCGCCTCATACATCACCCAATGCCCGGCATTGTCGATGACGTGGAAGGGCGTCCCCGGCTGAACGGCATGGAACGCCGCCTTCCGTTCCGCCATGCTGTCGACCACATACACATCCGCCGCCCCCGAGATGCAGACGAGCCGCGCCTTGATCGCCGGCAACGCGCGGCGCAAGGCATCCGACCGGGCGATCGCGCTGCCCTTTATCCGGGCCTTCACCGTGTTGGACATCTGAAGCTGTAGAGCCAAACCGTCGATCCGGTTTGGATCGGCGATCATGATGGTCGCGAGGTTCCGGCGATGTATGTCGCGCAGCACGTCGTCCGGCATATCGGCGGTCCATTTCTGCAAGCCGCCGATATTCGCCCGCGGCAGATCGAGCCCGCCGGAACCGATAACGACGAATGTATGAACGCGCGGCCCCAGCAAGGCGGCGGCGCTGCCGCCCACGATACCGCCGAGCGAGAACCCAGCCATCGCGCAGGTCGTCTCGGGCGGCAGCACGAGATTGACCCCGTCCGCGATAATCTCGCCCAGGCACTCCGACGTGTGCGGCTCAGCCGGCGTGGCGGACTCGCCGTAGCCCGGCAGGTCCGGCACGTAGAGTCGGTAATGCACCGCCAAGTCGGGAATGTTCCGGATCCAATGGGTCCAGGCGCCATGCCCCCCGTGCAGCAACACAAGCGCCGGCCCTTCGCCCCAGATACGCCAAACCATGTCGCCGTCACCGCAGGGCGTAAGGCGCCGTTCCGCCGACGCATCCAATCGGGCCACCAGTGTATCGGGATCGGCTACGCCCCCACTATCTTTCATCGTTTCGCATCCCATATCGCTTCAGCGCATCCAGCAGCAGGTCGTTGACCGGCTCCGCGGCCTCGTACATCGCCCAGTGACCGACGCCGTCGAGAAGGTGTATCGCCACGTCCGACTGGGCCGATCGGAACACCGCCTTCCGATCCGCAAGTCCGGGTTTAGCAAAAACATCCTCCGCCCCCCAAATGACCGTCATCGGGGCCGTCACATCCGGCAGGACTCGCGCCAGGGTATCCGTGCCGGCCACCACATGGGACCGCATCCGCGCGCGCTTGACGTTCTCGACCTGCAACCACACCGCAAAATCGTCGATCTCCGCCGGCGGTTTCGCCAGCATGATGGCGTTCAGGTTGTGCCGCTGGACCTCCCCGACTTCCGCGTCGGACATCCCGTCTTTCGCCGCCTGCAGCGGTTTGGACAACCCGGGCCAAGGCACGCCGAGCGCGGCCGCGCCGATCAAGGTAAAAGAGGCCAGGCGCGCGCCCTCGCGGCGCGCCAGATATCCCCCCATCACGCTGCCGAAGGAAAACCCGACGAGATGGTAGCGCGCGGGCGGCGGCAACAATTCGGCCAGCCCTTGGCAGACGATCTCCGCGATATGGTCGGTCGATTCGGGAAGCCGGCCGATATCGTACTCCTGCGGCGCCAAGTCGGAGTCGCCGAAGCCCGGAATGTCCGCGACATAGAGCCGGTACTTGTCCTCCAGCACCGGCAGATTGCGGATCCAATGGGTCCACGACCCGGACCCGCCATGCAACAGGACCACCGGTTCGCCCGCGCCCCAGATGCGCCACACCATGCGGCCATCGCCGCAAGGGGTCGTTCGCTTTTCGCACCGCCCGTGAATACGGTCCGTAACGACCGACGGATCGTCGTCGTTCACGCCGGGTCCCTCTCAAACTCAATCGTCCACGCGGGGACGCCACCGCTTACCATGCGCAAACCGCCGATGCTGACAAGAAAAGCGCCGTCCGGTCAAAGCCCGAACGGCCAGGGTGCGCCAAGGTTACGAGATATCGCTCGGGCGTTAAAGTCCCAAGCGGTTCCTGTCACGATACTGTCCTGTGAGCGTACGACACTCCAGTCCCCGGCACACAGTTCCGCCGGACAGAATTTTGTGCGACAGAGGGATACTCCTTGGCCTTCGTTTCTCCCTGCACGCCGTTTCCGTGCTGTCGTGATCAGGTTGATTGATCCTAACAGAAACAGCGGCCCAATGCACACCGCGCCATCGATTGATCAGTTCGGCAGACCTTGCCGCGTGCTGTAGGGCGCCCGTGTTAGGACCTCGATAAAGGATTCGCGCCAAGCGGTGATATCGTGTCGGCAGAGCTGATCATACATAGCCTGCCAGCGTTCCCGACGCTCCTCCAATGACATTGTCAACGCATGCTGCAGCGCTTCCGCCACCCCTTCCGTATCGAACGGGTTCACGATCAGGGCCTCGGGCAACTCGTTCGCAGCCCCGGCGAATCGCGATAGCACAAGCACACCGGGATCCTTGGGATCCTGCGCGGCGACGTACTCCTTCGCCACCAAATTCATCCCGTCGCGCAGCGGCGTCACGAAACCGACCTTGCTGGTCCGGAAGAAACCGCACAGGGTGCGGCGGTTGAACCCTTTGTTGAGATAACGCGTCGGCACCCAATCGAACTCGGCATAGCGGCCGTTCACACGCCCGGCCACGGCCTCCAATTCACGCTGGATTTGTTGATATTCGGGCACGTCGCTGCGCGATGGCGGGGCAATCTGGAGCATCACGATATGGCCGCGGTGCTCCGGATAGGCTTCAAGCAGATGTTCGAACGCTTCGAGCCGCTGGGTCAGCCCCTTGGAGTAATCGAGGCGGTCGACGCCGATCAGCAAGTCGCCGCCGCCGAGGCTGCTTTTCAAGCGCTGCGTCGTCCGGGAGTCGACCGCGGAAGCGGCAAAGCGGGTCACGGTTTCCGTATCGATCCCGATTGGAAAGACACCGGTTTTCACGGTGCGGCCAAAGGCCCGCACCAAACCGTTATCACCGATCAATCCGCCGGCTTCCTCAAGGATATAGCTGCAGAACGCCTTGCGGTCGCTCTCGGTTTGGAACCCGACGACATCATAGGTACACATCGCCCGGACAATTTGGCGATGCTGCGGCAGCGCCAACAGGACCTGCGGCGTCGGCCAGGGGATATGCAGAAAAAATCCAAGGCGCTGCTCACATCCCGTATTACGCAACTCTTCGGCCATGGGGATCAGGTGATAGTCGTGCACCCAAATCAGGTCATCCGGCTCCAACAAAGGCCGCAGCCGGCTCGCGAACAGCCGGTTGGTCCGTCGGTATCCTTCGTAGTCGCGGCGGTTGAACTCGGACAGATCCAGCCGATAGTGAAAAAGCGGCCACAACGATCGGTTCGCAAACCCGAAGTAATACTCGTCATAGTCCGTTTGATTGAGGTCCACGGTCGCGTAGGTCAGCCGGCCCGCCGATACGATCGAAGGCTTCTGCGCCGATTGCTCCGAGATATTGCCGTTCCAGCCGAACCAGATACCGCCGCGATCCCGCAACGCGGCCAGGATGCCGACGGCAAGTCCGCCCTGACTGCCGGGCCGCGGCTGTTTGACAGGGGCAACTCTATTCGAAACAACGACAAGACGGCTCAAAAAGCCTGCTCCCACGGCTTCGAGAGCCGCATCGCAGAGTTGACGATTCCGACCATCGAATAAGTCTGTGGGAAATTGCCCCACAATTCTCCGGTCTTGGGGTCGAGGTCCTCGGACAACAGCCCGACGGAATTACGGCAAGCTAACATATTCTCGAATAGCGCGCGGGCCTCATCGGTCCGGCCGACCATCGCAAGGGCGTCGATATACCAAAAGGTGCAGATGTTGAACGCATTTTCCGGACAACCGAAATCGTCCTCGTTACCGTACCGGAACAAATGCATGCCTTTCTTCAATCGGTTTTCGACCAACGCCAACGTGCCGTGGAACCGTTTGTCATCCGGATCGATAAACCCGATTTCCGGCATCAGAAGAAGGCTGGCGTCCACCTCGTCGCCTTCGAAGGTCCCGGTGAAGCTGTTAAGCGACGCGTTCCACGCCTTGTCGAGAATGCCGTCGCGGATCAACTGCGCCTTATCCTCCCAGTAAACCTGCCGGTCCGTCAAACCGAGGCGGTCGGATATCCGCGCCAGCCGGTCGCAAGCGGCCCAGCACATGACGCTCGAAAAGGTATGGACGCTTTGCCGCGTGCGCAATTCCCACATGCCCGCATCCGGCTTGTCCCATAAGGCTACCGCCCGCGCGCCGAGTTTCTCCAACTGCCGGAACTGATCGATCGTGCCCGGCCGACGCAACCGAATATCGAAGAAGCTCTGCGCACCGGCGAGGATGACGCTGCCGTAGCCATCATTCTGCACCTGCGTATAGGCGTGGTTGCCGACGCGCACCGGTCCCATGCCGCGATATCCTTCGAGCGAATCGACTTCCCACTCGTCAAGCTTATGCGCATGGGCGATCCCGAAGACGGGTTGCAGGTCATTGTCGGTATCGACGCTGGCGACGATATTGTTGATGTAACTAAGGTAGCCTTCCATCGTCCGGGTAGCGCCCAACCGGTTCAGCGCCTGCACCACGAAATAGGAATCGCGAAGCCAGCAGAACCGGTAGTCCCAATTGCGCGCCGAATCCGCCGCTTCGGGCACCGACGTCGTCATCGCGGCGATGATCGCGCCGGTTTCCTCGAAATGGCAGAGTTTCAGCGTAATCGCCGCCCGTACGACGGCGCCCTGCCATTCGAAGGGCAACGCAAGATAGCGGCACCATTCGAGCCAATAGTCATCGGTCTTCTCGAAGAAATCCCGTCCCGTCTGGGCAACGGGACGTTCGAGGCTCTCGTCCGGGCCGAGCACCATCGTTATCGGTCGATCGAGGTTGAAGGGAATCTCGTCGGCGACATAAACCACCGGCGCGTCGGTGGTCAGCCGCAAGGTCATTTCCGGCATGACGTAGCGAAGGTGATTCGACCCCCGGGTCATTTCGGGGCGATGACTGCCGTAGTCGTAAGCGGGCCGCAGCCGGATGCGAAGACGCGGATTGCCAGCCCGCGGGCGAATGTGTCGGATCAACATGGTCGGCCGGAAGGACCGCCCGAACTGCTTAAAGCGCGGCGAGAAGTCGGTGATCTCGACGCAAGAGCCATCCGTACTGTACAGCTTGGTTAGGAGAATCGCGGAGTTCGGCCGATAGGACTGCTCGGCGCGTTCGAAATCCACCAGTTCGATATCGAAAAAGCCATGCGCCGGCTCGCCGTGATCCTTAAGGAGCGAACAGAACACGGGATCGCCATCGAAACGTGGGAAGCACCCCCAGACGATACGTCCCTTCTGGTCGATAAGGGCCCCGATGCTGCCGTTCCCGATCAGAGCCAAATCCAACGAGCTCATGCTTGTGCCTTCCTCATCGCGCAAAGGCGCCTTAATACGCCGTCCTCTCACGGGGAACAAAGCAAAATATGAGCCAATCATCCGCCCATTTGGTTAAAACTTCCCTCCCCCAGGTAACTGTTCCGCATAGATGGCCAGGGCCTGTTTCAACGTGCGGCTGGTATCGACCGTCTGCCGCGTTTCCTGCGCGATCGGCGTCTTCACCAACAGTTCGAAAACATCGGCGGCCCCTTTATGGAAGTTCGGCGTTACGCCCGTCCCTTCCAAGGTATGCGCGATCTCATGCATTTCGCCGATCCAACGCCCAGCATCCAACGGCATGCGCGGCACCATCCGTTCCATTTCGGCGAAGTCCTTAGGCCGGCTGAACTGGATCTCATCATGCAGATCGTCGGTTACGCCGAGCGCCTCGGCCGCCATCAGCGCCGCCGTGTACAAGGTCCAAGTTCCCTTCGTCACCGCCGCGTAACACATCTTGATCGCCGACGCGTTCCCCAGATCGGGACCCATGTCGATGACGTCGATATGCGGACCTTCCAGCATCTCCATCACCCCCGCATGCGGCCCGCTGACATAGAATCGCGTCGGCTTTTCACGCGTCCCCGGCCCGGGTCCGATGATACCGGCGTCGACGAAGGGTGCGCCGGCGCTTTGGATGACATCAGCCACCGCGAGCGCCGTCTGCGGCGAGACCGCGTTGCAATCCGCATAGGTTGGCATCGATCCTGCCGCCGTCATCGCCGCTGCATAGGTCTTGGCCGATTCCACGGCCAGCGACGGCGGCATGATCGACAGCACGAGACCCGCCTCGCCCATGACCGCCTCGAGCGACGGCAAATCCTCGATCGCCGCAGCCTCGGCAAGGGCCCGGGTCCGATCGCTTCGGCCCGCGAGGCACGTGATCGTCCGAAGGCCTTCCTTTTTGAGCACCTTGGCGACGTTGTGGCCCATATCGCCGGGGCTGAGAATGGCAACTGTCTGAGACGACATATTCGTCCTCCTTGATAATCGTGAATGAAGGCTCCGAGCATCCGGAGGCCCCGACTTTCGCTTCGTCCAATGATGATATCAAATGGTGGCGAGAGGCAGCCCGCACCCCGAGGAGCAACCATGAGCCTATACCCGCCGCCGGAGACACTCGAAACCGAGGTGTTCGCCGAACTTCCCCAGAGATACAGAAAGGAAGAGACCTACTCAACCTGGTCCAGCGCAAACAATAAGGGCGAGACGATCCATTCCTTCATCGAGGGCCCGGCATTCGATCGCGCGGGCAACCTGTTCATCGTCGACATCCCATGGGGGCGGATCTTTCGCATAAGCCCCGAGGGCGCGTTCGACGTGGTGGCGGAGTATGACGGCGAGCCGAACGGCCTGAAGATCCACAAAGACGGCCGCCTATTCGTCGCCGACTACAAGAACGGAATCATGACGGTCGACCCGGCAAGCGGTTCGGTCACCCCGCATTGCGACCGTTACCGCGTGGAAGGATTCAAAGGGGTCAACGATCTGACGTTCGCCAGCACCGGCGACCTGTACTTCACCGACCAGGGGCTGACCGGACTGCACGATCCGACGGGACGGGTCTATCGCCTGAAACCCGACGGACGCCTGGACCTGCTGATCGATACGGGACCTAGTCCGAACGGACTGGTCCTCGACCCGTCCGAGCGGTGGCTCTATGTCGCCATGACCCGCGCCAATCAGGTCTGGCGAATGCCGTTGCTGCCCGATGGCGGCACGACCAAGGTCGGGAATTTCGTTCAGTTATCCGGCGGCAGCGGTCCTGACGGGATGGCGGTGGATACCGATGGCAATATCCTGGTCTGCCATGCGGGCGGCGGATCGGTCTGGATGTTCAGCCCGCTGGGCGAACCATTGTATCGAATCAAATCCTGCCGCGGTCTCTTCCCGACCAATGTCGCCTTCGGCGGGCCGGACAACCGGTCGCTGTTCATTACGGAATCGGAGTCCGGCGCGATCCTGCGCGCCGAACTGCCGACGCCAGGCCGGACGCTGTACTCGCATATGGACTAGCGCCGGGAACACCGGCGAGGGCTACAGGTCCTTCAACGCTTCCGACTTCGGGTCCGCATAGCACCCGATCAGAAAGCGAACGACACTGCCCGACTCATCGGCCAACGGCAGCAGGAGCCGGTGCCACCGGCGAAAATTTGACATATCGGTCGGATAATGATGCGTGTAGACCGGACACCGCCGGACCAGGGCCGCTCGATAGATGACATAAAAGAAATGCGCCGCCAGTCCCTCAAAGTCGATAACGCATTGGCCGGTCTTATCGCCGCTGCTGATGAAGGCGATCGCCGATCCATAGAGCCGATACCGAAAGTTGCGCCCGTCATCGATCACGTCGACCAGCATGATGTTGCCAAGCGCCGGTCGCAAATCGACGGGGTCCAGGTCGGCGGCGAGCGGCAAGGCGCCCTCACGAGCCATCCCGTCCCAATGTGTCAGGAGAAACCGCAGGCCGTCCCGGGGCAAATCGTCGACGGACGGTTGCCATTGCACCTTCGGCGGCTGATGTCCGCCGCTCAGGAACAGTTGATCCAAGGCATCCTGATCACCGCCGCTCAAATCGACCGCGACGGCATCCAAGATACCAAAATCAAACCCATTCTGTTCGACTGCCGCCATTCTGTCGGCTGCGCTCCAATTCTTGGACCGTGGTAACCCCGACCATGTCTTGGAGACATTAAACAACCCTTAAAATTCGGCTTTTCGCACAAATAACAGGCGGATTTCCGCCGCGCTTTGCCGCGCGGCGGGGTTGAACCGTCCCTGAGAAAGAGAGAGTCCCGCCTACCGGCTTCCCGGCAGGCGGCGCCCCGTCAACGCACCGGTCAGCGCGTGGGTTAGTTCCGGCCCAGCCAGATCTTCACGGCCTGCTCGGCCGCCTGTCGGGCTCGTTCCGTGATTTCCTCATCGGACAAGGTGCTCAACGGATGCGTGATGACGACCGGTTCGAGATCATTCATACCCAGCGCGGCCCGCTGGACTTCGGCCTCATGGACGAATTCCGTGGTCACGATAACGGCGGTCGGCCGGTCTTGTCCTTCGAGAGAGACGGCGTCATGCATACAGCACGACGTGCAAGACCCTCAGTCGCCGATAGCGGTGAGGACGATATCGTTCTCGGCGATGATATCGCCCAGAAGACCCGGATCCGCATTCTTCGAGAAACTCTCCTTCTCGTAGAAGCGTATTTCCGAAAAATCGATATCTTCCTCCAGGATCGCCTGCGTCTTGCGGAGCAGGTTGTTCCCGTTCCACTTCTTGTTGCTGAGTATGCCGAGACGCAGACCGTTCAGCGCTTCGACGCGCTTGCCGATCGGCACCGGCACCGCCTCGACCGTGCCGCGCGGGTCGTACACGGTCTGGCCCGTTTGGGGGGCATCAAGTGGCATGTGACCTCCTTGTTTGGTAATCCCGTTCGTTCAACGGCGGCCGTTGGACGGCCGCTAGAGATGGCATGTTCCGTCTTCGCAGATCATCCCGCCGGCCGCCGGCGCGCGGCCGTTCAGTTCGCGCAACACCGGGCTTGCCATATGGCCCCAGCCCGGAATGAAGGCGGAGAACCGGCCGGCCTCGCCGCCGGCGCAGAACAGATGGATGTGGTCGGGCGTCGGGACGACCGGAATGCGGGCGTCCACGTCGCGCTTGTACCATTTCGGCAGGCTGCGGTTATAGACCTTGCCGTAGCGGTGCTGGAACGCCACGTCGCCGAAGGTGTTGGTCGCCTGATACCACAGGTAATGGCGGATATCGTGCCGGGTCCACTGATACTTCGCCATCACCTTGGCGTGCTCCGGTCCGATGACCACGGCGCAATGTCCGGCGCTGACGGCGTTGTTATGGGCGATGGTGCTCATCGCCGAGACGATGCTGTCGAGGATGCCTTCCGGATCGTCCGAGACATGGTTGGTGACGCTATGTGGCGGCTCGGCGGGCATCACGAAGACCGTCGAGTCCTCCTGATCGAACCCCTTCTCCACGTGATAGGGCGCAAGGCAGCCGATCTCTTCGTTTTCGGCGATGCAATAGGTGTATTTCGCGGGAGAGCCGAGGGTGCTCTTGTCCAACTCCCCGGGCCAACCGCCGCCGACATTCAACAAGACCATCCGGATCGCCCGGCCGATCGTCGCGTTCGCCCGATTGCCCGAGCCGAAGGCATTGTGGCCGCTGTTCATGCCGATCTCGTTCCGGATCGGTCCGTTCACGACCAGGAGCGGCGACGCCATATGTGTCGTCGCCTGCACGCCGACCAGGTTGAACGCGGTGGAGCACAGCGCCAGCATCGCCGCCCGAACGACCGGCGCGTATTCCGGCTTGCAACCGGCCATCACCATGTTGATCGCCAGCACCTCGCGGGTGAGGTTGCCCCACCGGGGCGGCACCCGGGCTTCGACGTAATCCGGGTCACCGCCGAGGGCCGCGATCATCGCCTCGACCTTCTCCGGCGTCGGCGGCGCGACAGGGAAGCCGTCGGAATATCCCTTATCATAGTACCACTCGACCAGGTCGGTATCGTTGGGCACCGCCGACGGCTCGGCATCCGTATCGGCGCTGCGTTTCGCGAGGGCTTCACCCGTCATCGATTCTTCTCTCATTGGTGGCGGAGTTCGATGCCCAACTATGCGCACAACACGGTAATGCTTCAATACTTTCCTAATTTCCTTTATTATTCCATTTTATGCATAAATACGATTGATGCTCACCGATGCCCGCCGACGCCGACAAACAGGATCTCAGCTCCCGACAACTCCGCTGTGTCGTGTCGCTGGCGCGGTACGGCAGCTTCGTCGCCGCCGCCGCGGACTTGAACATGTCGCAACCTGCCTTGACGCGGGCCATCATGCGGGTCGAGGAAACGCTGGGTGTGCGGCTGTTCACCCGCAGCACGCGGCGGGTCGCGCTGACCGGGGCGGGCGGGGAGTTCGTGCCGGTTGCGGAGCGCCTGCTCGCGGACCTGGAAATCAGCGTGCAGAACATGCGGGCGTTGCAGAGCCGCGAGCGCGGTCAGCTGGTGATCGCCTGTCTCATGTCGGTCGCCTATGGCGTGCTGCCCAAGGTCATCGCGGACTATCACCAGCGCCATCGCGGCGTCGACCTGGAAATCCGCGAAGGCCTGTTGAGCACCGTCATCGAAGACGTGCGCAGCGGCCTTGTCGATTTCGGGATCGGCGACATCACCAACTCCCCCGCCCTGCCCGATGCGATCGAAGCGACCCCGTTGCGCGACGAACGGTTCCGGGTGGTGCTGCGCACCGACCATCGTCTGGCCGCGCGGCGGCGCCTGGGCATGAAGGATTTGCGGGACGAAACGGTAATCACGATGCCGTTCGGCGCGGGCATGCGGCGGCTGATCGACGGCAGCGCCGCGACGGCAGGGATCGGCTTCGATCGCACAATCACAGTGAGTCAGTTCGCCACGGTCTTTTCGCTGGTGCGGTCCGGGATCGGCGTGTCGATCGTACCCGAATCGGCGCTGGCGATCGAACCGGACCCGTCCGTGCGCTCGCTGCCGCTCACCAATCCCGCGATTACACGGAAACTCGGATTGCTGCGGATCCGCAACCGCCCGACATCGCCCGCCGCCGAAGGTTTCCTCGACCTTCTTGGAATCGCGCCTTCGCCAAACCTCTAGCTTAACGGCCCGGCGGCATGTTCTCGGCCGGGTCGATGACGCCGTCGTCCTCGATCTCGACCTCGAAATTCTCCAGGAAGCGGCACACCATCATGTAGAAGCCGATGGTCAGGGTGAGCTCGGACATCTCGCGGTGCGAGAGCACCGCCGAAACCGCGGCATAGGCTTCGTCGCTCGCCTTCACGTCCTGCACGACCTCGTCGGTATAACGCAGGATTGCCCGCTCCAGCGGCGAGAACAGGTCCGCCTCGGGGTCGTCCCGCACGGCCGCGATCTTCTCATCCGGCACGCCGACATGGCGCGCCACCCGGACATGTTGGTGCAGTTCATAGGCCGCGTCCGACAGGTATCCGACCCGCAGGATGACGAGTTCGCGCAGCACCGGGTCCAGGTCCGCCTTGAAAAGCAAGGCGTTGCCCAGCTTCATGAAGCCGTATACCGAGGTCTCGGCGTGCGGCAGCATGCGATAGATGTTTAGCATCGGCGAGATGCGCCCGACGAAACTGCGCACGTCGTCCGGCAGCGCGTCGTGGTCGGGATACGGAATGCGCGCCATGGCTCCACCTCGGTCGGAAAGTCGGGAAATTGGCGGAAGAGTGTGGGAGTCGAACCCACCAGGAACGTTGTACGTCCCTCAACGGTTTTGAAGACCGCACGAGACACCGGCCCCGATACTCCTCCGCGAGTGATCCTAGGCAGTCGCGATGCCGCGTCAAGGGTGCAGCGGGGAAACCCGGGTTAAGTCGCTCGCGTACCGGCTTTTTCCGGTTTCAAGGCGATACCGTAGCCCGGCCCCTTCACGGCGAAACGATCGCCGATCAGGCTCTCGCCGGCGGCGAAGTCGGCGCGCCAGGGCACCTCGCCAAAGGGGAACTCCAGCACCTCGGCATTGGTATTGGCGGCCATGACATGCGCGCTCGCCGCCGTCGCGATCGGCCCGCTCGGATTGTGCGGCGCGAAGGTCATGCCATGGTCGGCCGCCAGCTTGCAGATACGGTCCAACGGCCCCACGCCGCCGACGTATTTCACATCCGCAATCAACACATCCACCGCGCCGCTGCGGATCAGGGCTTCGAAGTCCTCGTGCACCAACAAAGCCTCCCCGCCCGCGATGCGTGCGCCCGACGCATCCCGCAGCCGCTGCATCTCGACGGGATCGAGGTCCGGCAGCGGGTCCTCGATCCAGCCGATATCCAATTCCCGGGCCAAGTCGCCGAGATAGCGCACTGTCTCGGGCGTGAACCGCCAATGGCAGTCGACCATCAATGCGACGTCCGGGCCGATCGCCGCCCGCAACGCGCGCAGCCGGTCCGCGCCCGGCCCGGCAATGCCGGTTCCCGCGACGGCGAGCCCGTCAGGCGTGACTTCGTCGAACGGCGCGAATTTCACACGTTTCAATCCGCCGGCCACCGCCTGCCGCCCGGCCGCCGCCACGGTCTCGGGCGCCCGGTCGCGGCACATCCGGTTCACATTGGCGTAGATCGGCACGTCGTCCCGGATGCTGCCGCCGCCGCTCAGCAATTCGGCAACGGATTTGTTCAGCCGACGGGCGACCAGTTCGGTCACCGCGTGCTCGACGGCGCTGGCCGCCGTTCGCGGCACCTTCTCCGCCGAAGCCGATTGCCGCAGACGATCTAACAGGGCATCCGGATCGCATTCGTCCTGCTGCAACGACGTCGCCATGTCGGCCAGCGCCGCAAGCACCGCTTCGTCGTCGCCGGACCCGCTGGCCTCGCCCCAGCCCGCGTTGCCCGCGTCGTCCGCCACCCGCACGAATATCCAATCGCCGCGATGATTGACGGGGATACGGTGCGTTTCGAAGGCGGTAATACGCATCGTTATCCGAAGACCTCCATCGAAGACTGCTGGATTTCCCGGTTGTCGCCGATCCGCCGTGTAAAGCCCTGTTTGTCGAAGAACTCCAGCACCTGGATCGTCACGTTACGGCCGATTCCGGTCGCGTCCCGATAGTCGCGCGCATCGAAGGTGCCGTCCTCTGCCGATTTGGCGACGCCTTCGGCAATTTCCGCCAGCTGGCGCAATGTGTCCGGCAGGTAGTAACGGTTGTCCGCGACCCGGTAGAGCATCCCCATGCGGGTCACCCGCATCAGCAGTTGTTCCAGCGGCTTCAGATCGTAATCCAACTCCTCGGCCAACTCGCGCACGCGCGGCGGACGCAGGTGATCCACGTCGAGCAAGGGCCGGATGCGTTCCCACATCGCCGCGTCGTTCGGGGCCAACGCGGCACGATGTCCCGGCAAGTGTAGGCTGGAGCCGTCGCGCAAAACGCGCTTGTCCCGGATCAATTCCAAGACCAGCGCCGAGAACAGATCTTCGCGCAGGCGCTGCGGCATGGCGCGGCGAAGCTGGGCCTCGCCCGGCCCCGGCTGGTCCGGCGATTTGTCATGCCACGCCCGGAGCTGTTCCAAGGCCGCCGCCTGCATCGCATCCCATTGCGCGCGGGAGAACCCGACGGGCGCGTCCGGCTTCCCGGTGCGCACCATATCGATACGACGCCAAAGCTTGTCGGCTTCGGCCGGCGGCAGGTTCCAGGCGGTCGCCAGCCGTTGAAGATCGACACCATCCGACGCCCGGTCGAGCAGGGCCGACAACCGCGCATCCGCCGCCTCCACCTCCAGCGCTTCCAGAACGGCGAGCCGGTCCGGCGTCCGACGGCCCCGTTTCGGCGAGAAGGGATCGATGATCCAGCCACCGCCGACGGTCCGTTGCGCCGACTGGTCGCGCAGGATCAACCGGTCGCCGCGCAACGCCCCGACCGGATGATCGAGCACGAGTTGCACGCGGCCACTCTCTCCCGGCTTGATCGACCAGCCATCCAGAATGGCGACCCGTCCGGTCACGTCGACGGCACCGAGATGGACATGCACCGGGGTCCAATGCCGTAAGGCCTTGGTCTCGCCCGGCAGCAACCGGATGCGGGCGTCGAGCCGGTCGGAGGGCGCATGGATGGCGCCGGGTAAGACCCAATCGCCGCGGTGCACCGCATCGCGGTCGATATCGCCGCCGGTGATGTTGAGCGCACAGCGTTGCCCGACGGTACCGACATCGGATTGCTGGTTCTGCGCATGGATGGACCGGACCCGGACCGGCAATCCGGAGGGCGAGAGCAACAAGCGGTCGCCGGCAGAGACGGTGCCGGAAAAGACGGTGCCGGTCACCACGACGCCCGCCCCGGAAAGGGTGAAACAGCGGTCGACGGCAAGGCGGAAATGCCCGTCCGTACGCCGGTCGGCAATCGACGCCGCTATGCTGGAGAGGTGTTGCTGGAGTTCCGGAATGCCCTCGCCGGTGATGCCCGAAACCGGAAAGACCGGCGCGCCGCTCAACCCCGTTTCGACGAGCAACAGCGCGATCTCGTCGCGTACCTGGGAAACCCGCTGAGGATCGACACGGTCGATCTTGGTCAACGCGACCGCCCCGGCGCTCAGACCCAGCAGATCGAGAATCGCGAGATGCTCCAGCGTCTGCGGCATCGGGCCGTCATCCGCCGCCACGACGAGCAACGCGAAGTCGATCCCGGTGACGCCGGCCAGCATGTTGCGGACAAACCGCTCATGCCCCGGCACATCGATGAAGCCGACGCGCGTGCCATCCGTCAGCGTGTCATAGGCGAAGCCCAGGTCGATAGAAACGCCGCGCGCCTTTTCCTCCGGCAGGCGATCGGTATCGACACCGGTCAGCGCCTTCACCAGAACGGTCTTGCCATGATCGATATGTCCGGCGGTTGCGATAATCACGGCGGCCGGTCACTTCACCGAAAGATGGCGGAGCTGGTCCACGAAGGCCGCTTCATCCTCAAGGCACCGGAGATCAAGCGAGAAAGCGTCGTTCTGGATGCGTCCGATGACCGGTTGCGGCAACTGCCGGAACGCTGTCGCAAGCCGTTTCAGCGCACGCCCCGCGCCCCGCCTTCCCGTATCCGGCCGGACGGTGAGCGCCGCGCTCGGCAGCAGATCCACCGGCAGCGCGCCGCTACCGATCTGACTGTGGCAATCGTCGATACATACGGTAAAACCATCGCCCACCGCGTCGGCGAGCCTCGGTTGCAATCGCTCCGCCAGCGCCCGAATCTCGTCGGGCGACCGCGTCAGGGACCGCAATGCCGGCATACGTTCGGTCAGACGATCCGGGTCGAGATAGAGCCGGAAGACCGTGGCCAAGGCGGCGATCGTCATCTTGTCCAACCGCAACGCGCGTTTCAGCGGGTTCTTCCGCACCTTGGCGACCAAATCCTTGCGGCCGACGATGATGCCGGCCTGCGGTCCGCCCAACAGCTTGTCGCCGCTGAAGGTGACGAGATCGGCGCCGGACGCGATCGCTTCCGCCGGGGTCGGCTCGTGCGGCAGCCCGAAGGCTTCGAGATCGATCAGCGTGCCACTGCCCAAATCGACGACGCAGGGCAGGTCATGGCGATGCGCCAGATCGGCGAGCTTGTCTTCGGGAACCTCGGCGGTGAAGCCCTGCACCTCGTAGTTGCTCGTATGAACCGCCATCAACAACGCGGTGCTCGGTCCGATTGCCGCCTCGAAATCCTTCAGATGCGTCCGATTGGTCGTACCCACTTCGCAGAGCTTGCACCCCGCCCGCTTCATGATGTCCGGAATTCGGAAGGCGCCGCCGATTTCGATCAACTGGCCGCGCGACACCGGCACTTCCTTGCGCATCGCCAACGTATTCAGGACCAGCAACACGGCGGCGGCGTTGTTGTTCACCACCGTCGCGGCTTCCGCGCCGGTCAATCGGCAAATGACCTCTTCGATGTGGTCGTCGCGGTCGCCGCGCCGGCCGGTATCCAGGTCGTATTCGAGATTGCTGGCGCCACCGGACACAGCGATGACCGCGTCCAACGCTTCCTGCGGTAAGGCGGCGCGGCCGAGATTCGTGTGCAGCACGGTGCCGGTAAGATTGAAGACCGGAACAAGCGATGGCCGCAACACGTCGGCCACACGGACTTCGATGCGGCGCAGGAGTTCTTCCTCACCGGGTGCGGCGCCCTTGTCGTCTTTCAGCGCCCATCGCGCGGTATCCAGCACCTCCCGAACCGCGTCGGTGACGAGCGGCCGGCCGTGCACGGAACTCAACCCTTCCACCGACGCATGCCGCAGCAGACGGTCAACGGAGGGCAACACGGGTCGGGCTGGCGAAGCGGCTTTTGCCATAGAAGCGGTGATCTCGGTTTGGTTGGGAACACCCCAAGCTAGGACGGCGGATAATCAGCGTCAACGACCCGGCCGTCATTTTAAGAAATCTAAGAACGAATTCCTGTTTTGTTAACCATTTCTTCTTGTCTTCGCGCTTTACTACACATGCAGACGGACGAGGTTCCGCGCCCCATTCCAGCGAAGCCCATGCGGCACGGCGTCTCGGAAGCAAGTCAGGGTGTGCGTCAGAACCCGATCACGACCGCATCCCATTTTCTTGCCCTTCGTCGATGCAAGCCAAACCTGTTTCTCTCCCTGTGCCTGAGGGCGGTTTTCAGAAGAATGGAAACCGCCCTTTCTTTGCGACAATGCCTCAGCCATTGTCTAAGTTTAGAGCAGCCTGCTGAAACTATCGGCGTTTCTTGCATTGCATATTTTTTGAGCATCATAAAAATTTAACAATATCAATCAATTCCTTATTTTGCCTCATGGCACGCGTCTTGCGACCTCGTGTTGAATTTCGCGTACGCATCGCATGAGGAAAGGGAAAAACATGCATAAAAAAATGCTCGCTTGCGCCACCGCTTTTTTCTTGGCAACGGGGACCATGGCGACCGCCGACGACAAAGACGCCGTCGACAACTTCTTCGACAGCATCGGCTCCTTCTCGGCGGAAGTCGCCGGCACGACCGACTATACGTTCCGCGGCATTTCTCAGACCGACGAAGGCCCTGCCATTCAAGGTTCTTTCGGCTGGTCGAAGGATTTCAACGTGGGCGGCCAAAAGATCACCACCTTCGCCGGCGCATGGGCATCGAACGTCGACTTCTCGGATAACGACAACGCGCATATCGAGATCGACTATTCGGGTGGATTGGGCACGGAGATCGCCGGCGTTTCGCTGGAAGCCTTCGCGATCTACTACAACTATCCGAACGCACGCGACGGCTTGGACTATGACTATATCGAAGCGGGCGCCGGCGCCGGCTATGACTTCGGTGTCGCCTCGGTCGGGGGACAGTTCTACTGGTCGCCGGACTTCTTCGGCGGCATTGGCGATGCGTATTACGTTGCCGGCGACGTGAGCGTCCCGTTGCCATTCAAGCTGACGATCGACGGGCATATCGGGTACAGCATTTTCGACAATTCCGGCAGCACCGACTATGCCGATTGGTCCATTGCGGTCACCCGCAACATCCTCGGCTTCGACCTCAGCTTGGCCTATGTCGACACCGATCTTAGTACATCGGAATGTGGCGGCGACCTGTGCGATGCCAGGGCCGTCTTCACCGTGTCGAAAGCCTTCTAAACGAAAGGCTCGGCACATGGCTGCGCCGCGCCACGGCGGAGCCACATCTACGTTAACACCTACCGCAGCGTAAGCTGCATCCTCCCCAACGGTCAGACCACCTCGTCTTCGCGCGAGGTGGTCTCTCCGTACCGCTTGAGGGCGGGCTCCTTGAGACCTTCGAACGACTTCGCCACCATCGGCTGGGTGCGGCGGTTCTCCCGCTCGAACAGGCTGTTGCCCTGCAGGTCGCTCTCGACCAGGAAGGGGCCGAAATTCTCCACCTCCAGGACCCAGATCGCCTGGGCGATGCCAAGCTCGTCGAGCCACAGCACATCCTTCACCCGCGTGATGCCCCGGCCGAGCAACGCCCCGGTGCCATAGCCGACCGTGGTCAGGTAGATCGCCTTGTTGGGCACGAAGTACTTGCGGTAGTCCTCTTCGGACATGCCGCCTTTGCCCATGATGATCTTGACGCCCGACAACTCGAACCATTCGGTCAGCCACTTGGCGAACCGGAAACTCGCCGTCGCGGTCACCGCGCCGATGTTATACGTCCCGTCCGGCCGCACCGCCGCCGCGGGCGAGCAATGGAAGGTCACATTCGTCAATGCCTTCAGATCGACCGGCGGCTTGATGCCTTCGCCGATCGCGCGGTTATAGACCCCTTCCCGCCCGGTATAGACGATCCCGTCCAGGTAGACCGCGTCGCCCAACTCCAAGCCTTCGAGGTCTTCGTCGGTGATCGGCGTCTTCAAGCGAACTTTTCTCATCCCGCGGCCCTCGCCGTTTCGCTGGTTGACCAATCGATCGTGTCACGCCGCATATAGGGCGTGAACCACTGCGGATCGGTGCGGTACTCGATGCCGCCATCAGCATGCAGCCGCGCCGTCGCCCGGCGCGACGACAGGCAGAAACTGTGCACGCTCATCGGCATGCCGCCGGTATGCGTGTAGCCGACCTCGATATGGCAATCGATCACCATGGACTTGCCCACGAAACCCATCGGCCCCATGCCGATATTGTTACCCATCTCTTTCAACTCGGCTTCGAGCGCAGCAATCTCCGGATCGGGGTTCGCCTCGCCGACAGTGCGCAAGCAGGCCGCCTGCTTGCCGAGCGTCATGGAAATGTCCTTGCTGCCGCCGAGACCGACGCCCATGATCGCCGGCTGACAGGCCAGTCCCCGGCGTCCGAATTCATACAACACGTCCAGGAAAAACTTCTTGATGCCGTCGACGCCGTCGCCCGGGAACAGCATACGGTAGTCGCTGCCGAACAAGCCGCCCTTGTGCACCGAGGTAATGTCGATCCAATCCGCATCCGGTTCGAAGGTGAACTCGATCTCGGGCGCGTTGATGCCGACATTATTGTTGTTATCATGCCGCGTGAGTGGGTGGACCCGGTTCGGTCGCAATGGAATCTCGTAGGTCGCCTCCGCCGTCGCCTTCCGCAGCATGTGCTCCAACGCGACGAAGCCGCCTTCGACCTGCGCTTCGTTCCCAGCCTTGACAAAATAGCGCGGCACGCCGGTATCGGCGCACATCGCGCGGCGGTCTTCCTCGGCGGCATCCCAGTTTTCCAGCATCGATTGCAGGACGAAGCGGCTCAGTTCCTCTTCCTCCTCCTCGACCATCTGTTGGATGCCGTCTTTGTAGTCGCGCGGGATTTCAATCGCCGCACGGCTCATGATTTCCTTTCCCGCTTCGAGAATCTTGTCTTTCCTGATCATGGGCGCACCCCTTTTAGTCGGCGGCGTCTTCGGCCAGTAGCGTCTCGCCCGGCCGGATTCGCGTGAAGGCAACGGGAACCGTATCAATCGAAATGGCATCGCCGTCGCGGCGAACAACCGTATTGGCGGAGGTCTCCAAGTCACGGGTTTCCGGAAAATCCTCCCGGAAATGGGCGCCGCGGGAATCCTCGCGCGCCAAGGCCGCCATCGCGATGGCCCGGCTGACCAGGATCTGGCTGTCCAGGTTCATCCAATCGTGCCAGGTAAGATTGAAAGCGCGGCTGCTATCCGCCAATCCGATCGACCGCAGGTCGTTTTCCAATTCGTCGAGACCGGCAAGCCCCCTATTCAAGCTCTCGGCCGTCCGGGTGATGCCGACCTCCTCCCACATCAGGTCATAGAGCCGCAGCCGCAGGTCGGTGACACTGCCGCTGTTGTTCGAGAACGGCGTGAGGCATCGCGAGATCGTTTCTTCGATCACCGCCTCGTCGGGGTCGGAAAACGCGCCGTCGCGGCGCACCCAAGGAGCCATGGTATCCCCGGCGACGCCGCCGAAGACGGTCGAGTTCGCGACGCCGTTGCCGCCGAGACGGTTCGCGCCATGCGCCCCGCCCGCATCCTCGCCTGCGACGAACACGCCCGGAATGTCGGTGAAACAGTTCTCGTCGAACTTGATCCCGCCCATCATGTAATGCGCCGTCGGCACCACCTCGACGAGGCCGCCGACGAGATCGAATCCGACATCGCGGCAGCGGTCGACCATGCCCTTGAACTGCTGCACGACCATCTTCGGATCGAGATGCGCCATGGTGATGTAGAGCCCGCCGTTCGCCGCGGTCCGGCCCTGTTTCATCATCTCGTACATGGCGCGGCTGACGATGTCGCGGGTCGCCCGTTCGCCGCGCTCGTCGAATTCGTGCATGAAGCGCTGCTCGTTGCCGTCCAGGAGGTACCCGCCGGCGCCGCGGAGGCCTTCCTCGATGATCGTGCCGGTGATGCGCGTGTCCTCGCCCGCGACCAACCCGGTCGGATGGAACTGCACCATCTCCATGTCGATCAGCGGCAGGCCCGCCCGCAAGGCCATCGCCATGCCGTCGCAAGACTTGTCGCCCGACGGCGTATGGAACTTGTACATGGTGGGCCCGCCGCCGGTGCCGATCATCACCGCCTTGGCCTGCACCATATGGAAGTCGCCGGTCTGCATGTTGATCATCAACACGCCGGCAATCCGCTTCCCGTCGGTGGACGGCACCAAGGCCACTGCCCGGTGCTCTTCCATACGGTGGATGCCGCGGCCCCAGACCTGTTCGGCGAGACGGCTGATTATTTCGATGCCGGTCAGGCTTCCCTTATGCACCGTGCGGTCGAAGGTTTGGCCCGCGAAGGCCTTCTGATGGATCGTGCCGTCCGGGTTGCGGTCAAAGAAGCAACCCATGTCGTTTTCCAACTCGTGGATGCGTTCGATCGCCAGGTTGACGAGTTTCCAGGAAATCTCCTGATGGTTCAGCCATTTGCCGCCGAGGATCGTGTCCATGAAATGGCGCTCGACCGAGTCTTCGGCCGCGATCGCGACATTGTACCCGCCCTGCACCATGCGCGTGCAGCCGCATTTCCCCAAAAGCCCCTTGACCGCGATCGTGATCGACAGGTCGGGGTCGGCCTTGTGGGCATGCAGCGCCGCGAACAGTCCGGCGCCACCGCTGCCCAGGATCAGAATATCGGTTTTCGAGCGTGTGATCTCGACCATGGTCTATCCAACCGTTTCTTTAATAAGCGCGGAGCAGGAAAACGAGCCCGACCATGAGCGCAAACCCGCTGGCGGCGGCGATCAGTGTCTTCTGCCAATCGCGCCACGGCAAGAATTCCAACGCGAGAAGGCGAAGTCCGCCGGCCATGTGAATTGCCAACAGGATCACCAACCCCGTCTCGGCGATCTTCACCATCGGATATTCGGTCCACCGCAGGAAGCTATCGAGCGCCGCCTCGCCTTTGAGCGCCAACGCCAGGACATAAAAATGCGCCGGCAGGAACAGCGCCAGTCCCAAACCCGAGACCCGGTGCAGGACGAAGGCCCAATAGGTCGGGTGGTTGCGGGTCGGCCAGTTGCGATTCATGTCACCGCCCCCACCGCCCGGAAGCCCATGACCAGGATCATGAGGCAGAACGCGCTGGCCGCAACATCGAGCGACCGGCCGCGCCAGGCGGTCATTTCCCGTAGGATCGTGCGCAGGCCAATCGCCCCGTGCACCGCCGCGGCGGCGACGAACAACCCGTAGAAACCCGCCCACAGGATACTGCCTTCGGTGCGGCCCAGTATCTCAGCGGCGGTCAAGCCATCGCGGATCGCATAGATGATCGTCGCGATGTGAACGATGACCAAAGGCGCCAGAACCATCGCGCTTAGCCGTTGCGCGACGTAGAGCCACAGCTCGATACGGCCGCTCATAGATCGCCCTTGAGCGCCGCCGTCATCGTCGCGCGCTTCAATCCGGCGATCGACGCGGTGGGATTCAGGCTTTTCGGGCAGTACCGCGTGCAGTTCTGATGACTATGGCAGGCATGACATCCTGCATCGACGGCGACCGCGGCCAGATGCCCTTTGCGGTCCGCGTCGCGCACGTCATTGACCAATGTCCAAGCCCGGTTCAGTTGGGCTGGACCAAGATAGTCGGGATTCCAGGCCACCACGTCGCAAGCGGCGTAACAGACACCGCAACCGATGCATTCGATGCCCGCGCTCGCCGCCGCGCGTTCCTTGCTTTCCGGGGAGACTTCGGCGAATTCCTGCGACCCGGGCTGGCTCGGCTCGAAGCGGCCGCCGGCCTTCTGCCATTTGTCGAAGAAAACGGTCATGTCGGTGACCAAGTCCTTGATCACCGGCAGGTTGCGCAACGGCTGAAGCCGGATCTTGCCGTCCTTCAAGACCTTGGACGCGTGCGTGCGGCAGGTCCAGCGCGGCGCGCCGTTTACCATCATGGCGCAGGACCCGCACATCCCGATCCGGCAGGCGAAACGGTAGGAGACCGTCGGGTCGATGCGCCGTTGGATATACGTCACCACATCGAGAATCGTCTGTTTTTCTTCGTGCGGAACCGAAAAGCTATCGAAATGGCCGTCCTCGCGGCCTCGCCAGATTTCAACCGTGATGGTCGCCCCGGCCTTGGTCTGTTCGGACAAAATTCCTCCCTGGCGCTGCGCGACGCCACCTTTCCACGTCGATGCCTTGGCACTGAGTATGAGCCGTTGACGCCTGCCGGCAAGCCACGCCCGGCAGATTATTTGTCGCCGACATTGACCCACCGGTCAAATCGTCGACAATAAAGTCAACAATGTTTCGGGAGGTCAACCACCATGGCGCTTGAAATCAATCGTCTCGGCGGCGCGCTCGGCGCGGAGTTACGCGGCCTCGACCTGTCCGAGCCCCTTGGCGGCAACCTTCTCGAAACCGTCCGGCAGGCCTTCATCGACCATTCCGTGTTGGTTTTTCGCGACCAAACCCTGTCGCCCGAGGAACTGGTCGCGTTCAGCGGATTGTTCGGCGAACCGGTGCCTCATCTCCTCGAAGGGTTTCAGCACGAGGAAAATCCGAAGGTCTTTTTGGTCTCGAACAAACAGGAAGACGGCAAGCCCAAGGGCGCAATCTACGCCGGCCAATACTGGCACTCGGACCTGTCCTACATGCCGTTGCCGGCGCTCGGATCGATGCTGAATGCGGTGGAAATCCCGAAGGCGGGCGGCGACACCATGTTCGCCAATATGTACCTGGCCTATGAAACGTTGTCGGACACGATGAAAACGCTCATCGCCGATCTACAGGCCGTGCATGACTACACGCACGCCTACGACACGGTGTTTTCCAAACTGCCGGGCCGGCCGCCGATGACCGAGGCGGAAAAAGCGAAGGTGCCGCCGGTGACGCACCCGATCGTTCGGACTCACCCGGACTCCGGGCGAAAAGCCCTCTACGTAAACCCGGGCTTCACCGCCGGCGTCGTCGGCATGACGGAAGACGAAAGCCGGGCGATTCTCGATTTCCTGTTCACCCATGCGACCCGCCCCGAGTTCATCTATCGGCACCAATGGCAACCGCGCGACCTTGTGTTCTGGGACAACCGCTGCCTGATGCACCGCGCCGTCGCGGACTACGACATGGCCGAAGCCCGCCATATGCATAGGGCAACGATCCAGGGGGACGCGCCTTTCGCGTGATTATTTTCGCGCGCCCCACGCCCTTTTTAGAACAAAATGCTGCTTTTTCTCGTCTGAACCGGCGTCAAAGTGAAGTTTTCCATTTACGACAGATGACAATATTGTTCACAATCAACCAACGGTTTCCAAAACGCACGATGCTCATCGCGCGCCCAAAAAAGACACAATGGAAAATATTGGGGACCGATCCATCGGTTGCTGCACGAAGCAGCAACAAAAAACTCATGCTTAGGGAGGCATTTTATGAAGCGCTCTACCCTCACGAAAGTCATCGCCGGTCCGGCAGTGGCGGCCTTGGTTGCAGCCGGGGCCGCGACGTCCGCCAGCGCAGAGACCGATACCGTCAAGATGGCCCAGCAATTCGGACTCCTCTACGTGCCGCTGCACGTGGTGATGGAGTTCGGCCTGATCGAAAAGCACGCGAAGAAGCAAGGCATCCCCGCACCGAAGATTCAAATGTTCAAGATCAGCGGCGGCGCCAACATCAACAAGGCATTGCTCGCCAACACGATCGACTTCGGCGCGCATGGCGTCGGCCCGGCCCTGAAACTTTGGGGTCGGACGAAGGGCCGCTTCAAGGTCGCCATCAGCATGGCGAACATGCCGTTGAAGCTGAACACCAACGATCCGAACGTGAAGACGGTCGAGGATTACCTCACCATTAAGAACCACAAGATCGCCACGCCGGCGGCCAAAGTGTCGATCCAAGCCGTGACGCTGCAGATGTTTGCCGCGGAAAAATGGGGCGACGCGGAGAAGCTCGATCACCTGGTCGTGTCGATGAAACATCCGATCGCCCTCGCCGCGTTGATGTCCGGCGGTCAGACGGTGAAAAGCCATTTTGCGACCCTGCCGTATTCCTATCAGCAACTGCAGACCGACAAAATCCGCACCATCATCACCTCCTACGACATTCTGGGCGGCGAGCACTCGGTGCTGGTGATGAGCACGAGCGAAAAGTTCCGTAAGGACAATCCGAAGACCTACGCCGCGGTGATCGACGCCTATCGCGAATCCTATGCCTGGATCAAAGCGAACCCGGAGAAGGCCGCCGAGGTCTTCATCAAGTACACCAAGTCCAAGCTGAAGCCAGACCTGGTGAAGGCGCTGCTCACGGATCCGAAAGAAATCACCTATTCGGAACTGCCGCAGCACACGATGAAATACGCCAGCTTCCTGCACAAGATCGGCGATATTCCGCAGGCGAAGAGTTGGAAAGACTACTACATGCCGAACAGCCACGGCTTGAACGGCGGCTAAGTCGAAGATGCCTTCAGAGGTAATGACGACCGGAGCGGCGGACGCAACGTCCGCCGCTTCTAAGCCGAACGCCCCGATCCTCGACGTCGAGGGCGTCACGATTCAGTACAAGACAAAGGAGCATTTGATTACGGCGACCTATCGGGTCGACTTCCAGGTCTTTGAGGCCGACCGTTTCGTCATCCTCGGACCGTCGGGTTGCGGTAAATCGACATTGCTCAAAGCCGTCGCCGGCTACCTTCACCCCGTCGAGGGCGA
This sequence comes from Alphaproteobacteria bacterium, assembly GCA_028281325.1. Taxonomy (GTDB): domain Bacteria; phylum Pseudomonadota; class Alphaproteobacteria; order UBA8366; family UBA8366; genus JAJFJD01. Next base: position 201,884 of record JANQKC010000035.1, read on the forward strand.
GATGCGGCTAAACGGCACCAGCGTCACGGAGCCGGGTCCGGACCGCGTGATGGTGTTCCAGGAATTCGATCAGCTCCTGCCGTGGAAGACGGTGAAGGAGAACATCACCTTCGCGCTGCTGAACGGTGGACGTTGCGCCAGCAAGAACGAAGCCAACGACATCGCCATGGAGTATATCCAGAAGGTCAAGCTGGATCGCTTCGAGGACACCTACCCGCACATGCTTTCGGGCGGCATGAAGCAGCGCGTCGCGATCGCACGCGGCATGGCGATGGAACCGGCGATCCTGCTTATGGACGAACCGTTCGCGGCGCTCGACGCCCTGACGCGCCGCCAGATGCAGGAAGAACTGCTCGCGTTGTGGGAGGACACGAAGTTTACCGTGCTCTTCGTCACGCATTCGATCGAGGAAGCGGTGATCGTCGGCAGCCGAATTCTCATCATGTCGCCCCATCCGGGACAGGTGAAAGCGGAACTGAACGCGCACGACCATTCGCACGCGACGATCGGCGAAGACGGCTTCGCCGAACTGCAGTCGAAGATCCATAACATGATCTTCGCCGACCGCGTTCTCGAAGACGAGGTAGTCAACCATGGCTGATGTGAAAGCGATCTCGCTTTACATCCGACCGGAGTTCGAAAACCCCGCCGTCGAGAAAGCCGTGGTCGGCGATATCGAACGCCGCCTATCCGTGTGGGAACGCGTCTCGAACATGGACCCTGTGCGGAAATTCACCGTACTGGTCGTGCTGGTGGTGGCATGGGAACTCTATACCCGGTTGGGAAGTATCAACGAGTTGATGTTCCCGACCTTCTCGAAAACCTTCGCGGCGCTGATCGACGCACTGGTAAACGCCGGGCTGCTCATCAATATCTGGAACTCGTTGAGCCTGTTGGTCACCGGTTACGTTATCGGTATCTCGATCGCCGCGGTGCTTGTGGTCTTAGGCGTTTGGACGCGGTTCGGCAGCGACTTGCTGACCACGCTGACGGCGATGCTGAATCCGTTGCCGGCCATCGCGCTGTTGCCGCTGGCGATGATCTGGTTCGGTCTCGGCAATCAGGCCGTCATCTTCACGCTGCTGCACTCGATCATCTGGCCGGTCGCGTTGAACACGCATGCCGGATTCCAGAGCGTCAGCGAAACCATGCGGATGGTGGGCCGCAACTACGGCCTCAAAGGGCTGCCGTATATCTGCAAGATCCTGATTCCCGCAGCCTTCCCATCGATCCTGACGGGGTTGCGCATCGGCTGGGCGTTCGCCTGGCGGACCTTGATCGCGGCCGAGCTCGTCTTCGGCGGTCAGGTGATGGACACGTCGGGGCAATTGGGGGCCGAGGGCGGCAGCGCCGGCGGCTTGGGTTGGATCATCTTCCAAAACCAGATGGAAAACCAAACGCCGTACGTGTTCGCCGGCCTCTTCACGGTGATCATCGTCGGCATTGTCATCGAAAACGGCCTGTTCCGGAATGTGGAAGACCGGACGATCCGCAAATGGGGCATGCAGCAGAGCTAAAACGATGAGCGATAAAGCAATCGGTACCTATGTCCGGCCTGAATTCGAGGTCGACACGCTGAAAGAAGCAACGAATGTCGATGTCGAACGGCAACTGTCGCTGGTCGAGCGAATCTCCAACATCAACGCCGTCCGCAAGATGTCGATCCTGTTGGGCCTTGTCATCCTGTGGCAGGGCTACACCATGATCGCCCAACCGGAACCGCTGCTGTTCCCGAGTTTCGTCTCCAGCGCGGAGGTTCTTTGGGAAACCATCGTCAGCGGCGAGATGTTCCAGAAGGTCTGGGTTTCGCTCTATGTTTTGCTGCTGGGCTACGCCGCCGGTCTGGCCATGGCGGCGCTCTTCCTGGTGTTGGCCGTGTCGACCCGCATCGGAAGCGACTTCCTCAGCACCATGACGGCGATGTTCCAGCCATTGCCGGCAATCTCGCTGTTGCCGCTGGCCATGCTGTGGTTCGGCCTCGGCATTCCCAGCCTCGTCTTCGTGACCATTCACTCGGTCCTATGGGCGGTGGCGTTGAGCACGCATGTCGGGTTCATGGGCGTCAGCGAAACGCTGCGGATGGTCGGGCGCAATTATGGCCTGCGGAACATCCCGTACATCCTGAAGATCCTGGTCCCCGCCGCCTTCCCTGCGATCCTGATCGGGTTGAAGATCGGCTGGGCGTTCGCCTGGCGCACCCTGATCGGCGCGGAACTGGTGTTCGGCGCGGCCGCCGGGAAAGGCGGCCTCGGCTGGATGATCTTCGAGAAAGGCGACAATCTCGACACACCTTATGTCTTTGCCGCCCTGTTCATGGTTATCCTGGTCGGCTTGATTGTGGAGAATGTGATTTTCCGCAACATCGAACTGAACACGATCAGCAAGTGGGGCATGCAGCGTTAAGTCCGACCCGCTTGCGATAGACAGCGGCCGACACCGCGGCCGCTTCATTCGACAACCTTGCAGGCAGGAGGTATGCGATGCCGATCTCGACGAAACCTCTGACCGCCAGCGACTTCGTCGTCGAAGTCGCCGGGGTCGATCTCAGCGAACCGCAGGACGCGGAGACGATCGCCGAGTTGCGAACGGCGCTCGGCAAGCATTCGGTCCTGGTGTTCCGGGAACAGTCCCTGACGAGCGAACAGCAGATCGAATTCACGCGGCATTTCGGCGATTTGGAAATCCATCTGGTCCGGCAATACCTCATGCCGGAGCATCCGGAAATCATCGTGCTGTCGAATGTGGGCGCCGACGGCGTGAAACCGACCGCCAATGGCGGCGCCTACTGGCACAGCGATATCTCCTATCGCGCCAAACCGCCGCTCGGCTCGCTTCTGTACGGGATCGAAGTGCCGCCCGAAGGCGGGAACACGCTGTTCGCCGATATGTACGGCGCCTACGACACGCTGCCGGACGACGTTAAACGCAAGGTCGAGGGACGCAAGGCGGTGCACAGCTATCTGGAACGTTTCAAGGCGATGCGCAGCATCGACAGGTCGCACAAGGGCGAGGACAAGTTCGAACTCGACGAGGAACAGAAGAAGAGCTTCGCACCGGTCCTGCATCCCATCGTCCGCACCCATCCGGAAAGCGGGCGCAAGGCGCTATTCGTGAATGACGGCTTCACCATCGGCATCGACGGCATGGGCGACGACGAGGGCAAGGCGTTGCTGCGCGACCTGAACGTCCACGCGACACGCGAGCCGTTGGTGTACAGCCACGCTTGGCGGCCCGGCGACGTGGTGTTTTGGGACAACCGCAGCACGATGCACTGCGCCACGTCTTACGATCCAGCTTATACGCGCACGATGCACCGCACCACGATCCAGGGCGACACGCCTTACTAGCACGCCTTACTAGGACGTCCGCACCTTGATCTGCCGGTCACGCTCCTGCGCCGAGGACAGCTTCGGCAGCACCAGCCTCAACACGCCGTTGCTGAAATCCGCATCGATCTTGTCGGTGTCCACGTCGCTCGGCAGTTGAAAGGCGCGCTGGAAGGCGCCGAACCGCCGTTCCGCGAAGAAATAGGTGTCCGTCTCCTCCTTGCGTTCCGACCGCTTCTCACCCTTTACGGTGAGAACGTGATCGTTGAGGCTGACGTCCACGTCGTCCGGCGCGACGCCAGGCAATTCCAACGTGATTTCATACGAGTCCGCGCCGCGCGACGCGTCCGCGCTCGGCGAGAAAATATGCGCGATGCTCGAACCCAAATGCCGCAACGGCTCCATCAGATGGGGCCACAGGCTGTTGTCCTGCCTGACATTCACATGGCGTGGCGTTGATTCCATGATGCCTTCTCCGTTCGGGTTGGTCAGGCCCGAACGATACGGCGCGGCACAGCAAGCGACGTTGACCCAGGTCAAACATTCGGCCGCCCAAGCCGGCACCGATCAAACGAATTCCCAAATGATTAAAATTTTTCCAGCCAGCGATTAATGGACAATTTTTGAGCATGCCCGGTCGGGTCGACAAAAGAGGAGGCGTAACAAGTTGATTTTAATACAAAAATAACCATCCTGATTGGCACGAGGATTGCTCTCCTGTTTCTTTAAAGGGGAGTCCACATGAGAAAATCATTGAGCGATAGATTGATCGCCGTGATCGCGCTGGCGATCAGCGCCGTGGTTTTTCTCGCCCTTCCCCATGACGTTCCCGGAACAAGTCTGGCGACGTTTGCGGACATGGAGTCCGCTGCGTTCTTTCCCATGTTGGCAGCGACTTTGGTCGGCGTCAGCGCCGTGATGTTGGCCGTCGGTTCGTTGAACACGTCCTCACGACGCGCGGACGACGATGTCGATGCGATCGGCCCGCGACCGGTTCTCATGGTCATTGGGTTCTGCATCTTCATTCCGCTGATCCATGGGCTCGGCATGGTCACGGCCTCCGCGATTACCATTCTCGTCCTTCCCCTGGTTTTCGGCTATCGCGACTATCGCTGGATCCTGCCCCTGGCAGTGCTCCTGCCCTTCGCCGTCTACGGCCTTTTCGAAAAAATCCTCAAGGTGCTGTTCCCGCACGGGGCGGTGTTCTGATGGACGTCCTCGACAACCTGGCCCAGGGGTTCGAGCTGATTTCCACATGGCAGAGCCTAACGGCCGCGCTTGCCGGACTGGCCGCCGGGATCGTCATCGGGGCGTTGCCGGGGCTCACGGCGACCATGGCGGTCGCCGTCCTGGCGCCGTTCACCTTTTTCATGGAAAGCGTCATCGGCATTCCATTCCTGTTGGGCATCTACAAAGGGGCGATCTACGGCGGATCGATCCCGGCGATCACCATCAACACGCCGGGAACGGCCGCCGCCGCCGCCACCGCATTAGACGGCAGCGCCCTCGCTCGCCAGGGGCGGGGTCGCCTGGCGCTGGAAACCAGCCTGGTCGCGTCGGTCATCGCCGACCTCATTGCGACCTTCGTACTGATTTTCGTTGCCGCACCGCTGGCCGCCGTCGCCATCAAGTTCGGCTCTCCCGACTTCACGATGCTCTACCTTTTCGCGCTCACCATGATCGCCGGCGTGTCCGGAAACTCCTTCGCCAAGGGGGCGATGAGCGTCGGGCTCGGCATGCTCATGGCCTGCGTCGGGCTGGACCCGGTGTCGGGGTATCAGCGCCTGACCTTCGGCAGTATCGACCTGCTCGGCGGCATCGCTCTCGTGCCGCTTTTGATCGGGATGTTCGCGCTTTCCGAAATCCTGATCCAGGCCGAGAAGCATGGCCGACGCAAGCTGGCGGAGATCGACGGGGCGGACCAGGGGCGCGGGCTCGATTTGCGAACATTTAGGCGCCTCGTTCCGACCATACTCCGCTCCACCGGTATCGGCACGTTTCTGGGCGCCTTGCCCGGTCTCGGCGCGGAAATTTCGTGCTGGATCTCCTATGGCGTCGCTTCCAAACGCTCGAAAGAGCCCGAGAAGTTCGGCAAAGGGTCGGTGGAGGGCGTCGCCGCGGCCGAAGCGGGCAACAACGCCGTCTGCCCGGCCGCCCTGATCCCGATGATGGTCTTCGGCATTCCGGGCGACACGATCACCGCGGTTCTGCTGGGGGCCTTCATGGCCCAAGGGCTGCTACCCGGCCCCCTTCTGTTTCAACAGCATGGGCCCATACTCTATGGTTTCTTTGCGATCCTTCTGGTCACCAACGTCATGCTGTTGGTCTTCGGACTGGGAGCGATTCGCTACCTGCGCCATATCACCCGCATTCCCCCCGGCCTGCTGTATCCGTCCGTGACCGTGCTCTGTTTCGCCGGCGCCTTCGCGGTCAACAACGCAACCTTCGACTGGATCGTCATGGTGGCGGGCGGTGTGGCGGGATACCTGATGCGGAAAACCAACGTTCCCATCCCGCCTTTGGTGATCGCCATGCTTCTGGCCCCGGGGTTGGAGAACAATATCCGCCAGTCGCTCACGCTTTCGGACGGCAGCTACGCGGTATTCGTCGAAAGCCCCCTTGCCGCCGCCATCCTGATACTCACCCTGACCGTCACCGTGTTCTTCACGTGGCGTTCATTTCACCTAACCCCAACCCCCCAACCCCCCAACCCCAGTGAGGAGGCACGAGACAATGAGAAAGACTTGGACACACAAGCTACTCGGCACGGTCATCGCCGCTGCCGTCACGGTCGGCGCCGGCGCAGCGATGGCCGAGTTCCCGGATAAACCCATTACATTCGTGACGCCGTATCCGCCGGGAGGTTCGCATTCCCTCCATGCCGGCGTCATCACCACCGTGGCTGAACCCTATTTTGGCCAGCCCATGATCTCGGTCATTCGCAAGGGCGGCGGCGGCGTCGTCGGCGCGGCCGGCGTGATGAAGGCACCCGCCGACGGCTACACGCTGCTCTTTGGCGATCCCACCATCAACTCTCTGCGCCCGCAGGTCGAGGATCTGCCCTACGGAACCGATGACTTCAAGGCCGTGGCGCGTATCAATTATTCGCCGGCGGTGTTTGTCGCCCGGGCCGATGCGCCCTTCAAGGACCTGAAGAGCATGATTGCCTACGCCAAGTCGAACCCCGGCAAACTTGTGCACTCCAACGACAACAAGAACGGGTTCACCTACACGGTCTTCGAAATGCTCAAGTTCAAGACCGGTACCGATATGAAGGGCATCATCTACGGCGGCGGCGGCCCGGCCATCGCCAAGATCCTGGGCGGTGAAACCGTGGCATACGCCGGTGCGCCGTCGGTTGTCGGCGAGCATATCAAGTCGGGCAAACTGGTCGGGATCTGCACGACGGATTTCGAACCCTGGCCATCGCTGCCGGATGTCCCGACCTGCAAGTCGCTCGGAACCGACATCATCTTCCATTTCTGGCGTGGCGTCGTTGTTCCCAAAGCGACACCGGAGCCGGTGGTCGCCAAATTGTCGGCCGGATTCGAGAAGCTTGTCCAGGACAAGGGCTTCCTGCGGCTGATCGGAAAGATCAATTCGCGGGTCGATTTTCTTGGCCACAAGAAATTCGACGCCCTGCTCAAGAAGGAACAGGCTGATCTGAAGGCGCTCTATGACTCCTTGAAATAGGGATCTTTCGGATCGTTCCACCTTGTTAAGATGGGGGTCGCCCTCGTGTTGGGCGCCCCTTTTTCCGGGAGATATCATGGTTCAGACGACGCTGACCAATGGCTTGGTCCTTGCCAAGCCCGGCGACGACCAGCCCCGCGACGCGAAGGACATCTTCATCCGGGACGGACGGATAGAGGCGATTCTCCCTTCCGGTGAGCGCAGGCCCGAAGGCGACATTGTCGACGTCACGGGATGCCTGGTCGCGCCGGGCTTGATCAACAGCCACCACCACAGCCACGAGCATTACCACAAGGGCCGATACGACCGAGTGCCTTTGGAATTATGGATGAACTACGTCCGTCCGCTCACACCCATTCCCGTGACCCCGCGTCAGGTCTATCTGCGCACCCAGATCGGCGCGATCCAGGCGCTGCGCTCGGGCACCACGACCATTGTCGACGATCTAAATGTGAGTCCCCAACTCGATCCGGAAGTCGTGGACGCCGCATTACAGGCCTACCGGGATATCGGTATTCGGGCGATGGTTGGCCTGACCCTGTTCGATAAGCCGTTCTTTCGCGCCCTTCCCTTCGTCGAGGAAGAGTTTCCCGCGGACCTTCTGGCGAGCCTTGATCGGGTCAAGGCAACGCCCGCCGCCGATATTCTGGCGTTCGTTAAATCGCTGGCCGCGAGACATCACCCGTCTTCCAGCCGTGTCGCGGCCATCCTGGCACCGTCGGCGCCGCAACGCTGCACGGACGGTTTCCTGCGCACGGTGCGCAAAACCGCGGACGACATGGATTTGCCCGTCATCATTCATGTGCACGAAACCCGCCTACAGGCCGTCACGGCGGAGCTCTTCTACGGCAAGTCGATGTTCCAGCACCTTGGGGATTTGAACTTTCTCGGACCGAAGACACAACTGATCCATGCAATCTGGACCACGCCCGCCGACATCCGGCTGCTGGCGGAAACCGGGGCGAGCGTACAGCACAATCCGAACAGCAATTTGAAGCTGGGGTCGGGCCTGATGCCGCTACGGGCCTATCTTGACGCGGGGGTGAATGTGTCGCTCGGCACCGACGGCTGCGGCTCCATCGACACGCTCGACATGCTGCGCACCGTCGCCTCGACGGCATTGGTCCACAAACTCCGGGGGGATGATCATACCCGATGGATCGATGCGGCGGACGCCTGGGCGGCGGGCACGCTCGGCGGGGCGAAGGCGCTCGGTTTCGAGAACGAGCTTGGCGAAGTGACACCAGGCGCACGGGCCGACCTTTGCTGTTACCGGCTGACCAGCGCCGCCTTCACGCCGTTGAACAACCCGCTCAGGCAACTCGTTTACGGCGAGACGGGCGCGGACTTGGAGGCCATCCTCGTCGATGGGTCCGTCATCATGGCCGACGGACGGCTGACGGGCATTGACGAGGAGGCAATCCTCGTCGAGGCGCAAGCGGCCCATGAGGAACTCGAACCGTTCATCGCCACGGCGGAGACCCATGTGGAGGAAATGATGCCGGCCTACCGCCGTATCTACAAACGGTGCCAGGACATGGCCATCGATCCGGAGATATTACCGGCCCGGTTTCCCGACTAAGCCGCCGTCTGCTCGTCCTCGGCCAGGCGTGCGGCGATTGCCCGCCGCGTCGGTCCGACAGCGCGATCAGGAATACGCGGCCGACGCCCGACCTAGAACAGTCCTTCGACTTCGCCCTGTTCGTTCACGTAGATGTCTTCGGCCGCCGGTTTTCGAGGCAATCCGGGCATCGTCATGATGTCGCCGCAGACGACCACCAGGAACTCCGCCCCGGCGTTCAACCGCACCTCGCGGATCGGCACCACGTGCCCCGAGGGCGCCCCCCGGAGCGCCGGATCGGTCGAGAAGCTGTATTGCGTCTTCGCCATGCAGACCGGGAAATGACCGAAACCGCCGTCCTCCAGCGCCTTGAACCGGTCGCGCACGCGTTTGTCCCCGACGATGTCATCCGCGCCATAGAGGGATTGCGCCACGGTCTTCACCTTGTCCCAGAGCGGCATGTCATCCGGATAGAGCGGGCTGAAATTCGATGTCCCGCCTTCGACCACCTCGACGAGCCGCCGCGCCAGGTCTTCGGTCCCCGCGCCGCCGTCCGCCCAGTGGCTGCACACGAAGGCGTCCACGCCCAGGCCCGCGCAATGCTCGCGCACGGCGTCGAGTTCGGCGTTCGTATCGGTGCCGAACTTATTGATCCCGACGAGCACCGGTACGCCGAATTGCCCGATGTTGCTGATATGCCGGTCGATATTGGCGAGCCCGGCCTTGACGGCGTCCAGGTTTTCCTCGCCCAGCTTGTCGCGGGCGACCCCGCCATGCGATTTCAGCGCCCGAACCGTCGCCACCAGAACCGCGGCCTCCGGCGCGAGACCGGCCTTGCGGCATTTGATGTTGAAGAATTTCTCGGCCCCGAGATCGGCGCCAAAACCCGCTTCGGTGACGACATAATCGGAAAGCTTCAACGCGGTCTCCGTTGCGATCACCGAGTTGCAGCCATGCGCGATATTGGCGAAGGGCCCGCCATGGATAAAGGCCGGGTTATGTTCCAGGGTCTGCACCAGATTGGGCATCAACGCATCTTTCAGGAGCGTCGTCATCGATCCTTCGGCGTTGAGGTCCGACGCCTTCACCGGCGTGCGGTCCCGAGTCTCGGCGACCTGGATTTTGCCGAGGCGGTTCTTCAGGTCATCCAGGTTCCGCGCCAGGCAGAAGATCGCCATGACTTCCGAGGCCACGGTAATGTCGAATCCGGTCTGGCGCGGAAAGCCGTTCCCGACGCCGCCCAGCGAGGTGACGATATCGCGCAATGCCCGGTCGTTCATGTCGACGACCCGACGCCAGGAAACGCGGCGCGCATCGATACCCTGCCCGTTGCCCCAATAGATGTGGTTGTCTACCATCGCCGACAGCAGGTTATGCGCGGTGCCGATGGCGTGCATGTCGCCCGTGAAGTGAAGGTTGATATCCTCCATCGGCACGACCTGTGCGTATCCGCCGCCGGCCGCGCCGCCCTTCATGCCGAAACACGGGCCGAGGCTCGGTTCCCGCAGGCACATCAGCGTCTTCTTGCCGATCCGGTTCAGGCCGTCGCCGAGCCCGACCGTCATCGTGGTTTTGCCTTCGCCGGCGGGCGTCGGCGTCATCGCCGTGACCAGGATCAACCGGCCGTTCGGCCGGTCGGCCAAAGAATTGATGAAATCGTAGGATAGCTTCGCCTTGTCCGGGCCGTAGCGGTAGAGCGCGTCCGGCGGGATATCCAGCTTTTGCGCGATTTCTTCGATCGGCTTCAGTGTGGCGGCCCGTGCGATTTCAATATCGCTTCCTACATCCGGCATGGCGTAACGCTCCCCGTTCCGTTATCTGTTGGGGGAAGTCTAACGTCCTCACAGGCTTAAGAGAACCCATTCACGAAGAGTTGGTCACGGCGCGGTTCGGCAACCGACGCCGGATAAGGGAATCAGCGCGTGCAGTTTCGTCTCTATCGACTGTTCACCAACGCATCCGGCAACCTGCGCGGCATGATCTGGATGCTGGGGGCGACGCTGTTGTTCGCCGCCATGCACGGGGCAATCCGGCATGTCACCGCGGAAATCCACCCCACCGAAATCGCCTTCTTCCGGAACTTCCTCGGCCTGGTCTTTCTCTCGCCGCTGTTTCTACGCTACGGCCTGACCCCGCTTCGGACCCAGCGGTTCGGCATGCATCTGATCCGGGCGGTCCTGAACGTGGGCAACATGATTGCCTTCTACACCGGCCTGAGCCTGACCCCCTTGGCCGAAGCCACGGCGCTCAACTTCACCGCGCCGCTGTTCACGACATTGCTCGCGACGGTCTTCCTCGGCGAAACGCTGCGGCTGCGGCGGACAACGGCATTGTTGTTCGGCTTCGCGGGCGCGTTGATCATCCTGCGGCCGGGCTTCGGCGAGTTGAATATCGGGGCGCTTCTCGTGGTCGCGTCGGCGCTGATCTGGGGCGGCATCATGGTCATGATCAAGGTGATGAGCCGCACCGACTCGGCGCTCACCATCACGCTGTGGATGCTGCTGCTAATGTCGGTGATGTCGCTGCCGCCCGCCCTGCCCTTCTGGACATGGCCGACCTGGACGGGGTGGGCTTGGCTCACCTTCATCGGCGTCACCGGCACGATCGCCCAGCTCATGATCACCCAGGCGATCAAGGAAGCGGAGGCGACCTCGATCATGCCGATCGACTTCTTCCGCTTGATTTGGGCGACGCTGATTGGTTATCTGGCCTTCACCGAGGTACCGGACCTTTTCACCTGGGTCGGCGGTACGATGATCTTCGCCTCCGCCACCTATATCGCGTTCCGCGAAAAGAAACTGCACGACGACCGGAAATCCGGTTAGCCGACCAAACACCCCACCGATAGGGAGACATCGCCATGCGCATCGCCATCCTCGACGACTATTTCAATGCCGCAACCGATCTCGCGGACTGGAGCAAGCTCGACGGCCGCGCCGAGATCACCACTTTCACCGAATACCTCGGCGGCGAGGATGCGGTGGTTGCGGCGCTCAGCGATTTCGAGATCATCGTCGGCATGCGCGAACGGACGCGGTTCCCCGCCAGCGTCCTGGAGCGACTGCCGAAACTGAAACTCTTGATCACCACCGGCATGCGGAACGCCTCGTTCGACATGGACGCGGCCGCGAAGCAGGGCGTGACCGTCTGCGGCACCGGCGGCGTCGGTAGCCCGACCTCGGAACTCGCGGTGGGGCTGATGATCGCGCTGATGCGCGACATTCCCCGGCAATCGCGCTCGATGGAGGACGGCGGCTGGCAGACTTTCGCGGGCTCCGATCTGGCGGGCAAGACCATGGGGTTGCTCGGCCTCGGCAAGCTGGGCGGCGCGGTCGCGCGCGTGGCCAACGCCTTCGATATGAAGGTCATCGCCTGGAGCCAGAACCTGACCGACGAGCGGGCGGCGGAATGCAACGCCACGCGGGTCGACAAGGACACGCTGTTCAAGGAGTCCGACGTCATCTCGATCCATCTCGTGCTCAGCGACCGATCCCGAGGCCTGGTCGGGGCCGAACAACTGGCGCAGATGAAGAAGACGGCGGTCCTGATCAACACGTCGCGCGGCCCCATCGTCGACGAGGATGCGTTGCTGACCGCGCTGCAGAACAAGGATATCGGCGGCGCCGGGATCGACGTCTACGGCGAGGAGCCGCTTCCCGCCGATCACCCGATCCGCAAGCTGGACAACGTTTTGCTGACGCCGCATATCGGCTACGTCACGGCGGAAAATCTGGCGAAGATGTATCAAGACGCCGCGGAAGACGTCGTGGCCTTCCTCGACGGCAATCCGGTTCGCGTCCTGAACTGAGCGCGGCGCGGTCTAGGCGTTGACGTCGACGACCATCCGGCCGCGCACCTGACCTTTCAGGATGGCGTTAGCCGCATCGCCGACGCCGCCGAGGCCGATCACCTCGGTCATCGCTTCCAGCTTGGCGATCGGCAGATCGCTGGCGATGCGTTGCCAGGTGCGGACGCGGTTGTCATACGGCTGCATCACGGAATCGATGCCGAGCAGGTTCACCCCGCGCAACAGGAACGGGATGACCGTCGTCTCCAGCTTCGGCCCGCCGGCAAGCCCGCAGGCGGCGACCGATCCGCCATAGGCGACCTGCGACAGCACCGTCGCCAACGTCGAGGCGCCGACCGTATCGACGCAGCCGGCCCAGCGTTCCTTGTCGAGCGGACGGCCCGATCCCTCGGCGAGTTCCGCGCGGTCGACCATTTCCGCAGCCCCCAACGATTTCAGGTAATTATGCTGCTCCGGACGGCCGGTGGACGCGGCAACCGTGTAGCCCAGCTTGGCGAGGATCGCGACCGCGACCGAACCGACGCCGCCCGCGGCCCCGGTCACCAAAACCGTGCCGGCATCCGGCGTCAGTCCGTGATCTTCCAGCGCCAAGATGCACAGCATCGAGGTAAAACCCGCGGTGCCGACCGCCATGGCGTTCTTGGTGCTGAACCCGTCGGGCAGCGGCACCAGCCAATCGGCCTTGACGCGCGCCTTCTGCGCATAGCCGCCCCAGTGGACCTCGCCGACGCGCCAGCCGGTCAGAACGACCTTATCGCCGGGCTTATAGCGGTCACTGTCCGAACTCTCCACCGTGCCGGCGAAATCGATGCCGGGAACATGCGGGTAGGTCCGCACCAGATTACCCAGCCCGTTGACGACCATTCCGTCCTTATAATTGACGGTGGAGTATTCGACGGCGACGGTGACGTCGCCGTCCGGCAAGGCATCGGTGGAGATCTGCTGAACGTCCTGCGTGATCGTGTCGTCTTGCTGCTCCAGCATGAGCGCGGCGAATGTTCCGTCGGCCATCGGTGCTTCCTTTTCGTCGCCGTTTATCTGATGCGAGCGGTATAGAGCGAAGCCGCCCGCCCCGCAATATGCCGCCAAGTCTACAAGCGACGGTTAGCGCAAGGGCTCCAAAATGCTGACGTAATTGGCGACACCCGCGCCGCCCATGTTGAACACGCCGGCCATGTTCGCGCCGGCGACCTGCATGCCGTCGGCCTCGCCGCGCAGCTGCATCGCCGCCATGATGTGCATCGACACGCCGGTCGCCCCAATGGGGTGGCCCTTCGCCTTCAACCCGCCCGACGCATTGACCGGCAGTTTGCCGTCCTTCTGCGTCCAGCCCTCTTCGAGGGCGCGCGCGCCCTCGCCCGGCTTGGTCAGGCCCATCGCCTCGTACTCCATCAACTCGGCGATGGTGAAGCAGTCATGCGTCTCGACCAGGCTGAGATCGTCCAGCGTCACCCGGCCGTCGGCGAGCGCCCGCTGCCAGGCCTGCGCCGCGCCGTCCAGGAAGGTCATCTCGCGCCGGCTCATCGGCAGGAACTCGTTCACATGGCTGCGGCCGCGGAATACCACCGCCTTGTCCATCGCCAACGCCGTTTCCACGTCGGTGAGGACCACCGCCGCCGCCCCGTCGGAGACAAGCGAGCAATCGGTTCGCTTCAGCGGCCCCGCCACGATCGGGTTCTTATCCGACACGTCACGGCAGAACTCCACGCTCAAATCCTTGCGGAGCTGCGCCCACGGGTTCTCGCAGCCGTTCTTGTGGTTCTTCGACGCGATCCGGGCCAGCGCTTCGGTCTGATCACCGTATTTCTGGGTGTATTGCTGCGCGATCCGCCCGAAGACGCCGGCGAACCCACCTTCGATCTCCGCCTCTTCCTTGAGATAGGCCGCCTTCATCAGGATACCGCCGATCTCCGGGCCGGGCGTGTCGGTCATCTTCTCGACGCCGACGGCGAGGACGACCTTGCCGCGCTTGGCTTCGAGATAGTTCAGCCCCTGATGGATCGCCGCGGAGCCGGTCGCGCAGGCATTCTCGACCCGTGTCACCGGCTTGAAACGGAAATCGTCATGCGCCTGCAGCACGAGCGACGCGCCGAAATCCTGAGCCGAAAATCCACCATTGTAGAAACCGACATAGACCGCATCGACATCGGCCGGGGCCAATCCCGCATCGGCGACCGCTTCGGTCGCCACCTTCACGATCAGCGATTCCGCATCCTCGCCTTCGAGTTTGCCGAACTTGGTATGCGACCAACCGACGATGCATCCGGTCATTGATATCTGCTCCTCACGCTGCGGATTATGGTTAACGAGACCTTGAGACTTTAAGCCAATCTTAAACCGATGGCTCGACACTGCGGCCCGACACTAGCAAATCCTGGCGACCAGCGTCGACCGAACTGACATGGCCGCGCGCGCAAGGCCTTACAAGGTCTTTGTTCCTATACTATGGTTGCAGCGCCCGATCAGGGATTCCCGGCATGAATGATGAACTCGAACGAAAAATGCGCTTCCGGACCAGCGTGGCCCGCGCCCATTCGCAGGCCATGAGCGGACTCTCCGGCACCTTGATGGTCAAGGAAGGCCCGGTCTACGACGGCCGCGCGGGCGAGTTATTCAAGATCGTCCTGGTCAATCTGATATTGACCTCCATCACGGCCGGTATCTATCGGTTCTGGGCCAAGACGCGCGTCCGGCGGTACTTCCTCTCGCGCGCCTCCTTTCTGGGCGACCGGCTCGAATACACGGGTACGGGCAAGGAATTGTTCCTCGGATTCCTGGTCATCCTGGCGATCCTGATTCCGGTTTCCCTTATCTATCAATTCGGGTCGCAAACCGCGCTGAGCGCCGGCCCGCAAGCCTATGCGGCGGTTCAGATCGGCTATTTCCTCCTGTTTTATTTCCTTTTCTTCGTCGCGACCTATCGGGCGCGGCGTTACCGCCTGTCGCGCACCATGTGGCGCGGCATTCGCGGCGGGCAGACCGGCTCGGCGATGCTGTTCGCCGTCCACGGGATACTCTGGAGCGCGATCACGCTGCTGACCCTCGGCCTCGCCTATCCGGCGATGCGCCTCAAGCTGCAGGCGTACAAGACGGACCGGATGAGTTTCGGCAACCACACCTTTTCGTTTGATGGCGGTGTCGGCCCCTTGTTCGCGGCATGGCTGCTGCCGTGGCTCGGCCTCGTTCTCGCCGCCACCCCCTTCGCCTTGTTGATGACGGATATCGATTTCGGCGCGCTGACGACCGGCGACGCGGCGCAACTGCCGGATATGACCGGTACGCGCAGCGCCTTCGGCATACTCATGATTGCCGGCGTCGGGATTTTTCTCCTGACACAATTCTGGTATCGCGCCGCCGAAGTCCGGCATTTCGCCGCCAGCACGCAGTTCGACGGACTTCACTTCAAGTCATCGCTGAGCGGGTTGAACGTGTTCTGGCCGTTCTTCTTTTACGGCCTGCTGCTGATGCTGTTGGTGGCGGGAGCGATCGCACTGATCGCGGGAATCATCACCGCGTCCGCCCTGGCCGACGGCGCGAACGGCCAAGGCGGCGAGTTCGTGAAAACGGTCGGCCCCTTTGCCGGCGCCATCGCCGTGCTCCTGGCCTTCCTCGTTGCCGGAACCTTGAAGCCGATCATCGTGTATAACCGCATCTTTCGGGTATTCTGCGAGACGTTGACACTACAAGGCAGCTTCTCGCCGGACCGGTTGCTGCAGAGCCAACTCAATATTCCGCAACGCGGCGAAGGTCTCGCCGACGCATTGGATGTCGATGCCTTCTGACCCCTCCGCAGCCTATCGAGGCCAGTATAACGACGGCCAATCGGCGTCGATCACCGCCGTGTCGGCGACAGCCCACCATGACGGCCTGCATATCGCGACGACCGACGACGACCGGATCACCGTTTGGCCCTGGGATCAGATCGGCGTGGTCGAGAAAGCGACGAGCGGACGGCCGATCCGGCTGCTCAACCGCGCTGCCGGCGGCGCGCGTCTGACATTCGACGACCCCGCCATTCTGCCCATCCTCGAATCGATGGCGCCGAACCTGGTTCGCCCGCCCTTCGGCCGGAAACAAATCCGCACCATCGCTCTTTCCGTTGGCATCGGCGGCGCCGTTGTGGCCTTCCTGGTCTTCGGCTTGCCCTTGATCGCAAAACCGCTCGCGCAACTCGTCCCCATCGCCTGGGAGGAGCAGGTCGGCGATGACACGATCGACGTGGTCAACCGGATTTTCGCCGGCGGCCGCGATGCCTGTTCCGGCGAGAAGGGACTCATGGTCTTAAACGATTTAGCGCAACGACTGCTGGCCGGCAGCGAAACGCCATACCGCGTCCAGGTATCCGTTGCGGACTCCAAGGTCGTCAACGCTTTCGCCGTTCCCGGCGGCCGCGTGGTGCTGTTCCGCGGCCTGATCGAGAAGGCGAACTCGGCGGAGGAAGTGGCCGGCGTCCTGGCGCATGAACTGGCGCATGTGGTTCACCGGCATCCAACCCAAGGAATGATCACATCGGTCGGGTGGTCCGCGATCCTGTCCGCCTTTACCGGCGGCGCCTCCTTTTCAAGCGAAGTCGTGGCGCAAATCGCGGCGCAATTTGCGACCAGTGCCTACTCGCGCGACCTCGAAACCGAGGCCGACCGGGAAGGCGTCGCCATGCTCAATCGCGCCGGCATCGGCGGCAAGGGTCTCATCCAATTCTTCGAATTGATCCAGGAGTTGGAGGGCAAAGGAATCTCCATTCCGGAATACCTGTCCAGCCATCCGATGACGGGCGACCGCATCACGGCGATCGGAAAACTGTCGGAACCCGCCACCACTCCGGCAATGAGCGAAACCGAATGGCGGACGGTTCGCAACATCTGCGGCTGAACGGCCTGCGCTAAAACTTAGAAACTCGCCCAGTCCGGTTTGCGCGGCGTGAGCGTCGCGTCGCCGGCCATCAGCCGCCCTTCGCCGTTCAACGCCTTCTCGGCCTGCTCGAGCCGCAGCAGCGCGATCCCTCGGCCATCGGCCCCGGACCGCATCTCCCCGGCATTCTTGTCGCCAAGCAGGATTTCCGTGCCGGCGTCGGGCACCGGTCCATCGATATCGACCGGCATCATGCGTTTCTTGATCAGGCCGCGGTACTTCGTGCGCGCGGTCAATTCCTGACCCATGTAGCAGCCCTTGTCCCAATCGACGCCGTTGAGTTCGTCGAAGTTGCTTTCGAGCAGGATCGACTTTTCGATCACGAGGTCGCGGCTGCCGTCGGGCAAGCCCAGCGGCAACCGCACCCGGTCGTAGTCCTCCAGCACGCCCGGCTCGAAGCCGAGGGATTGCAGCGCCGCTTCCGCGCCATCGCGCGGCAGGATCGCACGCGCCCCCATCGCGCTATGCCGTGGATCGACATAAACGACGCCGCCGTTTTCGAGCACGCGCCCCACACCAGGTTCCGCCGGCAGCCCGGCGCGATCCAATGCCGCCGATCCGGGAAGGACCGCGACGGCATGGTCTTCGCCGATGCCCAGGTCGACCTGCGCCCGAAGTTTGAATTTGCTGAGCCGCCCGCCCAAGTCCATCAACCGCTCGGATTCGCAATCGAGATAAAACTGGCCCTCGATCTCGATGATAAAGAAATCATGCAGGTATTTACCTTGCGGGGTCAGCAACGCCGCCCAGATCGCGTGGTCCGCGGTCGCCCGTCGAATGTCGTTCGAGATCAGTCCTTGGAGAAACTCTATCCGGTCCACGCCGCCGACCTGGACAAGGCCGCGCGACGGCAAAATCACGTATGGGGTCGTGCTCATTTGCCTACTCTCAATTACGCCTCTGTCTCACTTAGGCTGACAAACCGCGGCGGGCAAGCCCTGACTACGCCTTGGCAAGTCCCCCGCCGCCACGTATAACGCGCGCCTGAGGGCATTCGAAGCCACCGCATATGCGCATTCTGTTCATCACGTCGACGCGGGTCGGCGACGCCGTCTTGTCGACCGGTATTCTATCATACCTGATCGACCGCCATCCGGACGCGCGCGTCACCGTTGCGGTAGGCCCCGCGGCCGCGCCGATCTTTCATGCGATGCCGGGACTCGAGCGCCTGATCCCCATCACCAAACTTTCCTATGGCCGACATTGGTTCGATCTTTGGCGCCGGTGCATCCTGCGGCGATGGGATATCGTTGTCGATCTGCGCCGGTCCCTCATCGCCTGGATGCTGGTCGCCGGCAAACGGTATGTCGTGCCGAAATCCGAAGCACCGATGCACCGTGTCGAACTGCTCGCCGCGACGGTTGGGCTGCGCGACGCACCGCCATCGCCGCATCTGTGGACCGATCGTCGCCATGACGCCGCGGCCGCAGACATCATTCCGACCGAACGCCCCGTGTTGGCGTTGGCGCCGGCCGCCAACTGGCGCGGCAAACAATGGGCTGCCGATAGATTCGTGGCCTTGGCGGAGCGCCTGACCGCGCCCGACGGCCCTTTGCCCGGCGCACCGGTCGCCGTGTTCGCAGCGGCCGACGAGCGGGATCAGATCAACACCGTCCTGACACAAATCCCGGCGGACCGGTTGATCGACACCGTCGGCGCAATCGACCTGCCGACCATCGCGGCCTGTTTGAAACGGTGCGCGCTGTTCATCGGAAACGATTCCGGCCTCATGCATATGGCCGCAGCGGGCGGCACCCCAACATTGGGACTGTTCGGCCCGAGCCGGCAGGAGCTTTATGCGCCATGGGGGACGCGCACCGCGTGGGTCCGGACACCGCAAAGCTTCGAGGACCTGACCGGCGCGCCCGGCTACGATCATCGGACGACGGGCAGCTTGATGGGCGGGTTAAGCGTCGAACAAGCGGAGGCTGCGGCCCGGTCGCTATGGCATGCGTCGCAGGGTGATGCGCCATGACCGAAACCGAATCCGTCCGGCTGTCCGCGCTGGTGGTCGCCCATAACGAGGAAGCGCAGCTCGCGGATTGCCTCGACCGGTTGGCCTTCGCCGATGAGATCGTCGTGGTCCTGGACAAATGCACCGACGCGTCGAAGGATATCGCGTCGCGCTACACGCACCGCTTGATCGAAGGGGCATGGACGATCGAAGGCGAGCGCCGCAACACCGGCATCGATGCCTGCCGCGGCGACTGGATTCTTGAGGTCGACGCCGACGAACGCGTGCCCACCGACCTTGCGCGGGAAGTCCGCGCCACCGCCGAAGGCGACGCACAAGGCTACTTCCTCATCCCCTTCGACAACTATGTCGGCGACCGGCGCGTCCGCTACGGCTGGGGCGCATCCTGGGGCGTGAGCGCAGCGCCACGTCTGTTCCGCAAAGGCTGCAAGCGATGGGGCGACCAACGGATCCACCCCGCACTCGACCTGGCCGGACCGGAAGGGCGCCTCGAAAACCGGATGATCCACTATGTGGACCGCGATATCTCCGACATGATCAAACGGCTCGACCGCTACAGCACGGCAAAGGCAGCGGACCTTCGGGCGTCGGGAGACGTCGGCCGGTTCCGCAGCAACGTCCGCCGCATCTTCTCGCGCTTCTACAAATGCTACATCGGCCGTAAGGGCTACCGTGAAGGCCGCTACGGTTTTTTAATCGCGCTTTTTGCTGGGATTTTTCCAATTCTGTCCTATCTAAAAGCGACGCTGGAGGACGATTGAAACGCATAATGCAAGTGATGGCGGGCGCGGTGCATGGCGGCGCGGAAACCTTCTTCGAACGGCTTGTCCCGGCGCTGGCCCGGTCGGGTCTCGAACAGAAGGTCGTGATCCGCTCCAATGCGGCGCGGGCCGACATTTTGCGCAAAGCCGGCATCGAGCCCGTCGAGTTGCGCTTTGGCGGCTTGTTCGACTTCACGACCCGGCCTGCATTGCGAAACATCACCCGCGCGTTTCAACCGGATGTGCAATTGGCCTGGATGAACCGCGCCGCGCGTTTCTGCCGACCGGAAGGCCACATCCTGGCCGGGCGGATGGGCGGTTACTATAGCCTTAAATATTACAAACACTGCCATCACCTGATCGGCAATACCGCCGACATCCGCGACTATATCGTCCGCAGCGGCTGGCCGTCGCACAAGGCTTGGTATCTGCCGAACTTCGTCGACGCCACCCCTGCCGACCCGGTCGACCGCGCCACGCTCGCGACCCCGGACGAGGCCCCCCTGATCGTCGCGCTTGGACGGCTTCACGCTAACAAGGCCTTCGATGTGCTGCTGGCCGCGCTGGCCGACATTCCCGACGCCATTCTTTGGCTTGCCGGTTCCGGACCGCAGGACGACTTCCTTCGCAAGGAAGCGAAACGCCTCGGCGTCGACGGTCGGGTACGGTTTCTCGGATGGCGAAGCGATATCGCGGCCTTGATAAGCGCCGCGGACATCTTCGTCTGCCCGTCGCGGCACGAACCGCTCGGCAACGTCGTGCTCGAGGCCTGGGCGCACGGTAAACCCATTATCGCGGCGGCGTCCGCCGGCCCGGCGGCCCTGATCGACGATGGGGTGACGGGCCTGCTTGTGCCGGTGGATAACGCGACGGGCCTTGCACGATCGATCAAACGCGTGTTGGACTCCCCCGCGCTGGCCGGCGACCTCGCCGCGGCGGGACAGGCGGCGTTTCGCGCGAAATTTACGGAAAGCGCCGTTGTAGCCCAGTACATGGAATTCTTCGATCAGGTGACTGTCTAATGTGCGGCATCGCGGGATTGATGACATGCGATGGCAGCGCACCGGACCCGGCGCTGTTGGAACGCCTGACCACATTGCTGCGGCACCGCGGTCCGGACGGCGACGGCATGCATGTGGCGGGGAACGTCGCGCTGGTGCAAACACGGCTTGCGATCATCGACCTCGAAACCGGCGATCAACCGCTCTACGAGCCCGGCGGCGCAGCGTTGGTCGCCAATGGCGAGATCTACAACTACGTCGAGCTTCGGCAGAAGATCACGACCGTCAACTTCACGACGAATTCGGATTGCGAACCGCCCCTGCATCTTTACCGGCGCGACGGGTTTCGGTTCGCCGAATCGCTGCGCGGCATGTACGCCATCGCAATCCACGATCCCGCCAAGGAAACACTGGTCCTGTCGCGCGACCCGTTCGGAATCAAACCGCTGTACTACGTGGAGGGCCCGGCTTGGTTCGCCTTTGCGTCGGAACCGCAAGCCTTGCTCGCAACGGCGCTGGCGCCGCGTGCGTTGGTGGCCGACCGGCGCAACGAATTGCTGCAACTGCAATTCACCTGCGGCCGGGACACGATATTCCAAGGCATCAAACGCGTCCTTCCCGGAGAAACCCTGATCGTTCGCAGCGGAAAGGTGGTCGAGCGGCACCGGATCGCCGCCTTGCCGGATACCGTCCCGGAACCGGTCAGCGACATCGATACGGCGCTCGACCGGCTGGATCATGCCTTGTCGGACAGCATCATGGTCCATCAACGCGCGGATGTGCCATACGGCCTCTTTCTATCGGGGGGCGTCGACTCCTCCGTCGTCCTTGCGGTGATGGCGCGGTTGAACGGCCGGCCGGTAGAGGCCTATACGGTCGGTTTTTCCGGAACCGGCGTTCCCGACGAACGCGACCATGCCCGTGCGTTGGCCGCGGCGGTGAACGCGCATCACGTCGAGATCGACTTCAGCGAGGACGATTTCTGGTCGCTGCTGCCGAGCGTCGTCGCCGATATCGACGATCCGGCGGCTGACTACGCGATCCTCCCCACCTGGAAACTGGCGAAGACCGCCGCGAAGGATTTGAAGGTGGTGCTGTCCGGCGAAGGCGGCGACGAACTGTTCGCCGGTTACGGCCGTTACCGGAGCCTGCTGCGGCCGTGGTGGATGGGCGGACGCGGCATTCGGGCGAAAGGCGCGTTCGACGGTCTTGGCGTGCTGCGCGAGGACGGCACCCGTTGGCGCGACGGCGTAACGGCGGCCGAAGCGACCGGATCGTTGCCCGGGCGAACCCGGCTCCAGGTCGCCCAGGCGACGGACTGCACCGATTGGCTGCCGAACGACCTTCTCATCAAGCTCGATCGCTGCCTGATGGCGCACGGGGTGGAAGGCCGCACGCCGTTGCTGGACCCGGTCGTGGCGGAACTCGCCTTCGCCTTGCCGGACGACCTGAAGGTGCGCGACGGTGTCGGGAAATGGCTTGTGCGTCGCTGGCTCGAACGCGTCATGCCGGAGGCGAAACCGTTTGAGAAGAAGCGCGGCTTTACAGTCCCGGTCGGCGAATGGATCCACCGCCAGGGGCAGAGACTGGGCGAGATGGTCGCCGCTCAGCCCTCCGTGGAAGAGATTGCCCGTCCCGATGCCGTGAAGCGACTGTTCGCGGCCAACACCAAACGCGCCGGCTTCGCGGCCTGGACACTGTTGTTCTACGCGCTGTGGCATCGTCGTCATGTCGAAGGCGTGACCGACGACGGCGATGTCTTCGACGTCCTTACATCGGCCTGATCACGACGATGACGCCTGCCGGCGTCCTACACGAGCGACGCGTCGGCCTCCGCACGGGCGGCGGCGATCCGCGAGCGTACGCGCGTGGCGTAATTGGTGACCATGTTTTCAATGTCTTCGGCCGGTTGCTGATATCTGAGGTCCGGATTCGTGCTGACCAAAATAGATTGGGATAGCGGACGCAACAGGTCGACCTGTTTGTGATCGGCTTTCTTGGGTTGGCGGTATACTTCGCGTGCAACCTTGATCATCGATTCGCACAACCCTTTGAGTTGTTCGAACTCGGTATACCGCACCCGTATGACGATATCTTCGGCGCAGGCGATAATGCGGCCGACATGCTTTTTCGCGCATTGATCCACGTTCCCCGAGGCATACGCCCGGATCAGCATTTCGACTTGGCAAGCCAACTGCAGCGACGCCTGCTGTAAACGGCTTGCGTTGATTTGCCGAAGGGTCGATTCGATGTGGTCGCTCAGCGCATCTTCGTCGATCGGAGTTCCCGAGACCTTATCACGCAACGTATTGGGCACTTCAAACGAGTTGATGTCGTTCGGCGATCCCCTTTCCCGTCGATCCGGTCCGATATAGTCGGCAGTGACCACGAACGGTTTTCGCTCGGCAATCAAGGCATCGATGCGGGAAAACAACTGTGCCGGCGCCAGCGGTTTTGCCAGGATCAGGTCGACACCGCTATTGACCGCCTCGTCGATTAAGATGCCGTCGGAATCCCAAACCGTCAGTATGATGGGAACAAAGGGGTTGCGGC
This sequence comes from Alphaproteobacteria bacterium, assembly GCA_028281325.1. GTDB lineage: Bacteria > Pseudomonadota > Alphaproteobacteria > UBA8366 > UBA8366 > JAJFJD01. The sequence continues at coordinate 225,470 of JANQKC010000035.1, forward strand.
CCAGTTGCCCGTTTCGAACCTCGCGAACCAGTTCGATCGAGTCGCCATCCGGCATTTCCGAACCGAGGATGATCAGATCCGGCACCGCCCCGGTCAACAAATCACGCAACATCGACAACCGCCTGAGGGCGCGAACATCCCCAAACCCTTCCGTCGATAGCGCGTTGCTGATCGCCTGCCGAATATGCATATCGCAATCCGCCATAAGGACCGTTACGGAGGCCCTGCAACGCTGTTCCTTTACGGTCCTAACCACAACGCCACTCCCGGTTATTCAAAACCCGCCGCGGCGCTTATTTTTCTTAAAAGTATAGCAAATTCAATTTATTGTCCGATCGCCGCAGGAACGACCATTGGACTAGAACACGCTATTGCCAACAGTGACCGCCGTCACACAAGGGCTGTGGCCGAGACGAACGGCAGCGGTGCATTTCACGCGTGTATATCGGCCGATCCGGCTTTATTCGGGATCGGTATCCAAAATCGCCGCCTGGGCCGCCGCCAACCGGGCGATGGGAATCCGGAAGGGCGAACAGGACACATAGTCGAGACCGACCCGATGGCAGAACCGGACCGATGCCGGATCGCCGCCATGCTCGCCGCAGATACCGAGTTTCAGATCGGCGCGGGCGGCCCGGCCGCGTTCGGTGCCCAATCGGACAAGCTCACCGACGCCGTCTTCATCGATCGACACGAACGGGTCGTGCTCGAATATGCCCTGGCGCTCGTAGACCTGCATGAAGCTTCCGGAGTCGTCGCGGCTCAAGCCGAAAGCGGTCTGCGTCAGGTCGTTGGTGCCGTAACTGAAGAATTCCGCCACCTCTGCAATCTCGCCGGCGCGGAGAATGGCGCGCGGCAGTTCGATCATCGTACCGACCAGGTAGTCCGGCTCTGCGCCCTTCTCCGACGCGACGGTTTCGGCGACACGATCGATCACCGCTTTCAGGATTTCCAGTTCCTTGCGGGTTGCGATCAAAGGCACCATGATTTCGAGTTGCACCGTTTCACCAAGCTCGGCCTGCACTTCGAGCGCCGCCTCGAACATCGCCCGCGCCTGCATTTCCGGAATTTCGGGATAGCTGATCGCCAGCCGGCATCCGCGATGCCCCAACATCGGGTTTGCCTCGGCCAATTGCAGGGCGCGCTGGCGCACTTTCTCGACACTGATGCCCGCCGCCTTGGCGACTTCCGCCATCTCGTTCTCGCCTTTCGGCAGAAATTCATGCAGCGGCGGGTCGAGCAGCCGGATCGTCACCGGCAAGCCTTTCATGATGCGGAAAATCTCGACGAAATCACCGCGCTGCATCGGCAGGATCTTTTCCAGCGCCGCCCGCCGCGCCGCTTCGTCTTCCCCGACGATCATCTGGCGCATAGCGACGATACGGTCCAACTCGAAAAACATATGTTCGGTTCGGCACAATCCGACCCCACCGGCGCCGAACTCGCGCGCCAAGCGGCACTCTTCCGGCGTGTCCGCGTTGGTCCGCACGCCGATCTTCCGCGCGGCATCCGCCCATCCCATCACCCGCGTGAAATCGCCCGACAACTCCGGCTGAATGGTCGGCACGACACCCAGCATGACTTCGCCGGTGCCGCCGTCGATCGTGATTTCGTCGCCTTCGCCAATGGAGATGTTGCCGACAAACATGGACTTCTTGCGGTAATCGACCTGCAGTTCACCGGCGCCCGCGACGCAGGATCGCCCCATGCCACGGGCCACCACGGCCGCATGACTGGTCATGCCGCCGCGCGTGGTCAGAATGCCCTGCGCCGCATGCATGCCGTGAATGTCCTCGGGACTGGTCTCGATGCGCACCAGGATGACCTTCTCGCCGTCGATCGCCATCCGCTCGGCATCGTCGGCATTGAAGACGACCTTACCCGACGCAGCGCCCGGCGACGCCGGCAACCCCCGTGCAACGACCGTCTTGTTCGCATCCGGGTCAAGCGTCGGATGCAACAGTTGATCCAGCGACGCGGGTTCGATCCGCGTCACCGCGGTGCGTTCGTCGATCAATCCACCGTCGACCATATCGACGGCGATCTTCAGTGCAGCCGCGGCGGTCCGTTTGCCGGCGCGGGTCTGCAGCATGTAGAGCGTGCCTTGCTGGACGGTGAACTCGATGTCCTGCATATCGCGATAATGCGTTTCGAGGCGTTCGCGCACGTCCATGAGCTGCCCGAAAACCTCCGGCATGACCTCTTCCATCGACGGGAGGTCCGAGTTGTTCGCCTTGCGCCCTTCGATCGTAAGATGCTGCGGCGTCCGGATGCCCGCCACCACGTCTTCGCCCTGCGCGTTCACGAGGTACTCGCCGTAGAAACGGTTGTCGCCGGTCGAAGGGTCCCGCGTGAAGGCAACGCCGGTGGCGCAATCCTCGCCCATGTTGCCGAACACCATCGCCTGAACATTGACGGCCGTCCCCCAATCCTCCGGGATATCGTGCAGCCGCCGGTAGGTCACCGCGCGGGGGATCATCCAACTCTCGAAGACCGCGCCGATCGCGCCCCAAAGCTGTTCCTGCGAGTCCTGCGGGAACGGCCGTCCCAGGTCGTCCTCCACGCATTTCTTGTAGGAGTCGACAAGCGCCTTGAGATCATCCGCGGTCAATTCGGTATCGAGGGTAACGCCCCGCTCTTCCTTCAGCAGTTCCAGCAGGTCCTCGAAATTGTAGTGGTCGACGCCCAGCACCACGTCGCTGTACATCTGGATGAAACGGCGATAGCTGTCATAGGCGAAGCGTGCGTCCTTGCTCCGCGTCGCCAGCCCTTCGACCGTTTCGTCGTTCAGTCCAAGATTGAGAACCGTGTCCATCATGCCGGGCATGGAAACACGGGCGCCGGACCGCACCGAAACCAGCAGCGGGTTCGCCGCATCCCCGAACTTGGCGCCGACCTGATCTTCGATCGCGGCAACGGCGGCGGCGACCTCATCCTTCAACGTGGCCGGATAATCCTTGCCGTTCGAATAAAAATGCGTGCAGACCTCAGTGGTGATGCTGAACCCCGGCGGCACCGGCAGGCCGAGATTCGACATTTCCGCCAGATTGGCGCCCTTGCCGCCCAGAAGGTTCCGCATGTCGGTGCTGCCTTCGGCGGCACCATTCCCAAAGCCGTAGACCCACTTCGTCATCGCCGCGATTATCCCTCTATCTTTGAGAAATCGGCCACGTGATGCAGCGTGTTGCCGATCTCGGACAGGATACGCAGGCGGTTCACCCGAACATCCGCGTCCTCGGTATTAACCGTAACCTGGTCAAAAAATGCATCGACCGGTGCCCGCAACGCCGCCATCGCAGTCATGGCCCCGGCAAAATCCTCAGCTTCCAGCGCGGCATTGGCCGCCGCCGAGGCCTTCTCTAAAGCCTTATATAATGTCTCTTCCTCGTCCTGGGTGAACACTTTCGGATTAGCGCCGCCGTTGTAGCTTTTCTTGTCTTTCTTCTCTTCGATCCTGACGATATTCGCCGCCCGCTTATAGGCAACCAATAGGTTCGACCCGTCCTCGGTGCCCAGAAACCCGCCGAGCGCCTCCACCCGCGCGAGCAGGCGTACCAAGTCGTCCTCCCCGCCGAGCGCGAACACAGCCGAGATCAGGTCGTGCCGAACGCCTTGCTCGCGCAAATGGACCTTCAGCCGGTCGGCGAAGAAATCGAGGAGGTCGGTCAACACCTCGTCCCCGGCAGCGTCCTTGATCGCGGCCGCGTTATCGCGGGCCGCTTCAAACGCCGGCCGAAGCGGCAACCGGGCCTCGTTCTCAACCAGCAACCGAATGACGCCGAGCGCCGCGCGGCGCAACGCGAACGGATCGCGCGATCCGGTCGGCTTCTCGCCGATCAGCCAAAACGACACCAGGGTGTCGATCTTATCGGCCAATGCCAGCGCAACGGAAAGCGGCGCCGTCGGGCAATGATCGTTCGGCCCTTGCGGCGCGTAGTGCTCGGCGATCGCCTCGGCGACATCGTCGTGCTCGCCGTCGTGACGCGCGTAGTACCGTCCGATGATCCCTTGCAGGTCGGGGAACTCACCGACCATCCCGGTCACCAGGTCCGCCTTGCAGAGGCGCGCGGCCGAACGCACGCGGTCCTTGTCGGTTCCGGGAATCCAGTCCGCCAGATCGGACGCCAGCGCCTGCACCCGGTCGACCTTCTCGTCCAACGTGCCGAGCTTCGCGTGGAAGACGATATCCTTCAGCGCCGGCGCGCGGCTGGCCAAACTGTGCCGGCGATCCTGATCCCAGAAGAATTTGGCGTCCGCGAGCCGCGCCCGCAAGACGCGCTCGTTGCCGGCGACGATCCGCGCGCCGCCATCCGCCGTCTCCATGTTTGCGACGACGCCGAAGCGCGGCGCAAGCGCCCCGTCCGACGACAGCAGGGAGAAGTACTTCTGATGCGCCCGCATCGACGACGTCAGAACCTCATCGGGCAGTTCCATGAACTGCCGGTCGATATCCCCGGTCAACACCACCGGCCACTCGACCAATCCCGCGACTTCGTCCAACAACGCCGGATCGTTCCGGACGGTCAGCCCCTCGGCCTCGGCCAGTTGCGTCAAACCGCGCTCGATCATGGCGCGCCGCTCTTGCCGATCCAATATGACCTTGGCGGCCGTGAGTTTCGATTTATAGTCGGCGACCCCGGTCACCGAAAACCGATCCGGCGCCATGAATCGATGGCCGCAGGTCTGGTCGGTGAAGGCCAGCGTCTCGCCCTGCATGTCAAATTGCCCGTCCAGCCGCTTGCCGTCGAACACCGCCAGCACCGAGTGCAACGGCCGCACCCACCGGAAACCGTTGCCCGCCCACCGCATCGACTTCGCCCAGTTGAGCGCATGGATCGCATCGGAGATCAGGCCCGGCAATACCGCCGTCGTGGCCTCGCCCTTCTTCTCGGTCACGATGAACAGGAAGGTGCCTTTCTCGGTCTCGCGGGTCTCGCACTCATCAACCGACGTCAGCCCGGCGCTGCCAAGGAACCCGGCAATCGCTTTTTCCGGCGCATCCACACGCGGGCCGCGGCGCTCCTCGTTCAGGTCCGGCTGCTTGTCCGGCAAACCGTCGACCGCCAGCGCCAATCGGCGCGGCGTGGCATAGGCCTCGGCGTTCTCACAGGTCAGGCCAGCAGCTTTCAAGCCTACCATCACATGATGCCTCAAGTCGTCCGCCGCACGCGCCTGCATGCGCGCGGGAATCTCCTCCGACAGCAATTCGAGCAAAAGATCGGGCATCACAAATGCCCCTGGCTGCGCAGCCAGCCTTCGCAGCACGCCTTGGCCAGATCGCGAACCCGCAGGATATAGGACTGCCGCTCGGTCACGCTGATCACGCCGCGCGCATCCAGGAGATTGAATAGATGGCTCGCCTTCAGGCAGTGGTCATACGCCGGCAACGGCACATTCGCCGCGATCAACGACTGGCATTCGGATTCCGCATCCTTGAAATGCCGGAACAGGATTTCGGTGTCCGCATGCTCGAAGTTATAGGCCGAGTATTGGCGCTCCGCTTCGAGATAGACATCGCCATAGCTCTTGCCGCCTTGCGCCGCGGGCACGCCGTCCCAATCCAAGTCGTAGACATTCTCGACGCCCTGCACGTACATCGCGAGCCGTTCGAGGCCGTAGGTCAGTTCGGTGCTGACCGGATTGCAATCGAATCCGCCCACCTGTTGGAAATAGGTGAACTGACTGACTTCCATGCCGTCGCACCAGACCTCCCAGCCGAGGCCCCAGGCGCCCAACGTCGGGCTTTCCCAATCATCCTCGACGAAGCGGATGTCATGCGCCATCGGATCGATGCCAAGCGCGCGCAGGCTGTCGAGATAAAGCTCCTGACTGTCCGCCGGAGAGGGTTTGAGGACGACTTGAAACTGATAGTAGTGCTGCAAACGGTTCGGGTTCTCCCCGTAACGGCCATCGGTCGGCCGCCGGGAAGGCTGCACATAGGCGGTGTTCCAAGGTTCCGGTCCGAGCGAGCGCAATGTGGTGGCCCAATGGAAGGTGCCGGCCCCGACCTCCATGTCGTATGGCTGTAGAATCACGCAACCCCGCGCAGCCCAGAACTGCTGCAGGGTAAGTATCAGTGCCTGAAAGTTATTGTCGGAGGCCATTGCCCGGCCTGTTGTCGAACCGCCCGGATTGTTGCGGCGCAACATACTCAGCGCCCGGGGATGGGTCAATACGGACTACCGCATACCCCGCATCGCGCCGCGCCGGTATCGACGGCATAGGTGCCGCAGGACGGACACTTCACCATTTTATTGATGGTTTCAGTCTTTTTTAACTTGCTCTTCTCCGCCTCGCGCTTGCGGTTCTGATCCAGCCGATAGACGAATTTATAGCCATACCACACCGCGGCGATGATCGCGGCGAGCACAATGATCTTGCCAATACTGAATCCAAACATATTCTTATCTTAGCGACAATCGACGCAAGAACCCAGCGCCATGCCGGCCCGCCCTACAGTCCATAGCGATTCCAGAGCGCGCGTTCCTCGACGACGCCGATGACATCGCGCGCCCAGCGATCCGCACGATTGTCCATGCCGAACCTGCGCTGCAGCCAACTTCGTGGCTGCCCAACCAGCCGCAGCCGGACCTTCTCGCCGTAGACCTCGCGCATCTTGCTGCGCAGGTCGGCGACGCCATCGACGAGCCCGAGATCGAGCGCGGCGCGCCCGGTCCAGAAATCGCCGGAAAACAGGGTCTTTTCCGTGCCCGTCAGTTTCTCGCCCCGACGTTCCTGCACATAACCCTTGAACTGCTCGTGCAAATCCTTCTGCAACCCTTTCAGGTGACGGATGTCTTTGGGGTCTTCGGGCCGGAACGGGTCGAGCTGCGCCTTGCGATCGCCGGCCGAGTAGACGCGGCGCTCGACGCCGATCTTCTCGATCAGCCCGGTGAAGCCGAACCCGGCGGATATCACCCCGATCGATCCCACGACCGATGCGCCGTCCGCGTAGATTTCATCGGCGGCGCAGGCAAGCCAGTAACCGCCGGAGGCCGCGACATCCTCACAGAAAGCATAGACCGGCACTTCCTTTTCTTCCGCCAAGGCCCGGATACGGCCCGCGATCAGCGACGATTGAACGGGCGACCCGCCCGGCGAGTTGATCGCGAGCGCCACCGCCTTGAGCCGCGGCAGCTTGAAAGCCTTTTCGATCGGTTCGGCGAGTTCCGACAAGGCGAGGCCGCCACGCCGCAGCGACCCCATTTGCCCGATGACGCCGGACAGCCGCAAGACGGCGACGGTCGGCGTATGTTCCATGCAATCCGCCAAACGCTGCCCAACCAAAGGCACCCGCGTCAGCCAGCCATTTTTCTTGCTATCAGTCATCGCGGCATAATGTGCGGTCGCCATGCGGATTTTCCAAGGGGGGCCGACTAAATTGCCAAGGGGCGCCCCAGACGCAGAACCGCATCCGCCGCGTCGCTGAATTCATCGCCGTCATGCAGAACCATCCCGGCGGCAAGGCGCATCGGCCCTTTCGCCCCTTTCCGCGCCCGCACAATGACCCGCCGCGCGTCCCGCAAGGCCCCGTCCGCATCCACCCTTGGCCAAATCGGAAAAACGACGATATCGCCAACGGGCGGAGCGACACCTACCGGTCCACGGAACAACGCCAACATCTCATCCAGCCGGTCGGCGCGATGGATCATCGTCACATATCCCCTGGGCGCCGCCATCTTCAGACAGAAATCGATCCAATCCGACAGCGCTGCATCCCCTTCGACCGTGGCCGCGACATCCGCCGGCGGCATTCGTAAATCCGCCCGATCGGCCGGCAGATAGGGCGGGTTCGCCATCACCTCATCGAAACCGCCGGCCGCAAGCGCCGACGGAGGATTCAAGAGGCTCCCGATATGGATCGAGATCCGGTCTTCCATGCCGTTTAACCGCAAACTCTCGATCGCCAGATGCGCCATCTCCGGCTGCAGTTCGAGCCCCACGACCTCCGCATCCACGGCGCGCTCGGCGTAACACAACGCCGCCGCCCCGGTGCCACAGCCAACATCCAGCACCCTGGACGCCTGCGCCGGCACCGCCGCCGCCAGCAGAACCGGGTCGACGGCGGCGCGGTACCCGTTTTCCGGTTGCAGCAGGGTGATCCGCCCGCCCAGGAGGCCGTCGGTCGCCCGTTCGGGCGGCTCGCCGCCGAGTTCACCGGACTCTTCCAACACCCGTACCGCCGCCGCATAGTCGGCATCCGACACGGCCAGCCGGCGCGGAATGGCGTTCGCCGAGCCTTCCAGCACGCTCATATGACTGTCCAGAACGACGGCGTGGATGTTGCTTTCCGCCAAGAGCGCCTGAACCCAGGACAATCGCACCAGATTGGTGGTTCTCAACAGTTCGCGCATACGACCCCTGCGGTTTTTTGTCCTTCTGGCGGCGACTTGACGCTTAGGAGCGTTAGACTATGCTCCCTCCTACCCCTTTCGCGTCTCCAAGGGTGGGAGTATATGACCGTGGGAACCGTCCTAAGCCTGGAATCAACCCGGCAAGAACAAAAACCAAGCCTGGAGTCCATCCATTCTCTTGTCGGCGATGACCTGAAGAAAGTCAATCAGGTGATCGTGGACAATATGCAGAGCCCTGTGGCGCTCATTCCTCAACTGGCCGGGCATCTGGTTGCGGCGGGCGGCAAGCGGCTACGGCCGGTTCTGACCTTGGCGGCATCGCAGCTCTGCGGCTATTCCGGCGACCGTCAGATCGCCTTGGCGGCCTGCGTCGAGTTCATTCACACCGCGACCTTGCTGCACGACGACGTTGTCGACGAATCCATGCTGCGCCGAGGCCGCGACAGCGCCAACGCGCTCTGGGGCAACCAATCCTCCGTCCTCGTCGGTGATTTCCTGTTCTCCCGCGCCTTCGAACTGATGGTCGCGGACGGATCGCTCGACGTGCTCGCGATCCTGTCGCGCGCCTCCTCGGTCATCGCCGAGGGCGAGGTGCTGCAATTGATGACGACCAACGACACGTCGACCAGCGAAGAAGCCTATCTCGACGTCATCCGGGCCAAGACCGCCACTCTGTTCGCCGCGGCGGCGCGCATCGGCGCGGTCATCGCCGACCGCCCGAAGGTCGAGGAAGAGGCGCTGGAAAGCTACGGCATGAATCTCGGCATCTCTTTCCAGCTTATCGACGACGTGCTGGACTATTCGGCGTCGCAGGCGAAGCTGGGCAAGACCGTCGGCGACGATTTCCGCGAGGGCAAGATCAGCCTGCCGGTCGTCCTGGCCTGGCGGCGCGGCAACGACGCGGAGCGCGACTTTTGGCGCCGCACGCTGGAGAACCTGGATCAGGAAGACAGCGACTTCGATTACGCGGTCGAGTTGATGGAGAAACGCGGCGCACTGCGCGACACCGTCGCCCGCGCCCGCCACTACGGCGCCATCGCCCGCGACGCGCTCGGCATCTTCCCGGACTCCGAGGTCAAGAACGCGATGGCCGAAGCCATCGACTTCGCCATCGAGCGCGCGCATTAGGCGACCGGAGCCGCCCTACAACATCGCCAGTTCCGCGTTGACCAAATCGGTCACCAGCAGGTGGTTCGGTTTGTGGGTGATCATGAAGGGCGGCTTGGCGGCTTCGACGACCGCCTGCGGCGTCACCCCGCAGCCCCAGAACACCGGCACCTCGCCCTTGTGGATCGGCACCGGCCCGCCGTAATCCACCGTATTGATATCCTTGATGCCGATATCCTCTGGCGCGCCGAAATGCACCGGCGCGCCGTGCACGTTGGGGAACCGCGAGGTGATCTGGATCGCGCGGATCGCGTCCTTCGGCAGCATCGGGCGCATGCTGACCACCAGCGGGCCATGGAACCGCCCCGCCGGCGTGCAGGGAATGTTGGTTTTGTAGATCGGGCACTCGATATCGAGGTCGAGGTGACGGACCGGCACGCCGGACTGAACCAGCGCCTCCTCGAAAGAGAACGAGCAGCCGATCACGAACGCGACCAGGTCGTCGCGCCAGTAATCGGAGATATCCGTCGTCTCATCGGTCTCCGACCCATTCTCGAACACGCGGTAGCGCGGCACGTCGGTGCGGATGTCCACCGAATCGCCGAGTTCGGCCAGCACCGGGTCGCCGGGATCGGAGACGGCCAGCACCGGGCAGGGCTTGGGATTGCGGCGGCAGAAATTCAGGAATTCATGCGCCCAATCGGCGGGCAGGATCGCGACGTTGCCTTGGACGCTGCCGGGCGAAATGCCGGCGGTCTGTCCGTCGAAGCCGCCGCTCCGCGCCTCGGCGCGGACGGTGCGGGCGCGCTCGCGAATAGCGTCCAGGGAGTCCGGCTGTTCGGCGATGCGATCCAACATATCTCGACCCTCGTCTGCTCCGGCGGCGTTACCCGCCCAATGTGATCAGGATATTTCCATAGCTGTCCAGGCTCGCGGTGGCCCCCGGCGGCACCAGACAGGTGGAATCGTATTCCTCGACGATGCACGGCCCTTCGACCGGATCAACCAGCGCCGACCGGGTCCGGACCGGGGTTTCGAGCCACCCGACCTCCGGCCCGTAATAGGCCTGACGCGGCGCGCCGACCGCCACGTCGCGGCCGGCGTCCGAATACGTGCCATGCGCCCGGCGACCCGGCGGCACGCCCTTGCCGACAACCTGGGCGTTGACCAGTTCGACCGGCTCGTCGCTGCCCGCCCGATGGCCGTAGGTCCGTTCATGCTCGTCCCCGAACGCCACCTCCAGCGTGCGCAGCGCGGCGCTATCCAGCGGTCCATCCGGCAGCGGCACGCTCAACTCGTAGATCTGCCCTTTGTAATGCAGGTTGGCCGACCGCTCGCAAGTCGTCTCGGCAAGATCGAATCCATCCGCCGCCAGTTGCGCGCGCGCCTGGGTTTCAAGCTCGTCGAAAACGGCTGCAAGCTGGCCCGCGTCGGCCTCGCGCAACAAGGTGCGGACGGTGCGGGAATAGTGATGCTCGACGTCGGCATAAAGCAACCCGAAAGCGGAGAAGAGGCCCGCCTGCGGCGGCACCACGATGCGCGTCATGCCGAGCGCCTCGGCCATGCCGGCGGCGAACAGCGCCCCGTTGCCCCCGAACGGCAGCATGATGGCCTGCCGGGGATCGCGGCCGCGCTCGCTCGATACGGCGCGGATGGCCCGGATCATGTTGGAAATCGCGATCTGCCGCGCGCCATACGCCGCATGCGCCACATCGAGGCCCATCGGCCGGGCGATGATGCGTTCCATCGCGTCTCGCGCCTTATCCGCCTTCAACGGGACTTCCCCGCCGCAGAGGTGCTCCGGGTTCAAGTAGCCGAGGATGACATTCGCGTCGGTCACGGTCGGGCGGTCCCCGCCCTGGTCGTAGCAGACGGGACCGGGTTCCGCGCCCGCGCTTTCCGGGCCGATACGCAACGCGCCGCCGGCGTCGATCCAGACGATGGACCCGCCGCCGGCTCCCACCTCGGCCAGGTCGATAGCCGGCACCTTCAGCAGGTAGCCCGCGCCCGTCAGCAAGCGCGATCCGATCATGATGCCGCCGCCGACGGAATACTCCTGCGAGCGGGTATAGGCCCCGTTCTCGATCAGGGACGCCTTCGCCGTGGTGCCGCCCATGTCGAAGCTGACCACGTCGCTGTGGCCGGTCTGCTGCGCCACCGCATGCGCACCGACCACGCCGCCGGCCGGTCCCGATTCCACGATATTGACCGGCTTCCGCGCCGCCTCGGCCGCCGGGGTCAAGCCGCCGTTGGACTGCATGAGCAGGACCGGTGCGGTGATATCCTTTGCGGCGAAATTCTCCTCCAGCGATTCAAGATACTTGGACACGATGGGGAGGATGTAGGCGTTCACCACCGTGGTCGAGGTCCGCTCGTATTCCTTGATCTCCGGCAGGATGTCGAAGCTGATGCAATAGGGCAGGCCCGGCGCATTCGCCTCGATCGCTTCGGCCAAAAGCCTCTCGTGCACCGGGTTGGCGTAGGCATTGAGCAGGCACACGGCGATCGCCTCGACGCCCTGATCGACCAGTTTCGATACCGCCGCCTCCGCCGCCTCGCGCGTCAGCGCCCGCTCGACCTGGCCCTTGGCGTCGATGCGTTCCGGAACGGTGACGCGGAGATAGCGCTCGACCAGCGGCGGCGGCTTCACCCATTCCAGATCATACAGCCGGGGCATCCGCAGGTTCCGGATTTCGAGGATGTCACGGAATCCGTCGGTGCCGATCAGCCCGACCTTGGCCCCCTTGAGTTCCAGGATCGCGTTCGAGGCAACGGTCGTGCCGTGCATCACTTCCTGGATTTCATCGGGCGCGATCCCGGCACTGTCGAACAGTTCGGCAAGCCCCTCGACGATGGCCGTCGCGTAATTCGAAACGCTGGACGAAATCTTCTTCGTCACCAGCCGCCCCTCGGCATTGATCAGCACAATGTCGGTAAAGGTGCCGCCGATATCCACGCCGACGCGGAATCCTGTCATCGCTCGGTCTCCACCTCAGCCGCTGTCGGGAAGGGCGAGGAAGCGCCGTCATCGTCCCAGGACACGTCGCCGGGATCGCCCTGACGCTGCTGTCGAATTTCGGCTCGCCGGGCCTCGGTCGCGGCCTCGTCGACTTGCCACGCCACGGTATCGACGACCACGCCGTATTCCTCGGCGGCGAGCGCCGCGCTCACCAATTCGTTCCGCACGTCGCGCAGGACCGCTTGCGGATCGCGTTCCAACGGATCGCCCCATCCGCCGCCGCCCGGCAGCACGTATCGGAAGACGTCGCCGCGCTTCACCTCGCTGGTGATCTTGGAGTCGACTTTCTGGCAGTTGCCGTCCGGGTCGACGAAGTTCTCGCCAGGCTTTCCGGCGTTCCCCCCGAACAGGCCATAAGGTCGGACCACCTGACGGTCAGCACGGCACTGCAGGATCGCGTCATCGGCCAGGATTCGATAGTCGCGGTAGAAGGGCACACCGCCCCGGTGTTTTCCGGCGCCGGCCCGGTCGGGGGCCAACTCGTAGCGCGGAATCTGAATGGGGTGCTCGCTTTCCGTCACCTCCACGGACTGCGAGGCCATGTTCACGAACAGGTTCGAGTTGCCTTCGAGCCCGTCGGCGAAGGGCCGGCCGCCCCAAGTGCCACAGGAAAAATCGACGTAGATGAAGGGATCGCGATCCTTGGTGTAACCGCCGATGGAGATGCCGACATTGCCGCCGTCGGACGCCGCCATCGACCGCTCCGGGATCAAGCGCGCCAGCGCCCCGAAGGCGCAGTCGAGCATGCGGAACCCGGTCAGCGCCCGCGCGGCGCAGGAGCCCGGGTGTACGACATTCGCGACGGTTCCTTCGGGCGCCGTCACCGTAATCGGCCGGAACACGCCATCGTTGTTCGGCGCATCATCCGGCAGCACCGTCTTCAACGCCGTGAAACAGGCGGCGCGCGTCACCGACAGCGTGGCGTTGATCGCGCCCCGCACCTGCGGCGACGTGCCGTCCCAATCGAACGAGATTTCGTCGCCCCGCTTCTTGACCGTGACGAACAACCGGATGGGCTGCCCCACGTCGACGCCGTCGTCATCGATCCAATCCTCGAAACTCGCCTCGCCATCGGGCAGGTCGGCGATCGCGGCCCGCGTCAACCGCTCGGTGTAGTTCGTCACCTCGCGCATGTAGAGGGCGGACGCCTCGGTGCCGTGCTGCCCGATCAGTTCGGTAAGCTGCCGCGCGCCGATCTCGCAGGCGGCCAATTGCGCCCGCATGTCACCGAAGACCTGCACCGGAATGCGGACATTCTTTTCGATCATCGACCACAGCGTGCGGTTCGGCTCGCCCCGTTCCATCAGCTTCAACGGCGGAATGCGCAACCCTTCCTGATAGATCTCGGTCGAATCCGCGGCGTTCGATCCAGGGACCCGGCCACCGACATCCGCCTGATGCGCCGTCGTCGACGCGAAGGCCACCCGTTTCCCGTCCACGAAGATCGGCTTGAAGATGAAGATATCCGGCAGATGCATGCCCCCATCGAACGGGTCGTTCATCGCGAAGACGTCGCCGTCGTGGATATCGCCCTCGAAGGTGCGGATGACCGAGGCGAGCGCCGTCTGGATCGCCCCCAGATGCATCGCTACGGTCAGCCCTTGCGCGACCACTTGCCCGTCACCGTCCGACAGCGACGTGGAGAAATCCATGTTGTCGCGCAGGATCCCGGAATAGGTGGTCCGGCAGATCGTCACCGCCATCTCGTCCGCGATGGAAAAGATCGCGTTCTTGAACAGTTCGAACGCAATGGGATCTTTGATGTCGCTCATGCCTGCCTCTCGACTCCCGTATTCAAAGCGCGGCCTGCCGCGCCACGGCGTCCGCCGGCCGGCCGACGATCCGCTCATAAACCACCGGATCCGTGGCCCCCTCGGTCCCGAATAAGAGCACGCGGCTATCGGCGGTTAAAGCGAGTTGATCCCGCGCCACTGGATTTTTCGCGACCGCCAGCAGGGCGGCAAGACCCGCGACCGCGCTTTCTCCGGCGACGATGGGCGGCGTGTTCGGATCGCCATAGGCCAACCGCCGCATGCAATCCTCCGCATCCCTATCCTCGACCGCGACAACCGCATCCGCGCCGCGGTTGAGGATTTCCCAAGCCAGATCGGAGACTTCGCCGCAGGCCAGGCCCGCCATGAGCGTGTCGATATCGCCGGTCACCGCCACCGGCTCGCCGGCCCGGATGCTCTCGAACCAACATGCCGCGCGCGTCGGGTCCGCCAGGATCGTTCGCGGGCGGTCCGTCCCGAAAAGTTGCCAGCCTTGCGCACAAACCGCCGCGGCCAACCCGCCGACGCCGGTCTGTACGAATTGATGCGTCGCCAAACGGTCCGCCGGTAGCTGATCGTAGGCTTCCTGCGCCATCAGCGTGTATCCGTGCATCACGTCGCGCGGGATCGCGCGGTATCCGGGATAGGACGTGTCCGAGACCACTGTCCACCCTTCGCGTTTGGCGGTCGCGTCCGCCTCCGCGACGGAATCGTCGTAGTTGCCGGCCGTTCGGCGTACCTCCGCGCCGAAGGCCGCGATGGCCTTTCTGCGGCCTTCGCTGACCGTGGCGTGGATGAAGATCACGGCGCGGCACCCGAAGGTCCGCGCACCCCACGCCACCGAGCGGCCATGGTTGCCGTCCGTCGCACAGCATACGGTTTGGCTTGCCACAATGTCGGCATAACGGCCGGCCAGGACATCATCGACGGTCGCCGTCTCCCCCGCCTCGCGCGCGATGACCTGGATCAGGTGCCGCGCCACCGCGTAGGCGCCGCCGAGCGCCTTGAAGCTTCCTAGGCCGAACCGCCCGGATTCATTCTTGTAATGTACCGCGGCCACCCCGGCCTCTCGCGCGATATCGGGAAGATCGACAAGCGGTGTCGGCGCGTAGCCCGGCCAACCACTGATCGTCGATCGGGCGAAATCGGCCTCTTCCAGCGATAGGACGCTGAGGCGCCGGACATCATAGACGGCCGCAGGATCGGCCTGGGCATTGAGAACAAAATCGCCGGTTTTCAGCATGGGGAATCCCGTGGCCCTAGGCGCGCCCGCCCCTCACGGGCGAGCAATCGCACCAAATCAATCCGGGAAACCCTACTGAAATTTCAGCGAGAAGATTTTGATCAATTTCCTTAGTTTAAACAATAAATTTTCGTCTATTCAGATTTTATGCAATAATTTTCCGAATTTTTGCAGCAATCTTCAGCATAAATGGATATTTTCGACCGAAAACTCCTTGTCTTGGTGCAACGGGACAACCGCCTGACCAATGAGCAGCTTGGCCGCCGTATCGGCCTGTCCCCCGCCGCTTGCCATCGTCGGCTGAAACGTCTCGCCGAAACCGGCGTGATCGAACGCAACGTCTCGCTGGTGTCGCCCGCCGCCGTGGGCCGCCACGTCACGCTGATCGTGCATGTCACGCTGGAGCGCGAGCGGGCGGACCTGTTCGACGCCTTCAAGGACAGCATGCGGGACGCGCCGGAGGTCACCCAATGCTATTACGTGACCGGCACGACGGATTTCGTGCTGATCCTGAACGCCCGGAACATGCAGGACTACGAGGGCTTCACCCGCCGGCATTTCTACGACAACCCCAATATCCAGCGGTTCCAGACCGACGTGGTCATGGATACGGTGAAATTCACCACGGAAATGCCGATCGCCACCCCGGACGAGGCATGAGGGATGGGGCCGGGCAAACGAATAGCGGCCCCTTTCGGAAGCCGCTATTCGCATGATAACCTTACCAAATCGACTGGTCGGGGAGAGAGGATTCGAACCTCCGGCCCCTACGTCCCGAACGTAGTGCTCTACCAGGCTGAGCTACTCCCCGGTCGCGGCGTGCCTTATATACCGCGGGCTGCTCCTTGGCAATGGCGCGCCTGCCCCCCGCGGCCTGCCTCGCGGGTACAGGAGACAGTTTTCGATGACGGACCTGCACACCCTCTCCCTAAGCGCCCTGGCGGCCCGCCTACGCGCCGGCGACACCACGGCAACCGCAATCGCCGAAGCCTGCCTCGCGCGCGTCGAGGCCCGCGAAGACACGGTGAAGGCTTGGCAGTTCGTCGATCCCGAGCGGGTCCTGGAACAAGCGGCGCGGCGGGACCGCGAGACGCCGAGCAGTGCGCTGCATGGGGTACCGGTCGGCCTGAAAGACATCATCGATACCGAGGACATGCCGACCACCTACGGCTCGCCGATCTACGCCGACCACACGCCACGCAAGGACGCCATCATGGTGCAGCGGCTGCGCGCCGCGGGCGCCGTGCTGATGGGCAAGACCGTGACGACGCAGTTCGCCCATCGCTTCCCCGGCAAGACGGCCAACCCGCGTAACCCGGCGCACACGCCGGGCGGGTCGTCCAGCGGATCGGCCGCGGCGGTGGTCGACGACATGACGCCACTGGCCTTCGGTACGCAAACATCCGGATCAGTCATTCGACCGGCCGCCTATTGCGGCGTCATCGGTTTCAAACCCAGTTTCGGCTGGACCGACTTCACCGGGGCGAAACATCTCGCTGCATCGTTGGATACCCTGGGCTACTACGTGCGGAGTTTGGACGACCTACCCCTGGTCCATGCGGTGCTCAACAGCGACGCGTTACCCGGCGCGGAGACGACCGATATCGCCGCGCCGAATTTCGCGCTCTGCCGCACGCCGGTCTGGGATCGGGCGGACGAATGCGCCCAAGCCTTGGCCGAAGCGACAGCGGATCGTCTCGGCAACGCGGGCGCCGGGCTGCGGACGTTGGACTTGGACAGCGGCTTCGCCCGGGTGCTGGAGGCCCAGGACACGGTGCTGGAGTATGAAATGGCCCGGCATCTGGCAACCGAACGGTCGGAGAACTGGGACCTGATCGCCGCCCCGACGCAAGAATTCATCCGCCGGGGCGAAGATTGCAGCGAGGAAAAGATCGCGGACGCCCGGTACGTCTTCGATCAGGCCCGCGCCGATTTCACCAAGGCGCTGGGAGACGACATCGCGATCACGCTGAGCGCGCCCGGCGAAGCGCCGAAAGGGCTCGACTCGACGGGCAACGCGCTGTTCAACCGGATGTGGACCGCGCTGCATGTCCCGTGCCTCCACCTGCCGGTGGACGCGGGGCCGCAGGGCTTGCCGCTCGGGGTCACCTTGATCGCGCGCAAAGGGCATGAACAACGGCTCGTCGCGGCCGGACGTTGGGCCGCAACGGCGCTGGACCTGCCGCTGTTCGGATAAGACGTCGGCGGTTGAATGCAAACGCCTGCACCGGCTAGTTTTTCCTGCCGTTCCCGTTTCGCAGCGTCTTCCAAAAGTCATAGGACGCCATCAGGACAACGACCAGGATGACGATCGCCAAGTCCACCTCGCGGACGAACCCGACCACGACGCCGACGAAGGCGGTCAACATGATCAGGGAAAGAATGGCGAATATTTTGTCCAACATCGCTCAAATATCCTTATTCGCGGAGGCATCACCGCTCCGCCGCTTCCACATGCGCCGCCAACCAGCGGGCGGTCCGTAACAGGCGCGCATCGTCACCGCGACGGCCGACGAGTTGCACGCCGAGCGGCAGACCGTCGCTTCCCTGCATCAACGGCAGCGTGATGGCCGGCGTGCCGCACAGCGTCCAGAGCGTGCAGAAGGCCGGGCTGCCGGTCGAGTCCAAGCCGGCCGGCGCGGTCCCGGTGGTGGCCGGCGTCAGGATCGCATCGTAACGCTCGAAGATCCGCTCAAGCCCCGCGTTGAGGACCGCGATCCAATCGACCGCACGATTATAGTCAACCGCCAAGGTTTTCTGCCCCTCTTCGATCATCTCTCGAAGCGTGTCGCTCAACCGATCGGCGCCCGCCCGATGGTAACGCGCGAAATTCTTCGCCAGATCGGCGCAGATGATCGTGCGATGGCAGTCCAGCGCCTGTTCGAACGGGTCGGGAAGCGGCACCTCGTCGCACTGCGCGCCGAGAAAGTCCGACAATTCCGCAAAGGCCGCCCGCGTTTCGTCGGTTGCCGTCTCCCACACCGGCGTCTTCACGAACGCAAACAGTGGATCCAGCGGCGGCTCTTCGCCCGCAATCTCCAGCAGCCGAGGCCGCGCCCGCAAGCGGCTGTCCGGATCGGCGTCATCGTAGCCGGCGATCGATTGGGCCAATAAGGCGATGTCCTCGACCGAACGGCCGAACACGCCGATCGTGTCCAACACGCGGGATTGCGCCAGGACGCCGGTTCGGGAAATCAGACCATGCGTCGGCTTGAAACCGAACACCCCGCAATAGGCCGCCGGACGAACCACCGACCCGTTGGTCTGCGTCCCCACGGCGAGCGGCACCATGCCCGCCGCGACCGCCGCCGCGGAGCCGCTCGACGACCCGCCGGGCGTGTGGGCCGGGTTATGCGGATTCCGGGTTTTGCCCGGCGCGTAGACCGCCAGCTCGGTGGTGACCGTCTTGCCGAGAATGACCGCACCGGCCTGCTTGAGTTGGGAGACGACGAAGGCGTCTTCTTCCGGCTGGCGGCCGGCGTCGATAACCGTGCCGTTCTCCGTCGGCAGGTCGACCGTATCGAAGATATCCTTCACCCCGACCGGAAGCCCGTGGAGCGGCCCCACGACATCCGCCGCCCCTCGGACCGCGTCCAACTGCTGGGCCTGCTGCACCGCGAAATCGGCGTCCAAATGGGCCCAAGCCTGGACCTGTTCTTCCGCCTCGTCGATCCGGCCGAGGCAGGCCCGGGTCACCGTCTCGGCTTCGATCAAGCCGTCACGGATCTGCGCCGCGATCGAAACCGATGTCAGGGGCGCATCACTCACCAGGTCATCCTCCCTGCCCGCCAGGGGCTATCCAGCCGAGGCCGCATCAATTGCCGTACACCGCGTTCGGCAGCCATAAAGCGATCTCGGGAAAGATATAAAGCAGAGCCATCGCGAGGAACACCATCGAGAGGAAGGGCAGCACGCCCTTGAAGATCTCGATGAGTTGGACATGCGGCGGCGCGACCCCTTTCAGGTAGTACGCCGCCATGGCCATAGGGGGTGTCAGGAAGGACGTCTGAAGGTTCAGCGCCACCAAGATGCCGAAAAACAGCGGATCGATCCCGAAAATCGGCAGCATCGGCAGAAAGATCGGCACGAAGATGATGATGATCTCCGACCATTCCAGCGGCCAACCCAACAAGAAGATGATCAACTGCGCCAGGATCAGGAACATCACCGGGCTCAGGTTCATCGCGAGGACCCAGTCCTTGATGATGTCGTGCCCGCCGAGATAGGAGAATACCGACGAGAAGGTCCATGACCCGACGAACAGCCAACACACCATCGCCGACGTGCGCACGGTCAAGTAGACCGATTCCTTCAACCGGTCCCAGGTCAGCGCGCGATACGCCGCCGCCAGCAGCAAGCCGCCCAACGCGCCCATGGCAGCGGCCTCGGACGGCGTCGCCAGGCCGAACAGGATTGCGCCCAACACCGACAAGATCAAAAAGGCGAGCGGGAAGAAAGACGTCGCCATCATCCAGAGGACCTGCATGAAGCTATGGTCTCCGGCGTCCTCGTCCTTGAGCTTCGGCGCGAGCGACGGATTCAGCCACGCGCGTCCGATGACATACAGAATGTATAGTCCGGCCAACATGAAGCCCGGAAGAATGGCGCCCGCATACAGCCGGACGACCGAGACATTGGACGTTGCCGCGTAGACGATCAGCATGATGCTGGGCGGAATGAGGATGCCAAGGCAACCGCCCGCGCAGATCACGCCGGCGGCAAAGCTGGTGTTGTATTTCGCGCGCAACATCGACGGGAAAGCGAGCAAACCCATCAGCGTCACCACGGCGCCGATGATGCCAGTCGCCGTCGCGAAAAGCGCACAGGTGGCAAGCGCCGCGATCGCCATCGATCCGGGCAGCCGCCGCGCCGCGACCTGCAACGTCACGAACAGGCGGTCGACGATGTTCGACCGCTCGACGATGTAGCCCATGAACAGGAACAGCGGGACCGCGGTCAGGACGTCGTTCGCCATGACCGAATAGGTCTGATTGACCAGCAGGTCGAAAATACGGTTGTCGAAGATCGACTGCATACGTTCGGCGTCGAAATAGGCGTAGTAGCCGAAGGCGATCCCCATCGCGACCAGGGTAAAGGCGATCGGAAAGCCCAGCATGATCGTCAGGATGAAGATGCCGAGCATGAAAACGGCGATTTGAGGATCGGTCATTTGTCGCGCCCCTCGCCGCCGGGAACCGACGGCTTCAACTCGGTCAGGCCTTCGTCATGTTGGTGCTGAAGCACGGTTTCCATTTCTTCGACGTCTTCGGAATGCGCGGGCCATTTCCCGGTCTTGATGCAGAGGATGCACCGGCAGACCTGGGCGATCCCCTGGATGAACAACAGGGCGCCGGCGGCCGGAATAATCAATTTGAACTGGAAGATCGGCACGTTCGCCGGGCTCATCACGCTGACTTCCTTATAGAACCAGGACTCGCTCGCGTAATCGAAGCCGGCAAGCATCAGCGCCGTCACACCCGGATAGAAGAACAGAATGTAGAGTACCAACTCCACCTTCGCCTGGGTCTTCGGCTTCCAGAGCCGGTAAATCACGTCGCCCCGGACATGCCCGTCACGGGACAAGGTATACGCCCCGGCCATCATGAAGAGCGCCCCGTACATCATGTAGCTGATATCGAACGCCCAAGCCGTCGGGTCGCGCAGCACGTATCGTACGAAGACCTCATACCCCACGCCGAAGGTGAGGATCAGAATGCACCAGGCAAAGGCCTTGCCGACCCATGCCGTCAGACTGTCGATGATGAAAATCAACCGTTCCATCGGCTTCCCCCGATTATTGTCCGCATAGAACAGGGGTGGGGCGGCGCATATCGCACCGCCCCCTATAACGTCGTTACATCGACGTCCCCCTGGCCTTCACCTCTAGAACGGCAGCTTGCCGGGGAAATAATGCTCGTAAGCAAGCTTGTAGTCGGCCGAGTTGACCAGATCGTAGAATGCGACCCGTTGGCTCCACGCCTTCTGGCTGTCGACGACCTTCTTGAAGAACGGATCCTTGTTCAACCGCTCGAGCACGGTGTCCCACGAATCCAATTGCGCCTTCATGATCGACGTGTCCGTGCGGTAGACGTTGACCTTGCTCTGGTTGATGAGCTTTTGAAGGTCGGCCGAGTACAGGTCCATGGCGTAGCCGTAGCTGGCCGTGTTCGCCGCTTCGGCGGAATATTCGAGGATCGCCTGAACTTCCTTCGGGAATTCATCATATTTACGCTTGTTGAAGATGACCTCGAAGAACTCCGCGGCCTGATGATAGCTGCCCATGTGATAGTGCTTCGAGACGTCCTGCGCGCCGAACTGACTGTCGGCGGTCGGGTTGTTGAATTCGAAGGCTTCGATCACGCCTTTTTCCAACGCCGGCATGATTTCGCCGCCCGGAAGCTGGGTCACCTTCAGGCCCATGCCCTGCATGATGTCCGTCGCGAGCCCGACCGTGCGGTATTTGAGGCCCTTCATGTCATCGACATTGTTGATCTTCTTCTTGAACCAACCGAGCGGTTGAGTCGGCATCGGCATCGTGAAGAAGCCGACGAGGTTCAATCTCAACTTGTCCTGCACCAGTTCGCGATAAAGTTCCTTACCGCCGCCGAAATGGATCCACGCAAGGATTTGCGAGGCATTACACCCGAACACCGGGCCCGTGCCGAACAAGGACGCCGCCTTGTTCTTGCCATACCAATACGCCGTCACCGTGTGCCCGGCGTCCAATACGCCCTTATGACAGGCATCCTGTACCTGGAACGCCTTCACGACCGCGCCGGCCGGCAGATAGTCGATTTTCACACGACCGCCTGCCATCTTCTCGACGCGCTCGACATACTGCTTCGCCATGTCCGTAAACACGCTCTTGGCGCCCCACGACCCCTGCATCTTGAGATTGATCGTTTGCGCACGCGACACATTCGGCATCGCCACCGCCGCGGTAACGCCGGCGGTCCCCATGACGGCACCCTTCAAGAAGCGACGACGCGCTTTCCCACCAGTGCCATTTTCCGTCTTGATCTCAGCCATATGAATATACCTCCCGTTCGAAGTAACAGGCAGCTTCCGTTGGCCAAAGAAGCCTACCTACAATCCCGTTCGCATGCAGGTAGCTAATGCCGGGGCAAGCACAACTGGTCCGGAATTTTCTTTTATATATGGGCAATTAGTCCGGACAACTGAACTTCCTGCAACCAATAAACTATACAGTCTGGGATTAGGTCCGGGGAGTCAACACACTCCTCCCCGCCCCGGATCACATGCACAACTTGCTGAACCCGGCGACCGATACAATCGGAGCTTGGATAGAGATTGATCGACTACGCAACCCGATCTTCGGGCTCCCGCCCTGCGGCGATCGCTTCGAGATTGTCGATGGCGCGGTTGCCCATGGCGATTCGCGTTTCCACCGTCGCGCTGCCGATATGCGGCAACAGAAACGTATTCGGCTGCGTCCGGTATCGCGGATCGATATCCGGCTCGTTATTGAAAACGTCGAGCCCCGCGGCGGCCAGCTTACCCGACCGCAACGCGTCGATCAGCGCGTCGTCGTCTACCACCGCACCCCGTGCGGTATTGACCAACACCGCGCCGTCGGGAAGCAGATCAAGCCGCGCGCTGTTGATGAGGCCGCGGCTTTCCGGCGTCGCCGGACAATGGATCGACAGGAATTGCGAAACCTTCAGAAGGGAGTCCAACGTATCGTGGTACACCGCGCCCGCTTCCAAATCGGCGGCGATCCTATTCCGGTTGTGATAGTGAATCTCCATATCGAGCCCGCGCGCACGACGGGCGGCGACCTGACCGACGCGGCCCATACCGATAATGCCCAAACGCTTACCCGTCACTTGGGTGCCGACCATGAATTTCGGGCTCCAATCGCGCCAGCCGCCGGACCGCACCAACTGCTCGCCCTCGCCCGCCCGGCGCGCCGCGCCCAGCATCAACAGGATAGCGATCTCGGCCGTCGCGTCGCTCAACACGTCGGGCGTGTTGGTCACGATCAATCCGCGCCTCTGCGCGGCCGCCAAATCGCAATGATCGACGCCGACCGAGAAATTCGCGACCGCCTTTACACTGCCCGGCAGTCGGGCCACCACATCGGCGGAAAAATGCTCGGTATGGCAAGGCAGGATGGCGAATGCGCCATCCGATAGGCGAACCAGGTCATCGGCCGAATAGAGTTTGTCCTCGGGGTTGAGGATGGGCGCGAACGACCGTTGCAGACGCTCTTCGACTTCATCCGGCAGTTTTCGCGTAACCAGAACGACGGGTTTGTCCGGCATGGCTGACTCCTTCGATGCGGAAGGGCAGCATGGTGCCGCGCGGACACCGCCGATTCAACAGGCGAGACGCCGACGCAACCCGCGCAGCGCGACCAGATTCTTAACTGGAAAGACAAAGCCCCCAAACCAACCGATGGACTCGACCCGTCCGGAATCGACCGGTCCTGTCCGACGGCGGATCAGATATGTTGGGCGGATCCGCCTTCGACGGTGCGGGCCAGCCGGCCAAGCAGATAATCCACATCCTCGGCATCGCAATCGACCGACCCTTCGAACTGGGTCAGCACGCGCTCCATGATCAGGCGCGACCGCCAATCCGGATCGCTGTCGCTGCGTTCGCCTTCGGAAATCTTCGCAATCTCCAAGGCGCTGAGGAAGGCCGGGAAGAGGCGCTGCGGCAGCGCCGCTTTCTCGTAAAGCGCCCTAAGACCGAGATCGCCGTCATCATGGATCAGGACGCGGGCGTTGTGCAGCGCCACGTCGGCTTTGTGGGACAGGGCCGCCTCGAAGAAATTGAGATCGCCCGTACACAAGGCGCGCAGGATGATCGACGCCGTCAAGCGGCCATGCTCATCCATTTGCCGAACGAGTTCACCGACATCAGGCTGATCCTCGTCATCGCCGAGCAGCCGCACGACCGCGCGCTCGCGGCTTTCAAGCAGCAGATCGCTGGCTACTTCCGGCGAAAGTTCATGATGGGTGACGAGATATTCCTTCAAGCTGGACGAGACTTTGGCGACAAGGCGCTCGGCCACGGTGAGCGGTAACTTCTCACGCTTGACCAACGGTTCCTGAACGCGCTCGTTCTCGCCGAATTTGTCGACAACCTTGCCGAAGGTCGGCTCCGCGATATCGGCGCCGCTGTTGGAAACCAAGGCGACAACGGCGTCCTCGTTTCCTTTGTCGACGATCGCATCCGAAACGGCGGACGATACTTCCTCCCGCTGGGCGATGGCCACATGGCGGTTCGGCTTAGCCGTTTCCAAAATGTCGATCAAATCATCGTCGGACAACGCCTTGGAAAACTCCAGAATCGGCATCGCGACGCTGTCGCTTTTATCCTCGGCGAGGACACGGGCGATGTCGCTGGAAACGTCCGGAATGTCGCGGATGCTTTCCGACAGCGTTTCGCGGACAAGAAGCTCGACGTCCTTCGCCATGACCCGGAAGATTTCCTGCGCAATCTCGCGCTCACCCGCGGAGAGCGAGCCCATACCGAACTCGCTGGCAACCTTGGCGGCCGTCTCGGCGCGCATCTCGACCGAAGGGTCGGTCAAGAGA
Source organism: Alphaproteobacteria bacterium (assembly GCA_028281325.1). Taxonomy (GTDB): domain Bacteria; phylum Pseudomonadota; class Alphaproteobacteria; order UBA8366; family UBA8366; genus JAJFJD01. The sequence continues at coordinate 250,531 of JANQKC010000035.1, forward strand.
CGTTTCACGTCGTCCGCCTTGAGCTGCGATGTTTGCGTATTGCCGGCTTGCTTCGATTCCATATCCGTAAAAACCCGCTCAAATATAAATTAAATTAGGAGAACTTGGTCCCAATTCGCATGTGCGCGTCTTGTTTTACGGCAGTATTCATTGCGATTAGGTTAACAACTTCTTTTAACGGGAATTTGATCGGCCGTTCGTTGATCATGATCGGCCGTGGGCCTATCTTGCGCTTTACTATGTTGGGTAGATTCCTTGGTAATTCCTTTATCGTCGCGACGATCGTCATTGGCTTGGTCGGGGCCTTGGCCGCGGATCGACTCGCCGCACAGGCGGCCGAAAAGCGCATGTCGGCCATAGAAGCCTACAATGGCGTGGTTAACGGTTCGCTGACGTTGATCGATATCCGGTCGCCGGGGGAATGGGAAAAATCCGGTATCCCGAAAGGAGCCGTTCCCATAACGATGCATAATCCACGCGGCAAGGAGGCTTTCAAAAAGGCCGTTTTGGCCGCCGTGAACGGCGACAAGGAACGCCCTATCGCCTTGATCTGCGCGGTCGGCGGGCGTTCCCACTGGGCGCAAGGGTATCTCAAGAAGAACGGGTTCACCCAAGTCGTGGACGTCAGCGAGGGCATGTTCGGCCGTGGCAAGACCATGCCGGGGTGGCTCACGCGGAATTTACCCGTCGAGCCGTGCGATCCCTGCACGATAACGGCCTCCAAGGCGGTGACGAAATAAGTCGCCTAGAGCAGCGCGTTATTCGCCAACCTCGCGGCGGGCAAGCGCCTGCTGCACGCGCACCAATTGGTCGTCGACATCGATCGCCAACTCGCTGGTGACTTCGAGCTCGCGGTCCTCGAAGACATTCGTGTCTGGATGCTTCTGCCGCCACGCCTCGACCGCGGTATCCCGCGCATAGATCATATGCTTTATCTGCGGCCGGAACAGGATCAGCATATTCGTAATCCAGATGTTGACCGGCCATGACGGCTGGGTGTGATCGATGTCGAAGCAGTACAGCAGCCGGCAAACGTCCGCCGCCGTATACCAGACCTCGTCCGTGACCCACCGGTTGGTGGTAAAGAGCTTGGTGGGGAACCCCTTCGGGTCCATCGATATCGCGACAATGTGGCTGAGCGCGTCATCCGGGTCCTCCGGCGGCTCGTAGTCGGCGACGGGCGCGGGCGCGATACCGGGCGGCATTCCATCCGGACGCACGAATGTATGAAAATGACCGTGCTCGCCGGGCCGTTCACCAGCGGCATGGGCATGATAGTAGAACTGCGAATGGGTCACGCCGTCATACACGTCGCCCTCGGGATAGTGATTCCATTCGAAGAAGGTCTCTTCGCCCTTAAGAATTTCACCCACCACGTTGTCGCCGGTTTTCCCCAAGACCCGATAGCATTCGCGCACCAACTCACCCGCATCGCGCATCTTCTCGAGTTCTTCGGTGGAGAGGGTCGTCAGATCGACGTTCGGAGGAATGGTCATACCGTGCACCGACTGTGTTGGCGTTGACTTACCGCGGCACGCCGCCGCGAACAAGCGACTGGATGGGCGCTCACGGGTCTTCTCGCATCAGACGGAAGCCAACGAGAATGTGTTTCAGGTCATGCGGACCGCTGCGCGACCGACAGCAAGGTCAGAAAGACCGGCGAGCCCGTCAGGGCTTCGACGCGCACGGACCACTCCTGCGACGCGTTCATGCCGCGCTTAAAGATGTACCCCGCAGGCGGCGGCGCACAAGCGCCTACCCTACCGCGCTTGCGCATTCTCGCAGCCTTGTGAACGGCCGTGTGGCCGCACCGGCGGCGGCCAAGGTCCGCGCTTAGCCGCGAACCACCTGCACCGAACAATCGGCGTGGCGGACGACCCGCGCGGCATTGGGACCGATGAGGTAGTCCTTCAACTCCGGCCGATGCGACGCCATCACGATAAGGTCCGGCTTGGTCTCCGCGGCAACCCTGAGGATTTCTTCATAGACCACCCCATGGCCAACGATATGCCGCACCGTGATCTCGGACGGAATGTGCTGGCCGCAAAAGGCATCCAGTTTCCGCTTCACCTCGTCGATCGCTTTCTTCTCATATCCTTCCGGGAAGAAGGAACCGACGATGCTCATGCCGAAATCGGGCACCACCGTCATCACGCTCAGCGTCGCGCCATAGGATTTTGCGTACTCGACCGCAATGGGCAACGCCTTGAACCAGGAGCTCTCATGCCCCAGGTCGACCGTCAGCAGGATATTCTTGTACATCGCTCTTCACTCCGAATTCAGGCCAAGGCCGCGGCGGCGGCACCGGCGCGACGACGCTGCACCAAACAGACCACGACCAAGAGCAAGACCGCCGGGATGTAGAAAATCTCCTTGGCCATGCGGTCGCTCGGCAAATCGATGCTCTTCACGAGCCAGTCCAGGTCGACTTTCGCGTCGGCCGCCGCGCTGTCCGGGATAACATTGTCGACCAGCACCTTGCCGTCCTCGACCAGCACTTCGATTCCCCCAACGGCCAAGCGCTCCGCACCGGCTGCCTTGGGACCCAAAGGCATCACCAACGTCGTGGATATCAGCTTGCCGTCCAAGTTCTCGCCCTCGAGCTGCAAACGGAGAGTGGCGTTTGCCGGTTTTCCTTCGGCGACCTTGACGATCTGCGTCGGATCGCCAGCTTCGAACGGCGGATGCACCATGTCGAGCCAGAAGCCGGGCCTGAACAAGGTGAACGCGACCAAAACAAGGGCGATCGATTCCCATAAGCGGCTCCGGGCCAGAAAGAACCCCTGCGTGCCCGCGGCGAACAGAAGCATGGCGATCGTCGCCACGATGAAGACGAAGATGCCGTCGACCAATCCCACATCGATCAGCAGCAAGTCGGTGTTGAAGATGAACAGGAATGGCAGGATGACCGTGCGCAATGAATAGAAGAACGCCACGAATCCTGTCTTGATCGGGTCGCCGCCCGATACCGCCGCGGCGGCAAAGGACGCGAGCCCAACCGGTGGCGTCACGTCCGCCATGATGCCGAAGTAGAACACGAAAAGATGCACGGCGATCAACGGAACGATCAGGCCGTTCTGCGCACCAAGCTGCACGACGACGCCGGCCATCAGCGACGACACGACGATGTAGTTGGCCGTGGTCGGCAGCCCCATGCCTAGGATCAAACTGATGACGGCAACGAACACCAACATCAGGATCAGGCTTCCGCCGGAGATGATTTCGACGAATTCCGTCATGACCTGACCGATGCCGGTCAGCGTGACGGTTCCGACGATGATACCGGCGGCCGCGGTCGCGACACCGATACCGATCATGTTGCGGGCGCCGGCGATCAAGCCGTCCATCAACTCGCCCCAGCCGCGCCGCGCCGCATGGCCAACGTCGCTTCCTTTTCGGAAGGCCGCCTTCAACGGATGCTGCGTCAGCAGGATGAAGATCATCAAGGCGCTGGCCCAGAACGCCGACAGGCCCGGCGACTTGCGCTCGACCATCAGGAACCAGACGAGCACGACGATCGGCAACAGATAGTGCAAGCCGGTCTTGGCGGTCGGGGCGAATAACGGCAATGAAACGACCGGGGCATTGGGATCGTCGAGTTCCAGGTCCGGCTGTTGAGCCGCGAACCAAACCAAGCCCACATAGATCAGAAGGATCAACGCCGCCAGGATCCAGACCGACACATCGCCGAATGCGCCTTGGATCAACGTGACGCCGAAATAGATCACGCCGGCAACGATGAGGATGCTGCAGACCGAGATGCCCCAGCGGATAAGGCGTTGCTGAATCGTGACCGGGCCGCCCGGTTTCGGCAAGCCCTGCATGTCTTTCTTCAGCGCTTCGAGATGCACGATATAGAGCAACGCGATGTAGGAGATCAGCGCGGGAAGGAAGGCGTGCTTGATCACGTCGACATACGGAATGCCGACATACTCGACCATCAGGAACGCCGCCGCGCCCATCACCGGCGGCATGATCTGTCCGTTTACCGAGGAAGCGACCTCGACCGACCCGCCCTGTTCCGGCGAAAATCCGACGCGTTTCATCAGCGGGATCGTGAAGGTGCCCGTCGTCACCACATTGGCGATGGAGGACCCTGAAATCAAACCTGTCATGGCCGACGCCAGGACGGCCGCCTTGGCCGGGCCGCCGCGCAAATGACCCAGCAGCGAGAAAGCCACCTTGATGAAGTAATTGCCCGCGCCCGCCTTATCCAACAGCGATCCGAACAGGACGAACAGGAACACGAATCCCGACGACACCCCAAGCGCGATGCCGAAGACGCCCTCGGTTGTCAGCCACTGATGCGACATCGCCTTGGCGAAGGACGCTCCCTTCCAACGGATGGCTTCCGGCACCACGGCGGAGTCGCCGAAGAAGACGTACAGCAGAAAGACGATCGCGACGACCATCAACGGCGGCCCGAGCGCACGACGCGTCGCTTCCAGCAACGTCACCAAGCCGATGCCGGCGACGATCAAGTCACGCTGAATCGGCGCGCCCGGGCGGTCGGAAAGTTCCGCGTAGAACAAGAATAGATAGGCAGCCGAAAATGCGCCCGCGAGCGCCAGAACCCAGTCGAGGATGGGGATGCGATCGCGCGGCGACCGCTTCAAGGCCGGATAGGCCATAAAGGCCAGGAAGACAGCGAACGCCAGATGAATTGAGCGGGTTTCCGTATCGTTCAACACCGGAATCGGGTTGCCCGGCAGGAACGGCAGCGGCGATGCGATCCAAAGTTGGAACAGCGACCATAAAAGCGCCAGTCCGGCCAATGCGGTTCCCACCGGACCGACCGGGCTGCGGGCGCCCGTATCCGATGAAGCTACGAGATCCTGTAGTTCGTCGTCCGACAACTGTGTCGACTGTGATTTATCGTCGGTCATCCTGTCCCCCCTGGCCGCGCGGAAAATCGAGTCTTTCGCCACCCTCGACCGCGGCACGGACGCTGTGAAACAATTATTTTTTTGGAAAAAGGAGACGGGGAGACCTTGCGGCCTCCCCACAATGAGCTGGCCTTACATCCAACCCTTTTCCTTGTAATACTTCATCGCGCCGTTATGCAGCGGCGCGGAGAGACCGTCTTTGATCATCTCCTTTTCCTTCAGCCCCTTAAAGGCCGGATGAAGCTTCTTGAAGCGGCCGAAGTTTTCGAACACCGCCTTGACCACCTGGTAAACGACCTCGTCCGGAACCTTGGCGGAGGATACGAAGGTCGCGCCGACGCCGAAGGTCGTGACGTCGCGATCCGTGCCGTTATACATGCCGGCTGGGATCGTAGCGGTCCGATAGAAATCATTGTCCTTCACGAGCTTATCGATGGCCGAGCCTTTGACGTCAACCAGAACGGACGCACAGGAGGTGGTCGCTTCCTTGATTGACCCCGACGGGTGGCCGACGGTGAAGATCATCGCATCGATCTTGTTGTCGCACAGCGCCTGGCTCTGTTCGGCCGATTTCAACTCGGACGCCAGCTTGAAATCCTTCGTGGTCCAGCCCAACGCTTTCAGGACGACGTCCATTGTGCCGCGCTGACCGGAACCCGGGTTTCCGATGTTGACCCGCTTACCCTTCAAGTCTTCGAACGTGGTGATCTTCGCGTCCGCGCGGGCCACGACGGTGAACGGTTCCGGATGGACCGAGAACACGGCCCGCAGATCCTTGAACGCACCCGCTTCCTTGAATTTCGACGTGCCGTTAAAGGCGTGATACTGCCAGTCCGACTGGGCCACGCCGAAATCGAGTTCGCCCGCCCGGATCGTGTTGATGTTGTAGACGGACCCGCCGGTCGATTCGACAGAGCACCGAATGCCATGCGATTTGCGCCCCCTGTTGACGAGGCGGCAAATCGCGCCGCCTGTCGGATAATAAACGCCCGTCACGCCGCCGGTTCCGATGCTGATGAAACGCTTCTCGGCCGTATGGCCGGGCGCAGGCAGCAACATCGCCACCCCGACGACGGCCGCCGATGCAATTAGGATTTTCTTTAAAGACATAAAACAGCTCCTCTATGCTGATGTTTGATCACTGGTGTTTGGGAATCCCGATTCCGGGCCCAGAACACGAACAGAGAGGTCCTGGTACCCGGGTACAAACCACCGCCGTCGCCAACGTCCCAAGCCGGAGGACGACGGTGCATTCCAGATTTTCTTGAATTTCAACGGCTCTACCCGTTCGCCGCACGCCGTGGTGCTAACGCCGGGCCATTTCACCATCCAGGCCACCGATCCCTGAGAACCGGCGAGAGGACACGTCCCCAATACTCGCAAGACCGCCCCTTACGCGTTGTTCCTGCGTGTTCCTGGCATTTTGGCTCGGTTGACGCCCCAAAATCCTGCCCCGATTTGGCCGCCCGACAACCTATGCCGTCATGTGATTGTAACTATGCCTACCGAAAAACCGGCGCGTCAACCGTCGCGGGAATATTTCATATGTCGATATCCGATATTGCGGCATTGACCGACTGTTCCAGCCGATCCGCGATATCTTCAATATTGCCCTCATCGATGATGAAAGGCGGCGCGAGCAACACATGATCGCCCCGTTTCCCGTCGATCGTCCCGCCCCCCGGATAACAGATCAGGCCGCGATCCATCGCCGCCTGCTTGATATGGGCGTGCAGTTTGTGCGCCGGATCGAACGGCTGCTTGCCGGCGCGGTCTTCCACGAGTTCGATCGCCTGGAAAAGACCCCGGCCGCGAATGTCGCCGACATGATGATGGTTGCCGAAACGCTCGGTCAGCGCGTCGTTCAATACCGAGCCCATCTTGCGGACCCGCGGCAGAAGATCTTCCTCCTCGATAACTTTTTGAACCGCGAGGGCTGCGGCGCAGGCCACCGGGTGACCCAGATAGGTATGCCCGTGCTGGAAAAGGCCCGAGCCATGCCGCATGGCATCATAGATCGCCCCCGTCAGCAAGACCGCGCCAATCGGCTGATAGCCGGCTCCAAGGCCCTTGGCGATACAAATCAGGTCCGGCGTGATCCCTTCCTGTTCACAGGCGAACAGCGATCCGGTGCGGCCCATCCCGCACATCACCTCGTCCAAGATCAAGAGGACGCCGTAGCGATCGCAGATTTCCCGAATGCGCTTGAAGTACCCGGGCACCGCGGTGATGGCGCCGGCGGTCGCCCCGCCGACCGGTTCGGCGATGAATGCCGCGACCGTGTCCTCGCCCAGTTCCTTGATCTTCGCTTCGAGTTCGTCGGCGACGCGCAGGCCGTAGGCCTCTTCGGTTTCGTCATCCGCGCGGAAACGATAGGAGAAGCACGGCGCGATGTGATGGGTCTCCATCAGCATCGGCGCGAACTGCTCGCGCCGCCAGCGGTTGCCGCCCGCGGCCAACGCGCCCAGGGTGTTGCCGTGATAGCTCTGCCAGCGCGCGATGACATGCCGGCGCTGGGGTTGGCCGGCTTCCACGAAGTACTGCCGGGCCATCTTCAGGGCCGCCTCCACCGCCTCCGAGCCGCCGGACACGAAGTAAACGTAGTCCAAGCCGTCGGGCGACGTGGCGACCAAACGATCCGCCAGTTCCTCGCCGACATCCGACGTGAAGAAGGCGGTATGCGCGAAGGCCATCGTCTCGGCTTGCCGCTTGATCGCCTCGATCACTTTGGGATGACCATGGCCGAGGCAGGACACCGCGGCGCCGCCGGAGGCGTCGAGATACCGTTTGCCGTCGGCGTCGATGATGAACACGCCCTCGCCTTTCACGGCGGTCGGCGGCATCCAATCGGTTCGACGATGCAATACATGGGACATCGCTAACGTCTCCGCGGTGGTGATTTGTGTTTCTCGCCGGATTTCAGGGTCCACACGACGGCGGACTTCAAGGCCTTTCCAAGCGCATCGTCGAAAGCGGCGATGATATCCGTCATCGTGTTCGCCTTGGCGCGCACGCGACGTTCGAACGTTTCCGTCGCGACGATCTCGCGCTGCGGCATTTTGACGAGTTTCAAGTTGATCCGAACCCGGGCCCATGGCGGGGAATAGTTGGCCGCCAAGGCCGTGGCGCCCGCGGGAATGGCCTCGTCATATTCGGCCTGAAACTCCCGCAAGTCCGATTTCAAAAGAAAATCGGACCGAAGGCCAATCTGCTCCCGCCCGACCGAAATGATCCGGCCGGAGTTCTCGAACGATTCAATCATCAGCGATTGCACCATCTTCGGGCCGAAGTCGGTCCAATTCGCCTGTCGGAAATACCGCAACTCGACCGGGCTGTCCTGCAGGGCGATACGCGCCGTGTTCAATCCAGCCGGTGAATTCGGCGTTTCCACCAGCAACTGCCACGTCACGGCCGGCATATCTTGCGGGAATGTGCTCTTCGGCGTCAGCACGTAAAGGCGCGGCGGCGCCTCATTTATGCCGGGTAGCTCAACGCAACTTGCAAGCGTGATGGCCGCGAACGCCACGCACACAAGAGAGAGAAAAGGACGGGCAAAGGACCGCATTCGGGGCACCGTGCGTTATTTCACTTCTACACCAGGCTGCGTCTTGCCGAACAGGAACCGTGCGGGATCGCGTTCGATCTGTGATGAAATTCTGGTCAGCGCCCCGACCAGCACCCGCGTTTCGGATAGCAACTGTGTGAATTCGTAGAGACCGGAAGACGCGAAAGTATCGACCGGTTCACGGTTCGACTCAACGAGATCGGCCAATACGAAGGATGCGCGCCGGAACTCCTGCGCCGTCTTGCGGACTTCGATCAGCGACTTCTTCGCCTCGTCGCCGACGCCCGACAAGTCCTTGTTCAAGCCATCGGAAAGCGTTCGGATCGATGCGGCAAGCTTCTGTATATCCTTGATCGTCTGGCCGGTTTCCTTCGCGGCGCCGCGCAACTCCTTCATTGTCATCGTGGCATCGCCGAGGAACCCGTCGATATCCGAGGACCGCTCGGCGAGGACGCCGGAGATCGTGCCGACATTCGACAGCGTCTTCGCGACATTCTTGCGATTGTCCTCGTCAAACAACAGGTTGGCGCGATTGACGAGGGCCGTGATACGGGACACCAGTTCCGGCGCCGAATCGAACAGTTCCTGAAGTTGCGATGGGCGCGACTGAATGACCGGCCGGCCGTCACCGGCAGCCTCGCGCAAATCCGGCGCGGCATGGGTCCCACCCAAAAGCTGGACATAGGCCACGCCGGTGATGCCCTGAAATTCCAGCGCCGCCTCGGTGTCCTGCTTGACCGGCGTGTCTTCGGGAATCTCGATGGTGACGCGGACTTGCTCGACATTCTCCGGGTTGATCGCCATGTCGCTGACCACGCCAACGGGAATGCCGCGATAGCGAACCGCGTTGCCCGGCTTGAGACCACTGACCGACCCTTCGAAGAAAATGTCGTAATACGCGAAATCCTCATCCAGGTTCACGCCGGCCATCCAAACGACCGCCACGACGAAGCCCGCCATGCTCAGCAGGGCGAAAACGCCGACCAGCAGATAACTCGCCCGTGTTTCCATTTTCCGGACCGCTCCTGACGTTCAGCCTGCGCCGAGCGCGACGCGCGCCCTTGGGCCGTGAAAATATTCGTGAATCCATGGATGGTCGTCGCGCATATGCTCCTCCATGGTGCCGGTTCTAATCTTCTTATCAACCAGAACGGCGATGCGGTCGCAGATCGCGGCGAGGCTGTCAAGGTCATGCGTGACCATGAAGACCGTCAATCCAAGGCTTTGCTGCAAATCCCGGATCAGATGATCGAAGGCCGCCGCGCCGATCGGGTCGAGACCCGCCGTCGGCTCGTCCAGGAACAGAATCTCCGGATCGATCGATAACGCCCGCGCCAGCCCTGCGCGTTTCCGCATGCCCCCCGACAATTCGGCCGGAAACTTAACGCAGGAATCGGGCGGCAACCCCACCATCGCAATCTTAAGGGCAGCCAACTCATCCATGAGCGTCTGCGGTATATCCAGATGCTCGCGCATCGGCACTTGCACATTCTCGGCCACCGTCAAGGACGAGAACAGCGCACCGGCCTGAAACAACACGCCATACCGCGCCTGCAGCGCATGACGCTCGGCCTGGGGCAGAGATTCGACATCTTTTCCCAGTACGTTGATCCCACCTGCCGCCGGTTCGTTGAGCCCCACGATGGTGCGCAGCAGAACCGACTTGCCGGTCCCCGACCCACCGACCACACCGATGACTTCCCCGCGCTTCACATCGAGATCGAGACCGTCATGCACGACCTGCGCGCCGAACTGCGTGCGGAGGCCGCGGACCCGTATAACGATGTCACCGTCCGGCATCGTCAAATCCTCAGCGTCGAAAAGATGACGGAAAAAATGGCATTCGCGATTATCACGAGAAAAATCGATGTCACCACGGATTTTGTTGTCATTTTACCGACACTTTCGGCGCTGCCGGTCACGCGCAAACCCTCATAGCAACCAACGATGGCGATAATGTAGGCAAAGACAGGCGCTTTCACCATGCCCACGAAAAAATGGCTCAGCGTCAGGACCGATTCCAACTGACGCATGAATTGCCCGAAGGTCACGTCGAGCACCATCGTCGCCATCAACGCCCCCCCAAGCAATCCGGCGGCGTTGGAGAGGAAAGCAAGAATCGGCAACGTGATCAGCAGGCCACAGATGCGCGGCAGGACCAGAATGTCCGTCGGACTCAGGCCCAGGGTGCGCATCGCATCCACCTCTTCGTTGACCTGCATCGTCCCGATCTGCGCGGTGAAGGCCGAGCCGGACCGGCCGGCGACCATGATCGCGGTCAGCAGGACCCCGATTTCACGCAGCATGATGACGCCGAGCAGGTTTACGGTGAAGATTTCCGCGCCGAACCGTCGCAACTGATCCGCACCGACAAAGGCGATGACGACGCCGATGAGGAAGGAGAGCAAACAAACGATGGGGATGGCGTTGAGCCCGGTCTGCTCGACCTGATTGGTCAACGCCACCATGCGCAGCTTTCGCGGATTGCGCAGAACGGCGAGGAATCCCATGACTGTCATGCCGAAGAAGCTCAGCAACGCGGCGCCTTCGCGATATGCTTCTTCGGTACCGCGGCCGACGCGCACAAGCATGTCGGCCCAGTAGTTGGTCGGCTGTCGAACCGTGTCTTCGGCGGCCTTCGTCGCCCGCTCGACCACACGGACCAGCGGGCGATAATCGTCGGCCAGCCCTTTGACCTCGGTCACAATGCCGCCGTCGGCCAACCGGTGCGCCGTACGGTCCACGAGCCAGGCGCCGGCTGTGTCAAACGCGGTCAATTGCGACAGGTCGAAGACCGCGCTGCGCGCGCCGTCCGACGACAATGCGGCCAAATCCCGATCGATGTGGGTGATCCGCTGCACCGTCCATGCGCCGCCCGCCGTCAACGTCAGGCGGCCATCCTCGGTTGACGTCCGCAGCCACGCGGCATCGCCGTCCATATGTTCCCGCCTTACGCTCGTTGCATCAGGTCACCGACAGCATCCGATAGCATACCGATCTTGAAGGTCAAGCCGCCAAACCAGCGCGACAGCGCCGTTGCGGCGACGCCGGACCGTCGTTACGATCCCGCCGCACTTCATGCTAGGAGAATCCTGTTCCATGAATCTCAAGGACCATATCCGCAGCATCCCGGACTTTCCCAAACCCGGCATTCTGTTCTACGACATCTCGACTCTCCTCGCCAATGCGACAGCTTGGCAGCATTGCGTCGACGAATTGGCGGCGGCGGTCGCCCCGCACGAACCGGAGATGCTGGTGGGGATCGAGTCCCGCGGCTTTCTGACGGCCGCGCCGCTGGCGCTGAAACTCGGTTGCGGATTCATGATGGTGCGCAAGAAAGGCAAGCTGCCGGGTGAAACAATCCGGCACACCTACGACCTGGAATACGGCACCGATACGATCGAGATTCAATCCGACGCGGTTACCAAGGGCCAGCGCTTGGTCGTGCTCGACGATCTGCTGGCAACCGGCGGCACGGCAGCGGCCGCCGTGGAACTGCTTCGAAACAGCGGCGGCGATGTGCGAGCGGCGGTCTTTATCGTCGAACTCGATTTCCTGCACGGCCGCAATAAACTGGACCTGCCGATCACATCCCTCGTCAACTACGAGTCCTGAGACGGTCGCTGCCGCAACCGCGACAAATCGAAAGCATCGACATCATCCAAGACCTCGACCAAGGCTTGGACGGTGCGTTCTATCACCATGCGTCCTTTTTCCGCGGTCGCAGCCGCCGCATCGCCGACCGCGCCGGACGCATGCAGGTCCTGGGTTTCCCAGCCGAAGGAAACCGGGCCGGTCGGCTTCAGTCGCTTGAAGTCGCGCGCCATTTCCAATCCCACCGAGTCGAAACGACCGATCCGGTCGGCCCGAACCAAATCCGGCCGAAGGTGCAACATGAGCGACGTTTCGACGGCCCCCGCGTGAATCCCGTGCGCGAGTTCGTCGGTATCGAACAGGTCGGACACGTCGGGCAACGTGAACCAGTTCACCATGACAGCGAGCATACGGTGGGAAAGCCGCAGCTTGCGGGCCGTCGTTTTCACGATTTCGGTCTGACCGCCATGGCTGTTGAAGACCACCAGTTTTCGGAAGCCCATTGCGGCGACACTGTCCGCGATGTTCCGCCAAGCGTCGGCCAGCGTCTCCGGCTCGATCGACAACGTGCCCGCGAAGCCGCCATGTTCGTCGCTCCATCCGACGGTTTGTTGCGGCAAGACAAAGACAGACCGTCCCTCGGGGAGCGCGACAAGGGTGGCTTCGATCAGCCCCTCATTGATGTCGGCGTCGACACTGAGCGGCAAATGCGGGCCATGTTGCTCCACCGCCGCCACCGGTAGAATCAGGATCGTTTTTTCGCGATCGAGTCCGTCGACGTCCTCCGTCGTCAGATCGCGCCAATAGCCCGGTTGCCGTGTCGCCATTATCTCCGCCTTGCTTCCCGTCCGTTGCTGACGCCGTTGCACGCCGGATATATAACGATGCCTGGACGCCAGCCGTCAAAGGGCGGCGCATTTTCCGCGTACCACAGCTTATCGGACACGGACGACCATGCAATCGAAGCAATCAGAGCGATACGACCTCATCATCCGCAATGGCACTGTTATCGACGGCACCGGCGCAGCCCGCAAACAGGCGGACGTAGCGGTCCGTGGCGACCGGATCGCCGATATCGGCGACTTGGCAACCGCCAGCGCAGCGACCGAGATCGACGCCGCAGGCCGCATCGTCGCGCCCGGCTTCATCGACGTGCATACCCATGACGACAATTCACTGATCGACAAGCCGGATATGTTCTACAAGACGAGCCAGGGCGTCACGTCGGTGGTGGTCGGCAACTGCGGCATCAGCCTCGCGCCCTACACCTTGACGGGCGACCGGGCGCGGCCGCCGCAGGATCTGCTTGGCTCGCGTTTCGAGTATCCGCGGATGAGCGACTTTTTTGACCGCCTTAAGTCATCCCCCTCGGCGACGAATGCCGCGATGCTGTGCGGCCACACGACCCTGCGGCTCGGCGCGATGGACCGGGTGGACCGCCCAGCGTCCGACGACGAAATCGCCGTGATGCGGGAGGGTCTCGCCGAGGCGCTCGACGCCGGCGTCGTGGGATTGTCGACAGGGCTCGCCTACGAGCCGGCGCAAGCGGCCCCGACCTCCGAAGTGGTTGCCTTGGCCGAACTGCTCGGCCCGGCGGGCGGCATCTACACGACCCATCTGCGGAACGAAGAGGAAAAGATCGAAGACGCCATGGAGGAAGCCTTCCTGATCGGCCGCGAAAGCGACGCCGCGGTCGTTCTGTCGCATCACAAGGTGTCCGGCGAAGAGAATTTCGGTCGAACGAAAAAGACGCTGCCGATGATCGAAGAAATCCGCAAGACGCAGCGGGTCGACCTGGACGTCTATCCCTATCATGCGTCGTCGACGGTGATCACGGCGGCGCGCGTGGCGCTCTGCCGCAAGGTCCTGATCACGTGGTCGGTCCCGCATCCAGAACATGCCGGCCGCGAACTGTCGGAAATCGCCGCGGACATGGGATGCTCGCCGGAGGAAGCGGCGGAACGGCTAAAGCCCGGCGGCGCGATCTATTTCGCAATGGACGAAGAGGACGTGCGGCGTGTCATCGAATTCCCGCACAGCATGATCGCGTCGGACGGCCTGCCGAATGACGGACACCCGCATCCGCGTCTGTGGGGAACTTTCCCGCGGGTGCTGGGCCGGTACAGCCGGGATATCGGCCTCATCACGCTGGAAGACGCCGTCCATAAAATGACCGGCCGCCCGGCGGCCGTGTTCGGGCTGACCGACCGAGGCACTTTGCAGGAAGGCAACCACGCCGACATCGTGGTCTTCGATCCGGACACCGTCATTGATCGGGCGGATTTCGAGCATCCGACCCAAGCGGCGGCGGGGATCGACGCCGTCTACGTCAACGGCACCGCGGTCATGCGCGATGGCGAAGCGACCGGGAACCGTCCGGGCAAGGCGCTTCGACGGCAAGACATGCAGACAAACTGACCGGCGCCAGCCCGGACGCTAGACGAGTTCGGCCAGATAGCGATGATGACGCGTATCGCACAGGCTGACACGCCACTCTGCCGCGCGTCCATCCAATGCAAAGGCGATCCGGTCGATCTCCAGGATCGGCTGACCCACGTCGAGGCCCAGTAGCTTGGCGACATCCGGCCCTGCTTCGATCGCGGCCAACCGTTCCTCCGCCCGCGAAATCGTTACGCCGAAATTACGTTCATAAAGCTCGTAGATCGTATTCGGCAGATCGCTTACACCGGACAAACCGGGAAACAGGTCGCAGGGCACGCTAATGTCCTCGAGGATCGCCGGCGCTCCATCGAGATCGCGAACGCGACGGATTCGGGTCACCGCCGCGCCGCGATCGATGCGGAGCCGTGCCGCCTCCTCCTTGTTGGCCTTACCGTCACGGCAACTCAGAACCGTACCGCCGGGCAGCCGCCGTTCGCCATTGCGTCCGACGAGATGAAAGAAGTGAAACAGCGCCCGATCTTCGTCATGTTCCGCGACGAAGGTGCCCCGCCCCTGTCGGCGTATGACCAGGTTTTCCGCAGCGAGCGCGTCCAGCGCCTTCCGAACCGTGCCCTGACTGACGCCGAATTCCTCGGCAAGCTGGAACTCGCTCGGCAAGACGGCACCCGGCTTCCAAACGCCCTCGATCATGCGGCCGAGCATGAGTTCCTTGACCTGGGCATAGAGCGGTTTGGCTTCGGGGACGAGACCCGATGAAGGTATGATACGGTTCATGGCGATGGTCCGAATCCACCGCTTGACGACGATAAAGTCAAGTGTCTTATATAAGACATAACACTCGGCAATGCGGCACAGTCGTCGCGCGAGGGAGAAACGCCTCGCAAACCGACCGGCGCCGGACCGGTGGTCCCGAAGACAAATCAATCCAGGAGGAGCAATGAGCGCCCCCCATTTCGTAGTGCACGACAATTCCGACTCCGTCGGCGTCGTCGTCGTTGAGACCGTGGAACCCCAGACCGAAATGACGGGATGGAACATGGAAACCGACGAAACGATCCACATCACGGCATTGGATGCCATTCCGATCGGCCACAAGGTCGCCCTCGGCGATATCGGCAACGGCGACACGATCCTAAAATACGGCCATTCGATCGGCAAAGCCGTCGAAGACATCGGCAAGGGGCATCACGTCCACGTCCATAACCTCAAAACGACGAAGTGGTAGAAGCAATGGCAATTCCCAAGAAGTTCATGGGCTACCGGCGCCAGAACGGACGCGTCGGCATCCGCAACCATGTCATCATCCTGCCGCTGGACGATCTGTCGAACGCGGCCTGCGAAAAGGTCGCCAACAACGTCAAAGGCACGTTGGCGATCCCGCATCACTACGGCCGCCTGCAGTTCGGCGAGGATTTGGAGCTTCATTTCCGGACGCTGATCGGCTCCGGCTGCAACCCGAATGTCGCCGCGGTCGTGGTCATCGGCATCGAGCCGGGCTGGACCGGACGGGTCGTCGACGGCATCGCCAAGACCGGCAAGCCGGTCGAAGGGTTTGCACTGGAGCGTAATGGCGAGCACAAGACCGTAATGAACGCGAGCTGGGCCGCGCAGAAATTCGTGCAGGACGCCTCGGAAATTCATCGCGAGGAATGCGACCTCTCGGACCTTTGGGTCTCGGTGAAGTGCGGCGAGTCCGACACGACATCGGGCATCGGCTCGAACCCGACGGTCGGCAACCTTATCGACAAGCTCGACCCGCTCGGCGTGACGAGTTGCTTCGGCGAAACATCGGAAATCACCGGCGCCGAGGAAGTCTGCCGCGAACGCGGCAAGACGCCGGAAGTCGGGAAGAAGTTCTATGACACCTGGCAAGCCTATATGGACGAGGTCATCGAGCCGAACAAGACCAACGACCTGTCCGAGAGCCAGCCGACCAAGGGCAACATTGAGGGCGGCTTGACGACGATCGAAGAGAAGGCCTTCGGCAACCTCGAGAAAATCGGCAAGAAGACGTCCTATATCGACGTGCTCGGCCCGGCCGAGGAACCCGAGAAGGGTCCCGGCCTGTACTTCATGGATACGTCGTCCGCCGCTGCCGAATGCGTGACGCTGCAGGCTGCGGCCGGCTTCGCCGTGCATCTTTTCCCGACGGGCCAGGGCAACGTGATCGGCAACCCGATCGAGCCGGTCATCAAGCTGACCGCGAACCCGCGGACCGCCCGTGAGATGAGCGAACATGTCGACCTCGACGTGTCCGGCATTCTGCGGCGCGAGATGAATTACGATCAGGCGGGCGACGCCCTGATCGACATCATGATGCGGACCTGCAACGGACGCTTGACCTGTGCCGAGGCCCTCGGCCATCAAGAATTCGTCATGACGAAATTGTACCGAAGCGCCTAAACCAGCGGGCGGGGCGTGCTATAATGTTTATAGTGGCCCCGCCCCGGCGGCGGGCCGATCCGGTTTGGCGCCGGCACCGTTCCATTTAGGTTAGCGGACATACGCATGATGACGAGGGTTGCCGGACTTTTCCTTTGCTTGGCTGTCTGCGTCATAGCCGCGCCGGCCGCGTTGCTCGCGGAAGATCGAAAACCAGGCTACCCGGAAAAACCCGTCTCCTACCTTATCCCGTTCGGCGCCGGCGGCGAGTCAAGCATTGCGGCACGGCTGCAGCAGTCCTTCTTCAAACAACTGACCGGGCAGGATCTGGTCATTTCGTATCGGCCCGGCGGCGGCGGCGCCGTCATGTGGGACGAAATCAACAACCTTCCCGGCGACGGTCACTCGATTGTCGGCATCAACTTGCCGCATATCGTGCTGCAACCCTTGCTCGGCGCAAAGTACAAGACGCGCGACATTACCCCGGTGTTTATCTTTCACTACACGCCGGACGCGGTCGTGGTGGCCGACGACAGCCCCTTCGACACACTGGACGACCTTATAGAATTCGCCCGTGAGAATCCGGGCAAGCTGGTATTCTCGGGGTCCGGCCGAGGATCGGCGAACCATCTGGCGCAAATCCGCTTCGACAAGCTGGCCGGCATCCAAACCACCTACAGCCCTTATAAAGGGACCGCCGCCTCTATCTCGGCCCTCCTGCAAGGCAAGGCGGATGCGAGTTGGGGATACACCACGGTCGGCATGACCTATCCCGACGATGTCCGCCTGCTGGCCGTCGCGACAGAAGAACGGCATCCACGTTTTCCGGACGTGCCGACGGTCAGGGAAAAAGGGTTCGAGATCATAGACGGCGCTTATCGCGGTATTGCCGTCCCCAAATCGACGCCGAAGAAAACGCGTTTGGCATTGTCAAACTTGTTTGAAAAGATCAATAAAGACCCGGCCATGCGCCAGGAAATGGAAGATCGCGGCTTCGCGCCTGTTGACATTCCCTACGCAAAGGTAGCGGAATTCATCAAGGCGAGGACGGTTGAGTATCTGACCCATGCAAAACAGGTAGGATTGGGACCGAAAAAGTAGCCTCCGCAAGAATAACAATGACGAAGGAGCGCCATGAAAATATTGGATATCCGCGAGACAACGGCAAAGCTGCAGTCGAATATGCGCAACGCCGTTATCGACTTCTCGCGCATGACGGTCGGCATCGTCGCGATCGTGACCGATGTGATGCGCGACGGCAAACCCGTGATCGGCTACGGCTGCGGATCGAACGGGCGATATGCGCAAGGCGGCATCCTGCGGGAACGCTTGATTCCGCGTCTCCTCGACGCCGAGCCCGATACGCTGCTCGACGATAATCACGAAAACTTCGATCCTTTCCGCGTCCAGGCCTGCATGATGCAGAACGAAAAGCCGGGCGGTCATGGCGACCGGGCGGTTGCCGCCGCCGGCGTCGACATGGCGGTTTGGGATGCTGTCGCAAAGATCGAAGGAAAGCCGCTTTGGCAGGTGTTCGCCGACCGTTTCAACGGCGGCCGATACAAGGCGTCGGTGCCAGTCTATCCCGGTGGAGGCTATTACTATCCCGGCCGCGAAATCGAGCAGCTTCAAGACGAGATGCGGTCCTACCAGGCGCAAGGCTATCGTCTGTGCAAAATGAAGATCGGCGGCGCGGATCTCGAGACGGACCGCCGCCGCATCGAAGCCGCACTTGAGATCGTCGGGTCCGGCGAGAATCTTGCCGTGGACGCCAATGGTCGCTTCGACCTGGAGACCGCCTTGGCTTTCGGCGAGGCGATAGAACCGTATCGCCTTGCCTGGTTCGAGGAACCCGGCGATCCTCTGGACTTCGCACTGAATGCCCAACTCACCCAACATTACGGGCAATCGGTGGCCACCGGCGAAAACCTTTTCTCCGTCCAGGACGCCAAGAATCTTGCGCTCTACGGCGGCCTGCGCCCTGACCTCGATTGGATCCAACTTGACCCGGCACTGGCCTACGGCGCCACGGAGTTCATCAAAGCGGTGGATGCGCTGCGCCCCCTGGGCTGGGCGCCGGAACGGCATGTACCGCATGGCGGCCATCTTCTGGGGCTTCATTTGGCCGCCGGTCTGGAGTTGGGCGGAACCGAATCCTATCCGCTGGTCTTCCAGCCGTATGGCGGTTTCACCGATGACGCGGTCATCGACAACGGCGCAACCACGGCCCCAGAGGCGCCCGGGCTCGGGGTCGAACAGAAATCGGATCTTTACGAGATCCTCAAACCGTTGGGCGAGGCGTAAGGGATGACCGGTTCAGCAGTCATCGAAACGCGGCGAGGCAGAGCAATACCGACCGCACCCTCACCGTATGGGAGGTTTTGAAACAACTGGGATGGCGGCATCCGCCGGCGCGCCCCCCCTGTAAACACAAACATCGCCGGCAGCACGAACGAAGCAAATGAACGGACAAGCGGCGCTGCCGCCGCGAATGTCCGCAACGTCTGGGACAAAAAACTATGAGCACGATTAATCTATCGCTGCAGGCATTGAACGATCTGGCAAAGGAAATACTCGTTGCGCACAACACCAGCAACATCAATGCCGAGCAGGTCGCAAACGCCCTCACCGCCGCGGAGGCCGATGGGCAAAAGGGGCATGGCGCATCGCGCATTCCGTCTTACGCGGCGCAATCCAAAAGCGGCAAGGTCAACGGTCACGCCGCGCCAAACCTGACAAAGGTCGCCGCGGCGGCCTTACGGGTCGACGCCCGCAGCGGTTTTGCCTATCCGGCCATCAATCTGGCGATCGAAGCCGTCTCCGAATTGGTCAGCGAGACCGGCATCGCCGCGGTATCCATCGCGAATTCGCACCATTCCGGCGTCGCCGGCCATCAGGTCGAAGTCTTGGCGCAGAAAGGCCTGATCGGGTTGAGCTTCGCGAACGGCCCGCAAGGCATCGCGCCCTGGGGTGGCAACAAGGGACTGTTCGGCACAAATCCCATCGCCTTTGCCGCGCCGCGGAACAAACATAAGCCGCTCGTCATCGATATGAGCATGAGCAAGGTCGCGCGCGGCAAGATCAACGTCGCGGCCCAGAAAGGCGAGTCCATTCCGGAAGGGTGGGCCGTCGACAAAGACGGCAATCCGACGACCGATCCGCAAGCCGCACTCGACGGCACCATGCTGCCCATGGGCGACGCCAAGGGGGCGCAACTCGTCCTCATGGTCGAAATCCTGGCCGCCGCGCTGTCCGGCTCGCAGTTCGGTTACGAAGCGAGTTCCTTTTTCACCGGCGAAGGCGCCGCGCCCAACGTGGGGCAACTCATCATCGCGATCGACCCGGGACCGCACTCCCGCCGCACCTTTGCGCAGCGGATGGAGCATTTGATGCGCGCGATCCTCGACCAGCCGGGCACTCGGCTTCCCGGCGCGCGGCGCTTCGAGCTTCGGGAAACAGCCGAAAAGGATGGTGTCGATCTGCCGCAAGCCCTGTACGACGAACTGCAAACGCTGCGCAACTGACCCGGCGCCGGGTTCAGGTTTCGGCGACGATCGGATTGCTCAGCAACCCGATCTGCTCGATCTCGACCTCGCAGGTGTCGCCCGGCTTCATCCAGACCGGCGGCGTGCGCGCGAAGCCGACGCCGGAAGGCGTGCCGGAGACGATGACGTCTCCCGGCTGCAGCGTCATGACCTCCGAGATCGTCTCGATCAACTCCGGCACGTCGAACATCATGTCGTCGGTATTGGCGTCCTGCAGTATCTCGCCGTTCAACAGCGTCCGTATCCGCAACCCCTTGCCGCCGGGCGGCACGTCATCGGCGGTCACCAGATCCGGTCCGAACCCGCCGGTCCCGTCGAAATTCTTACCCGATGTCCAGGTCTGCGACTTGAACTGATAGTCACGGACCGAGCCCTCGTTGAACACGGAGTAGGCCGCGATATGGTCGAGCGCGTTGGCCCGGCCGATATGGCGGCCCGCCTTGCCGATGACCAGAACCATCTCCGCCTCATAGTCGAACTGCTCGGAACAGGACGGCGCGATCAGTGGCTGCTCGTGGCCGACCAGCGTTGTCGCCACGCGAAGGAACAGCACGGGATAGTCGGGTTTCTCAAGGCTCGCCTCGGCGGCGTGATCGGCATAATTGAGACCGACGCAAACGATCTTGCCGGGATTCCAGACCGGCGGATGGTAGACGAGACCGGACGACGGCAGCACGGCGCCGGACGCCGGATTTTCGGCAGCGGCGCGCACGGCATCCATGGCCTCCGCCCCCGCGGCCAACAGCCCCGGCATGTCCGACGGCAATGTGGCATTCGCAGCGGACAGGTCCACCACCTCGTCCCCCCGGCGAACGCCCAACGCCGGTTTTCCAGACTTATCAAAAGCAAGCAGCCGCACTGCATCCTCCCATTCATTCTTCGGCGCCCAGCATAGCGCTATTGCGTATATGCGTGTGTATACTCGACCGCATGCATGCCGGGGAAATTGACGGCTACCAATATGCCGTAATCGAATCAACGGGATTGATCGCCGTTCGCCGGCCCGACGGAACCATCCGCATGCTTCCCGGTGCGGCAGACGCTGAAGCCGCCGTTCGCGCCTTCATCCTCCGTGATACCGCGGGATCGAATGAGGCAGGCCCCGAAGAGGCCGGATAGCGGCGCGGACGGATGCCCACAAACCTTCCTGCGATATCCGCTATACCGTTTGATTGAAAAAGGATATCGTCATTCCATGCATGGCGTATTCGTCACGGCCCTGTGTTTTCTGCTCGTCCTTCCCGCTTGCGGGACGGCCGAAATCGATCGGCGTGAACGCAGCGTTTATCTGGGCGATCACGCGGCCATGCACATGCTCCTGCTCGAGTCCATTCGGGAACACACCAAAGCGACCGCCCCCCGAACCGGCATTCCGACGATCGACGATAAGGTTATGAAAGCGCTGGCCAAAATTCCCCGGCACGAATTCGTTCCGGAGCCTTTGCGCGCGCTGGCCTATCTCGACATCCCGTTGCCGTTAGGGCATCAGCAGAAGATTTCCCAGCCTTTCCTGATCGCTTTGATGACCCACATCGCCCAAGTCAAAAAAACCGATGTCGTCTTCGAAACCGGCACCGGCGCCGGCTATCAGGCCGCGATCCTCGCCGAACTGGCGGCGTCGGTATATAGCGTGGAAGTCGTCGCCCCCCTCGCCCGGTCCGCCGCCGAGCGCCTTGAGAAGCTCGGATTCGACCAAGTGCAGGTGAAAACAGGCGACGGATACTACGGTTGGGCGGAAAAAGGGCCCTATGACGTGATTATCGTCAAGGAAGCGGTCCATCATATTCCACCCCCCTTGCTGAACCAGTTGAAACCGGGTGGCCGCATGGTGGCCCCGGTCGGGCCGCTGGATCAGGGGCAAATGCTGAAACTTGTGACCAAAGACCAGAATGGCGTCATTTCACAAAAAGATATCTTGCCGGTCCGCTTCGCGCCGCTCCAGGGCGGCGAGCGGATTTAGCGGCCTGCCGCGGGAACACAGGAATTCCCCGCAACATCTTAACGCCGGTTTAACGGGCGCCATGGCACCTTCGCCCGACGCTCAAACCATCGGAAGCGCCGGTGTTCGCCAAGAATGCCCTGCCCCAGTCAAATTTCAGCCGCATCGATTTTTCAGTGTCCGCCCTTGTAAATAAACATCGTTCAATTTATATAACAGTACAGTCGAATTCAGCCCACCGGATAACCCCCAACGTATGGCACGAAGATCGGATCATAGCCGCGAAGAACTCTATGCAATGGTGATTGACGCGGCCCGCGACATCGTCGAACGGGAAGGACTGCGCAGCCTGACCGCGCGCAACATCGCGACGGCCATCGGGTATTCGCCCGGCACGCTCTATAATCTCTTCGAGAATCTCGACGAATTAGCGCTGCACATCAACGCGTCAACGCTCGACGCATTGCATGTCGCGGTTTCCGAACATCCGCGAACCGGCGATCCGGAACAGGATTTGCGGGCGATGATGCATCAGTATCTTGCCTTCCTGAATGAAAACCCCGGCCTATGGGCCGCGATCTTCGATTTCAGGCTGCCGCCGCAGAGTCAGTTGCCCGACTGGTATCTGCGTCGGGTCCAATCGTTGATGCAACAAGTAGAGGACGCCCTGGCGCCGCTTTTCGCCGACGGCGAGGAACACGACCTAAGCCAGGCGGCCGGCGTCTTGTGGTCGAGCCTGCATGGCATCTGCACCCTGGCGCGGGACGGTCGGCTTTCGCTCATCAGCGCGCAATCGGTCCCGGAAATGGCCGAATCCCTGATCTCGAATTACCTGTCCGGCCTGCGAACCAAGGCCGGAAAGCGATCCGCCAATGCGTAAGCGCAAACTGGCCGAAATCGCCACGCAATCGTCCCGCCCCTTGCTGCAACGATTTGCGATCCGGCCGCGGACGCGTGATCGGGTCGCCGCATTTCCGGCCGATACCGCCGAAGCGCCGATCAATGTGCCGTTCCCGACATTCGGCGGCAAACAGATTTGGGCCGATCAGTTCGTCTGCGCCGGCTGGCGCATCCAACGCAACCATTATACCGGCCATCATCGGCTGCTCGATCCGAATAACGTGCGACGCGCCTGGGGTCACTACGACCATTGCCGCGCTTTCTTCGACCGCTACCGGAAGCGCAAGGCCATCCGCCCGCGCAACGGGCACCTGATCATCCTCGTTCACGGTCTCGGACGATCCGCCGGCGCCTTCCGCGAGATGGAGAACGCGCTGCGGGATGAAGGCTACGAAACCGCCAGCATCAATTATCCGAGCACGCGCCAAAGCGTCTCCGAACACGCAGACAGCCTGGAGAATATCGTCTCCTCGCTGGATCAGATCGAGACGATCTCCTTTGTGACGCACAGCATGGGCGCGTTAGTCGTTCGGGAGTTGATGTCGCGCGACGGGCCGTGGCGCGACCGCATGACCATCCAGCGGATCGTCATGATCGCACCGCCGAACCAAGGGTCGCGCTTGGCGGCGCGTCTATCGGGATTGCCGGCCTACCGGTGGCTCACGGGACAGTCCGGACAAAACCTCAGTCCCGACGGCGCCGCCCGCCTGCCGGTCCCCGACGTCGAATTCGGCATCATCGCGGGCGGCCGCGGCAACGATATCGGATTCAACCCTCTTCTCCCGGGCGATGACGATGGTTTTGTGGCGGTCGATGAAACCCGCCTGGACGGCGCGCGCGATTTCCTCTTGGTGCGGACGACGCACGGCCTGATGGACGACCACCCGCAGACGATCGACGCCACGATCAGCTTCTTACGCGATGGATGCTTTCTGAATAGGGCAGACCTGGACCAGCGCTAGACGCCGGGAGGCGAGATGACCCAGGATCGGAAAAGCACGGGCCTATTGCGACGCCGGCGGTTTCTGCCGTTGTTCCTTACGCAGTTTCTCGGCGCGACAAATGACAGCCTGTTCAAGCAGGCATTGTTCATTCTGATCACCTTCCGCCTCGCGCAGGAACAAGGGCTGGACGGCGCGCTGCTCGTCGCCGCGGGCGGCGGCGTGTTCATTCTGCCGTTTTTTCTGTTTTCCGCGACCGCAGGACAGCTTGCCGACAAGTTCGACAAATCCCGGCTGATCCGCATCATCAAGACGGGCGAGATCGCGATCATGCTGCTCGCCGCGGTGGGTTTCTATTACGACCACGTCGGTTTTCTGATGACGGTGCTGTTCCTGATGGGGGCGCAGTCTTCCTTCTTCGGCCCTGTGAAGTTCAGCATTCTGCCGGACCATCTCCCGTCGGAGGATCTTGTCCTCGGCAACGCCTATATCGAAGCCGGCACCTTCCTGGCCATCCTGATCGGCACCATCGCCGGCGGATTGCTGATTTTGCCGGAACATGGCGGTGTCATCGTGTCGACGACGGTCATCATCCTCGCCGTCGTCGGCCTGATCACCAGCCTCGCAATTCCAAGCGCGCCGCCGCCGGTCCCGGGGCTGCGAATCAACCCGAATGTCGGCGCGGAAACCTGGGCGACGATGAAACACGCGTTCGAGCACCGGGATATCCGGCTCTCGATCCTCGGCATTTCCTGGTTCTGGCTGTTCGGCGCGACCTACCTGACGCAACTGGCGCCATTCGCGCGAGAGTATCTCTACGCCGACGAACAGGTCGTCACCTTTTTCATGACGCTTTTCTCGATTGGAATCGGCGTGGGGTCGATGCTGTGCCACCGGCTGCTCAAGGGTGAGATCAGCGCGCGTTTCGTGCCGTTCGGCGCGGTCGGCATGGCGGTCTTCTCGCTCGATCTATATTTCGCCGGCCAGTCCAGCGTCGTGGGAACGGGCGAGCTTGCCAACCTGGCCGCTTTTCTCGCCCAACCCTGGAATTGGCGGATTGTCGCCGATTTGCTGCTGATCGCCATCTGCGGCGGCGTTTACATCGTGCCGCTCTACACGATCATGCAAACGCGGGGCGACCCTAGCCACCGGTCCCGCACCGTCGCGGCGAACAATATTCTGAATGCCTTTTTCATGGTGATCGGCGCCGTTGCGGTCTCCGCGATGCTGCTGTCCGGCTTCACGATTCCGCAAATCTTCCTCGCCATCGCCGGCCTCACCATGATCGTCGCCGTCTACATCTGCGGGCTGCTGCCGCATGAGATAGTGAAGGTCGGCGCGGCGTCGGTGCTCCGTGCGCTCTATCGCGTCGAGGTCAAAGGCCTCGAACATTACAAAGCGGCCGGCGACCGCGCCGTCATCGTGGTCAACCATGTGTCCTTGCTCGACGGCATCCTGCTTGCGGCCTTCCTGCCGGGCACGGCTACCTTCGCCGTCAACACGCATATCGCCCGGCAATGGTGGGCCAAACCTTTCCTCGCGATGGTCGACGCCTTTCCGATGGACCCGACCAAGCCGATGGCGGCCAAATCCCTGATCAAGGCGGTGCAATCGGGCAAACGCTGCGTGGTCTTTCCCGAAGGGCGGATCACCGTGACCGGCGCGCTGATGAAGGTCTATGAGGGGCCGGGCGTGATCGCCGACAAGGCGGACGCGCCGATCGTGCCGATACGGCTGGACGGCGCGCAATTCACGCCTTTCTCGCGGATCCGCGACAAGGTGCGGACCCGCCTCTTTCCGAAGATCACGATCACGGTACTGGAACCGCGCGACTTCGACATTCCCGGCGATATCAAAGGTCGTACCCGCCGCCATCTGGCGGGCACCCGGCTACACGATGTGATGTCGGAGATGATCTTCACGACCTGCGACACGGATAAAACACTGTTCGGCGCGTTGCTCGATGCGCGGCGCGCGCATGGCCGCAAGCATGCGGTCGTCGAGGACGTTCAGCGCCGCCCGCTCAACTACCGCCGTATCGTGATCGGCAGCCTGGTATTGGGCCGTCGCTTTGCCCAGCAGACTGCACGTAGCGATTTCGTCGGCATGCTGCTGCCCAATTCGGCGGGCGCCGCGGTAAGCTTCTTCGCCTTGCAAGCGTATGGCCGCGTCCCCGCGATGCTGAACTACTCGGTCGGGGTCGGCAACATGGTCTCCGCCTGCAAGATCGCGAAAATCGATACGATCATCACGTCGCGGCTTTTCGTGCGCGTCGCCAAGCTGACCGATGCGATCGCGACACTGTCCGAATATGCAACAATCGTCTACCTGGAAGATCTGCGGAAATCGCTGAGCCTGTCCGATAAGGCGCTGGGCGTGGTTAGCGCAGCTTTCGCGCGCGCGGTTCATGGCCGACGCGACGCAACCGCCGACGATCCGGCCGTCGTCCTTTTCACCTCGGGGTCGGAAGGCACGCCGAAGGGCGTCGTCCTGAGTCACCGCAACCTTTTGTCGAATCTGCATCAGCTCGGCGCGAAGGTCGACTTCAACCCGACGGACATCGTGTTCAACGCGTTACCTGTATTCCATTCCTTCGGAATGACCGGCGGCATGTTGTTGCCGATCCTGTCCGGCATCAAGACATTCCTGTACCCGTCGCCGCTGCATTACCGGATCGTTCCGGAG
The DNA here is from genome assembly GCA_028281325.1 of Alphaproteobacteria bacterium. Taxonomy (GTDB): domain Bacteria; phylum Pseudomonadota; class Alphaproteobacteria; order UBA8366; family UBA8366; genus JAJFJD01. The sequence continues at coordinate 277,371 of JANQKC010000035.1, forward strand.
CTCGTGTACGACACCAACGCCACGATCATGTTCGGCACCGATACCTTCCTGATGGGCTATGCCCGCATGGCGCATTCATACGATTTTTACAGCGTCCGATATATCTTCGCTGGCGCGGAGAAAGTGAAAGACGACACGCGGCAAGTTTGGGCGCAGAAGTTCGGCATCCGCATCTTCGAAGGATACGGCGCGACCGAGACATCGCCGGTGCTCGCCACCAACACGCCGATGCATTACCGGGCCGGCACGGTCGGACGGTTCCTGCCGGGCATCCGCTGCAAGTTGGAGGACGTCCCAGGGATCGAAAAAGGCGGACGTTTGATGGTCTCCGGCCCCAACATAATGCTCGGCTATCTCCGCGCCGAAGCGCCCGGCGTCATCGAGCCGCCGGAAGACGGCTGGTACGACACCGGCGATATCGTTGAGATCGATCTGGAGGGGTTCGTCACCATCGCCGGCCGGGCAAAGCGCTTCGCCAAGATTGCGGGCGAGATGGTCTCGCTCACGGCGGCGGAAAGCCACGCCGCCGACTTGTGGCCCGAGTACCAGCACGCCGTAATCAGCGTTCCGGACGACCGAAAGGGCGAGGCCTTGGTGTTGATCACCGATAACCCGGACGCCACCCGCGACGATTTGTTGAAGGCCGCCCAAGCGAAAGGGATCGCCGAACTGATGGTCCCCAAATCGGTCCATGTCACGGACACCGTACCGCTGCTCGGCACCGGCAAGATCGACTATGTCGGCGTCCAGTCCCTGGCCGAAGCGCTACTCTCGGACTCCGTCCGCGCGGCCGCTTCCGCGGACTAGATCAACGCGTCGACGGCGCGGCGTTACCGCCATGCGCGAGATAGTCGAGCGCCGCGGCGACGCCTTTCTTCTCATGCGGCACGCCGGCGAGCCCAAGCCCCATTTCGACGCCGCACAACGTACCGGCCAGCATCAATTCGTTGAAGTCGCCGAGATGGCCGATCCGAAACACCTTGCCCGCGACCTTGCCAAGTCCGTTGCCGAGCGACATGTCGAAATTCTCGAGCACGACCTTGCGGAAGGCGTCGGCGTCATGGCCTTCCGGCATCAGCACGGCGGTCAAGGAACTGGAATACTCGCGCTCGTCCTGGCACAGGATTTCCAACCCCCAGCCCCGCACGGCGCGGCGGGTCGCCTCGGCGAAGCGATCATGCCGGGCAAAAACATTCTCCAGTCCCTCTTCGTTCAGCATGTCGATCGCTTCCTTGAGACCGTAGAGCAGATTCGTCGCCGGGGTCGACGGGAAATACCCCGTCGCATTAGGGCCGCGCATCGCCTCCCAAGACCAATAGGACTTCGCCATGCCGGACGTCTCGGCCGCGCGGCGCGCCTTCTCGCTCACGGCATTGAATCCGAGCCCCGGCGGCAGCATCAGCCCCTTCTGCGAACCGCCGATCGTGACATCCACCCCCCATTCGTCATGCCGGTAATCGATCGACGCCAGCGACGAGATCGTATCCACCAGTAACAACGCAGGATGCTTGGCCGCGTCGATCGCCTTTCGGACATCGGCGATGCGTGACGTGGCGCCGGTCGAGGTCTCGTTGTGGACGACGCACACCGCCTTGATCGCGTGATCCTTGTCCTCGGCCAAATGGCTCTCCAGCGCATCGGGGTCCACGCCATGCCGCCAATCGCCCCCGATGAAGACCGGGTCCAGTTGCAGGCGCTCGGCAAGCTCATGCCACAAGGTCGCAAACTGGCCCGTCTCATACATCAGGACCTTGTCGCCCGGCGACAGCGTGTTGACCAATGCAGCCTCCCAGGCGCCGGTGCCGGAGGACGGCAGAATGAACACCTCGCTCTCCGTCTTGAAGACGCCCTTCATGCCTTGCAACACCTCAAGGCCCAGACGCCCGAAATCGGGACCGCGGTGGTCGATGGTGGGATGGTCCATGGCGCGCAACACCCGGTCCGGCACATTCGTGGGACCCGGGATCTGTAGGAAATGCCGGCCGCTTCGATGAGGCATCGTTTTATACTCCAAAATTTGCATGCAATTTATACAAACCGATCAGCCTTTCTCCAAACGATTTTTTAAATTGTTTATTTTCATATATTTACTAACAATTCCAAAAAACCTAGGTGTTGCATTTTGCATGCAAAATGGTATTTTGCTTAGAGCTTCAGCGCAATCAGAGATGCCAATGACGAAAAATCCGCTTATCGGCGACAGCGCCCTCGCCGCGACCCTGCGCCGGGAAATCGAAGGCGATGTGCTGTTCGATGCTTTCAGCCGCGGGCGCTACAGCACCGATGCATCGCATTACCAGATCGAACCGATCGGCGTGGTCGTGCCCAAATCCGAGGCGGATATCCGGCGGTCGATCGAAATCGCCGCGGACAGGGGTATCCCGGTCCTGCCGCGCGGCGGCGGCACCTCCCAGTGCGGACAGACCGTCGGCGAAGCGCTGGTCATCGACGTCAGCAAGCATCTCAACAACATCGTCGAATTCGATCCCGATGCCGAACGGATTACCGTACAGCCGGGCGTGGCGCTCGATCAGCTGAACGGCGTCCTTAACCGCCATGGCCTCATGTTCATGGTGGACGTGTCGACCTCCAGTCGGGCGACCATCGGCGGCATGACCGGCAACAACAGTTGCGGCGCGCGCTCGATCGAGTACGGCACGATGCGCGACAACGTGCACGGCATCGACGCGATCCTGGCGGACGGCAGCCGCCATCACTTCGGCGCGATCAAGATGGACGCGGATGCGCCGGAGACATCCGCCGAGTTCCGTCAACTCAGCAAGAAGCTGGTCGACCTGGGCGCGCGCGAGGCCGATGAAATCCGAGACAAGTTCCCGCCCCTGATGCGGCGGGTCGGCGGCTATAACATCGACGCCTTGGTCCCCGGCCATTCGAACCGGCCGGGTGCCGCGGACGTCAACCTCGCGCATCTTCTGGTCGGGTCCGAAGGCACCCTCGCGTTTTCGACCGCCATCGACCTGAAGCTGCACCGCCTCCCCAAACATAAGGTCTTGGGCATCTGCCACTTCCCGACCTTCTACAAGGCTATGGAGTCGACGCAGCATATCGTGAAGCTGGGCCCGACCGCGGTCGAACTGGTCGACCGCACGATGATGGACCTGGCCCGTGACATTCCGATTTTCCGCCCGACCATCGAACGCTTCGTGCAGGGCGAGCCCGATGCCTTGCTGCTGGTGGAATTCGCAGGCGACAGCGAAGAGGAACAACTCGCCAAACTGCATCAGCTCGACGAGTTGATGGGCGATATGGGTTTCCCCAACGCGGTGGTGAAGGCGGTGAGCGCGGCGGATCAAAAGGAATTCTGGGAAGTCCGGAAGTCTGGCCTCAACATCATGATGTCGATGAAGGGCGACGGGAAACCGATTTCCTTCATCGAGGATTGCGCCGTTCCACTGGAAGATCTGGCGGAATACACCGATCGCCTGACCCGGGTCTTCGAGAAGTACGACACCAAAGGCACGTGGTATGCGCACGCCTCGGTCGGCTGCCTGCATGTCCGGCCGATCGTCAATCTGAAGGAAGAGGAAGGCGCGAAGAAAATGCGCGCCATCGCCGAGGAAGCCTTCGCCATGGTGCGGGAGTACAAGGGCTCCCACTCGGGCGAGCATGGCGACGGTTTGGTTCGCTCGGAGTTTCACGAAGCGATGTTCGGACCGCGCATGACCCGATCCTTCGAGGAAGTGAAGGACCTGTTCGACCCCAAGGGCCTGTTGAATCCGGGAAAGATCGTACGGCCGCCAAAGATGGACGACCGGTCGCTGTTCCGTTTCAAACCCGGCTATACGGTCCAGCCGATCGATACGGTTCTCGATTGGTCGGACTGGGGCGGATTAGGCGGCGCGGTCGAGATGTGCAACAACAACGGCGCCTGCCGGAAGTTCGACGCCAACGTCATGTGCCCTTCCTTCCGCGCGACCGGCGAAGAGCAGCACCTCACCCGCGGACGCGCCAACACGCTGCGCCTCGCGTTGTCGGGCCAGCTTGGCGACGGTGCTTTCACCTCAGACGAAATGCACGACACCATGAAGCTTTGCGTCGGCTGCAAGGGCTGCAAGCGCGAATGCCCGACGGGCGTGGACATGGCCCGCATGAAGATCGAGTTCCTGCACCACTACCGCCAGAAGAACGGCCTGACGCTGCAGGACCGACTGGTCGGCTATCTGCCGCGCTATGCGCCATGGGCGACCCGCCTGAGCGGCCTTGCGAATTTACGCGACCGTATCCCCGGCTTCGCCTGGCTGTCGGAAAAGGTCGCCGGGTTCAGCCGGAGGCGCAAGCTGCCACGCTGGCGGCGGGATTATTTCCGACCCACCGGACCGGCGTCGTTCTCGGCGGATGGCAAAGACGTCGTCCTGCTCGCCGACACGTTCAACACCTATTTCGAGCCGGAGAACGCGCGCGCCGCGTCGCGGGTGCTGCAAGCCGCCGGCTATGCCGTCCACACGCCGAAAGCCGACGACGGCGACCGGCCCTTGTGCTGCGGGCGTACCTTCCTGGCGGTCGGCCTCGTCGACGAAGCCAAACGCGAAGCGCAACGCACGCTGAAGGCGCTCAAGCCTTTCGTCGAGCGCGGCGTGCCGATCGTGGGCCTCGAACCCTCCTGCCTCTTCACCCTGCGGGACGAGTTCACGGCCATGCTGCCCGGCGACGACACCGATGCGTTGGCCGGCCAAGCGAAACTGCTGGAAGAGTTCCTTGCCGAGCGGGCCGCGGAGAACGACCTTACCCTTCCCTTGAAACCACTCGATGCAAAGGAAGCCGTGCTGCACGGACACTGCCATCAAAAGGCGTTCGCCGCCATGGGCGCGGTGGAAACGGTGTTGCGCCTGGTTCCCGGCTTGAACGTGCGCACGATCCCGTCGAGCTGTTGCGGCATGGCCGGCGCGTTCGGATACGACGCGGAGAATTACGATATCTCCATGAAGATGGCGGAACTATCGCTGCTCCCGGCGGTGCGCGAAACGCCGGACGAGACCTTGGTCGTCGCCGACGGAACGAGTTGCCGCCATCAAATCGCCGACGGCGCGGATCGGAATGCAATTCATGTCGCCCGCGTCCTGGAAGCCGCGTTACCCTAGAAGGACACAAGGAATCAAGTGACCGCGACCGAAGACGAAACAGCCAAACCATCGGGCAAGCCGCGCTATGACGATGTGGTCTCGGGAATCCGTGATCTGATCGTCGAAGGCGAACTCGCCCCCGGGTCGCATATTGCGGAACGCGTGCTCTGCGAGCGCTTCGGCGTCTCCCGAACGCCGCTGCGCGAGGCCTTAAAGGTCCTCGCGTCGGAAGGACTGATCGAACTCGCGCCCAATCGCGGCGCCCATGTTCTGCAACTCACCGAAGCGGACGTGGAAGAGATGTTCGAAGTGATGGGCACGCTCGAGGCGCTGGCCGGCGAACTTGCGGCCAAGCGCATCACCGGCGAGCAATTGGCCGAGGTCAAGGCCCTGCACTACCAAATGGCGCTCCACTTCACGCGGGGCGAATTGATGCCCTATTTCCGATTGAACCAGGAAATCCACGGCAAGATCTTCGAGGTCGCCGGCAACCGAACGCTCATGTCCGTCTACCGCGGTATCGCCGGCCGAATCCGCCGAGCCCGGTACGTCGCCAACAATTCGAAGTCGCGCTGGGCCGAAGCGCTCGACGAGCACGAACAAATCCTCACCGCGTTGGAAACGCGCGACGGCGACGCGCTCGGCACGATCCTGAAAGACCATCTGCGCAAAACCTGCGAGACGGTCAAGCAGGCGCTCCGCGAGGACAAAACGGCAGGGTCGGCCGCCGCCGAATAACTAGGCCGCCAGCGCCTTGATGTCCGGCAACGGCCGGGCGAGGTCGGCATTCTCCGCAAACAACGCTTCCAACGCCTTCGCGACGCCGAGCACGAAACGGTCGTTATAGTGTTTGCCGCAAATCTGGATGCCGAAGGGCGCGCCGCTTGGTTCCAGGCCGCAAGGCAACGCGGTGACCGGATTGCCGGGAATGGTCAGTCCCCATGTCATGGCCAACCACTCGAAGTAATTATCGAGTTTGATGCCATTGACCTCGTCGCAGTAGAGCTGCTCGACCGGGAACGGCGGAATGGCGACAGCCGGGCAAATCAGGATGTCCACGTCGTCGAAGAAACGCTGCGTCGCGCGGAACAAGTTTGTCTGTTCCGCCAGCGCCCAGGTGGTTTCCTCGCCGGTGAGCTGAAGCGCCATTTCATAGTTCGCGACCACATTCGGTCCCAACTGATCGCGTTTGTTCGTGTAATGATCGCGGTGCCGGGTCAGGAATTGCATTGCCCGCAGCACATGGTTCGTGCGCCGCACGGTTTTCAAGTCCGGCGCGCCGACGCTGCATTCCGCGAAGACCGATTTGAACAGCTCGACCCGATCCTTGAAGGTTTGCCGGATGCTGTTGTCCACATGGGCGAAACCCAGATCTTCCGATACCGCGACGCGAAGCTTGCTGAGGTCGACCTCGGGCACCGCGGCAAATTCCGCGCCGTCGACCGGCGCGGACAGAGGATCCCGCCCGTCGTAGCGCGCCATGACGGACAGCATCAAGGCGGTGTCGTCGACGGTGCGGGCCATCGGCCCCTGAACGCCGAATGTCGTATATCCGATTCCATGCTTTTCCGTCGGCACCAGCCCGGGCGTGCCGCGATGGGCGACAACGCCGCAGAAAGAGGCCGGGATGCGCAGGCTGCCGCCTGAATCCGAGCCCGTGCACAGCGGCACCATGTCGGTCGCCAACGCCACGGCCGAACCGCCGGACGAGCCGCCGCAGATGCGCGAGGTGTCGAACGGGTTGCCGGTCGCCCCGTAAACGGGATTCTTCGTATTCGCACCGGCGCCGAATTCCGGCGTATTGGTCTTGCCGATGACAATCGCCCCCGCATTGCGCAGCGCGGCGACCATGCTTTCGTCCTTATCCGGAACGTTATCCTGATAGATCGGCGATCCGTAGGAGGTCACCAGCCCGGCAGTGTCATTGAGGTCCTTCACGCCGAGCGGCAACCCGTGCAACGGCGGCAAGGGGTCGCCCCGCATCACCGCATCCGTCGCGGCGCGGGCTTCGTCGCGTGCCCGCTCGTAGCAGGTGGCCACGACGGCATTGACGGACGCGTTCACCATCTCGATGCGCGCGATGCAAGATTCCAGCAATTCGATCGGGGAGAGCCGTTTGCGGCCGATCAAGCGCCGCGCTTCAACAGCAGTAAGCTCGCAAGGTTCGGTCATGGGGATGCTCCGGGAACAGATCACGGCAGGGTCGCCGATCCACTTGTTCCTTCATAGCACGCCGTCTTATGGCCGCACCACTACCAACGAACGCGTTGTCGGACAAGCAACTCAGCCTTTTCCTGCGGCACGGGACGCGCCAGCAGGAACCCCTGCCCGCAATCGCAGCCAAGATCGCGGAGCACCTGGATTTCGGATTTGTCCTCAATGCCTTCGGCAACGATCGACATGCCGAGTTCCTTGGCGAGATCGATGATCGTTCGGACGATTTTCCGGCTTCGCGGATCGCCGACCATGCTGGTAATGAACATCCGGTCGATCTTGAGGATGTCCAACGGGAAACGATGCAGAAACGCCAGATTGGCGTAGCCCGTCCCGAAGTCGTCCGCGGCGATGCGGATCCCCTGGCCCTGAAACTTGCGCATGGCGTCGAGGACATGATCCGGGTCTTCGATCAGCAGCGTTTCGGTAATCTCGAATACGACGCTCTCGGAGGCGACGCCGGACTCGCCGACGATTTGCATTAGGTCGTCGACCTCCTCGCTGGTGAAGAGCTGCCGGTTGGAAATATTGACGCTGATCCCGATAGGCCTGGAGTCGCCGTCGAGACTGTCGACAACCGCCTGCAACTGTTTTTGCCCTTCGAGAGCGCGTCGCAGCATCCATCGGCCCATTGGAACGATCATGCCCGTCTCTTCGGCCAGCTTGATAAAGCTGGATGGCACGACGGTGCCGTGCTCGGGATGGTCCCACCGCACCAATGCTTCGAAGCCCGTGACACGCCCGTTCGAGAGGTCGACGATCGGCTGATAGTGCAAGCTCAGCGAATCGCCGTCGATGGCGGCCTGCAGGTCGGCTTCGAGCTTGCCACGATCCCGCACATGCTCCGCCCGGCATTTACTTCCCAGTGCCTGGGCGCTGCTATCGAGCATGACCCGTTGGGTTGTCCGCAGCCGGTCCAGCGTCATCCGCACGAGGAGTTGAATCAGCGGGTCGGCTTGGTTGACGCGCTCTTGCAGATCGTCGCGTTCGATGACGATGACCTGAGTCTCTTCGGTGGCCACGGCCGTCGCGCTGCGCGGCGATCCGTCGACCAAAGCCATCTCCCCCAACAACTCGCCATCGCCCAACCGAGCCAACACGACCTTACGGCCTTTGCTCAGCTGCGACACCTCGATCGTGCCCTGCTCAATCGCATAGGCGAAGTGACCTTCGTCCCCTTCGGCGAAAATCTTAGCGCCGGCGGGGAAAATCTGCCGGGGCAACAAATCCGTCATGCGTTTGTCCTATGACCGTCCGCTTCATTGTCCCCACGGCAGAGCATATTCTTTGCTGGTAAACAGCAATATGCCACCCAACGCCGGCGGACAAACGACCGCTACCACGTCGTTTGTTAATTCTCTGTAAAGAATTTCCTTAGACTTTAAGTAATTGATCGTGCCTGATAAATCACGACACCGGAGCGTGTATCCGGCGATGTACGGCAACCCCGGAATCGCGAAATCGGCAACAAGCCCGGTTAGCATCGCAGGCGTCAGCAAGGCGACCCGTCCCCGCTCGACGGCAATTAACCAACCGTCGCCAATCTTTTCCGCCTTCCGGTCGAGATACCGCTCATAACGCCCTACCGCCTCGTCGGGGTTGTCCACGCATATGAAGAGTTCGGTCAGGCGCTCGGCGCCATTCGCATGCCCCATCCAACGTTCCTGCCACAGCAGGTCCGGCGTGTGATGGGTCAGGAACTGAATGCGCCCTTCGGCCATCGTGCCGGGAACCGGACGAATCACCGTGAACTGAAGAGTACCGGTGTCTCCGTTTTCGTCGTCGACCTCGCGCCGCAGATCGACCACAGGGCGTTGGTCGAACCCTTCGCCGATCAGCCGTTCGCGCTGCGCCGGCGAGTCGGCGCACCCGAAGGCCGCAAGATGAACACCGACATACCGGTCGATCCCGGCACTGACTTCCCGACCGACCGCCGTGTCCGCTGTCGGCGTCAAGATTTCAAGATACCCTTCCCGCAACATGATGCACTGGTTCGCACTGCCGGCCGGCACGATCGGTTCGCCCGGCGCCGTAGAGTTCGTGTGTTCGGTGTACGGCGTCAGGATGAAGCCGAGGTTTTCCAGCGCATCGGCCGCCGGCTCCATATCCGGCACCCAGTGGGCGATATGGTCCAAAAAGATTTCTTTCCCATGCGCTGTTTGTCTGAATTCCGTCATTTCCCGCTCCTACGCTACCCATTCACTGACCGGTGCTCGTGCTTCCTGCAGCGGCTGGCAGATCACGTCGACCAACGCCGGCCCGCCGCATTCGGTCGCCGCCCGGAACGCCTTCTGCAGATCGGCCGGGTCTTCGACGGTCCAGGTCTTTAGACCGAAGGCCGCGGCGACCTTCGCATGATCCGTGCGCGAGAAGTCGACCGAATAATACCGCTCATCATAGCCGCTTTTCTGACCGGCCTTGATCCAGCCGAACACGCTGTTCGAGATGACGACAATGGTGATCGGCAGGTTGAAGCGCACGATCGTCTCAAGCTCGCCGACCGACATGCCGAAACTGCCGTCGCCCGTGACCGCCACGACCCGGCGGTCCGGCCGGCCGTAATGCGCGCCGATCGCGCCGGCGATCGAAAATCCGAGGGCGCCATGCGCCCGGTTCGAAATGAACTGCCGACCGGTCGTGGTCTGCCGATAGAAGGCCGAAAAATAGGGACAGGGCGTCCCCGGATCGGCGACCGTGATCGCATCCTCCGGCAACACGGCTTGCAAATCGGCGATCACACGTTCCGGCTTGATGGGCCTGTCATTCGAATCGGCCAAGGCTTGGAACGCATCGAACTTCGCCTTTTTCATCGTGGCGATCCGATCTCGGATTGCGCCAGCGTCACCGCCTTTCACGCCGCGGCCGGAAATCTCGGCCGCCAATGCTCCAAGCGCTTCGCGGGCATCGCCAACGACAGCAGCGTCCGTTTCATAGCTCGCGCCGATCACGCCCGGGTCGACATCGACATGGACGATCTTCGCCGCTCCCGGCGCGGGATGACGCCACCGTTCCGTCGTCACCGAGCCCGCGCGGCAACTGACGAAGACGACGACATCCGCCGCATCGACGATGTCACGGGTCTCCGGCGTGCCGCCGTTACTGCCGACCACGCCGACCGCGAGCGGATGAGCGTCGGAGATGCTGCCCTGCCCGCTGACCGTGGTCGCGACCGGCGCGTCCAACAACTCCGCCAGGGTCTGGAGTTCTGCCTCCCCGCCGGAAATAACCACGCCGCCGCCGCAGATGAAGATCGGCTGCTTCCCGGCCAGGATCACGTCCGCCGCGCGGCCGATGGACTCCTCATCCGGCCCGGTGCGCCAGGCGGGGAATCGGCCAAGGCTTTCGTCCGCCCAAACGTCCGCTTCGTCGACCGGCTGATTCTGGACGTCGTAGGGCAACCCGATATGCGCGGCCCCGGGCTTGCCCGTCGTCATCTCGCGAAAGGCGCGGCGCACCATCTTCGGCAGCTCCGCACCGGTATCGAGCACGCAATTCCATTTCGTCAATGGGCGGTACAAGGCGTCCTGGTCCAGTTCGGTCAAGGTATAGCGGCCGCGGCCGGTCACCGAGATATCCGTCGTGACCGCCAGGATCGGGATCGACGACTCGTTCGCTTCGACGACGCCCGGCAGAATGTAGGTTGCGCCGCCGCCGCTCGGCCCTTCGCAAACGCCGACCTTCCCGGTGACGCGCGCGTAACAATCGGCCATATACGCCGCATGCCGCTCGTCCCGAGTAAGCACATGGGTCATATCCTGACCGGTTCGATAGAGCGCATCGTAAAATGGCAGGCTGGTGTCACCACACAGGCCAAAGATCGTATCGACACCATGCAGCCGAAGCATTTTCACGAGGGCTTCGGCGCTCGTCAACTGGTTCATTCCGGTCGCTCCGCAGTCATCATTGAGAGGGCAATAAACTCACGCCGACGGGCGATTTGCAAGCCGTGCCCAAGCCTTACGTCGGCGACCCGACCAATCCACCGGTGAGTGTCCGTTCGCCGCCAAGGATCGCGAAGACATCCTCGAAGATGCCGCTGCTCGGTTCGCGCAAGACACGTTCCATCGGCCAGTCTTCGAGAACCGACTGCCAGAACCGGCCATGCGGCCAAGGAAAAGGCTTGGCCGCGGTGCTAATCATCAGGTCGACAAAGCACCAGGCAAGATCGATTTGCTGCTCGGTCAGCGCGGTGCCGTCGGGATCGTCGAGAGCGAGACGGATCAAGCGAAAGAAATCCTCCATCGTCTCGGCTTGCCGCGTAACCCCAATCTCACCGAAGAAGGGCCGGGCCGGCGTGACGCCCTGGATACCGAGAACCGCCATGTCCAGACCGATGCGATCAGTATAGTACAGCCCAAGTTGGGCGGTCTCGAGAAGCCGGTACGCGTTGACCGGGTCCGCCGAGGGGATGATCCGTATATTCTCCGGCAATTCGACCCATCGGCGGCGGAACAGGTTGGAAGCTTCCGCGGCGTCTTCCGCCGTATCGTCCGGATGCAATCGGATTACCAACTGCCATTCGCGGTGAGCCTCGAAATACTCCGCCGTTCCGATCAACCAATCATCGATTTTCGGGAAGGCCGCGCTCCGGCCGCGCACGGCCAAGGCGGCGGCGTTTTCCGCGAACAGAACGACGACCGGCTTCGTTTCATCCAATTGCAGGTCCTTCAAGAGCGTCCGTGCCCGGCTGCCCGGTTCATGCCGTCCCCGTGGCTCGATCTCTTGATGATCGCCGCCTTCCTTTGCCGACAACCACGCCATAACCCGTTCGCGCCGCTCGGAGGTCATCGAATGCGGCGCGTCTTCCGCCCATAACGCCGCGATGTCATGCTGCGCCGGCGCGCCGTTCGCCGTAACCAAGACAGCGCCCGGAACGTCCGCGCTGGTCTGCCAGGTCAGCCGCGCGACGTTCTGATGGCGCGCGGCTTCGACAGCGGCGGCGGATTCCCCGGCCATCCCTTCGAACACGACCAATTGATCCGGCCCTTGCGCCGTTACGTAGGTTTGCATCCGCAGCAGCACATCGAGGTTTCGCAGCATCCGCCAACGCCATTGCCCGCGTACGGGCTGAACCGTCAAATCAACATCGGTGGTGCCCGCATGGCGAAAAATATCCGCACGCGCCAGGTCATCGGCGACGTTCTTCAACGCGGGGTCCGCCGGCGCCTGTGCGATCGTGCGCAAATCGACCAAGGTCAGGCCATCCGGCAGTCCCTTTTCGGCGAGGGTGGCGAGTTCGCGGGCCAGCAATTCCTCGTCCCACCGAAGCGCGTCGACATCCATCTCGTCCGACGCATGGAAGCGGATCGACGGGGACCATACGACGTCGACCCGGTGCCCACGGGCAAACAGGACGCAGGCAATTGCGAAACAGGCTTGGATTTCCTGCGGGCCGGCGCCAAACAACGCGATATGCCGTCGCCGCGCGGCGCCGCGCCAATGGTCCTGCGCCAATGCGGCCCATTCGGCCGCGTGCCGGCCGAAATCCCAGCGCGTGACCGGATAGTGCGCCGGCAGCAAGGGCCGCTCCGCATATTCCTGCACCACGTCGCGAATCGCGGAGATGGACTCGCCGCCTCGACCCACCGCCACGCCCAACCATGCATGCGACTTGTCCCACGGGTCGCCGCGAACACGCAACGCTTCCTCCATGTGATAAATCGCGCCGCCGATCGACCCTTGTTTTTCCTGCAACAAGGCCATCTCGTGATGGCAATGCGAGAAGGCAAACGCAACGGCCTCGAAGGCGCGGCGCAGGCCATCCAACGACGCCGCATGTCCCGCCGCCTCTTCCAACGTGCGCAAGCAAACCCGGTAGGTCGCAACCGCCTGGTCGGGGCTATCTTCCCGCTCCAGGAATTTCGCAAGCCCGACGCCCGACACCGCAAAAACCAATAACGATTGAACCCATGCAGCACGATCCAGTTGCCCCGCCCGCGGCGACGCCGTGGCATTCGGCGTTCGGATCTTGGTGTATTCCTCGGTGATCCGGCGATGGGCGCGACGCAGCGTCTCCCGTCGAAGGGCGGCCGCCTCTTTCAGCTGCCCGTCGTCCCCCAAGGCGACCGCCAGAAGCTCGCGGGAGTCGAGATCGTCGGGATCGTTCACCACCGCAACCCGCAAATGATATATCGCATCGGATCGCCGGCCCGCATCCGAATGGATTTCGGCCAATCCCAAATGGGCGGCCGTCCAGCACGGATCGCGCGACAACGCCGTATGATAGGCGTCCCGCGCGCCGTCCGGGTCGCCGCAGCGCCGGCGAACCCGCGCGGCATCACAGATGATCTCGGGATCTTCGGGTTCGGTCAGCAACGCACGGTCGACAAAATCGAGCGCGCGCGCCGTCTCCTGGCTGTCACGGCTGATCGCGGCGGCCATCAGCAACGGACGGGGCGCATCGGGCATGCGCCGGATCAACATCTGACAAGCCGCCATCGCTTCGGCAAGACCGCCCCGCCGCCGCAGGTCCTCGACCGCCGCCAACTGCAGAGTGCCGCTATCCGCCTCTTCCTTGACCGGCAATGTGTGATCAGCCTCTTTGCTTATTGGCGAACGAAACCTGTAGTATGCCGCGAAAATTCCGCAACAGAACAGGAACAGTCTCACCCGCGAAGAATAGAGCCCACAAGGTCCACAGGCCAATACCGCGATACGTCTCTATTCCATCGTACGGGCAAGTATGATCCTTAAAACGGATCAGGCGACGATCAGTCCTTCAATCCAAAACCATACACGGTAGTTCGACCAGCAGCATGTCCGAAACCAATCTCGCCGACGCTCTCTTCACACCACGCTCCATCGCGCTCATCGGCGCCTCGGATAAACCGGGGGCGAATAACTCCCGAACGCAGGTCTATCTGGAAAAACACGGCTATCAGGGTACGGTCTACCCAGTTCATCCAACGCGCGAGACGGTCTATGGCGTCAAATGCTATCCGTCGGTGACGGACATTCCCGACCAAGTCGACCACGCCTTCATCACCACACCGCCGAAGACCGTCCCGAAGATCATCCGCGAGTGCGGTGACGCGAACGTTCCCGTGGCCACCGTCTTCACCTCGGACTTTGCGGAAGCCGGCGGCGACGGCGTCCGGCTGCAGGAAGAGCTTATCGAGGCGGCCAAAACGGCCGGGGTCCGGTTGATCGGACCGAACTGCATGGGCGTCTACAATACCGACCCGCCCGCGACGATCGCGCCGAATACGGTGTTGCAACTGCCGACGCTGAACAAAGGCAATCTTGGCGTCATCTCCCACAGCGGCAGCCTTACGGGCACCTTCATATCGCGCGGTCAGGCGCGCGGGCTCGGCTTTTCCAAGATCGTATCGATCGGAAACGAGAGCGACGTTTCCGTCGCCGAGGTCGGCGAGATCCTCGTGGACGATCCGAAGACCGAAGCGATCCTTCTATTCCTGGAGACGATACGGTCCGCCGATGCCTTCGCCGCCATGGCGCGGCGCGCCTACGACGCCGGAAAACCCATCATCGTCTACAAACTCGGCCGGTCGGAAGCGGCCCAACAATTCACCGCGTCCCACACCGGCGCAATCGCGGGCACCGACGCGGCCGTCGATGCCTTCTTCCGGCACCACGGCATCATCCGGGTCGACCTGTTCGAAACCCTCTTCGAGCTGCCGCTGTTGCTCCTGGGGCGCAAGCCGAAACCGGGCAAGACCGTGTCCGTGCTCAGCACCACGGGCGGCGGCGGCGGCATGGTGGTCGACAGCCTCGGCCGCCAAGGGATCGACGCCGTCGGCATTCCCGATGCAAAGGCACGCGCATTATTGGACCAAGGGGCGGTTTTTTCGAACGGCCCGCTGATCGACCTGACGTTCAACGGGACGAACCCGAAGAACACATCGTTGTTGCTCAACGAACTGCTGGCCATGCCCGAAAATGACGGCGTGATCATGGTCGTCGGCTCGTCGGCGCAGTTCAATCCGGAGAATGCGGTCAAACCGTTCCTGGACCTGGCGGATTCGGAAAAACCGATCGGGGCCTTCCTGGTGCCGACCGCCGAGAAATCGAACCAGATGCTGACCAACGCAGGCATCGCTGCCTTCCGGACACCCGAGGGCTGCGCGGATGCTTTTCGTTGCTGTTTGAGTTGGCAACCGCCCATCCCGGTGCCGGAAGCACCCTCCTTCGATGATGACAGAATGGCCGCGTTGGTCGACGACTTGCCGGCCGGCACCGCCGACGAGGAAAGAGCCCGCACCGTTTTCGGCACGCTCGGCGTGCCACAGGTCGCGGCCGCCACAGCGCGGAACGCGGACGCGGGCCTCGCAATTGCCGAGTCCGTCGGTTTTCCCATGGTCGCCAAGATCCTTTCCCCTGACATCGCCCATAAGACCGAAGCCGGCGGCGTCGAATTGAACATTACCGACACGGACGCGCTGGCCAACGCCCTCGCCATCATTCAAGAACGTGTCGCCAGCCACAATCCGTCGGCCGAATTGAACGGATTCCTGCTGCAACGCATGGAGCGCGGCCTCGCCGAAGTGTTGCTCGGCTATCGCGTGGACTCGCTCGTCGGCCCAACCGTGGTCCTCGGCGCCGGCGGCGTCCTGTCGGAGATTTACGGCGACATCGCCATCCGCATCGCACCGGTTTCGGTGGAAACCGCACGGGAGATGATCGAGGAAGTAGACGGCCTCGCGCCGATCCGCGGCTATCGGGGGATGCCCAAGGGCGACCTGGACGCGCTGGCCGACGCCATCGTCGCCGTTTCCAACCTGGCCCGGCTGAACGGCGCGCGCATAACGGAAGCGGAGATCAACCCGCTTCTGGTCAAGCCGGAAGGCAACGGCGTCGTCGCGGTCGACGGCCTGATCGTCGCCAAGGCCTAGTCCATGAAGTCACCTAGCTGATTCTTGAACCGACCGAGGCACAAATCAACTTTATCTAGCCGATCGATGAAAACCATTTTGCTCCAATTCGGCATATTCACTTTTATTTCGATGTCTCGAAAAAGCGCTTCAGTTGATCAATATGCTCAATCCACTCAGGCAAAAAATCGACTAAGTCAACATCGTTGACATCGATGTATTGTTTTGGATCCTTGAGCGAATTTCCGAGTTCAATCAGAAAGTTAACCCGGTAATTGAAGTGCGTCGAAAACATCTTGCGCACCAATTCGCGATCAACTAATCCCGTATCGATTAACACCCAGAGCTGAGACCAAAAACCAATAAAAATTGAAACTGATTCGTACGGAGTGATCGTGTCGTGAGAAGGCAAATGTTGGTATATATTCTCTTCAAAATCGTCTAATCGAAATCCTTTCTCATCTCGGAAAAATCTGTTTAACGCAATCTGCTCGGAACGATGCAGCCATCCATAAATGAATTGCTCTACAAATCGTTTCTTCCGATCCCCCTCAATAGACTCCCAAAGAAGCTGGAACCGCCAAACCGGACTGCTTACCTTCGAATAGAAATCAGCGCTGTTGTAGATTCGAAAGAGTTCTACCGCTTCCTTCGTTGAACGTTCTTTGCGCGCATGCCTTTGCGATAGAAATGAGGAAAAAAAGTAGGCGGCTGTCACCACCGAGCCAACGATAGTGATCAAAAGCGAGAGTTTTTGGAATTCACTCAAGACGCGCCCCCTGCCTAGCCCACCTGCGTATTATCTTTGACCAAGTGGTGGTTGACAATTCACCGGGCAGTCAAATCGCAAGATGAATTCTTAATAGAAATCAATGCGATTTATACATTCAAACTGTTGAGAAAACGCGATTCGAAGAATCAATCTGATCGATTTCCATTGGCCGACGCCATCGACGCCGTTTCCAACCTCGCCCGGCTAGACGGCTCCCGCGTCTCGGAAGCCGAGACCAACCCGCTTTTGATCAAGCCGGAAGGTGTCGTCGCGGTCGACGGCCTGATCGTCGCCGAGGCCTAAGCCGACGGTTCAGGCCGGAAAAGCCAACTCGCTTCCTTCTTGTATTGTTCCTCGAAAGCGTCGAAATCCGCATCGTATTGCTCGGTCAGCCCGATGTGATCGAGGCCTTCCATCATGCAGTGTTTCTGAAACGGGTCGATCTCGAACCCGTAGGTGGAACCGTCCGGACCGGTCACCGTTTGCGCACCCAGTTCGACGGTGATCGCCGCCCCCGCATTGTCATGCAGCAACCGGCGCAACGCCGCGCAATCTTCCTTCGGCAAACGGATAGGCAGCATGCCGTTCTTCATGCCGTTGTTGTAGTGAATGTCGCCGAAGCTGGGCGCGATCACGCAGCGGAAGTTGTTGGCGAGCAAGGTCCAGACCGCCGCTTCGCGCGACGAGCCGCAGCCCCAGTTATCGTCCGCAACGATGATCTGTGCGTCCTTATACGGTTCCTGGTTCAGGATGAAATCGTCGCGCTGGCTGCCGTCCTTGTTCCGGCGCAAATCATGGAAGAAGAAAGTGTCGTACTCGGGGTCGGTCCGCACGCGCTTGAGGAACCGGGCGGGAATGATCTGATCCGTGTCGACATTGACCATGTCGAGCGGCACGGCCGTAGCGGTCAAGGTGGTGAAGGCTTCCATCCTACTTCTCCTCCATCAATTGCCGCACATCGGTGAATTTTCCGGTAACGGCGGCGGCTGCGGCCATGGCCGGGCTGACGAGATGCGTTCGGCTGCCCGGTCCTTGCCGCCCCCGAAAGTTACGGTTGCTGGTGGACGCGGTGCGGATACCCGGGTCGACGGAATCGCCGTTCAAGCCGACACACATGGAACAGGCGGAGTGACGCCACTCGAACCCGGCGTCGGTGAATATCCTGTCCAGTCCTTCCCGTTCCGCCGCCGCCTTCACCTGCATCGATCCGGGCGAGATCATCGACGGCACAACCGCGCGGCGACCTTTCACCACATCGGCGGCGAGGCGCAGATCCTCGATCCGGCTGTTGGTGCAGGATCCGATGAACACGCGATCCACCGCGACATCCGTCATCGGCATGCCCGCCTTCAGGTCCATATAGTCGAGCGCGTCGAGCATCGATTGGCGCCGCTCGGCATTCGATTCCCGCGACGGATCCGGCACCACGTCGGTTACCTGCACCACGTTCTCCGGACTGTTGCCCCAGGTCACCATTGGGGCGATGGCGTCGCCATCCACCGTGACTTCGCGATCGAACCGCGCGCCCTCGTCGGTCGGCAGCGTCTTCCAATAGGCCAGCGCCTTGTCCCATTCGGCCCCCTTCGGCGCATAGGGCCGCCCTTCCAAATAGTCGTAAGTCTTCTGGTCCGGGGCGATAAGGCCCATGCGGCAGCCGGCCTCGATCGACATGTTGCTGACCGTCAGGCGTCCTTCCATGGAAAGCTGTTCGATCCCCGACCCGGCATATTCGATCGCATACCCGGCCCCACCGGCCGCGCTGATCTGGCCGATGATCGCCAGGATCACGTCCTTGCCGGTCACGCCGAAACCCAAGGTGCCAGTCACCGTAATGCGCATGGTCTTCGGCTTGCTCTGCCAAAGACACTGCGTGGCCAGCACATGGGCAACTTCCGACGCGCCAATGCCGCAGGCGATCGCCCCCATCGCGCCATGGGTGGAGGTATGCGAGTCGCCGCAGACGAGGAAGATGCCGGGCTGGGTGATCCCCAATTCAGGGCCGATGACATGCACGATCCCCATACGCTCGTCGTCGATGCCGAAATGCGGCACACCGAATTCCTTGGCGTTCTCGTCGAGGATGGCGACCTTCTCGCGCAGTTCGTCATTCTCGATCGCCTCGATGGTGCGGACATCGGTCGGGCTATAATGATCGGGCGTCGCGAAGACCTGCTGCGGACGCTTCACCGACCGGCCGTCCTGGCGCAACATACTGAAGGCATGGAACGATCCGTCATGCGCCAGATGCCGGTCGACATAAAGCAGGCATTGCCCGTCGTCCCGCTGCACGATCACGTGGCGGTTCCAAATCTTGTCGAACATGGTCTGCGGACCGGCCATGAGCCCCTCCCTTGGCGTCGTTATGGTCGAACGTCGTAAAGATACCCAAAGCGTCGAGCCTGGGCGAATCCCCGATCATATCGGTGGTATCGAGACGTGATTACATCATGTTTCCAGAGACAACGCGCGCCGAACGGCGACGATGCACGACGATCTCGCGATGTAAGATATAAAGCCCGCTCAACACGACAAGGGACGTGCCGCCGATCATCCATCCATCCGGAATGTCCCCCCAAACCAAGAAGCCGATCAAAATGGCCCAGACGATGCTGAGATACTTGAACGGCGACACGAGCGCCGTCTCGGCATGACGAAAAGTATCGATCATGAAGTAATGCCCGGCCGTCACGAGGATACCGGACGCGACGATCACCCCCATGTCGAACAGGGTCGGCATCCGCCAGCCGAACGGCAGGGTCATCAACCCGGCCCACATTAAAGCCAACGTCGTCGTGAGCAAGATGGCCATCGATGATTCGTTGTTCGTCATCCGGCGCGTCACCACATCCCGGATCGCCGCCCCGAAGGCCGCGCCCAACGGCAGGAGGGCCGCCAGTTGAACCGCCTCCCCCGCCGGGCGCGTGATCAGCAATATGCCGCTGAAGCCGACGATGACGGCCATCCAGCGCCGCCACCCGACACTCTCGCCCAAGAACGGTCCCGCCATCGCGGTTACGAACAGCGGGCCGGCGAAGGTGATGGCGGTGGTTTCCCCGAGCGGCAGATAGCGCAGGCCGAGGATGAAACAGAATGTCGAGAAAACCATGCAGCCTGCGCGGACCAGGTGGCCTGAAATCCGATTGACCCGTAGGCTGTTCAGGCCGCCTGTGAATCGGATGAGAACCAGGATCGACAAGATCGTGAAAATACCGCGCAGGAACAGCACCTCGCCCGGCGGATACCCCGACACCCATTTGAGCATGGCATTGTTCACCGCCATGAACACGCCGCCCAATATCATGTAAACGATGCCGCGGACCGGCGCCGACGAAGAGGAGGTCGATACCGTCATTCGTTCTGCGCCGCCGCGCGCCGACGCACGATTTCCCGATGGAAGATGTACAGGCCGCTGAGAATGACAAGCACGATCCCTGCGATCACGTAGGCGTCGGGCAAGTCGCCCCAAATGAAATACCCCAGCAGGATCGCCCATACGATCATGAGGTATCGGAACGGAGAGACCATGACGGCCTCGGCATGGCGAAAGGCCTCGATCATGAAGTGATGGCCGAAGCCGGCAAACAACCCTGCAATCGCCATCAAGGCGAAGTCCGGCCCGGTCGGCATCTTCCAGCCGAAGGGAAAAGTCAGAAGACCCGCGACCATCACCATCGCGGTGGTGGTGCAGAGAATACCGTTGGAAGAATCCGTGGTCGTCATTCGCCGGGTCACCATGTCGCGAATGCCAGCCCAGAAAGCGGAGCCAAGCGGCAAGAGGACGGCAAGCTGAAGCGCATCGCCGGTCGGCCGCGTGACGATGATGATGCCGATGAACCCGACGGCGACGGCGGACCACCGCCGCCAACCGACCACCTCGCCCAGCAGGAATGGCGCCAACGCGGTCACGAACAACGGCGTCGAGAAGCTGATCGCCGTCATGTCCGCCAGCGGCAGGTAGCGCAGGCCTGTTATATACATAAAGGCGGAGCCGACCACGCAGGCCCCGCGAATGAAATGAAAATGCGGCCGCTGGATGATGATCGTCCGGGGACCGCCGGCGCGCGCGATCAGGATCGCGATCGGCAACCAAATGAAAATGCCACGAATGAACATGATCTCGCCCGGCGGATAACCGCTCGTGACCCATTTCAACATGGCGTTGTTGCCCGACATCAAGATGCCGGCGAATAGCATGCAGAGAATGCCGAGGACGGGTGATGAAACGTTCTTAGACTGGTTCATCACGACACGGCGTCAGCGGCGACAATCGACGACCGAACGGAACGACGACAAACCGTCGTATTGCAGACAAGCCAATCACTCGGCTGCCTGGGCATCATGCGTCTGCATAGGGGGATATTCCTTGGGAATGAAAGCCGCACTCGGCATGCGAATCATAACAGCGCCTCCCGCCATCGACAATCCATCGCCGGGTGAAGACCCTCGGCCGTTCGCCGCTGCGACCTTTGACGCCGCAGGATGATGCGGAAAGGGCGCCCGGGTTCATTGGCGGTTCTCGATGCGCCGGATTGCCGCCGCCGATTGACTCGCCCGAGGCGCCGATTTAGTTAATCTCACAGGTGGAATTGGTCCGGACAAAAATTCCGGCCGCTCACGGTATAATTGTCCTTGAGGCAATGATTTCCGTTCCAAACAAGGGAGTTACGCCATGCGCGACGGCAATGACGTTCATGTCTGCGAAGTGGGCCTGCGGGACGGGCTGCAGAACGTCCAGACATTCTTCCCGACCGATCAGAAAATCGCCTGGATCGAGGCCGAGGCCGCGGCGGGCATGCCCGAGATCGAAGTCTGTTCCTTCGTGCCGCCGAAACTGCTGCCGCAATTCGCGGACGCGAAAGAGGTCTGCGCCGCCGCATTGCCCATCGCCGAAAAACACGAAGGCCTGGTGGTCTCGGCCCTGATGCCGAATCTGAAGGGGGCGGAGAACGGCCTCGCCGCCGGGGTCCACAAGCTGAACTACGTGACATCGGTCAGCGTGAAGCACAACCTCGCCAATGTCCGTATGACACCGGACGAGTCCGTCGACGCCTTCAAGAAGATCGTTGCGTTGCGCGACGAGAAGGCGAAGGAGACCGGCCGCCGCGTCCGCCTGTTCGTCGGCTTGTCCACGGCTCTCGGCTGCACCATCGAAGGCCAAGTCGATCCCGACGCCGTGGTCCGACTGGCGGAGAAATTTCTGGACGCTGGCGCGGACGAACTCGCCATCGCCGATACCGTTGGCTACGCCAACCCGTCACAGGTCAAAAGCCTGTTCAAGCTCATGTACGGCACCTTCGGCGAGAAGCTGCCGTTGACCGTGCATCTGCACGACACAAGGGGGCTCGGCATCGCGAATGCGTTGGCCGCGCTCGAAACCGGCGTCCGCCGTTTCGACGCATCGTTGGCCGGCCTGGGCGGATGCCCGTATGCGCCGGGAGCGACCGGCAACATCGTGATGGACGACCTGGTCTTCATGCTGGAAGGCATGGGGATGAAAACCGGCGTAAACCTGGACAAGCTGGTCGCGGTCCGCGAGATCGTCGCGCGCAACCTGCCGGACGAAACGCTGAGCGGCGGCCTCGCGAAGTCGGGTCCGCCGAAGGGATTCGTTCCCGCCTCGTCCTTCGCCGCCGCCGCGGAATAGGCGCGTTTCGGCATGTCGGATATCGACGCATCGGTCCCGTGCGGACAGGACTATCCGGAAATCCGCGAGTCCGTCATGAAACTCTGCGCCGATTTTCCGGCGGAGTATTGGCGCGACCTGGAGAACCAGCCGCCGTCGGGCAGCTATCCGACGGATTTCGTCCAAGCGCTGACCGATGCGGGATATCTCGCCGCCTTGATCCCGGAAGAATACGGCGGCGCCGGCCTGCCGATCCGCGCCGGTGCGGTAATCCTGGAGACGATCAATACGGCCGGATGCAGCGCGTCGGCCTGCCATGCCCAGATGTACACCATGGGCACGGTCCTGCGGCACGGCACCCCCGACCAAAAGAACGAGTATCTGCCGAAGATCGCCGCCGGCGAGTTGCGGCTGCAGGCTTTCGCCATCACCGAGCCGACCACCGGGTCGGACACGACGCAACTCAAGACACGGGCCGAGAAGGACGGCAACGGGTATCGGATCAACGGGCAGAAGGTCTGGATCAGCCGAGCCGCCCATTCGGACCTGATGCTCCTGCTGGCGCGCACGACACCGCCCGAGGAGTCGAAACGGCGGACCGACGGCATTTCGACCTTCCTGGTCGACATGCGGGAAGCCAAGGGCAACGGCCTGGAGATCCGGCCCATCGACGCCATGGTGAACCACAACACGACCGAGGTGTTCTTCGACGACCTCAAGATTCCCGCGAGCAGCCTGATCGGCGAGGAAGGCAAAGGATTCCGTTATATCCTCGACGGCATGAACGCGGAGCGCTGCCTGGTGTCGAGCGAGGCCATCGGTAACGGCCGCTACTTCGTGAAGAAGGCGGTCGACTACGCGAACGAACGGGTGGTGTTCGGCCGCCCGATCGGCCAGAACCAAGGCATCCAGTTCCCGATCGCCAGCGCCTACGCCCAGTTGGAAGCCGCCGACCTCATGGTTCAGAAGGCGACCGCCATGTTCGACGCGGGCGTGCCTTGCGGCGCGGAAGCGAATATCGGCAAGTTCCTGTCGGGCGACGCGGCCTGGGCCTGCGCCGAAGCCTGCTTCACGACCTTCGGCGGATTCGCCTTCGCCCGGGAATACGACGTGGAACGCAAATGGCGGGAATGCCGGTTGTCGCGGAACGCGCCGGTCGCCCCGAACATGATCATGAATTTCATCGGCCAGCATGTCCTCGGCATGCCGCGGTCCTACTGATACGAGCCATAAGGAAGACCATGAGCGATACCGAAACCGTCATTGCGATCGGCGAGGATTATCCGGAACTCCGGGATGCGGTGAAGAAGCTCTGCGCCGATTTCCCGGGCGAATACTGGCGCGGCCTGGAAGACCAGGATGTCGAGGGCAACTATCCAACCGAATTCGTCAAGACACTGACCGAGTCCGGCTTCCTGGGCGCGTTGATTCCGGAGGAATACGGCGGTGCGGGTCTGCCCCTCCGCGCGGGCGCGGTGATCCTGGAAACGATCCACGAGAGCGGCTGCAGCGCGGGCGCCGTGCATGCCCAGATGTACACGATGGGCACGGTGCTGCGGCACGGCAGCAAGGAACAGAAGCAGGAATACCTGCCGAAGATCGCCTCCGGCGAGCTGCGCCTGCAGGCCTTCGGCGTGACCGAACCAACGACCGGCTCGGACACCACGCAGCTCAAGACGCGGGCGGACAAGGACGGTAACGGCTATCGCATCAACGGGCAGAAGGTCTGGACCAGCCGGGCACTGCATTCCGACCTGATGCTGTTGCTCGCGCGCACGACGCCGGCGGACCAGACCAAGAAGCGCAGCGACGGGCTGTCCTGCTTCCTGGTCGACCTGCGCGACGCCCGCGGCAACGGCTGCGACATCCAGCCGCTCGACGCGATGATCAATCACAACACCACCGAGGTGTTCTTCGACAATCTGTGGATCCCGTCGTCCAGCCTGATCGGCGAGGAAGGCAAAGGGTTCCGCTATATCCTGGACGGCATGAACGCCGAACGGATTTTGATTTCGGCCGAGGCGCTGGGAGACTGCAAATTCTTCGTCGAGAAAGCGGTCGAGTATTCCAAGGAACGCGTCGTCTTCGGCAATCCGATCGGCCAGTATCAGGGCATCCAGTTCCCCATCGCCAAGGCCTATGCCGAATATCAGGGCGCCGACATGATGGCGCGCAAGGCCGCCGCCCTGTTCGATGCCGGCGAAGCATGCGGCGCCGAAGCCAACATGGCCAAGCATCTTTCCGGCGAGGCCGCCTGGGCCTGCGGCGAGGCCTGCTTCACAACCCATGGCGGGTTCGCCTTCGCCCGGGAATACGACGTGGAACGGAAATGGCGCGAGGCGCGTATCTTCCGGACCGCGCCGATTTCGACCAACATGATCCTGGCCTATATCGGCCAACACATCCTGGGCATGCCGCGATCCTACTGACCGGCAGTCTCAACGGAGAAAAGCACACCGCATGACCGACCCGGTTGTCCTGCGACGAAGCCTGTTGATGACATCGGCGCTCAGCCCCGATGCCTTCCACGCCTTATTGGCGAGCGGCGCGGACATGGTGTGCGCCGATCTGGAGGACGGCACCGCGGTGGACCGCAAGGCCGAGGGGCGCACCGCCGTCTTCGACATGTTCACCGGCAGCGCGGCATGCCGCCGTCTGCTGCGGGTGAACCCTCCCCGTACGGCGGAGGGGATGCGCGACATCTTAGCCGTGATCGACACGCCCACGCCGCCGGACGGCATCATTCTGCCGAAAGTGACCTGCCCCGAGGACGTTGCGCAGGTTGCCGACGTGCTGCGCCCGACCCGGCCCGAGATCGAAATCCTCGCACTGATCGAAAGTCCCGAAGGCCTGCGCCGTGTCGACGACATTGCCGCGGCCGCGCCTGCGCTAACCTGTTTGATTTTCGGCACGGCGGATTACAGCGCCGAAATCGGCAGCAACCGGAAATGGGATGCGCTGATCTACGGGCGCAGCCGGATCGTCAACGCCGCCAAAGAGGCCGGAATCGACGCGATGGACGGAGCATGGTTTGATCCGCATGACGAGGCCGGTTTTCTAGAGGAATTAAATCGGGTCGTCGGCATGGGCTTTACCGGCAAGATCTCCTACGAGGCCGCGCATGTCGCGCCGATCCATGCCGCGCTGACGCCGACGGCGGATGAGATCGAGCAAGCAAAGGCGATCATCGCAACGGCCGAGGCGGATACCGTCGGGATTGCCCGGCTGGACGGCCATATGGTGAATGAATCGATCGTCCGGTCGGCCCGCCGTGTCTTGGCCGCAGCGGCACTGAGCACATAAGGGAGAGAGTCCATGGGGTATGGCAGCAAGGAAGTCGGAGCGAACCGGTACCGCGAGGAGATCGGACGGTATTTCGAGGATTTCGAGGTGGGAGACGTCTACGAGCATCGCCCCGGCCGGACGATCAGCGAGGCGGACAACACCTGGTTCACCCTATTGACGATGAACACGCACCCGGTCCATTTCGACGCCAACTACGCGGCGAAGAGCGAGTTCGGCCAGTTGCTGGTGAACAGCGCGCTAACGCTGTCGATCGTCGCGGGCATGAGCGTCAGTGACACGAGCCAGAAGGCGATCGCCAACCTGGGCTGGAACGACATCAAGCTGACGGCACCAGTCTTCGTCGGCGATACGATCTACGCCGAGAGCGAAGTCCTGGACAAACGCGAATCGAAATCACGCCCGACGCAAGGCATCGTCAGCATCAAGACGATCGGCAAGAAGGCCGACGGCACCGTCTTCATGACCTATGACCGCACCATGCTGATCCCGAAACGCGGGCACGGCGTCGACGACTTAATGGAGCAATCAGGATGACCGCACAGTCGGAGCAGGACGAACAGGAAACCTTGATCCTCGAGGCGGTCGACCGCTTCCTCGATCGCGACGTCAAACCCTACGCGATGGAGTTGGAGCATAACGACACCTATCCCGAGGAAATCGTCGAGAAGATGAAGGAATTGGGGCTGTTCGGCGCCATCATCGAGGAGGAATACGGCGGGCTTGGTCTTTCCTGCATGACCTACGCGAAGATCGTCGAACGCGTTTCCACGGTTTGGATGTCGCTGTCCGGCATCTTCAACTCGCACCTCATCATGGCGTCCGCGGTGCAACGGGCCGGCACCGAGGAGCAGAAGCAGAAGTGGCTGCCGAAATTCGCCAGCGGCGAGATACGCGGCGGCCTTGCCTTGACCGAACCGAATTGCGGAACCGACTTGCAAGCGATCCGCACCCGCGCGACGAAGCAAGGCAACGGCTATGTGGTGAACGGCACAAAGACGTGGATATCCAATGGCATCCACGGCACCTGTTTCGCGGTCATGGTGAAGACCGATCCGGATGCCGAACCGCGCCACAAGGGCATCAGCCTGTTCCTGATCGAAAAGGGAGAAGGATTCGATGTGTCGCGGAAGCTGGAGAAGCTCGGCTACAAGGGGATCGACTCCGCCGAACTGGTGTTCGACGACTGCCACGTGCCGCACGAGAACCTAATCGGCGGCGTCGAAGGCCAAGGCTTCAAGCATGTGATGGGCGGGTTGGAACTGGGGAGGATCAACGTCGCCGCGCGGGGCGTCGGCGTGGCCCAGGCGGCGCTGGACGAAGCGGTGAAATACTCGCAACAGCGGCAGACCTTCGGCAAGCCGATCTGCGAACACCAAGCGATACAGATCAACATGGCCGACATGGCGACCCGAACCGAGGCCGCCCGGCTGTTGGTTCACCAAGCCGCCAGCGCTTTCGACAAGGGCGAACGCTGCGATATGGAAGCCGGCATGGCGAAACTCTTCGCGACCGAAGCCGCCGTCACCAATTCGATGGACTCCATGCGGGTGCATGGCGGGTACGGATATTCCAAGGAGTTTCCCGTCGAGCGCTTCTATCGCGACGCACCGCTGCTGACCATCGGCGAAGGCACCAACGAGTTGCAGCGCATCATCATCGCGCGGCAACTGATCCAACGAAATCCAATCTAGGCGGAGACCATATCGATGCTGCCCTTAGACGGCGTCCGCGTACTGGCCGTCGAACAATACGGCGCCGGCCCCTGGGGAACCCAATACCTGGCCGATATCGGCGCAGAGGTCATTAAGATTGAGAACCCGAAGGACGGCGGCGACATGGGGCGCGGGGTCGGCCCGTTCTTCATCGACGACGATTCCTCGAACACCAGCGCTAGCATGTTTTTTCAAAGCATCAACCGCAATAAGCGGAGCCTGACACTCGACCTCTCGTCGCCGGACGGCCGAGCGGTTTTCCATGACCTGGTGAAGACCGCGGATGCGGTGACCTGCAACCTACGCGGCGACGTGCCGGAGAAACTCGGCTTGACCTACGAGACGCTCGGCAAACTCAACCCGAAAATCGTCTGCTCCTTCCTGACCGCCTATGGCCGAAACGGCCCCCGCGCCACGTGGCCGGGTTACGACTATCTGATGCAAGCGGAAGCCGGCTATTTCTCCTTGACCGGCGAACCGGACACGCCACCGACCCGTTTCGGCCTGTCGATCGTCGACCTAATGACTGGCCTGGCGATGGCCTATGCCACCGTCTCCGCCATCCTCGCCGCCCGCGCCACCGGCACCGGCCAAAACATCGACACGAACCTGTTCGATCTGGCGCTGACCAATGTGTCCTATCCGGCGACCTGGTATCTCAACACGGGTCACGTGCAGGGCCGCGAACCACGCTCCGGCCATCCGTCGCTAACGCCCTGCGCGCAGTACAAGACCAAGGACGGATGGATCTTCATCATGTGCAACAAGGAGAAGTTCTGGCCGATTCTGTGCAATATGATCGATCATCCGGAATGGGGCGAGGACGAGCGGTTCCTGCGCTTCAAGGACCGCTTGGAGAACCGGGCGCTGATCCAGGACATGCTCGACGAGGCCTTGTCGGCCCGAACCACCGACGAATGGCTGGATCATTTCGCGGGCCAGGTCCCGGCCGCACCGATCTACGATGTCAAGCAGGCGATGGAGAATCCCTTCGTGACCGAGAACGGCAAGATTCAGGATTTGGTTCATCAGAACGGCACGCCGTTTCGGGTATTGGATTGTCCTTTCGACATGGGCGACCCGACCCCGAGCCGGCCCGCCCCCGAACTCGGCGAGGATACCGATGATCTACTCGCCGAACTCGGTTACGACACCACGCGGATTGCGCAGTTGCGGGAAAAGGGAGCGGTGTAACGGCCCAACGCCGACGGTCACGGCACCGTCAGGAAATGCACGCTGAACAATTTGTCTTCATCGGTCCAGACGCGCTGCGGTTCGAAGCCCGCGTCGCGCGCCATCGCCTGGAACTGTTCGATATCGAATTTGTGTGAATTCTCGGTGTGAATGGTTTCACCTTCACGAAACTCGACGACATTTCCGTCGACCGTCACCTGTTGATCGCGCAGGCTGCGAAGATGCATCTCAACCCGGCCCAACTCCGCGTTATAGCGAACATGATGCTCGAACTGATCGAGGTCGAAATCCGCGCCTAGCTCGTTATTGATCCGATCCAGCAAGTTCATATTGAACGCCGCCGTCACGCCGGCCGCGTCGTCATATGCAGCCTCCAAAATCGCGACATCCTTCTTCAAATCGATCCCGATCAACATGCCGCCGCCCGACCCTAAAAGTTTGGCCGCGCTGGCCAGCAGGGTTCGGGCCGCTTCCGGCGCGAAGTTGCCCAAGGTCGACCCCGGGAAAAACCCGACCCGGCGCGCTTCGGGATAGGCGGCCGGCGGCGTCACCTCGAACGGCTGCACGAAGTCGGCGCAGACCGCATGGACCTCAAGATCCGGATAATCGGACGCCAGCATGCCCGCGGCCGCCAACAGGTGTTCCTTGGAGATATCGACGGCGACATAAGACACCGGCCGATCCAGGGCATCCACGACCGGGCGGATTTTTTTGACCGAACCGCAGCCATACTCGACGATCTGCGCGTGCGGACCGATGCATTCGGCAACTTCGTCACCGATTCTTTCCAATAGGGCCGTCTCGGTCCGCGTTGGATAATACTCCGGCAGATCACAGATGCTGTCGAACAGCTTCGATCCTTTTTCATCGTAAAAGAATTTGCACGGCAACGTTTTGGGAGTCGATTGCAACCCGCTCAACACCTCGGACAAAAAATCGTCCGTCTCGGGTTCCAAATCGTCAAATGATTCTAACAATGCTTGTGAGCTCATCGCTCCTCAACATTTTGTTTTAAATGTTTGGGGTGAGCGGCGCACCCTAGACCACCCGCCCTTGCCACGCAAACCCGAAGCCAACTTTACTTTTATTACTGTTTTGTGACGTAATGCGGCATCGATGGCACGGCAAAAATCTAAACTCACACTCTCCACCTGTTGCGGCGTGCATGTTCTGCATGACGGATTGGTGGATATGCTCTATGCCCTCCTGCCCATTCTCCGCGAAGCATTCGGCCTGTCATACGCCGAAGTCGGATTGATCCGGGCGGCCAACAAAGCCGCAACGGCGATGCTGCAGATTCCCGCCGGGTTATGGGCCGAGCGTGCGGGCGAACGAAACCTGCTCGCGCTCGGTACCGCCGCCGCCGGCGCGGGCTTTATCGGCCTTGGCTTTTCGACCGGCTTCATCTCGCTACTCGTCTTTATCTTTCTCGCCGGGCTCGGCGCCGCCTTCCAGCATCCTTTGGCTTCGTCCTTGATTACCGGCGCTTACCCGGACGTCGGCCGACGGGCCGCGCTCGGCACTTATAACTCGTTCGGCGACGTGGGCAAGTTCATGTTCATGGGGTTGACTATCCTCGCCACCGGCATCGGCATGCCCTGGCAAGCGCCGGTGATCGGATACGGCGTCACCGCGGTTATCGTCGCGGGCGCATGTTTGGTGTTGCTTCGACTTGCCGGTAGCGGCGGCAAGCCGACCATGGAACAAAAGGAAAGCGCCGCAAACGGACCGAAAGGTTGGGGCATCCGACATCGCGGCGGGTTCGTATCGCTGGGCATGATCGCGGCGCTCGACAACACGACGCGCAACGGCTTTTTGACCTTCGTCGCCTTCCTGATGATCGAGAAAGGCGTCCCCACCGGATGGGCCGCGTCGGCCGTGCTGATCACACTGCTCGGCGGCATGCTCGGCAAGTTCGCTTGCGGCATTTTGGCGGAGCGTGCCGGGATCGCACGCACCATCGCGATCACCGAAATCGGCACCGGCGCCGGCATCCTGCTCATTCTCGCAATGCCCCCGCTCTACGCCTTCTTTCTTCTACCGATTCTCGGCGTCTTCCTGAACGGCACATCGTCGGCGGTCTATGGTTCCGTCGGTGAGCTGATCGAGGACGACAAACATTCACGGGCGTTCGGGCTCATGTATACGCTTGGGTCGACCTGCGGTCTCATCGCCCCGCTCGCCTATGGGTTCCTCGCCGATATCGCCGGCATCGAGACGACGATGATGGTCATTTCGATCGTCGTGCTATTGACGCTGCCGTTGTGCTTGATCCTCGGCCCGGCATTGGCGACCACCGAAGCGGCCCGGCCTGCCGAATAGACCGGGGCGCTAAGGATGGACAACGACGCGGCCGATGTTGCGCCGCCCGGTGATCTCCGCCGCCGCATCGGCGATGCGTTCCAGCGGATATGCTTTGTGTATGCGCGGCGCGATTTTGCCGTCGCGCCACATCCGCACCAGACGCGCGATTTGCGGTCGGACCCGTGGCGCAAAAACCTCGCGTCCGTGATCCGGTCCCCACCCCATATAGGTCCCCCAACTGAAACCCATGACGCCGATATTCTTCAGCAACAGGAGATTGACCCCGATCTGCGGTATGTCCCCGGCCGCATAGCCGATCGTCAGCAGACGCCCGCCGATATCGAGACAGCGCAACGCGTCATGGAACATGTCGCCGCCGATCGGGTCGAACACGACATTCACGCCGCGACCGTCAGTCAGCGATCGCACACGCGGACGGAAGTCTTTCGGTTCAATCACCGCATCCGCCCCATGCGCCAGGGCCACATCGCGTTTCTCCGACGTGCTCGCCACCGCGATAACCCGCGCGCCGAGCGCGTTGGCGACGTCGACTGCCGCCAAACCGACACCACCGCCGGCCCCTAACACCAACAAGGTCTGTCCTGCCGACAAGCCGCCGCGCCAGGTCAGCGAACACAACGCCGTGGCATAGGAGCTGGGTAAGGTCGACGCCGCGTCCATTGGCAATCCATCTCCCACGGGATAGACGGTCTCGACAGGATGCACGACCTGCTCGGCCCAACCGCCGCTGTCCACGAAGGCGCAGACGCGATCGCCCGGTGCAATCCCGTCGACATCCGAAGCGACCTCCAGAACCTCACCGGAAACATCCGTGCCGGGAACGAAGGGCAAATCCGGCCGGCGTTGATACTTGCTCTCCACCATCAAGATGTTGGCAAAGGCCACACCCGCATAGCGGATGCCGATACGAACACAGCCCGGCCGTATCGCCGGGACCGGTACGTCATCGACGCACAAACCGGCAATGCCGTCCCATCCCGCGCATCGAACCGCCCGCATGGTGGACTCGCTCACGGGGTCAAGACGACGCGGCCGATGGCCTTTCGTCCCCGCACCTCGCGCATCGCGTCGCGGAAGTCGGCCAAATCGAAAGACGCATGCACCGTCGGCCTGATCTTGCCGTCCCGCCACCAGCCGAACAGCGTTTGCATCATCTCGGCCACCTCATCGGCATATCGATCGCGGCGGTCCACCGGGCTCCATCCGACATATTCGCCCCAATTGAATCCCATGACGCTGACGTTCTTCACGAGCAGAACATTGAACCCGATCGACGGAATCTCGCCCGCCGCGTAGCCGATCGTCACCAGCCGTCCGCCGGGTCGCAGGCAACTGATCGACGGCCGCGATACCGGTCCGCCGACCGGGTCGTAGACGACATCCAACCCGTCACCGCCGGTTATGCTTTCCACATTTTCGCGGAACCCATCGGTCGCGATCACGTGCTCCACGCCGCGGTCCCGCAAGATCGCTTGCTTCTCGTCGCCATTGGCGACGGCGATCACACGCGCGCCGACGGCCTGGGCAATTTCGACGGCGGCGAGACCAACGCCACCGGCCGCGCCATGAACCAACACGGTCTCGCCCTCGGCAAGGTTGGCCCGCCAGCACAACCCCCCGAACGATGTGGGATAGGAAATACACAACGCCACCGCCGCATCGAGCGGCAACCCGTCCGGCACGACATGCACGTTCGCTTCGCGGGCGACCATCTGCTCGGCATAGCCGCCCCAATCGACCACCGCCAAAACGCGATCGCCCGGTTTGCAGCGGGTAACACCATCACCGCATTCGAGGACAGTGCCGGCAACCTCGGTTCCCGGAACAAAGGGCAATGGCGGTTTCCGCTGATACTTGCCGGCAACCACCAATGTCGTGGCGAAACTGACACCCGCATACTCGATGCGGATACGCACGCCGCCGGGCACCAAATCGGGGACCGGCGCCTCGCCGATAGTCAGATCGTCATAGTCACACCAGTCTTCACAGACGACCGCGCGCATTGCTCTCTCCTAAGACTTTCGAAGGTTAAACCGGGCGATCGCCCGCAAGCTGAGTTCGATGCATGACCCGCCGACGGGAATCATCGAAAGCTTCCCGCCGATGCATCACGCAGCGATTATCCCACATCAAGACGTCGCCAACCGCCCATTTGTGTTCCCAGACGAACTTCGGCTGCAAGACATGCGCCCAAATCGCATCAAGCAATTCCTCGTTCTCTTCGAGGGACAGGTCCTCGACATAACCATTCATCCGCCGGCCAAGATACAGCGCCTTGCGTCCGGTTTCCGGGTGGGTCCGAACCGCTGGATGCCATGGCCCGGGCGCCTCGCGGACATCTTCGACGATATCGTAGCCCGCGCGTCGGTCCCCGGCGCTGGTATAGGTCTGATCGTGCTTGAGTCGCTTGCCCTCGATGCGACGCCGCAGATCGTCCGGCAGTGTTTCGTAAGCCGCAATCATATTGAGAAAGGATGTATTGCCGCCCGATGGCGGCACTTCGAGCGCGTGCAGAATGCTGGCGGCCGGCGGCACTTCCACGAAAGCGCTGTCCGTATGCCAAGCCGCCTCGCTCGCTCCCAATTGCCCGATCGGCTCGCCATTCTCCTTCACATTGGAGATCACATTGATTTCCGGCGGAACCTTGGGACCGTTGCGTGGTCCCTCTGCGAGATTGAGGAGTTTGCTCGGCGGGAACTCGAGGTCTCCGAAGCCAAGCGTGAAGTCGATCAGATTCCGGTCGGTCAACAGCGCGCCGCGAAACAAGAGAACGAGGTGTTCGAGCCATGCCGCGCGAATTTCGCTTGTGACGGCCTTATCCGGGCGTTTGCGAAGGTCCACGCCGCGTATTTCCGCGCCCAGCGATTCGCCCAATGGAACAATCTCGATACCCATGATCCCTTTCACAGCCGGTTGGCGCCGCGACCATAACTACATCATGGATCGGCGAAACACGGCAAATGGAACAGTCGACCGTTTGACGTCGAGTTCAAACTTTCGCAGGTTACCGATGGCATACCGCCAGAAAGGACGGGAAAGATGCAAACGGTCGGTATCTCCCCGGAAAACACGACGATTCCACAGGAAAAGTATGAACTCGGGAAAATCACGGTGGTCCCGCTGTCGCCGGCGATCGGTGCGGAAGTTGTCGGTGTCGACATCTCCGAACCGCTGCCGGCCGACATCATCGTTGCGATCAAGCAGGCTTGGCACGCCCATTTGGTCTTGCTGTTTCGCGACCAAACCCTGACGCCGGAGCAGCATATCTACTTCTCCTCGTATTTCGGCACGCCGCAAAGCCCCAACCGGACGTCGTTCACCCCGATGACGGAAAAGTATCCGGAAATCATCGAGGTGATGAATGTGGGCATGGAGAAAGCGCGGCTCGACCGTAGCCTCGGCAATGCGGAAGCCTTCTGGCACACGGATATGTCCTATAAGGACATCCCACCCGCCGCGAGCGCGCTCTATGCGCTGGAAATTCCGCCGGAAGGCGGCAACACCTGCTTCTGCAACATGTATCGGGCATATGACGACCTGCCGCCGGATTTGCTGGCGATGGCCCAAGACCGTACCGCCGTTCACGACGCCAGCCGCAACAGCGCAGGCAAACTCCGCCCCGGATTCGTTGACGAGAAAGACCCGCGGAAAACGCCGGGGCCACGCCATCCGCTGGTCCGCACGCATCCCGAAACCGGCCGGAAGGCCCTGTTCCTCGGCCGCCGTCCCTACAGCTACATCCCCGGTTTACCGGTCGACGAGAGCGAAGCGCTGCTCAACTGTCTATGGAGCCACGCCGGCCAGGAGAAATATGCGTGGTGTCACGCGTGGAAAGTCGGCGACCTGCTGTTATGGGACAACCGCTGCGCCATGCACCGGCGCGACCCCTTCGACGCAGCGCAACGGCGCGTTCTGCACCGTACGCAAATTGCCGGCGACCGGCCGTATTAAGCGTGTTTTCGATCCGAAAACCCCGATCGGTCACTCGTGTATGTAGATCGATTGACCGGTGTCGAGAATAACGTAGGACCGGTTTCGGTCTTCAAAAAACTCATGCCAGCCGCGGGCAGCGCCGGGAAACAGAGGCGACCCGAAATCGTCGTTTACGATCACGGCGCCCGGCGTGAGTCTTGGATAGAAGTACTCCAAACTGGCCTTGGTCGGCGCATAGAGGTCGACATCGATATGAACGAAAGACCAATCCGCGTGCGGAAGGCCGGCAAACGCATCGGGTATCCATCCTTTATGGATACGGCACTGCGGGAAATCCGAAAGAACGCTGCGGACATGGTCGATGGGCGTGGCGAAATGCCCAGCCTGGTGACTGTAGACGAGATCGCGCCGACCCGACGCGTCCTCGTTGACGCCCAACGCATCGGGATCGGTGGGCGCGCTCAATCCCTCGAAGCTATCGATCGCGTGCAACCCGTCTCCCCGATAGCCGGCGTCGTGCTGTCGCGCGACCTGCGCCATCAGGAGGGTCGAGAACCCCTGAAAGACACCGCATTCCGCCCGTAATCCATCCAAGGGTAAGCTATGCTCGAAATACCGCGCCAGGGTTATCGCACGCTGCGCCCGCCGGAATATCTTCCATGAGCCAACTGCGGTTTTGGACCGCTCGAGGCAGTCCATGTAAAGCGACAAGAAATCCGTTCCCGCGACCTGCGCGCCTTGAAACAGCACCTCCATGTTCTTTGCGATCGGGGCGTCCCGATGGACATGGTTGTAAAACTCCAATTCTTCATACGGATTCATGGGTTACCCGGACAAGGCTCTGAGTCAGGCGCCGACAATTCCCAACCGTGTCGACTCGCAAACACTAGAGTTAATCGAAAGGCACCTCAACGGGCGAATGTTCCCCGCCGACACGACTCGATCGCCCGATTACCGAGATTTGGCGGCAGCGCATCATCGGATGTATGAATAGGCGTCCGACCACCAACAGCCTGACGATGAGGAAACGACCGATGAGCGTGACGCGGGAACTTGCCAAACGGATCCTGGCCTTTCGCTACGACGATATCTCCGACGACGCGCTTTTCTGGGCAAAACACGCCATCACCGATACCATCGGCGTCACCTTCGCCGGCGCGCCCGAACCGACGACGCAGATTCCCGCGGCCGTGCCGGGCATCGCGGCGCAAGACGGTCCCTGCCTGATCTTCGGCGGCAACAAGCGGACATCGGCGCTCGACGCGGTTCTCATCAACGGCACCGCCTCGCATGCCCTCGACTACGACGACGTCAGCCCGGTGATGGGCGGCCATCCGTCGGCCATGCTGGTGCCGCCGATCGTCGCCCTGGGCGAGCATGTGGGGAAAGACGGCCGCGACGCCCTCGCCGCCTATGTCATCGGCTACGAAACCGAATGCAAAATCGGGCGCGCGGTGAATTTCACCCATTATGAAAAGGGATGGCATCCGACCGCAACGCTCGGCATCTTCGGCGCCACCGCCGCGGCGGCGCGGATGCTGGGGCTCGACGAAGACCAAACCAGCCGCGCCCTCGCGATTGCGGTCTCGCTTGCCTCAGGCGTGAAAGCGAATTTCGGCACGATGACCAAGCCGCTGCATGTAGGGCAGAATACGCGCAACGGTGTGTTCGCCGCGTTTCTCGCGCAAGGCGGGTTCACCTCGAACGAAGACGCCTTCGAAGATGCGCAAGGTTTCTTCAAGGTGTTCAACGGTCCCGGCACCTACAATGCCGCGGAGATTTTCGAGCACTGGTGCGATCCGCTCGAGGTCGTGGAGCCGGGCCTCGGCATCAAGCAGTTTCCCTGCTGCGGCAGCACCCACATGGCGATCACCATGATGCTCAACCTCGTGGAAAAGCACGAACTGACGCCGGAGGCCGTGAAGCGTATTCAGATATACAGTCACGCGCAGCGGTTGCCTCATACCGACAACCCCACCGTCGCGAGCCCGCTGGAAGCGAAGTTCAGCGTGCAATACTGCGTATCACGCGCCCTGATGCACGGTAAGGTGCTGCTAGAACATTTCGAAGGGGACGCCTGGGCGGACAGGCAGGCTCAAGAGCTTCTGGGACTCTGCGAGGTCGCGCCACACCCGACGATGACCGACAAGCCCTGGTGCGCCGAGGTCGTCGTCACCACCCGTGACGGCACCGAACTGTCGGAAAAAACCGAGTATTTGATGGGCCGCGGCCGCCCCAACCCGATGTCGGACGACGAAATGCGGGTCAAATTCACGGACTGCGCTTCCCGCGTGCTGCCGGCAGACCGGATAGCGCCCCTGTTGGAAATGCTTGGGGATTTCGAACGCATTGAAAACATACGGGATTTGACGACATTATGCGAGGCGCCATCCGCCCAGTCGACCCAAGCAGCCGAATAAAACCGCCATTCGCAAGGCTCTTCGGCCGTACGCATTCCGGTGGGAAAACACTAAAATCCGCACCGATCATGCCTATATCTAGGCGGTCGGGACGCGTAGTGCGTCCAGCACTATCGGATTTACGCATCAATGAACGCCTTGCTGACCAGCATTCGCGAGAAACTACCGTCGCTTAATCGGCGGAATCCGGACGAGCCAAGCACGGTGGCCCGCCGTATCGGAACCGGCCTTGGCATCCTGTTCATCGCGGCAGTGCTCTATTACCCCATCGGCATGATGGTGACGCATAAGATCAACGACGACGTGGAATTCATGGTGCCGCAAGGCCAGCAGTTGCCGAACGGCAGCCGCGCCGTCGAGATGGCGATCAAGCTGATCGAGCGGGAGACGCAAGAATCGACCTGGACGGCGAACAAGCCCTTCGTGTTTCCCTCGTCCATGCTCGACAACATGCCGAACTTCCAAGTGGGCCAAATTTACGCCGTTTCGCGTTTCGCCATCGAAATGACCGACGTGTTGGGTCGCACGCGGGGGTCAAGCCAGGTCGACGAGGATCTGGACAGGGCTTCGGGCCTGCTGAAATACGACGGCACGATTTGGCATTGGGATCCGTCCACATCGCTGTTGCCGACGGCCAGCGCGGAGAAGCAGTACCGCGCCGCGATGAAAAGCCTGCAACGGTATAACGAGCGCCTGAATGACGGCACCGCCGTATTCGACCGGCGGGCGGACAATCTGATCGCCTTTCTGGAACGCGTAAGCCTCGACCTCGGCAGCGCATCGGCGACACTCGATCAACGCGCCATTGAGTCGAACCTCGGCTGGTTCGACACCGACGCCGACGATATTTTTTATTCCACCAAAGGCCGCTTGTACGGCTACTACATGATCCTGCGAGAATTGGGCGTCGACTTCCAAACCGTACTCGCGGAAAAGAATGTCGGGAATGTGTGGGAACAGATGCTCGACAGCCTGCGAACCGCCGCCGAGATGGATCCGTTGATCATTTCCAACGGCGCCAATGACGGCCTGTTCGCGCCGAGCCATTTGGCGGTGCAGGGCTTCTATCTTCTGCGGTCTCGCACGCAATTGAAGGAAGTGAGCAACATTCTGTTAAAGTAAGGGTTCCGGCCGAAACCAACGCCATGACCCCCTCATGCTCATCGCCTGCGAGAATATCGACCGCCTGCAATGCCTCGAAATACAAGGCCGCGGCCTGCCGCGTGGCGTAAAATGGCGCCTCTACGAAGCGGCGCGCGCCACCAGCGACAAGCCGTTGGTGATGGCGGCAGCGGAAATGCTGGACCGGCCGGCCGGTCATATCGGCATCGTCAGCGGCGCCGCCGTCCCCGACCACATGCCGAACGGCGAGAATGACGGCCCTTTCGGCAGCGTCGTCCTCGCGGAAGTGCTGGTCCGAATCGGTCATCGGGTAACGATCTTCACCGACCCGCCCGCGGCGGGACCCTTCCGCGCCCTGCTGGAGCGGCGGTCGCTCGACATTCCGGTCGAAGAGTTGGCGCTCAACGACAAAAAGCAACAGGATGCCATTGCCGCCTCGCTCGACATAGCCATCGCCGTCGAACGCCTCGGCGGCAACATCAACGGAATCACATACGGCGCTACCGGTATTTCGCGGGAGTCCTTCCGCTGCAATGTCGACCATCTTTTCACCGAAATGTCGACGGCTGGAAAGCCGACGCTGTCGATCGGTGACGGCGGCAATGAAATCGGGTTTGGGAAGGTTCACGACGTACTGGTCGACACGATGCCCGACCTCAACAAGGCAGACATCACGCCGTGCGGCGGCGGCATCGTCTCGGCGATCACAACTGACGTGCTGGTGGTCGCAACGTCATCGAATCTTGGCGCATACGGCGTCTGCGCCGCGCTGGCGGTAAAACGCAACGACGCGTCGCTTTGCCATACGCCGGAGGAAGAAATCGCACTGGAACATGTGGGGGTGGGATTGGGACTGACCGATGGCGGGACGGGAAAACGCATCGCCGCCGTCGACGGCATTCCGGTTCAGGACAACGCCGCCGTGGTCACATTGATGCGGGCGCTCGTGGCCCGCGCGTTGGAGGGAGAAATCGAGAGGGGATTCTAGGAGGAGGGATTTAACCGCCCCAACGGGAGGCGGTTACTTCGGCGCGGCGACCGCATAGACGGCGCGGCCGCTGGCCAACAACTTTCCGTTGGAATCGTGGACCGAGGTCTCGGCTACGGAAAACATCTTGCCCAGCTTCACGACCCGACCGCGGGCATGCATGTCACCCGGCATCGCGGCCCGGTGATAGTCGACGCGCATATCGACGGTCGGATATGGCCGCCCGAGTTTTGCGGCGAGCGCAAAGTCGCCGACCACATCGATCACGGTCGCAAGAATGCCGCCATGGGCATACCCGACTTCGACGTTGACGACGAACTCGTCGCGCCACGGAATGCGAACGTCGATCC
The DNA here is from genome assembly GCA_028281325.1 of Alphaproteobacteria bacterium. GTDB lineage: Bacteria > Pseudomonadota > Alphaproteobacteria > UBA8366 > UBA8366 > JAJFJD01. The sequence goes on from JANQKC010000035.1 coordinate 317,242, forward strand.
CTTCCTCGTCCGCGCCAGTGACTTCCAATCCGAGCCATTGATGGAACGGCGCTTTGGTGATGCGGGCATGCAGTTCTTCGCGGGACATCGTGTTTTGGGGCATTGCGTCAGCTTTCCGGATTGTTTGCCGCCGCGGCAACATGGTTGCGCAGCGCGATACGATCGATCTTGTTGGTGCCGCTGAGCGGCATTTCAGGCAGGAAAAAGACCTCGCGGGGATGCGCATAGGCCGGGCCATTGGCAAGCGCGAATTGCTTCACCGCACCGACTTCCAACGTGACCCCTTCGCGCGGGACGATGAAGGCATAAGGCAATTGTCCTTTCCGTTCGTCGTCGAAAGGAAGAACGGCCGCCTGCACGATGTCGTCATGCCGTTCGAGCAGCGCTTCGACCTCGGACGGGTAGATGTTCTCGCCGCCGCAAACGAACATGTCGTCGGTCCGTCCGATGAAGTAGAACCATCCGTCATCGTCCTGCCGCATCACGTCACCGGTGTGATACCAACCATCGACGAACCGCTCCGCGGTCACCTCCGGCAGGTTGTGATATCCAAGCGCCACGCCCGGATTGCGACAGATCAGCTCGCCTTCTTTTTCATGCGGGCCGTCGATGAACTTGAACTCGCAGCCCGGAATCGGATAACCGACGCTGTGCAGCGGCCGCGGCAATCCGTCCGGATGGTACCATCCCAGCATGATCGGCCCGCCCTCGGTCGTGCCGTAATTGAGATTGATTTCTGCTTGAGGAAAGTGATGCTTCAACCCGTCGAGCAAGCTCTCGGAGCATGGCGCGGATCCCATACTGATCGTGCGGATCGACGACGTGTCCGTCGATGTGAGCAGTGCCTCTTCCTGCAGGATCATATACATCATCGTCGGCACGCCGGTCGTCATGGTGCATTTATGATCGGCGATCGCCTGAATCGCCTGGGCGACGTCGAACTTCGGCAAGATAACCAGGCACGCGCCCGGCAACAGCGCCGTCTTGATCGCAACCAAAGCATTCTTGTGGAAGAACGGCGCCGAGATGAGAATCCGGTCATCCGCGACCAGACGCCGATACTCGACCAACGTGCGGGCGGCCCAAATCTGCCGGTCGTGGGTCAACAACACGCCCTTGGGTTTCCCGGTCGTGCCAGAGGTATACGGCTGCATCGAAACGCAATCGTCACCGGGCTCCAATGCATCGAATGGCCCTGGATCGCAAAAAGCGTCGAGACCGGAATCGAGATCGACGAACGTAATGTCATCCGGCACCAACTTTCGCAGCGGCGCTTCAGAGAAGACGAGTCGTGCTCCCGAATCCCGCAAGACATATTCGACCGCATCCGCCGGCAATTTATTGTTGATCGGAACCGGCACGCAGCCGACGCGCAGCGTGCCGAAGAGGACGGCCAAATACTCCCATCTGTTCAGAGCGAGCAATCCGATGCGATCGCCCGGACCGAACCCGGCGGCGGCGAGGCCGCGCGCAATTGCGTCACAGCATCTATCCAGCTCCCGATACGTCACCTCGCGCGGCGCATCGAAATGCGTCAGGTCGATCGCGGCCAACCGGTCGCCATCGACATGATCCTGGAATAACCGGCCGAAATTGAAATCGGCCACGCTCATGGTTGGACGATCACCTTGCCGATGACTTCACGATCCTCGATCACCCGCAGTGCCTCGCGGGCTTCTTCGAGCGGATAGACATTATCGATCGGCATTTTCATTTTGCCGTCCTGGATATACCCGAGCAACGCTTCGAGATCCTCGCGCGCCCAGCTGTTCGATCCGAGAATCTTCAGCTCGAACGTCCAGATGAAACGGAGGTCCGTCTTAGGGTCGAATCCCGCCGTCGCGCCGCAGGTGACCAAGCGGCCGCCGCGCTGGAGGCACCGGAATGACGGTACCCAGGTATCGCCGCCCGTGAAGTTCACGACCATATTGACGCCGCCGTCGAATGTGCGGCGATGCGGTTTCTCGTAGAGCTTCCAGATTTCTTTGGTGAAGTCATCGTTGATGTAATCGATGATATGGTCCGCGCCCATCTCGCGCAGCCGTTGGCCCTTTTCCTCGCTGCTGGTCGCGGCGACCACTTCGGCCCCGGCCATTTTGGCGAGAATGACGCAGCAGCTTCCGACACCGCCGCTGGCGCCCAGCACAAGACAGCGCTCGCCCTTGGAAATGCCGCCATTGGTGAACATCATGCGATGCGCGGTCCCGAATGCCACCGGCAGCGCCGCCGCATCTTCAAAGCTCACATCGTCGGGAATCTTCACCAGTTGATGCGCCCGCGCCCGACAAAGTTCGGCCAACCCGCCATCCACCGTTTCGCCCATCAAACCGCCCTCGACCCGGTTCAGCGGATCAACCAGAACCCGATCGCCGACGGACCAGCCCTCAACCTCGGGGCCGATCTCCGCAATCTCTCCGGCTACGTCCAGGCCACAAATGACCGGAAGGTTCAGTTTGATGCCCGGCATGCCGCGGCGGGTGAAAATATCGTGATAATTCAGCGATGTCGCCTTAACGCGCAGCACCACATCGCCGGGACCGGCCTGCGGGTCTGGGTAGTTCTCTTCGAGAACCAGGTTTTCAGGACCGCCATGTTCATGAAGCACCACTGCGCGCATATCGGTTTACTCCCAAGTCTTTTTTGCTGTGCCAGAGCGCGGACTGCGCCGACACAGATTCCCTATCAGCTAGATGCCGTCTTGTCAGCCGGGTTCAAGCCTTTGGTCTCCGCTTTCCGCGAGATTACCTACTCGTCGGCCGGGCCGGCAACGATGCCACGGTCGTGCAGACCGCCGATTTCGCCCGACGACAGCCCCAGAACATCGCCAAGAACTTCGTCGGTGTGCTGCCCCAGACTCGGCGCCGGTTGTACGGATGTCCGCGCCGCATTGGAGAAATCGATCATGCCGCCCGCCGCGGTCAATTTACCAATCCCGGGTTGGTCGATCTCCTCGAACATGGGATTTTCCGTCGACAGCCGGGGGTCCTCTGTCACGGCTTGAGCAAAGGTCTGATAGGGGCCCCAACAGGCGCCTTCCGCGTTCATGGCATCGGCAATTTCCTGAAGGGTCCGCCCTTCGAACCAGGGCCGTAGGACAGCGGTGATTGTCTCCCGCGCCTCGAAACGGTCTTCCTCTTTGGCGAGATCGAGATCGAACAAGGATGCGACCTGATCCATTTTCGCGGCCGTGCCGGTCGCGGCGACGAGCGCTTTCCAATGCCGCGGCGTGAATGCGGTGATCATGACGCGACGTCCGTCACCGGTCTCGAAATCCTGGCCGTATGTTCCGTAAACGTGATTGCCGGTCTTTGGCCGAATGTCGCCGTTGATCTGCACCTCGCCGATCAAGCCGAGATGGCTAAGAGTCGCAAAGGCGGTGTCCGACAAGGCCACCTGCATGAATTGTCCTTCGCCGGTCGCACGTCGGTGCCGCTCGGCGACAAGAACGCCCTGCACCGCCGACATGGCAGCGACGACATCCCAGACCGGCATCACGTGATTGACCGGGCGATCCTGGTGTTCCGGACCGGTAACGGTCGGGAAACCGGCAGCGGCGTTGACGGTGTAATCAAGCGCGACCGACCCGTCACGGTTGCCGGTGATGTTCATCATCACCAGATCATCCCGGCGAGCCCTCAGTCCTTCATAATCGAGCCAGCCCCGCGCTGGCAGGTTGGTTAGCAGAAAACCGTTCGCATCGCCTGGCTGGGTCATCAACGACTGCGCGATTTCACGCCCTTCCGCTTCTCGGACATTCAACGTGATCGACCGTTTTCCTTTATTCAGGCCGGTCCAATACAGGCTATTTCCTTTATCCGTCACCGGCCACCGACGGTAATCCAATCCGCCGCCGATCGGGTCGATCCGGATAACGTCCGCCCCCATCTGCCCCAGCACAAGGCCGGCATAAGGCGCCGCGATAAACGCCGACACTTCGACAATTCGCAATCCGTTCAACAGGTCATTCATTGCGTCGTTCCTTAACGTTTCTTCTTATGGTGCGGGAGGCAGAAAGTCGAAGGCGATACTCACACGGCGCTCGTCGGTCGAATACGGCACCGTGCGGTGATAGTAGTAGGAGGGAAACAGAAAGAGCCGGCCAAGCTTCGGTTTGAACAGCTTCGTGTGCAAGGTTTTCGTCACCGGAAAGTCGGGCGGCGGCGCGCCGAACTCGATCCAGCCCTCATGGTCTGTGGTATCTCGATCAACGATATCGGGAAGGTCCGCGTAATACACGCCGCTAAGCCAACCGCTTGGATGAATATGCGGCACCTGATGGCCGCGTGTTTCCATTACAACCGACCAGACGACAAGACCGGTCAGGTCGGGCGGATCAGCCAGGTACGGATGCCCGCCGTCCACCGGGTTGTGGATACGATACTCGCGCGCCGCTTGCCACAGAACAGCCTCGAAATCCGCAAAGGGTCCTTTCGGGTCTATAAGAAGATTGCCCGTATGACGCCCCTTTACCGTGGCGTGACTCGTCGGCGAGACGACGAGCGACGGATGGGACAAGATATGGTCCAATAACGCTGTATTGAACGCGTCGAGCGAGCCGTATCCTTCCGGCACATCGATATCGATGGCGTGAATCAACCGGTCATAGTCCGCGAGGAATTCGGCGTCGGCATTGCGCCCCATTTCCTCCAACAACACGGCCTTGAAGGCTAAAACGGATCGCTCTGCGGGCATTCGCTCCAAGTACGCATCGCAGAGGTCCAAGGCTTCTTGATGCCGTCCCAACGCCATCAATGTAGAGCCGAACGACGGGTAAAGCCGCGGCATATCCGGGGCGAGAGACATCGCCTGCCGATACGCCGCTTCCGCCTCCTCGTGACGGCCCGATTGCATCAAAGCCATGCCGAGATTAAACGGCGCATCGGCGGAGCCCGGCAGCAAGGTGGACGCTTGCTTGAGTGCGGACACGGCATCATCCATTCGACCGGCATGTTTCAACGCGGTTCCCAAATTCGCAAAAGCTTCCCCGCTTGCCGGCGAGAGTTCGACCGCCTTTTGCAAAGACGCGATCGCCTCGTCGAAAGCGCCGAGTTCAATGAGAACGGTTCCGAGATTGTTATGAATATCGCCAATCGAAGGTTGGATCTCCACGGCTTTCCGGTAGCTCGCCGCCGCTTCGTCCAACCGGCCGTTGCCCGCCAGCGTGTCGGCAAGATTGTAATATGCCTCAACGAAATCCGGCCGTACCGCAATCGCCTGACGGTAAGCATCGAGCGCCGCGGCGGACTCGTTCATCTCGCACAGGACGTTACCCAGGTTGAAATGCGCTTCCGCAATGGTCGGATCCAGCGCGATAGCCTTCCGATATGCCGCCGCCGCCTCCGCATAGCTTCCCAGTTGGAGATACATGTTGCCCAGTTCCACCTGCTGGACCGGATCGACCGGCGAGACGAGCGGAAATGCACCGCCTTGGGGTTGGTTACCACCCGCCGTATTGCCATTCCAAGCGAGGGGATCATTCGGTTTCTGCGTCATCGACCAGGCTCCCAATCGTCACGCTGTCGTCGGCCGCTCGGCAATATAGTTTCCAATGACAAGGTTCCGCAGGCCGCTCTTGGTGAAGGATCGAACCGCATCCTCGGGTGTCTCGACGATCGGATCGCCAGCCAAATTGTAAGACGTATTCAGAATCACCGGAACGCCCGTCCTATCACCAAAGCATTTTATCAAATCGTAATAGCGCGGGTTCTCGTCACGCCGCACGGTTTGCACACGAGCGCTGTTGTCGACATGCGTGATCGCCGGGAGTTTGGCGGGATTGAAAACCCGACCTTCCCGCAACATCACCGGCGACGGCCCATCGATATCGAAGAACTCATGGCATCGCTCGGCCAAGACGGCCGGCGCATAAGGCCGATAACGCTCCCGTCGTTTCACGATCAGATCCAGCACATATTTGATGTGAGGATCGGTCGGGTTCGCCAGAATACTGCGATTGCCCAGCGCCCGCGGTCCGAATTCGCTGCCGCCTTGGAACCAGCCAATCACGACGCCATCCGCAATCAGTTGGGCGGCTTCCGCGGCGATTTCGTTATCGTCAACGCGGCGAAAGGAACACTGGTGCGCGGTCAACGCCGCCTCGATATCGGAATCCGAATAGCCGCGTCCGTAGTAATCCGTGACCGCTTCGTATTGACGGTCACCGCCAAGCTGCACATAGGCGGCCATCGCCGCGCCGGCGGCGGTTCCATTATCCTCGCAAGATCCGTTCATATGAAGGGTTTCGAACAGACCGCTCCGACAAATCACCTCATTGGCCACGACGTTGAGCGCGACGCCGCCAGAATAGTAGAGAGACTGAGTCGGAAACTCCGCTTTCAATTGGGTCAAGAGGTCGACCAACAGTCGGTTCGTACGGTCCTGAACCGCAGCGGCCAAATCCGCGTAATGTCGATTGCCGGAAATTTCCACGCCCGCAAGGTTTGGCTGCCGGAATTCCCGGCTCAGCAGGTCGAAATCGATGGCAAGCAAGCCATCCCGCCCAATCCTCGCGAAATCCAATCCCGCATGCGCGGCCACGTCGCCATGCGCCGCAAGCCCCATGACCTTTCCCGCGTCATTCCCGCCGCCGCAGCAATACCACGACGCCCATCGCCAGAGATGGCCTATGCTTTGAAGCAGCCGAATGTTCAGAATGCCAACCGTCGGCGCGGAAACCGGCCCGGACGGATGCGCAAACCGATACACAAGCCGCATGGACCGTCCGTCGAAAACATAGGCCGAAACCGTTTCCTTGCCGGTCGCCCCGACAAACAGCCGCGCCTTCGGGTGGATATCTTCCTGAACCGTCAGGCCGGCTCGATCGCTCTCATAAGATCCGCTGCCGTCGACAACCAGAACGAGGCCGGGTGACCCGTTGCCGTAGTGGACGGCATATTCCGCATGGGCATAGTGATGCGGAACGGTGATCAACGGCACGTCCTTGGAAACGTTACCGCCGATCAACCCGCAAAGGGTTTCGTGGGATGTCCGTGCCTCCTCCCATGGCGTGCAGGTCGCAATCGCTCCGACGTCTTCATGCCCGATTCCCGCATCGTCGAGGCAATATCGGACGCAGCGTGAAAGAACGTCGTTGTCCCCGTCGAGGTAGATGCCTTGCCGCTTCACGCGCGTGAGGCGCTCGGCCTGTACGGCACGGAAGAGCGATCCATTACGAAGCAACGCGACGGCGCCGTTATGACTTCGGGAAATGCCGAGTATCCACTCAGGAGGCGGGCCCGACGCAGCGCTCATAATCCCAACTCCACGAGGCGCGAGCGCAGGAGCGCTTCGGATCGGCTTACATCCCGAATTGCGCGCAGCGCCAACCCGAACAACGTCCATGCTTCATTGTCGTCGCGATCCCGCGCCAACGCGTCGCAAAGTCCATCGATAGCCTGTTCCGCCGCATGCTCGGCTTGCGCGAATCGTTCCGCCCGAAAATGCGCAATCGCAACCGCGGTCTGGGCCGCGGGCAGCCGTTCTTCGTCGATGATCGCCTCGGCGTCCTCAGTACCAAGCAAGGCTGTTCCCAACGCCGCATGCGCCTCTTCGAAAAAGGGCTGGATCCGGACCGCCCGCTCGAGCAATTCGACAGCGCTCCTCCCATTGCCCTGTTCAAACCGGCATACGCCGAGGCCATAACAAGCCGCCGCGTGATCCGATTGCCGGTCAAGCACCTTTTGATAGATCGCCGCCGCTTCACCCCAATCGCCGTCCGCCCGTTTCTGATCGGCACGGACCAGATCCGCTTGCTGTATGGTCCACTGGACCCGCTCCAGGTTGACCCGGGCATCTTCGAAATCCGGCGCGAGGTCCCGGGCCTTTTCGTAGGATTGCCGGGCATCTCCCAGTTTTTCCAGCGCTTCCAATGCCAAGCCTAGTCCATTCCAGACAACGGGGAACTGCGGAAACTCTTCGATGAGATTGCGATAGGCCTCTACCGCTTCGACGGATCGCGAGAGCTCCATCAGCAGATTTGCACGGTTCAACCGCATTTCCGGATCATCTGGAAGCAAGGCGACTGCCTTGTCGTACCGCGCCAACGCATCTTCCTTCCGGCCCGAATCCGCCAGCACGTTCGCGAGATTGTTGTGCGCCATCGCAAACCCGGGGTCGATCGCCAACGCTCTCTCATAAGCCTTCGATGCGTCGTCGAACCGTCCGAGGGCCCTGAACGCCTCGCCGAGGTTGCTGTGGTAGGACGCATTATCGGGCACGACCTGAATTGCCCGGGAGATAAGATCGACGGCAGTTTCCGGATCTTCCCGTTGATGCGAAATAACGCCCAGGTAATGCAAGGCATCGGCGTGCCGCGGATCGACCTGAAGCACCTGCCGATATATCGATTCGGCTTCGGCGAGCTGGCCCGCCTGATGATACTGGATGGCCAAATCGACGGCGTCCTCAATGCTGAGCTTCTGTTCGCTCAAGGCCAATCCCATCTATTGCTAACCGACATGCGACAAACACATACGATTGCCGGTACTTAGAATATCCCTGCAAGGCTGGCAATGCGGCGGCGCATGGCGCCCTCGATGTGCCCCCGACCGGCCTGGGATGCTTGGGTCTGTTCGAAAAGGTCCTCGGACGATGCCCGCCCAGCTTTGCCGAGATTGGGCATTCTAGGGCCCTCCGGTTCGCGGCCGCCGCCCTCTCGGTGGATAACGCGGGTCTACGAATCCGGGCGTCGACGGATGTCCAGGCGACACCAACGCATTCACCAAGGCCTCGTCGGCAGCGGTAAAATCATGTTTCATCGCGCTCAGATAGGCTTTCCATTGAAACAATGTTCGAGGACCGGCGATGACGCTCGTGACGAATTCGTTGTTCAACACCCAATTGATGGCGAAGTCCGATGGCGACATCCCGCGCTTGGCGGCGTGCTTCCGAACCTTTTCAAGCAGAGCGAAGGTCTCTTTCCGAAAATCTCGATTGAGAATGCTGTTGTCGCCCCGCCCAGCCCGACTGTCGCGCGGTGGAGTCTTCTTAGGATCGTATTTTCCGGTCAGCACCCCGCGTGCTAGCGGCGAAAATGGGGCAACGCCAATGCCGTAATAGTCGCACGCCGGGAATAGATCGTTCTCCGCCATGCGCATGACCATATTGTAATGCGGTTGGCAAACGACCGGCCGCGGCGCGCCGACGGCGTCGCATAAGCGGATGAGTTCACCGATCTGCCAGGGTCGATGATTAGAAAACCCCCAGTGCAGCGCCTTGCCGCTATCAATGATGTCCCGCATCGCAACGACGCTCTCTTCGAGCGGCGTCTCCCAATCCACATGGTGCATGTAATATATGTCGACATAATCGGTCTGCAGGCGTTTCAGGCTATGGTCGATGGCTTCCATCATCCATTTCCGAGATAGCCCTTTCTTTCGCTGCGGAGATCCCGCGGACTGCCCAACCTTCGTCGCCAATACCCAATCCGCTCGATCTTTCTTAAGCAGCTTGCCAACAATCGTCTCAGATCGTCCGCCCGCATAGGCATCGGCCGCATCGATGAAGTTGGCGCCGGCCTCACGCGCATGGCCGACAATTTTCGCCGCCGATTCTTCATCGGTCGTGTCGCCGAAATTCATCACGCCAAGACAGATGGACGACACCCGAAGGCCGCTGTTCCCCAAGTTTCGATAATCCACGCTAGCCGTCTCCCTGTTCACGCGCCTTTGGCCTCTTCCTCGCGATCCAAAGAATACACTGTCAGGGAAACATTGTCCCAGCGCGGTAGCCGATCAACCAACTTGCGGACCAAACAGTCCGTAGATTCACCTCGGCCCACCAAATCCTGTTCTTCGATTTGGCCTAAACCTCAGAATCACCACATGGAATCCCTGCTCTCGTCACACTCCCGCCACCTTTGAAAACTAGTGTGATCATTGACGGGCTTACGTGATTCAACCTGAGTCAACGCATGCTTGGTCAATCTCCCCTACTACACTACTGGCCCCGCCCTGCCCGGCGGGGCCACTTTCTTTTTAATGATCTGCCGCACGCGAACGGCCGGCACGCCGCGTCTTCAAGCAATCCCCACGGAAGCGCAGCCCGCTGCCTTTATCTACCGATTCGGCGTCGTAAAATTGGACCTCCCAAACATTTTGCCTGTAGATTTAGTCCAAAAGGATTAGGTCAAAATTGGCTATCCACACGATAGCTTGCTCCAAGCGGGCTGATATGGTGTGTGTGCGCTCACGCTTTACGCGCAGAAGCATTCCGTTTTCGCGCGATTAGCAAGATGGAAATAAGCTCACATACCATGTTTGGCATTGTTTCGCGCCGCTTACAGGATATCTATCGGCGACGCTGAACTTGATGAGGGGAATAAAGGGACCGGCACTCATGGCTCGGAGGCACAATTCGTTACGGATCGCGTTGGAAGCGGTGCATCAAAGTCGTGCGCTTGCCGCCTGTTACCTCCTTTTCTTGATGACAGGTTGCGTCGCCACCACGACGCCGGCACCCGCGCCGGGCCCGGAATCCTCGCTCGACAAAATCATCGATGACTACGAAACGTCCGGCCCGTCGGACGGCACAGCGAAGATAGCCGTCTTGCTGCCCCTGAGCGGACCATACGCCGACATCGGACGCCAGCTCTTGGACGCGTCTGTCCTAGCCATGTTTGATAGGGGTGACGAAACCGTCGAACTGCTCCCGCGCGATACGGAAGGGACCGCGGACGGCGCCGCCAGCGCGGTTCAGACAGCGATATCGGAAGGCGCCAATGTCGTTGTCGGGCCGCTGTTTTCGCATTCGGTAACCGCGATAAAGCCGCATCTGCGCAAGGCCAACATCCGAGCCATCGCACTTTCGAACAACCGCGCCGTTGCGGGCTCGCCGGTCTACCTGATCGGCAATCAACCGGAACCGCAAATCGACGCCCTGACCACGTATCTGCGGGAATCGGGGAAACGGCGCATTGCGTTATTGGGCCCGGACACAAGCTATCTGCGTCTCCTGCGGAACCGGCTTATCCAGGCCGACAAGGTTGGCAACATACAGTTGGTCGACAGCCGTCTGTACTCGACCGACGCATCCTATACCGATATCTCGAAGCAAGTCCGGGCTATCACGCAATACGACAAACGCACAGCGGCGCTTGACGATTTTACATCGATCTTCGAATCAGCCTGGGAAGCCCATGAGGAACCGGAAGAGGCAATGGAGTTGGCGCTGGGGCAGCTGGAGGAGCGCGTCGCCGCTGTTCGAGTACAGCAGGCCGCTTTCGTCTTGGGAGGGGAAAAGGCGCGGGAATGGACCGTCAGCGAGGTCGAGTATGGAACGGCACTGACGGAACTGATGGCGTTGTATGAGCGCAACACGACCGACGAGAAAACACCGCAAGAAACGATGGCCGAGGCCCTGACGGAATTCCGACTTCGCGAGACCCTCGGGGAAATCGATCTGGATGCCGTCATCTTGCCGATCAGCGGCCAACCTCTTCTCGTCATCGCGCCGATGTTCGAGTATTTCAACGCGACGCGACCCGACGTGTGGATGGTTGGCACCGACGTTTGGGATACCGCCGAACTCCTCGAAAAGAAGGATTTATTCGGAAGCCGCTACGTGACCGCGGCATCGGAAAACTGGCCCGGATTTCAATCAAGGATGGAAAGCGCCTTCCAATACAGGCCGGCACAATTGGTGACATCCGCCTACGACGCGGTCGCCTTGGCGCTTTTGGAAAAACAGGAAACCGGCGGGCTTGCCTTCGACGAGATGTATTTAACACGAGAGCAAGGCTTCGAAGGCATTAACGGCAAGTTTGGGTTCCTGCCGGACGGCGTTGCAAGGCGCATGCTCCATATCGTCCAGCTTCGTGACGAAGGCCGGCAACATCTTTATGCGTGGGAGCCGTCCTCCGATCCGACGATCGAAAGCACCGCGTCCGACGCCGACCCGAGCAAGATCGCCCCGCCGCTGCCTTCGACGGAGCAACGGCAGGGCACGCCGCCGATTTCATTTCTTGAGAATCAGGGTCAATCCGGCGGGTAGGTTAAACACAACACGCATTCCCAGAGCTTCGCAGGCGTTCAGGCAGGAACTATCTGCAAAATGCCGCGACCTTGCGGTTATGGGCCACGATCTGTTCCGCCGTGGCCCGCGTGACAACGTCGCCGTCATTCACGATGATCCGTTTCGCCCAGGAACACTCACCGCCCGTCGCGCAACTCGCGGTCCAAAGCATCATCGCTGAGACCAGCAACATCCTCGTCGATTTCATTAGCCACTCCCGCTTGTTTCGATTTGGCCTCGAAGTGATCCCTCTCGACTTCGGCGCGTCCGCTCCCCTTTGCCACGCGTATGGCGGCAAGGACCACGACGACAAGGAAAAGGACGGCTCCACCGATAACGGCGACCGTCGTCATTTGACGGCTGGATCGTTCTTTGCGGCCCCAATGTTGAAGCCGAGGAGATTGATCGCCTTCAGAATATAGCCGATCACCTTGTCGTCGGTTTCGTTTTTGGTCAGCGACGCGACCATCGCGAACATGCCGACAACCTGGAAGACAACCGGAAGCCAGGCGGAGAATCTCTTCAGAAAATCCCCAAGGAACGGAATTGCCAGGAGGCTGGGCGGCACCTCGGGGTCGATCGACACGGTTGCGCCCTGCGCCGCGACGTCCGGCATCGTGGCAAAACCAACCCATACCAAAGCGGCCCCCGCGAGGGGGGCGAGATAGTTTTTCATGATGTCACCTATGGTCGTTTAGATTGAAACAAACCGCCGAGGTGGCGGGAGAGGTCTTCGTATCGATACCTAAAAGAACGAACGACTACTCAGCCTTCCTCACTCGGTTTCGCCGGCTTCAGGACTTCCCACGCCTCGCCGCCGCTCAGGACACAACTCGGACCGCCCGGAATCGTATAGACGATGGTCCAGCTCCGCCGGTCGGACATGAACAGCTCAACCAAGGCGCCGGCGTCCGAAAGGCCTTCCGCGACCTTTCTTTCCCGATAGTCCTTCTCCAAAACGCCAACGATTTGGCCATGGGCGGCACAAAACATCTGCGCCACGGCCGCAACCGGCATGAGCATGAAAAAACCGCCGATCAGGACGGCGATCAGACAAAAGGGCGCATCATTGGAACATCCTCCGCAAATGATCCCAGAATCCAAACACTGCCGCGCCCAGACCGATAAACCCCACCGAGACCACACCCCAATGACGGAGCATCCGGCAGCGCTGAATGTCCGGGCGGGTATCCTCCATCTCCCTCTTGATAAGAACGACGTCGGTTTTGACGTTCTCAAGAATCTCGTAAAGCATGCTGCGCTTGGCGGTGTTATCCCGGTGGGCATCCTTCAGGGCCTCGACATCCAGCCGAAGCCCCCTCACCTCACCGACCAACTCGCCCAACAATCGCTCCGTTGAGCCTGCACTCATCAAACATTCCTCTTGATATCGTTCAACGCCAGCCAGGGCCGCATGTCGCCATGCGATAGCCGAGCTTTACTCGCTACCTCGAAAAGATCACGGCAAGAGAGAGTTTCAGTCATTCGACCTCACTGATAAAAGGCCCCCGGGGAGGCCAGTAGAATCATCGATTTTTAGAGGCAGCTAAGCTGCGAGTGATCCGACGTCACGCTTGCGCAATACGAAAACATGGCTTGCGAGCCTGGAGGCAATGAATGACGCGATCGCGCGCTTAGAGAAAAGAAAACTCATCGCACTACACAGCCGATTGTTCCGACACGGGAACTCGAAGTAGTCGTGATCGATCCGGTCAACATCGAAAAACTCGCCAAACGATCGCTCTATTTCATCTAACGGCTTGTAGAAAGTCCAGGCGTCCAACCAGTCCAACATATCCGCCACCCATTGGCGGCGCGTCTTATCATAAATGTGGGTACCCGCACCCAAAAACCGCGCAGCCGTCATGTATGTGGCTCTTAGGCCGCTTGAGCCCTTAGGGAACCAGTGAACAAAAGGACTCCACAATGGCCCTCGCGCCAGACTTTTGCGCTAGGGAATATGTTTATGAAAACCCCACCAGGCTTCATGACTCTATCAATTTCGGACAGAGGCAGCGCAAAGTCGTCTATGTGCTCGAAAACTTGGTTTGCAAAAACGATATCGTAAGTTGCCGCGTTGGCCGGAATCCGGCCATCTACCATTTCGAGAACCTTATCGCCCAAGAGGCCCGCTTCCTGCGCGACCCGATGCGTTGCGCCGCCGCCGTAGTAAACATCGACTCCTTGGCAATCCAAGCCCGCGCCACACGCGATCTGCACAAGTTCACCGCCGCCACACCCATAATCCAAGCAAGCAGGTTGCTCGACCAGGGAAAGCCGACGAGCCAAGTCCACAACGTAATGGTAATTGAGCGACAGGATGCTAACTCCGCTAACCGAATCTAAAATAGACTTATTTTTTCTCTTATACTATTTCTGATTCGATGCGAAATCCGTTATCTCATCGCCCGAAAAACGCAATATAGGGCTGCACATTTTTAGGGAATGATCGGCTGCCTACCGGCTAAACACTATGTCCAAATCAATTTGTGCCCCAAGACGCTCATTGAAGGATGCAGGCGATGTCATCAGCGGCACAAAGCCCAACGCACCGATTTGTTGTAGGCATTCATGCAGCGGAGGCATGCCATCGTAAATTGGCTTGACTGGTAACTCCGCTTGAATTCCCACGACCCGCTCCAGCACATCTGCCGAGCCAGCAATAACAGACAACTCGGCGCCCTGGGTGTCCAACTTCAGAAACATGCGCGTAGCAGCCTCGCGACTTTCAACCAAATACCTATCAAGCCGACGCATCGGCACCAAAATGGTGCCATTCGGCTGAATTCGGCCAAATGCCGCATCGAATGCCGACGTTGGCGGAAGGATGGAATTCATGTCGCTCCGGGAAAAGCTGTGCAGCTCAACTTGGCCGTCCCGATCACCCAACGCAACACGCTCAGCAACAGTCCAGTTCAGATCATCAGCCGCCGCTGCACTCAGATGTTCGTGCGCTTCGACGCCAGGCTCGAATGATAGAATACGACCAGCGTAACCATACTGCCGCAAGTCTCGGCCGAACTGGCCGACATTCGCACCAACATCCAACACCAGATCAACCCGTCGATCGGATAGGAACCACACGAGCCGCTCCATTGTTTCTGATGGTTGCGGCCAACGTGTAACGTCGAAACCCAATTGCCTATTGATGCGCCGCAGGGCGCGGGTCATCCGATTCATCATAAGTCCGATTTATCCACTCTCATACAACGCTCACCCGATGCGATTTAGCATTTAAATGAGAGATTCGAAAACAAACTTAAGATTGCAAACTGTAAATTAGGTCTTGCTGATGCAGTTGAGCGCCAACCACGGCTTCTTTTACGCCACCAGGAACGCTACCGCATGCAGTACTTGGGTTAGATCTAGGAAACACTTGATCGCACGGATCGGACATCGACATTTTCAGCGTAGTGCCGCTCTCGGCTGAGTGAGTATGATCACTGCACGCCGCTCTCCACGCCTATCAAAAGATGCGTCTCCGCACCGCCAGCATCATCAAGAGCACGGACCGTGCAGCACGTTCCAACTCTTGATCCAATGACCGAACGGCCGCGTGCGTCTGGCAGCGTGATTGATCGGCCCACGGCCCCATCCGCCACAGCATTGACACCCCAGCCACCGGATACTGACGCTCGCGCGCCACTAACACCGGTCCATATCAACGCGAATAGAGTTTCATAGGAGTCATTCCCCTACGTTCGGCGAAGAAGCACCGCCACTCATTGTATCTCCATTCAACACGAACCAATTGGAGGGCGCTATTGCGCCGATCCATTACGTCACTGCGCCAATCGCTCCGTCGAGCCCGTACTCATCAAACGGCCCTAATGATGTAATTCAGCGCTAACCAGGGCTGCATGTTGTTGTGGGGCTGCATCGCGTCCTGCGCGCCGCCGGTGACGCCGCCTGAGACGGTGCTCGGATCGGATCTTGGAAAGATTTGGTCGTCGGGATCGAACATCGACGATTTCAACGTGCCGCCGCTCAAGGCTGGGTGTGTGTGGTTCGGCAGGCCGCTTTCGTTGGCCGCCAAAAGATGCGTCTCCGCACCGCCGCTATCGCCATGAACACGGGCTGCAAGGCCCATTCCGACCCCGCTGCCGATCACCGCCCTGCCCTGCATATCCGGGAGCTTTATGGTCTTATGTGCGGTCCAGTCAGCGTCACGTGTCGTGCGATCCCCATCTGACACCGGAGCCTGCGGGTTCGCCATGCTATCGTAGATCAGCTTCCACAGCGTCTCGTAATCGTCACTTGCATGTACTGCAAGAGAGTTGCTGCTACCGATGGTGTCACCATTCAACATCAACCAGTCGGCAGGAGCCGTTGCGCCGATCCATTGCGTCACGGCGCCAACCGGAACAACGACCAACTCAGGGCCAACCGGCGCCACGTCTACACCGATGACGAGGCCAAGGGTCGCGCGCGCCGTGGCGGCATCCAGGTCATCCAAAAGCGTTTCCGCATAAGCCGACACGGGAATCGAACTATCCCCCGTAGGTCCGGCTGTGGCGATCGGCGCACCGTTCGCGTCGAATGCAAGAAACCTGTTGGCGCGTTCTATGCTGCTGGGAAGTGTGGGGTCGAGCGAGTCTGCATCGGTCTTCGCAAACTTGAGCGCCCGGTCGGTATCGGCGATCGAGTCCTGCGCAATCATCGTCGTGCGATCCAACCCGCTTTCATGCGTTTCAGCGGGAAAGGGGTCGTTGTCGGTGTAATCGATCCCTTGCGTGCGAGCCGTTTTGCGGATGATGGTCCAGGTTACGGTTGCCGCAGGGGCCGTGGCCGCCTCAACAGTTCCCGTCGATCCATCACCGCCGGTCACCAAGTAGTCGGTGGTTAGAACCTTTATGGTCTCCGCCCCGGTCGCAACAACGCGCTCGATAACTTCAAGTTCGGTGTGAGCAAAGAAGGCGAACGGAACGAAAAACTCCGTTAGTGATCCATCGCCATCATACGTGACACGGTTTGTTGTGGTATTGATCGTCATGTCGTACTCCAGAAAAAAGCCGCCCGAGGGCGGCGGCAGTCATTGATTGCGCATGAGTTAGAGAACGCCGGTCGATTTGTTTCAAAGTCACAACCTGAAAGCGTTGAACCGCGTGGCGGGCCTGCGCCCGTGATGTCGATGCACCGACAAATTAAGCCGGACGCATTGCCTCAGATCGATTAGTATCTTTCGGCAATAAGAACGAGGCAAAGCGGCGTACCTTAAACGGCCCGCAGGTAGAACACTGGCCACAATGCAGAATACTGACCGCCGGACCGTTGACGGCTTCGGAGACGAATGGGCGACATTCGATCAGTCCGACATCTCGGCCTGTGAAATGGCAGCGATGTTCGACAACTATTTCGCCAATTTTCCCTGGAGCACGCTTTCCGAAAAGGCAGAGGGATTCGACGCCGGGTGCGGCAGCGGCCGATGGGCTGCCTTGGTTGCGCCGCGGGTCGGCAAACTTCATTGCATCGATGCGAGCGATCAGGCGCTGGACGTTGCGCGCAAAAACCTCGCCCGTCTCGACAATTGCGCCTTCGCTCACGCCAGCGTCCAAAACATGCCCATGGCCGACGGCTCGATGGACTTCGGATACTCGCTCGGCGTGTTGCATCACGTTCCAGACACCACCGCCGCCCTGGAAGCATGCGCCCGGAAACTGAAACCGGGCGCGCCGTTCCTGTTGTACCTCTACTATGCATTCGATAATCGCCCGGTTTGGTTTCGGACGATCTGGCGTCTCTCAGACCTTCTCCGCCATGTGATCTATCGGTTGCCGAAACGGGCACTCACGCCGCTGACCGACGCCATTGCCGCGTGCGTGTATTGGCCGCTCGCGCGCCTGTCCCGGCTGCTCGAAAAGTCCGGCGTCGATGTCGACACCATCCCTCTATCCTACTACCGGAACCTGAGCTTCTATTCGATGCGGACGGACTCACGGGACCGCTTCGGCACCGGGCTGGAACAACGGTTCACCAAAGCCGAGATCGTGGCGCTCATGGAAAACGCCGGCTTTGAGGAGATTCGCTTTTCCGAAAAAGCACCCTTCTGGGTGGCGGTTGGCCGCCGGCCGCGGTAGCCGTCAAGACCGTTCGGCGTTCTCCGCCAAGGCGACGAGTTGCCGGATAAGATACTCGTTATTCCCGAGTCCCGACCGGTTCAGAAGCACCGAAACCTCCGGATCGTCGAGCGACCGCAGCAGGCCCTTCGCCTTGGTCATCTTGGCTTCGAACGCGTCGCCCCAATCCCGGCGAAGCGCGGCTTCCGTCGACGCCGCCTGTTGCGCGCTGTCGCCGCCTTCCGCCGCCTGCGCGGCGGCCCGATTCCATTCCGACACCACGTTGCGGGCGAGCCATTGGGGCGCGCCGGCCTTATGGAACCAATCCCGCACTTTCTGTTCCAAGGCGGGGTCCGGCTCAAGCGACGGCGGCGTCGTCTCGAAGCGATACGCTCTCGGATCGCCGGGCGCGTCGAAATGGTCTGCGGTCTTGGGATCGCCGGATTGCGGTTTCTCCGGCTCTCCTTCCTTACCAATGTCAGGATAAGCCGCCGCGTATAATCCCCGCCGACGCTCCGTCGCGGCCTTATGCGCCGGATGGGCCGGATCTTGCAGCGCCGTTACGAAATCCGCATCCAAGGGAATTTTGTCGATTTCAGACTGTGCTTCCTCGGACGTCAATTGCTCGATCTCAGTCATTCAACTTCCCAATTCGTTGTGCCAGCCTTCTGATTTGTGCCAGTCTTCCGCCCGCCTCCTTTAAGGAATGCGTCTTTGGGCAACTTATCGAAGCCAGAGGCGAAGCTGGAAACACCGGACAGTAGTGTCGAACCGGCCTGGAAAAACCCTTGCGACCGGGCGGCGCGCCCCCGTGCCCGCGACTGCGATGCCGAGATATTGAACTCGCGCGCTTGCGCCAGACCCTGCTGCCGAATGCCCAATACGTCGAGCTGACCTTCCGCCGCCACGTCCTCAAGAAGGTCCAAAGGCGACCCTTCCAGCGTCGTTCCGGAAGCGCCGAACGCCGTCCGCCGTTTGGCAAGCTGCCGATCGATCAATCTCTGCTGCCGGGCGGCATCGGCTTCGGCTTGCTTGCGGGCGGCGGCTGCGTTTTGGTCGGCCACCTTGGCGTTGAATCTTGCGGCCTTCGATTGAGCGCTTGCGGCCGACAGTGACCCCGCGGCACTCACAGTCGCCGCCGCCGCCGCCGCGATCAACGCAATCTCCGCACCTGATGCTAAAATAAAGATATCGGGACTAACCATCTTTCGACCTCGCATATAGTTCCAAGTCATATCGGGCAGGATCCACGAAGCGCATCTGCCCCTCCCATTCGAATCCCAAGAGTTTTGCCCATCGATGGGCCGCGTCGAAATCAGTGCGTACCCACATTTCCGTCCTCCTCGATTTGCGATTGATCAGGAACCGTTCGATTTCCCGATGAATCTTGAGGAACACCGCAGGACCGCAGACCGACAGATTGGCCCAGGCCAGGTCCGTTCCCTCGTACATCGGGATCAATCCGGCGCAGCCGACAACCCGATCGGTGATGGCCGTGAAGGCGAGATCGTTCGCCAGCGCCATATGATTGCCGAACTCGACGAAGGCATGAGCGTCGATCTGCGCCGGCTGATGCTCCAGCACCTCCAGGTGCCAAGTCTCGAACGGCACGATCGTAAAGCTCATCGGTCTTGGGTCAGCACTTGCGGATAGACGCCGATCAGCGTGCAGGGGAACGGACCGACCGGCACAAGCGTGATCCGCGCTTCCCGATCGTAGCCCGACGGCCAAGGGATACGGCTGTCACCGGTAAACAACGGATCGGGCTGCCCCATGGGCGTGGACGGATCGCGGAACATCAGTTCCGGCAATGGATCGAGATGCCCGGTGTCCGGTCCCGCCTTCACGCCGCGCGACCGATGGAACCGCATAGTGCAATGGGTGATCCGCTTGGTCTTGCCTTGCGCGGTGCCGTCCGCCGACCCCGCCTCCAGATTCAGCGTCTGAATTTCCGACAGGCTGTCATAGGGCAGTCCGATATGCACCTTCGCGGCCGGCCGATCCAAGACGATCTGCCCGCCCGTCACGATCCGGTCGGGATGCGCGGCGCCGTCGGCAAGAATCTGAACGGTCTCGCCTTCAAGATGTTGCAGTCCGGAATACATGGTTTTCGGCACGCCGGATGTGCCGGTCAGGCCCGCATCCACATAGAAGGCGTCGACCTGGTCGCCGTCATCCGGCAACGGTCGTTCAAGAAATTCGATATAGCGTTTCACGGCGCCATCGACGTATCGCCGCACCACGAGCCACAGATCGTCCCGCGTCCCGTCCGGCGACGGGATCACCGCGACGCTTTCCACCCGCGCCTGCGCGCCGCCGGCATCCGACCGTCCCCCCAGGACGTGACCGTGCCACCCGACCACGTCCTGTTCCCGCCGGTAGGTCATGCCGAGCAACGTGCCGTCCGCGCGCACCACCCAAACGACCGAGTCCGGTTCCCTCTGATACGCCATCTCGACGATACCGCCGGCGGTGATATGCTCCGCCAGTTCGGTCATGTCGGCGGCGCGGAAGCCGTCGGCCTCGAAGGAGAACGCCTGCTCCATCAGTTTCCGGGCGGCACGCTGCAGGAACAGGATGGCGTTTCCCGCCTTGATCGGCGCGACATCGGCGCTGCCGAATACGGTGGAGCGTTTCGCCTGCGGCGGATTCTCCGCATCCAACGCCTCGTTCAGGTTGGACGCCCGCAGCGGCCATTCGCCGCCGACGGTGCCGACCATCAACGCCTTCTCGTCATCCTGCAGCCAACGGATGACGTTCACGTTGTCCGCGTTCAGGGTGAAGGCCAGCCCATTGTCCGAGACGACGGTGCCGTCGGTCTCGGTCGGGGCGAAATTCTCGAAATCGCCGGTCCGCGACAGGTCGAGCCGTTGCGGAAACAATGGCGCGCCGCCGAGCGCGAGCCGGTCCTCGAAGAAGGTGCCGACCGATGGATACCCGGTCCGTTCCGACCAGACGCCGAGCCGCCAATCCGCCGTGGCGGTCGTGCCGTTCAACGCGCCCTTCACCTCGGCGGTCACGACGGTCGTCGAGGTCACGCCGGTGATCTCCACCCAGCCCCATTGACCGCCATGCTTCAACCGTATCAGCCGGCCGACATCTTCGCTCGCCTCGAACCCGGCGCCGTCGTTGATGCCGGTAACAGCCGATGCGGTAATCGTCGCCGTGCCGGTCGTGGCCGATGGCGTCAGCGTGGTCGCCGTCGTATTGCCGAGCATGTAGGGCCCGTCCTTCGGATCGACCGGCTCGACCGACCAATCGATGTTGCTGCTGCGTGACAGCTTGCGCGGCATGTGGGCCGGATGAAACAGATACAAGACATCGGCCGACTGGATGAAGCGCAACTGCGGCAGTTCCGCCGCCGTATAGGGCGAGGCGATTTCGACCGGCACGGTCCCGGGGTTCTCGATCCGCCCGTTGTTGCGGTAGAAGCGGAAATACTGGTCGCCCGCCTCGATGATATAGGCCTGCTCCACGTTGAACTCGAACGGCAACAGCCGCACGACACTGGCGCTGTCCTTCACTTCCTCGACGAACCGCGTGCCCGGCCGCCGCACGGCGGGGCCTTGCACCTTGGGAAAAAAGTTGCGCATGCGCCGCAGCGCCGAGAAATACTTCGACAGGTCCTGCCGCCCTTCCAACAACGGCGACCATTCACCCGCGTTGAACGCGGTGTAGGCCGGGGATGCTTTAGGCATTGAAACTCCCTTCGTGAAGACAACAAAAAACCGCCCAAGGGCGGTCAAAGAAGCAGTTCGGTGGGGTGCTGGGTTAGGGCGTTCGGCAAATGGCGGATGCGGTCAAGCTGCGGCAACGGCCGCCCAATCGAGATCCGCTAACGCATGTATTCCGCTTCGAGGATCTTTCCTGTCTCCGGATCGAGAACATGGCGATGGTCCAAAACCCAGGCATAGATCTTTCCGTCATCGCCCCGGTGGAGATCGGTGTACCCCTGCGATACCTTGTCGACGGTCCGGCCCCCCACCATCACCCGCGCGTCCTCCACGCGCCAAAGCGCGTTGCCCTCGAGATCGTACGCGAAGATGTTACGTGCGCGATCAGGATCGGTTTCCGGCAAACCATAGCTTTTCACGCGAATCAAAACCCGATCCGATAGTTCGAGAAACTCGCGAATCGGCATATTGAAGGTGACAGCTTTGTCACCAATTCGGACCGTATTTTCGTCGATCTGCCGTACCGTCATTCCGTGCCTCCCCCAATCGGATGTCGCTTCAATTCGAACCAGCTGTCGTCGACCTCCTCCGCCAACTGGAACTGCACCCCGCCGCCGGGGCCATAGTCGTTCCGCCCGGCGATGGAGTAGTTCATTTTCACCCGTGCGCCCGCAGGCGGCTTGAAGGCGTTGACATGGGTGGGAATGAAATCGACCGCGAACAAAAAGGACGAAGGCCGTCACCGAAAATACTTGGGGTTTGAAATCTTGCCGGTCTCAGGGTCTAGTTCATATCGCCAATCCATGACCCACGCGTAGATCGTGCCGTCCTTGCCTTGCCGGAGCCCTGTATATCCTTGCGACAGCTTTTCCACGGTTCTACCGCGTCGCTTCACTTTTGCGTCCTGAACTCGCCAAAGTTGCTTGCCCGTAGAATCGTAGGCAAAGAGATTTCGTCCAGCATCAGGATCGGACTCCGAAAACTCGAATACATCGAACAAAACAAGGAAACGGTCCGACAATGGCAGAATCACATCAATCTCTCGTTCATAGGTAATCCGGTCACTGTCAATTTGAACAGTTCGGCCATCAAGCAATTCAACCTTCATCTTACATTGCCCTTGATCAATTCTCGCTCGTCGTCAAACCACTTTGCCGGAACTCTCTCTGGCAATTGAAACTGCAGCGCTCCGCCAGCGCCCCATTTATTATCACCCACTATTGAGTAATTCATATCAAAGGTAGCGCCATTGGGTGGGATAAAGCGGTTGACGTATTTCGGATCAAAGTTCACTGCAAAGAACGTTCGGAAGATCTCCTCTGCTTCTGGATGATTTCGGATCCTGTCGAAGTCTTCCCGCAGCATTAACCACCCTCCAGCAGAATCACCATCCTCCGGCGATACGCGGACCAAATCCAGCGGTTCTTTTTCGGAAACCCTATACGTCACCCTGTATGCGGGAAAACGCTCGTCGTGCGGACGTTGCGCTTCCGTTCCGTCGGGATTCTGTTCCCGATATTCTCTGACGAACTCGTCGTTCAGGTCCTTCGCGGAGACTTCTTTCCGGGACACCCAATCTTGATTGTCTTGCTTCCTGAGTTTGTTGTTGACAATCTCCCGATTGCGGGCGGCCATTCCATCGATCTGCGGATCGCCGGTCTTCGGTACCGGCGGGCCGACAACCGGAGCATCGGTCCCTCCTGCCGCCTCCGCCCGTCGCGCGGCCGCGTCTTCCGGCACGCCGTCGGCAGCATCTTCCGCCGGGGCGGCGTCGCCCCGCCGGCCCAAGACTTCCGCGTCGGATGCCCCGTCCGCCCCGTCCGCGGCATCCCGCGCCTCGTCGAGCGGCGAGCCGCGTCGGCCGCGCAGTTCGTCGGCCCGGCGCCGGAGGGCGCGCAACGCCTCGGCCGTCTTTTCCTGCGTGGCCTTGGCGCCCTTGCCGATCCCCTCCAGCGTGCGGCGGCCCGCCTCGCGCGCACCCCGGGCCAGATTGCGCGCCGCCTGGGTCGCCTCTTCGCCCGTGGCCCGCGCGCCTTCGCCCATCTGTTCGAGCGTTTCAGCCCCTTGCCGGCCGGCGGTGTCACTCAACCCTTCGATGGTCTTCGCCGCCCGGTCGCCCGCCGCTTCGCCGACCGCGCGTACCGCGTCCGCCGTATCCCGGGCCCCGGTGCGGGCGTCTTCGCCGAGCCGGCGCAGCGCCTCCAACGTTTTCCCGCCGGCCTTCCTGGCCGCCGTCGCCGCATCGCCGACCGCGCGGACCACACGCCCGCCGACGAGCCCCAAGCCGAACGCCGCCAGCGCAAACATCGCCCCGCCGATATCCCCGTCCTCGATCGCCTCCTGCACGTCCAGCAGCGCGCCGGCGTCGCCGATCACCGGCGTCATTTCCAGAATGAACAGGAGCGCCGCATCGCCGTCGCGGAACGCCTCCGGCATCAGCACCGGCGTCATCAGCGCCGCGACCCGGTCCCAATCCGCCCCGTCCGCCAGCGCCTGCTGCGCCGCCAGGAACAGGCGGTAGCGGCTGTCGTCGATTGTGTCTTCGCCCGTCCCGTCCAGGTCCGGGCCGAGGTTGCGGATCAACAGATCCCGCGCCCGCCGGTCGAGCGCCTCACCCGTCAACTCCCCGCGCCGCCATGCCCGCAGGAAGGACAATCCTACTTCCGTGCTCTCAGGACTTTGGGCGATGATCCGCGCGGTCTTCGGCGGAAGCCGCATGAAAGGCGCGTCGTCGCCCTTGCCGCTGAAGGCCACGGGCGGCTCCGCCCCGGCGGCGCCCTGCCTCGCGAGGGCCAAGGCGGAAAAGGACGTGCGCGCCTCGAAGCGCGCGAAGTCCTCGCGCACCGGCGCCTCGAAGTCGATGCTGATCGGCACGTGCGGATCGCGGAACAAATTGGGGTTCTTGCCGAGCGCGGCATCGATGCCGCGGCGCAGATCGGACGCTGACATGCCGGGCTTGTCCAACTCCGGCAGCAGCCGGTTGACGAACTCGCGCAGCCGGTCGGCCGGCATGTGCGCCGGTAGGTCGCCGATCTCCTGCCGGATTTTCGCCAGCGTGCCCGCGCGCGCCTCTCCTGCCTGATCCGGCAGCGACTGGATCATGAGGGCGATCTTCAATGCCGTGGGATGCAGACCCGCGGTGCGGGCGAGATCTTGCTGGTCTTCCGTCGGCAGCAGCGCCGCCTCGGCAAGGATCAACAAGAAGTCCTTCGACGTGCGGATGCTCCGGCGCTCCGACGGATCGACCATCGGCGCGTCTTCACGCGAAGCCGATCCGACGAACGGCGTCTCGGCTTGGTCGATATCGACGATCTCTTCACCCAGCGGGTCGACGACCGGCGGCGGAGGCTGTTGCGCGATCTCTTCCCGCTCGGCCTCATCCGCCGCGGCTGTCTCGGCGTCCTGCGCCGCCAATTCGACCGCGCGGTCGGACGGCAGGCCGAGATCGGCATAGGAGGCGATGGCGCGGGCGTTGCGCCGCTCGGCCGGCGGCAGACCGGCGACCAGCCGCGGGTCGGATTCTTCCAACGCCGCAATCGCCCGCGCCCCGTTCACCACGACCTCGGGGTCGCGCGACAGCAGCATGCCGCGGTATGTCTTCGCGAGGCCCTAAAGGAATCCGGCGACAAAAAAACCGCCCGGTTGGGCGGCGCGCTGAACACTAAAACAGAGTTTCAGCCGATATCGTATCTCAAATCACCTCGTAAAAATAGCGTCGAAAACCTCGCCTGTTTCGTGGTTTACCTTCCAGCAAAGCCCTCCGGCGTCGTAAGCTCGCACAAATCCCTTCTCTATCGTGATACCAACATATGGATTCCACCTGCGATTGCCATTCTCGTCAATTTGAGCTTCTGGCGTTTGTTGAATTCTCCACAGGAAACTACCGCTTTCGTCAACAGCGATAACATTGCGCTCACGATTTGAATCTTCCCTTTCATATTTATCGTACCTGAACGAAACAATAATTTTTCCCCTAAACCTCACCGCGCGCTCGATCGGTTTTTCGAGGTCAACACTACCGGAGTCGAGAAACAATCGCCGCCCTTGCGTCTTCATGCGAATCTTCATCGTCTGCCTCCCAAGAATTTCGTGTCCTTGAACCAATTGTCTTTCCATTCTCCAAGAATCTGGAACTGCACGACATCACCGCCACCCGCGCGCGACGGCGGGTTTGTGACGCCGACCCTCAAGGTCGTCCCCTGCGGCAATTCGACACGGCTGAAATGCGTCGGCGCATGAGGCAACGCGAACCGACGCTTCAGTTCCGATGGAGACAGAAGCTTGCCATTCACATCCCGGATGTCGTCCTTACGCATGATCCAAGCCCCGTCTTTCTTGCTTCCTTGATTTCCAAAGCCATGGACACGAACGAATTCGCCAGAGCTTTTCCGTTTTGTCCGAACAATCCAGACTTGCGTTCCCGGCTTATAAGGTAACGGATCGTAGTTCTTGGGAAACGTCTTATTTATATCGATTGCCGTTTTGGTTTCGACCGGGTCGAACCGGGCATGATTTGCGGCGCGGCGCGCATCACCATCAAGCGTTCGAGCGCTTACCGGCCCATCAATTCGCCTACCCGTCGGGCCGACAGCCGATGCCCCCCTCTTTCTTGCGCCTCTCTTGAGCCGCTTCGCCGAACGCCTGATTCCGGTGTCCGCCATCTGTGAAACGGCGACGGCGACCTTCACGCCGCCACGGGTTAGTTTCACGGTGCGGCCGAATATGGGTATTGCCTCTATGGCGGATACGCCAGCAAACACGGCTTCAACCAGGGCATCGCGCGTGCGCCCATCCTCAGCCGCCGCGAGCGCCGCAAGGAAACCGTCATAGGCATCTTTCGCAGAGATCAGTTCGCCGATGCCCGGTACGAATCCGAGCACAAACTTCGCGACCTCTTTGACCGCCTCCGGGTCTGCGATAAGGCTATCGAAGAACAGCGTTTCCACCGCCCCCCGGTCTTGCTCTTCGAAGAGGTCCGTCGCCAGGCGTTCCAACGTCCGGCGCGTGGATGCGCCTTCGTTGATCGGACTGCCGAGCGCGTTGGTTGCGGGAAGCGCTTCTCGTATCAGAGCGAGCGCACGGTCAGTCGCCTCTTCCTGCGTGATCTCCCCGGCTTCTACCTGATCATAGAGATCAAGAAACGCGCGCTGCAGATCGGCGAGCGTTTTGTATCTTTCGAAGAGATCGTCAACACGCTCGACAATTTCCCGATCAACCGTCTGTTCGCTGCCGGTTTCCGGATCGATGACGACGGCGCTTCCGTCCTCAAGAATCCCGCCAAGATCATCGTTTTCCGTTTCCGACAATCCAACCAGCGAAGGTTCAGTCTGATCGTTATCAACGATGGGATCGCCGAAAGCGGTCACGGCCTCCGGCTCCTGCTTTCGCTCCTCAACCTTGGCATCGGCGAGTTCGATTGCCCGGTCGGCCGCCACGCCCAGGTCGGCGAATTCCATGATCCGCGCCGCGCGCCGGCTCTCCTCGGCCGGAACCGCGCCGGAGCCGACGATCCCTTCGACCTCCCTGATCGCCCGTGCGCCCTGCACCACGATCTCGGGGTCGCGCGACAGCAGCATGCCGCGGTATGTCTTCGCGAGGCCCGTGGGCACCACACCGAGCCGGCGCACCAGGTCCAGCTCCGCCTGTCGTTGCCGCGCCGGGTCGTCGACGGTGTAGGCTTCCGACACGTCCTCCCAATAGGCGTCCGCCGCCTGCCGGTCTTCTTCGATGGCCGGGTCGAGCGCTTCGCCGCCCGCCACCCGGTCGATGCGGGCGCGGCGCGTCTCCGCCGCCGCTTGCGCCTGTGCCGTTTGCAGCCGCAGGCGGTCGGCTTCGTACTCGCTCAGCCCGCCGTCCGCCAGCGCCGCGTCGATCTCCGCGTCGTCCGCCGCACCTTCCGCCGCGCGGCGGGACAGCGTTTGCCGCCGCCGTTCGCCGTCGAGCAGGCGGGCGCGCCGCAGCTTCGTCTCGGCCTCGGTCAGCCGTTGCTGCTTGACCGCCGCCGGCAGTACGTCGTCGTAGAGGCCGCGCCGCAGCGCCGCCTCCGCTTCCGCCGGGTCGGCCATCAACCCGTCCATCGCCGCGTTGGCAAGTTGCGTCCGCATCTCCGTCCGCACGGCGTTCGCCCGCGCCTCGGGCAGGCCCAGGCCCTCGACCAGTTTGGCGATCCGTCCGTCGGCGCTGTCGAACAGGCCGGGGTCTTCGGCGACGCCGCCGGCATAGGTCTCCAGCACCTGCATCAGGCCGAGGCGGCGGCGCAGCGCCAGGCCCGCGGCTTCCGCCGTCACCGCCCGGTCGCCGAGATCGGCGCGCAACTCTTGCAAGTCGTCGTCCAGCGCCTCGCGCTGGCCCGGCACCGTGGACCGCAGCGCCGTGGACCGGCCGCGGTCCGCATCGGCCAGAAACTCGCGGGCGAAGCCGGCGGGCGCGCCGTCTTCCGCCCCTTCCGCCTGGCGCAGCGCCGCGACGCCGTCGCGCCAGGCTTCGGCCACGGTCAGGCCGCGGGCGATGCCGTCGTCCCGCGCCCGGAGCGCGCGGAGGCCATCCGCCTGCGCCGGCGGCAACGACCCGAAGGGGTCGTTCGCCGCGGCCGGGACATCGCCCGGCAGGATCGGAATACGCGGCATCAGTTCCGCGCGTCCAGCCAGGAGCTGCCGGTGAGCCGCCGGGCCGAGCCTTCCTGGGCGTCAGCGCGACGGGCGCGGGCGAGCAGGTCGAGATACTGCCGCTCGGCCATCTCCTTCTTCGTGTTCGACTGGGTCAGCACCTCGGCCAGTTCCGCCGCCAGCCGCGCCGCCAGCGCCTCGACCAGCAGCAGGTCGTATTGCGCCGGGTCCGTCTCCTGCCGCACATAGAGGATGTTCAGCGGCGCGCCGGCGTCGCTCAACACCCGGCGCCCCTCCACCTGCCAGTCGTCGGTGGTGTCGGCCTCGACCACGCGCAGGCAGTCCACCGGCAGTTGGAACTGGTTGGCGAAGCCCCAGGCGGGCGCGTCCGACAGTTTCGGCAGGGACGCCCGCGCCATCACGCTGTTCCACGGATGGTCGCGGAACACGGCGTCCCGCACCAGGTCGAAGGCGCGCTTGCATTCGCGCGCCGCCTTCACGTCGTCGTCGAGCGAGGTAATCTTGCGCTCGCCCAGCTTCTGAAGCCCGCGATTGCAGATATCCACGGTGGAGACCATAAGGCCCTCTCTTCGGTTAGGGGTCGGTGATCGTCGGGACGGGGCCGCAATGCCCCGGCGCGCCTATGCGGGCGGGTAGTCGTGTTCGAGGATGTAGCGGGACAGGCGGTCGAGCAGCAGCACAACGTCTTCCCGGGTCATCCCCGCGGCAAGGTCGATGGTGAGTTCCACGCTGTCGGTCGTGGCCGCGCCGACGCCTTCGGTGATCTGGTCCTGCCCCTCCCCTTGGGAGATGCCGTAAAGCCGTGTCGCCATGATGTCCTCCTTGGCTGACGAGTGAAGTTGCAGTGGGTGATGGAAAGGCCGCGCCGCCCCGCACATACGGGCGCGCCTGCGCGACGCCCGGCAATGCGCTATCCTCGCGCCATGCATGACTGGCACGGCGTTGCGGTTTGGCTCGGTATTCTGTTCGTGATCGTCCCGGCGCTCGCCGGGGGCGGGGCGGGCTTCGTGTTCTACCGCCGCAAACGCGGCGGCGGCGCGGGCCTGCAAGGACTGATCGCCGGCGCGGTCATCGGGGCCGCCGCCGGCGCGGGAATCGCGGCGCTACTGTTGCGGTATTGAGAAAGCAGACAGAATTCGCCCGAAGCCCACATGAAGGGGCACCGCAACGGCCTCCTTAGACTGTGTCGCGAAATTCTCCAATCCTAATACGCATTGATTTAGGTTGATGAAATTGGCAACGGTCTTAAACTCCCGATTGTTCATCGAAGGTACCGGGTATACGTCCATGGTCGAACCAGAACCGCCTGAAGATCCAAAATTTCCGAAACTGTTTGATAGCGGCCGTAGCGAAGAAACTGGCGCGCGGAGTTTCCTTTTATGGATCGAAGAATGCTACATCGAAGCGGATCAATACCGTGACCCGACGATCACCGAGAGCCATGATATCGAAGACAAAGTCAAATTCGTCAAAATTCATGCTGGGCTTTATCTTGCTGAAAGCACCGGCACGTTCGGCAACTGGAAGGTCGTTGTTAGCCGAAACAACAAGGGTGTCGAGAAAACTCCTTGGGCCTACGAATTCAAAACAATCGAAGGAGATCTGACCGGGCTCTGTCGGTACCTCACAAACTATCGCATCGGCACCACACTTCGGAAAAACGCGCCGCAATAAGCTTGCTAATTCTCACGCATTTCATTTTTCGTTCGTTTGTTAAAGAACAAAGGGCCTTTAATCTTCTTAAGATTGACGGGAACATTCGTGTCCGATGGGTCACCAATCACGAAGCCAGTCAATAACCAGGTTTCTTTTTGCTTTTGGCCTCCCTCGATGCGATACAGATCAAGTACCGCTTGACGCCCATTATGCTCCAAAATCATCCGGTCATCCTTGCGCGTTACCTTCTTCGCACGCGCAATTGTCTCGATCGCGCCTTCCAGTGCTTAGACGATCAGACATAGGACTTTTAGATCGCGGCGAAGCAGTGAACTCGGGATCGTTACTAGTTGATGATTTTGGGAGCAGCTTTAAACTCCAAACAATTCATCGCAAACATGGAAATCGCACCTATGCCCACATCAGCGCTACTCAAGGAAACTGGTTTTCCGCACATGTTTCGTGATGGCGACTCAGAATGGCGTGCAGCGGAGAGTTTCCTGCTATGGGTCGAAGACCTCTATATCGACTATGACCGGTCCTTTCCTCCAAAAAGTGAGGACGCTCCAATCATCAACGAAAGCCATGATGAAAAGGACGGGATACATTTTGTCGAAATCGACCCGGACAGCGAAGAATCATGGAGCCGCTATCTTGTTGAAAGTAATGGAAGATACGGATTCTGGAAAGTTATTGTTCGCAGAGACAGAAAAACGTCGAAATCGCAAAAACTCAAGATCTACTCGTTTGAAACCATTGATGGTGATTGGAAAGGGTTTTGCCGATACTTAGCTCGTTCGCTCTTCGGCACAGAAGCCTTTGTCGACGCTTTACGGTAAGCACGCCCAAGTTTCCTTCCAATTATGGCCTTTTTTTTAAAAAACAGCGGCAGCCTACTTCGACCGTTTTCTAAGTACACCAATCCTAATCCGCATTGATTTAGGTTGATGTATTCAGCAACGGTCCTAAACTCCCGATTGTTCATCGAAGATACCGGGTATGCTTCCATGGTCGAACCAGAGCCGCCTGAAGACCCGAAATTCCCAAAACTGTTTGATAGTGGCCGTGACGAAGAAACCGGCGCACGCGATTTCCTTTTATGGATCGAGGAATGCTACATCGAAGCCGAACAATACCACGATCCATCAATAACCGAGACTTATAGCGATGAAGACCTCATCCGCTTCGCCGAACTCGGTCCGAAACCCGGGGTCGTAGCCAGTAGGTACCTCGCCGAAAGCGCCGGAGATTTTGGAAACTGGAAAATAATTGTCCGGCGCAATGACAAAGGAAGAATGAAAACGCCCTGGGCCTACGAATTCGAAACGATCGAAGGAGATTTGGATGGCCTTTGTCGCTACATGAGGGAACAGCCAGTTACCTACTCATTGCGCAAGAAAGCGCCAAGCTAGCTCCAAATTACTGCACACCATTTTCTAGTTTGCCCGTTTCTTGAAAAATAGCGGTTCTTTGATTTTTTTAAGATTGACCGGAATATTGGTTTCCGATGGGTCACCCAGCACGTAACCGGTCAACAACCAAGTGTCCTCCCGTTTCCCACCTTTTTCGCGCCTGTATAAATCTAGTACCGCCCGCTGACCATTATGTTCCAAGACAATCCGGTCGCCTTCGCGCTTTACCTTTTTTGCTCGCGCGATTGTCTCAATGGCACCCTCCAGCGCCTCCACACCATGCTTGGCCAAAATCTTGCTAATACCATACCCTAAGATTTGGTCATCGCGCTTGCCTGCTCTGGTCCTTTTTTCGACGCGCACACTTCCCCAATAAAGGCTGATCGATCCGCCGACATCAGGCCGGTGCATCGCGCCTCGGATCACGCCCTTGCCGCCCCGAAGCTTATTTTCGATGACGAGGTCAACAGCCGCCAGACCGCGGCGGATATTCTCGACCGGTTTCTGCGTCGGGAATTTCGAAGTCTTGAACGCCTCGTCCGGCGTCGTGTCGAACGCCCCGTCCGGCTGTCCGGGACGTTTCCGATTTTTCACACGGTTGACGATTTCAGGGTCAAGATCGCCCGGCGTTTGCTCGAACCGCCTGAAGATGCCCGCTTCGCGAAGCGCGCGAAGTTCCGCGAGTTGCTTCAACGCCCGCAAGCGCCGACCCGCCACGCCACCCACGGCTTCGACGCCGGCCAGCGTCGCCGCGGCGCCCAGCGATTCAATCAGCTTGTCATCATCACCCGTGTCGGCAGCCTGGACGGCGTCCTGGATGGCGGCGGCGAATTCCACAACCCCCATCAACTCGCCGATGCCCGGCGTCAGTTGGAGAACGGCAGCCAACTCCTCGGACATCTTGGTTTCGTTGAGATTGCCTACCCCACCGGGGCCGGGGTCTACGAAGGGTTCTTCCTCCGGTTCAGGGACCGCCGGCAATTCACCATCCGCCTGGGACTCAAGCGCCGCTATCGTTTCATCGTCTAGGACCGGTGCCGGTTCTGCGTCGAAAGCCGCTCGATCCAGGGCAACGTCTTCTTGGGCCGATGGATCATCACCCTCCTCCTCGATGCCATCGCCTTCGTCACCATTAGCAGCAGTAATCGTCAGATCATCTTCTTCGGAACCGCCCACCAGGCTGTCGTCTTCAAAGGCGCTGTTGATCGCCACGTCACCGCCAGGTGCCGTACTCTCCGCCGATCCTTCTTCGCTCATTTTCGCGTCGGCGAGTTCGACCGAACGGTCCACTGGCAGGCCGAGGTCCGTGAAGTCCGTGATCAGCACCGCACGACGCCGGTCCTTGTCCGGAACCGCACCCGGCAACAGGAACCGTTCGTTGCGCAGCAGTACCGTTTCCAGATCACGTGACGGCCGGGCCGGCAACGTTTCCAACACCACCGGATCATCCGATTTCGGAAGCGGGAGCAAGCCGTTGCGGGATGGGGGAATGAATCCAGGCGTAGGCAGATCTAGATGATCGATCTCCACAATCGCCCGCGCACCCTGCACCACGGTCTCGGGGTCACGCGACAGCAGCATGCCGCGGTATTTCTTGGCGAGGCCCGTGGGCACCACGCCAACCCGGCGCACCAGGTCCAGCTCCGCCTGTCGTTGCCGCGCCGGGTCGTCGAAGGCGTAGGCTTCCGATACGTCCTCCCAATAGGCGTCCGCCGCCTGCCGGTCTTCTGCGTTGGCCGGGTCGAGCGGGTCGCCGCCGGCCACCCGATCGATGCGGGCGCGGCGGGTTTCCGCATCTTGTTGC
>JANQKC010000040.1 GCA_028281325.1 Alphaproteobacteria bacterium
TTTCGTCATGATTTGCTGGAATGCGGTGCCGGGGTTTGTTATAAGCCCGCCACTGATCCGCGGTAGCTCAGTTGGTAGAGCAGGTGGCTGTTAACCACCCTGTCGCAGGTTCGAGTCCTGCCCGCGGAGCCAATTGGAAAAGGGCCAGCGAAACTTTCGCTGGCCCTTTTTGCGTGTCCAGACGTTTGGAAACCGGTCCGGCCGATCAACGGGACCTTCCTATAGCGTTGACAGTGCTATTCACGTCAATAGGGTCTCGGGATGAAGTCAGCGTCGTTCGGTGGCCACGCGCCTGGAATATGGATGCTTGCGGGCGCACATGCCGCGGTGCTCATCGTGCTGCTGTTTCCCGTATGGCTGGTCGATATGGTCCCGATGCCGGATTTTCCCGGACATCTTGCGCGTATCCACGTCCTGGCCTCACTCGATACCGACAAGGCTTTGGCAGAGATCTACAGAGCCCACTGGGCGCTCTATCCCAACCTCACGCTTGACCTGTTCGTTCTCGGTGCGATGCACGTAATGCCCATCGTCACAGCCGGCAAATTCTTCATATCGCTGGCCACGGTGTTATGGATGGGCGGCACCGCATGGCTACACTATCTACTGACAGGCCGGCTAAGCTCTACGCCGCTCATAGGATCCCTATTTGTCCTGAACGCATTCTTCTTTTTCGGCTTCCTAAACTTCACCTTCGGCACGGGACTCGTATTAACCGGTCTCGCTCTGTGGGTTGCCCTTACGCATTGGCCTGCGCGGTGGCGAATAATCTGTTTCATACCGATAGCAGCAGCTGCCTATATCAGCCACATCATGGCTTTCGCGATCCTTGGTTGCTGTGTGATAGGATATGAACTTGGGCTTTCTTTTTCAGATGCACGATTCTCCGTAAAAGCGACACTGCGGCGGCTGCTGATCTCTGCATTGCCTCTAGCGCCAGTCGTAATGCTTTACATCTTCGTCACACCCCATGAGACCCATGGCAGCCAAATAGCCTTCGGATCTTTGCAAAGCATTGTTTTCCGACCCGTTCACGCCAGCCATCTAGTCCTCGGAGAGCCCTACAAAGCTGCGCTACTCTTCGTCGCCATAATTTTTGGATTGGGACTACTGACCCGCACGATCACTATCGATCGTCGAATGTGGCCGGTGCTGTTGGGGCTCGGTGTGGCTGCCTTTCTGTGTCCTACCCATCTCCTAACCGGTGCCCATGTCCATATCAGGTTACCAGCGGTAATCGGCTGCTTAGCAATTGCGAGTAGCGAATGGGCTGTCGGGAGAGTTGTACGGGCGGTCGCTGGCCTAACTCTCGCAGTTTTGCTGGGATACCGCGCATTCATGATGACCGATGCCTGGGCCGGGTTTGATCGAACGTATGCCGAATTGGAAACGGCGTTAGATACTATTGAAACGGGATCAAAAATCTTCCTGGCCCGGTCGCCGGCAAAAGACCGCACCGAACGCAAGGCCCAGCCGGTCTATTCGCATTTTCTCGCCTTAATGGGTGTGCAGCGACAAATCTTCACGCCACGCATATTCGCCTGGCCGGGGCAGCATCCGCTAAGGCGAAAAGAGATCTACAGCGATCTGGGCGCCAAATCCGCTTTTCAGGGGGGAACCCCGCACGCGCACAGTCTAATCACTCTAGCTGAAGGTGATCCTGGCGGAATTGTCACCCACTACCCTTATCTGAAATTCTGGCAATGCAAATACGATTATGTCGTGATCCAGGGCAAGGCCCCCGCTAACCCGGCACCCGCCATGTTGGCGGAATATTCGACCGGAGAGCACTTCACCATCTACAAGATCGCATTGGAAGCAGCCGGATGTGGCGCATCAAAGGGGCAACCAAATAGCGAGTAAAAAATCTGACTACGCTTACACACGGATGATGACTCGCCAAACATCTTGGCGGGTTTCCTAAATTGCCATACTCGCAAATCAGTCCCCTGCCCAAAAACATTCCGTTACCCATGCCGATGGTCATCGCAAGTTTCGAGCAGTTGGCGTTGGCGACAGTGATAAGAAACTGGCAAATATCCGCCTATGGCAACTGCATCTTGTTCCACTTTGGATTATCTGCGGGCGGCAATGGCCACGTGAGCAAACTGGCGCTACGAATGGCTTGAGGGAAAGACCTCGGCAACGCAAATTCAACTGGCATTACCGCTATTTCCAGAATAAGGACATGGACTGGTCTTTTTGACGAAGGCCTGAACCTTGCCAAGGATACTTGGACGGTACCCTGCCAAATCAACCGGACCATCCCGTAGAGGAGAGGAAACGGGTGAACCCAGTCCTACGCGCAGCATTCAGACACACACCGATTATTCTTCTTAGTCTTGTATTCTTTTACGGTACGGGCCGGCATGCGGCGCATGCGCCGCTTGGATTTGACGAAATTTTCACCTACACGATCGCTCGGTTTGACAGTCCTCTCGTCATCATTAACGCTCTCTTAGACAAAGCCGACAATCACCCACCGCTAGACTATCTGATCCGACATTTTTCAATGCGGTTCCTCGGCGACTCCGAGTTCGCGTTTCGGTTCCCATCCATCGTCGCTGTCTTGGTCGGAGCACTCTGTCTTTATGCTTTCATCCTGCGGCGCTGTTCGCTCTTACCGGCGGTCTTCGCATTCGCTTTTCCGTTAAGCACTATGGTGCTGGCATATGCTTATGTTGGGCGCGGATACGCCTTTCTTTTCGCCTCGATATGTTGCTCGCTCGTCGCTTGGCAGTTAGCAACCGAGAAACCGACCAAAGTTCGGCTAATGCTTCTGGTTCTGAGCCTCTCGTTGGGCCCATTTAGCCATTTCTACGGTGTGATGAACTATGCGCCGATTGCCGCTGGCGAAGCCTGGCGAAGTTGGCGGCGAGGAAAGCTATGCTGGCCGATCATCATCGCTATGATTGTCTCCCTGGCATCGCTGTTTGTGCTCCTGCCTTTTGTATTGAATGCGTCTAGCTTCTCAGGAGCCTTCTGGACGACATACAGCCCCGCCACACCGTTTTCGCACTACATGAAGCTGCTCGGTTGGAGCGTGCCGGCACTCGTTGCGGGTCTCGCCGCATGTTCTCTGCTGCTCGTCCTTCGTCCCAACACTACGTCACCGTCGGCGCCCCAAAAAAACCTTGAAGACCATGAGGTTATCGCTTCCCTTACTCTCTGCGCGGTCCCATTCTTTGCATTCGCCATCGCTGTGTTGGTGACCAATGCACTAACCTCACGATATACGTTGATCACCGTTGTCGGCCTAACGTTCCTTTTTGCGACGCTGATCAGCCACGCAGCATGGTGGCGGCGAGATATGGCATTGGCATTCGCGGTATGCGCGAGCCTTTGGACATCTGCATGGCTCATCAATATCGGCATCGATGCTTCGGCAAATTCGCGAGCAGTTAGCGCAAAGAAATTCGTGTTGATTGATACTGCAGATACGCCAGTTGTGATTGCCAACACTCATGACTTCTTGGTGACGCAGTTCTATCTCCCCGCGGCGTCACGTCAAAAGGTCGTCTATCTTTCAGACAGCAGCGCTGCAAAGAAATACCTGGGATTCGATACGGACGAACGGGCATTTCGGAATCTCAAACGTTTCGTGCCCTTGAACATCGTCAACTTTTGCGATTTTGCGGAAAAGCATCGATATTTTGTCGTAATCGCCAATGATCGAAACTGGCTTGTTCCTCAGCTGCTCGACAAAGCAGCAGTCGTGACAAGGCGACCGGTCAAGCACATCAAGGGTTCTGTTTACGACATCGATCTTGGAGAGAGCGCCCGCTGTGGATGACAGTAATGGGCATAGGAATACCCACAACAAAGCCAGCGGAAACAACCTAATATGACAATGGCTAGATCGACCGGTATCACAGCAACCTGATCGTCATAGCAGACAAACCATAAATAGTTAGAACTGTGGCCCTCTCTAAAATCCGCGCGCTCCTCAAGAACTTGCTGCTGTCTGTCGCAGTCTTCGTGGTCAGTTTCGAACTGCTGGCGATGGCGGTTATCGAGACGAAGCTGATCCCGGCCGACGCGCCGAGCTACGAGTGGCCGACCTTCGTTCCTTTTTGGGATCAGCTCGACGAAAAATTCAGCAACTGGCACTCGCCGAATGCCCGCTATGTTCACGTCAACAGCTGCTACAACGTGACCTACCGCTCCAACGGCCATGGCATGCGCGACCGGGACCGGACGATCGAGGCCGAGGGCGACCGTATCGTATTGCTCGGCGATTCTTTCGCGGAAGGCTACGGCCTGGCGCGCGCGGACCGGCTGTCCGACCGTCTGGAGGAAAAGACGTCCATCCCGCACCTGAACTTCGGCGTCTCGGGAAATTTCGGACCGACGCAGTATCTCCTCCTCTACCAGACGCTCGCCCGGGAATTCGACCATGCGGGCATCCTCGTCCAACTGTTGCCGGACAACGACTTCACCGACGACGATCCGACCTTCTGGCGCGACAACCCCCGGGATTGGTACCGCCCCCTCTTCTACGAACGCAACGGCGCATTCGAACTGGACTATATCGACAAGGACAAGTTCAACACGCCGAAAAGCCGGAACGACCGGCGCGAGTTCATGAAAGGGCTCCGAACGATCCATCGGAACTACACGTATACGAGCAACCTGATCGCCTATATCCAAGTGTTGTTCGAAGACCAAAACACGGCGGGACGAACGGCGTCCTATTCCGGATACTACGACTTCACCGACCGGCAAGCCGCCCGGTTCGAATTCGTGGTCGGTGAACTCGTGAAATCCGCCGGCGACAAGACCTTGCTCTTCGTTGTCACGCCGCGCGAGTCGGATATCCATCGGTTTCGCGAAACCGGTCCTCCGCAACGCTTCAACGCCTTGCTCGACCGGCTCAAGGCAAGCCATCCGACCGTGCGTTTTCTCGACCTGATGCCGGCCTTTTCGAAACGAGAGGACCTCGACGCCCTCTACAACGACTGCGACGGCCATTGGACGCCGGTCGGGGCCGCTGCCGCGGCCGAGGTTGTCCTTCGCCATCCTTATTACGACAGCCTGCTGTCGGGCGGCGCGGATGGTCCAAGAAGATAGGCCTCTCGAAACAGCAGCGGCGGCCGTTTTGCGCTATAAGACTTGCCGCGACGGCGCAACGACGAAGGCGGACGGAGCCTGACGATGGAACAGATATCGCACCAGCCAGGGCAAGTCCCGCTCGGGTCGGACCGCGGGTTCGGCGTTACATTCGCCGTCATCTTCGCGCTGATCGGCGGGTATTTCACCGTTCTTGCCCCCGCCGCCGCCGGGCCGTGGCTGCTCGGTCTTGCCGGCGCCTTCTTTGCGGTTGCGCTGATGCGGCCGGCCACCTTGCGCCCGCTCAATCACCTGTGGTTCCGCTTCGGGCTCCTGCTGCACAAGATCATCAGCCCGATCGTCATGGGGCTGATGTTTTTTCTTGTCTTCACACCCTTCGCCGTGGTCATGAAGCTGGCCGGGCGGGATCATTTGTGTTTGAAATTCGACCCGGAACAGAAAAGCTATTGGGTGAAGCGCGAGACGCCCGGTCCCGCGCCCGAGAGCTTCAAGAAACAATTCTAGGGAGGGTCCCGCGACCGATGGCGTTTCTATTGGAAATGTGGGAATTCTTGAAAGTCCGGAAGAAATTCTGGCTGTTGCCGATCATGCTGGTCCTGCTGGTGTTCGGCGGCCTGATCGTCGCGGTTCAAGGCACCGCGGTCGCCCCCTTCATCTACACGATTTTCTAGGGCGGTTGGGTGCGCGTCCTCGGCGTTTCCGCCTTCTACCACGACAGCGCCGCGGCGTTGATCGAGGATGGGCGAATCGTCGCGGCCGCCCAGGAGGAACGGTTCAGCCGTAAGAAGCACGACGCCTCCTTTCCCGAACACGCGATCCTCTATTGTCTTGAAGAAGCGAATACCGACTTGGCGGGGGTCGACTATGTCGCGTTCTACGACAAACCCTTCCTGAAGTTCGAACGCCTGCTCGAGACCTACCTGGCCTTTGCGCCGCGCGGCTTCAAATCCTTCTCCATGGCGATGCCCGTATGGATCAAGGAGAAGCTGTTCCAGAAAGACCTGCTGCGTAAACGGTTCAAGTCCTTCGACGACGGTTTCGATTGGCAGAACAAGCTGCTGTTCTCGGAACACCATATGAGCCATGCGGCCTCGGCCTTTTTCCCATCGCCCTACGACGAAGCGGTCGTGCTGACGATGGACGGGGTCGGCGAATGGGCGACGACCTCGGTCGCCATCGGACGCGGCAACACGCTTGAGGTCGAAAAGGAAATCCACTTCCCGCACTCGCTCGGCCTGCTCTATTCGGCCTTCACCTATTACGCCGGGTTCAAAGTGAACTCCGGCGAGTACAAGGTGATGGGACTGGCGCCCTACGGCGAACCCAAATACGCCGATGTCATCAAGGACACCCTCGTCGACATCAAGGACGACGGCTCCTTCCGCTTGGACCAATCCTATTTCAACTATTGCACCGGTCTGACGATGACCAACGACCGGTTCTCCGACTTGTTCGGCGAGCCGGTCCGCGCGCCCGAGGACCTGTTGACGCCCTTTCACATGGACATCGCCGCATCGGTGCAGGCGGTGGTCGAGGAAATCGTCCTGAAACTGACCCGGTCGTTGCGCGCGGAATACGATCTTCCAAATCTCTGTTTGGCCGGCGGCGTGGCGCTGAATTGCGTCGCAAACGGCAAGGTGCACCGCGACGGCGCCTTCGAGAATATCTGGATACAGCCGGCGGCCGGCGACGCCGGCGGCGCGTTGGGAGCGGCCCTCGGCGCGTATCACATTCACCAGCGCCAGCCACGCGCCACCGCCAACGGCATGGACCACATGAGCGGGGGTTATCTGGGTCCTTGTTTCGAGCAGGCCGATATAGAAGAGCGACTGACCGCGGCGGGCGCGACATTTCACGTCATGGACGATGACGCGCTGATCGACCGGACGGCGTCCGCCCTCGCCGACGATCAGGCGGTCGGGTGGATGGCCGGCCGCATGGAGTTCGGTCCGCGGGCGCTTGGCGGCCGCTCGATCCTCGGCAACCCGGCATCGCCCGCAATGCAGAAGACGCTGAATCTCAAGGTCAAATACCGGGAAAGCTTTCGCCCCTTCGCCCCGGCCATCCTGCGTGAGGATATGGCCGACTGGTTCGACCATGACGCCGACACCCCGTATATGCTGATCGTGGCCGACGTGAAGGAAGAGCGGCGACGGCGCATGAGCGCGTCCGAAGCGGCGCTCTTCGGGATCGATAAGCTGAATGTGGTGCGTTCCGAGATTCCGGCGGTCACGCATGTCGACTACTCGGCGCGCTTGCAAAGCGTCCATCGCGAGACGAACCCACGATTTCACGCCTTGTTGTCCGCCTTCAAGGCGAAGACCGGATGCCCCGTTCTCGTAAACACCAGCTTCAACATTCGCGGCGAGCCCATCGTCTGTACGCCGGAAGACGCTTTCCGATGCTTCATGGGAACCGAACTCGACCTCTTGGTCGTGGGAAACTGCCTTCTTCGCAAGGACGAACAATCGGTGGATCTCAAAGTCGATTATTCGGACAGTTTCGAGCTCGACTGACTTGACCGGCTTCCCCGCGCCGACAATCCTCCTTCGGACCATGGAAATTTCGAGGTTTAGGGTATGAAAGCGGTCTACACCGCGCGCAAGCTGCCGAACGACGGCGTCCGCAACGGCTGGTATGAAGCGCTGCCGCCACCGCCGGAAGCGCGACGCGTCACATCAACGGTCACGGCGGACTGGGCCGTCCTCGGCGCCGGCGCGTGCGGCCTCGCGGCGGCCCGGCGCCTCGGCGAACTGCGCCCCGACGACACGGTCGCCGTCGTCGACGCCATGCGGGTCGGCTACGGGAATTCCGGCCGGAATGCCGGCTTCATGCTGTCGCATCACAGCCATGGCGGTATCAAGCATCTGGATGTCGCGCGGCAGGCCGATCGCCTGTTCGGCTGCGGTCATGCCTATTTGCGGGAAACCGTCGAAACGCATCAAATCCGATGCGACTGGTCCGATTGGGGACAGATTTACGTGTCCGCCAGTCGTGAAGGCGACGCACATCTGAACGCGGTCGCCGATGGCTTCGACGCCCTCGCCGTTCCACAGGAGCGCATACAGCGGGATGAACTGGAAGCGATCACCGGATCAAAATTCTATACGGCCGGCGTTCGCGTCCAAGGGGCCGCCTTAGTGCAGCCCGCCGCCATGATGCGGGGCTTGGGCGCGACACTGCCCGCGAACGTGGCCTTGTACGAGGACAGCCCCGTGACCGAACTGCGCACCGATGGCGCGTTTCGCCTCATCTGTCCCGACGGTGAAGTCGTCGCCAAGCAATTGATCCTGACCAATCACGTCTTCGCCGAGGAAATGGGCTTCAAGCGCTTTCGGGTGGTGCCGCTCGGCCTTTTCGCCAGCCTCACGCGGCCGCTCAGCGATGACGAGCGCCGCCATGTCGGCAACGAAGAGCAATTCGGGCTTCTCCCCGCCAGTCCCAACGGAAGCACGGTCCGCCTGACGGTCGATGGCCGTATCCTGATGCGCAACACGTTCACCTATGCGCGGGACAAGCGGTTTGCCGCCGATCTTATCGAAGACGCCGCCGCCAATCATCGCGCCAGCATCGCCAAGCGCTGGCCGGCGCTGGAAGGCGTCGACCTTACCGCGACCTGGGGCGGCATCATGGCGATGACCCGGAACGAGGGCCGCGTATTCGGCGAAATCGCGTCTGGCCTGCATATCGTCCTCACCACGGACGCAGCGCCCATGACCCGGGGCACCGCCTGCGGCAAGCTCATGGCCGAGAAACTGTGCGGCATCGACAGCGAGGAACTTCGCTTCGCCGAAATGATCCCGGAAGCCGCGATCCTGCCGCCCGATCCATTGCTTCGCTTCGTCGCAAACCGTCGCCTCGACAAGATCGAACGGTCCGAACCCGCGGAGCGATAACGGCGGCGCGGTCCCGCAATTTCCTGTCGACCGAGCGTTCTTCTCAGCCGGAGTCGGACGGCCGGATCAGAATTTACGGACCGCCAGAAGCCCCGGCCCGTCGACGGACTCCAACTGGCGAAAACTGATCGACTGTTTTTCAAGGAAGGGGCTGTAATGCGTCACCGTTTTCGCGACCGCATAGCCGATGACGCCGCCCAGAAAGACGTCGGATGCCCAATGCTTGTTGCGATCGATGCGCGACAATGCCGTACCGATTGCCGTGGGATAGGCGATCCAAGGCACCCAACGATACTCGGGCCCATAGATTTCGGACACCGTGGTGGCCAACGCAAAGGCAACCGTCGCGTGGCCCGATGGGAAGGCCTTGTTGTCGCCATTGCCCGGCCCTCGGAAATCGAAACGGCTGTCCGACTCGTTCGGACGATCACGGCCGCCAAGCCACTTGATGCTGCCCGTGATACCTTGCGCGATCAGAACGCTTTGCGCCGTCAGCAGGCCGGTGGCCTTGGCGCGACGCGCATTCACGACACCGGTCTGGTCCAATGCTTCGGCGACCGCATAAAGCCCGATCGACCCGCCAA
The DNA here is from genome assembly GCA_028281325.1 of Alphaproteobacteria bacterium. Classification (GTDB taxonomy): domain Bacteria; phylum Pseudomonadota; class Alphaproteobacteria; order UBA8366; family UBA8366; genus JAJFJD01. Next base: position 9,551 of record JANQKC010000040.1, read on the forward strand.
CGACATATTTGGTATCGCCGAACACGTTGAACACATCGAACACGCTGTCGCTGGTCGAGCCTGTGATAGTATCCTGCCAGAAACTCTGGATTTCTTCGTCGAGGGTCAGAAAGAATCCCGTGACGCCGATGACCCCCGCCGCGACCAGCCAATCGGTGGTATCGAAACGGGTCGGCGCCGTGGCCATACGCCACACCGTCAGCGGATAGTTGAGCCAATAATCCGTGTTGATGGCGTACCAACCGTCTTTGTACGCATCCGGGCCCCGTCCCGTTGCCGGGGCCGGCGATTGTCGCCGCGGGCCTTGCACCGTATCGTAACTCCGACGCGGCGCGTCCCGTCCATATTGCCGCGCCGGCGGCGCCTGGACGGAGCGTGGCGGCGGCGCAGGCTGGATGGCCGGTGCGGGCACCGGCGTCGTCAGCGGCTGAGCGATAGGCGGTGCGGGAATCGTTGGCGGCTCCGCCGGTAGGTAACGGGGATCGCTGGGCATCAACGCCGGGGTTGCCGGTGCTGCCGCCGGTGCCGGCGTTACCGGTGTCGTCGACTGCATCGAAGTCAAAGCCGATTGCATCGAGGCGAAAACCGCGTCCGTATGGTTCACGCTGGCCGCTTGCGCCATGGTCGCCGCCGCCGTGGATAGAAGCAGCAGAACGGCCCCGCCGGCGAGCCGAATTTTGGGCGCAGCGCCGGGGCCGCACACCCTTCCAAACTTGTTGAACATTTCCCAGCGCCCCGTCTGTCTTTTTGGTTGATCGCAGCTTATTGGAATACGATGCCGATTCCCACCCCGGCTAAAAACTGAGCGGATGCGAATAGTAAATGGCGAGCGTCTCCGTTCCCGGGTTTATGGGGTCCAGGCCGCCGTTGGAAATATGATGGAGCCCCACGCCGAGTTGGGCGTTGTTGTCGAACCGCCACGAAACCTTGCCGCCCGTCCGGAAATTGACGGCATGCCCCAGAGGTTGGCCGTTGCCTTTGTCATAACCGCCAACGGCCGCATCCAATGTCCCGACGATACGCCCGAAAAAAGTTATGTCGGTGCTGAGGCCAACCCAGACATAGATCGATTCATCGGTCGTCGCCAGCAAGCCGAGTTCCGGACGAAGCCGCAGCAGCTCGAACGTCTTGCTCGTGCGGTACTGGATCGAGAACACACCCGCGGCGTCGCGCTCCGCGATAATGTTGCCGATACTCCCGGCCCCCACGGTGAAAAGCGCCGACGTTTCTTTCGGCCCGAACGAAACCACGTCATCCGCGTGACTGTTCTTCGATGCAAGCACCCCAAGCGCCAAACATGTCATCAGACACAGCCTAGCGACAGACCTTGATAATCTCCTTGCCATGCGATGCTCGCCCACCTCCCCAGCGTAAGGAGCGATCTTCTGGAAATCCTATCGTCCCGTCAATTCGTTCTTGGAACGTCTACGGTCCGGGAAGACGGGTTGTTTCAAAATAGCGACAGAGCGACAGATGGCGGCGCGATTACCCGCATGGGCGCCGATGGAAAGCCGCAACACGGAAAGTTCCATTTTTGCAACGCCATCGCGATATTCTGCCGCCCATCGACGATAGGCCGTTGATCGCGCGAATGATTGATCGATAATTTCTCCCCAGGGAACACTAGGGTACGTGCGGGAGGAAGAATTGCGACGGTATAGAACAAGAATCCGCCGGCGTTGGAATCAAAAAAGCGGTTCGGGCGCAGGGTCGAGGCGGACGGCCTGGAGCCACGCTGCTCATCGAACCGGTCCGGTAGCGTCTTACCGCGCAAGATAATCAGAACAGTGCTTTCCTTCCCCTCCGTCATACGGTGGACCGCCGTTCCGCTGCTCTTGCTGACGATTTCCGGTCACGCAACCCATGCCACCGGCATCGACCATACCGATGCCGTCATGGAGTCCATGCAATCGGCCCTGTCGTCGATGAACCGGCCGACGGGTGCCGTGCCCCCTGCCTACACGCCGGCCAGAACCCCGGCCTACCGGGACACGCCGGCAAGCCCGCCGGCGTATGGAACCGCACCGCTTCCCGCGCAGGACATTCGCACGCGCGCACCGGACGCCGTTCCGACCTCGCAACAGGGTGTCCCGCCGGTCGGCGGCGGCGTCCAGCCGGAGCCGAACTGGCGAAACCTCTACGGATTGGCCGGCGGTCCGGGTCCCCGGCCATGGTCCGTCATGGTCTTTGGAGCGGCCGGCACCTCATCGGATATCGCCAGTATCTTTACCTTCGATGCGGATTTCGTCGATTCCGCCTTGGCCGGCGCGGCGTTGAACCGGCGTCTGTTCAAGGTGACTCGGCATTTTGCCTTCGAAGTCGAAGGCCAAATCGTCCGCCATTTCCGCAAACAGGACCATTGGGAGTTCAATGGTCTGGTGCTCGCGCGATACTTTACGTTCCCGTGGGACAATTACATCGACACAAGTTTCGCCGTCGGCAACGGCATCTCCTTCGCCACCAGTACGCCGGAAATCGAGCGGGACGACGACAAACGAACGTCGCAATTGCTGAACTTCCTGACATTCGAGCTGGACTTCACCCTGCCGCAATATCCGGCATGGACCCTGTCAACGCGACTACATCACCGGTCCAGTATTTTCGGCACTTTCTTTGGCGCACGGGCGGGATCGAATTTCCTTGCCACCGGGTTGAAGTATAACTTCTAAACCCGATCCATACGGGTGATTGCCGCAAGCTTTACACGTCCGCCATGGGCTCCTCAACCGTCCGCGGCGGGAGGCATGCGTTTCGCGCCGATCGGCCGCGCCGAGATTACCTCTATTTGATAGTACCCTTATCCAAAAGTTAGCACTAGGATACCGCCCTTACGTTGCTTTCATGCATGATTGATCGCCCTATAAGGCAATTTTTTTATTAATTGGATGATAGCGTCATAACGCGGTGCGGAACCGCCACAAAAATAACACGTTGGGAACGTATGCTATTCCATCCGAAAAAGCATAAGCCGATATTGCGCCATGACGGTCGTATCCGTTCGGTTCTTGAAAAGCGGAACGCCATACGCGTTTCAGTCGAGCCCGGTCTGTAGACCATGAATACGGCATCCTGGATTTACAAAACCCTGCGCCGCGTACAGGCGCGCACCGCCGGCCAGTTGTTGCGCGGCGCCCTTGTCCGGACCTGGCCCATCTCGCTCGCCATCCACCGCCATTATCGCGCACGGTACCGCCCCGACCGATGGAGCCAGTTGAACAAGCGCAACATCGAGATTCTGGGAAAACACGCGCCGGTCTTGAATCCGGCGCAGAAGACGGCGGTGAACGATCTGGAGTCCGACGGTATCCACGTAACGACGCTGAATCGCCTCTTGAACGCCAACGGCTTGTTGAAGGCGTTGCAAGACGAGGCCGAAGCGTTGTTCCGGAAGCCGGACGTGCGCGATCAGATCGAACAACGCATCAGCAAGGAAGGGACGAAATGGTACGTGGTTCGCGTCTTCGGTTTTCAGCCGACGCTGGCGGTCCCTTCCTCCCTCGCCACGCTTCTTCTCGACGACCGTATCCTTGGTATCGTCAACGCCTATCTGGGCGTTTGCAGCCGCATCAAATACCTCGACATCTGGTACAATCTGCCGTGCGATCCCAGCGATCCACCGATCGATTCCGAACGGTGGCATCGCGACAATGAAGACAACCAGCTCATAAAACTGTTCTTGTATTTGTCGGACGTCGACGAGAAATCAGGGCCGCTCTCGTACATCCGGGGCACGCAGCCCGGTGGGCGGCACGGATCGGTCTATCCTAACAATCCGCCGACCGGTTCCTTCCCGCCCGACGGCGCGCTTGAGCGCGAACTGCCGGAGGAGGAAGTCTGCAGCTGCCCAGGGGATGCGGGTACCCTGCTATTGTACGACGCCTGCGGTTTCCATCGGGGCGGCCGTACGACCAACAAGCCCCGAATACTGCTGGTCGCCACCTACGCGTCGGAAGCCGCGCTCGACCCGTTGTTCTACACGCTCGAAAACCGCGATCAATACAACCATCTCAGCGTGCCGGGTAAATTCGCTATCCGTGCGATGAACTGACCCTCGTTTCCGGGCTCTTCCGGCGCTTCGCCACGGACCGTCTTAGGTTGCCTGAGATTTGAGGAAATCGAGTGACGGTGCGAAGAAGGACGCGCCGGTCACGGCGGTCGTGTAATCCATCAAATGGTCGTACTGCCCGTCGGAATCCGGGACAATCATCCGTTCCAGCATCTTGTCGAACGTGTCCGGCGTTTCGCAATACGCGATGAAATAGAGACCGTGCTCCTCGGCGGTCCCGTACGGCATGCTGTGACGCAACAACTCCAGCGATTTGCCGCCTTCCTTGATCGATGCCCGTTTGATATGCGCGTAGGGCGCTTTCTCGTCGCTTTTGAACTCGATATTGTCGGCTTTGGTGCGGCCGATGATTTGTTCCTGCTCCGAAACGGCGACCTCGTTCCACTTCGGCAGGTCGTGAACGTAGCGCTGCAGCGCGATATAGCTCCCGTCGGAAAAGTCCGGTTCCTCTTCTTTCGCCAAGGCCACCTCGGCCCGACGGTCGCCGGTTGGGTTTTCGGTTCCGTCGACAAATCCGGTCAGGTCCCGGGTGTCCAAGTACCGAAACCCATGAATTTCCTCCACCATCGACACCGCATCGCCGAATGCGTCATAGACGCGCCGCGCCAACTCGAAGTTCAGGTCCGCGCGATCGCTCCTGATATGGACCAGGATATCCCCCGGCGTGGAGGGTGCCTTGTGCGGCCCGCTCGCAAGCGCGGCAAAGGGCCGAAGCCGTTTCGGTTTCCTTCCGCCGAACACGCCATCCCATGCGTTGGCGCCCACCGCGACGACACTGAACACATCCGCGCCGTCCGCCTCGCGGCGCACCTCTTCCGTCAAGACCGGCACACGCGAACAAGCTTTCCGGACAACCGACGCAGTCTCCGCGCCGGACTTGATTTCGAAGGTCATGAAAGTCGCGTGGGCATTTCCGTCGGGCAGCACGCCGGATTGCGGTTCGGGCATCGATCCCTCGTTCTTATGGTATGTGTTGCCCTAACCCATAGCCATCTTGGCGAAACCACGCAATCCCCGGTCGGCGAAACCGACGGCCGCTACGCCAATCGGAAGAAGGGCTATCTGGCGCCGCTGCGGTGCCGCCGGTTGCGATGCTCCAAGCGGCGGATCTCGCCTTTGTTCCAATTCTGTCGTTGTTCGTTGCGGCGGATATCGCGGCGCTGCAGCCGCTCGACCCGGAACGGATGTTTCGTGCGCTTTTCAAACTGCAATGTCCGACGCTCGTCTTTCAAGCGGCGCTGCCGATCCTGGATCGCGCCCTTGCGCCGCTGATCGCGCTCGTCGGTCTTTTCGTTGAGTTCGGTCGTCGCCGGCACGTCGTTCTCGTCATCAACGTCTGCTTGGGCGGGAACGGCGACCACCAGTCCGATCGCCAATGCGCCCAGGAACGCCATGAGCGCGAACGCGCGATTCGCCGGTGCCTGAGGCGCCTGAACGGTTTGCATCGAAGGCTGTGCAGTCAATCGGTTCGCCTCGGTCATGCCTCGCTAGCCTGCGAACCTAATCTATCGCGGGATTTCGCGACGGCAACGGGTTTCCCGACGACATCCCGGTTTTGCCGGTTTATCCCACCGCGCGATCACGGTATTCAAGAAACTGGGCCAACAGACGGCGCGGCAATCCGCAGATGACCAAGACGCTTTTCCCTCCAATGCCATCTTTTGCGGTGCTGATCCTGGCGGCGGCGATATGCCTGGCGGCGATACCAGCCGGCGCCTTCGTGATGGGAACGGACGACCGACGCCCCTTGACCGAAGACGAAGCCTGGCGCTTCCAGAGTGTCGGCGTCATCGCCGCCAAATGGTCGCTTGACGACACGCTGCGCCGGATCGGCACCGGGATCCTCGTGGCACCGCCGGGATCGACCCACGACCTGGTGCTGACCACGGCCCATAACTTCATGAATCATCTGAGCGGACGGCCTCGGGCCAACGAGTTCTTCTTTCTCACCAGCCGCGGCGAAAAAATCCGGATACTCGGCGCAAAGCTCGGGCAATCCTTCACATCCCGCGGCAAGATCAACACGGCCATCGCGCCGCGCGACTGGGCGGTCGGCCTGCTCGAACGCCGTATCAGCCGAAGCAGCGGCTCGCTCGGCCTCGGCATCGTGGACGCCGACGGCATTGCCGCCGCGCGACAATCCGACATCCCCATGTTTGCGGTCGGGTACGATCCCGAAAGCCGCGACTTCCGCATCAGCGACGGATGCGTCGCGCATCTCCTCCGGCCGGGCACCGGGCTGATCCATGATTGCGACACCAAACGCGGATGGTCCGGCGGCCCCTTGGTCCTGATGCTGGACGGCGAACCGTGGGTCATAGGGATCCTGACCCTGCAAGTCACGGAGAAGCGGAACCGCCGCCGGGACTTCGATCCCCGACGCCATTTCAACGTGGCGACACCGACGAATACCGAGTTGCAGCAGTTGATCCGCCGCATCGGACAAACCGGCCGATTGAGCGGCGACAACGTGATGCGCTTCTTCGATACCCGGTAAAACCCGGCAGGCTCTTCCGCGTTACAGAAGAACCGCGGCCTGAACGGCTTTGGCCGCGGACAGCATCCGGTGGTCCCGATGCAATTGACCGATAAGCTGCACGCCGAGCGGCAATCCGGTCGGTCCCGCCCCGGCCGGTAACGTGAGCGCGGGCAGATGGATGGTCGTCCACACATTGTTGAAGCTCGCATCGCCCGTCCAGGCAATGCCTTCGGGCGCCTCGCCCGCCGCGCTCGGCGTCAACAGCAGATCGACACCGTCCATGGCGGCATAGGCCCGCTGGCGGTAGTCGCGGATTACGGCTTCCGAGGCCCGATATTGGTCATAGCTGCAGCGCAAGCCATCGGCCACGCGCCCGTCCAACAAGTCCGCGCTGAGTTGATCCTTGTGCGCCATCCGCTCATGCGTCATCACGCGGGAGAATTCGAAACCGGAGACGTTCACGACCTCGTCCGGCAACGTCGCCTCGCCGTCCGGTAAATCGAAGTCGGTAACCGCCGCGCCGGCAGCGCTCACGGCGTCGGCAGTCCGTTCCAGCAAGGCCTGCGTCGCGGCGTCCGCCTTGTCCCAGAACGCGGTCCGGCAGAAACCGATCCGTAACGCCGACACGTCGACCGCATCCAGCGGCTCATGCGGCAACGCCATGACCGCCGCCCGAAACAGCGCCAGATCGTCGACCGACCGGGCAATCAGGCCCAACGTGTCGAAGGACGGCACGTTATCGCGCACCCCGGTGGTGCAAAAGTCACCGTAGCTGGGCTTGTACCCGACCGTGCCGCAGAAGGCGGCCGGCCGGATGATCGATCCGGTCGTCTGCGTCCCGAACGCGACCGGCACCATATGCGCGCCGACGGCGGCGGCGGACCCGCTCGACGATCCGCCCGGCGTATGGTCGGTGTTGTGCGGATTACGCGTCTCGTTCGGGTGGCGATGCGCGAATTCCGTCGTCACGGTCTTGCCGAAGGAAACGCCGCCGGCCGCGCGGCAGGCGGCGACGCAAGGGGCATCCCAGGCAACGCGATGACCGGTGTATATCGACGACCCATGCCCGGTCGGCATGTCCGCGGTGTCGATGATGTCCTTCATGGCGAAGGGCACCCCGCGGATGACGCCGCGGTCGCCTGCCTTGTCGACGGCCTGCGCGTTGCTGATCGCAAGATCGGGATCGACAAAGGCGAAGGCGTGCACCTGATCCTCGATCTCGGCGATACGGTCCAGGCACGCCCGCGTCAGCGCCTCGGCCGTCAAATCGCCGCGGGCGATCTTCGCCACCGCTTCGCTCGCCGTCAGATCCGCGTCCGTCCCCACCGTCCGGCACACATTCGCCATCGTTCCCTCACTCCGCTGCTTTGATTGTCTGAAAGGCTTCCGGCCACATGGCGGGCCGGCTGCGCTCGTACTGGACCGGATAGGCCGCGTCCGCGCCCAACACCTCGGCCGCATGCCAAGCCCAACGCGGGTTATAGAGCATACCCCGCGCCAGCGCGATCATATCGGCCGCCCCCTCCGCGACGAGGGAGTCGGCATGCTCGGGCGACAGGATCATACCGACCGCCATGGTGGGCATGTCCGCCTCCCGCTTGATCGCGGCGGCGAAATCGGCCTGATACCCCGGTTTCAGGTCGATTTTCTGCGCGCCGGACACGCCGCCGCTGGACGCACAGATGTAATCGCACCCACGATCCTTGAGCGCCTGTGCCAACGCCACCGAATCCTCGATCGCCCAACCGCCGTCCACCCAGTCCGACGCCGAGACCCGGACGCCCAGCGGCTTCTCCTTGGGCCATGCCGTGCGCACGGCATCGAAGACCTCCAAGGGAAACCGCATCCGGTTCTCCCGGCTGCCGCCATAACTGTCATCCCGCTGATTGCTGAGCGGCGACAGGAACTCGTGCATCAGGTAGCCATGCGCCATATGCAACTCGATCAGGTCGAATCCAATCCGCTCGGACCGCGCAGCGCCGGCGACGAAGGCGTCGCGTATCTCATCCATACCCGCGCGGTCGAGCATCCGCGGCACCGGGCAACGCGCGCTCGACGGCAAGGGCGACGGGGCGACGGTTTCCCATGCGCCTTCATCCTCCGCCAACGCGTGGCGGCCGTCGGCGGGACGGTGCGACGACGCCTTGCGCCCGGCATGCGCAAGCTGAATGCCGAGCTTCGCCTTGCCATGCCGACGGCAAAACTCGACGACCCGCCGTATCGCCGCCTCGTTCGCGTCGGAATAAAGGCCTAGACAGTGCGGCGTGATACGCCCGCGCGGTTCGACCGCCGTCGCTTCGAGGATCAACAACCCGCTCCCCGATATGGCGAGCTGGCCCAAATGCATGAGATGCCAATCGGTGGCGCAGCCGTCCTCCGCGCTGTACTGGCACATCGGCGATACGACGACGCGGTTATCGAAGGTCAAACCGCGCATCGCGAACGGCGTGAACAGATGACGTGTCATGGCGTTATCGGCTTTCCTTCCCTCGCCGCTCGACCGGAAGGACGGGCTACTCGGCCGCGGCGGGCCGGTCCGTCACGACGATACCCTTGGCTTCCAGATCGCCGATCGCGGCATCGTCCAACCCGAGTTCGACCAGGATTTCCCGGGTGTTCTCGCCGATCTCCGGCGGCTGCCGACGCAGGCCCAGGTCGTGGTCGCCGATCTCGACCGGTAATCGGGGCAGTTTGGTCATCCTGCCGTCGGGCAAGCGCGTTTCCAGCATCCGGCCGTTCGCGTTGAGCTGCGGGTCGTCGAAGAGGTCTTTGGTCTGCGCGACCGGGGCGAAGGGAACCTCGATCTTCTCGCAGATTTCCAACAACTCCGCCTTGGTATGCTGGCCGAAGATTTCATGGACGATCGGTTTCAGCCATTCGCGCGCTTTGACCCGGTCTTCGTTGGTTTGGAGTTTGGGATCCACCAACAGGTCCCGCCGCCCGAAATGCTCGCAGAACCGCCGCCAATGGTTATCGCTGGTCAGGCCGATGAAGATCTGGTCGCCGTCCGACGTGTTGAAGACCTCATAGATGGCCCAGGCCCCCCACCGTTTCGGCATGGGCGGCACTTCCTCGCCGGTGATCGCCTCTCCCGCCATATGCTGCATCATCAGCAGGGCGGTCGATTCGTACAGGGCGCTCTTGACGAACTGTCCCTTCCCCGTGCGTTCCCGGTCGCGCAGCGCCGCGATGATACCCAGCGCGCCATAGGTGCCGCCCAGGATATCGATGATCGACGCCCCGGCGCGCAGCGGCCGGCCCGGCGGCCCGGTCATGTAGGCGAGCCCGGCCATGAACTGCACCACCTCGTCGAGGGCGAGCCGGTTCTCATAGGGACCGCTGAGAAAGCCCTTCATCGAGCAATAGATCAGGCCGGGATTGAGCGTCGCCATGTCGTCGTAACCGACGCCCAGCTTCTCCATCGTGCCGGGCGCATAGTTCTCGGTCACCACGTCGGCAGACTGGATGAGTTTATGGGCAAGTTCCCGGCCCTCGGGCGATTTCAGGTCGAGCGCGACGCTGCGTTTGTTCCGGTTGAAACTGGCGAAGAATCCCGCCGCGAAACCATGCAGCTTGCGCGTCTTGTCGCCGCCTGGCGCCGGTTCGACCTTGATGACATCCGCCCCCAGGTCGGCGAGCACGAGCCCGCAGGACGGCCCCATGATCGTCTGGCAGAACTCGATGACGCGCACGCCGTCCAGCGGCAATGGCGCGTCGCCCGTATGACTGGATGACATGCGTTCTCCCTATTCTTACGTCATCGCCAACGCCGCACCACCTGCCCGCTACAGCACGCCCTCGGCCTTCAACATGTGGACCGACTTCCGGACGGCGGCGGCGCTGTCCGCGACGTCCCGATCGTCGTGAACCGCGGAGACCTTGCACGCGAGCTTCCCGTTCAGATCCATGCCGTTGATCATCAGCCCCAGGCGAAACCGCGTCGTCACGGTCTTATCGGCCTTGAAGTCGCTGTGCTTCATCGCGAACAGGTCGAAGGTGGTCGGGTCGATATCCAACCCGTCCGGATTGGTGAAGAAATGAATCTCGGAGAACTGGCCGTAGGCGGCCCAGGGCACGCCTTCGTCCTTGAAGACCGCGTTGAATTCGCTGCGAAGTTTTTCCGCCGTTGCAATCGCCTTTGCCGTGGCGTCGGTCGTATCGACGATGTTCAGCATCGTAACCCCGGCCGCCGCCGACATGGGGTTGGCGTTGAAGGTGCCTTGGTGGCCTATTTTCTCCAGCCCTTTCTTGGCTGTCGCCTCGAAGTCCAGCAGGTCGAGGATATCCGCCCGGCCGCAGACCGCGCCCCCCGGCAGGCCGCCGGCGAGGATCTTGGCGAGGCTCGTCAGGTCCGGCTTGAGGCCGAAGACCTGCTGCGCGCCGCCCTTCGACGCCCGGAACCCGGCCACCACCTCGTCGAAGATCAACAGGATGCCCTGCGCCTCGGTCACCTTGCGCAACTCGCTTACGAATTCCTTCATCACCGGCACCTGGCCGAACCCGGAGCCAGTCGGCTCCAGGATGACCGCGGCGATGTCGTCGTCGGATTCGAGGATGCGCGTGGTTTCCGCGATATCGTCCGACGGCGCCAGAATGATGTTTTCCGCGATACTTTCCAAAACGCCCGGCGTCGGCGTCCCGTCGAAATGATTCCCGACGCCGAAGGCGACGTGATCCTGCCAGCCATGGAAATGGCCGAGGAAGCGGACGATCTTGTTGCGCCCTGTAAAGGCCCGCGCGAGGCGGAACGCCATCAAATTGGCTTCGGTGCCCGACCCGGTGAAACGGACCTTCTCGGCCGTCGGAATCAGCTTCTTCACCAATTCGCCCCAGCGAATCTCCAACTCGTGGCCGGAGCCGTAATGCGTGCCGCTATGGACCTGCTCGTCGACCGCCTTCACGATGTCCGGGTGATTGTGCCCCATCAACAACGCGCCATGGCCGCCGAAATAGTCGACATATTCGTTGCCGTCCACGTCCCATTTCCGCGATCCTTGCGCGCGGTCGACGTAGAGGCAATACGGGTCCAGATGCCGGGAGTCATGCGTCAGGCCGCTCGGAAAGACCGACCGGGCGCGTTCCGCGAATTCGCCGGACCCGGGCGTTTTTTCGCGATAGGCTGCGACGATGCGGGAATTCGTCAACGTGCTGTCAGGCATGGCTGGGCTCCTTTACGGCGGTGTTGGGTCGCATGGGCGACGGCGGCGGGTCGAATGTCAATCCATGAGGAACGGCGGTACGGTACGGGCACGACCCGACGCACCCCAAACGATCTCATCGGGTGCCGCGCCATGATACCCGATTCCGGCAGGGAGAAAACACGTATGGCCAGCTTTCGCGACATCCCTTCCCATGCCTGAGCCGCTTTCCGCACCCCGACAGCCGGTTCCGCCGCTGAGCGATGCCGCGCGCGCCGAAAGCCTCCGCGAAACCCTCGCCGCCGCGCCGTCGCAATCGGACATCTGGGTCTTCGCCTACGGCTCGCTGATCTGGGACCCCTGTTTCGCCGCCGCCGACCGACGCGGCGTCACGCTGCCGACGCATCGCCGCGCCTTCAACGTGTGGAGCCTGTTGGCGCGCGGGACGCCGGACCGACCGGGACTCGGGTTGGGCCTGGAACCGGGCGGAACCTGTACCGGCATTGCCTATCGGCTGAGCGACGCGCAACTGCATGACGACCTTACAGCGCTTTGGGCGCGGGAGATGCATAATGGCCTCTACGTGCCCGAATGGCTGCCCGTTACGGCACCGGAAGGGCCGATCATCGCGCTCTGCTTCGTCGCGGACCAAACCCACGCGCAATATGCCGGTGCGCTGCCGGACGATGACGCAGCCGCCGTCATCGCCTCCGCCGAAGGGAAATTCGGAAGCTGCCGGGACTATCTGGCGTCGACGGTCCATGCTCTGGCCGCCGAAGGTTTTCCGGACGCCCACCTGCAGTCAATCTTGGAACGGGTCGATGCGCTGGACATAGCGAAAAACGACGCCTGACGGATCGAACGTCGGTCAGCGCGGCTTTGTCTCAATCGTAACAAGCTCGTAGCCACGGCGTTTCATGCAACGCCGGAACATATTTTCCGCCTCGATCTGCTTGTAAAGCGCTTCTTCGGACGCCGAAACATAGCGGTGCGCGGGTCCGTAGTCGTAAAACGGATTGAACTCGTCATCGACATATTGAACGCAGGCCTGACGGTCCTTTTCGAAGGTCGCGGCATCGACGCCCGGCTTGACCCATCGATACTCCGGCCCGGCGCAGGCCGCCAACGATCCGAACAACAATACTACGGCCAATCGATGATGCATGCGCGTCGACGCTCCCATGTCAGGAAGATATAGGATCGCGGCAATTGCCAACAAGGATGGCGACGCCTGGCCTTCGATGCGGTGTTAACGCCGGCTGTCGGACCGGTTCTCGATCGCATGCAACGCCACCGCCAGGCGCGCATAAGCCCGGGCGCGCCACCATTTGGCGTCGATATCGCGTCCCGAACGCCAAGCGGCGTCGAACGCGCGGATCGCCTGTTCCGGGAGTCCCGCGCCCGCCAGCGTAATGGCGCTGTCGCTGAGCAGGATCGTCCGGTCAAAGGCGCTCGGAATATCCCGGGTCGCCGCAAAGGCCGCCTCTTCGGTCTTGGCCGCCCCCGACGCATCGCCGGAAGACGCCCGCAGAACACCGATTTCCCAGAGGCCTTTCGCGCGCAGGACCGGATTGTCCAGCGCGAGCATAGCGGTTTCGGCGCGCTCGGCCTCGCCGATGCGCGCCCACGCCTTCGCCACGGTGAAACTGGCAATCGCCGCCGGGTATCCCGCGCGGACGCGTCCCGCCGCGCTTTCCGCCTGTTGCAGCACCGTTGCCGCCGCATCCGGATCGCCGAGTTTCGCATGAACGACGGCCAAATTCGAAAGCGTCGTGACGCGGTACCGGTCGCCCTCGGCCGCCGCCACCTTCGCGACCGCGGACGTGACCGTGGCGGATTGGTCGCCTCCTCTATTCGCCGTCAACCGCGCCAAGGCGTCCATCGCGGACTTGAACTGCGGCGTATTGGCCAGCGCGCCGGTGATCATGCCGAGTTCGGCCTGCCGCGCCTTGCCCGCATCCCGCGCCGTCGCGAAACGGCGCGTCTCGGCGATGGCGTATCGCGCCGCATCGATATCGCCGGCATCCGCCAATCCCGACGCCAACGCGGTCACGATCGCGACCTTGCCGGAAATGCCGTCGTGCGTCTGAAGCATGGCCAGGACGCGCTCGACCGCTGCCCATGCCGCCGCCCGATGGCCAAGACGCGCCTCGGCGATGGCGATCGACGACAAGGCGCGCAATTTGTTGACGGCGTCGGGAATCGTCTCGGCGATTTCCCTTGCCTCTGCCGTACGGCCGTCCTGCGCCAACGCCTGCGCCAACTCCCGCAAGGCAACGAGCACCAGCCGCGGGTCGCTCAAGCTGCGCAAGCGATCCCGCATATGATCCGTCCGGCCGGTCCGCACTTCGGCCACGGCAACCTCGCGGATGGCCCAGTCCCGGAAATACGGGCGATCCACCGCAACCGTGCTATCCGCCGCGTTCGCCAACAGGCATGACACCGTCGGGTGGTTGGTGCAGGCGCCGCTCGGCGCGGCGCGTGCGTGCGCACCCTGGCCCGTTACCAAATCGCGCGTGGCGGGGTTGCCTTTCAACGCTTGAGTGGCCGAGATGATCTGCAGGCGACGGGTCTGATCGAGCCGGTTGCGTAAGCGCACCGCATCCTTGACCGTCGCCATGCTGCGCAGCGATTCGGGCAAGGCCTTGTCCCGTCCGATACTGCCGTATCTCTGCTCGAAACGCTCGATCGCGCGCTTCACCGCCGACGTATACTGCCCGTCGATCGGACCGTTGTATAACCCCAGCTCGGTCAGCGCCTTCTGCACGTCTTGAATGGTGCGGTCCCACAGGCTATCCGGGCTGCCGCTTCCGACGCCGGGAACGACGGTATCGACCGCGGCCATCTGCCGTTCGGTCGCCCCCACGGCGACGAACGACCCGATCAGGATCATGCCCGCAAGCGCCAGGACGCGGCGTGTATCGACGGAAAGTCCAAGAGAGTTTGCGCTGTCGCGTCGCGTCCAGTCGCCTATCATTACCCCACCCGCGCCCGAGAAGATCGCCGGCCGATATTCAAGATCAAGAGGCCTAACAAAAGGTTAAGGAAGTGCCCTTTCCCCTTGTAATATCAGTGCAACCTGCCCCTACGGGCCGCGGAATGCAAGACTGTCGTTGCGCCCCAGGCGGCGGTGCAGCGCTCAGAAGTAATCGATAGTGTCCGCACCCCGGCTCAAGGACTCGCTATCGGCCGTTGCCGCATTGGTCGCAGAAGACCCCAACTCCGGGGTAGAGCCATCCGTCTGCACGGCCAGCGTCTCCTCCGGTTGTTGGCGCGCTGTCGCTTCCACCGATGGCCGCTTGGACGGAACCGGCGGCGGCGTCACATGTTTTACAGCGACCGCATCGCGCAGAGTATTCCATGGACGCCTTGGCGGGACCGGTGCTTTCGTCGGCAGGCTTTCCCGGACGTTCAAGGGTTTGGTCGCGGCGGCTGATTCCGGACTGCCGTTCTCCGCGCCGGCCGGCAGCCGCGGCTCGTCCAAAACGATGGCATCGGCGACATCGTATGCGACCGAACCGCCGTTCAACGACGACGTACCGAAAACGCGCCATGGCCGTACCGCCGGCACCGGCGCTTTCCAATGCCTTCTCTGGCGATCGATCCGCAGGTCGAGCTGCGAGCCGAAGTCTTCAATACCCTCCGCCGTTTTCCGGCTTTCAGGCTCCGGCGGAACCGGTCGCCGCGCGGTCTTGGCCGATTGACCGTCCGTTACGGTGGCGGGCGGCGGCGCGGCGGCCGACGGGATAGGCTGCCTATCGACATCAACGGCGGGCGGCGGAGGCTCCAACCGCGCCCTATAAGGCAGCGCGTCGGCATCCCGCGTCAGGCGCAGCGGTTGGCCGGACGCCATCCGTTGTTCGCCCTGTGCCGGTGTTGCGGCGGGTTGCGTCGGACCCGGCGCCGGGACCGTGGCTTGCGCCGGATTTGGTTCGGGCACGGCGGCTTGCGGCCGCGCGCTGGACGGTTCGGCCACCCGCTCCGCGGAAACCGAGACCGTGCCCGTCGGTTCGTCGTCGAGGGCGGGAAGAACCTCCGTCGTCGGCGTCGGGTCCGCGGCGGACCGTGCCGCATCCCGTGCCGCCAACAAAGACCGGGGTTGCCCGGTGGAGGATTGCGGCGCAGTCGGCGATTTGGGAATCGGCGCCGACGCAACCTGCGCCGCAGGATCGCGCGGCGGGATGCGCGCAGCGTCCGCCGGCGTTGCGAACGACGACGGGGCGGAAGACGACCGCACGCCGGCGGCCTCCGAACGGTGGCTTTGGACCGCCGCGGACGCCAGACTGGTCGACGTCCCGGTCTGCGCGAAGACCGGCATCTCACGAACCGGCTCGATTTGCTCGCCTTCGTCGTCGTCGGCGTCAACGAGAATGTCTTGATCTGGCTCCGGGGTCGCCGCAGGCACCGTTCCCGCCGTCGGCGCGGCAGCGCCCGGTTGCGGCGGCGGCGATGACGATGGCGCTGAAGACGGTAGGGCGGATGGCGCGGGCGACAGACGGGCCACGTCAACGGGCTTCTCGGCCGCCGGCGCGGCCTGCGGCGGCGTTGGCACGGCGGCGGTCGCCGTCGTGGGAGTCGTCGGCGTGGGAATCGGCTTTGGGGCATTCTCCGTCGTCAATTGGGACGCCGGCGCAGCCTTGGCAGGCGCCGCTTCCGAAACCGGCGCAGGATCGGCGGGTTTGGGCGTCGCATCCGGCAGGAGCGTCACGCTCACCGGCGTGCGCGGGGCAGCGCGCGGCAGGATCGACGGGTCTTCGATGGCGATCTGAGGCACGCTGGGCGCCGGCTTGGGGTCGCTAATCGGGCTGTCGATCGAGAGGTCGCCTGGAATGCCGTCGAAAACGACAGGCGCCGACCGTCGACCTTGCCCGGTAACCGACTCCTGCGGAACCGGCTGGGTCGACCGTATCTGTTGTTCGACTCTTTTTGCGCTCTCGGCCAATGCCGACACTGCATCCGAGCGCGCGGCTGGCGATCCGCCCGGATTTTGTCCCTGCAGCAAGGCGGCGGGATCGTCGCTGCGTTGCGCAGGCGACGGGCTCGGCGAAAGATCAGCTGCAACGCTGCTCCCCTCGCCTTTGCGCGGCACCACGGTGATCATCGGCATGCCTTCGTCCTGGGACTTGCAATTGGCGCGGAAAATCAACCGGCCCTCCAGTTCGCCGTCCCAGGCGACCGCCGGCAGCGGCCGGCGGTCGGCATCGTATTGCTGCTTGTATTTCGAACCGTACACGACGACCAAAAGCGCGAAGACCTTTTCCGACAGGCGGATACAGCGAAACGCCCGCCGGCGACTCAGCCTCGGGTCCAACTTGGCGACGATCTTGTCCACCTTCGTACGCTTTTCATCGAGGACGGCATAGATAACCGCAGGTTCCTCGAACACCGCCGCTTTCACGACGAGGCAGGTCCGGTCTTCCGCAATCTCGCCGCACGCGCTTTCTTCGGCGTTGGGGTCGGCTTTCCTGGCGTCCGCCAACGGCATCCCGATGGTATACGGGCCGAACCCATCGATCTTTGCCGGCGCGCGCTGGACGGCTTCGGCCGGAATGCTGCTCACCCCCGTCGCCGCGACCGCAAGCGCCGCCGCCACGCCGGCCACGCGAAACCGTCCCAATCCGTTGATCAGCGATACGACCAAGTCCAAAACCTGTCTTCCCCGGTTCGGATTCCCTCGATGGGTGATCTCCCACCATTCGACATAGCAGCCAAGGGCGTACTTCAAAAAGGGTCTGTCTTGGAAAAATAGAGGTAATCTAATGTGTTGAAGGCACCCCGGGCCCATTCAGCCCTTGGTTGAGGCCGCCGAAAACCAACCAACCAACTGATATTAATAGACAAACCTGCAAACCATTATATCACCGCCTCGCCTCCCTATGCGCTCACCGGATCACGCCGAAATCCTGTACAACCCCGAAGCAATGGAAACCCTCAACCCCACCGTGAGAGCCTCATGACCGACGATGATGCGGAAATTCTCGACCGATCGACACTGTACAGCGGGTTCTTCGAGATGGCCCTCTACACAGTGCGGCATCGCTTGTTCGCCGGCGGGACCAGCCCCGCCTTCACCCGCGAGATTTTCGTGCGCCCGCCGGTGGCGGCGGTCCTTCTCTACGATCCCGGCCGGGACCGCGTCGTGCAGATCGAGCAATTCCGCGCCGGGAAGCTCGCCTCCGGCCGGCCGAATCCCTGGATGATCGAGATCGTCGCGGGGATCATCGAACCCGGCGAAACGCCCGAAGAAATGGCCCGTCGCGAGGCCATGGAGGAAGCCGGCTGCACGATTTTGGACCTCGAACCGATCGTCAAGTTCTACCCGAGTCCCGGCGGATGCTCCGAATTCGTCCATATGTTCTGCGGACGGGTGGACAGCGATGGAATCGGCGGGATTCACGGCCTCGATGACGAGCAGGAAGATATCCGCGTCTTCGTCGAGTCGAGCGATACGGCGCTGACGCGGCTCGCCAACGGCGAAATCGAAAGTTCCATCGCGATCATCGGCCTGCAATGGCTGGCCTTGAATCGCGACCGGCTGCGAGAGCGCTGGACTTGACGCTTCGGCCGCCTTTGGCTCTTGATAAGCACAGCCGTATGACTAGCTCTAAGACTAAACCACATAAATCATTGGGGAATGCGCCGAATCATGCAGATTCGTGAGGACTTTACCGACACGGTCGGAAACACGCCGCTCATCAAACTCAAGAAGGCGTCGGAACTGACCGGATGCACGATCCTCGGCAAGGCCGAATTCCTCAATCCGGGCGGGTCGGTCAAGGACCGCGCGGCGAAATACATCATCCTCGACGCCGAGGAACGCGGCGACCTGAAACCCGGCGGCGTGATCGTCGAAGGCACCGCCGGCAACACCGGCATCGGGTTGGCGTTGGTCGGCAATTCCCGGGGATACCGCACTGTCATCGTTATTCCCGAGACGCAAAGCGACGAAAAGAAGGACATGCTCCGCCTCTGCGGCGTTGAGCTTCGCGAAGTGCCCGCCGTGCCCTTCAAGGACCCGGAAAACTACGTCAAGGTGTCCGAACGGCTCGCCAAGGAGTTGGCGGAAACCGAATCGAACGGCGTGCTTTACGCCAACCAGTGGGACAACACGTCGAACCGCAACGCGCATGTGCGGTCGACCGGCCCGGAGATCTGGGACCAGACCGACGGCACGGTCGACGGGTTCACCTGCGCCATCGGCACCGGCGGCACCATTGCCGGCACCAGCGAGTTCTTGAAAAGCAAGAACAAGGATATCCGCACGGCAGTCGCCGATCCGATGGGGTCCGCGATGTACGAGTATTTCAAGAACGGCGCCCTTAAATCCGACGGGAACTCGATCACCGAAGGAATCGGCCAAGGCCGCATCACCGGCAACATCGACGGCGCGATGATCGACGACGCCTATCAGATCCACGACCGGAACGCCCTCCCCTTGATCTTCGATCTCCTGAAGGAGGAAGGCATCTGCCTTGGCGGTTCCAGCGGGATCAACGTTGCCGGGGCAATCCGGATGGCGCAGGATCTCGGTCCTGGGCATACGATCGTCACTATTCTCTGCGACTACGGGACGCGGTATATGTCGAAACTCTTCAATCCGGCCTTCCTGCGCGAAAAGGAACTGCCGGTACCCGACTGGTTGGACCGATGAGCCTTACCGAAGAACTGTTCCGCGACGACGCCTACCTCAAGGCGTGCGATGCGACGGTCGTTTCCATCAACGACCTCGGCGGCATCGTTCTCGACCGCACGGTCTTCTATCCGACCGGCGGCGGTCAGCCGGGCGACACCGGCCTGCTCAAAACCGGCGACGGCGCCGAAATCCGCATCGCGACCACCGTGAAAGGCGACGGCGACGAGAACGTCGTGCATGTCCCCGACGCGGATCAACCGACGCTGCGGCCCGGCGACACGGTCACCGCCGCCATCGATTGGGACCGGCGCTACACGCATATGCGCATGCATACCGGCCTTCATCTCCTTTGTGCGATGGTGCCCCACGGCGTGACCGGCGGCCGGATCGGCGAAAATAAGAGCAGCCTGGATTTCGATATCGGCGACGCCACGCTCGACAAAGACGCGATCACCGAGGGCTTGAACCGGCTGGTCGACGAGGATCATCCGGTATCGCCCCGCTGGGTCAGCGATGCCGAACTCGACGCCCAGCCCGATCTGGTGCGCACGATGTCGGTGCAGCCGCCGCGCGGCAGCGGCCAGGTCCGGCTGTTGGATATTCCCAGCGTCGACCTGCAGCCCTGCGGCGGCACGCATGTGGCGCAAACCGGCGAGATCGGCCCCCTTCGCGTCGCCAAGATCGAAAACAAAGGCAAGCGCAACCGGCGCGTCAACATCGTCTTCGCCGGGTAGCGACACCCCGCAATGATTTAATGATTGAAAAGCGTCTAACGGTTCGGAACACTTACGATATGCGACACCCTCTCATTTTCGCCGTTATCCTTTTCATGCTGGTCAATCCTGTGCAAGCGGGGTTCGACGAAGGCGAAGCGGCCTACAAACAGCAAGACTATGCGACCGCCCTGCGCGAGTTTCGCGCGGCCGCCTTGGAAGGCGATGCGCGGGCGCAATGGCGACTCGGGTTCATGCATCGGTACGGCAAGGGCGCCGTCCAGGATTATACCGAGGCGACCAAGTGGTACCGCAAAGCGGCGGAGCAAGGTTATAGACCCGCGATGTCGGGCTTGGCCGCGAGCTACTACAAGGGCACCGGTATCGAGCGCGACTATGCCAAGGCCGCGTTCTGGTACCGCAAACTGGTCGATATCGGCGACAAGTATGCCGCCATCGACCTGGGCAAGCTGTATGTCAGCGGGCAAGGCGTGAAACGCGACTACGCCGAAGCGATGAAACTCTTCAAATCCGCGGCCGAAAAGGGGTCGAGCGTCGCGGACTACCGGATCGGCGACCTATACAGCAAAGGACATGGCGTCAAACGAGATGACGCGGAGGCCGCCGTTTGGTTCCGGAAAGCCGCCGACAAGGGATATTCCGTGGCCGAGTTCAAGATGGGCCAGATTTCGAGCGAGGGCCTCGGCGTTCCCAAGAGCGACGCCGTCGCCGCCAAATGGTTCCTCAAAGCCGCCAAGAAGAACATCACCGCCGCGCAGTTCAATCTCGGCCTGTTTTACGGCAAGGGCCGCGGGGTCAAACAGGATTACAAGAAGTCGCTCTACTGGTATCGCAAGGCGGCGCTCCGCGGCGACACCAAGGCGCAACTCAATCTTGGGGTGATCTATTCGGACGGCCGGGGAGTCGCGCCCGATCCCAAAGAAGCGGTGAAATGGTACCGCAAGGCCGCCGAAAAGGGGGTTGCCGAAGCGCAGTTCAACCTCGGCCTGGCCCAATACAAGGGCCGCGGGGCGGCGCAAGACTTCGTGGAAGCGCATAAATGGTGGAATCTGGTCGCCACCAATGCGGAAACGAAGCAGCTCCGCAACAAAGGGGCCAAGAACCGCCGGATTATCGAACGCAAGATGTCACGCGATCAAATCGCCACCGCCCAGCGGCTCGCCCGCGAGTGGAAGCCGCAGTAACGGCGGCGATCCGGCTCAGTAATTCACCGACAATCCCGACCCGCCGTCCACGGCGATGCACTGACCGGTGACCAAATTCGCCATCGGCGAGCAGAAAAACAGCGCCGCCGACGCGATATCCTTGGGCTGTATGAATTTGCCCATGGGAATCTCGCCGGCCATCTCGGTCTTCATCGTGTCGATATCGACATTCGCATCCGACGCCCGTCGCGCTACGCCGGCCATCAGCCGTTCCGTCGCCGTCGCCCCCGGGTGGATGCAATTGACCGTAACGTTGTCGACGGCGACCTGATAGGAAAGCTGCTTCGTGAAATTCGCTACGCCGGCGTTGACGATGCCGTTCGTGACGCGCAGCGGGGCCACGATGCGCGCCGTCATCCCGCCGATATTGACGATGCGCCCGCCGCCCTGTTTCCGCATGAACGGCAACACTTCGCGCGCGCAACGGATATAGGCCATCAGCTTGACGTCAATGTGATACCGCCAGTGATCGTCGGTCTGCTCGTTGAACGGCGCATGCAGCGACGTGACGGCATTGTTGATCAGGATATCCGCGCGCCCGGCCGCCGAGGTCGCGTCCCGCACGAAGGTCTCGATATCCTCAAGGCGGCTCACATCCGCTTCGAACGGCCACGCTTGCACGCCATGCGCACGAATCGCGTCGGCGGTCTCATCCAGCGTTTCCCGCGTGCGGCCGCAGAACGCGATGTTGACGCCCTGCTCCGCCAACATCAGACCGATTGCCCGACCGATCCCCCGGCTTCCGCCGGTAATCAGCGCCACCCGATCCCGCAACCCGAAATCCATGCCCGTTCCTCCGATTACTGTGACTGGCCCGGGCATCCCGTGCCATGAGATGCCCAAGCATTGGTATAGGGTCCGCCGTTCCGATTGGCAAAAAACACGAATTTCGAACCGGATTGAATCGGTTGCGTGACGGTCGCAGCGTTCGGTGCTAACCATCGGCGGCGAACAACAATGTCGGATGGGTGGATCGCGATGGAAGCGACGGTCTTCATCATTGTCTTGGTTGCCGCCTTCTTCCATGCGACGTGGAACGCGTTTATCAAGATCGACGGCAACCGTGTGATCTTCATGGCGTTGATGCTGGCGTTCGGCGGTTCGGCGGCACTGATCTCGACCGTGTTCCTGCCGCTCCCCCATCCCGAAAGCTGGCCGTATATTGCGATCTCGGTGCTCGTTCATCAGGGGTATTTGATCTTCCTCCTGCTGTCTTACCGGTTCGGCGACCTCAGCCATGTATACCCGCTGGCCAGGGGATCGGCGCCGCTGATCGTCGCGCTCCTTTCAATTACTCTGATCGGCGAAGAACTGAGCCACCATTCGCTCATCGCGATTGCCTTGATGGGCGTCGGGATCATGAGTCTTTCCTTCACCCGCAGCGCACAGAACCTGCGGAATCCGGTCGCGGTCTTCTTTGCGCTCGGTACCGGACTTTTCATCGCGAGCTATACCCTGATAGATGGCGTCGGCGCGCGCCTCGCCGGAAACCCCCACAGTTATTCCGCCTGGATGCTTGGATTGGAATGGATTCCGTTCGCCGTCTATGTGTTCTTGCGGCAACGGCGGAACCTGAGGCCGCATTTGGTCAAGATGTGGAAACCGGCGGCGTTGATCGGTCTGTTGTGTCTGGCTGCCTATTGGGCGGTCATCTGGGCCATGACGGTCGCCCCGATCGCCCTCGTGGCCGCGCTTCGGGAAACGAGCATCGTCTTCGTCCTCGTCCTTGGCGTCGTATTCCTCAAGGAACGGCTCAGTCTGGTCAAACTCGCGGCAACGTTCACGACATTGGTCGGAACGATCCTGATCAAATTGGGCCGGACCTAGCCGATACCGGAGAGAACGAAACAATATTCAAATATACAAATTCAGAAGAAATATTGTCTTCCGTATTTCCAAACAAATTATGTTCTTATACTTCAGTCAAATTTAAATTAACTATAGGCTTTCCAGTTTTCTATCTTCACAGGAACATAATTACTATAAAAATACTCCACCTTTATCTCGAATTCTATCGGAATGCCGGTGACGAACACGCGCCCCTGGCGCTCGCCGAAACGCCCCTAAAGACCGCGTTCACCCGGCAAAGAGACCGCCACGGTCATTCCGCCGTTTCCATCCGGTTAGCCCCTTGATAGGATTTCGGCCCCGTATCGGAAGGACCGCCTCATGACCTATGCAAACCCGGACGCGCTCGTCAGCACGGACTGGCAGGCCGAACACTTGAACGACCCCACAATCCGTGTCGTCGACGGCTCGAGTTTCCTTCCGAACGTGCCGCGCGACGCGCAGGAGGAATACGCGCAGAAGCATATCCCCGGTGCGGTCTTGATCGATATCGAAGACGTCAAAGATCACAGTTCGGATTTGCCGCATATGCTGCCAACGCCGGACGACTTCGCCGCCAAGGTCGGCGCGCTGGGCATCGGCAGCGAGCACATGGTCGTGGTCTATGACAGCCAGGGCGTCCGTACCTCGCCACGGGTCTGGTGGATGTTTCGCGTGTTCGGCCACGACAACGTCGCCGTCCTCGACGGCGGCCTGCCGAAATGGGAAGCGGAGAACCGGCCCCTCGCCGCCGACGCGGAATCGCCGACGCCGGCGTCTTTCAACGCGAGTTTCCGTCCCGAACTCGTGCGCAGCTTCGACCAGGTTGCCTCGGCCGTCGAAAGTCGCGACGAACAGATCGTCGACGCACGGCCCGCCGGCCGGTTCGCCGGCACCGACGCGGAACCGCGCCCCGGGATTCCCAGCGGTCACATGCCGGGGTCCTGCAGCATGCCGGTCGAAACGGTTGTCGATGCGGCAACGGGCACCGTCCTGCCCGCCGCGGCGATCAAGGCCAATTTCGACGCGAACGGCGTCGATATCGCGAAGCCGATCATCACGACCTGCGGGTCGGGCGTCGCGGCCTGCACGACATCGCTGGGCCTGTACCTGCTGGGTCACAAGAAGTCGGCGGTCTATGACGGCTCATGGAGCGATTGGGGCAGCCGTGCGGACACGCCGAAGAATACGCTCTAGGCCCAAACGCCCTCTTAACCGCAACCGGCCGCATCAAACCCATGCCCGCCACGAACGACCGATTGACCGTCACGGTCACCCAGCTTGAGATGACGGCGCGACCGGCGCATCCGCCGGCCCCGGCCCCGATGCTGCCGCACCCGGTCGCGCTGATGCGGGTCCACGAACCGACACCGTCCTACTACCGTTATCTTTACGATACGGTCGGGGAGCCGTGGCTCTGGTACGAACGGCGGCAGCTCGATCCCGAAGCGCTCAGAGAGATCATACAAGACGAACGGATCGCCGTTTACGTCCTCTCCTATGGCGGCGTTCCCGCCGGATTTGCCGAACTCGACACGCGCCCAGCAAACGCGGTGCGGCGGGATGACACGCTGCTCGCCTATTTCGGCCTCGTGCCCGATTTCATCGGGCGCGGATTGGGGCGGTTCTTCCTGACGTCGATCATCGACATTGCCTGGCAAGCGCCGACCATAGAGCGCCTCGTCGTCCGCACCTGCACGCTGGATCATCCGGCGGCGCTGCCGCTCTACCAGAAATGCGGGTTCACGGCGACACGGCAGCAGACGACGACGATCGTCGATCCGCGCAAAACCGGCTTGCTGCCGGCCGACGCGGGACCGGTCAAGGTCTGAGCCCCAGGCATAGGACGGATCGCCGCCCGTCGACGTCTCCAGAATGTCATGGGATAGAGTCCGCGGGACGCCAACGAGATACTCAACCGTAACGAGAAAAATCCGGCGGCAAACTCTATACATCCACCTATCGAGGAGCACTTGCAACTGCCGTTCGCCATCGTCGGCTTCGACGACCGGACCTGTTACTCACGGGTTGGAACAGCACCATCAGATTGGATGGAATAGTCAAATCGGCCGAATGAATAGCGAAGGAGACAGAACCGACACTGCGGCCGAGATGCTACCGAAGTCGGGTAACAACTCGGAAAAGGTTTTTGTTAACGTGATTTATAGGAATTCACCCTTATCAAGGCACGAATATCAAAACACTTCGTGACGACCGGGGGGTAGTTATGTCGATTCGTTCAAAACTGATCAGCGTGAATCTGATTACGGCAAGTGTGATTTTTGCGCTGATCGGGCTTGTTATGCTCCGCGAATGGAACGAGCTTCAGACTCTTAAGAAGGCTTCGGAGGCGGGCAACACGGTCAGCGCCCTCTCACGGGCGACGATCGAATTGTCGTTGGAGCGCTCGCTGGCTCAGGTTGCGCTCAACCTGGACGGCCCCATTTCCGGTCAGTTGCGCGGCATGCTGGACAAACAGCGGAATCTGTCGAACCGGCTGTTCGAAACGGCGCGCGGGCTTCTGTCCTCGTCAACGAACATCAAGGGCCACGCAACCTTCGATTCCGAACTGAAAGACATCCTCGATCAAATCGCCGAACTGAGACAGAGCGTTGACCGGCAAGTCGGCATTCCCCTGAACGAGCGCTCGCCGGAATCGGTTGTTGAGCTTCCCAAAAAGATCAAAAGCCTCGTGTCGGCGCTCAACGATCTGTCATTCGATATACGCACCCTCATGCGCAACGCACCGCCCGAGATTTTGGCAACCGACCTGATCACGCAGCAAGCCTGGGCGGTTCGTGAGTACGGCGGCCGCGAGAGAACGATCTTTGCAATCGCCACGGCGCGCAAACAGCCGATGTCGAACGACGATCTGATCTACATGAACGCGAGTCACGGCCGCGCCACGCAAGCCTGGTCCCTGATCGAGCAGAATCATGACAATCCTCTGCTGTCGGAGGACGTCCGCACGGCGATCCAAACCCTGGGCCGAACCTATTTCGTTGACTACAACGCATTGCGCAAGTCGTTGCTTGCGGCGGCGGACAGCGGCGCTTACCCGGTCGACTTCGGCGCACTTTTCGAACGGTCCGAGAACGCGCTGCAAACGGCAATAAGCCTGCTCAACAGCGCCGTCGACAGCAACGCCCAGAAGATCGACCAGGCGCTCGCAAGCGCGCAGACGCGCCTTTGGCTGGAGGCGGCCATCGGAGTCGTCGTGCTCGGCCTGCTCGTGGTATCGATGTGGTTCCTGGCCAGCAACATCGTCGGCGCTATTCGCACCATGACCGGCGCCATGGCCAAGCTCGCCGATGGCGATATGGGCATCGCCATTCCGGGCGAACAGCGTCGCGACGAAATCGGCGCGATGGCCAAAGCGCTCGGCACGTTCAAGGAGAACGCGGTCGAACGCGCCCGGCTGGAGCAAACGAGGGAAAAAGCACAGGCCGCGGAGGCGGACAGGCAAAAGCATGTCGACGAGGCGGTAAAGAAGTTCGAAGGGGCTTCAACGGCCGCGCTCGATGCATTCATGCGCGCATCGGGCGAGCTTCAGGAAGCCGCCAATTCGTTGTCGAGCGACGCTCAAGGCGCGATCGAACAATCGGCGACCGTCACGCAGGCCGCCGAGGCGGCATCCGCGAACGTGCAGAGAGTGGCGAGCGCGGCCGAACAGCTAACGATGTCGATTCAAGCCATCACCGAACAGGTGAACGATGCCTCGTCCACGTCCGAACAGGCGGTATCGGAAGCCGAACAAAGCGGCGACCAGGTGCGTTCCCTCTCCCAGGCCGCGCAGAAGATCGGCGACGTGGTGTCCATGATCCAGGATATCGCGGAGCAGACAAATCTGCTCGCTCTCAACGCCACGATCGAGGCCTCGCGCGCCGGCGAAGCCGGGAAAGGATTTGCCGTCGTGGCGTCCGAGGTTAAAGCCCTTGCCTCCCAGACCGGGCAGGCCACGGAGCAGATTGCCGAGCAGGTCAAGGCGGTTCAGTCGGCGACGAACGGCACCGTCGAGTCCATCGACGCAATCGCGCAATCTATTCGTTCCGTAACCGATATCGCCACGGCGGTAACCTCCTCGGTGGAGGAACAAGGCGCGGCAACCGGCGACATCGCCCGCAACGTCCAGCACGCCGCCGAAGGCACGACAGAGGTGTCGCAAACCATCGTCGGCGTGAGCGATGCCGCCAAGGGGACGGGCAAGTCGGCGGAACTGGTTCTGTCGGCGTCGAACGAACTCGCGGCTCAATCCGAAAGGCTGCAAGGGAACATTACGGAGTTCTTGGAGGCCATTCGGGCCGCCTAACGCGGCATCGGATCGGTGCGATTCGAAATGACGGCCGGAAAACGACAGCGCCGCCGTCACGCCCACCGCCATCGTCCTCTGGATCGGGCAACCGCCCACAGGCCTTAGCCCAGTCCGCAGAGGTGCTTCTCTAGGCTCGCACACAGCGCATCCGCGGCGGCGGCGTCGACATCCAGATGCGTCACGACGCGGATCCGCCGTTCCCCGAACGCACCGGTCAAGACGCCATCGGCTGCCAAAAGATCGACGAGACGGTCTGCCGCCGGCGCCGCCGGCGACAGATCGAAGATCACGATGTTGGTTTCCACCGGCTTCACCGCTTCAATACCCGGCATAACCGCGATACGGTCGGCAATCGACGTCGCCAAGCGGTGGTCGTCGGCAAGCCGTTCCACATGGTGATCAAGCGCGTAGAGGCACATCGCCGTCAGGACGCCGGACTGGCGCATGGATCCGCCGATCTGTTGCTTGATGCGCCACGCCCGCGCAATGAAGTCTACCGACCCGGCCAGGACCGCACCGACCGGCGCCCCCAATCCCTTGGAGAAATCGATCCAGCAGGAATCGAAACCCTCGGCCCACTCCTTTGCCGGAACGCCCGATTTCACCACCGCGTTCATGAGCCGCGCGCCATCCATATGCGTGGCGATCCCGGCGTCCTTCGCGGCCGCGGCGACCTGTCTGATCTTCTCCAGCGGCCAGACGGCCCCGCCGCCCATATTGGCGGTCTGCTCGACGCAGACCAAGCGGGTTTCCGGCATGTAGCGCGAGCTCGGGCGGATCGCCCGCACGACCTGATCGGCGTCGAAGATCCCGTTGACACCGTCGATCGGGTGCATCATGACGCCGCTGATCGCCGCCGGACCGCCGGTCTCGAACCCGATGATGTGGCAGGACCGCTCGCAGATCACCTCGTCGCCCGGCCGGGTGTGAACGCGAAGCGCGATCTCGTTGCACATGGTGCCGGACGGCAGGAATACCGCCGCCTCCTTGCCCAGCAGCGCCGCGACACGCTCGCACAGCGCCAAGGTCGTCGGGTCCTCGTCCTTCTGCTCGTCCCCGACGACCGCCTGCAGGACCGACTCCCGCATGGCCATCGTCGGCTTGGTCTTCGTATCGGAGTAGAAGTCGTGCATGTCCGTCATCCGCCCTTGCTCGGTACTGGAAAACCGCCACTATACGGCGCGACGGTCAGCCCAGCCGCAAAATCCTGCGCATGGGCGGTCAGCATTCCTGAAGCGCTAGAAGCCGACGTTATCGCCGCCCTTCAGCGCCAGCATGCCCCGGGCTTCCTCCGGGGTGGCGACGTCGAGCGATAGTTCCTCGACGATGCGGCGGATTTTCGCGACCTGCTGCGCGTTGTTGTCGGCCATCTGTCCCTTCGCGATGTAGAGGCTGTCCTCCAGCCCCACGCGGACGCTGCCGCCCAACATCGCCGCGTTGGTGCAGAAGGCCATCTGATGTCGGCCGGCGGCCAGAACCGACCAGACATAATCGTCGCCGAACAACCGGTCGGCGGTGCGCCGGGCGAACAGCAGGTTGTCCAGTTCGGCCCCAATACCGCCGAGAATGCCGAAGATCGACTGCACGAAGAAGGGCGGCTTCACCAGTCCCCGGTCGACGAAATGCGCCAGATTGTAGAGATGGCCGATGTCGTAGCATTCGAACTCGAAGCGCGTGCCGTGCGTTTCGCCCAATTCGCGAAGGATGCGTTCGATGTCCCGGAAAGTATTGCGAAAGATAAAATCGTCGGTACCGCGCAGATAGGGCTCTTCCCACGCGTGTTTCCACTCGGAAATCTTGTCGGCCGCCGGATAGATGCCGAAATTCATCGACCCCATGTTGAGCGAGCACATCTCGGGCTTCGCCTGCATCGGCGCCGCGAGCCGTTCTTCCAGCGACATGTTGAGGCCGCCGCCGGTTGTGATGTTCACCACCGCACCGCTCGACTGCTTGATCCGCGGCAGGAAATCCATGAAGACGCCGGGATCGGGCGTCGGTTCGCCGGTCTCGGGATCGCGCGCGTGGAGATGGATGATCGCCGCCCCCGCCTCCGCCGCGTCGATGCTCTGGCGCGCGATCTCGTCCGGCGTGATCGGCAGGGCGTCGGACATGCTGGGCGTGTGGATCGCCCCGGTGACCGCGCAACTGATGATGACCTTGTTGGACCCGCCCGCCATGATGCCGCTCCCGTTCGGTTAGCCGTTCAGCAACTCTACCACGCGGTCGGCGATCGGTTTGGAACTGGTCAGTCCCGGCGATTCGATGCCGAACAGATTCACCAGGCCGGGCACACCGTGATCCTTGGGTCCTTGCACCATGAAGTCCGGTTGCGGCTCGCCGGGGCCGTGAATCTTCGGCCGGATGCCCGAGTAATCCGGCGTCAGGGAATTGTCGGGCAATCCCGGCCAATAGTGTCGCACGGCCTCGTAAAAGCCGTCGCAGCGCGACGGGTCCACGTCATAGTCGATCTCCTCGATCCATTCGACGTCCGGACCGAAGCGCGCCTGCCCGCCGAGATCGACCGTGATGTGAACGCCCAATCCGCCGTCCCGCGGAACCGGGTAGACCAGCCGGCTGAACGGCGACTTTCCTTGCAGCGAGTAATAGTTGCCCTTCGCGAAATGCGGCTGCGGAACCTTGTCGGCCGGGAATCCCGACATCTTGCGCGCCAATTGCGGTGCGAACAGCCCCGCGCTGTTGACCACTTCCCTGCACCGCAGGCGCATGGGTTCGCCCCCGCCGACGTCCAGCACGATCCCGTCGTCGCCGATCGAGGCGCTCTCGACCGGACTCAGGAAGGCGATCATCGCCCCACGATCCTCCGCATCGCCTTGATAGGCGAGCATCAGGCTGTGGCTGTCGATGATCCCGGTCGAGGGCGAAAAGAGGGCCGCCACGCAGTGAAGCTCCGGCTCCATGGCGATCGCCTCGTTGGCGTGCAGGAATTCCAGATTGTCCACGCCGTTGGCCGCCGCTTGCGCACCGATACCCTTCAGCGTTTCGAGCTGGCTCTCCTCCGTCGCCACGATGAGCTTGCCGCATTGCTTATGGGCGATACCGCGCTCGGCGCAGTAGCCGTAGAGCCATTTTCGGCCTTCGACGCAGACCTGCGCCTTCAGGGTTCCGGTGGGGTAATAGATACCGGCGTGGATCACCTCGCTGTTGCGGGCACTGGTGATCGACCCGATCATATCCTCCGCTTCCAGGACGATGACCTCCCGCCCGGCCATCGCCAAGGCCCGCGCCACCGCCAAGCCGACCACACCGGCCCCGATGACCACGCATTCCACGTCTTCCACGTTCGCTGTATTCATGCCGATCCTTAGAAAATCCCGCTGGCCCACCGTGTCGAAGGGTGCTTGAATATGTATCCCTGCACCGAAACCGCCGCTACCGGCGTGATATAAACCGAAAAGTTGGGATTATGAAAGAACACACCAAACTGGCCCACGCCGGCCGCCACCCGTTCGAGCATAACGGGGCCGTGAACGTTCCCGTCTATCGCGCCTCCACGATCCTGTTCCCGACGATGGAAGAGTTCGCGAACCGCGCCGATCCGTCGGTCAAGATCCGCTACGCGCTGCGCGGCACGCCGACGAGTTTCGCGCTGGAAGAGGCGCTGACGGCCCTGGAGAGTGGCCATAACACGGTGCTGGCGCCCTCGGGCCTGCAGGCCATCACGATGGCGCTGATGGCCTTCGTGAAGAGCGGCGATCATGTGTTGGTGACGGATTCCACCTACGCGCCGACCCGGAACTTCTGCAACCAGGTCCTCGCCAACCTGGGCGTCGAGACCGAGTACTACGATCCGTCGATCGGGGCGGGTATCAAGGACCTGCTGCGCGACAACACAACGGTGGTCTGGACGGAATCGCCCGGCAGCCACACCTTCGAGGTGCAGGACATCCCGGCAATCTCGAACGCGGCCCATGCGGTCGGCGCGGTCGTCATGATCGATAACACGTGGAGCGGCGGCTACTACCTCAAGCCGCTGTCCCTTGGCGCGGATGTATCGGTCCATGCGATCACGAAATATGTCGGCGGCCATTCGGACCTGATGATGGGCGCGATGATCTGTAACGAGAAGACATACGACCGCCTCAAGACGGTCGCCGGCCTGTTCGGCAACTTCGCCTCGCCCGACGACGTCACCCTCGCCCTGCGCGGCCTCCGGTCGATCGGCGTGCGGATGCCGCGGCATTACGAAAGCGCCCTGACCGTCGCCAAGTGGCTGAAAGACCGGCCCGAAGTTACGCGGGTGCTCCATCCCGCCCTGCCCGACGATCCCGGGCATGAACTCTGGAAACGGGACTTCACCGGCGCCAGCGGCCTGTTCGGGTTCGTGATCAATACCGAAGACCGCAAGAAGATCTCCGCCATGATGGATAGCTGGAAACTCTACGGCATGGGATCGAGCTGGGGCGGTTATGAAAGCTTGTTGATCCCGGCCTGGCCGGCGGACAACCGGACCGCCACCACGTGGGAAACGGACGGACAACTCCTGCGAATTCACGTAGGATTGGAGGATCCGGAAGATCTGATTGCTGATTTGGAGGCCGGCTTCGACCGCTTGAACGCGGCCTGACGCCCTGGAACGACGATGCAGGCGATACTCGACGAGGTTAAGTTCGACAAGGACGGACTGGTGCTGGCGATCGCCCAGCAGCATGACACCGGTGAGGTGCTCATGGTCGCCTGGATGAACGCCGACGCCTTGGCCGAAACCCTGACCACCAACCAGGTCTGTTACTGGTCGCGGTCGCGGCAACAGCTTTGGCGAAAGGGCGAATCTTCCGGCCAGACCCAGGCCCTCAAGGAGTTGCGGCTGGACTGCGACGGCGACAGCATCCTGTTACTGGTCGACCAGACCGGCGTCGCCTGCCACACCGGCAGAAGCAACTGTTTCTTCCGCGCCGCCCGCGACGGCGCGCTCGAAACGATTGCCGAGCCCAAGGTCGATCCGAAAGACCTCTACGGCGGTTAGGCCGCAACCCCGGCGATGCCGCTGCTCTCCCCCCTAGAGATCGACGCGCTGCTCCTGAGCCTTCGCGTGGCGGCGGTCGCGACGGTTTGTTCACTGCCGCTCGGACTGGCGGCGGCGTGGCTGCTCGCCCGGACCCGGTTTCCCGGCAAGTCCCTTGTGGATGCGGCGATCCACCTGCCGCTCGTGCTGCCGCCGGTCGTCGTCGGCTATCTGTTGCTGGTCGCGATGGGACGGCGCGGCATCATCGGCGCATGGCTCTACGACACATTCGGCATATCGATTGCCTTCACATGGAAAGGGGCCGCCCTGGCGGCCGCCGTGATGGCGTTCCCGCTGATGGTCCGCGCCATGCGCCTGTCGCTGGAAGCCGTCGACCAAGGCCTGGAGGCGGCCGCCCGGACGCTCGGCGCGGGCCGCGGCCGGGTCTTCCTGACGGTAACGCTGCCCTTGATGGCGCCCGGCATCCTGGCGGGGCTGGTGCTGGCCTTCGCCCGGGCGCTCGGCGAGTTCGGCGCGACGATCACCTTCGTCTCCAACATCCCCGGCGAGACCCGCACGCTGCCGCTGGCGCTCTACACGCTGACGCAGACGCCTGACGGCGAAGCCGCGGCGGCGCGCCTCGCCCTGCTGACCATCGCGATCGCGGTCGCGGCCTTGATCGCCTCCGAATGGTTGGCCCGCCGGCTGAAGGCCCGGATCGGCAGAGCGGAAGGAACACGGTCATGATCGAGGTCGACGTGCAGTTCCGCCGAAACGACTTCTCCCTCGACGCCGCCTTCAGCGCCAAATCGGAGGGCATTACCGCAATCTTCGGTCGCTCAGGGTCCGGCAAGACGACGCTGATCAACATCTTGGCCGGACTTGAGCGCCCCAATACCGGGCGCATCGTGGTCGACGACGCCGTGCTGTTCGATTCCAGCGCCGGCATCGACGTTGCGCCAGAACGACGACGCCTTGGCTACGTGTTCCAAGACGGCCGGCTGTTCCCGCACATGACGGTAAAGCGCAACCTGATTTACGGACGGCGCAGCGCACCATCGGGAACGGAGTTCGACGCGATCGTGCGGCTGCTCGATATCGAACCGCTTCTCGACCGGCGGCCGGGCACGCTCTCCGGCGGCGAAAAGCAGCGGGTCGCCATCGGCCGCGCACTGCTCTGCCAACCGAAGCTGTTGCTCATGGACGAACCGCTCGCCGCGCTCGACGCCGGCCGAAAGTCCGAGATTCTGACCTATATCGAACGGCTGCGCGAAGAAGTCCGCCTGCCGATCGTCTATGTCAGTCACGCGTCGGACGAGATCGTCCGCCTCGCCGATACGCTGGTGCTGTTGTCCGACGGCGCGGTAGCGGCGGTCGGCCCGCTGGAAGACCTGATGAGCCGGCTCGACCTGCGCCCCCTCACCGGCCGGTATGAGGCCGGCGCCGTCATCCCCGTCACCGTTGCCCGAACACGTCCGGAAACCCAATTGACGGAACTTGTCTTCCCCGGCGGGACGCTGTTGGTTCCGGCGACGGACCTGCCGGCCGGCCACGCATTTCGGGTCCGCGTCCGGGCACGCGACGTCGCGTTGTCCCTGACGCCGCCCGACGGGATCAGCATGCTCAACATCCTGCGCGGCACCGTGACGGAAATCGGCGACGACAGCGGCCCGCTGGTCGACGTGCTAGTCGACATCGGCTGCCCCATCTGGGCCCGCATTTCAAGGCACGCCCTCGACTCGCTGGACATCACAGTCGGCAAACAAATCTACACGCTGATCAAGGCGGTTTCGTTCGATCGGCGAAGTTTGGGGTATGGCGCGGCGCACCGTGTTTCGGAGCAGACCGGGTAACCGGTCCGAATCGTTGCATCGGATTCATGCATCGCAGGCTTTAAATTGCGGCATTTCAACAACTGCAACCGCCAGTGCATTGTTCAATAGTCAAAATTGGATATCGTCTACATTCTGTGCACTTAGCGCGTAAGACCGTACGCATCGATCGACGATGGCATCCGTTGATTCGTAACTCTATTGTAAAAGAGGTTTCGCTGCATAAGCTTTGCAAGTCGGACGATGCCCATCATGATTTGCGGCGGGTACCGAGAGGGGATTTAAGGGGGATACACGTCGCGTATGGGGAGTCGTTTGCAGAAGCCCGCTGTCGCACCCATGCTCGAACGGAGTGCGGTAGACGGGGCGAAAATCCGCTCGGTCAATGAACTAGCGGAAATTTCCTTAACCGAACGAGAAGCTGGCCGGACCCTGGTTTTGTGCCACGGCGTTTTTGATTTGCTGCACATGGGGCATGTGCGTCACCTTCAGCAAGCCAAGAACAACGGCGATGTCCTGGTCGTCACGATCACCGCCGACGCCTTCGTCAATAAGGGACCAGGAAAACCGGCATTCTCCGAACATTTGCGGGCCGAAATGCTGTCGGCTCTCTCGTGCGTCGATTGGGTTGGCGTCAACAACGCGCCCGACGCAACGCCCGTGTTGACGGCGATCAAGCCGGACGTTTACGCCAAGGGCGCGGATTACGTAGATGCCGGTGCCGACGTGACGGGGAAAATCCTACTGGAACGGGAGATCGTCGAAGCGAACGGCGGCCGGATCGTCTTTACAGACGACATCATGTTCAGTTCAACGGAACTGCTGAATCGGCATTTCGATGTCTTCGAACCCCGCGTCCGCGATTTCCTTCATCGGATGCGATTGGATGATGGTCTTGATCGCATTCAGACACTCATCGATCGGGCGGCGAATTTGAGGGTTCTGTTGGTGGGCGACACCATCATCGATGAATATCGATATGTCACGCCGATGGGAAAGTCGCCGAAGGAAAATCTGATCGCAACCCGATTCGAGGACATGGAGGCCTTTGCCGGCGGTGTGATCGCCACCGCCAATCATGTCGCCGCCTTGTGCAAACAGGTCGACGTGATGACATGCTTCGGGGAAAACAGCCAAGATGAGAAATTGGTCTTCGAACGGCTATGCCCGAATGTTCAAATCATGCCCGTACGGCGGCGCGGCGCTCCGACTACTCGGAAAGTGCGGTTCATAGATCGTTCGTACTTACGAAAGCTCTTTGAAGTATACCACTTCGACGACTCTCCGCTTTCCACCCGGCTGCAGCGTCGTTACGACAGCATGATTAGAGAACGGGCGGCCGATTACGACGTGGTGATCGTCAATGATTTCGGGCATGGACTTATTGCAGATACGACGATAGAAGCACTATCGGACACCGCTAGATTTCTTGCCATCAATGCGCAAACGAACAGCGCAAATCTCGGCTTTAATCTGATCACGAAGTATCCAAGGGCCGACCTGATCTGCATCGACGGCCCCGAGGCAAGACTGGCGGTGCGGGACAAGTTCTCCGGTCCGGCCACAATTGTTAGCCAGCTCCTCCCGAAAACGATGAACTGCGATGTCTTCGCGTTGACCCTTGGGAAAGAGGGTTGCGCCACATGGCGAGACGGCGAATCCGTTCAGACGATCCCGGCGTTTACCAGCTCTGTCGTGGACTTGGTTGGCGCTGGTGATGCATTCCTAGCGGCAAGTGCGCCGCTTGCCGCGGTGGGCGCCAGCATGCAGGACATAGGATTCATTGGAAACGTCGCCGGCGCCATTAAGGTAGGCATCGTGGGCCACAGAGAAGCGATCGACAAACCAACGCTGATAAAATCCATTCGGGGTCTCCTTACGTGACCGAGATAAAGCGCGTTCTAGTCACCGGCGGAGCCGGATATGTAGGAAGTCGCCTGGTCCCGAAGCTCTTGGACGCTGGTTTTGGCGTGAATGTTCTAGATCTATACCTTTTTGGTCGCGAACCATTGTCCGGCGTCCGGAACAATCCCCTGCTCCGAGAACAAAAAGGCGACTTACGTGACCAAAAGGCCGTATCGAGCGCTCTGTTAGACTGCGATGCGGTAATTCACTTGGCGTGTATTTCTAACGATCCATCGTTCGAACTGGATCCGGAGCTCGGCCGCTCAATAAACTTCGACGCATTCAGCCCGCTCGTTACCGCCGCAAAACGGAACGGTATCAGCCGTTTCATCTATGCCTCCTCATCGTCCGTCTACGGGCTCAAATCCGAGCAAAACGTCACCGAAGACATGCCGTTGGAGCCATTGACGGATTACTCGACATATAAGGCGAAGTGCGAAGAAATCCTTATGAAGGAACGTGAGAGCGGATTCACGACACTAATTCTCCGCCCCGCAACCGTATGCGGCTATGCCCGGCGGCTGAGGTTGGACTTAACCGTCAACATTCTAACCAATCACGCCGTAAACAATGGCAAAATTCGAGTGTTCGGCGGCACGCAGCTTCGGCCGAACATCCATATTGAAGATCTCACGGACCTATACATATCCTGCCTGCGCGAACCGTCAGAGCGTATCGACGGCAAAATTTTCAATGCAGGATATGAGAATCATTCCGTCATGAATATCGCGGAGTCCGTCCGCGACGTGATTGGCAGCTCCGTCGATATCGTCGTGGAACCGACGGATGACCTGCGCTCCTATCACATCTCATCCGACCTGATCGCGAATGAGCTCGGATTCAAGCCCGGCCACTCCATTTCCGACGCCGTTGAGGACCTGGTCGCCGCCTTCTCGAACGGCAAAGTACCGAACCCGATG
This sequence comes from Alphaproteobacteria bacterium, assembly GCA_028281325.1. Lineage (GTDB taxonomy): Bacteria > Pseudomonadota > Alphaproteobacteria > UBA8366 > UBA8366 > JAJFJD01. The sequence goes on from JANQKC010000040.1 coordinate 46,565, forward strand.
GACGACCCGCGCTATTACAACATTCAAACAATGCAAAATGCGGGACTACGGTGATTGTCATGCCCGCACTTGAGCCCGATAACGACACCTCTCTTGAATCACTGGTCCGCAAGATGCGCGGGGAAATCATCCGGTTGAGCCATCGGAAAAGCGTGCCGCACCTCGGCTCGGATTTATCCTGTATAGATATCCTCGCGGCATTGTATTGGCGGATTTTGAAAATCGATCCGAACTCACCGACGGACCCGGATCGCGACCGATTCATATTAAGCAAAGGTCACGCTGCGAGATCATTGTATGTCGCGCTTGCGTATCGTGGTTTTTTCGACGTCGCCCTATTGGACACGTTCAACGACCCAGGCGGCTCGCTTCCGGAACACCCTGCATTGCAATGCGTTCCGGGCGTCGAGGCCGCAACTGGCTCCCTCGGGCATGGCTTGTCGCTCGGCCTCGGCATGGCGCTCGCCGCCCGCATATCCAATCGCACATCACAGGTCTACGTTCTGCTCAGCGACGGCGAATGCAACGAAGGATCGGTTTGGGAAGCAGCCATGATGGCGGCCGCACAACAAGCCAGCAATTTGACCACCATTGTAGATTTCAACAAATGGCAGGCGACGGGCCGTAGCGAAGCGGTGCTTGCCCTCGCTCCGCTGGCGGATAAATGGCGCGCCTTCGGATGGAATGTCACCGAAGCTGACGGTCATGATCTTGCAGCCCTGACCGACGTATTTCTCACCAACCGTGGTTCGGGCGATCGGCCGACGGCAATCATCGCCCATACGGTGAAGGGCAAGGGTGTGTCCTTCATGGAAGACGACAACAACTGGCACTATCGCATCCCCAATACCGAAGAGGTCGCCGCAGCATTTACCGAACTGGGGCTGGAATGAGAAACGCCTTTGCTGAGGAAATAACCGCCATCGCAGCAACCGATGACAAGGTCGTATTATTATCCGGCGACATCGGCAACCGACTGTTCGACAACTTCAAGGAACAGGCGCCGGAGCAATTCTTCAATTGCGGTGTGGCTGAAGCCAACATGATGACGGTTGCGGCTGGAATGGCGCTCAGCGGCCTCAGACCGGTCGTTTACACGATCACCCCTTTCATTACCACGCGCTGCCTTGAACAAATCAGAGTTGACGTGTGCCATCATCGCGCCCCGGTACTCATCGTCGGCATTGGCTCGGGTCTAAGCTATGCTTCCTTGGGTGCGACACACCATTCCCTGGAAGATATTGCATTCTTGAGGACCTTGCCCGGAATGACAGTTTTGTCTCCATCGGATCCATTGGAGGTTCGAAGTATGCTACGGGCCGCGCTCGAACTGGATGGCCCGAGCTACATCAGGATGGCAAAGAAAGGTGAACCCACCTTGCACAGCGAGGTGCCAAAGCTCGATATCGGCCGGTCCGTCACCATGCGCCCCGGCAACACTGTTTGTATTGTTACAACCGGCGTGATGGTTGCAGTAGCACTCGAAGCTGCAGATATTGCGGCCCGTCAGAACATCGATGTGAGGGTGGTGAACATGCACACGATCAAACCACTCGATACCGCTATGCTGGAGCAGCTACACCGCGAATTCAAAACGATTCTTACGCTTGAGGAACATAGCAAGATCGGCGGCCTTGGCGGTGCGATTGCCGAATGGGCATGCCAGTTACAAAACAGCCCGAGAATTTGCCGACTCGGTACTGAAGACCGATTTTTCGATGTCGCTGGTAATCAGGAGTATCTGCGCAAGTTGCATAAACTGGATGCCCGCTCCGTGGCCGACACGGCAATTTCTCTTGCCGCCGACGAGGAGCGCGATTGAGATTGATGCGGATTGGGGTGGATCTGGACAACACAATAGTATGCTACGACGGAATCTTCCGACAGGCGGCACTTGAACTTGGGTTAACTCCTCTCCCGTTGAAGGGGGACAAGATCACTGTCCGCGACTATCTGCGCCTTCAGGATAAGGAGGAGGATTGGATTCACCTTCAGGGGCACATCTACGGTCCCGGGATGCAAGTCGCCAAACCGTATGACGGAGCCCAGGATTTCATTCGGGTCATGAACAGGTCGGCGGAAATATTTATCATCAGCCATCGAACTCGTCATCCCTATGGCGGCAAGAAATACGACCTGCACGCCGCAGCCTCCCGATGGCTTGAGGACCACTCGATCATCGGATCAGGCAAAGACGGAATAAAAATCGAACAGGTATTCTTCGAATTAACGTTGGAGGCAAAGGTAAACCGAATCAAACAGTGCCAATGCACGCATTTCATTGACGACCTTCCACGCGTCCTGGATCATCGTGAGTTCCCTACCACGGTATCCGGCATATTGTTCGACACGTCTGGCAAAAACTCGGATAAGCGAGCATCTTATCAATCTCTTTCATCATGGTCCGACATCAGGGCTAAGTTCCAGAAATACGAACTCGCGACAAAATGACACTCGACATCCCAAACACGATGGTCGACAGCATGCTTCGGACCGCAAAGATCGAAGGGCCATACCAATTGCGCCCAATCCGACGCGGCCGAAACAACCAGGTTGCCGAGCTCATTTCCACCACCGACCGGTTTGTCCTAAAGAGATACTTTCAGTCCAAGGACGATACACGCGATCGCATGAAGAGCGAGATTGCGTTCTATCGATTTGCTGAACAGAACAAGTTGATGCAGGTCCCACGCCTGCTCGCCGCTGATGAAGCCGGACAAAGCGTTCTGCTATCCTATGCTGCAGGGCAGCCGGTAGAAAAAAAAGACGTTTCCCCAGCATTGGTCAGCCAGGCGATTGATTTCTTCGTGGTGTTGAACCGGCACAGAGACAGGGGCAACCGTTTACCCGACGCATCAGAGCGGTGTAATTCTATCCACAACTATGTGACGCTCGTTGATACGCGACTAATGCATTTGGCGACCGAAGCATCGGATGCAGACGTCCGTCGATTCCTGACGACCGATCTGATCCCGCTTTGGCAAAAGATCTGCGACTTTACCGTGTGTTCCGCAGGCGACCGCTACGAGGAGACTCTTTCAAAAGATAACAGTTGCATATCGCCGTCCGATTTTGGATTCCACAATGCTGTGCTTGATGCCAACGGGCGACTTACCTTTCTAGATTTCGAATATGCTGGATGGGACGATCCGGCCCGTGCCGTCTGCGATTTCTTTTGTCATGTAGCGGTTCCCGTTGCGAAGTCGCATAAGGAAAACGTAACAGACAGCATTCGTAATATTTTTTCGGATCCGGCTTGGTTCAGTCGCCGGGTCGACATTTTAATGCCGATAAGCCAAGTGAAATGGTGCTGCCATATCCTCAACGAGTTTCTCCCTGTCGGACTGGAACGCCGCAAATTTTCCGGCCATGCCGACAATACTTGCGATTATCAAACACAATTTCGGCTCGCGCAGGCCAAGTTTACCGACCTAGCACGTTCTCTTTCCAATACGCTTGCGGCATAGGCGATAGCAGCCATGAAGATTCCAATTGTCGACATCACAGGTCAACATGCGTCAATTCGTGACGATCTGGTTCTCGCGCTTGAATCGGTGTTTGAGCATGGTCAATTTGTCATGGGCCGCGAAGTCACGGAGTTCGAGCAGGCATTTGCCAAGCTGTGTAATACGAAATTCACCGTCGGATTAAACTCTGGTCTCGACGCTCTCATCCTGGCCTTAAAGGCTTTGGACATTGGACCCGGCGACGAAGTAATAACCGCCCCCAATAGCTACATCGCGAGCGCTTCCGCAATTGCGCATGTCGGAGCGAGACCCGTGTTCGTGGACGTGTCCGACGACCTCAACTTGGATCCAGCATTATTGGAAGATGCGATTTCCGATAGAACAAAAGCGATTTTACCGGTGCATCTAACGGGTCGGCCCGCTGAAATGCGTGCCATCACCAACATCGCACATGCGCACGGCCTTGCGGTGATCGAAGACGCCGCCCAAGCCGTTGCCGCCGAGTATCACGGACAACCGGTTGGTGGCTTTGGAACGATCGGCTGTTTTAGCCTACATCCACTGAAAACTCTCAATGCCTGCGGCGATGCAGGAGTGATCACAACCAACGATCCAGAAATTGACGCACGTGTAAGAAGGCTCCGCAACCATGGCCTTGCGGATCGGGACCGTTGCCTTGAATGGGGCCACAACTCGCGCCTGGATTCCATTCAAGCAGCGATCCTCCTGATCAAACTCAAACACCTCGACGAATGGACGGGGCGCCGGCGTCAAAACGCGCGGTTCTACGGTTCAGCGCTACGTGGATTGCCCGGCTTGACGCTGCCGAAAGAGCCGGCACACCTCAAGGCGGTATTCCACACTTACGTAATCCAGACCGACCGTCGAGAAGCCTTGTTGAAAGCGTTTGACCGTGCAGCAATCGATGCTGCCGTGCACTATCCTATTCCAATCCATCTGCAACCTGCTGCGGCATACTTGGGATACGGCCCAGGCGATTTCCCAAATGCGGAAAAACAAGCGGGCACTATCCTCAGCCTTCCCGTCCATCACGGCCTAGCCGAACGCCATCTGACATGTGTCGTCGATGCTATCAAACAAGTACACAGCGAATGATGAAGGTTCCCTTTTCCTATCTCGAACGGCAATTTGCCGACCCTACTGAATACTTCAACGACATTCGCGTGTTGTTGGAAGGTATGGACTTAACGCTTGGCACTGAGGTCGAAAAGTTCGAAAACCGATTTGCCGAATTTATCGGTCTACCGCACGCGGTGGGCGTGGGTAGTGGCACCGATGCCTTGATCCTTCCGCTGCGCCTCCTAGGAATCGGCAACGGCGATGAGGTCATTACCGCGGCGAACACGTTCATTGCGACGGCAGGCGCCATTGTCGCAACCGGCGCGGTACCTGTCTTCGTCGATAGCGAGGACGGCTTCGTCATAGACCCATCCAAGATCGAAGCAGCCATCTCTCCCGCAACGAAAGCCATCATTCCGGTACACTACACAGGCAACATGGCTGATATGCCCGCAATCATGGAGATTGCGGACCGGCACAATTTGCTCGTCATTGAGGATGCGTGCCAAGCGATTGGTGCGCAACTCACCGGCACTCCCGTTGGATCGTGGGGCCATTGCGCGGCGTTTAGCCTGCATCCTCTCAAAAACATCAATGTATGGGGCGACGGCGGACTGGTGCTGACGAGTGACGCTGACTTTGCCGAAGAGCTACGCCTATATCGGAACCATGGGCTGGTAGGTCGTGATCACGTTGAAATGTTTGGCGTGAATTCACGCCTAGACAGTCTGCAGGCCGTGGTTGGAAACCGCTTGATCCCCGACGCGGGCAGTATCACAGAGCGTCGAATCAAAGTGGCCGAAAGATACGATGCGGCATTCGCGCAACTAGGCCCGGAAATCACGGTTCCCAAACGGCGCGACGGCGTTCGCCATGTTTTCCATCTCTATATTATTCGCGCCACCAAGCGTGATGAACTACACGCCTATCTGGTGGATCAGGGTATCGAAGCGAAAGTACACTATCCAATTCCTATTCATATGCAGCAGGCCGCACGGTCACTTGGCTACAAAGCCGGTAGTTTCCCGAACACCGAATTCGATGCGGCCAACTCTATTACGCTACCGGCGCATCAACACCTGACAGACAAAGAAATCGAACACACGATCCGTCAGGTCACTAAATTCTACAGAGGCTAACGGCCGGCATGCCAACCACCGCAGTAATTGGAAGCAATAGTTTTACCGGTGCGCATGTGGTCGATGCGTTGCTGGAAGATGGTCGGACCGACGTATTAGGTATCAGCAGGTCAAAGCAACCATCGCAAGTATTCCTACCCTATGCGATGCGCAATTGTTCCCATTTTCAGTTTCAACGTGTTGATGTTGTCCGCGATTCAGGAAATCTCATTCAATTACTCGACGCTGTGCGACCTGACACTGTGATTTTTGTCGCCGCACCCAGCGAGGTTGGGCTCAGCAACCAACGGCCGCTAGAATATTTCAACACCAATACCAATGCTGTCGTTATCTTGTGCGAATATCTTCGCAGACAGAAATGGTTGAAGCGATATGTCCATTTTTCGTCGGCAGAGATCTATGGACAAACCACCAAAGCTGTTACCGAATCGCAGCCATTCGATCCTTCCACGCCATATGCCGTTTCGAAATCTGCGGCTGATTTGTACCTGACCACGCTGGTCAGGAATTTTGGATTCCCGGTAACAGTGATCCGCTCGACCAATGTCTTTGGTGCCCATCAACAACTTTACAAAATAATTCCTCGGACGATTGCGTACTCGAAACTTGGGCGCGTGATCGAGTTGCACGCTGGTGGAACTGCGAAAAAATCATTTGTCCACATCCACGACGTCGTGCGCGGACTGATGCTGGCGCTTGCCGCCAATGCCTCTGGTGTTTTTCATTTTTCGAACCCATCAGACGCTACGGTCGCCGACGTGGTTCGGATCGTGTGCAACGAGTTACAAACCGATTTTGACACGGTCACGAAAACCGTGGGCGAACGATTAGGCCAAGATGGGCGATATTGGCTCGACTGCAGCCGAGCGAAATCGGAACTCGGATGGCAACCCGAAATCAGTTTGCGGGTCGGGATTCGCGAGACGATCGCCTGGATGGAAGAAAACTGGCAAACTCTGAAACGTCTGCCTCTTGAGTACCAACACCGAGCCTAGATCCGCGTTTTGTGCCAATACCCTCCAAGGTGGGCTTTTGGCATCCATGCATCCAGCAAAATCAGTTCTTCGAATCGCGAAACGTCAGCCTCGTAACGCAATACCGTTTGCTCGAGGGCGGAATGCAAGCTCGCGTCATTATCGAGAACATGCTGATAGATCGCTTTCCTCCGGCTAGGGTTCCGCGGCAACATATACAAGCTAAACAGGATTACGCCATCGAGTTGCTCAAGCTCCGCCAACACGGCTTCCAGCATCATATAGCAAGCAGGCATCGCATATTCGACCGCGCTTAGGCGGTACTCGAGACCCGCGCGGGATGCATAATCTCTCACGACAAGATTTTGCACGCGTTGAGGCATTTGAACGCCGCGCACGGGCCGGCTCGCGATGTAACCGCGATGTCCCGCTTTACTATTCGTCGAAACCATCGGGGAGCCTGTAGCTCATGCCCAACCGCGTTGCCGGCCGTGTGGTGATTGGTACGAAATAGTCGCCCAGCCGCTTCTCGGCGTATGGTGAAAAGAGACTCTTAAAACGACCGTTAAGAGACCAGCGCGATGCCCCCTCTACATTCACCCGATTACCGTGAACCAAGCTATGGTTAAATATCATGAATTGCCCGCGTCGGACTTCGGGTCGCACCACCAAATCTGAAATTTTGCCGTAGAACGATTCCACCCCTTCGTTTTGAAGGGCTACCATCTGTTCGTGGGCCCAGGCTGTCTGAGATGGCGGCAGCAGGAACATTGACATCGTCCCCGTGCAATCCACGAAAGGAAGCCAAAGGACAACTTCAAATGGCGAGTCCTCGGACCAAACATCGGAGTGCGCCGGCAAGAGCGACGAATCGTCGTCGGGCATCTGGATACTGAGGGCGAAAGAGCGTTGCGCCGCAAGCTCATTGCCCACAATAGTTGATAAACAACTTGCCGCGCATTTGTAAAAGGATTGAAGGGAATGCTCGGCATCGTTCAAATCATGAATCACGCGAAGCCGAAGGTCGTTCAGTCTATCGGGCGTCACGTATTCATGGATACGCCACAATAGGTCGGGGCCACTCCGGCTAGACGGAGTATCCAAATGCGAACATACCGACGTCCGGATTATGTCTTCGAGATGATCGAGGCTCCCGGTATCCTCGACATCGCGGATGACATAACCGTCCTGCATGTATTGCCGCGCCAGCGCCATCTCGTCCGGATGCAGGAATGATCCAAACAACTCTTTCATTCTTATCCTGTTTGGCTAGGCTCTGAAGGAACAAATTCTAATAATCTAAATAGACGAAATCCCCTGCATGAGCCATATCGATTTCATTAGTAAACTGCATCGCGCAACAGGTCGTGATTACCTCGCCCGAGTCCTGGAAGCGGACAAAGCGGAATGTGCGACTATCGCGTGTGATTGGGGCGAAGAGTATTGGGATGGCGACAGAAAGTTCGGCTACGGTGGGTACAAATACGATGGCCGGTGGCGGCAAGTAGCCCAAGAAATGATTTCACATTATGGTTTAACTGATGATTCGCGCATCCTTGATGTCGGTTGCGGAAAAGGATTCCTGATTTACGAGCTTTCCCAGCTCCTTCCGGGATCGACCGTGATTGGCTTGGATATCTCACCCTACGCTATCCTGAATAGCAAAGCAGAAATCTCGTCCAAGTGTATCGTGGGCGACGCGTCCCATCTGCCGTTCGAAGACAGCAGCTTCGATTTGGTTCTTTCGATCACCACGCTGCACAATTTGTTCCTCGATCGGTTATTCGCCGCTTTGGAGGAAATCGAGCGTGTATCCGCGGCCGACAAATACATAGTTGTCGAGGCATATCGGAGCGAGCAAGAAAAGGTGAATTTGCTCTACTGGCAGCTGACTTGCCGCAGCTTTCACACACCAGACGAATGGGTTTGGACAATGCGTAAAGCCAACTATTCCGGCGACTATGGCTTTATATTTTTCGAATGAGGCGCATGCCGGCATATCCCATCCGGTCGCCAATCTATCTGGACGCCAGCATGGTTGCCGCTTCCCCGCAGACCTCTCGCATCGATCTGGGCACAAAACCGACGGCTTCATACAATTTACTAGAATCCAGCGAGATATCTATTGGACGACGTTCCAAAAGCCCGGGCACGTCATTGATAACGCAGCGAGAGATTTGACCCTGCAACCCTTTGCTCTGCGGCAAAAAGCCCTTGAATATCTCGAACAATTCCAGTCGACTGAGGGCATTGGGACCGCCAAGATGAAACAATCCAGACGCGTCGTTCTTCATTAGCTTGATCAACGCAGTGATCACATCTCGGATTTCGATGAACGAGCAAATTTGATCTTCGGCGCATAGAATTCGCCCGCCAGCCTGTAAAGAGTTGCTCCACTCCGTCAAAAGCCCACCGTAGCTCAAATCTCCACTAAAGACCTTCGCTAAACGTATGATCAGGAAATTCTCGCCGGTACTTTGCAGGTAGCGTTCGATCGCGAGTTTCTGTTTCCCGTAGGTAACAACCGGATCTGGGCTGCTGTCCTCTCGATAGCGGCCGGCGACACCATCGAATACCAAGTCCGTGGAAAAAAATACCGGCGTTGCTCCTCGCTCGAGCAGTTGGTCGATGACACGCCGTGTCGCATCCACATTTACCTCCGAGGTTCCGGTGGGATCGGCAGCGCATCGATCTACCCGTGCCTCTGCAAAAAGGATTATCCCATACCGAACCATCGAAAGGTCGGCGCCCAGGTCGTGGAGAGACATGGTACGCCCATCGAACCGGACTGCGCCGGGAAACGTATTCGTGTGACAGGTCGCCACGATGCGCTCAACGCCAAGCTGTCGAGATAACGCCCGGCCAACGTAGCCGCTCGCACCGAGGATTAGGAATTCGGGCCTCGTCGCCATCAGACAATTCTTCCAAACTTAAGATGAAAGCAATTTACCGCAGCCGCGGTTGTCACCGCATACCGTGTCTAACCGATCTCGAAGCCTCAAACCCGCCATGGACGAGACGACGGATTCAACTGCGACGCACATAAACTAGCCCGAAAATCGAGTATAACCACTATATGTAGTTATCAAACATACCGACAAGCGCTATACTGTTGCCCGTCATCCTTATCCGATCCGTCACGCTGCTAAAAGCCGATTCTTGGATTGCACTCGACGAACCGTAGCTCAACCGGGGGCCTACATATTGACTGAACGCGTATTGCGAGCGTACTACGATTTTGCCGTCGTACCGGTCAGCTATAGTGTTTTCGATTTCCTGTATCTCGCGGAGATCGAACGCATCCACCGCAAACTCGATGCGCTTGAATTCATTGTGGTCGCGAACACCGGCGACGGTTTCAGATCGGATAGCTCGATTTGGCCGATAGAAGAAAAGCGCTTTCGGCTCACGAACATCGTTCTTCGCGCGGGGAATCTCTTACCGTCTTGCCGGCGCACCGTTTATCATCCCACCCGAGAGGACGCAGCCGCCGACTTCAAACCCGATGCGTATATGTTCCCGAATGGCTATTCGGTGCAGGATCCCGTCACCGAGTACGAAGACATCGGTGTTTTCCTGGCGCTCTATCAGGGAAAACGGCTTGGCACGTTCCGAGCGCCGAGCGAATCCGTTCAACGCGTCGAGGCTTGGCTTGCCGCAAATGCCGGTGAGCGAAAACCCGTTGTCATAACAATTCGGAACTACCCGCACGAACCATTACGGAACAGCAATATTCCAGAATGGATAAGATTCGCAAAGAGCCTGGACCCCAACGTTTTCTGCCCGGTCTTCGTTCGGGACACGAACGACATATTCGGAAAGCCTGATGCGGAATTGGGCGAATTCCTGCAATTCGACCCCGCATCGATAGACATCGATCTTCGCCTATCCCTCTATGAGAAAGCCTACATCAATCTCTTTGCGGATACGGGACCGACACTTCTTTGCATGCTGGACAACGTAACTCGAAGTATTCGCTTCAAGGTTGTTCCAGATGTCTATCCCAGCGGGTCGGTTGACCATTTTCTGCGCCGTGGCTACGAGCCCGGCATGGAGTGGGTGTCCAGCAATAGTTTTCAGCGGACTGTTTGGAAACAGGACGATTTTCCGGTCATCAAACGTGAGTTTGAGAAACTTGTGGCGATGATCGAATCGGGGGCACCGCCTAGCCCGGCGCCATTGCCACCATTGGTCAAGACGCTGTCCCGCGTGGTCATTGGGCAGAACTTTGGTATGGCCGAAAAATTGGCCGAGATTGGCCTCGAATCCGATCCAGAAGACCCTGAAATTCGTTTTCTGCTCGCCCGGACCTATGAAGCCACCGAACGTTATGAAGAGGCGGCCAAACTCTACGAAGACATTCTTCGAATTCCAAACTCGGACAAAGCTGCCGCAATTCCATATGCCAACTGCTTAGCGGCAACTGGTCGAGTAAGCGACGCCGTGGAATTCCTGCTCTCGGTCGAGCAACGCAACACGGACATCAATGTCCATTTCCTTGTGGGAACGAAACTAAGTGACCTAGGCGAGGAAGAGCATGCCGTCCGAATTCTAGAGACTCTTCTGAAGAAGCACCCCAACGACCCAAAAGTTCTCGGAGCATTGGCGAGTTGCTATTCGCATGAAAATACAACAATACCCAACGCCCTTCCCTATCTCGCCAATTCGATCCGGAATGCTCCGGATGATCCCGAATACTACACCGCTATGGCGCATTGTTACTCACGGATCGGGCGTTATAACGAAGCAATCCAGCTTATGGCCCAGCGTGCCAAGGTCACGGGAGATTTCTCTACACTTGATTGGGTGGCGCTCGGCCTTTGGCGGGATTTGGCAGGTGATTCCGACGGCGCAAAAAAGGCGCTATCTGTCGCCTTGACCAAGATCGATGCCACTATGGCGCGCCAAAGCCGCCGTGAAGACATCATATCGCGATTGATCGCGCTGCGAGCCCGCATTCACTATCATTTGGGAAATATGGAAGCGGCGCAAGCAGACCTCCAGCGGACGAATACTGGCCGTCCCGTCGGCGAGCTTGAATACGACCCACAATTCTATTTAAAGGACACGCCGCAACGGCTAAATCGGCTACGAGACATTGTCGGGAACAGAGATGTCTTTATCTTTTGCCACGGCCCCTCCATTGCAGCGATGCAGGATTTTTGGAAGTCTTTCTCGGCATCCGAGCCCTGCCTCTTTGGCTTAAACAGATTCCGCGTATTCGAGACAGGATTCCTTAAGCAAACCGGACACCAGATTGACGTCGGCGTCGCTGCACACCATCGACTTCTGCAGCCTCACATGGACAACTATCTCGAGTTTCTCTCTCGCGATCGTCCGGAGATGTTTATTACCAGCCGCTGGGCACTCGACCGGGTAAGCAGCCGGTTCCCGTCGCGTAATGAAATCGAGAAAAAGTATGATGAAAAGCTCTTGTATTTTGGGCGAACTAACCTCTATTTCACGCACGCGCCGGATAGTCCGTTACGGTTTCTATTCGCAAACACACTTTCGATAATGACTAGTTTCGCCATGATCGCTGGCGCGCGTCGGGTCTTTATCTTTGGGGCCGATGGCAAGGCTGATGCGAATTCCGAAAAATCCACGCACTACGGGGCGGATAGCGGCGATCTACGTTTCGACCTAGTTGGACAAAAGCGAAAAGCCGTCGTCGATGCATTCGCATCGGACACACAGCGTTTCAATCAGAGTACCGATTTCGAATTAATGGCCACGGAGCAACTCTTCGACGTCAAACGACCGGAAATATTTAACGTTTCAACCGAAAGCGCGATAACGCTGTTTCCCAAAATCGACTACGAGACAGCATTAAGCATGATGGAACCCGAAACAGTCGACAGACGGCAAAGCGCTTAGCGCCCGCAATTACCGCCAGACCGGATGTATCCCCATTGAGTGAAGAAACAATCACCGCGTTCTACGATCTCGAACTGGCACCGGCCAGTTTCGATTTCTCCTGTTTTTTGATCCTTGCCGAAATAGAGCGAATAAGGCTGGACTGCAGCAATCTTCATGTCGTGATCGTTCCAGCACCCGACACGGACAACCATCAACGGGAAACCGAGTACGACGACAGCAACAAACGATGGCGCCTCCACAACATACTCGTGCCGCATCTCGCCATCCTACCCAATCCGACATCGCTTACGATTTGTTCTTCGCGGCACGCTGCGGGTCAAACGCTACTCAACGCAAACGGCCCCATCTTTCCCCGAGACTACGATACCCAATCACCAACAACCGAATTCATGTGGTCCCAGATCACAGCGGCGTCGGCTCGCGGCGTGAAAATTCCATCCTACCGGGCAAGCGACCAAGCGAATTTGTATATGGAGCAATGGCTGACCTCGTGTTCTGGAAAGCGGTCTCCGATTTCAATCACTCTAAGGGAAAGTTCGCACGCGGTTCCACGAAACAGTAATCTTGAAGCATGGTGCCAATTTGCGAAAAGATTGGATCGCAACAGGTTCCACCCAATCATCGTCAGAGATACCGAAAAAATCTTCGGCGAGCCACCAGACCTCTTCGACGAGTTCACGACCTGTCCTCAAGCATCTCTAAATCTCGACTTGAGGGTTGCCCTATACGAGAAATGTTGGTTGAACCTGATGCTGCCCGGCGGGCCAATGGTGCCTTGTTGGCTGAATGATCGAATCCGCTTTCTGGTTTTCAAGATAATCAATGAAGACTGGCCGAACACAACCATCGCATATGTTTCCTCCCAAGGTTTGAAAATCGGCGGCCAGCTTCCCCACGCCACCCCCTTTCAGCGGCTCGTCTGGGAACCCGACGATCTAGACGTCATCGAGCGGGAATTCGCGGCAATGGCCGAGCACATCGACCAGACGCCGGCCGACAATGCGCCGGAGCCCGCTCCGGAAAACAGGGAAGACCCAATGGAGGTCGCACTGCGGCTGCAAATGACGGGGCGCATGGAGGAAGCGACGGCGATTTACCAGGACATTGTCGGCAAGGATCCGGACAATGCTGATGCTTGGCATCTGCTGGGCCTGATCGCCCATCAGGCCGACCGGCCGGAGGCGGCGGAAAAAATGATCCTGCGGGCCATCGGTCTGACCGGCGGACAGGCAAACTACTATGTGAACTTGGCTGCCGTCGTGAAGAAGACCGGGCGCACCGACGAGGCCGTCAATTGTCTTTGGCGCGCCATCGCGCTCGATCCGAACGATGCGGGCGCGCACGCCGACTTGGCCGAATTGCTTGCACAAACGTCCGAAAGCGATAAGGCCAAATCGGCAATGTTGAAGGCGCTTAAACTCAAGCCCGACTCGATCGATATCTGCGAACGGGCGGGACAACTATTCCACAATGCTGGCGACAACGAGATTGCCGCCAATCTCTACCGGCAAGCGCTCGATCTTCGCGAGAAGATTGCCCAGCAACGCTTGAAGGCGAGAGAGCAGTTGCCCGAAATACCAATACAAACCCTTAAAACGGCATAGGCTGGATCGTGCTATGTACGCGCTTCCGGAATGGCTCGGCTGTGCAGGCCAAACCTCCCAAAACTCGCGGATTCGTCGTCCCTACGTCATCGTCGAGGGAAGCTTGACGCGGGTGTAAGGCGACAATTGGCGGCGCGCGAACCGTCGTATCGCGCGCCAACAGAAGGACGCAACCCGGCGATAGCTGCGCGCCCGCATCGTGTTGGCCTTGGCGATGTAGTAATCCACCGTCTCCTGATCCGGATAACTGGGATGCGCGGCGTCGGCGCGGCGGGCGGCTGCCGGCCGGGCGGCATCGGCATTCGCTTCCATGGTAGCGTCGGAACGCATTGTCTCATCTCCTATAAGGTCACTCGTGACCCTGCCGCACATCCTCCACCGACCCCCGACGATTTGGCCGGAGTTATTGAATTGATTACCGTGTGGAGACTCTACGATGCGCGTGTTTCTGTCCTATGTCCGTTGCGATGAGAAACTGTTTCAGTTGTATCGCCGCTTGATTCGCGCCGCCGGTTTCGGCATGCAAGCGCCACCCTTGGGACGCCAAAACCGCGTCCCTGTCCTTGAGCAAGGAATGCCATGCACGCGCGTGAAGAATGGAAATCGAGAACCGGCTTCGTCCTGGCGGCCGCCGGCTCGGCGGTGGGCCTCGGCAATATTTGGCGCTTTCCGTACCTTGCCGGCGAGCACGGCGGCGGCGTCTTTCTGGCGCTCTACCTGATCTTCATCTTCACCATCGGCATCAGCATCCTGCTGGCGGAGCTGGCCATCGGCCGCGCGGCCAAGCGCCAACCCGCGGGCGCCTTTCGCGTCCTGCAGGGCGGCGGCTGGACCGGTGCGGGGTATTTCGGCGTCGCGGCGGCGTTTCTCGTCCTGTCCTTCTACAGCGTGGTCGGCGGATGGACGCTCGCCTACATCGTCAAGGCCGTGACCGGCGCGCTGGACGGCGCCACCGCCGGCAGCGCCGGACAAACCTTCGGCGCGCTCGTCGCCGATCCGCTTAAGCCCGTCGCCTATCACGCCGTTTTCATGGCGCTGACCGTCGTCATCGTGATCCGGGGCGTCGCGCGGGGCATCGAAGTCACCAGCAAGCTTCTCATGCCCGCATTGTTCATCCTTCTCCTGATCCTCGTCGGGCGCGCCCTCAGCCTGCCGAATGCCGGCGCCGGTGTCGCCTTTTACCTTCAGCCCGATTTCGACCGGGTGACGGGCGACACGGTGATCGCCGCGCTGTCCCAAGCGTTCTTCTCGCTGTCGGTCGGCCTCGGCGCGATGATCACCTATGGGTCCTATCTCGATGCGCAGGAGAACCTGCCGAAGTCGGCGGCCTGGGTGACCGTGATCGACAGCGGCGTCGCCTTCCTCGCCGGCCTGATGATTTTCTCCGCCGTCTTCGCATTCGGACTGAACCCGGCAACGGGGCCCGGGCTGACCTTCGTCACCTTGCCCACGATCTTCGGGCAGATGACCGCCGGTTCGGTCTTCGCGGCCGCATTCTTCCTATTGCTGGCGGTTGCGGCGTTGACCTCCGCCGTGTCGTTGTTGGAGGTACCGGTCGCCTATCTGATGGACGAACACGGGGTCAGCCGATCCGGCGCGGCGCTGTTGTTGGGCGTCATTATCTTCGTATTGGGCATCCCATCATCGCTTTCCCTCGGCGTGTGGAGCGGGTTTACCCTCTTCGGCCTCGGCGTCATGGACTTCATGGACAACGCGACGACGAAGATCCTGATGCCGCTCGGGTCGATCCTGCTCAGTTTGTTCGCCGGATGGGTGGTCTACCCTCGCCTCGCCCGGGAGTTGTTGCAACAAGCGGGCGGC
>JANQKC010000032.1 GCA_028281325.1 Alphaproteobacteria bacterium
GCGTTGATGGCGACGACCGCCATTGCCTTTGCGTCTGGTCTGGCTCTTCCGGCATCCGCGCAGGATCCGTCGAAAGCGCCAGGCGTCGTTAAGAGCGGCAACAAGATCAAAGTTACCGCGTACGGCCAAATCACGCGTCAGTTCGGTTTCGTCAATGACGGCGAGTCCACGACGTTCAAGCAAGGTTCCAACGCCAACACCTCGACCCGTATGGGCCTCGACGGCCGCGGCAAGGTGACGAAGGATGTCAACATCCGGACGCGCTTGGAATTTGCTCTGAATTCGGGTGATTCGGTTGGTGGCAACCAGTTCTCGAACCAGCCGGGTTCGACAGCCAACAGAGCGGATTCGAACGATTTCGACATCCGCCATTTGGACGTAATCTTCAGTCATAAGAAGGCTGGTGCGCTCTGGATCGGTCGGGGCGACACGGCCACCAACGGAATCTCGGAAATCAATTTGGCGCCTGGCATCAGTACTGGTCGT
The DNA here is from genome assembly GCA_028281325.1 of Alphaproteobacteria bacterium. Lineage (GTDB taxonomy): Bacteria > Pseudomonadota > Alphaproteobacteria > UBA8366 > UBA8366 > JAJFJD01. The sequence continues at coordinate 487 of JANQKC010000032.1, forward strand.
CTGGGAGGCTCGATCCATCATGCCATCGGTGAATATCGCTTGATGGACGAAGACGACAGTCTCGCGACGCAGTCGATTGGCACCGTTGACCGTTTCTTCAACAGTTTTGACGGCGCGGGCCGGCAGAATCGTATTCGTTACGACACGCCATCCTTCTTCGGCTTCAAGGCGTCCGCAGGCATCATCGACAAGCACAACTTCGATGGCGCGCTGCGCTACAGCGGCAAGATCGCCGGTACGGCCATTAGAGCCGGCGTCGGCTACTGTGAGACCCAGGGTGCTGAGACCGCTGGTGATAGCGCGTGCTTCGGCAACGGCGGCACCATCCGCGGTATTTCCCAGGTCAGCGGATCGGTCTCGGTGAAGACTCCGATCGGCATTGGCGCAACCTTCTCGGGTGCCAAGCAGTGGCAGAATACGGCACCGACGACGGTGGACGAAGGTGATCCGTACAACATTCAGCCCTCGATCTGGTACACGACGAAGGTTACCGAGCTCGGCGCCACGACCGCCGAGTACGCCTTCCAGTACTGTAAGCATTGCGGTAAGTTGGATGATAAAGGCATCGGTCATGCCGTGACCGTCGCACAGAAAGTCGACAGTGTCGGCGGTGACTACTACCTGACCTTCCGGCTGGTGGATGTCGAAACGGCCACGAACGACGATATCGAAAATCTGTGGTTCGTCGGCGCTGGCTTCCGCCAACGCTTCTAGGATTTGTGAGCTGACTTGATGCGGACCGTCCGTGCCTTGTTAATCGCTTCCATTGCTCTGGCCATGCCGCTTGCGCTCGGCGCGTGCGGCATGGTCCGGGGCGACAAGGACGTCGATACGTCCGATGCGGAAGGGGCAATCGGCAAGGGCCCTGGTCTTTTGACCGGTAAACGCGGCGGGATCGTCATCTTTCAGCGCTAGCAGTATCCGATGAGACCGCCGGTTCGGGCCAACACCCGGACCGGCGGTTTTTTTATGCCTGAATTGGATTTGATCCCGACTGGATGCGCGGCCTTACGTGGGGCCACCGGCGTCGATGTCAGCGCATGGTCGCCGGCAGGATGAGCTGCCTCGCGCCGACCAAGACGAAATCAGGCTTTGTCGGCACACCGACGTGTACCGATCATCCGGGCCACCCTGAATGATAACGCCGGCGCAGGTCCGTCAGTTGCCTTCGCGCCGCCAGGCGAGTGCCACGGTCGCCAACACCAGGAACAGGATCAACAGGCCGGGCAACGCGGGAATCCGCCGCACATCCGTGACGAGGTAGTCCTCGTTCGCGACCAGGCCGATCCAGTCCCGGCCGGCGGTTCGGCGTTGCGGCGCGACCCGTCGCAGCGACGGCGTTCCGTCGCGCAGCCAGTTGACCGACCCGTTCGTCGCCAGCGCGGTCGGTTGCAAGATCGACTCGGTCGCCCGCACATCGGCCAGTTCGAGCGGGTTGAGCGTGCCGGCCGCGGCCATGGCGATAAGATCGCCGTTGGCGACCGAATACAGCCCGGTCTGCGTGACCGGCACGACCGCGCCGTATCGTCCCGCGCCCCTTTCGGTCAGGGCGATCGTGCTCACCGTCCCGTCCGGGTTGGTGATCCTTGCCTCGGGCGCGATCGGATCGACGCTGCGGCGTTCGATATCGAGATTGCCATCGCGAACGCTCGCGCGCAGCGCATTCTCTTCCAGTTCGGGTTCCTTCATCAGCCAGTGTGCAAGCCGGCGCAGCAACTCGGCCTGCGGACCGCCGCCTTCGAATCCACGGGCCCATAACCAGATATGGTCGCTCGTCACTTGCGCCACGCGGCCCTCGCCAACCCGATCGAGGATCAGCAGCGGCGACTCGTTGGCGCCTCTCATCAATGTATGGCCGCGCTTCGCCACCACTTCGATCTGGCGGAACCATCGGCCCCATTGCGGTTTTCCCTCGGCGTGCTGCTCCGGGCCGGCGGGAAGACCCGCCGTCACGGGATGGCTCAGGCCGGTCTCGGTGACCTGTGGGCGATAGCCGCGGGTGACGACGCTGCCCGTCGGTTCGCCGGGCAGGGCCTTTCGAAGCGAGCTGCGGTAGATGCTGAACGGGCTGGCGAAGGTTGGTCCGGCCGCCGATAACAGCGCGCCGCCGCCTTCGATATAGTCCACGATATTCTGTAGATAGACGGGGGGAAGAACGCCCCGCCGCCGGTAGCGGTCGAAGATGACAAGGTCGAACTCCTGTAGTTTGACCTCGAACAACTCCCGCGTCGGGAACGAGATGAGCGAGAGTTCGTTGATCGGCGTGCCGTCCTGTTTCTCCGGCGGCCGCAGGATCGTGAAATGCACGAGATCCACGGAAGGGTCGGATTTCAGCAAGTTGCGCCACGTCCGCTCGCCGGCATGGGGTTCGCCGGACACCAGCAGCACCCGAAGCCGGTCGCGCACGCCGTTGACCGACAATACCGCGCGATTGTTCGCGAGCGTGAGTTCGCCATCGATGCCCGCGACGGAGAGTTCGAACACCGTCGGGCCGCCATGCTTCAAGGTAAAGGTCATCGTGTGATCCGTGCCGACCGGCACGGACCGGGATTCCGGGTCGCCGCCGTCACGGCGAATTGTCAGGTCGGTGCTCGCGGCGTTCCCGGCCGCGGTGGCCGCGCGTCCATGGTCCTCGACGCGCACCGTCATGGTGATTTCCTTGCCGACGATGCCGTAGGAGGGCGCTCGGCTGACGATAAGGCGGCGGTCGGTTTCGTTACGCTCCCCCGCGATCAACACATGCATCGGCGAGGGCAGCCCCGCAACGTCCGACTCGTCCGGCACATCGTGCACCTGGCCGTCGGTCAGCAGGATCGACCCCGCCAACCGCCGCGCGGGAACGTCGCGAATGGCGCGCCGCAGCGGACTGATTAACCGGCTGCCATTGGCGCCATCCGATACGCTGTCATGTTTCACGCGGACGACGCGAAGGTCCAGCGTTGTCGACATTTTTTCCAACGCGCCGATGATCTCGGACGCGCTTTCCTGAATGGCCTCGCCGCGCTGGGCGACGGCGACGCTGGGCGTTTCGTCGATTACGACGATGGCCACGTCTTTCAGCGGTTCGCGGTCCTCTTCGACCAGCGCGGGATTCAGCAGCGCCAGCAGCAGCACCGTGATGCCCATGGCCCGCAGCGCGGATCCGCGCGCCCGTGCCGCGAAGCCCAGCCACATCACGAAGACCCCCAGTACGATGGCGGCAATCAGGATCGGCAGCGGCAAGAGGGGGGCGAAATCGAGCGTGGTCCAACTCATAGTCTATTGCCCCAGTCGTTCGAGGATCGCCGGAACATGCACTTGGTCCGATTTGTAGTTGCCGGTCAGGGTATACATCACAAGATTCACGCCGAATCGAAAGGCCATCTCCCGCTGCCGTTCGCCGCCGGGCACCACCGGAAACATCGGACGGCCGGCGTCGTCGATCGCCCAGGCGGCGGCCCAGTCGTGCCCCCCCGTGATCACGCGCGACACGCCGTCGTTGGTTGTCCGGGAATCCCCGCGTTCGACCCAGACCTGTCCCCCGGTCCATCGGCCGGGAAACGCCTGCATGAGATAAAACGCCTTCGTCAGCACATGGTCGGGCGGGACCGGTTCGACCGGCGGCAGGTTCAGGCCGCGGGTCAGGCGGCGTAACGATTGCAGCAGGGGACTCGTGGCGCCGGACGATAGGTTACGGTCGCGCGTATCGATCAGAATGGTGCCGCCGGTTTCCATGAACCGGTTGAGCTTGCCGATCGTCTCTTCGGGCAGAGCGCGCTGGTCGGCGGTGATCGGCCAATATACCAGCGAGAAAAACGCCAATTCGTCCGTGTCCAGGTTCACGCCGATCGGCGCGCCGGTTTCGATCGCCGTCCGCTGGTTCAGCACATTGCTCAACCCCGTCAAGCCGGCGCGGCTCACCGAATCGATGTCGTTTGCGCCCGTGATGACATAGGCCAAGCGGGTTGCCTGACTCGCCTCGAGGGCGAACTGGTCGGCGATGGAGGATTGCTGCGCCGACAGGTCGTTCGGCGCGCTCATCAACAGGATCAGCGCCGCCGCGACGCTCAAGGCCGTTCCGCGCGCGGCCGGGCGCAGTTTCCGGGCCAGCAAGGCATCGACCAATAAGCCGCGCAACGCCAAGGTGGCAATGATGTCGGCCAGGAACAGCAGCAGCGCCAGCAACAGCAGCCAGGGCTTCACGTCGGTTTCCTCGGAGTCGGTGTACGGCTCGACGCCGACCCCGGCCGGCAACGCGCCCATTGCGGCCAGCGATGCGACGCGCGGCGCCAGATTCAGGGCGCGGCGCGTATCGCCGGTGCCGTAGTATCCGGGCGGGTGTTGCGGCCCGATCGTCGCGTCGGCGAAGGTCGACGCCGTAACCGGGGTCGCCGACGGCCCCGGTTTCGCCGCACGGCCGAATCCATCCAGCGTTTCGATCGGCGGCAAGGGGCGGTCGCCCGTCGCGTCCGCGGTGACGCCGCGGCTCACCGCGATGACGCGGCGCAGCATGTCGACGAACAGGCCGGACAGCGGCAGGTTCGTCCAGTTCGTGTTGGCGGTGGTGTGGATCAGCACGATCCGCCCTTCACCGCGCCGCTCCGTCGTGACCAGGGGTGTGCCGTCGGTGAGGCGGGCCCAGGTCTTTTCCGTCAGGTCGAGCGATGGTTCCGCCAGCACTTGGCGGGATATCGTTACGTCCTCGGGAATTGTGAGGCCGGAAAAGGGGCTATCCCCCGAAAACGCCGCAAGCCTCGCCGGTTGGCTCCAGAGCAACGCGCCGCCGAGTGCGCGGCCGCCGCGCCGGAGGCGCACCGGCGTCAGGTCGTCCGTATCGTCGCGCGCGAGGCGCGGCCCGGCGAACCGGAGAAGCAAGCCGCCCTGCTCGATCCAATCGGTCAGCGTGCCGCGATCGGCCGGATTGATCGCGACTTCGTCGGGGACGATGATCACCGCGCGCCCCGACCGTACGAGCGTCGGTATATCGCCATATCGGACATCGCTATAGGGGCGCAGGGCGCGATCCAGGTAAAAGCCTTCGGACAGCAGCGACGGATCACTGTCGAGCGGTTGTTCGGAGATCAGGCCGACCGGCCGGCGGCGCCAGCGTTCGTCCAGCAACACGACCGCGCCGGCGCTCGCTTCGCCCTCCAGGTCGAGACGCGCCACTTCGTTGCGCACTTCGTTGGGAAAGTCGAAGGTGGCCGTCGTTTCGAGGGCGTCGGCCTCGAAAACCGCCCCGCTGGTGCCGAGGACCCGGCCATCCTCCGCAAGCGCCCGAACCTCGGCGGTCGCCGTCCCGTTCGCGGCCGCGCGTCGTACCGTCACGGAGAGGCCGGCACTGCCTTCATCGGCGGGGAGCACCAGACGCGGCAGATCGATATCGTCGTCTCGAAGAACGCGCACGGAACCGTAATCCTGAAGGGTATCGATGAACGCGGCGGAGTCTTCGTGATCCAAACTGTCGCTCAGCCAGAAGACGGTAGCGTTTCCCGTGCTCTTTAGCGTCCTGAGCGCCGCAGCCGCGGCGTTACGGTCGCTCGGCCACGGTTTCGGCCGTAGCGCGTCGACCCGCCCCCGCGCATCGTTGGGCTGAAGGACGCCGGAAACCAGGGCCGCACGGGCGTCGCCGGTGGGCGCCGTGGTCAGGATCACGATGCCGCGGTCTTCGCGTTCGGCCTGCGTGATCACTTGGCGCATCGTCGATTGCCGGGCGGCCCAATTCGCCGCCGCGGCCCAGCCGTCATCGACCGCGATCACCACGGGGCCGCGTCCGGTCAGTTCCGCGTTCGGATTGAGCAGGGGATGGGCGAGACCGAGGATCAGCAACGTCACCGCGGCGAGCCGCAGCAAAATCAGCCACCATGGCGAACTCGCCGGTGTTTTTTCCGGGCTTTCAAGGCCGAACAACAGCCGGATGGCTGGAAAGCGGATGTTGCGCGGCGCCGGTGGCGTGACCCGCAGCAGCCACCACAACAGCGGCAGCAGGAGCAGCGCCGACAGGATCCAAGGCGAGGCGAAGGCGAGCGATCCGAGTTCCAGCACGGCCTAGGCCCCCGCTTCCGGCGCCATGGCCGTGTAAAGGTGAAGCAGCGCCGATTCGGGCGACGTGTCGGTCCGGTGTGTGGTGAAATGCCAACCGATCTGGCGCGCGATGGCTTCCAGGCCCGCCTGATGATCCTCAAGCCGGCCGTGATAGGCGGTCCGGACCGCCTCGACCCGGCTCAGCAACGTGTCGTCCTCGTTCTCGAAACCGCTGAACTTGATCCGGCCCTTGAAGGGAAGTTGCACTTCCGCCGGGTCCAGGACCTGCATCATGACGCCGCCCACGCCGCGGTCGGCCAAGCGCAAGGCGACGGCGCGGATTTCCGGCAAGGGGACAAGGAAATCGCTCAGCAACACGACTTGCCCATAGCGCGGCAAGGGGTCGCCCGGCGGCAGGTTGTCCGGCGCGTTATCCGATGTTGCGGCGGTTCCCTTCGCCGACGCGCTGTCCCGGACGATCGGATCGAGCACCGTCGCGGTGAGACGGTTGAACGCGGCGCGTCCCGTGGACGGCGGATGTTCGTGGCCCAGCAGCGCGAAGCGTTCGCCGCCGCGCATCAGCAATGCCGCCAGCGCCAACAACAGTAAATCGGCGCGTTCCCGCTTGCTGCCCAGGTCCGGCGACGAGGTGTAATCCATCGACGGCGAGGTGTCGCGCCAGAGCCAAACGCTCTGTGCGGCTTCCCACTCGGTTTCCCGCACGAAAACGAAGCGGGACTTGGCGGTCTGCCGCCAATCGATCGTGCTGATCTCGTCCCCATGCTCGTAACGGCGGAATTGCCAGAATGTTTCGCCTTGCCCGACGCGTCGGCGGCCGTGCACGCCCTGCGCCACGGTGGTCGCAACGCGTTCCGCCGCGACCAGCAGTGCCGGAAACCGGGACGCAAGCTGTTCGGCGCGTTGTTGCCGTTCGAGGGTGGGGGGGCCGCCGTCCATGCTCCTGATGCCGCCGCCCGTCAGGACAATCGCTCGCAGAGATGACCGATGATCGAGTCGATCGTCACGCCTTCGGCCCGCGCGGCGAAGTTGAGCGCCATACGGTGGCGCAACACCGGTGAGGCCAGGGCGATCACATCGTCGACCGACGGCGATAGGCGCCCTTGCAGCAGCACGCGGGCGCGGCAGGCCAGCATCAAGGACTGACTGGCGCGCGGTCCGGGGCCCCAGGCGACGTGGCGGGCCACCGGGTCCAGGTCCGTCGTGTCCGGCCGTCCGGCGCGCACGATGGTCAGGATCGCTTCGACGACTTTTTCGCCGACCGGAATGCGCCGAACCAACTGTTGGGCCGCCATAAGCTGTTCCGCCGACAGAATTGCCGCCGGCATCGATTCCGCCAGGCCGGTGGTGGAGAGCATCATCCGCCGTTCCGCGTCTTCGTCCGGGTACCCTACTTCCACCTGGATCAGGAACCGGTCGAGCTGCGCTTCCGGCAGGGGATAGGTGCCTTCCTGTTCCAGTGGGTTCTGCGTCGCAAGCACGTGGAAGGGTTCGGGCAGGTCGTGATACTCGCCCGCGATGGAAACGCGGCGCTCCTGCATCGCCTGCAGCAGCGCGGATTGCGTCCGCGGGCTGGCCCGGTTGATTTCGTCCGCCATTAACAGCTGGCAGAAGATCGGCCCCTTGATGAACCGGAAGGACCGCTGTCCGCCGTCGCCTTCTTCCAGGACTTCCGATCCCAAGATATCCGCTGGCATGAGATCGGGCGTGAACTGGATGCGCCGGTCGTTCAGCCCTAGGACGTGGCCCAGCGTTTCGACCAGACGGGTCTTGGCCAAGCCGGGCACGCCGATCAGCAAGGCATGGCCGCCGGCCAGCAAGGTGATCAGCGTTTCCTCGATCACGTGTTCCTGGCCGTAGATAACCTGGCCGATGGCTTTTCGCGTTTGAACCAGGGTTTCGCCGGTCGTTTCGATATCTCTGCTAAGTGTCTCGATCTCGGTCTTGCTGTCCGCAGGGCTGGTAATTGCCGGGCTCACGGCGTATCTCCTGTAATCGAGTATGATGAATGTGATGATATGATCCGGGGATGAGCAAGCAACCCCCTAATCCCGCCTTTCTCGCTGATTTGATCGAAAATCACCGTACGGGCGACGAACCTGTTGCAGCCCCGCAGTGGGATTTTGATCCTAGTGTCTGCGGCGACTTCGGAATCCGTATCGGTCGAGATGGCACATGGTACTATCATGATACCCCTATCGGCCGTAAACCGATGTGCAAGCTCTTTTCCACCGTGCTACGGCGCGACGATATGGGCAACTTTTATTTGGTGACACCGGTCGAGGCAGGCCGGATCGAGGTCGATGATGCGCCGTTTACCGCGGTTGAGGTCATCTCCGAAGGAAACGGCGAGGCGCGGGCAATCACCTTCCGAACGAACCTGGATCACATGGTGACCGCCGGTCCCGGCCACCCGATTCGCGTGATCGATGATGCGGAGAGCGGCCAACCATCGCCGTATGTCCTGGTGCGCGATAATCTGGAGGCGCTGATTCTGCGACCGCAATTCTATCAACTGGTGGAAATGGCCGAGGAACGGGTCGAGGGCGACTCGACGGTGTTCGGTGTTTGGAGCGGCGGCGTCTTTTTCAAGCTCGGCGCCGTGCCGACGGATGGATTGGCATGAACCGCGACCTGATCATCGAACGCCTCGACGGTGCCGTGGCGGGACGCTGGGGGTCGGGCATGGCGCGCGAGCAGCGGTCGGAACGCGGCGACCACGACCTCAATCCCGGCATGCCGAAGCCGACGACATTGAAGCCCGCCGCCGTGCTGGTGCCGATCGTGGAACGCCCGGCCGGGCTGACCGTTATCCTGACGCAACGGACGGATCATCTGAACGATCACGCCGGACAGATCAGCTTTCCTGGTGGCCGTACCGAGCCGGACGACCCCACGCCGGAGGCGACGGCTTTACGGGAGACGGAGGAAGAAATCGGGCTGCCGCGCCACCGAATCGAAACGGTGGGGACGTTGGATATCTACGTGACGCGGACCGGTTACGAGGTCACCCCGGTCGTGGGGATCGTCTCGCCGCCGTTCCCGATCAAACCCGACCCGTTCGAGGTGGCGGATGTCTTCGAGGTGCCGTTGTCCTTCGTCGTCGATCCGACCAATCACCAGCGGGACAGCCGGACGCATCAGGGTATCCAACGGCAGTTCTACGTCCTGCCCTACGAGGAACGCTACATCTGGGGCGCCACGGCCGGCATGCTGGTCAATCTGGCCGATGTGCTGCGGCGGACATGACCGGCCGCCTTGCGCCTCAGCCCTGGATGAAAGCGCCGGAAACGGTGGCCGTCCTCGATGCGTTGGAAGGGGCGGGCGCGGAAGTGCGGTTCGTCGGCGGCTGCGTGCGGGATGCATTGCTGGGGCGCGCCGTCAACGACGTCGATTTGGCGACCGATGCATTGCCGGAGAGTGTTGTCACCGCGCTCGAGTCGGCCGACATCAAGGCCGTGCCGACCGGGCTGAAGCATGGGACCGTCACGGCCGTGTCGAACCACCGCCCGTTCGAGATCACGACCCTGCGGCATGACGTGGAAACCGACGGCCGGCACGCGACCGTCGCCTTCACCGACGATTGGGAGGCGGATGCCGCGCGGCGCGATTTCACGTTCAACGCGCTCTCGCTGTCGCGGGATGGGGTGTTGCACGACCCGTTCGGCGGCGAGCAGGACCTGCGGGACGGTATCGTCCGTTTCGTCGGGGATCCGACGCAGCGCATCGAAGAGGATGTCCTGCGTTTGCTCCGTTTCTTCCGTTTCCATGCGCACTACGCGGCGGGCGATTTCGATGCGCCGAGCTTGGCGGCCTGCCGCGCCTTGGCCTCTCGGGTGCCGCGTCTCTCGGTGGAACGGGTCTGGTCGGAGATGAAGAAGTTGCTGGCCGCGCCGGACCCGGCACCGGTCGTCCGGACGATGGCGGCGATCGGCGCGCTTGCGTCCATCCTGCCGGACCCGATCGGCGTGGATAGGCTCGATCGTCTCGTTCCCGTCGAAAAGAAAGCGGCGGCGCGCTGGCCGAATGTCGCCGGAGACGCCATCCGCCGCACGGGGGCACTGCTCCCGCCGGACGGCGCATCGGCGGCGGAGGCGGCGCGCCATCTTAAGGTTTCGACGGCTGAGCGGGCGCGGCTCGTGTCCATCGCCGATGCCCTCGGTCAACCGCCCGACATGTCGTCGGACCCGGCGCTGCGCCGTCTCCGCCGCCGGTTATCGCAGGAGGGAATGGTCGATTTAGCGCTGGTGTTGTGGGCCGAGAGCGGCAACGAGGAGACGTCGGTGGCGGCGGTCGAGATCGCGCTGTCTTGGACCCCGCCGGATTTCCCGCTGTCCGGACGGGACGTGACGGCCCTCGGCATCAAATCCGGGCCCGATATCGGCCGGTCGCTCGCCGCCGTCGAGGAGTGGTGGATCGCCGAAGACTTCGCGCCGGACCGCGACGCCTGTCTCGCCCGGCTACGCGATGTGGTGGACGGTTAGGCGATATCCGGGGCTTCACGCATGCAGTTTCGTAAAGCGCGGCTCGAAGAGTTGCCGGCCCTCAGCCACCTTTGCCTCAGGTCCAAGGCGGTTTGGGGCTACGACCGGGCGTTTATCGATGCGTGCCGCACGGAACTAACGCTAGGGGCCGACGATCTGGCGCGGACGTCCATCGTGGTGGCCGAGGTCGACGGCGCAGTTGCGGGTCTGTATCAGCTGGATGTCGATGGCGATGCTGCGGAACTGCTGAAGCTCTATGTCGAATCGACACGACTCAATGGCGGTGTTGGCCAGGCGCTCTTCACCGCCGCCGCGTGCGAGGCGAAGGATCGGGGTGCGACCCGGATGCGCATCGAAGCGGACCCCAATGCCGCCGCCTTCTATCAACGCATGGGTGCGGTACGGTCGGGGTCGGCGGAGTCTGGCTCGATCCCGGGACGCTACCTGCCGTGTTTCGAGTGCCCGCTTTCATAACGAGAAAGTGCGCCGGTTAGTTTGCGCGGAGTAGAGGGCCGTCGGTCTATTCCGCATCGGGCGCCGGTTGGTGCAGCCGGTCCCGCCGGGTCTTCACGGTATCGACCTGACGGTGGATTTCGGCATCGTTCCAGCCAAGATGGGCCGAGACCGCCTCCGCCGCCGTCTGAATCTGCGAGTCGCTTAGCTGGTGGCAATAGCCGAGTCCGGTCCGGGCGAACAGGATGTCGCTCAGGGACGCCGCATGTTCCGTCTCCGCGACATATCCAAGATGGGAGAGCCGGACGCTGTCGTCGCCGTCGACGACCGGCAGCGCATTGGCGTCCTCCGGCAGTTTGCGCGGCGTGTAGTCGGGGTTCTGCGCCGCGCCGGAGGGATCGACGAGCCGCCGGACCGCCGCCGTCATCTCCCGTCCCGCCGACCGGTGGCTCATCACCGGGCCGGCCGTCATCGCCAGCACGTTCGGCATTCCCTGGTCCGTGAGGTCGTGAATCTCGCGCGACCGGTTGCCCTTGGGGATATCGGGATCGTAGGTCAGGGGGCGGACGCCCGCCCAACTGTAGACCACGTCGGAACTGCCGAGTTCCAGCCCCGGCAACACGGTCCGTGTTTCGGCGAGCAGAAAGTCGACTTCCGAGGTGTTGACGCGGATATCCTCGATATCGCCCTCGTAAACCGTCTCCGTCGGCCCGATGTGGTGGTATCCCCCTTGGCTGGGCAGGCAGTAATGCGGCTCGCCGATGCTGTTCACGGTCGCGATGCCGTAGTCGTGGAATTCGGACGGCAATTGGACCGCGATATGCGATCCCTTGGTACCGAGGATGTAGCGCTTGCCGCCCGTTCCGTCCTGGACCGGTCGGTTCACCGCGTCGATCCAGATTCCCGCCATGCTGAGGACAACCGGGGCGGTGACGGTCGACTCGCCATCGTTGCCGGTCAGGCCGATACGCCAGTCGCCGCTTGTGTCCCGCTCGATCAGCCGGGCGGTGGTGTGGTTTCGGACCACGGCGCCCATCCGTTCCGCGTCGAGGACCGCGTCGATGCAGAACCGTTCCGGCCAATCGAGCATGTACTCCCGGAATGTCGCGACCGACCGCAGTTGCGCGGGGTCCGCCAACGCATCGACCAACGGCAGCCGGCGCGCTTCGTCGGGCGGCAGGCGCCGGTAGTCGAGCGGGACCGTTTTCGGCCCCAGCGCACCGAGGAGTCGGAACCCGATATCGAGATGCCAAGGCTTGTAGGGGCCGTTCTTGTAGATCGGAAAACACAGGGTGTAGGGCATAAGGCGGCCACTGGAATCGGTCACCAGTTCCGCGCGCGTCTGCATCGATGCTTTCGCCATGGTGAGCGCGGTGCGGAAGCGGCGCGGGCTCAGCATGAAATCCCGCACCGGGTTCGGCGTTTCGAAGTACCGCAACCCGCAGTGCAGCATGCCTGTCGACCGGCTGCTCGACCCCGAGGCGAAATCGCCCTTGTCGACCAACGGGACGGCATAGCCGGCCGCCGCCAGATGCTGCGCGCTGCTGGCGCCGTTTATGCCGCCGCCGATGACGACGACATCGAATCGCCGGCCGTCCATCGCCGTGCCTAGTCCGACATCAACGGCAGGTCCACCGAAACGCCGTTGCGGTGGGACAGGGTGACGGCCTCGGTCCACTCCATGTATTTCACGCCGGTCACGAAATCGGTGTGCGTGACCGGTTCGCGCCCGCGGATCGCGTTGATGAACTCTTCCTCGACGCGCCAACTGCCGCGTTTGGCGGGATCGACGGCGACTTCCTCCATGTCGGACTGGCCGCGCTTGCCGGCGTGCAAGGACATCGCGCCCGATTTGTCTTCATGCAGGAACAATGTGCCCTCGGTACCGTGGATGTAGACCTCGGCGTTCGACGGGGCGTGTCCCAGCACGGTGGACACGGTGAAGCGCATCTGTCCCCCTTGCTCCATCCGCCCGACCACATCGATGTGATCGGGAATGGTCATCGGGACTCGGCGGCCGTCCGCGTCGGCGCGATGCGGCACCACGCTCTGTCCGATGGCGCAGACCGACGCGGCGGGACCGACCCAGCGCATCATCGATTCGTACCAGATTCCCATGCTCATGATGTTGTTGCCGGAAAAGTCCCGGTCGTGCCGCCAATGCAGGGCAGATCCGCTATCCGGATAGTCGCTGTTGGCCGCGACGCGCAGGTCGATGGTGACCAGGTCGCCGATGGCGCCGGCGCCGATCATCTCGACGATGGTTTGGTCGAAGCCCAGCGTGCGGGGCGCCGGGACGATCTGTGCGATCTGTGTCGGGTGGAGGCGGGACACGTCCAGCATCTCCCGCGCCTCGCGCAGGTTGAGCGCCATCCGCGCCTCGCACAGGACGTGCTTGCCGGCTTCCAAAGCCGCGATGGTCAAGGGCGCGTGCATATACGGCCATGTTCCGATGCAAACGGCGTCGATGGTGTCGTCGTCGACGATTTCGGTCCAGTCGGCGGCCGCATTCGCGATCCCGAATTCGTCGGCGGCGCGCCGGGACGAGTCGAGCGTCCGGTTGGCGACGGATACGATTTCCACGCCGGGCTGTTCCAGAAGACCGGGAATGTGTTTGCCGCGGGTGTTTGCGCCGGCGCCGATCACGCCGACACGGATAATGGGGTCTGCCATGGGTGTATCTCCCTAGTGTTTCGGCGACGGATCGCCGCTCGTTTCGATGACGCGCGTTGACCCGCGCGCGTCAGGATTGGACGTTGCCTTGCGGCGGGACGGGCGTGAGAACCGGTTTGCCGTCGAAATGAGCGCGCAGATTGTCGTAGACGAGATCGCCCATCGCGCGGCGGGTCTCGTTGGTGGAACTCGCGATATGCGGCGTCAGCACCACATTCTCCATTTCGATCAATGCCGCCGGGACCTCGGGTTCGCCGTCGAACACGTCGAGGCCCGCACCGGCGATTCGGCCGTTCTGCAACGCCGCAACTAGGGCCGGCTGATCGACGATGGGACCGCGCGCCGTGTTGATCAACAGGCCGTCCGGCCCCAGCGCCTCCAGCACCGACGCGTCGACCAATCCGCGCGTCGCCTCGCCGCCCTCGCAGGCGACCAGCAGCATGTCGCTGGCCTCGGCCAGGTCGAGCAGGGTGGGATAGGAACGGTAGGGCAGGTCGCCCATCGGCTTGATGTCGTGATAGGCGATGTTGATCCCGAAGACTTCGGCGCGGCGCGCCACCGCGCGGCCGATCCGTCCGAGACCCAGGATGCCGAGCCGCCGGCCACGGACAGTGGTCGCCAGGTCCATGCGGCCCTGCAGCCATTTGCCGGCGCGCAGGTAGCGTTCCGCTTCGCCGATCCGCCGCGATGTCATCAGGATGAGGGTCATGGCGAGGTCGGCGACGTCGCCGGTCAACACCTCGGGCGTGTGGGTCACGATGACGCCGCGTTTCTGCGCGGCGACCACGTCCGTTGCGTCGAACCCGACGCTGAACGAGGCGATGATCGCCAGATTTTCGAGCTGGTTGATCAGGTTGGCGTTCGGCCCCTTCATGCCGCCCGCCAGGATGCCGCGAATCTGCGGGCCGACCGCGTCGAGGAGTTTGTCCGGTTCGGCCGGGTCGATGAAGTCATGGATCGTGTATTCCTGGGCCAGCCGCTCGGTCAGGAAGGGCGGCAGGACCGAGACTTGTAACAGATCAACCATGGATGTTCGCCGTGTCGTGAGTCATTCTTCGCACCCTTTCTCAGGCGTCGTTGTACATTCGGGTATCTGTCACTGTGGCGCACGGTCGGCGGATCGACAAGTCGTGTCCCCGCCGGGTCAGTATGATGCGTCTCGCGGTTGCGCTACACTAATACACACAGGTTTTGCGCGGCTCGATCCGAGCCGCCGCGCCGATACGTCAACAAACGCACAGGATGTATCCAATGGCCACTGAAACGCTGACTCACACCACCGAAGACATCGAATACCTCCGTCACGGCGACCGGCCGATGATGATGCGGCTGTTCCGGCCGGCGGGAACGGGACCGTTCCCGGTCGTGGTCGACCTGCATGGCGGCGCCTGGTGCAAGGGCGACCTGTCGGAATGCGCGATGCGCGACGCGGCGTTGGCCGACGCGGGCATTGCCGCGGCGTCGCTGGATTTTCGGCATGCGGGCGACGGCTACCCCAGTTCGCTGATCGATATCAACTACGCGATCCGGTATCTGAAGGCCAACGCGGCGTCCTTGGATCTCGATCCGGAGCGCGTCGGCGTGACCGGGCAGTCGAGCGGCGGGCATCTGGCCATGCTCGCGGCGATGCGCCCGCTCGATCCGCGATATGCGTCGGTCGCGCTGGAGGCGGGTTCGCCCACGGTCGACGCCAGCGTGCGCGCCGTCGGCATGAATTGGCCGGTGATCAATCCGCTGTCGCGGTATCGCCGAGCCGTTCAACTGGCGAACAGCGATGACACGCCGGGTTGGGTCGGCGATATCCCGGCGCGCCACGACTTGTATTGGAAGACCGAGGAGAACATGGCGGAGGGCAACCCGATGCTGGCGCTGGAATCCGGCGAAGCGGTGGAAACGCCGCCGGCGATCTGGGTCCAAAGCCAGCCCGATCCGGTGCATGACTATCGCGATCCCGAGTCGCCGGTGGATATGAACGAGCCGGAACGGTTCGCCGACAATTACAGGAAAGCCGGCGGGACGATCGACATCGTCCATATCGATAAGTCGGGCCGCGACACGCATGAAGCCGCGGACCCGATCGTGGCCTTCTTCCGCAAGCATCTCCTGTAAAGAGGAGAGTTTCGGCCGTTAGAAATCGGTGGTTTCACCAGCCCGGTGGGTGATCCGCTTGGGCGACGCGTGCACGCCCATCGTGCGGAGCGGCGTCGTACCGGTGTTGCGGAAGCCATGCGCCGTATTCGGCGGGGCGACGATCGTCGATCCCGGGCCGATGGCGGCGACGTTGTCGTCGCTGTTGATCCACGCTTCGCCGCTGCCGTCCAGCACAGTGACGACCTCCATATAGGGATGCGAATGCGTCCCGGTGGAATAGCCGGGGGGCGACGTCTGAATCCCGACGCGGACTGGCGTCGATCCCGCATCGTCCCCGACCAAGGTTTGGTAGAGGCGGCCCGACTCGTGCTCTTCGCGGTGCGCGTCTTCGAGGTGGAGTATCGGCATGGCGTCATCCCGTTCCAGAAAGATCAACTCCGTCCAGGATAGCGTAAAATCCGCCCGACCGCTCGGTCTCAGCGTTTCGCGATTTCCTTCTGGAGTTTTTTCAATGCGCCGATCAGCGTCTTGCGGTGGTCGTTGTCGTGGATCGGGTCGTCCGCCAAAGACTCCGCCCATTCCGACAGGATATCAGCCAGCAGATGGTGGTGCAGGTGAATCGCGACCGCGCGTTCCGGCTCGCTGTCGTTTTTCAGCTTGATCAGAAGCCCGTCATCCTCCGACCGCGCCTCGAACTTCGATTGCCGGGTGAAGGATCCGATATAGAATTTGTCGGGAAAATCGATGGAGACTTCCGCTTTGTCCTTGATGGGTTTCATCTGTTTTCAAGGTCCTCCCTTCGACGGTCTTTTTTGGATATGCCGGATAGAGTCAGGCTGGCCGGCGCGAATTATATAGCCGAACCGGTGCGCCGTGACGAGAGACAGGCGTGTCTCGCATTCGTAGGTCGAATTGGCGGCGGTTCGGCTGGGTGCCTATACTTCGTTGATCGCCACGATCGGAGAAATAGCGAGCGCGGGAGACGGGACCATGAGCGGGAAGAAGAAGGTCGTCGGGACGGGCGGGGAATTGCTGATGCATCAACTCGTCGCCCAAGATGTCGAGTATGCGTTTACCAACACGGGCAGCGCGGAGGCCGGCTTCTTCGACGCCTTCCTGACCGTGCCCGGCGTGCAGCCGATCCTGCTGCTCGCCGAATCGCTCGTGCTGTCCGCTGCCGACGGATACGCCAAGGCCGCGAACAAAACCGCCTTCGTAAACGTGCATCTGGCGGCAGGCACGCGCCAGGGTTCGGGCCAGCTTCAGAACGCGTATTTCGACGGCTCGCCGATGGTGGTGACCGCGGCCTTGCGCGACAACGGCACCTTCGGCGACCACAATACGCTGGGCGCGTCGAGCGGTTTCTCGCAGATGGGCGCGGTCGAGGACATCACCAAGAAGCGCTGGGAGGTGATCGATGCGCGCGGCATCCCGCTTGCGACGCGACGCGCGTTCAAGGAGGCGGGGACCATGCCGTCCGGGCCGGTCTATCTCGCCTTCTCCAGCCCGGCGCTCGACGCGACGGATGTCGAGGGGATGATCCAGGCGGCCCATCCGCTGGAAATGGCGGAGACGCCAGGCGGGTCCACGCTGGGTAAGATGCACGACGCCTTGCTCAACGCCGAAAACCCGTTGCTGCTGGTCGGCCCGGACGTGCGGTCCGCCGGCGCGCAGCGGGAAGTCCTGGATCTGTCGGAGAACTACGCCCTGCCGACGGCGGTCGGGTTCTATGACTACGGCGCCTTCCCGCTGAAACATCCGAATTATGTCGGGATGATCGACACCCTTCCCGACAGCGGCTACGACGTCGTCTTCTGCGTCGGGTACCGGCAGAACACCCGCGCCAGTGCGAAGGACGAGAAATTCACCGACTGCGGCACGATCATTGCCATCGGCCACGACCCGGCGGTGATGGGCAACACCTTCGCGCTTGACCTCGACCTTTGGGGCAATGTCCGGCACACGCTGACCGCCCTGAACGCGCTGTGGAAGCCGGACCACGCGAATCTGCAGCATATCCAGAAACGCAAGCAGGACTTGTTCGCTCAAAGCGAGGCGCGGGCCGCGGCGCAGGCGGGCGAGGCCTCGGAGCGCAGCGCGGAAAAACCGATCCATCCGGTCTATCTCGGCGACGCCATGGCGCGGACCCTGGCCGAGAACACGATGCTGGTGACCGAAAACTTCCGGGCGTCGGACCACCTCATGCCCTTCGGCTACGGCGACAACGACTGGAGCATGGTGCGGACCTACGGTGGCAGCCTGGGCTACGGCCTCGGCGGCGCAATCGGCGCGCAGCTCGGGGCGCCGGACCGGCCGGTCGTGCTCAGCATCGGCGACGGCGGGGTGATGTACAGTTCATCCGGCTTCTGGACGATGGCGCGCTACAGCCTGCCGATCCTGACGATCGTCTGGAACAACATGCAGTACCAGACGGTGCGCACGAATTTCGCATCCTGGGGCGGCAGCATGAAAGAGCAGAACCGTTATCCGGAAACCTTCCTCGGCGACCCGGCGATCGATTTCGTGATGCTCGCGAAGGCGCAGGGGATCGAGGGCATGCATGTGCATGAGCCGGGCGAGCTGGAGGCAGCGCTGCAACGCGGCCGCGACGCGCAGGCTGCGGGCGAGCCCTTCCTGCTCGACGTTCATATCGCCAATGTCGGCGCGGGCGCGGACCAGAGTTGGTACATGCCGCATGCGCCGCAATCCTGAGGGGGAGTTGACCATGCCGCACGAACGTTACCGGACCTACGCCCACACCATGACCCACGACGGCGAGGAATTCGAATACGAGCTCGCCATGGCCGTGAAGGCCGGCAACCGGATTTGGGTGCGCGGCCAAACCGGTTTGGACTTCGACGGGAACTTCATCGGCGAAGGCGACCCCGCCGCGCAGGCCGACAATGCGCTGCGCTGCACCGATATCCTGCTGCGCGAGGCCGGCGCGTCCCTCAACGACATCGTCAAGACGACTGTGTATCTGACCGACCGGGAATACCGGGTGCCGGTCTTCTCCGTCCTCGCGCGCTGGCTGAAGGGCGTCTGCCCCTGCCAGACGGGCTTGATCGTCAATGGGTTGGCGCGTCCGGAAATGATGATGGAGATCGATGTCGAGGCGGTGATCGCCGAGGATTGAACTGTGCGAAGGTGTGCCTGCCGGTTTTTGAAAAACGCGCCGTCCTGCTAAGGTCGACTCGAGGAATCAACATCTTTGCAGCCGCGGAGTGGCCCTATGAAAAAACGGAAATATGATCGCAGCGCCGAGGATCTCGGCAATGTCGTCGGCCTCGAACACATGAATGTGGCGGTGCCGGATCAACGGCTGGCGACCCTGTTCTACATCATGGGGCTGGGCTTCACGCGCGATCCGTATCTGGTCACCGGCGTGACGAACATGTGGGTCAACATGGGCCGCAGCCAATTCCATCTGCCGGTCGGCGACCCGCAGGTCGTTCGGGGCTGTACCGGCCTCGTCGTGCCGTCGCTTGACGATCTTGTCGGCCGGCTGGAAACGGTTCGCGGCGATTTGGCGGGCACGAAGTTCGGATTTAAGGCGGGCAAACGTCACGTCGATGTTACCTGCCCCTGGGGCAACCGCCTGCGCTGCCACCAACCGGACAGTCGGTTCGGACCGATTCGCCTCGGCATTCCGTATGCCGAGTTCGACGTCCCGATGGGAACGGCGGCCGGGATTGCGCGCTTCTACAGCGATGTCCTGGGGGCGCCCGCGACGGTCGAGAAGGCGGGCCGCGGGCGGGCGGCGCGGATTTGCGTGGGGCCGAGCCAGTCGCTCATCTTCCGCGAAACCGGCAAGAAGCTGCCGGCCTATGACGGTCACCACCTCCAACTTTACGTCGGCGACTTTTCCGGCCCGCACAAGAAGTTGCTGAAGCGAAAGGTGATCACGCAGGAGAGTAACCAGCATCAATACCGTTTCGTCGACATCTACGATCCGAAAAACGGCAAGGTGCTGTACCAGTTGGAGCATGAAATCCGGTCGATGACGCATCCGCTCTACGCGCGGCCGATGATCAACCGCAACCCGGCGATCACCAATAACGCCTATGCGGACGGCCACCAGGAATACGCGTGGGCCCAGCCGGTCTGAGGCTGCCTAGCGGATGAACCGCTCGACATAGTCGGAACCGAGCCCGACGGATTCGAAATGCTTGCGCGCCGCGGCGACCCGGTCGAACACGTCGGTTGAGCCGATGGTCTTGCCCTCCTCGTCGCAATACAGCAGCGCGCCGGAGTTGTGGAAGAGGGTGAGCATGCTGTCGCCCTCGTCCACGACCAGGGTGTGCACGTCCCCCGGCGGTTCGAACAGATAGCTGCCCGCCGTGGCGACCCAGTCGCGTTCGAGATAGCGCCAGCGGCCCTCAAGCACGAAGCCGTGGACCGGCGCGGGATGGCGGTGGCGCGAGACGACGCCCGCCTCGGTCACCTTGGTCAGGTGGACCCAGTAGCCCTGGCTGACATTCAGGCAAAGCGGCCGCGACCAACGGCCGGGACCGTTCGGCACCCAGAGGCGCTCGTCCTCGGGTTCGCGGCCGTCCTTCCAGAAGATTTCATCCAGCATGTCCTGGGGGACCAGCGGCGAATAACGCTTCTCAACCGTGTCGGGCATCGGTCTCACCTGAAAATTGTCGATCCGACGACTATAGTGAACGGGCGGCGGGTTCGCCAAATCAGGCGTATGGGTGCGCGCGGCCGTGGGGGTGCATGCAACGGGGAGGAGGCGACGCGATGGCGACATTCTATATGGTGGAGATGCACTATCCGGCGTCGGAGAACCGCGCCGCGTTCGACGCCTTCTATCGCAACCATATCTCGATGCTGCTGACGATCGACGGGTTTCTGTCGGCGCAGCGCGGCGTGCGAATCTACCCGGAGGGAAAGGCGGCGGTGCCGGATGGGCCGGCGGAGGGGTGGACCGTGCGGACCTTCCGGCCGATCCACGCGCCCCGACACCCGGGTTAGGCCGGCGGCCTATTCGGCGGCGTGCGCCTGATTCGATTGCGTGTTGTCCAGCAGCGTCAGCCGCCACATCTCGCGCGGATGTTTCTCGGAGTCGAACCCGGTCGCCGCGTGGATGGTGCATCGGTTGTCCCACACGACGATGTCGCCCGGCTGCCAACACCATTTCACCGTGAACTCCGGCCCGGTCACGTAGGGCAGCATGTCGCGCCAGATGCGGACGCTGTCATGCTCGACGCCTTCCAGATCGCAGGTGTCCAGATCGTCGCCGGAAAATGCTTGTCCTTTCGGCAGTACGGCGCAGGTCGAACTGTTCAAACCGTACAGCGCAAGCTCACCGCTGACCGGATGCTTCAGCACGACCGGCACGCGCCGGGGCGGGTTGGCCGCCCGCTGTTCCGGCGTCAGCACCGGATAATCGGGGGAGTAGAGATTGATCTTCTTGTCATGATGCGCGAGTGAGCAGACCGCCTCCAGCCCGGCGAGTTCGCTTTTCTTCGCGTCGTCGAGCCGCGCATAGGCGCCGCGCGTATCGGCGAACAGCGTTTCGCCGCCCCGCGGCGGCGCTTGCCGGCAATGGAAGACCGAGCCGATCGGCGGGTTGTCCCGGAAGGTGGAATCGGTATGCCAGACGGGCCGGCGGGTTTCCGGATTGTAACGGATATCCTCGTCGCTGGTCAGCGCGGGAACCTTGGCGAACTGCGCCGTCCGGTTGCCCGACTCGTCCTTGGTGTTGCCGATCCGCAGGATCGGATATCCCGTTACCATCTTATCTTCGCGGGCCGCCAGACTTTGGTTCTCGACCGCGCCGAAGACATCCGACCACGCCACCAGTTCGTCGGGCGTGGTCTCGGTCAGATCCTCGCCGCGCACCGCCAGCAAGCCGCCATGCCGGGTCCAGAGGTCGAAGGCGTCGCGCTGGAAAGCCGCATTGGCCAGATCGGTCCGGGTCACGCCCTCGATCACGAGGCCGAAATCGCCATTCAGTGTTGAGGTTTTGTGTTCCATGGGTATCGCTCGGTCCGTTGGGATTGTTTCGCCAGGATGGATGTTTTCGGTAGGCGTAGCATTAAGAATAGCGTAACCCGGTCTCCCGGCAACAGCCGGATGATGGTATCGAGTTATGTCGCGCGGCGAAGGGAGGGGACGATGGCGCAATCGAGCAGGTTTTGGGACCGGATCGCCGACCGTTATGCGAAGAGGCCGGTCTCCGACGAAGCCGCCTATCAGAAGAAACTGGAGATCACCCGAGGATACTTGCGGCCGGACATGGTCGTGTTGGAGTTCGGCTGCGGCACCGGGTCGACCGCCATCGCCCACGCGCCTTATGTGAAGCATATCCGGGCCATCGATTTTTCGCCGAAGATGATCGAGATCGCCCGCGGCAAGGCCGCGGCGGGCAAGGTGGAGAACGTGACCTTCGAGGTCGCGGCCATCGAGGATCTAAACGCGCCGGACGAAAGCGTCGACGTGGTGATGGGGCACAGCATCCTGCATCTGCTGGAAGACCGGGACGCCGCGATCGCCAAGGTCTACCGGCTGCTCAAACCCGGCGGCGTCTTCGTCACCAACACGGTTTGCCTCGGCGACCGGATGCGCTTTTTCAAATACATCCTGCCGATCGGAAGGGCCGTCGGCTTGGCTCCCCTTGTCCGGGTCATCACCGAGCAGGACATCGTGGACAGCCTGACCGCCGGCGGTTTCGCGATCGACCATCACTGGCGACCGGAGAAAAGCATCGGCGTGTTTATCGTGGCGAAGAAGGCGGGGTAGTGGCGGCATTGCGTTGGCAGACGCCTTGCGTGCCTTCCGCCGCCTCCAAATCGACGAGTGTTTCCCATTGCTCGCGCGTGAGGGCGCCTTGCACGATGGTGCGGCCGACGACGAAGGAGGGGATTCCCGTGAATCCGAGGTGTTTGGCGAGTTGGTTGTTTCGGCGAAGGACGGCGTCGCTTCCCGCCGCGTTCATGTCGCCCAACAGCCGATCCGGATCGAGGCCGACCTTGGCGGCGACATAGCGGAACAGGTCGTCGGTCGGTATGCCGCGGGTCTTCATCAGCGTCTCGTGGAATTGCACGTATTTGCCCTGACGCGCGGCGGCCAGCGCGGCGCGCGCCGCGCGGTCGGATGCCGGGCCGAGGATCGGCCATTCCTTGAAAACGATCCGCACGCGCGGATCCTCCGCTTGAATGGCGCTGAGATACCCCGCGGCGACCCGGCAATACGGGCATTGATAGTCGAAGAACTCGACGATCGTCACCGCCGCGTCGGCGGGGCCGGACGCCGGGTCGGCCGGATCGTTGAACAGCGCGGTGCAGATATCGCCGACCGGCGTCGCGGTTTGCGCCTCGTCCCCGAAGTCGACGCCCGCCAGCGGCGCGGCCGCCGGGTCCGGAGCCGATGCGCCACCCGACAGGATCAAATCCCGGAACCCCGCCGGATCCTGCCGCTCTGCGAATTCGAAATCGCCTGCCGGCCGGTTCGTTATCAACACGTTGATCCCAATCAGGGCCGCGGCGACAAGCACCAAAAACACGTAGTTCTGCGGTTTGGCTTTTCTCATCCCCGATCGATGCCACAGTCGCGCGGCGCGCGCATCACAATCGTTGGTGATTTCGGGATTTGTTAAGGGTCCGGCCGATATCCTCTACGTCGGATCCGAATTCCTGATAGGTGGTCAAGAATGAAACCGAGTTTGATCTACGTCGAATTGAAGACCGGTCATGACGATAACGGTCCAGGATGGATTGGTTTCGCCGGTTCATCGAAGTCTGGGGCAACTATCTATTTTAATGGTAAGGCGTTCAAAAGTCTTAAAGGTTCCAGTTTCAGCGCCAATTACTACGAGGCGGAATCCGGCGATGAATATTGGATTTCCGGCGTCAAGAAGAACGGGCAAGATCGTCATTGGGCGGGCAGCGGCAAGGTTGAGATCGACGAAGACGCAATTGCTCCCTATCTTGAATTGGTGAATCTCTCCGCTCTCCCGAGTAACATCGTGCCCACTCGTCTCGAGCCTTCAGAGTTCAATCAGGAACACCATGACAGAGAGAATGAAGCGGGGCGGCACGATTACGAGGCGATATTGGGACGACGCCCCATATCAAGAGCCGTGGGGCATTTGACGAGGTTATCGGACGAGAAGTGAAACGCGGCTGTCGGGCAGTTCTCTGATTGCTGCCGCAGCTTCTGACATAGAGGTCATTGAACTGCGTTTTGGCTGTGTTGCCGGCCGACTCGCTGTTGCCGCCGTTGTCCCTTGAGGGCAAACTGGCGGAGCTGCACATCATGATGCTGCCGGATGGGTGTGAGAACATCGTCGAGTTCAAGCCTCAATCGCGCGACGGCGCATTTGTTGCCACATCCTAGCTGCAGCAGCTCTTTGGGTCAGGCGAGGTCGAACAGCAGAATTTCGGCCTGGTGTCCGGTTTCCAGGGTGATCGACGTTTCGTCCGAGATCGCGGCGCCGTCGCCCGCGCGAAGCTCGTCGCCGTTCAAGTGGACGATGCCGTTGGCGACATGCAGCCAAGCGCGGCGGGTTTTGTCGAACTCGTGGACCACGCGGTCGCCGCTTGAAAGCGCGCCCAGGTAGAGTTTGACGTCTTGGTGGACGGTCACCGCGCCGTCCGTTCCGTGACGGTCGGCGACGAGGCGTAGCCGGCCGCTATGGTCCGTGGGTTCGAACCGTTTCTGTTCGTAGCCGGGTGCGATGCCCGCGGCCTCCGGGATGATCCAGATCTGGAGGAAATGCACGGCGTCTTCCTTCGACGCGTTGAATTCGCTGTGCAGAATGCCGGTGCCGGCGGACATCCGCTGGACGTCGCCGGGCGCGACGACCGATCCGTTGCCGAGGCTGTCGCGATGTTCGAGCGCGCCGTCCAGTACGATCGTGACGATCTCCATGTCGCGATGGCCGTGTTCGCCGAAGCCCGCGCCGGGAACCACCCGGTCGTCGTTGATCACCCGCAACGCCCCGAACCCCATCTGTCCCGGGTCGTGGTAATCCCCGAAGGAGAATGTGTGCCGGCTGTCGAGCCAGCCAAGCTTGGTATGCCCGCGCGTGTCTCGGTCCCTGACGACGATCATGCGACGCTCTCCCGCCAAGA
This sequence comes from Alphaproteobacteria bacterium, assembly GCA_028281325.1. GTDB lineage: Bacteria > Pseudomonadota > Alphaproteobacteria > UBA8366 > UBA8366 > JAJFJD01. Next base: position 25,292 of record JANQKC010000032.1, read on the forward strand.
GGCCGCCCAGCATGCGCGGCCCGTCCAACATTCACCGACTGGCTATGTGGTGGCGCACAGGTGGGAAGTCCATCCGTCGCCGTTACGCGCAAAACCGCGTTGAGGTCAGTCAAGGACGGGTACTATCGGAAATCGGCCTGTTACCCCGTCAAACCGCCGGCAACCTCGCGGGCGCGCGCGGCCTGCGTCCGGGCGATGACGGCGCAGGAGCCGGTATAGGCTTCCGGGTCCAGCTTGGCGGCGATGGCTTCCGGCGACAGATGACGGTTGACGGTTTCGTCCTCGGCCAGCAGGTCGGCGAAGGGGCGGTCGGTGGTCGCCGCCGCCTGGGCGGCCTCGTAGATCACGTCATGCGCCTCCTGGCGGCCGATTTCGCGACCCAGATCGAGCATCAACGCCTCGCCCAGGATGAGCCCGCCGGACAGGTCCAGGTTGTGCCGCATGCGCTCAGGATCGACGGTCAGACCGCCGATCACCATCTCGATCCGCACCAGGATGTCCCCCATCGCCATGCAGGCGGGCTCGACGGCGGCGCGCATCATCAGGTCGGTCGTGCGGTCGGCCTCGTGCTCGGTCTGCATCGCCTCCAGCGCCAGCGGCACGAGGGCGCGCACATTCGCGGCGGCGGCGATGATGTCCTGCGTCAGCTTCGGGTTGCGCTTCTGCGGCATGGTCGAACTGCCGACCGTGCCGGCGGGCACCGGTTCCTCGACCTCGCCGAATTCCTGCTTCATCAGGGTATAGACCTCGCGCGCGATCTTGCTGCAGGTCGCCGCCAACAGGCCCAGCAGCGTCACGTATTCCGCCTTATGGTCGCCGGTGGTGCGGGCGGGCACCGGCATCGGCGGCATGTCCAGATACTGCGCCATGCGCTCGTGCAGTTCCTGACCCCGGTCGCCGAAGGAGGCGAAGGTGCCGGCCGCCCCGCCCAGCATGGAGGTGAAGGTGCGGCCCTCCGCCTCGCGCAGGCGCTCTACATGGCGGCAGAGCTCGTCGATCCAGACGCCGACCTTGAACCCGAACGTGATCGGTACGGCATGCTGGCCGTGGGTCCGCCCCGGCAGCGGCGCGTCGGCGGTGCGTTCGGCCAGATCGGCCATGGCCGTCAGAATACGGCCGATCAGTCCCAGGAAGGTCCGGTGCGCTCGGCGGATCAGGAGCAGGTCGCCGGTCTGCGTGATGTTCTGCGTCGTCGCGCCCCAGTGCACATAGCCGCCGGCATCGCCGTCGCAGATATGCGCCAGTTCCCAGACCAGCGGCACGATCTGATGGCCGGTCCGGGTCAGGGATTCGATCATGCGGTCGTGGTCGAGCAACTCGACCTTCGCCTTGGCGGCGATCTCTTTCGCGGCGTCGGCCGGGATCATGCCGAGGTCGGCTTCGGCTTTCGCCAAGGCCGCTTCGACGTCGAGCCATGCCTGCCAGCGGCTTTCCATGGTGAACAGCTCGCGGACGCCGGGGTCGGCGATGCGGAAATCGGTGGGATTTTGCGGCATGTCGGACATCGGGTATTCCTTATCGGTCGCGGTGCGGTTCCTGGCGACAGAATAACAGCAATTCGGGAAGGGCGTTCATCATGCAGCCGGAATACGTCGTGGTCGGGGCCGGATCGGCGGGGTGCGCCGTGGCCTGCCGGTTGGTGCAGGGCGGCGCCCGGGTGGTGCTGCTCGAAGCGGGACCGAAGGACAGCAACCCGCGCATCCACGTGCCGGCCGCGCTCCGTCCGTTGCTGAACGACCGGGCGGTGAACTGGAACTATTTGGCGGAACCGGTGGAGAGCGCGGGCGGACGCCGCATCAGCCTGCCGCGCGGCAAGGTGCTGGGCGGCTCCAGTTCGATCAATGGGATGCTGTATGTCCGCGGTAATCCCGCCGACTACGACGGCTGGGCGCAGCGGGGCTGCCGCGGTTGGTCCTATGACGAGGTGCTGCCGTATTTCCGGAAGTCGGAAACCTACAAGCAGGGCGGCGACCCGGCCTATCGGGGCGGCGAGGGCCCGCTCGCGGTGGAAGACTACCGCACCATCCTGCCGGTGACGCACCGCTTCGTGCAGGCCGCCCAGCAAGCGGGCTTTCCGCTCACGCCCGACTACAACGGCGCGCAGCAGGAAGGCGTCGGCTACTCCCAGATGACTCGACGGGGCCGGTTCCGGGGATCGACGGCGCAGACCTATCTGCGCGCGGTCCGCAACGATCCCAATCTACAGATCATCACCGATGCACGCGGCACGGGGTTGATCTTCGAGGGCAAGAAATGCGTCGGGGTCGCCTACCGCCGGGGTGGGCAGGACACCGAAGTCCGGGCGGCGCGGGAAGTCGTGCTGTGCGGCGGTACGTATAACTCGCCGCAGTTGTTGCAGGTCTCGGGCATCGGGCCGGGCGCGCATCTGCGCGACAGCGGGGTCGAGGTCCGTCATGACCTGCCCGGCGTCGGGGAAAATCTGGCCGATCATTTCGGCGCGCGCTTGAAGCATCATGTGCGCGACGAGGTGACGATGAACCAGCTTTCGCGCTTTCCCCGCGTCGTGTCGGAGGTCGCCAAATACGTCCTGTTCGGAAACGGGGCGCTGACCTTCGGCGTCACCAGCGCGATGGTGTTCTGCCGCAGCCGGGACGGCCTCGCCAGTCCGGACCTGCAACTCCTGTTCACGCCGGCGACGCCGCTGGACACGGGTCAAGGCGCGCTGGAGAAAGAGCCCGGCGTTCAGATCACCGCGTTGCCGGTGAGGGCCGAAAGCCGCGGCACCGTGATGGCCCGCAGCGCCGATCCGATGGACGATCCCATTATCACGCCGGCCTACCTGACCGACGAGAATGACGTCACCGTGCTGGTCAGCGGCGTCGAGATCGCGCGCCGAATCTTGGATGCCCCGGCGCTCAGGGAAGTATCGCTGGGCGAGTACGCGCCCGGCCCGCAGGTGCGGTCGCGCGACGAGATTCGGGATTTCACTCGCAAGAGCGGGGGCACGATCCATCACCCGGTCGGCACCTGCAAGATGGGCGAGGACCCCGCGGCCGTCGTCGACTCGCGTCTGCGGGTGCACGGTATCGAGGGGCTGCGCGTGGTCGACGCCTCGATCATGCCGACGTTGACCACCGGCAACACCAACGCGCCGGCGATCATGATCGGCGAGAAGGGGGCGGCGATGATCCTGGAGGACCGGGCCGGCTGAACCGGATCGGTGCGTGGCGCGATCAGGCGGATTTCGGATCGTCGAGGACCTTGACCTCGCGCTGCGGGAACGGGATTTCGATATCGTTGGCCTTGAGCGCGGTCCAAATCATCAACAACAGGTCGGCGCCGACGCGGTTCTCGCCGTCGTCGATACCCTCCATCCAGAACTCGACGAGGATGTCGATTCCGGAATCGCCGAATTTCTCGATCTCGGCGTCGGGCCGCTGTTCGATGGGCAAGTCGTCCCCGCTGAGCACCTTCGGATGGCTGGCGACGATTTCGCGCACGATCTCGAACAGTCTGTCGAGATCCGTCTTGTAAGCCACCTGAAAATTCAGCGAGTAGCGTTGCAGCTTGTTGTTATGGGTCCAGTTGGTGAAGGCGGTGGTGATGAACCGCTCGTTCGGGACCATGATGTCCTTGCCGTCGAACGTCTCCAACGTCGCCGACCGCATGGTCAGCTCACGCAGCGTGCCGGATCGGCCGTCCTCCAACTGGATGAAATCGCCGATCGTGATGCTACGGTCGAGGAGAATGATGATGCCGGAGATGAAGTTCGAGGCGATCTGCTGCAGTCCGAATCCGAGACCGACCCCCAACGCGCCGCCGAACACCGCCAGCGTGGTGATGTCGATGCCCATGATGTTCATCAACAACAGGAAGATCAGCACGAACACGCCGATTTCGAACAATTTCGCGGCTATCTCGCGCGTGCTGGGGTCGAGCGCCGGCTGGGTGCGGATGACGCGCTGTCCGGTGGCGTTGGAGATGCGGCCGAGCCAGAACAGCACGAAGCCGAACACGACGGTGCGAAAGACCGCGTAGAGCGAGAGCTTGATGTTACCGATCTCGATCGACACGCTTTCCAAATGCGCAATGACCTCGTCGAGCCATCCCACGCTATAGAGCAGCGCGATGGGCAGGCCGACCCACTTGAGGATGAAGCTGATCGTCGCGTTTTTGAGGAAATGGCGGACGAGGCTATAGACGACGAAGACGAAGGCGACGCCCTGGGCCGCGCGGATCAACCACGCCTCGCCGATCGTGCCGACGCTGATTGCGGCGGCGACGCCCAGCACGACCGCGGCGCATACCGGGCGGAGAAGCTCGCGCCCGCGATGGAGCGTGGATCGAAACTCGAAGAAGGCGCCGGGCTGCGGTTCCTCGCGGAATATTCTTACCCGACGGGTGAAATAGGCCGCAATGATCAGGCCGGTGACGACAGACAGTGCAACAATGCTGATCTGAACGTAGAATTCCGAACTGGATAGCTGCTCGGCGACGCCAGTCCAGATTGCCTGTGCCCGTTCGGTCAGCCATTGCATCGCGTTCGAATTCCTCGGGTTGTCGACCGACTATCTATTACAGCTAAATATGGAAGCCGTCGAATGGTGAGGGGGCGCGATTTTACGGCCTTGCAAGTCCGGTCTAATACACCAGCGCTTGCCCGTCGCGCCGGGGATCGGATGCGGCCGACAGCGCGCCGGAGTCATCCACGCGGATCGCGCCGGCGCTGCCCCGTCCGCCCCATGCGCCGACCGCCCGGACCGGGTGCCCGCGCCCGGCGAGGTCTTCGACGACGCCGGCCTCGACACGGGATTCGATGATCATGTCGTTGGTTTCGCGATGCGGCCAGGCGGATGCCGTGCGGCCTTGGAAATGGGTCCAGCGCGGCGCATGGATCGCCTCGGTCACCGAATAGTCGTGGTCGTAGACGGCGGAGATGACCTGCAGATTGGTTTGCACCTGCGTGTCCGCCCCGGGCGTGCCGCAGCACATGTCGAGCCGGCCGCCCTCCGCCGGCGGCGCGGTGAACACCATGACCGGGTTCATCGTGTGCCGCACCCTCTTGCCCGGTTGCAGTTGGTCGACGTGGTCCGCCTCCAGATGCCAATAGTTCATGCGGTTGTTCAGTAGCATGCCGGTGCCGGGGCAGACCACCTGCGATCCATAGCTGTTCGACAGGCTCTGCAATCCGTCCACCGCGTTGCCCCATTTGTCGACGACGCAGTAATGCGTCGTGTCCGAGTGTAACTCCGTCGATGAAGCGTTCGCCCGGTGGACGCGGTCCTTGCCGTCGGCGGGCCCGTCTTGATAGGCCCAGGGATCGCCCTCGGTGACGGTCTCGGCCGCGCGGTCGGGGTCGATCAGCTTCACCCGCTCGGCGGCGTATTCCTTGGAAACCAGACCGTCGATCGGCACGTTCACGAATTCCGGATCGGCGACATAGGCTTCCCGGTCGGCGAAGGCCAGCTTTTTGGCCTCGACCATCACATGGATGCCCGCCGCCGTATCCAGCCCCAAACCCGCCATGTCGAAATGCTCGATCATGTTGAGTTCCTGCAGCAGGACGTGGCCGGAGGAGTTCGGCGGCGCTTCATAGATCGTGCGGCCGCGGTAGGTGGTGCTGATCGGGTCCTGCCAGGCCATGCTGTACCGCGCCAGGTCCTCCATCGTCAGGATCCCGCCGGCCTCGTCGGAGAATTTCACCATTTGCTCGGCGATGGGGCCGGTGTAGAAGGCATCGCGGCCGTTTTCCGCGATGATCTGATAGGTCTTCGCCAGGTCTGGGTTGCGTCGGATGTCGCCCGGCTGCAGCGGCCGCCCGTCCGGCGCGAAGATCGCCGCCGAGGCCGGGAAGCTGTGCATGATGTCGCAGCCCTCGGCGAGCCGGCATTGAAAATGCGACTGCGGGACGCCCGCGAGGCACAGTTCGATTGCCGGCTCGACGCAGTCGGTCAGCGGCAACAAACCGTAACGTTCATGCGCCGAGAGCAGCGCATCGCAGATGCCGGGAACGGAAACGGACAGGATGCCGTCGGTGACGATGCCGTCGGCGAAGCGTTCGGGCGTTGCGGCCAAGGGGGCCGTGCCGGTGCCGTTGGCGACCTCGACGGTGCCGTTCTCCTTCATATGCACCATGATGAAGCCGTCCGACGCGATGCCCGAGCCCTGCGGCTCCGCCACGCCGAGCGCGAAGCCGATCGCGACCGCAGCATCGACCGCGTTGCCGCCCTTCAACAGCATGCGCATGCCCGCCAGCGAGGAGAGGGGATGGTTGGAAACGACGGCGCCTTGCGCGCCCATGCGAACCTGTTCCCAGGCCTCGGCCCGTACGCCACCCGGTGTGTCCGTCATTGCTGTTTCCTCTTCTTCGGTCTGGCGGCAGTTCCCTATGTCGATTTGGACCTACCGCGCGAACTTGATCAGATTGCCTTTGACCGTCCGCACCGGTTCGCCGTCGCGGATGCGCTGGAAGGTGAAGGCCATCCCCTGCGGCACCAGGTTCCGGATGTAGCTTTGCACTTCGTAGGAGCCGTTCTCGCCGATGGAGAAGACGTTGATGATCAGCGCCGTGTCCTGGATCCGCGCCCAGGCCAAGGGTTGGCCGGCGAGCGGGTCGGCGGGCGTCGTCGACTTGTAGACGCCGGCAGACGGCGCCGGCACGAACGTCATCTTCTGGGTCTTGCGGCGCACATTGGGATTGTTGGGGTCGCCGCCCCGCCGGATCACCGTGGTCCATTCGATATCGAATCCGTCGCCGGCCGGCTGGATCGTGACGTCGAGGTCGCGCACGGTGACGCCGAAATAGAGGCTGTCCTTGTTCTCGGCGACGCCGCTGCCTTTGAACGTTCCGAAAAAGGCGTCCAGTTTCAGGTCTTGAGAGACCGCCGGCGCGAATGGCAGCAGCAGCGCCGGCAGGATCGCCAGACCAATAAATAACAGCCGTTTCATCGCGTTCCTCGGGTCGTCGTTGGATTGTCTCAAGGCCAGCGTACTTCCGGCGGCAGGGACATCAAGATGGCATCGGTATTACCGCCGGTCATCAACCCAAACCGAGTCCCGCGATCGTAGAGCAGGTTGAACTCCACATAGCGGCCGCGCCGGACGAGTTGATGGTTTTTCTGTTCCTCGGTCCAGGGTTCGTTCATGTGCCGTCGCACGATGGCGCCGTAGACATCGCGAAAGGCCCGACCGACATCCTGGGTAAACGCGAAATCCGCGTTCCAATCGCCGCTTTCCAGATAGTCATAGAAAATCCCGCCGATGCCGCGCGGTTCATTCCGGTGCTTGAGGAAGAAATACTCGTCGCACCATTCCTTGTAGCGGTCATAGTCGGCGACCTCATGGGTGTCGCAGGCGGATCTGAACGCGGCGTGGAAGGAGGCCGTGTCGGCGTCGTCCGGGTAGGTCGGGGTCAGGTCGCCGCCGCCGCCGAACCAGCCCTTCGACGTGACGATGTGGCGGGTGTTCATATGCGCCGCCGGCACGAGCGGCGAGTGCATGTGCGACACCAGGGAAATGCCGCTGGCCCAGAACTTTCCGTCCTCTGCCGCGCCGGGCACCTCCTTTCGGAAATCCTCGGAGAAGACGCCGCTCACGGTCGAGACGTTGACGCCGACCTTTTCGAACACTCGGCCGTGCATGACCGACATCACCCCGCCGCCGCCGGTGCCGGTTTCCGTATCGCTGTCCGGCCGGGTCCATGAGGATTGCGTGAACTTGCCGGGCGCCCGGTCGCGCAGCGGCCCGTCGTAGTCCCGCTCGATGGCCTCGAAGGCGTTGCAGATGTCGTCCCGCAACGTTTTGAACCAGGCGGTCGCCTTTTGCTGCGTATCGCTTTCGGTCATGGGAAGATGGGTCAGTTGTTCGCGAAACCGTCGGTCTGTCTCAGCGCTTCACTCAACACCATCGCGGCGGCGAGCGCAACGTTGAGCGAGCGCATCCCGGCGGCCATGGGGACACGAATACGTGCGTCGGCGGCGTCGTGCACATCGGGCGGCACGCCGGCGCTTTCGCGGCCGAGCAACAGCGTGTCGGCGCTGTCGAAACCATGGTCCAGATAGGAAACGGCCCCTTGCGTCGTCAGAAGGACCAGCCGTCCCGTGAAGTGACCGCGAAACGCATTCCATGAGGCATGACGAACCAGATCGACCTGATTGAGATAGTCCATCCCGGCCCGTTTCATGCGCCGGTCCGACCACACGAAACCGGCCGGTTCGATGACATCGACTCCGACGCCCAAGCAGGCGGCGAGCCGTAGGACCGCGCCGGTATTCTGCGGAATATCCGGCTCAAACAAGGCAACGCGCATAGGGTTTCGCTCGATATTAAGGATTGATGCACTTTCGGCGCACTATAAAGAGGCCGAGGCTTTGCGTCCGGCGGGTTTTTCTATTATACGATGCGCCAACCAACCTTCGGGGGGTGGTCGGTGCAATTGCGGCAGGATGTCGCATCGGATGCGAGGCCGCTGCGTACGCAGCCCTTGCGCTGTATAAAAACCAGTGCTCGGAGGAATAGAGACAACGGTCCGCATTAACGGGCCGTGTGGAATAGTGGAAAGGGGTTGAACGATATGGCGGATAGCCACGCCGACGACGAAAACCGGCGAGAGTTCCTTTACCTGGCGGCGGGTGCTATGGGCGCTGTAGGCGCGGCTGCCTTCGCGTGGCCGCTGATCGATCAGATGAATCCGGCTGCCGACGTGCTGGCGCTGGCGAGTACGGAAGTCGACATCAGCGCGCTCGAACCGGGACAGGCCATCACCGTGAAGTGGCGCGGGCAACCGATCTTCATCCGGCGGCGCACGCAACAGGAAATCGAGGAGGCCGCGGCCGTCGATCTCGCGTCCTTGCGCGACCCGGAAGCCGACGCGGAGCGCGTGCAGAAATCCGAATGGCTTATCGTCAATGGCACCTGCACCCATCTCGGCTGTGTTCCCGGCAACCGGGTCAGCGATCGCAAGGGTGAATACGGTGGTTGGTTCTGTCCCTGTCATGGGTCGCACTACGATACGTCCGGACGGATTCGTAAAGGGCCGGCGCCCACGAACCTGGTCGTGCCGCCCTATGAGTTCCTGACCGACACACAGATCAAGATCGGATAGGGGCGGGGACATGGAAAAACAAACCTACAGCAATCCGGTGATCCGCTGGGTCGACGATCGCTTGCCGATCTTCTCGTTCATGGATCACGAGTACAACAAGTTCCCCATGCCGCGGAACTTGAACTATTTTTGGAATTTCGGCGCGCTGGCGTCGATCACGCTGATCGTGATGATCGTGACGGGCATCGTGCTGGCGATGCATTACACGCCGCATACGTCCATGGCCTTCGACAGCGTCGAGCGCATCATGCGCGACGTGAATTACGGCTGGCTCATTCGGTATATCCATTCCAACGGCGCATCGATGTTCTTCATCGTCGTCTACATCCATATTTTCCGGGGGCTGTACTACGGCTCGTACAAGGCGCCGCGCGAACTGCTTTGGATGTTGGGCGTCGTGATCCTGTTGCTGATGATGGCCACGGCCTTCATGGGCTATGTGCTGCCGTGGGGCCAGATGAGCTTCTGGGGCGCCAAGGTCATCACGAGCCTGTTCTCGGCCGTGCCGATCTTCGGCGAGTCGATCGTCGAGTGGTTGTGGGGCGGGTTCAGTGTCGATAACGCGACCCTCAACCGGTTCTTCTCGCTGCATTACCTTATGCCGTTCGTCATTGTCGGTGTGGTGGTGTTGCATGTGGCGGCGCTGCATGTGTCGGGGTCGAACAACCCGGACGGGATCGATGTGAAGGGCCCGCAGGATACCGTGCCGTTCAACCCGTATTTCACGGCGAAGGACTCGATCGGTCTCGGTGTCTTCCTGATCGTCTGGGCCGGTTTCGTTTTCTACGCGCCGGACTTCCTCGGGCATCCGGACAACTACATCCCGGCGGACCCGTTGGTGACGCCGCCGCACATCGTGCCGGAATGGTATTTCCTGCCGTTCTACGCGATCCTGCGGTCGATCACCTTCGACTTCCTGTTCATCGACGCAAAGCTGCTGGGCGTGATCCTCATGTTCGCCTCGATCGCGATCCTGTTCGTCTTGCCGTGGCTGGACACGTCGAAGGTGCGGAGCTGCCGCTTCCGCCCGGTTTATAAGTGGTTCTTCTGGCTCTTCGTCCTGGACTGCTTCATTCTCGGCGTGGTTGGGGCCAAGTCGCCGGACGACCCGGTCTTCGGCGTTGAGTGGTTCAAGTATGTCCATCTCGGCCAGATCGGTACGGCCTACTACTTCTTCCACTTCCTGATCCTTCTGCCGATTCTCGGCAAGATGGAGAGGCCGCTCCCGCTGCCGACAAGTATCAGCGAGAGCGTCACGGGTGGAAGGTCCGATTCGGCCGCTGGGGCCGCGACAGCCAAGGGGGAACCGGCCTGATGCGAAAACTACTCATTGCCAAGTTGGTGGTCGGCCTGTCGCTCGCGGCATCGACCGGCGCGTATGCGGCGGGTGATGTTTTGCCGCCGAAAGACGTGAAGTGGAATTTCGAGGGTATCTTCGGAACCTACGACAGGGCGGCCGCCCAGCGCGGCCTTCAGGTCTACAAGGAGGTTTGCGCGAGTTGTCACGCCTTGTCGCGGGTCGCATACCGGAACCTCATGGACCTGGGCTATACGGAAGACCAGGTCAAAGCGTTCGCGAAGGAGTATGAGGTTCAGAACGCCGAGCCCAATGACGATGGGGAAATGTTCATGCGTGCGGCCCTGCCTTCCGATCGCTTCGTCAGCCCGTTTCCGAACAAACAGGCGGCGCGCGCGGCGAATGGCGGAGCCTATCCGCCGGATCTGTCGTTGATCACCAAGGCGCGCGCCAACGGCCCGAGTTATCTTTATTCCCTGCTGGTCGGGTATACGGACGTGCCGGCCGGTGTCGAGGAGCAGGAGGGTCTTAGCTACAATCCCTATTTCCCCGGCGGTTGGATCGCGATGGCGATGCCGCTCTTCGAGGACGGCGTCGAATACACCGACGGCACCAAGGCAACTGTCGACCAAATGGCAAAGGACGTGACCTACTTCCTGTCCTGGGCCGCGTCCCCGGACCTGGAGCAGCGGAAGAAGACGGGTCTGTCGGTCATGATGTTCCTGGTCGTGTTCACCGGCTTGCTGATTGCGGTGAAGAAGAAAGTGTGGTCCGACGTCCACTGACGACCGCGCGCATGCTTCAAGAATTCGGCCGCGGCCCCATGGGGCGCGGCCGTTTCCGTTCTGCGCCGATGGTTGATCCTGCGCGTTTTCCCATCGATACTCCGCGGCCGAATTGCATTGATGGGAGTGATTGAATGAGCGCACCAGGATGTCCGCCGGTTGTCGGCATCATCGGCGGCAGCGGTGTATACGACATCGACGGCTTGACCAATGTCGAATGGCGCGATGTTGCCTCGCCGTTCGGCAAACCGTCCGATGCGTTGATGTTCGGCGACCTGGGCGGGCAGCGCGTGGTGTTCCTGCCGCGGCATGGCCGCGGGCATGCGGTGCCGCCGTCCGATCTGAATTTCAGGGCCAATATCGACGCGCTGAAGCGCAGCGGCGTCACCGAGATCATTTCCCTGTCGGCGGTCGGGTCATTGCGCGAGGATTTGCCGCCCGGCCGGTTCGTGCTCGTCGATCAGTTCATCGACCGGACCTTCGCCCGGGTGAAAAGCTTCTTCGGCCCCGGCCTGGTGGCGCATGTCTCGATGGCGGACCCCGTTTGCAGCTACCTTTGCGACCAACTCGACGCCGCGGGCAAGGCGGCCGGGGTCGATCTCGTGCGCGGCGGCACGTATCTGGTGATGGAGGGGCCGCAGTTCTCGACCCGGGCGGAATCCGAACTCTACCGCTCTTGGGGCTGCGACGTGATCGGCATGACCAACATGCCGGAAGCCAAGCTCGCGCGCGAAGCCGAGTTGAGCTACGCCACCGTGGCCATGGTCACCGACTACGACTGTTGGCATCCCCATCACGACGACGTGACGGTGGACGCGGTGATCAAGGTGCTGATGGAAAACGCCGACAAGGCGCGGGCGCTGGTCAAGGCGGTGGTCCCGTTGTTGGCGCAGCGGACCGAGAGCGCGTCGTCCGGGGCGCATACCGCGCTGGACACGGCGATCATCACCCCGCCGGAATCGCGCGACCCTGCGATGGTGGCGAAGCTGGACGCGGTCGCCGGACGGGTGCTTTCAGCGGCCGCGCCGTAACCGGGCGGGCTATTTGCTGCGCCGCGGCCGCTCGCTTGTGGGGCCGCCGGCCTCTTTCCAGCCGCCGAACCCGCCTTCCAGGTGGGCGACCGGCGTCAAACCCATGTCCTGGATCGCTTTGGCCGCGAGCGCCGACCGTTGCGCGCCGGCGCAGTAGAGCAGAAACTTCTTCCCCGACGCGAAGACATCCTTGTGATACGGGCTGTCGGGATCGACCCAGAATTCCAACATGCCGCGCGGTGCGTGGTAGGCGCCGGGGATCATGCCTTCGCGGTCGAGTTCCCGCACGTCGCGGATATCCACGAACAGGATGCCGTCATCGTCGAGCAAGGCTTTCGCGTCTTCCAGCGAGACTGTCTCGACTTCGCTGTCAGCCTCGGCAACCAACTCTTTGACGCCTTTGGTAATCATCGCTATTCCTCCCTGTCAGTGCGGTTCGGTTCATGGCAAGCAAGTCATATCATGGAAGACGCCGGCGTGACGGGTGTCCTCTATAGACCATAGGGCCGCTAGACGTTGAAGCGGAACAGGATGACGTCGCCGTCCTGGACGATGTGGTCGCGCCCTTCCTGGCGCATCTTGCCGGCGTCCTTGGCGGCCTGTTCGCCGCCGCAGGCGACGAAGTCGTCATAGGCGATGACCTCGGCGCAGATGAAACCGCGTTCGAAATCGCTGTGGATGACGCCGGCGGCTTCGGGCGCGGTCGCGCCCCGGCGCACCGTCCAGGCGCGGCTCTCCTTGGGGCCGGTGGTCAAATAGGTGATCAGGTCCAGCAAGGCGTGGCCGGAACGGATCAGCCGGTCCAAGCCGGCTTCGGCGAGACCAAGGCTTTCCAGGTATTCCTGCCGTTCCTCCGGACTGCCGAGCTGTGATACCTCGGCTTCGATGGCGGCCGACACGATGACGACGCCGGCGCCTTCGGCCGCGGCCTTCTCGGCCACGCGCTGCGAATACTCGTTGCCCTCGGCCGCGCTGTCCTCGTCGACATTGCAGACATAGAGGATCGGTTTGGCGGTGATCAGTTGCAGATGCCGGAAGATCGGCTGTTCCTCGGCGGCAATCTCGGCGGTGCGGGCGGGTTTGCCGTCCTGCAGCACCGCCAGGACCTTCTCCATCACCGCCACCTCGGCCTTGGCCTGGCGGTCGCCCGTCGCCTTCTTGCGCAGCGGATCGATGCGCCGTTCGACGCTTTCCAGGTCGGCCAGCATCAACTCGGTCTCGACCGTTTCTGCGTCGCGCAGCGGGTCGATCGATTCGTCCACATGGGTGATGTTCGGATCGTCGAAACAGCGCAGCACCTCGATCACGGCATCGACTTCCCGAATGTGGCCGAGGAACTGGTTGCCGAGGCCTTCGCCCTTCGACGCGCCGCGCACCAGCCCGGCGATATCGACGATCTCCAAGAAGGTCGGAATGACCTTTTCGGAGTTGCTGAGTTTCCCCAGCATGTCGATGCGCGGATCGGGTACCGCGACCCGGCCCACATTCGGCTCGATCGTGCAGAACGGGTAGTTCGCCGCTTCGGCCTGCGCCGTGCTGGTCAGGGCGTTGAACAGCGTCGATTTGCCCACGTTGGGCAGGCCGACGATACCGCAGTTGAATCCCATCCTAGTCCTCTTTGTCCGGTGCCGCGTCTTCCGGGCCGGACGGGCCTTTCTCCTGCGGCGGCTTCTTGGGGCGCGGCGGATTGATCAGCAACGCCACGCGCGACATGAACCCGTTGAAATCGTCCGCGCCGATCATCGGGGCGGCGTCGGCGACGGCGTCGACGATCCTGTCGACCATCGGCTGGTCGGCCTTCGCGAAGTCGCTGAGGACGTGGCCGTGGACGCGGCTCTTGTCGCCGGGATGTCCGATGCCGATGCGGATGCGCCAATAATCCGGCCCGATATGCTGGCTGATGTTGCGGATACCGTTGTTGCCGGCATGGCCGCCGCCGCATTTCGCGCGAATCTTACCGAAGGCGAGGTCCAACTCGTCGTGGATGACGACGACCTGGTCCAGCGACAGCTTGAAGAAGCGCACCGCCTCGCCGACCGCCCGGCCGGATTCGTTCATGAAGGTGGTGGGCTTCATGGCCAATACCTTGCGGCCGCCGAGCGTGCCGTCCGACACGATCGCCTGGAACCGCGCCCGGCCCGGCTGAAAACCATGGCGGCGGACGATCTCGTCCACCGCCAAGAAACCGACATTGTGTCGGTTGTTTTCGTATTTCGGACCGGGATTGCCGAGCCCTACGAGCAAAAGCATGGGCTAGTCGTCCATCCCGGCAGCACGACGTTACTCGTCGTCCTTCTTCTCGCCGCTCTCGGCGCCTTCGTCCTCGGCGCTCTCCGCACCCTCGGCGCCTTCGCCCTCGACCCCTTCTTCGCCTTCTTCGCCTTCGGCCGCTTCCGCCTCTTCTTCGGCGACCACGGTCGGTGCGGCGACCGTCGCGATGGTGAAGTCACGGTCGGTGATGGTCAGTTCGACGCCGCTCGGCAGGGACAGGGTGCTGGCATGCACCGAATCGCCGATCTCAAGGCCGGTCAAATCGACGTCGAAGCCTTGCGGAATGTCGTCGACGCCGCAGATGACCTCGATGGCGAACCGCACGACGTTGAGAACGCCGCCGCGCTTCAGGCCGGGACTTTCCTCTTCGTTGAGGAAGGTGCAGGGCACCTCGACGGTTACGCGGGTCGACGATGTCACCCGCAACAGATCGACATGCTGCGGCAGTCCCTTGACCGGATGAACCTGGAGGTCGCGGGGGATGACCCGCTCGCTGTCGTCGCCCACCTTCAGCGTGTAAATCGTCGCGAAGAAGGCGCCGCTGTCCATTCCCTTCTGAATCTCGCGCGGATCCAGATTGATGATTTTCGGGGCTTCCTTACCGCCATACACGACTCCCGGCACCTTGCCGGCACGACGCGCTGCCCGGGCGGCCCCCTTACCGGCCCGTTCACGCAAGTCCGCGTGCAATTCTACTGCTTCCTGCATCATAATCTCCTAACGATGGGCCGCGGATTCAGCCTCCAAGGGTGTTTGGAACCGCGGTTGCCGCACCATGCGGCACAGGTCCGCCATTTCGGACCTAGTTGAACAAACTCGAAACCGATTTCGATTCGGCGATACGCCGGATCGCTTCACCGAACAAGGGAGCGATCGACAGCTGCCGGATATTCTGCGCCACCCGCATGGCTTCCGTGGCGAGGATACTGTCCGTGGTGACCAGCATCTCCATCGGGGAAGCGGTGACCCGGGCCACCGCGCCGCCCGACAATACGCCATGGCTGACATAGGCGCTGACCGAGGTCGCGCCCGCTTCCTTCAACGCGCTCGCTGCGTTGCACAGCGTGCCGGCGGAGTCGACGATGTCGTCCACCAGGATGCAATTTTGGTCCTTCACGTCGCCGATGATGTTCATGACTTCGGAAACGCCGGCCCGTTCGCGCCGTTTGTCGATGATCGCCAGGTCGGCGTCGATCCGGCGCGCGATCGCGCGGGCGCGGACCACGCCGCCGACATCCGGCGATACGATGGTGACCGGACCCGAATCTGCCGTGTTGGCCACGATATCCGTCGCGAATTCCGGTTCCGCAAACAGGTTGTCGGTCGGGATGTCGAAGAAGCCCTGGATCTGGCCTGCATGCAGGTCGAGCGTCAGCACCCGGTTCGCCCCCGCCGTTGTGATCAGGTTGGCGACCAGCTTCGCGGAAATCGGAGTGCGCGGCGCGGTTCTCCGGTCCTGCCGGGCATACCCGTAATAAGGCAGAACCGCCGTAATGCGGCGCGCGGAACTGCGGCGCAGCGCATCGATCGTGACCAGCAACTCCATGAGGTTATCGTTCGCCGGGTAGCTGGTGGATTGGACGACGAAGACGTCCTCGCCGCGGACATTCTCAAGGATCTCGACGAAGACCTCCATGTCGGAGAACCGGCGGATCGAGGCTTGTGTCAAAGGGATATTGAGATAGGCGGAAATCGCCTCGGAAAGCGGGCGGTTGCTGTTGCAGCTCAGGATTTTCATTATGACTTCTCGGCCCCACCCGTTGCGCCTTTCGCCAGCGCGGGTATGGCGGTGCTGACATGGCCGCAGACGGCACAGACATCAATTTGGGTTGCGACGGCGGCCTCTCTATATCAGGGCGTCACAGCTCTGTAAACGTCCTTTCCGGGTCGGTTTGGCCCATCCCAAGGGCCTATCGCGGGGGCGCCTGGGATCCGGTTGCGGGGTATGCCGATCCGGCCGGGAATTACAATAGGATCAAGCAGATAACCAACCCCACGAAGCCCAGTATCGCCAATTGGATGAGATAGGGCATGGCCTAGCCCGTCACCGCGATGGCGGAGAGGCCCCGGCCGTAGTCGGTTTCGCCGCGATGCGTGGCCCGGCGGTAGCTGAAGAACAGGTCTTCCTCGGCGCATGTATCGTGGGCCAGGCGGTCGATCGCCGATAGCCCGAGGGATTGAAGCTGTGCGTCGACATATCCCGGCAGGTCGAACATATGGTGTCCGTCACGCGCCGACGGGCGGAAAAACCGGGCGTTCGAGGGGTCCTCCGCCAGGAACGGGGCCGGGAACTCCGGTCCGACTTCGTAGGATGTCTGCGCAATGGTCGGGCCCACCGCCGCGTGAATTCGCTTTCGATCGACGCCCATTTCCTCCATCGCTTCGACGGTCGCGGCCAGCACCCCGCCGACCGCGCCGCGCCATCCCGCATGCGCCGCCCCCACCACCGAACCGTCGTCGGCCGCGAACAGGACCGGGGTGCAGTCCGCCGACAACACGCCGATGGCGATGCCCGGCGTCGCGGTCACCATGGCGTCCGCCTGCGGCGAATCCTTCGGTTCCCAGGACCCGGTAACGCGCTCGACGTCCTTGCCATGCACCTGATACACGGTGTTGAGCGCTGTCGCGCCGTCGAGGGCCGTCAACGCCCGGCGTCGGTTTTCGGCCACGTCCTCCGCCACGTCGTCCGATCCGAACCCGACGTTCAAGGACGCGTAGATCGAGCCGCTGACCCCGCCTTGGCGGGTGAAGAAGCCGTGCGCGATGCCGTTGATCGACGCCAGCGATTCGGCGGTTATCGGGGTGGGGCGGGTGTCCGTCATCGTCCAATCCGTTAAGGTCGACCGTGGTGCTTAGTCATTGGCTGCGGTTTCGAAGGCCGGGGGCGCAGGCATATCGCGATGACAGAATGCCAGCGCCTTGAACAAGGTGCCCATTTCCGCCGGATCGATCAAGCGTCGACGGGCGCTTTCGATCGCCGGCCGCTGGTCCGCCGTGGCGCGCTGCAACAGTTGGTTCGCGCGCATCTCGATCCCGAGGCTGCGTAGAAAAGCACCTTGGGTGACCGGGCCGTAGACGGCGGCAAAGGGTCGCGCGGCGTCGCGCAAATCGCGGAAATTGACATGTGCCGTCAGATCGGCGGTTCCCGGATCGGCCAGGACGTCATGCCGGTGATGTTGCCGGACCGCCTGCAGTGTCGCTGCCCCCGTCGGTTCCGCGTAACCGTAGTCGATGGCGAGGGCCGCGCCGCCGTGCCGGGCGATGCGCTCCGCCAGGGCCGTCGCAATCGAGATCGCGGCGGGGCAGACCTCCGCGACGTCGCCTACGCCGCCGGGTTCCCGCCCGGCGAGCAGGGCCGCCGCGGCGCTTGCCGCGGGCGCTGCTGTAAGGACCAGCCGGTCGGCGTCGACGGTCACGAGATTTTCCCGCCAGCCGTCCGCGGCCCGGACGAATTGATGCACTGGCAAGGCGTCGAAGAATTCGTTGGCGATCACGATCAAGGGGCCGTCCGGAACGTGGCTCAGGTCGTCATGCCAGGTTGGCTGATGATCGGCGAGGGTGAGGGCCTGCATGTCCCGAAGGACAGGGCTGGTTTCGACCAGATGAACCGACGCGGCGTCCCCGAAAGCCGGCAGCATCCGGGCCGCGCGCAGGGCATCCTGCATCAACGTCCCGCGGCCGGGGCCGAGTTCGACCAAGTTGACCGGCGCCGGATTCCCCATCAGACGCCAGACTTCGGCGCACCACAGCCCAACCAGTTCGCCGAACATCTGGCTGATCTCCGGCGCGGTGATGAAATCGCCGGTCCGACCGAAGGGGTCCTTGCCCATGTAATAGCCGTGCTGCGGATGGCTCAGCGCTTCCGCCATGAAATCGGCGATGCTGATCGGTCCCTGCAGGCTGATTCGCCGCGCGATGCTGCGGGAAAGCGGCGTCACGTTTGGTTCTTTACCGTTACGGGCGGCTGGCGTCGGGCGTTCCAGATCAGGTACAGGCCATACAGGACCATCGGCAGCGACAGCCATTGCCCGTAGGTCGTGCCGAAGGTTAGGAAACCGATATAGGCATCGGGTTCCCGGACCGTTTCGACGAGAATGCGGGAGAGGCCGTATCCGGTCAGGAAGACGCCCGAGATCATCCCGGTGCGGAGCAGCGCGTCGCGTCGGTAGACGAGAACCGCGATGACGACGAACAGGACGAGTCCTTCGAGTATGGCCTCGTACAACTGGCTTGGATGCCGCGGCAACGGACCCGCGTTCGGAAAGATCACGGCCCAGGGCGCGTCGGTGACGCGGCCCCATAACTCGGCATTGATGAAGTTGGCGATCCGGCCGAAGAACAGGCCGATCGGGGTGGCCGCGGCGACGATATCGGCCAAGGGCAAGAGGCCGGTGCCGTGCCGTTTGGCGAAGATGGCCATGGCGACGATCACGCCGAGCAGCCCCCCGTGGAACGACATGCCGCCGCGCCAGACCTGAAGAATGTCGAGCGGATTGGCGAGATAATACCCCGGCTGATAGAAAATCACGAAGCCCAGCCGACCGCCGAGCACGACGCCGATCGTGGCCCAGACCATGAAGTCGTCGATATGCTTCGGCGTTACCGTGTGGGGTGGGCGCTTCGCCAGCCGCAGGCAGTATTGCCAGCCGCCGATCAGGCCGGCGATGTAGGCCAGTGCGTACCAGCGGATGGCCAGCGGCCCGATCTGCACGGCGATCGGGTCGATATCGGGAAAGACGTAAGGGCCCATCAGGTCACCGGTGTGGATCGTTGGTTGCCAGGTAATCCTTGATATAGCGCACGACGCCGTCTTCCAATGCCGTAAAGGGGCGGTCGTAGCCGCTATCGCGAAGCCGCGTCATGTCGGCCTCTGTGAAATACTGGTAGTTCGCGCGGATGTTTTCCGGCGTATCGACATAGTCGACCGCCGGTTCGCGGCCCATCGCGTCGAAACAGGCATGGGCGAGATCCAGGAAGCTGCGCGCCGCGCCGGTGCCGCAGTTATAAATGCCGTTCACACCCGGATTGTCGAGCAGCCACAGCATGACGTCGACGCAGTCGCCGACCCAGATGAAATCCCGGCATTGGCCGCCATCGGCGTAGTCCGGATGATGCGACCGGAACAGTTTCACCCGTCCATGCGCGGATATCTGCTCGAAAAGCTGGATCGCGACGCTGCGTTGCCCGCCCTTATGTTGTTCGTTGGGACCGTAGACGTTGAAAAATTTGAGGCCGGCCCACTGCCGGGGGCGGTGGCCGGCGGCCGCCAGATAGACGGCGTTGAGGTCGAAGAGCTGTTTGGACAAGCCGTAGGCGTTCAGCGGGTGGAGCCGCCCGAGCGCCGCCGGGTCGTTGTCGTCGACGAACCCGGCGGCGCCGTCGCCATAGGTCGCCGCCGACGAGGCGTAGATCAGACGCCGGTCGCGGGCGCTGCACCAGCGCCACAGGTCGAGCGAAACGCCGAAATTGTTGTCGAGCAGAAAGTCCATGTCGGTTTCGGTGGTCGCCGACGACGCTCCCATATGGAAAACAGTCTCCACATCGTCCCCGTTGGTTTCGAGCCATGGCAGCAGGTCGGTTGGCTCGATGACCTCCGACACGCGGTGTTTGGCGATGTTCTCGGATTTGCCGGGGCTGTCCAGGGTATCGCAGACCGCGATCGGGTCGCCGCCGCGCTCCGACAGCGCCGCAACCAGGTTCGAGCCTATGAATCCGGCGCCGCCGGTGACGAGAAACATGCGGGTGCAGTCCTGGAGCGTTTTAGGTTGCGGAAACGGGTTTCCTTATAGGCAGGCGCCCGGCCGGGGGCAAGGACAAGCCCGATCTTGCCTCGGCGAACCCGGACTTCTATATCTGATGTTCAAGCGCGGTGCGCCCGCCCCGACAGGAGGAACAGCCATGCAAACCGACAACCGTCTTCTGGACGACTTGGCCCGCGTCGCGGGCGGTGCGATGGGCGCTCTATCCGGGGTTCGGACCGAAGTCGAGGAGATGGTTCGCCAGCGGTTGGAGCGTTTGCTTTCCGACATGGACCTGGTGCCGCGGGAGGATTTCGAGGCCGTGCAGGCGATGGCGGAAAAGGCCCGCCTGGAGCAGGAAAAACTCGAAAAGCGCGTGGCGGTGTTGGAGGCCGCGTTGGCCGAAAAGAAGCCGTCCAAACCCCGTCGCACGAAGACCGCCGCAGCGCCCAAATCAGGCGGCGCGTCGAGCGGTAAGACCGCGTGAAGCCCCGCCTATCGGCGCGCGATTTCATCAACTGACTTTTGCTGGATACGGCGGTCGGCACTTTTTTTCCGATTGTCGCGTAATCTTCGCTTGCGCCCGCGGAGTTACTTCTGGCACTCTAGGTATTGTGGTTGAGGGAGGGGCATAACCACTATATGTTCCATATCACACTGGGTTCGGGGATTATTCGGGGCGTGGGCCCGAGGGAAATAATCACCGGGTTTTCCGAAAAACGTGAACTTTGGGGGAGGTCGCGCGTATGACGATTCTTTCGGCTGATCTAGGCGATGAATCCATGAATCCGATCGACCTGCTGGAAGAGTTGGTCGTTGCCAACGAGTGGGCTTTCGACCGGTCCAGCGACCATGAAATGGTCGTCGAAACCACGGGCCGCTGGTGCGACTACCGAATGTTTTTCATTTGGCGCGAGGACCTCAGCGCGCTCTATTTTACCTGTGTTTTCGACACGCGGGTTCCCGAGGACAAAAGGCCGGCAATCACCGAGTTGATCTGTCTTGCCAACGAAAAACTCTGGCTCGGCCATTTCGATGTCAGTTCCGACGACCGGTTGCCGATGTTCCGCCACACCATATTGACGCGTGGCTGGCAGACGCTGGCCCCCGAGCTGCTCGAAGATATGGTCGATATCGCCCTGGCCGAATGCGAGCGCTTTTATCCGGCCCTTCAATTCGTCGTGTGGGCGGGTCATTCGCCTGACGACGCGATCGCATCTGCTATGATGGATACGGTCGGAGAAGCCTGACCGGGAGGCAAATTCATGACTGCAACGTTGGAACGGCCGCTCCTGCTGGTGGGATGCGGCAAGATGGGGTCTGCCATGCTGTCGGGCTGGCAGGCGAGCGGCATAACCGCCGGGGGAGTCTATGTCGTTGAGCCGCAGGGGCTGTCCGGTGCGGTCGATCCCGCCGGGGCGCAGGCCGTGCCGTCGGACTCCGCGCTGCCGGACGATCTCGATCCGGAGGTCGTCGTCTTTGCCGTGAAGCCGCAGCAGATGGACGAGGTCGCCCCGCGCTATAAGCGGTTTGCCAAACCGGGCACGCTGTTCGTCTCCATCGCCGCGGGCACCACGATCGGCGTGTTCGAGCGGCATCTTGGGGACCGGGCCGCCATCGTGCGCGCCATGCCGAACACACCGGCGGCCATCGGCCAGGGGATCACCGTCGCCTGCCCGAATGCGCACGCGACGGAGAAACAGGTCGTTCTGGCGGAAGCGCTATTGTCGGCGATCGGCGAATGCATCGGCGTGACGGACGAGGCCCTGATGGATCCGGTGACCGCGTTGTCCGGCAGTGGCCCGGCCTATGTGTTCCTGATGATCGAAGCGATGGCGGCCGCCGGTGCCGCCGCGGGCCTACCGCAGGACATGGCGGAACGTTTGGCGCTGGTCACCGTGGCTGGCGCCGGGCAGCTTGCGTTGCAAGGGCCCGACTCGCCATCCACGCTACGAGAGAATGTCACCAGCCCGGGCGGCACCACGTTCGCGGCGCTTCAGGTTCTGATGGCCGACCCCGGCCTGAAGACGTTGATGACCGAGGCCATCAATGCGGCGACCGAACGAAGCCGCGAATTGGCGGGCTAGCCCCCCGCGACCGGTGCCGAATAAGGGCTCCCGTTGTCCCGCGGGCGCGGCTACAATCCCCGTATGACAGAGCCGACAGACACATCATCCCAGATTGTTACGGCGGCGCTCGACCTTATTCCCGTTCAGGGATGGTCGGACTTGTCCTTGCGCGACGTGGCCGAAAAGGCCGGTATCCCGCAGGATGAGATGCGCCGGCTGTATCCCTGCAAGGCGTCGTTGCTGGCGGGAATGGCCGCATGGGTCGAGGCGCGCGCGCAAGAAACGCCGCCGGCATTCGAGGAGGAAGACACGGTGCGCGACAGGCTGTTCGAGTTGTTGATGGAACGCCTCGATGTCCTGGCGGATCGCCGTTCGGCCGTGGCCGCCATTCTGTATGATTTGCGCCGCGCGCCGGTATCCGCGCTTCCGGCGATCCCGGCGTTGCTGCGGCATGTCGGCGGCATTCTGGACCAGGCCGGCGTTTCCACCGCGTTGCCGGTCGGGCCGTTACGCTGCAAAGGGCTGGCCGGCGTGTGGCTCGCGACCATTGCGGTTTGGGTCGATGACGACAGTCCCGACAATGCCCGCACGATGGCGGCGCTCGACCGCAACCTGCGGCGAGTGGAGCCGGTGGCGCAGATGCTTTCGCCGCTGTCCCGGCCCGGCGCTCCGTCCGCCGCGCCCGGTGGATACTGAAGATCCAAATTTTGGCGAGCGAAGATGACGATAAGTTTCGATGATTTTCAGAAGGTCGAGGTCCGTGTCGGCACCGTAACGCGGGCCGAACCCTTTCCCGAGGCCCGCAAGCCGGCGATCAAGCTATGGGTCGATTTCGGCGATGCGATCGGCGAGAAGAAAACCTCGGCGCAGATCACCAAATATTATCAAGCCGAGGCGCTGGTCGGGCGGCAGGTCGCGGCCGTGGTCAACTTCCCGCCGAAACAGATCGGCAAGTTCATGTCGGAAATCCTGGTACTCGGCTTTCCCGATGCGGAGGGGGAGGTCGTTTTGCTGTCCGTCGATCATCCGGTGCCGAACGGCGGCCGGCTTTTTTGATCCCCCCTTGCGGCTAGATCGGCAGGTGCACGAGCGCGCGCAAGCCGCCATGCGGCGAGTTCTCCAGCCCGATATCGCCGCCGTGGCCGCGGGCGATGTCGCGGGCGATGGCCAATCCTAGGCCGGTACCGCCGGTTTCCGGGTTGCGCGACTGATCGAGCCGGTGAAAGGGGCGGAACACGTCCTGCCGTTTTTCCTCGGGGATGCCCGGTCCGTCGTCGTCGATGACGATTTCGACCGCGTCGTTTCGTTTGCCGGCCCGCACCCAGACTTGTTCGCCGTACCGCTCCGCATTGGCGATGAGGTTATCGAGGCATCGCCGCAGCGAATCTCTCTTTACGGGCAGTTTCAGATTGCCTTCGACATGACAATCGACTTTGGTCCCGTTGCGCTGCCAGCTTGAGACCGCGTTTTCGATGAGTTCGCCAAGATCGGTGTCGATCGCGGGTTCGTCGCCTTCGCCTCTCGCGAAGGTAAGGTAGCCGTCGATCATCTTTTCCATCTCGACGACGTCGGCCTTCAATTCCGCGGTGTCCGCACTGTCGTCCAGCATCGCCAATTGCAGCTTCATGCGTGTGAGCGGCGTGCGCAGATCGTGGCTGACACCGGACAGCATGTCGGTGCGCTGGCGAATTTGGCGGCTGATGCGCGACCGCATCAGATTGAAGGCCGCGCCGGCTTGCCGCACTTCCGTCGCCCCGGACACCTGGAAGCGATCGTCCATCCCGCGGCCTTTGCCGAAGCGGTCCACGGCGTCGGCGAGCCGCCGGATCGGTTTGATCTGATTGCGCAGGAAAACGATGGCGATCGCCAGCAGGATGAGCGAGGTGCCGACCATCCAGAACATGAAGATGTAAGTGGTCGTGCTGAACACGCGCCGGCCCGGTACGATCACCGACAACACGCCGTCCGGCAGTTGAACGTCGATGATCACGCGTTCCTTGAAGACCGTCGAATCGATGACGAAGGGGCGGTTGACGCGTTCCCGCATGTCGATCGCAAGCTTTGCGTCGAGAATGCCGCCGTATTCCTGATCCGTGCCCGGCAGGGTGACGCCCGGCGTGAACGTCATGCGAAGCTGGAAGTGCCGGTGCGCATTGTCGAAGGCGCGCGCCTGCCCTTGCGGACTGGGGTCACGGACCATTTCGTCGATCGTGAGGGCGATCTCACCGGCGATCGCCGCCGTCAGCCGTCGGGTGACCGTTTCCCAATGGCGGTCGATGAAGATGGTCGCCGCAACGATCTGCAGGATGATCAGCGGCGTCACGAGGATCATCAGCGCCCGGCCGAACAGTGTTTTCGGCAGGAACCGTTTTATCAGCGCGAAAGGATCCATCGGCCGCTATTCGTCCGGGCGCAGGACATAGCCTTGCCCTCTGATTGTCTGGAGATAGCGTGGCGTGCGCGGGTCGGGCTCGATTTTCCGCCGAAGGCGCGTGACCTGCACGTCGATTGTCCGTTCGCCGCCGTTGATATCGCAAAGCTGCGACAGGGATTGGCGGCTCATCACCCGGCCGGCCTGTTCGGCGAGCACCCGCAGCAGGCTCGCCTCGGTCGACGTCAGGCTGATCGTGTCGTCGGTGCCGATCAGCAACTCTCGCTCCGCGTCGAATAGGATATCGCCGAGCTGCACGGATTTGACTTCCGCTTCCGGGATCACCGGTTCGGCGGCGACCCGTTGCAGGATGTTCTTGATTCGAAGCAGGAGTTCGCGCGGCTCGAAGGGTTTCGGCAGGTAGTCGTCGACGCCCGCTTCCAGGCCATCGATCCGGTCCTCCACCTCGGCCATCGCGGTCAGCATGAGGATCGGCATACTGTGGCTGGTCTTCAGTGCGTGGGCCAGGGTCAGGCCGTCTTCGCCGGGCATCATCCGGTCGAGCACGATGAGGTCGAATTCGAGGGACGTGAGGTGATGCCGCGCGTCCTTGGCGTTGGCGGCGACCGAGACCCGGAATCCATTATCCATCAGGAACTTACGAAGAAGCCCCCGCAAGCGGGTATCGTCGTCCACAACCAAGATGTGCGGCGTTTCCGGGTGCATCGGCGCGAGTATACACTGCCTTGATCCGCCTCAACAGCGGCTCTGCGAGGTTCGTTTGGTTAACGGCGCGGCATCCAATCCCGCTCGAACCGGGCCCGGTCTTCGTCACTGGTCATAATGCCCAACATGACCTTGCGAAAGCCTTCGACCGCCTCCGCCCCGGCGTCGCGATAGGCCCTGGCGAAGCGCGCTCGCTGGTTTTCGGTCAGTTCCTGTTCGAGCCTACGGCCCTTCTCCGTCAGTTCCAGCAGCCGTTGCCGTCTGTCCTGCGTGCCTTGGGTCTGGACGATGAATTCTTCCCGGACGAGTTGTCCCAGCACGCGGCCCAGGCTTTGTTTCGTGATCTGCAGGATGCCCAACAGGTCGGAGACGGACATTCCCGGATAACGCCCGACGAAGTAGATCACCCGGTGATGAGCCCGGCCGAAACCGTAATCGGCCAGGATCGCGTCGGGTTCGGCGGTGAAGTCGCGGTAGGCATAGAACAGCATTTCGATGCCCTGGCGCAGTTCCTCGTCCCGCAAATACGTCGCGTCGGTTTCTTGCGGGTCGGAAGGTATGGGAGAATTTACGTCAGTCATGTTGACATAAATTGATTCGAATGATACACAGCGCGTCCAATCTTCGACAGAATGTGACCTATTCTGCGGGATTTTGGTAAGATTAATAGACCGTCACAGCGAAATTTCACAGGGTGACCGGAGAAAAAACCGATGGATGAACTTCCGTTCGACGACCGCGAGGGACAAATCTGGTTCGATGGCGCGTTGGTGCCGTGGAAAGACGCCAACCTGCATGTTCTCAGCCATGGGCTTCATTACGCTTCCTGCGTGTTCGAGGGCGAGCGGGCCTATAATGGCCGTATCTTCAAGCTGACGGAACATACGGAACGTCTGGTCGCTGGCGCCCGAACGATGGACTTCGAGATTCCCTATACGGTGGAGCAGATCGACGCCGCTTGCAACGAGGTTCTCAAGGCGCAAGGGTTGAGCGAAGCCTATGTCCGGCCGGTCGCTTGGCGCGGATCGGAAATGATGGGCGTGTCGGCGCAACATGCCAAAATCCATCTGTCGATCGCCGCATGGCCCTGGGGGGCGTATTTCTCGCCCGAAGCCCGCATGGAAGGAATCCGCATGCAATGGGCCGATTGGAAACGCCCGGATCCGGCGACGATCCCTTGCAAGACCAAGGCGGCCGGCCTGTACATGATCTGCACCTTGTCGAAGCACAAGGCGGAACGCGACGGGTTCAATGACGCGCTGATGCTCGATTACCGTGGTTACATCGCGGAAGCGACCGGCGCGAATATCTTTCTGGTCATCGACGGCAAGATTCACACGCCGCTGCCGGATTGCTTCCTCGACGGCATCACGCGGCGGACGGTGATCCAGCTTGCCAAGATGCGCGGGATGGACGTGACCGAGCGGCATATCAAGCCGGAAGAGTTGAACGACGCGTCGGAGGTTTTTCTCTGCGGTTCCGCCGTCGAAGTGACGCCGGTGCGCGAAATCGGCGAGCATCGGTTCACGCCGGGCGAGATCACGCGGACGCTGTTGGAAGACTACGACGAGGAGGTGCGGCGCGAAGTGCCGCGCACCCTCGACGCGCCGAAGGCTTACGCCGCGTAATCCCGATACTCCTTGGAGTTCAGAAAGGGGCGTCGCGCCAAGGGCCGGCGCCCTTGTCCGTCAGGCCAGTCGCCGTTGAGCGGCGGCCCGGCGCTTGCGCTCGCGGTGCAGAATGTACAGGCCGCTCGCGACGACCAGCGATCCGCCGGTCAGGATCCAGGCGTCCGGCACATCGCCCCAGAACAGGTAGCCGATCACCATCGCCCAGACGATGGTGCAGTATTTGAAGGGGGCGACGATCTTGGCTTCCGCGAGACGGAAGGTTTCGATCATCAGAAAATGCGCCACCCCTTGGAAGAGCGCGGCGAGGGCGAAGAGCCAGATATCCGCCGGGTCGATCGGCTTCCACCCGGTGACGAGACAGAGGCCGAGCCCAGCGAGCAGAATGACCGTCGTGGTCACCGCCAGCGTCGCGGTGGACGAGTCGGTGGCGCTGATCTTTCGGGTGATGACATCGCGGGTTGCGCTCAACACCGCGACGCTCAACGGCAACAGCGCGGCGACCTGAAAGGCGGCTGGGGTGGGGCGCAGCATGATCAGCACGCCGAGGAACCCGGTCAGCACCGCGCACCATCGCCGCCATCCAACGCGCTCGCCCAGCAGGAAGGCGGCCATGGCGGTCAGGATCAGTGGCGAGGCGTGGTTGA
Source organism: Alphaproteobacteria bacterium (assembly GCA_028281325.1). Lineage (GTDB taxonomy): Bacteria > Pseudomonadota > Alphaproteobacteria > UBA8366 > UBA8366 > JAJFJD01. Next base: position 52,919 of record JANQKC010000032.1, read on the forward strand.
TCGCGAAGACATCGCCGAGCGGCAGCCGTTCGACGCTGAGGATCATCAGGAAGGTCGAGGAGGCGAGGCAAAGCGCCCGCGCCAATTGGCCGCCGTAGTTGCGCACCCGCAGCGTGGCGACGCCGCCGTCCCGCCAGACCAGCGCGGCGACGACGAAATACACGAACAGGGCGCGCACGACCATGATCTGCGCCGACGTGTAATCGTCCACCAGGAACTTCACCACGGTGGAGTTGAGGGCCAGGAACAGGCCGCCCGCGATCATGCAGGCGATGCCCTTTACCGGCGAGATGGAGGACGGTGACGGCATGGCAGGCGCGCCACTATAGCCCGTCGGTCCGCGATTACCACGCCATTTCAAGAATTTCGAGGATGTCATCCGGGCCGTCGATCTTGCGCGGGTTCGACGGAATCAGATGGTCGTGCATCGCGTTTTCGGCGATCTCCCGGAACTGACTCCGCTCGACGCCGACATCGCGCAGCCGCCGCGGCAGCCCAAGGCTAGAGATCAGGTCGCCGATGGCGTCGCTGGCGTCGACGCCGGGACGGTCCAGCGCGATGCTGACTTTCTCCTGCTGCGCCGCGTTGACCGGTTTGTTGTAGGTCAGGACATGCGGCAGCAGGATGCAGGACGTGTAGCCGTGCGGCACGCCGGCGGTGCTGCCCAGCATGTGGCCGATGCCGTGGCTCGCGCCGCGCCGCACGCCGGCCATCGATCCGATCATCGACAGCCAGGTTCCGGTCAGGCAACTCTGCCGCGCCTCCAAATCCGCCGGGTCTTGCTTCGACCGATGCAACCCGTCCCGCAGAAGCCGTAGCGCGTGCGCCGCCGTGCCGTCGACATACGGGTCCGCGTTGATCGAGCAAAGATCCTCGGTCACGTGATCGACCGCGCGGATGCCGGTGGAGAGCCAGAGCCATTCCGGCGTGTGCACGGTCAACGCCGGGTCGAGGATCACCGTGCGCGGCACATGCAGGGGGTGGCGGTAAATCTCTTTCAGGTGCCGTACCGGATCGGTGCCGCCGGCGCTGATGTTGAACTCGCCGCCGGACAGGGTCGTCGGGACCGCGATCTGCCGCACCGTCGGCGCCGTGGGGTCAAGGTCGCCCGTCGCCGCATAGCGGCGCAGCGTATCCGTATCGCGCACGTCGTTGGCGAGGCAGAGCACGATCAGCTTGCTGCCGTCGGTGACCGACCCGCCGCCCACGCTGAGGATCAGATCGGCCTCGTTGGCGCGCGCGTCGTTCGCCGCATCGACGACCTGATCGATCGGCGAATGCGACGCCATCCGGTTGCACATGCCGGCCAGGCGGTCGCCCAAGGCGGATTTCAGCCGGTCCATCGTGTCGGTCTCGCGGCTGAGGGTGCCGCCCACCACGACATAAACATGCCGCGCGCCCAGCCGGTCGGCTTCGTCCGCGGCGGCCTGATCGAAGGGCGTGCCCGAAATCACCCGCTCGATATCGAAGTAGTTGAAAATGCGGGGCTGCGGATAGCTCATGCTCATTCCGCCGCCTTGCCGGGATCTGTCCGTTTCCAGCGCTCGGCGGCCGCGTCGTCGCTGTCGCGCGCGTCGACCCAACTGCCATTGCCGTCTTCGGTTTCTTCCAATTTCCAGAAGGGCGCCTTGGTCTTCAGCCAGTCGATCAGGAAATGACAGGACTCGAGCGCCGCTTCCCGATGGGCGCTGGCTGTCACCACCAGGACGATCCGGTCGCCGGGTTCGAGCCGGCCGTAGCGGTGAACGATCAGGCTGGCGTCGAGCGGCCAGCGCTTATGCGCTTCCGCTTCGATCTCCGCGAGCATCTTTTCGGTCATGCCGGGATAGTGTTCCAGCGTCATGGCGCCGATCTGTTCGCCCTTCGCCATGTCGCGCACCAGGCCGATGAAGCTGGCGACGCCGCCGATCGCGTGATTGCCGGCGGTCAACGCGCCGATCTCCGCGCCGGGGTCGAAGTCCTCCTGCTGCACTTTGACGGCCATCTCAGCCTCCCGTCATCGGCGGGAACAGCGCGACCTCGTCGCCGGGCGTGATCTTGGCGTCGAGCGTCGCGAATTCCTGATTGATCGCGACACGGATCGCGCTGACATCCTGCAACGCCTCCTCGAAGCCGTCGCCCCGCGTCTTCAGCCAGTCGATCAGGCCGGCCACGTCGGTGACCTCGGCCGGGACCGCCACGTCCTCTTCGTCGATACCGGTGCGCTGCCGCAGCCAGGCGAAATACAAAATCTTCATCGGCTCACCTCGTTGAAGGGCAGGAAATCGACCATCGCGCCCTTTTCCAACCGGGTCACGTCCTCGGGCAACTCGACCAAACCGTCCGCGCCCACGAGCGAGGACAGCATGCCCGCGCCGCTGCCGCCGTGCTTCTCGGCGCAGGCGACACCGTCCGCCCCGTCGGTGAGCCGGGCCCGCACGAATTCGCGCCGGTCCTTCTTTTTGCGGTAGTCGAAGCCGGCGCGAACGCGATAGTGGTGCGGGCTTACGTCGATCGCTCCGGACAGGCGCAGGAGCAGCGGCCGGGCGACGACCAGGAAGGTGACCATGACGGCAACCGGGTTGCCGGGCAGACCGATGATCGGCACCGGCCCGGCGTCCGAGGGAACGTGGCCCAAGGCGACCGGGCGGCCTGGCTTGATCGCCAGCATCCAGAAATGCAACTGGCCCAGGGTCTCCACCACCCGGCGCACGTGGTCTTCCTCGCCGACCGACATGCCGCCGGAGGAAACCAGGGCGTCATGCGTGGCGGCGGCGTCGGCAATGGTCTTTGCGATGACGGACTCGTCGTCGGGCAAGATGCCGAGATCGGTCACGCCGCAGCCGAGCTGCGCCAGCGCCGCCTTGAGGGTGAAGCGGTTGGAATCGTAAATCGCGCCCGGACGCAGTGGGCCGCCGGGCTCGCACAGTTCGTCGCCGGTGGAGAAGACCGCGACCCGCAACGGCTTATGCGCGGTCACCGTGGTTCGGCCGACCGAGGCGGCGAGGCCGACATCCTGCGGCCGTAGTCTGGTTCCGCGCCGGAGCACCATGCTGCCGGTCGTTATGTCTTCGCCGGCGTCGCGTCGGTTGGCGCCGCGTTTGATTCCAGGCGCGATGGTCACGACGCCGTCCTTCTCATCGCAGTCTTCCTGCATCATCACCGTGTCCGGACCCGCCGGCATCGGCGCGCCGGTGAAGATACGGATGGCCTCGCCGCGTTGCGCGGTTCGATCGAGCGGATGACCCGCCGCCGCACGGCCACCGACCGGCAGCCGCGACGGCGCATCGGGATCGAGATCGTCGAAGAAGACCGCATAGCCGTCGACCGCCGAATTGTCGTGCTGCGGCACATCGATCGGCGAAGCCACGTCGTCGGCCAGGATACGGCCGACCGCCGTGTCGAGGGCGATCTCCTCGCTTTCGACGACCGGCACGATCCGGCCGTCCAACTGCGCCAGGGCTTCCGCTGTGGTCATCAGCGGCTTGCCCGTCGCGAAGCAGTCGTCGCTAAGCTGCGCCATCGGGTACGGCCTGCTTGGTTTGCGACAGGGTGCAGTGGTCGATGATGAAGTCGGCGACGGATGGAATGTCGTTGAGGTCGAGGATCGGTAATGCGCGTGTCGCGATGGCCCGGACGCCCTCGGCGTCGTCGGTCGCGATCGCGACGATATGAGGGTCCTCGTTGGCCAGCAGCGCCTTGCCGACCGACGGCCGATGGATCTCCAGCTTGTCATGCGCATGCGCCTTGAAGCCTTCGACAAACAGCAGGTCGACGGGGGTCATATGGTTGATCAGGTCCGCCATGTCCGGTTCCGGTTCGTTCCGGTTCTCATGCATCAGGGCCCAGCGCTTGGATGAGGTCACCAGGACTTCGGTCGCGCCGGCCTCACGATGGACATAGGAGTCCTTGCCCGGTTTGTCGACATCAAAGGCGTGATGGGCGTGTTTCATGGTAGATACGGTGACGCCGCGCGCAACAAATACGGGTAGAAGCTGCTGAACCAGCGTGGTTTTGCCGCTGCCGCTCCACCCTGCGAGTCCGAAAATCTTCATCGATATAGTGTGTTGCGCCGATGGCCGTGCGTCTAGCTCAAATTCTGAGCGGTTCCGGTCGGCTTGCCCGACGCGCCGGCCTTTTTCGCCGCCGGTTTGGTCGGTTTTTCCGCCTCCGCGTCCCCGGTCAGATGCTTGAGACCCGCCTGTAGATAGTCATAGCCGGTGATCAGGGTCAGGAGCGCCGCGATCCATACCCCGGCTTCACCGATCCAGATGCTGGGAATCCAATCCGGGCTGGCGTCATGGACGATCAGGAACCCGAGCGCGAACATCTGGATCATCGTCTTCCATTTGGCCAGCCGGCTGACCGGCACGCCGACGGAGAGGGCGGCCAGATGCTCGCGCAGTCCGGACACCAGGATTTCGCGGATCAGGATGATCAATGCCGGCAACACCACCAAGCCGGCGATGCGGTCGGTCGCGACCAGCATGAAGATCACCGCGGCGACCAGCAGCTTGTCGGCGACCGGGTCCATGAATCGGCCGAATTTCGATATCTGCCCCATCGACCGGGCGATATAGCCGTCGAAGAAGTCGGTCACGCAGGCTGCGGCATAGAGCCCGAGGGCGATCCAACGCGGCGTTTCGCCGTCCATGAAAAACAGGGCGACGATGGGCGGAATGATGAGAATCCGCGACAGCGTGAGCAGGTTCGGCAGGTTGGTGAGCATGGCTCGCAGTCCAGTTCCGGGCGGAGAGATTGTCCGCCCGGTTATTCAGCCCGAAGTCTACTAATCCTCGTTGAAATGACCATAGATTTTCTTAGCGACGGTCTGGCTAATTCCATCGACGGCCTCCAGGTCGGTCAGGCCGGCCCCGGCAACCGCCTGGGCCGACCCGAAATGCAGCAATAACGCCTTTTTCCGCTTCTGTCCGATCCCCGCGATTTCATCGAGCGGAGAGGCGGTTATGCCCTTGGCCCGGCGGGCCCGATGTGTCCCGATCGCGAATCGGTGGGCTTCGTCGCGCAGCCGCTGCAGGAAATACAGGACCGGGTCCCGCGGCGGCAGCATGAAGGCGCGGCGTCCCTCCATGTGAAATTGTTCCCGGCCGGCGTTCCGGTCCGGGCCTTTGGAGATGGCGACAAGGGCTACGTCGTCGATGCCCAGGTCTTCGAACACGTCTTGGACGATCGACAGCTGGCCTTTGCCGCCGTCGATCACCACGAGGTCCGGCCAGGTGCCGGCCTCCCGGTCCGGGTCTTCCTTCAGGGCCCGCGCGAAACGCCGCGTCAGCACTTCCCGCATCATTGCATAATCGTCGCCGCCCGCGGCGTCGGTTTTATCTAAGCCGCGGATGTTGAACTTGCGATAGGCGTTTTTCATCAGCCCGTCGGGACCGGCGACGATCATGCCGCCGACGGCGTCGGCGCCCTGGATGTGGCTGTTGTCGTAGACCTCGATTCGCGCGGGCGGGGCGTCCAGGCCGAATGTCTCGGCGACACCGTCCAACAGTTTGCGGTGCGAGGCGCTTTCCGCCATGCGCCGGGCCAGCGCGTCCCGGGCGTTGATCAGGGCGTGGTCGATCAGCTTCCGCCGGGCGCCGCGCTGCGGGGCGACGAGGCGCACCCGCCGTTCGGCTCGGACCGACAACGCTTCGCCCAATAAGGTCGCTTCCTTGGGCTTCACGCTCACCAGCACGACTTTCGGCGGCACGACCCGGTCGTAGAATTGGCCGATGAAAGCGGCCAGGACCTCGGGCGGCTCGACGGCGCGGTTATGGCTCGGGAAGAAGGCGCGGTTACCGTAGTTCCGGCCGTCGCGGAAGAAGAAGACCTGAACGCAGGACTGGCCGGCTTCCTGGTGTAACGCGATGACATCGGCCTCGTCGAGCCCTTCGACATTGATGTCCTGGTGCGACCGCACATGGCTCAGCGCGTTGATGCGGTCGCGCAAGGTGGCGGCGCGCTCGAATTCCAGCGCTTCGCTCGCGTCCTCCATATCGGCGGCGAGCTTTTCGACGATCCGGTGGCTGCGGCCGGCGAGGAAGTCATGCGCCTGCTCGACCAGCGCGGCGTAGTCGCTTTCGCTTATCCGGTTGACGCAGGGCGCGCTGCAGCGCTTGATCTGATACTGCAGGCATGGCCGCGTGCGGGTCGAGAACACGTTGTCCGAGCAATTGCGCAGCAGGAAGGCGCGCTGCAGCGTGACGATCGTCCGGTTGACCGCCCCGGCGGAGGCGAACGGGCCGAAGTATCGGCCGTCCCTCGTCCGCGCGCCGCGATGCTTGATGACCTGCGGGTAGGGATGGTCTCCGGTGATCAGGACGTAGGGAAACGATTTGTCGTCGCGCAGCAGCACGTTGTAGCGGGGCTTCAGCTTCTTGACCATGTTGGACTCAAGAAGCAGCGCCTCGACCTCGGTATGGGTCGTCACGAATTCCATCGACCGGGTCGCCGCGATCATGCGTTGCAGGCGAATCGGCAGCCGCGCGGGGCGGGTATAATTGACCACCCGGTTCCGCAGGTTGCGCGCCTTGCCGATGTAAAGTGCGTTGCCCTTTTCGTCCTGCATCCGGTAGACGCCCGGTCCGCCCGGCAGGGTGGCCAGATGCGCCTGAATCACGGACACGCCGGTGGCGAGACCGCCGCGAGGAGCGTCGCCTTCCGGAATAGCAACCTTGGGCCGATTTTTACTCTCGTCCATTTTCCGTGCCGTGTGGGTCCGTCTTTATGAAACTGCCCTAGGCCATGCCGGCCTGGCAATGCGCTTTCGCGAGGGGGCCGGATGCCGTCTATGGGCGTCCCGTGGCGGTGTATTCGTAACCCATCGTTGCATTGTTCCCGCGCTGCGAATCGGTCGCTCTTACATATCCACCTTTTCTGTGGATAACTCTGTTGACATCGACATACGAATCTCGCGCGTCCTCCGTGAGCCAAGCGCTTCAGCCAATTGCATAAAAAATAGGCATATATTCTAAGAAATTGATTTTCAAAGAAAATAAAAAGAAAACTTATTCCCGTTTTATTTCGAATCGGCTTTTCGCCGCGAAAAGGCTGGTTTGTGGCAGAGAAATTGCCGCTGTGCAAAACTTCACCCGAGTCGCGCCGATCCTAAGTCCTTTTTTTTGAAAGGCTTGGGTCGGAAGACCAAGGGTTTAGCCGTTATTCCGGGGGCGTTTGTCCGGCGACCGGTTGAGCCCAACCGAGATGTTGCCCCGAATCCAGTGCGAGCATTTGGCCGGTCATCGAGCCCGCGTCCACGATAAACCGGACCCCGGCGCAAATCTCTTTCGGGTCGACCGCGCGCTGCAACGGCATGGACTCACACTGTTCCCGAAACTGCGCCGGCGTTTGGCGCGTATTCGCCAGGGTAGGGCCAGGGCCGATGGCGTTCACCCGAATTCTGGGCGCGAGCGCCAAGGCCAGCGTCTGTGTCAGGGTCCAGAGCGCAGCCTTGCTGACGGTGTAGGAGGTGAAATGCGGCGTCAGATTCCAGACTCGTTCGTCGAGCATGTTCACCACGACGCCATCCGCGTCCCCGGGCAGGGCCTCCACCATCTTCTGAATCAGGACGAAAGGGGCACGCAGGTTAACGTCGAGATGCCCATCCCAACTTTCGCGGGTCACGGTATCGGCCTCGTCACGCTCGAACCGCGACGCATTGTTCACGAGGCAGCCGATCGGGCCCAAGGCCTCGGTGGCCTCGGCGATCAGGGCGCTTACCTGCGACTCGTCGCACAGGTCGGCCGCGAGCGTCACTGCCTTGCCGCCGCTGTTGACGATCTCGGCGGCGACCGCTTCGGCGTCCTCGCGGGACGTGTTGTGGTGAATGCCGACCGACCAGCCATGGCGGGCAAGATCGAGCGCGATGGCGCGGCCGATCCGGCGCGCGCCGCCGGTCACCAGGGCGTTCTTCGGCATGGTCATGCCGAAGAAGATAGAGCGGCGACCCGGGTCGGTACAGGGGCCATGCCTAGGCTTTATATTTTTCGATGGCGTCCCAGTTGATATCCACGCCGAAGCCGGGTTCGTGGCTCAGGTGGACGCGTCCGTCGCGGAAATGCGCGCCGCCGCTGTAGATGTCGTGCTGGATCGGGTGGCGGTCGTGGCTGCCGTGCGATTCCGCGCCGAAAGCCGCGTCGCCGAAGGCCGAGACCAGCGGCGCGTGGATGTGCGCGGCGGTATGCGGCGCGATCTGCACGCCGCGCGCTTCCGCGTAGTGGGCGATGCGCAGGGATTCGGTGAACCCGGCGTGCCGTGTCGAGTCGAACTGCACGTAACGGATCGATCCGGAATCGATGAAGTCTCGGACGGTGAACCGGTGCCACTCGCGCTCGCAATGGGCCAACGGGATCGGCGAGTTATCGGCAAGGGTGACGAAATCCGCCGGCTGCAAATGCCAATGCAACGGTTCCTCCAGCCAGAAGATGTCGAACGGTTCGACCGCGTGCGCGAAGCGGATGCAGTCGTCGACGCCGTAAGGCGCGTTCATGTCGAGCATGAACAAGGTATCCTTGCCGATCGCCTCGCGGGTGGCGCGGATGCGCTCGACCTCGTCGGCCATCGACAGCGCGCCGGTCTTGAGCTTTACCGCCGTGAAGCCGTTCGCGACGAAACCGCCGAGTTCCTCGGCGCAGGCGGTGAGGGGCGCGCCTTCGACGTAATATCCGCCGGTGGCGTAGGTGAAGACCGAGTCGGCGGTGCCGCCGAGCAACTTGTGGACCGGCAGGCCCGTGGCCTTGCCCTTGATGTCCCAGAGCGCGATATCGATTCCGCCGATCGCCGCCATGATCTGCGGCCGCTGATTGCGGGGCAGCGGCGCCGGCATGCCATCCCAGCCGCCGAGACCGCCGGGGCGGGGCGAGGTGAGCGAGAACAGCTTCTCCCAGATATCCACATGCCCGTGCGGGTCCATCCCCGCGATCACCTCGCCGAAGGTGGCGATCAGGTCGCAGATCAGTTTCTGCGGTCCACCTTGCACCTCGCCGTAGCCGGTGACGCCGTCGTCGGTCCGCACCTCGACCAGGATAAGGCTGGCGCTGTCGCTGATCTCATGCGCCGTCCAACTCGGCGGATCGATTTTGGCGTAGAGAGGGTAGCTGCGCACGTCGGTGATTTTCATGATGGCGTTCCGGTTCGTTTTTCGGATTGGCGGTCGCGGCGCATCTTAGCCCGGCCGGCCGGGGCGAGGGCAAGTCGGTGGTGATGCGCGAGATTTGGCAATAGTTGGGCGGGTTTTCGCAACCGGATGCTTCGACAAGCTCAGCATGAGGCGGTTGGTCGAACTGCTCATCCAATCCCGTCCTTATCCTGAGCCTGTCGAAGGATGTGCCTGGGGCAAATCGGCATCCGGAGCAATCACCCTCATTGCGCTTTTCCTGCGGACGCGGGAATCCAGAAGGTTCGACCGCGATGGATTCCCGTTTTCACGGGAATGACGATCAGATTGTGAAACTTTTGACCTACACCCGTGGCCGGAAGGCCTTTTTGCGCTTGGCCTTGCCGCGGCCCTTGGCGCGTTTGCCCTTGGGCAGCACCCCGTCGGGGACCGACTGGATGCTCGCGGCGATTTCCGGGTTGATGGGTGCGGCATCGACCGGCAAGTCGAGGTCGCAGGCCTCCAGGCGCTTGATCTCGTCGCGCATCATCGCCGCGGTCTCGAATTCCAGGTCGGCGGCGGCGGCCCGCATTCGCGATTCCAGTTCCTGGACGTAGGTCTTGAGATCCATGCCGACGAGATGCGCGTGTTCGGCGTCGCCGGTATTCACGGTGACATGGTCGCGCTCGTAGACGCTTTGTAGAATATCGCCGATCTGCTTGCGGACGGATTCCGGCGTGATGCCGTGCGCGGCGTTATAGGCCTGCTGCTTCTCGCGCCGCCGGTTGGTCTCGCTCAGCGCGTAGTCCAGCGAGTCCGTCATCTTGTCGGCATACAGCAGCACCCGGCCGTCCACGTTTCGCGCGGCCCGGCCGATGGTCTGGATCAGCGAGGTGCGCGACCGCAGATAGCCTTCCTTGTCGGCGTCGAGGATGGCGACCAGCGCGCATTCGGGAATGTCGAGCCCTTCGCGCAGCAGGTTGATCCCGACTAGCACGTCGAACACGCCGAGGCGCAGGTCGCGGATGATCTCGATCCGCTCCAGCGTGTCCACGTCGGAATGGATGTAGCGCACCTTGAGACCGGCCTCGCCCATGTATTCGGTCAGGTCCTCGGCCATGCGCTTGGTCAGCGTCGTGACCAGCACGCGCTGGCCCTTTTCCGCGCAGGTCTTGCATTCGGCCAGCAGGTCGTCGACCTGCGTTTCGGTCGGCCGGATGATGCAGACCGGATCGATCAGGCCGGTCGGCCGGACCACCTGTTCGGTGAAGACGCCGCCGGTGCGCTCCAGCTCCCAGGGACCGGGCGTCGCCGAGACATAGACCGTCTGCGGCCGCATTGCGTCCCATTCCTCGAATTTCAAGGGCCGGTTGTCGACGCAGGACGGCAGCCGGAAGCCGAACTCCGACAGCGTGGACTTGCGGGCATAGTCGCCTTTGAACATGCCACCGACCTGCGGCACGGTGACATGCGATTCGTCGACGATCAGTAACGCGTTGTCCGGCAGGTATTCGAACAGCGTCGGCGGCGGTTCGCCGGGATTCCGCCCCGTCAGATAGCGCGAGTAGTTCTCGATGCCGGCGCAGGAGCCGGTCGCCTCGATCATCTCCAGATCGAAGGTCGAGCGCTGCTCCAGCCGCTGCGCTTCCAGCAGTTTGTTCTCGCGGTTCAGCACGTCGAGATGCTGTTTCAGCTCTTCCTTGATGCCGATCACGGCTTGGGTCAGCGTCGGTTTCGGCGTCACGTAATGGCTGTTCGCGTAGATGCGGACGGCTTCCAGCGCGCCGGTCTTCTCGCCGGTCAGCGGGTCGAATTCCTGGATCGACTCGATCTCGTCGCCGAACATGGAGAGTCGCCACGCGCGGTCCTCGTAATGCGCCGGGAAGATTTCCAGCACGTCGCCGCGCACCCGGAACGTCCCGCGCTGGAAGTTGTTGTCGTTGCGGCGGTATTGGATCTCGACGAGCTTGCGCATGATCTCGCGCGGATCGATCGACTGGCCGATCTTCAACGGCACGACCATCTGCGAATAAGTTTCGACCGAACCGATACCGTAGATGCAGGAGACCGAGGCGACGATGATCACGTCGTCGCGTTCCAGCAGCGCGCGGGTAGCCGAATGGCGCATCCGGTCGATCTGCTCGTTGATCGAGGCGTCCTTCTCGATATAGGTGTCGGTCCGCGGGACGTAGGCTTCCGGCTGGTAATAGTCGTAATAGGAGACGAAATACTCGACCGCGTTGTTCGGGAAGAAGCCCTTCATCTCGCCGTAGAGCTGGGCGGCCAGCGTCTTGTTGGGCGCGAGGATCAGCGTCGGGCGCTGCAGCTTCTGCACCACATGCGCCATGGTGAACGTCTTGCCCGATCCGGTGACGCCGAGCAACACCTGATCCCGCTCGCCCTCATTCAGGGCCTGCGAAATCTCGGCGATGGCGTTGGGCTGGTCGCCCGCCGGCTCGTATTCCGAGACCAGATCGAAGGCCACCCCGCCCTCGGACAGCGGCCGGTCATAGCGTTTCGACGGCAACCACGGCGATAGCAGGGGCGCGGCGTCGGACAGGCCGGGCGCGTCGGTGACGGCATTCTCGCTCATAGGGCGATTATATAGGGTTTGGGCCGTAATTTGCGATGGCCGATCGACCCCTAAATCCAGTCTCCTGCCAATTCCGCGAATCATGGCATACTGCGCGGCTAACCGGCGCCTTTGGGCCGCCGGCATCGAGGGGGACAGAATGGCACTACGGAACAGCGCCGGGCGGTACGGCGCGGTGGCGAAGCTCTTTCACTGGGCGGTTTTCCTGATTTTCGTCAACCAATACGTGACCGGCAGCGTCATGATGCGGCTGGGCAAGGGGCAGGCGTTCCTGGGCTATAGCGGGGGCGAGTTGTACACGTGGCACAAGTCGGTCGGCACGGTGGTGCTGGCGGTGGTCCTGCTGCGCCTCGTCTGGCGCAAGACCACGCCGTTGCCCGACTGGGCCGAGACGCTGGAAGACTGGGAACGGGCCGTGACCAAATGGGTCGAAAGGGTCCTGTACGCTTGTATGATCCTGATGCCGGTCAGCGGGTATGTCTTCACCATGGCGGGTGGGTACCGCTTTAAGCTGTTCGGCGCCGTCGAATTGCCGGTGCTGATCGAGAAGAACGCGAGCCTCGCCGCGGTGGGCGAATGGTCGCATCTCGTTATCGGCTACATGATCGTCATCGCCCTGACGGTGCATATCGGGCTTGGCCTGAAGCATCACCTGGTCGACAAGGACCGCTTCCTGAACCGGATGCTGCCCTTCACCAAGCAGTAGAATCCGGGGATTCCAGCATGGCGTCCAAGATGGTGTTATGATGGCCATTCGTCTGCCGCCGTCTTTCGCAAAGCATAAACTAAGGAAACGCCATGAAATTGGGATTGTCCGTCGGGTACTCCGGCGCGGAGATGAATTTGCCGGTCGAGCGCATCCTGCGCGCCGAAAAGCTCGGTTACGACTCGGTTTGGACCGCGGAAGCCTATGGCTCCGATGCGATCACGCCGCTGGCCTATCTCGCGGCGATCACCAAGCGGATTAAGCTCGGCACCGCGATCATGCAGGTCGCGGCCCGCACACCGGCCAACGCCGCGATGTGCGCCGGGACCATCGATGCTTTGGCCGGCGGCGGGCGATTCATCGCCGGGCTCGGCGTGTCGGGGCCGCAGATCGTCGAGGGCTGGTATGGCGAGCCCTGGGGCAGTCCGTATTATTGGCTCAAGGACTACGTCTCGATCATGCGCAAGATCTGGCGGCGCGAAGAGGGCTTGACCCATGACGGTCGGCAACTGCGACTGCCCTATGAAGGCGAGGGCGGCTTGGGCGTCGGCAAGCCGCTCAAATCGATCCTGCACATGAAGCCGGATATTCCCATCTATATCGGGTCGGGCAACGAACAGACCGTCCGCCTGACCGGCGAGATTGCCGACGGCTGGCTGCCGCTGGGATTCATTCCCGGCACGCTGGACGAATACAAGCCGTGGATCGAGCAAGGCTTCGAGCGCGCCGGCAACGGCAAGGGATGGGACGATTTCGAAATCCAGGCCCGCGTCTTCGTCGATGTCGACGACGACGTGCAGGCAGCGCTCGACCGGTTGAAGCCGCGCGAGGCGCTTTATGTCGGCGGCATGGGCCACAAGAACAAGAATTTCCATAAGGAGATGCTGATCCGGCGCGGCTTCGGCGAGGCGGCGGACCGCATCCAGGAACTCTATCTCGCCGGCCACAAGGACGAGGCGGCCGCGGCGGTGCCCGACGATTGGGTCGATTCGCGCTCGCTGATGGGCCCGCCCGCCCGGATCAAGGAACGTTACCGCGCGTGGGAGGAGTCGGGCGTCGACAGTCTGACCGTTTCCCCGGCGCAGGACGCGGCCGTCGATCTGATGGCCACGCTGGCGCGCCTCAATCCGCCGCGCGACTGATGTCAGGCGCAAACCGAAATACACGATCAAGGGGACCGAGATGACGTTGAAGACCGTTGCCGTCGTCGCGCAAGGCGACATGGGGGCCGGGACGGCCGGAGAGCTCGTGCGGCAAGGACTGCGCGTGATCACCAACCTGACCGGGCGAAGCGGGCGGTCCCGCGGGCTGGCCGAGCAGGCGGGGATGGAGGATGTCGGCAACGACGCGGCGCTCATCGCCGAGGCCGATATGTTCCTGTCCATCCTGCCGCCGGGCAGCGCCATCGACCTCGCCAAAACGATGGCCGGGCATATCGAGGCCTCGGGAAAGCCGGTCCTGTATGTCGATTGCAACGCGGTCTCGCCGACCACCAAGAAAGATGTGCAGGCCATCATCGAACGGGCCGGCGGGCGCTTCATGGATGTCGGTATTCTGGGCAACCCGCCGTCGCCGACCTCGAACACGACCCGCTACTACGCGTCGGGGCCGCACGGCGCCGATGTGGCGATGCTGAAGGACTACGGGCTCGATATCATTCTTTGCGGCGAAGAGATCGGCCGGGCGGCGGCGATCAAGATGTGTTTCGCGTCCATGACGAAGGCGATGATCGCGATGGCGGCGGAAACCTTCGCCGCGGCCGAGGCCTTGGGTGTCTACAAGGAAGTCGAGCATGAGTTGCGCACCGGCCAGACCAAGGGCTTCGAATGGGCCGCGAACCGCGTGACCGGGACGCCGCCGAAAGCGTACCGCTGGGTCTACGAGGTCGAGGAGATCGGCAGGACCTTCGCCGCGGTCGGTTTGCCGGCGGCAACCTGTATGGGCGGCGCGGAAATGTTCCAGATCATCGCCGACTCGCCGCTGGGCGAGGAGATCGTTGAGGATCGCAAGCGCGGCACGACGCTGGAAGACTGCAGCAAGATAACCGCCGAGTACCTGGCGGCGAAGAACGGGTAAACGGGGACGAAACCCTAGTCGGAGGGAAGCGCGGATGACTGCCATGTTGTTCGAACCGATCGACCTCCGCAGCGTGCGGCTTCCCAACCGCATCGTCGTCGCGCCGATGACGCAGTTTTCCGCGCCGGACGGCGTGGCCGGCGATTGGCACATGGTGCATCTCGGTCAGTATGCCGTATCCGGCGCGGCGATGGTGCTCACCGAATCGACCTATGTCGCGGCGAACGCCCGCAACGCGCGGTCATGCCTGTCGATCTACTCCGACGAACAGGAAGCGGGGATCCGCCGGATCGCGCGATTCTTCAACGAGCACGGCACCGCCACGTTCGGCGTGCAGCTTTGCCACGGTGGCCGCAAGGCCTCGGCCCGCGAACCGTGGGACGGCGGCGGCCCGTTGCCCGTCGGCGACGGCGGCTATGAAGCGTTCGCGCCGTCGGCGGTGCCGATCTCCGACGCCTGGCCAGCGCCGACCCCGCTGACGTCGGAGACCATCGCCGACGTGATCCAGGCCTTCGCCGACGGTGCGAAACGGGCGCATCGCGCCGGAGCCCGGGTCATCGAAATTCATGGCGCGCACGGATATCTTATCCACCAGTTCCTGTCGCCGATCACCAACCGGCGCAACGATTCCTACGGTGGGGACTTGCCGAACCGGATGCGTTTCGCGATCGACGTGTATGAGGCGATCCGGGCGGTCTGGCCGGACGACCTGCCGATCGGCATCCGCGTGTCCGCCACCGACTGGATCGAGGGCGGCTGGGATGTCGCCGACACGGTGGAACTCGCGAAAGCGCTGGAAGCGCGCGGCTGCGACTATATGCATGTGTCGAGCGGCGGACTCGATTCGGCGCAGCGCATCACCGTCGGGCCGGGATATCAGACCACCTTCGCCGCGACGATCAAGGCGGCGGTAGACATGCCGGTCATCGCGGTCGGGCAGATCAGCAATGCGCATCAGGCCGAGACCATTCTGCGCACCGGCCAGGCCGATATGATCGCGCTGGCGCGTCCCGTGCTGTTCAATCCGCACTGGGCGATGCAGGCCGCGTATGACTTGGGCGAACCGATCGCGTATCCGCGCCAATACGAACGCGGCAATCCGATCCGGTGGGGCGCCGGCGGCATCAACGCGCCGGGCAACGTTGTGCCCGACAAGCAAGGGTAGGCCGCGCGCTTCGGTTTCGCTAGAGGCTTGGTTCGTTTAAATTGACAACATATTGTCATATTGACTATATATTGTCGTATGAGCAAGCGATCCTCGCCACGAAATACATCCGCCGGAGCGGCGCTGACCGAGCTGATCCTGGAAACCTTCCGATTGAACGGCCGGCTTCTGGCGGCCGGCGACCGGCTGACCGGTGATCTCGGCGTATCGAGCGCCCGATGGCAGGTCATCGGGGCCGTCGCGGACACGCCTTTGCCGGTCGCGCAGATCGCACGGAACATGGGGCTGACCCGGCAGGCCGTCCAACGCGTCGCCAATGCTCTGGCGGCGGACGGATTGGTGACGTTTACAGAGAACCCGGATCACCGGCGGGCGAAACTCGTCTGCCTGACGGACGAGGGTCGGCAGGTGTTGGCGGAAATCGACCGGCGTCAAGTGGCGTGGGTGAACGACTTGGCGGCAGGACTGACGCGCGCCTCGATCGAGGATGCCCTCAAGATCGTTTGCGAGGTTCGGGACCGTCTGGAAAAAGCGACGTCATAAGGAGAATGGCGATGACCAAATTCGTTAGGGCGCTCCATCTGATCGGCGCGATGATGTTCTTCGGCAGCATTCTCGGCCACATCACGGCGGGGCTGGTTCCCGGCGCGCAGGACGATCCGCGGACCGTCCTGGTCGTTCGGGAAGCGATCGACGCGGCGACGACCTACCTGACCCTTCCCGGTCTGATCCTGCTGTTGGCCGCCGGGATAGTCATGATCGTCAACGGCAAATTGCCGGTTTTCAAAATCCGTTGGTTGATGTTGCATGCGGTCTTCGGGCTGCTGATCGCGGTCAACGGCGCGTTTTTGCTCTACCCCATCGGGCAGGACATGCTTGGCGTTGCGGCGCAGGTCGTTAGCGGCGCGGCATCGCTGGACGCGCTTCACGCGTTGGGTGGGCGCGAAGCGGCTTTCGGCGCGGTGAACGTTGTGCTTTGCCTTGCCGCGATCCTGCTTGCGGTCTTCAAACCCGGACCGAAGCGGGCGGGCGCATAGGAGTTCGATCATGGACTACTACACGCTTCTGAAATTCGCCCATATCATCGGATTCATCCTGCTGGGCGGCGGCTTGCTGGCGGTGTTCATGTCCGAGTTCCAGGCTTACAAGACGTCCGACATCTGCACTTTCGCCGAGGCGGCGCGCTACACCGCGATCTTCTACGATGCCTTTGCGGCGCCCGGCGCGATCCTTGTCGGCGTCTCCGGCTTCTTCCTCGTCCTCGAACTCGGGATCGGCTTTTTCGCCGAGCCGTGGGTCGTCGGCATGTGGGGATTGTTTCTGTTCGAGTTCATCGAAGGGAACACGGTGACCCGCGTGCAGTTCCGTAGGACGTTGCGCCGGTCGCAAGACGCACTGAAGCGGGGCAATCCGTTGACCCATGATCTGCGGGACGAGGCGCGGGGCCTGTTCAATAAGGTCACCCATTTCCTCGACATCCCCTTGTTCACGGTGATCGTCTATTGCGGCACGGTCCGGCCCGACACGTGGGTGCATGTTCTGGTCGCGATCGGCGCCGGCGTCCTGATGGCGGCGCTGTTTGTCGTCCTGGTGCCGCGTATCGCGCGCCCGTGGGGCGCCACGCCCGACTAGACGATCTGCGTGCGCGCCGCCGGCAACTCGTTCAGCAAGCTTCCGATGCCGGGGACCGGGTCCTTGACTTGCATGACCGTCAGCATCGCCCAGAGCGCGGCCAAATTGGTCGTGACGACCGGTTTCTGGAATTGCTCTTCCCATCCGGCGACGAATTTCATCGTCGGAAAATTGCCGCCCGGAACGACAAGCACGTCGATCTCCGGGCCGTTGATCCGGTCGAAGGCGGCCGTGGCCTGGTCCGCGCCCAGCGCGCCGATCGCATAGGCGTCGGTCGCGCCGAACCCTTTCATCCCGACGACCTCAAGGCCGTGCCGCGTTTCGTAATAGCGTTTGGTGCGCTCCATCACCTCGTCCGAATAAGGGGAGACGATGGCCATCCGCCGCATGCCCAGCGCGTGGATGGCGTGCCCCACCGCATCCGCCGACGTCAGGGCCGGCACGCCCGCGCCTTCGCTCATCAGGCGGACCGCTTTGGCGTCGTACTCGTCGTCGAACAGGCTGGCCGAGGTTTGCGCCAGACTGATGACCTCGACCTTGGCGGTCCCGAGCAGCTTTGCCTGGTATTCGACGTCCGCGTCCAGGCTGGGTGAGAACGGTGTGTCGCCGCCCTTGCCGAGACGGCCCACATGAAGTTGCAGGGATTCGGGAAGCAGTTGATTGAACTCGATCTCGACCGTTGTGTTGGTCGAGGGGATCAAGGAACCGAAATGTCGCATGGTGTCGGGTCTCCCGTGATGGATCGGCGGCTAGTGAAAAAGCGTGCCGCCGTTGATGTTGTAGGCTTGGCCGGTGATCATCTCGGCTTCGTCCGAGGCGAGGAAGGCCACGAGATGCGCCACGTCTTCCGATTCGGCGACCCGGCCCAGCGGCGTGGATTGATTCATCCGTTCCACCACCTGCGCGCGGTAGGTCTCCAGCGGGATGCCTTGCCTGTCGGCCTCCGCCTGTTCGGCATAGTTCATGCGGTCGGTGTTGACGCCGCCGGGGCAGACGGAATTCACCGTCACCTTATACGGGGCGAGGTCCAGCGCGGCGCATTGCGTCAGGCCGAGCACCGCGAATTTGGATGAGGAATAGGCGCTGCCTTTCGGGCTGCCCTGTTTCGAGGCGACCGAGGCAATATTGATGATCCGGCCGCCGCCTTGATCGATCATGTGTTTCGCGGCGAATTTCGTGGCGAGGAAAACCGCGGTGATGTTGATGTCGAGCACATGCTGCCAGATATCCGCGTCGAGTTCCCAGACCGGCACGCGGTCCTTGCCGATGATCGCCCGCGCGTTGTTGACCAGGATGTCGATCCGCCCGAAATCGGCGAAGACCCGCTCGATCAGGTCATGGATTTCCGACCGGCTCGACAGGTCCGCGGGAATCGTCAGGCACTCGCGGCCCAAGGCCCTGATTTCCTCGGCGACACTCTCGATCCCGTTCCACTGATCGCCGCGTTCCTGTGGCGGCAGGTCGTCGTCGGGACGCGGCACGTCGGTGATGGCCACGTTCGCGCCGAGCGACGCGAGTTTCAGCGCCGTTGCGCGGCCGACGCCCTTGCGCCCGCCGGCGCCGGTGACCAGGGCGATCTTTCCGTTCAGGGTCGACATTTTCGAGATTCCTCCGCGCCGTTTCGGTTTTTCGAACGATCTACTTTCGCTTTTTGTCGTAATAGGCGCAAAATGAAGCGTTCGGTTGTGAACCCACTATAGACGTTGCGAGTTGAACAGGGGGGTCCCCATGCACGACGGCGACAACGAGTTGGTGATCACATGCGATGCGTGCGGCGCCGACGACTCACGGGAAATCGACTGGCTGCAAGCGAATGCGGTTCTCACATGCGCAGGCTGCGGCCATGACATCGATCTTAACCGCGATCCGTGGCGTGGCGAAATCCAGCGGCTGTGGAACGCATCGCATCATCTCGGACCGCCGCGGCGGAGACTTCCGTAGCGAGGGAAAATCAATTCAGGTCGGTGTTTCCGGGATCGTTTGTCCGCGTGCGTTCGGCGGCGGAACGGGTGACGCCTCGATTTCTCGGATTGCGGCATGCGGCGCTAAGCTGTTGGTGAACCAACAACCAAAGGAACGTGACGTATGCCTTCATCGAAAAAGACGCCGTATGAACTCATCCCGCAACTCGGCAAGCTGCGCGACGAGGTGCTGTTCGGCGATGTCTGGGAACAGCCGGAACTGACCAAGCGCGACCGCAGTCTGATCACCGTCGCCGTGCTGACCGCGATGTACCGGACTGACGAGTTGCGCGGCCACATGAAGCGCGCCTTGGACAACGGCGTCACGCAAGACGAACTGCGCGGGCTGATCACGCACATCGCCTTCTACGCCGGCTGGCCCTGCGCGGTGAATGCGGGTCGTGTCGGGCTGGAGGTTTTCGAGGACGATTGATCCGCGGTGCGGCGGCCGCGGCTAGAGGACGATCTCCTTGGTCACCGTCTTGGAATCGTCCCGGAAGCGGCCGCCGGTCCAACCGGCGCAGATCGCGGAGAACAAGCCGGCCTGTCCGCCCGCCTGAACGATCAACAGGCCCTCGGGCCAGAACTTGTCGACCATTTCGTCCGCCCGTTTCGGATCGACGCCTTCGCCGATCCCGTGGGCGCCCTGGATGACGTCCGCGCCGGGCCGGCGCAGCGCGTTGTGCAAGGCGCCGGTGATCCGCGCACGGTCCCATCCGGCGTCGCGGAAGGTCGCGTAATGTTCCGGCGACAGCACCAGCATGGCGTTGGTGAATTCGCACAGTTTCCAGTTGCCGACCGCCATTAGCGAGCGCGAGAGCGATTGGACCAACGCGTCCGGCGTGCGCGACCGTTGGTCGACGAACCCCTGGATGCCGTCGCCCTGGAACAGGGTGACGGTGTTCGTGCCCGGCGCGTGGCCGCGCGCCACGTTGAGCGGCGTCCATGTGGGATCGTCTTCTTTCTCCGCGAAACAGAAGGTGTATTTGCCGGGACCGCCGAGCACGGCGCGGTCCATCTCGCCGGGCACGCCGCCGCCGAAATTCCGGATGATGAGCTGCAACGCCCGGCCGATGGTGGCGTTGGCGCGGTTGCCCTGGCCGAGGCAGTTCATGCCGGCGTTCATGCCGATCTTGCGGGCGATCGGACCGTTGACGATCAGGATCGGCGACGAGAAGCAGGTGGTGCAGAGCACGCCATGCATCGTCGCATATGGGTCGAGCGCGGCTTCGAGGGCGGTCAGCACGACCGGCATGTATTCCGGGCGGCAGCCGGCCATCACCGCGTTGATCGCGACCTTCTCGACCGTGATGGGCAACAGGTTCGGCGGCACGTCGCCGATCACCTCGTCGGGCTTGCGGGAGGTGCCGCTCAACATGCGCAACACGCGTGCGTCGGTCGGCGGCACGATCGGCAGTCCGTCGGACCAGCCCCGGTCGAAGCAGGCCTCGATCTCGTCGTCCCATTCGCCGAGGGTGATCTCGCGCGCGGCGATGCCGGTATCGCCGAACCGGGCGGCCAGCGTTTCATACGCCCCGACATCATGCGTCCGCGAGCCGCAGCCGGGCCGCGACTCCGGTAGGTCCGCGCCGAGGTCGGTTTGGCCGGCGAGGTCCTGCCATTCCTCGCGATGCCATCCGAAGGCGCGGCCGGTCTCGACGCCGTTTTCGAATCGAATGATCGTCGGCACGATCTCGATATCGGCGTCAAAGGAATGCTCGAGCGTATCGTCATGCACCGCGTCGACACCCGGCGGAAAGGCTGGATCGTCCTGAGTGATCACCGCGATATCGGGACCGGATCGCACGAGGTCCGCGATCAACGGGGCGACCATCGCGCAGGTCTCGCACTCGGCCTTGACGAAGATCGCGAGCCCGTCGGCGGGAAGGATGGTGGACGTCATAACAGCCTCGCTCCTGGTCCGGGAATGCGACTGTTATAGAGGGCGACGGGCATGGCGAACATGCTCGCGTGCGGCTGTCGTTCAGGCCGGCGGGTTGATCTGCCGGTCGGGGACGATCGAGTTGGTGCCGAGATAGTGGAAATACTCGTCCTCGTTCTCGAGGCAGAGCGTCCGCAGCCGCCACAGCGCCTTGCCGAACACCGTCTCGTTGAACAGCCAGTCCTCGACCTGCTTGCTGGTCGAATAACCGGGCTGCGCCGTGATCGCTTCGCCGTAATACGCCTTGAGGTCCTCATAGGCGAGTTTCAGCACGCGGCCGACCGGCATGTCGTCGCGCGGGCAGGGCGTGTCCTGATCGTCCAGGAAGTTCGCCACATATTTGGCGGCGTCGTCGATGGACAGGCCGCTCGGGCCGACCGTGGTGCGGCCGCGCGTCGTCACCGCCAGGTCGTACCAGGGCGCCAGCGAGGCGATCTCGGTCATCAAGGCCTTGCCGATCTCGCTGGTCGGCGCGGTCTCGTCGGGCAGCGCGGGCAGGTCGATTGGGCAGACCATGCCGGTCATCGCATCCTCGTCCGGTGGGGCGGCGTCCTCGGGAATCTCGATCGGATAGTCGACCAGCACCGGGCCGGACTCCGCGTCGAGCAGGGCGAAGGCGGCCTTGATCACGTTCTTCTGGAACTCGGGATCATTGGGCACGCCGATCGGGCGGCCCAATTCATACGGCACCCACAACGCGCGCGGCGGGTTGGTGCGTTCGGTATGGATGCGGATCAGGCTGATGTGCGTCGTCGCCAGCCCTTCTTCTTCGAAAGTTACGGCAAGCCCGCCAACGGCGCGCGTGCATTTCGGTCATATGGGGACCAGCAAGACGGTGTCGACCGCGTCGGCCTTCATCGTCTGTGCGATTGCGCGGGCCGACTCCTCTAGGTCGCTCGGATGCGGCGCGCCCGAGACCGAGAAATGGAAGTTCGACACGGACCCGATCACGCCTTCGTCGGCCAGCTCGTGCAGCCGTTGCAGCGGGAAACAGACATTCAGATCCTGCTGAAAGCCGGTGCGGTCGAAGTTGACCGAGACATGGCTCATCACGACGTCGCCCGGGTCCACGTCGCCGGGGATCACCCGGAAATCGGTCGCGTTGCGTTGGAACACCGCGTCGCTGCGCAAATTCAGCGCCGCCGTCGAGATCAACGCGACCCGGCGCTCGTTGAGCGGCTTGCCGGTGACCCAGGGGCGCCGGTCCTCGAAGCCGGAGCAATCGAGTTCTTCCATCATCTTGCGCTCGCCGAGCGGGATGTCTTCCAGCCGTGCCATGGGAATGTCCGTGATGTGAGTCGGTATGGAAATGACAATCGAGTATGGCCGGCGGTGTCCGGGATGGCAAATCACGCTTCGGTTAAGTCTGTCACCGATTGCCGCGGTCGGGCGCGGCCTATAGGGTGTCCCGCCATGCCGCCACCTTCCGATATATCAGACCGAAAAACCGGCGAAAAAACCGGCCTCGCCGTCCTCATGCTGCTCGCCTGCGGGTTGTTCTGGGGCAGCAATGTCGTCGTCGGCCGCGCGGTGCACGAAGAACTGCCGCCGGTCGGCCTGGCTTTCTGGCGCAACGTCGCGGCCTTCGCCGTCATGCTGCCCTTCACCGCAGTGGGATTGATACGGCAATGGCCGGCCATTCGGGCCAACATGGGTGTGTTCCTGGCCGCCGGGGTCATCGGGACGGCGTTGTTCAACGCGGTTCTGTATTGGGCGTTGCAAGGCACGACCGCGGTCAACGCGTCCTTGATGATGTCGCTCTGCCCGGTGACGGTGCCGATCTTCGCCTTGCTGATCCTGCGCGTCGGGCTAACGGGACGGCAGGCGGCGGGAATTTTGGCGTCGCTCGGCGGCGTCGTGGCGATCATCACGCGCGGCGACGTAACGGCGCTTGCCGATCTCACCTTCAACCAAGGCGACTTGTTGATGATCGGGGCGATGGCCTGTTGGTCCTTCTACACCGTCATCGTGAAGCTGCGCCCGCCGTCGATCGACCCGTTCACCTTTCTCAGCGCGCTGCTTCTCGTCGCGGTCGTGACGCTGATCCCGTTCTACCTATGGGAAATCGCGTCGGGGCGGGTCTACCCCGCCACCTGGGAGGCGGCGGCCGCGGCGACCTATCTCGGCCTGTTCCCGACCGCTTTGGCACTGCTTTTCTTCAACAAGGCGGTGGAGATCATCGGGCCGAACCGGACCGGGCCGTATAATCACCTGGTGCCGGTTTTCGCGACCATCCTGGCGGTGATCTTCCTGGGCGAGCGGCTGGCGCTGTTCCATCTGGCGGGGGCGGCGTTCATAGCGCTCGGACTCTATTTGGCGACCGCGCGGGGATCGGCGCGCCGGGCGTAGCCTCCGGCTCGGCGTAGACCACATAGCGCAGCGGCCCGCCGGGATCGACCGCGTCGAACGGATAGCAGGTCACCAGCGCCAGCCATGACTCGTCATCCTCGATCCGCAAGCCGCTGGAGTCGGAATCGACGATCTGCGTCTTGGTGACGCGAAAGCTGCGGCGCGCGCCGGTCCGGTCGGTCACGGTCATGGCGTCACCGGACCTGAGGTTTTGCAGGAACCGGAAATGCGTGTCGCGATGGCCGTTGATAACGGAGACGCCGTCGCCGCCGGGCAATGCCGTGCCGCCCATATGCCCGGGGCCGAAGGCAAGCGTGCGGCCGCTGGCCCCCGCCAACACGATCTGGTCGACCCGAAGCCGCGGCACGGTGATCTGGGCCACCGGCCAAGTGTCCGCCCAGGACCAGGGTTTGCTCCGTTCCGCCCCGTTCTGCGTATCGGTCCAGGCGCGTTTGATCAGGATCTGCGCCAAGCCGGCCTTGGCATGGATCCAGGCGGCCTCGCCGACCTGCCATCCGCCGAAGGCGAGCAGCAGGACGGCGAGGGCGCACGCACCGCGGGAGGTCATTGCGCGGTGCGCCGGCGGACGAACCAGACCGCGAGCGCCAGGCACACCAGCAGCAGTCCGATCAGCAGATGCTGACCGGCGGGCGTCGCCGTGCGGGTGTTCAGCCTGATCATCGCGCCGGGTCGGCCCGGTTGATGGATCGTGCTGGCGGGCGCGGCCTGGTTGCCGGCCACTGTTGATTGGGCCAGCGTCCGCAAGGTCGCCTTGCCCTGGGTTCGTTGGGGCAGGGACTTGCCGGCGGCCCGCGGCGGCGTCCAGCCTGCGGGCGGATTGGTGGGCACCGCGCGGCGGCTCATGCCCTCGTCCGACGGCCGGCTGATTTTCTTATCCACCGCGACGAGGCTGGTGTAGCGGCTCATGATCTGATGCGGCAGCGCGACGTTCAGGACCGCTTGCCGCACCGCCATCGGGTCGACGCCTTCCTGCAACTCGTCCATCAGCGCCTCGGTTTTGCGCTTCGCCCAGAGCTTGGCGATTCCCTTCCCGTCGAGCGCGTCGGCAAGCGCAAGAGTCGTCGCCCACTCCCGGCCGGCAAGGCGGCCCGCGATGGTGATGTCGCCGTCGTCCGTCGGCAGGCGCGCGCTGACGATAACCGGATCGCCACGATACAA
The DNA here is from genome assembly GCA_028281325.1 of Alphaproteobacteria bacterium. GTDB lineage: Bacteria > Pseudomonadota > Alphaproteobacteria > UBA8366 > UBA8366 > JAJFJD01. The sequence continues at coordinate 77,598 of JANQKC010000032.1, forward strand.
GTCGGGTACGCGTCCCGGCTGCACATCGGTGGCCGGCTGACCGGAAAACTCGACCGCGATGTCGGTCAGCACCGGGTTGCCCAACTTCTTGAACAGACGGGTCATCTTGTCGGTGACCTCGCTGGTCTTGCCGATGAAGGTGAAGGTGCCGCGTCCGAACCGCGCCGCCTTGTTCATGAAATGCGCGTTCGGGGCGCTGCCGATGCCGATGGTGAACAGCCGGGAATCGCCGATACCCTGCCGGATCAGCCGAAACAGTTGCGTTTCGTTGCCGACGCTGCCGTCGGTCAACAGCACGATCTGGCGCAGCCGGCTGGTATCGATGCGGTCGTCCAGCGCGAGGTCCAGCGCGCGGCGCATCTCGGTGCCGCCGTCCGCCGTCATCGCGTCGACGAAGAGGCGCGCGGTCGCCAGCGACCGTGGGGTCACAGGTTGCGGCTTGGCGAACAGCGGCGTCGGCTGGCTCGAAAACCCGATGACGTTGAAGCTGTCATTGGGGTGCAGCCGGTCGAGCGCGAAGTGCAGCGCCTTCTTGGCTTGTTCGATCGACTGGCCGTGCATCGAGCCCGACGTGTCGATGATGAAGATCGCTTCGCGCGGCAACCGGGCCTCGTCCTTCTTCGCTTCCCCGGTCGGGGGGATGACCATGGCAAGCACATAGGTCTCGCCGTCATGCTCTTCCTTAAAGAGTGTGGCGCGTGGCGCGCTGCCGGGATCCGGCCGCCATTCGAGGACGAAGTCCCGGTCGGCGGGCACCGGCCCGTTGCGCAACACCACCCGGAAGCTGTCTTCACCGGTGTCGGCGACCTGGACCTCGTGATACAGGCTGCGCAGCGCCGCGACCGGCACGCCGGGATTCAAGGCGACGGTGATCAGCGCCGGGTTCCCCTTGCCCAGAATCGGATGGCGCATCGGCGGGGTGATCCGTTCCGCGTCGGGGACGGTGCGCGTGTTGACGCCCCAACCGATGCCGCCGACGCCTGCGATATGCGGTCCCTTGGGGATGTAGCGCGGGTTGACGACCATCGGGAATCGCAGCGAGTAGAGACCGTCGACGACCGTCACCGGCTGTTGATACGACATCTCGACGGTGATGGTTTCGCCGGGCGGGATATTCGCGATGGACACGGTGAACAGATTCGGGCGTTCCTGCTCGACCAGGCTGGCCTTGCGGCCGCTGCGTTTCGCCGCGTCATAGCGTTTCTTGGCCGCCTTGCGTTCGTCGATCTTGCCTTCGATGATCCGTTCGCCGATCCGCATCAGCAGATGGTCGACCGCGCCCTTGCGGGACATCGGGAAGACATAGACGCCTTCCACCCATTCGGTGTCGGGGTTCTTGAAACGCTGCGCCACGGTGACTCGGGCGACGATACCGGTGATGGCGATCGTGACCTTCGCGTCGAGTTCGGGCGCCGCGACGTCCGGCCCCGATGCGTTCGGCTTGCGCAGAAACAAACCGCCATCGGATTGGCCGCGTTCGGTCGGTCCAGCGATCGGCGCCGCCTCGGCCGTGAGGGCGACGATGCCCGTGCCGACGAAGATCAGTGCGCCGATGATGAGGATCGAAAAATCCCGGATGAATTTGTTTGATCGGGTCCGTTGTGGACGCGATGGCGTTACGGTAAGCGGCCGCCCGCCAAATCTTGTCATCTTCCCTGTCTCCTGCTGTCTCTCTCCGTGTCGGCGTGCCTTTCCGACAACGTTCAGCAAAACGGGGCAAGCGGGCGAAGCTTGGGCGCGTTAACGGCGATGTTTGGAAATAATGCGGCGAGTTTTTGACGCGGGCGATCCGAAAGACGGACTCAAAGGTTCATGAAAACGATGCCGGCGACGATGCCGACCGCGGCCACGATGCGCCGCGGCCCGAAAGCTTCTTTCATGAAAACCGCGCCGATGACCGCGGCGAAAACCACGCTGGTTTCGCGCAAGGCGGCGACCGGTCCCATCGGCGCGAAGCTAAGGGCCCAGAGCACGACGCAGAAGTTCACCGCGCTGATGACGCCGAGCGCGACGCCGGTCTTCCACCGGTCGCGCATCGCGGTGTAGATGCGCTCGCCGCGCCAGACGCGGGCGATCACCAGCATGGTGAACCCGTCGAGCACGAACATCCAGACGACGTAGCTGAGCGCCGCCTCGGGAATGCGCACGGCGAGACCGTCGACCACGGTGTAGGCGCTTAGCACGACGCCCGCGATCCCCGCCAGCAGCAACGGCCGCAAGCCCGCACCGGCAACTTGGCTGCGTTCCAGCGCGAAACTTAGCAGGCCGGTGCAGATCAACAGGATGCCGATGACGGCGGCGCCGCCGGGTATCTCGCCCGCGGCGGGGATGGCGAGCAGGGTGACGAGCAACGGCGCGACCCCGCGCGTGATCGGGTACACCTGGCTCAACTCGCCATGGATATACATCGCGACCATCGCGATCTTGTAGATGATGTGCAGGACGACATGCGCCGCGAGCAGCAGCCATATCGATTGCGGCGGCGGCGGGACGAGGAACAGCGCCGGCACCATCAACAAGGCTTCGGACCCGTAGATCAGCGACGCCATGGCCACCGGGTCGCGCGCGCCCTTGATGAAGGCGTTCCAGGATGCGTGGACCAGGGCCGCGAGCAGCAGAAGCGCGGTGACGGTGAGGGTCATCGACGGGGTTGCCGTCAGGAGTCTACGACGACGCCTCCGCTTCCCCGGTGGGCGCCTTTGTCGGTTCCCTGATAGATGAAGCCTTCGCGCGTCGCCGTGATGCGGTCGTGCAAGGCCACGGCGTCGGGATGCATGTCCGACAGCGGCGGCGTTTCCGCTTCGAAGTTGTTGTAGCGGTCTTCGCCGCGCACCAGCATCGCGCTGTCCGGCACGCCCGTGATCTGACGGACATGCGGCGCGATATAGCGGATCGCGTATCCGATGCGCCGGTCGTCGCTCATGTTCGGCGATGACGCATGCGCGAGCATCACATGGTGCAGCGACATCTCGCCGGCCTTGAGGACCATGTCGACGGCATCGTCCTCGTCCACGTCGACGCCGAGTTCCTGCCCGCGGGTCAACAGGTTGTCCGGATCGAAGGTGTCCTTGTGCGGCAGTTGGTCGAGCTTGTGCGTGCCGGGCGCGACCTTCATCGCGCCGCTTTCCAGCGTCGCTGGCGAGAAGGCCAGCCAGGCGGTGCACACGTCCGGCGCACTGAGGCCCCAATAGGTCGCATCCTGATGCCAGGACACGAAGCCTTTGTTGTCGGGCTCCTTGGTGAAGAAGGATGACTGCCAGCACAGGATGTCCGGCCCGAGCACGTCCTCGACCGCGTCCAGGATTTTCGGATGTCGCACCAGATCGTTTATCCAGGTCAGCAGCAGATACAGTTTCTGTTGTTTCCGGCCGGTGATCGCGCCGCCCTGACTGGTCTCGAATGCTTCGAGCTTGCGCCGGCATTCGGCGGCCTCGGCTTCGGACAGCACCGGTACGGGGAAATGGAAGCCTTCGTCGTGATAGTGCCGTACTTGGTCGGCGGTGAGCGATTTGGGCATGGTCGGGACTCTCCGGAGCGTGGTCGACGAGCGCAGTGTATCACGCGGCGGCGTCTGCATCATTTGCCGCCGGACCCGTCGGGTTCGGTGTTGAAACGCCGTAGGTATGGGCGTAGTGTTCGCACCTTCACTGGTTGATTCTACGTTCGAATAAGGGGTTCCAACATGTCCGTCCTTGCAGCGCGACTTGGCCGCATCAAGCCGTCTCCCACCATGGCCGTCACCGCAAAAGCGCAGGATATGCAGCGCGCGGGCGAAGACGTCATCGGCCTCGGCGCGGGCGAGCCCGATTTCGCTACGCCAGATTTCGTGGTCGAAGCTGCCGTCAACGCGATGAATCGCGGCGAAACGAAATACGCGCCGCCGGCCGGCATCCTCGAACTGCGCGAAGCGGTCTGCCGAAAGTTCAAGCGCGAGAACAACCTCGACTACACGCCGGATCAGATCTGTATCGGCGTCGGCGGCAAGCAGATCATCTACAACGCGATGATGGCGACGCTCGATCCGGGCGACGAGGTGATCGTCCCCGCGCCCTATTGGGTCAGCTACACGGACATCGCCGTGCTGGCCGAAGGCACGCCGGTGATCGTCGAAGGACCGGAATCGAACAATTTCAAGATCACTCCTGAGCAGCTCGAAGCGGCGATCACGCCGAAGTCCAAATGGTTCGTGCTCAATTCGCCGAGCAACCCGACCGGGTCGGCCTATAGCTACGACGACCTGAAGGCGTTGGCCGACGTGCTGATGAAGCATCCGCGCGTGCTGATCTTCGCCGACGACATTTACGAGCACATCATCTACGACGACTTCAAGTTCCACACGATCGCCGAAGTGGAGCCGGGCCTGAAGGACCGCACCTTGACGATGAACGGCCTGTCGAAAGCCTATTGCATGACCGGTTGGCGCGTCGGCTATGCGGGCGGGCCGACCGAGCTGATCAAGGGCATCAACAACGTCCAATCGCAGAACTGCAGCAGTACCTCGACGATCAGCCAGTGGGCCGCGGCGGAAGCGTTGGATGGCGATCAAAGCTTCATCGCCGAGAACGTGAAGGTCTTCAAGGAGCGGCGCGACCTTGTCGTCTCCATGCTGAACCAGGCGAACGGCATCAGCTGCGCCACACCGGAAGGCGCGTTCTACGTCTACCCATCGCTGGCCGGCTGCATGGGCAAGAAAACGCCCGACGGCAAGGTCATCGAAACCGACGAGGATTTCGTGACGTACCTTCTCGAGACCGAAGGCGTCGCGGCGGTGCATGGCGAGGCGTTCGGCCTGTCGCCCTATATGCGCATCTCCTACGCCACGGCGACGGAAACGCTCGAAGACGCCTGCATGCGCATCCAGCGGGCCTGCGCCGCGCTGACCTGAGCCGGAGGGGAATGCCGTCATGCGGATCGGCGTATTCGGTGCGGGGGCGGTCGGCGGCTATGTCGGCGCGCGTCTCGCCGCCGCCGGCGAGGACGTCACCTTCATCGCGCGGGGCGCGCATCTGGATGCGATCCGCGAGACTGGGTTGCGGCTCGACAGTCCGAATGGCGACCTGACCCTACACCCGGCGCAGGCGACCGATGACCCGGCGTCGGTCGGGCCGGTCGACTATCTTCTGTTCGCGGTCAAACTGTTCGACACCGAGGCGGTGGCGGAGGCCTGCCGGCCAATGGTCGGCCCGGACACCACCATCGTCGCCCTGCAGAACGGCGTCGAAACCGAGGAGATCATCGGCGGCATCCTCGGTCCCGAGAAAGTCATGGGAGGGACCGTCTATATCGCCGCCGTCATCGCGGAGCCGGGCCTGATCCGCCAGACGGGCAGCTTCGCGCGGGTGATCTTCGGCGAGTTGGACGGCAGCCGGTCCGACCGCGGGCTCGCGCTGGAAGCCGCCTGCAAGGCCGCCGGTCTCGATGTCGTGTTCTCCGATGCGGTGCTGACCGAAATCTGGATGAAATTCATCGTCCTGGCGGCGCTTAGCGGCGTGACCACGGCGACGCGAAAGCCGATCGGGCCGCTCCGCGCCGATCCCGATACGCGGGCCTTGTTCCGCAACGCGATCGCCGAGGCGGCCGACGTCGGGCGGGCAAGAGGGGTCGCCCTTCCGGACGATGCGGTCGACCGGCAGCTCGCGGTGGTCGACGGCTGGCCGCACGACATGGTGGCGTCGATGCTGCACGATCTGAATGCCGGTAAGCGTATGGAATTAGACCATCTTTCCGGTGCAGTCACCCGGCTCGGCCGGCTCGCCGGCGTCCCCACCCCGGTGCACGACGTGCTTTACGCGGTACTGAAGCCCTATAAGGACGGTTGAACAGCCGCGCCGTTTGCCGCTTTTTCCTTGCATCGGCGCTCTTGGATTGGAACCATATTCCCGGGTCTAAAAGACGTTCCGCATAACGGGACGGCACAATAACAATTCGGGAAGGAGGTTTTTATGTCAGGGCGCACACCATCCGCACCCCGCTGCGCGGCACTTGTCGGACCATACCTCAGTGGGAAGACCACACTTCTGGAATCGATTCTGTTCGCCTGCGGCGCGACGCACCGCAAGGGTAGCGTCAAGGAAGGGAACACGGTCGGCGACGCCTCGGACGAGGCGCGCGCACGGAACATGAGCACCGAAATGTCCGCGGCGTCGGGCGAGTTCCTCGGCGAGCAGTGGCACTTTCTCGACTGTCCCGGATCGATCGAGTTTGTTCAGGACACCTATTCGGCGCTTATGGTCGCCGATGTCGCCATTGTCGTCTGCGAACCCGAGGTGAGCCGGGCGCTGACGCTGGCGCCGCTTTTCCACTTCCTGGACGCGCATCAAATTCCGCACATGGTGTTCATCAATAAGATGGATCATTCCAACGACCGTGTCGGCGAATTGCTCGAAGCGATGCAGAGCGTTTCCGAACGGCCGCTGGCGTTGCGCCATGTCCCGATCCGCGAGGGCGACGACATCACCGGTTACGTGGACCTGGTATCCGAGCGCGCCTACGAATACAAACCCGGCGAAAAATCCGCGCTGATCGAGTTGCCGGATACGGTCAAGGACCGCAATGAGGAAGCGCGTCAGGAATTGCTGGAAACGTTGGCTGATTTCGACGACACGCTATTGGAACAATTGCTCGAAGACGTCGTGCCGCCGAAAAACGAAATCTATGATTATCTGACGCGCGAGTTGCAGGCGGACCGGGTCGTTCCCGTGTTCCTGGGCGCGGCCGAGATGGACAACGGCGTGCGCCGGCTGTTGAAGGCGCTGCGGCATGAGGCGCCGCCGCCCGAAGCGACCTTGGAGCGTCTCGGCGGGGCGGACGGCAATCCGTTGGTGCAGGTCTTCAAGACCTACCATCTACCGCATACGGGAAAGCTCTCGGTCGCCCGTATTTGGCGCGGCGACGTCAAGGACGGCGACTCCTTCGGCGAACACAGGGTCAGCGGCCTGTCGCAACTGATGGGCCATACCCTCAACAAGATCGACCGGGCCGGATTGGGCGACATTGTCGGTCTCGGCCGGCTTGAGGACATCAAGACCGGCGACGTGCTGACCGAGGCGGGGGTCTCCGACGGCGCCTTGGCCTGGTTCGATCCGATCCCCCCGGTCTACTCGATGGCGATCACCGCCGAGAAGCGCGAGGACGAAGTCAAGCTGTCGACCGGCATTGCCCGCATCATCGAGGAAGACCCGTCGGTATCGGCGGAACACAACGACGATACCCATGAACTGGTCTTGTGGGGACAGGGCGATATCCATCTTCAGGTCGCCGGCGAGAAACTCCGTAGCCGCTACAATGTGGGCGTGACGACGGCGCGCCCGCATGTGCCCTACAAGGAGACGATCCGCAAGACGATCCAGCAGCATGCGCGGCACAAGAAACAGTCCGGCGGACATGGCGAGTTCGGCGACGTTCACCTGGAGATCAAACCGTTGCCGCGCGGCCAAGGGTTCGAGTTCGTCGACAAGATCACCGGCGGCGTGGTGCCGCGGCAGTATATTCCGGCCGTCGAACACGGCGTGAAGGAATACATGAATGAAGGGCCGCTGGGATTTCCGGTGATCGATCTCTCCGTCACGCTGTATGACGGACAGCATCATGCGGTGGACTCGTCGGACATGGCGTTCCGCCGGGCCGGCATCCTGGCGATGAAGGATGCGTTGCCGCAATGCAATCCCGTCCTGCTGGAGCCGGTGGCGTCGGTCACCATTTCGGTGCCGAGCGAATACACCGGTCAGGCGCAGAGCGTGATCAGCAAGCGGAGGGGCCAGATTCTCGGCTTCGACACCAAGGAAGGCTGGCAGGGATGGGATGAGGTTCAGGCGCATATGCCGCAGTCCGAACTGCATGATCTGATCGTCGACCTGCGGTCGTTGACGCTGGGCGTCGGCACCTTCGAATGGTCCTTCGACCATTTGGCCGAGCTGACCGGACGCGACGCCGACACCATCATTTCGGAAAGAAAGGCAGCGGCCCAATAGCCGCCTGCCTTCGGGCGTAGTATAGAACGGGCGCGCCGGTATTCGGCGGCCCGTTCTTTGTTTGACGGCGCTCAACCCCCTACCATGAAGAGTATAATAAGGAGATAGACGTATGGCCGACATAAACCTGCTCGCGGATCGTCTGATCGAGGCTCGCCGTGCCGGGTCCATCGTGACCCTGGCCGATATTCCGTCTTCCCTCGATGAATCCTATGCCGTGCTGGATGCGGTCATGGAGCGGTATGGGGAGAAGATCGTCGGTTGGAAGGCCGCGTTCACCAACGACGCGGCGATGGAAAAAATGAAAACGCCGGAGCCTGCGATGGGACCGCTGTTCGAGTCCTGGGTCTTTCCCAGCGGCGCCAAGATCGCCACGCCGGACAACTGCGCCCGGCTGATCGAAAGCGAATACGCCTTCATGCTGGCGCGCGATCTGCCGGCGCGCGACACGCCCTACACCGAAGGCGAGGTGGCCGACGCGGTCGCTTCGCTGCATCCCGCGATCGAGATCGCCCACAGCCGCGTCGAGGACGGGTTCGGGATCGGCGCGTCCGTACTGATCGCCGATCACTGCGCCAACTTCGCCTTCGCCTATGGCGACGGTTTGACCGATTGGCGGGATTTCGATCTGCTGGGCCAGCAGGTGACCTTCAGCGTGGACGGCGAGGAGATCGCGACCGGCACCGGCGAAGCGGTGATGAGCCATCCGATAACGTCGCTGACGTGGCTGGTGAACAAGCGGTCGTCGCGCGGCGGCGGCGTTTCCGCCGGGCAAATTCTCACGACCGGCACCTGCACGGGGATGCAGCCGGTGGCGCAATCCTGCAGCATGGTCGCCGATTTCGGGCCGCTCGGTCAGTGCCGTGTCGAGTGCACGGCCTAACAGAACAAGAAAAGGAGCAGGCAATGAGCAATGCGGAGAAGGCGGCGGACCTGTTGATCGCGGCGCGCCGGGACGAACAGAAAATGGACGCGCTGCCGGCGGATTTGGAGCCGGCGACGTTGGAAGACGCTTATGCGATCCAGGATGCGATCATCGCGCGCACCGATCTGGCGTTGGGCGGCTGGAAGGTGGCGCTTACCAACGACGAGGCGATGGCCCGGGCCGATGCGACCGAACCCGCGGCGGGGCCGCTCTTCGCGGAGCATATCGTCGCCAACCCGCAGACCATCGAAGGCGGGGCCAATACGGTCGGCGGGTTTGAGTGCGAATTCGCGTTCCAGCTGGCCGCCGACATCCCCGTCTCCGGCGCGCCCTACACGGCGGAAACCGTCCTAGGGTCGATCGAGGCCGTGCATCCGGCGCTCGAAGTGGTTGGCCTGCGCTTCGCCAACCGGCCGTCGCTCGGCGTGCGCGGTACCGTGGCCGATCACGCCGGGAATTACAGTTTCGTCTACGGCGACGCGGTGACCGATTGGCGGGCCCTTGACCTTCCGACCTGCGACGTCCGGCATCTCGTCGATGGCGAAGAGGTCGCGGCCAGCAACGGGGCGAACGTGTTAGGCAATCCGATCAATTCGCTGGCATGGCTCGCCAACCATCTGACCGGGCGCGGGTATGAGTTGAAAGCCGGTCAATGGATCACCGCCGGGGCGGCGACGGGGCCGATTCCGGCGCCTGTCGGCAGCAGGGTTTCGGCTGATTTCGGCCCGCTTGGCGTCGTGGAGGTCGACTTCAAGTCTTGACCCTCGGCCGATGCGAACGCGTCTAACGCCGGTGCAGCTAAGTCGTTGTACCGGCGTTGTTATTTTTAACCCGCGACAAGAAAATTAGATCCACCGCCCCTCTTGTATTCAATGCGATATGCCTTATATTAGAATTATTCTAAATTAAGCTTGACGTCTTACGCAGGCTGTAGGAGAGGAGAAATCGGCGATGGATATCAACATCGGAATCAATGACACGGACCGTAAGGAAATCGCCGCGGGACTTTCGCGGCTGTTGGCGGATAGCTACACGCTGTACCTGAAAACGCATAACTATCACTGGAATGTCGAAGGGCCGCAGTTCAACACCCTGCACACCATGTTCGAGACGCAGTACACCGAATTGGCGCAGGCCGTGGATGAAGTGGCGGAGCGTATCCGCGCGCTCGGTGAGCCGGCGCCCGGCAGCTACAAGGCTTTCGCGGCATTGTCTTCGATCGACGAGCAAGAGGGCCGCCTATCTGCTGAAGACATGATCCGGGATTTGGTCACCGGCCAGGAAGCGGTTGTCCGCACGGCCCGGTCGGTCTTCCCGACCGTCGAGGCGGCGAATGACGAGCCGACGGCGGACCTGCTGACGCAACGGATGCAAATCCACGAGAAGAACGCCTGGATGCTGCGCAGCATGTTGGCGGTTTAACCGGCTACGGCGCTATCGGCCGTGCCCTTGGGCGGGCGCGGCCGATGGGCTTTTAACCTAACGTTCTGCGGTGATCACAAACAGTTTATTCGTTTTTCATGAAAATTCCGTAGGATGGCGGCCGGACCGTAACAAACGAAGGATGCCGCGATGCTTCTGCGAGTCAGAAAAGGGTGGGAACTCCCCGACTCCGCCGCGACGGACGAGACGGTGTTTCGGCAGCGCCGCGACCTCGTCAAATCAATGGGGCTTGGCACGGTCTTGTTGGCGGGCGGCGGCGCAGCATTGCCGGCCTTGGCGTCGACGGGCGGTGATCCGTCGGCGCATTTGTACCCGGTCAAACGCAACGAGAAATACAAACTCGACCGTGCTCTGACCGCAGAACAATACGCGATCACCTACAACAATTTCTACGAGTTCGGCAGCCACAAGAAGATCTGGGCGGCCGCGCAGCAGTTGGTCATCCGTCCTTGGACGGTCAAGATCGACGGCGCGGTGGAGAAGGAACTCACCGTCGATATCGACACGTTGCTCAAGCAGATGCCGCTCGAAGAACGCGTCTACCGCCATCGCTGCGTCGAAGCCTGGGCGATGGCGGTGCCGTGGAGCGGGTTTCCCTTCAAGGCGCTGATCGACTTCGCGAAGCCGCTTGGATCGGCGAGATATGTCCAGATGGAGACACTGGCGGATAAGGAGACCATGCCGGGCCTTAAGCAGTTTTGGTACCCTTGGCCCTATCTGGAAGGTCTTACCATCGAGGAAGCGACCAACGAGTTGGCCTTTATCGCGACCGGCCTGTACGGCAAACCCATGCCGAAACAGAACGGCGCGCCGCTGCGCCTGGCGGTTCCTTGGAAATACGGGTTCAAGTCGATCAAGTCGATCGTCCGGATCACCTTCACGGAAAAGCGGCCGGTCAGCTTCTGGGAGAAAGCCCAAGGCAAGGAGTATGGTTTCTGGGCGAATGTGAACCCGAAAGTGGATCACCCGCGATGGAGCCAGGCCACCGAACAACTCCTGGGCAGACCGGGTCGCGTGCCGACGCTGCTCTACAACGGTTACGGCGAGCATGTTGCCCACCTGTATAAGGATTTGGAGAAATCAGAAGGTGAATGGCTGTTCCGATAATTCCCTGATTGCGTGCTGAAATCGAGGGCGGGAAAGTCGAGGTTGCAGTCGTTTACCTCTAATACATTGTTGGGCAAATAAAAAAGCCGGGCCTAAAAAGGCCCGGCGAAGTAAACAGGGAGGCTTCACGTCTGGGAGACGTCAAAGCCCGGTCGCTCATCGATATGGCGTTGCCACCTCAATGGCTGACCGGTAGATCTATTGCGGCTTTGCAACAATCTGATAGTACAGATAGTAACTGGACCAACGCATGACTAGGTTCATTTTTTCATCACAGTTATGCGTCTAGTGCATGGCAAATGCTTACCCGCTGGAATATTGGGATTTTCCGAAAAAGCGCGCCGAAAAACGGCGGGCGATGCCCTAAAAATCGTGCTCGGCGATCTTGCGGAGCAGGAAATCGCGGAAGACGCCGATCCGCTTCGAATGACGCAATTCTTCCGGATAGACGAAATACGCCTGGAATGACGGCCCGTTGATATCCGGCAACACGCGTCGCAGGTTCGTATCGCCAGGAATGGCGTAGTCGGGCAGACCGGCGAGGCCAAGTCCGCTGCGGCAGGCGCGGTAAATGCCATAGATGTTGTTGACCCGAAGGACGGGACGGCGATTGGAGTCGGGACTGGCGCCCAATTCCAAAATCCAGTTTACATGCGGCACCGGCGCCGGCCACTCTTCGCCATAGACGAGCAGCCGATGTTGATCCAGCTCCTCCGGTTTCGTCGGTGCGCCGAACTCCTCTAGATACTCGGCCGACCCGTAAAGATGGGTGTGGACGGTCAGCAGCGGGCGCTGGATCAGGTCGGGCCGGGTCGGCGGTTGCAGGCGTACCGAGATATCCGCCTCGCGCATCCCGAGGTCGAGTTCCGTGTCGGTCAGGATGAGCGTGACGTCGACTTCCGGGTAGAGTTCGATGAATTCCTTGATCCGCGAGGTGAGCCACAGCGACCCGAGGCCGATCGTGGTCGTGACCTTCAGCGGGCCGGACGGCCGCTCCTTGTTCTCGCTCAGCAGCGATTCGGTAATCGCGAGTTTATGGAACACGTCGTGCGCGGTGCGGTACAGCAACTCGCCCTGCTCGGTCAGGATCAGGCCTCGCGCGTGACGATGGAACAGCGTGGTCTTGAGGCTTTCCTCAAGCGCGCTGATTTGCCGGCTCACGGCGGACTGGCTGAGATTGAGCAGTTCGCCGCCATGCGTGAAGCTGCCGGCTTCGGCGACGGCGTGAAAGACGCGTAGTTTATCCCAGTCCATGGGACTCCATCCGACGGGTTCTCGTGGCGGTGACGCCGCCGCTAAAAGGGGTCATCCGAACCGCACTTTCTTGATGAAGGCCGAGATGCGATGCCGGACCTGTTCTTTTCGAAGATAGGCGGTGTCCCGCACCCAGTTGAGTTGCATCGTTCGCCGCTGGCCTTCGAACGGTTTGTGTCCGTGCCATGCGTTTTCGCTGCACCGGAAGGCCAGCATGGTCCCGGCGTCCGGCGGCACCTCGGCGGCGTAATCCTCGATGTCGTCCGCGCTGCGAAGCAGGCGCAGCCGTCCGCCGGCCGCATTCCAACTGTCGTTGATGTAAATCAGGACGGTGACCAGTTTGCCCAGCGAGTCGGTATGGATCTGACCGTCGCTCGGTTTGCAATGGCCGCGCACCGTCAGCATCGGCGGTTGATCGACCAGGTTCATGCCGAGTTTCTCGCCCATCGCCTTTGCCATTTCCGGGCCTTGCAAGGCATCGCACAGGCGTTGAAAGGCAGAGCCGTAGGAAAGCGACCTCAGCGGAAAACTGCCGGGGCGGTCGATCGCCGGAAAATCCGCCTCGATCTCGGCCATCGCCTCGGGTTTCAGGAACCCGGGGACGATGATGTGATCGAACGGCTCGCGCTGAACGGTGGCGGCTTTCAGTGCCGGAAAATCGAGCATCATGGACATGTTCATCTGAGTTCCGATACCGGTAGGACGAAGATATACGGAATGCCCCGGTGATAGGCAATGCGGCATTGACGCCGCGCCGCCCCGGCCGAAGCCGCCTGGTTACCCCCGTTTGGCGTGTTCCATTCGCCGTCGCAACTCCGCCGCGACCCGGGCGGTTTCATCGAGCGCCTCGTAGGTCCAACGGTCGAGGGTGCCGTCGAACGGGCGGGTGATGCCGGCGTCCGCCAGCGACCTGTGGAACGCATCGAATTTGCTGTCCCGGCGACTCTCCAGATCGACCACGTAGACCGGCGCGCCGGTCGAGCATGCTTCGGACGCCATGTTCACCGAATCGCATGTCACCACGATCGCGTCGGCCGAGCCTAGGAAGCCGAGATATGGGTTGTCGCCGGCCCCGTCCCAGAACTCGATGGGCAGGCCGGCCAGACGGTCGCGCAACCGCGCTTCCATGGCCGTGCCCGTCCGCCGGGACGCCGTCACCATGAGGCCGGCGCCATGGTCCCGGGCCAGACGGCGCAGCCCGTCGGCCAGTCGGTCGATCACGGCACCGGTCAGGCGGTACACGCTGTTGTTCCCGCCCAGCAGGACGGCGACGCGCGGTTGCGGCAGGTGCGCGAGAGCCGGCGACAGCTTGGCCGCGGCGGCCGCGAGCTTTTGCGGCGTGACGCGATGCAACGATCCGAGCACCGGAACCACGTTCGGGCCTTCCAGGCCGTCATGCCGCGGGCTGGCGACCAAATCGAACCGTCGCGGATCGACCCGCGGATGCTCGACATGGACGTGGAAGCTGCGCCCCTTGCTTCGCGATTTGACCCACAGCGCCGGGCCGACGGCGTGCCGACCGCAACTGACGATCAGGTCGGGCGCTGGACCGGATAGGGCGTCCGCATTGTCGCCGAGTCCGGACACGCCGCGCGGCCAAAACGCCGCCGGCAGCCAACGCCATGGAATCGCGGGGAGAATGACCTTCTCGACGATGTCGAATCCGATCGCCTCCGCCAAGCCCATGGCCTGCGTAACGTGGCCGGCCTTGCCGTCGGTTATGACCCAGGCGATGCGGCTGGTCATCGGAGAATCGATCCTCGCGCCGGCGGCATCGCGGAACAGGGAGCGTTGTTCTTGAAATAATATTTCGCCATCGTGATTTTTGTAATATTATTACCCAAACGACACATAGGGACTGCACTTCCATGCGCCGAGTGAAACTCGACAAAATCGACCTGCGCATACTGCGCGACCTGCAGGCCAATGGGCGAATGACGAATGTCGACCTGGCCAAGCGGGCGGGAATTTCCGCGCCGCCGTGTTTGCGCCGCGTCCGGGCGCTCGAAGAAGCGGACTATATCCGAGGATACCATGCCGACGTGAATGCCGAAGCGCTCGGCTATGGCGTGACGGTTTTCGCCCAGGTCGGGTTGTCGAGCCAGGCCGAGTCCGATCTCGTCGCCTTCGAGACGCTGGTGGACCAGTGGCCGCAGGTGCGCGAATGCTACATGCTCGCCGGGGAAACGGATTTCCTGTTGCGCATCGTCGCGACGGATTGGGACAGCTACAACAAATTCCTGACGTCTGAATTGACCTCGGCGCCGAATGTCAGCCATGTCAAATCCGCGTTGGCGATCCGCGCGTCGAAGCAGGAGGCCGGTGTGCCGATCGACGACACGATGACGATCCCCGGCGCCACGACCGAATAGTCGCGGCATGGGCTCGATAGTCATTTTTTGGGGCAAGGGAACGGCGGGACCGGTCCCTATTTATAACGGACTTTGACGATCTCGTAGTCTTTCTGACCGCCGGGCGTCACCACCTCGACACTGTCGCCGACCACGCGGCCGATCAGCGCGCGCGCAATCGGTGACGTAACGGAGATACGGCCGGCCGATGCCTCGGCCTCGTATTCGCCGACGATCTGATAGGTCTTTTCCTCGTCGGTGTCCTCGTCGGCCACCGTGACGGTCGCCCCGAATTTGATCTCTTTACCCTTCAGCGCTTTGACGTCGATGACCTCGATGCGGCTGAACTGGTCTTCGAGTTCCAGAATCCGGCCTTCGATAAAACTCTGATGCTCGCGTGCGGCATGATACTCGGCATTCTCCGAAAGATCGCCATGCTCGCGCGCCGCGGCAATCGCTTTGATCACCGCAGGGCGCTCGACGCCCTTCAGGTTTTTCAGCTCTTCGTGCAAGCGGCTTGCGCCATCCGCGGTAATAGGAATTTTATCCATGTCACTCACCTAAACCGGCGAAAAGGGAACCTTCGGCCTAACAGTAAGAGGCCGAACGCCATCCCTGTTCGTCATCGGGGAAATTAATAGTTTTATCGACCCATAAAATAGGATTGGAGCGGGGCGACATCAAGAGACCCGTCCTGCAATGCAGCAATTGCTTGTACCGCCGCTTTCGCACCCGCAACGGTCGTATAATAAGGAATCTGATGGATTAGCGCCGTCCGCCGCAAGCTGAAACTGTCGGCGATGGCCTGTGCGCCTTCGGTGGTGTTGAACATCAACTGAATGTCGCCGTTGATCATCGCGTCGACGATATGCGGCTGTCCTTCCCGGACCTTGTTGACTTGTTCGACCGGAATACCGTGCGAGTCGAGATAGGCCGCCGTGCCCCGTGTCGCGACGAGGGTGAATCCGAGATCGGAAATCTCGCGGGCGATGTCCTTGACCGCGTCCTTGTCGTGATCCTTGACGGAGACGAAGACACGGCCGCCGGTCGGCAGTTCGACGCCGCCGCCGAGCTGCGCCTTGGCGAAGGCGCGGCCGAAATCGCCGTCCAGTCCCATGACCTCGCCGGTCGATTTCATCTCCGGGCCGAGCACCACGTCGACGCCGGGGAAGCGGGCGAACGGGAACACGGCCTCCTTGACGGCGACATGCTTGCCGGTGCTCTTGGGCTCGAGCGTGAAGGAGCCGAGTTTTTCTCCCGCCATGATGCGGGCCGCGATCTTGGCGATGGGGATGCCCGTCGCTTTCGCCACGAAGGGCACGGTTCGGCTGGCACGCGGATTGACCTCAATGAGGTACACCTCGCCGTCCTTGATCGCGTACTGCACGTTCATCAGGCCGACGACATTGAGCGCCCGGGCCAGCGCGTCGGTTTGACGTTTGATCTCGTCGATGGCGTCGGGGCCGAGCGAGTAAGGCGGCAGCGAACAGGCGCTGTCGCCGGAGTGAATGCCCGCCTCCTCGATATGTTCCATGATCCCGGCGACGTGCACCGACTCGCCGTCGCACAGCGCGTCCACGTCGACCTCGATGGCGTCGCGCAGGAAGTGGTCGACCAGGACCGGATGGTCGCCCGACACCTGCACCGCGGTCCGCATGTAGCGCCGCAACCCGTCGACGTCATGCACCAGCTCCATCGCGCGGCCGCCCAATACATAGGATGGGCGCAGCAGCACCGGGTACCCGATCTCTTCGGCGATTCGCTCCGCCTCTTCCGACGAGGTGGCCGTGCCGTTCGGCGGCTGCCGGAGGCTGAGATCGACCAGCAGGTTCTGGAACCGCTCGCGGTCTTCGGCCAGGTCGATGGCATCCGGCGACGTGCCGAGGATGGGAATGCCCGCGTCCGACAGCGCCTGCGCCAGTTTCAGCGGAGTCTGCCCGCCGAACTGCACGATGACGCCGTGCAGCGTTCCCTTTTCCTGTTCGGCGCGGACCAGCGAGATGACGTCTTCGGTGGTGAGGGGCTCGAAATAGAGGCGGTCCGATGTGTCGTAATCCGTCGATACGGTCTCCGGATTGCAGTTCACCATGATCGTCTCGAACCCGGCCTCCTTGAGCGCGTAGGCCGCGTGCACGCAGCAATAGTCGAACTCGATGCCTTGGCCGATCCGGTTCGGGCCGCCGCCGAGGATGACCACCTTGGTGCGGTCGCTAACATCGGCCTCGCATTCGGCGGCGGTGAAGGCGTTGCCTTCATACGCCGAATACATGTACGGCGTCAGCGATGGGAATTCGGCGGCGCAGGTGTCGATGCGTTTATAGACCGGCGCGGTGCCGAGCGTGCCGCGGTGTGCGGCGACCTCCGTCTCCGTCTGGCCGCTGAGCGCGGCGAGCCGGGCGTCGCTGAAGCCCATCTTCTTGAGGCGCAGCATCTCGTCCGCCCGGTCCGGCAGGCCGTTCGTTCGCACCGTGCCTTCGGCGTCGACGATTTCCTCGATCTGGCGCAGGAACCACGGGTCGATCTTGCAGGCGTCGTGGATCGCCTCGACCGACAGGCCCTGGCGGAACGCCTGCGCCACCAGCAGCAGCCGGTCCGGTGCGGGGACGCGCAGCGCGTTGCGCAGGGTTTCGGCCTCGCTGTCGTCGGCGTTGGCGCTCGGCACGTCGACTTCGTCGAAGCCGGACAGGTCGGTTTCCATCGACCGCAGCGCCTTTTGTACGCTCTCCTGGAAATTGCGGCCGATCGACATGGCCTCGCCGACCGACTTCATCGCCGTCGTCAGCAGCGGGTCCGCGCCCGGGAATTTCTCGAAGGTGAAGCGCGGCATCTTGGTGACGACATAGTCGATGGTCGGTTCGAAACTGGCCGGCGTCACCTTGGTGATGTCGTTGTCCAATTCGTCCAGCGTGTAGCCGACGGCGAGCTTGGCCGCGATCTTCGCGATCGGGAAGCCGGTCGCCTTGGACGCCAGCGCCGACGAGCGCGAGACGCGCGGGTTCATCTCGATCACCACCAGCCGGCCCGTCGCCGGGTCGACGGCGAATTGCACGTTCGATCCGCCGGTGTCCACGCCGATCTCGCGCAGGCAGGCGATCGAGGCGTCGCGCATCACCTGGTATTCCTTGTCCGTCAGGGTCAGCGCGGGCGCGACCGTGACCGAGTCGCCGGTGTGGATCCCCATCGGGTCGATATTCTCGATCGAGCAGATGATGATGCAGTTGTCCGCATTGTCGCGGACGACCTCCATCTCGTATTCCTTCCAGCCGAGCACCGATTCCTCGATCAGCACCTCGCTGACGGGGGACGCGCGCAGGCCGGAATTCAGCAGGTCGAAATATTCGTCGCGGTTGTAGGCGATGCCGCCGCCGGTGCCGCCCAGCGTGAAGGAGGGCCGGAAGACGGCGGGCAGGCCGATCTCGTCGATCGCGGCCATTCCTTCGTCGACCGTGCGGACGAGCTGGCTGCGCGGGCTTTCCAGGCCGATCACGTTCATCGCCTCGCGGAATAGCTGGCGGTCCTCGGCCTTGGCGATGACGTCGGCCTTGGCGCCGATCATCTCGATGCCGAGCCGTTCCAACACGCCGTCCTTCCACAGGTCCATCGCCGTGTTCAGCGCGGTTTGGCCGCCCATCGTCGGCAGCAAGGCGTCGGGCCGTTCGCGTTCGAGGATCTTGGCGACGATCGCCGGCGTGATCGGCTCCACATAGGTGGCGTCGGCGGTGTCCGGGTCGGTCATGATCGTCGCCGGGTTCGAGTTGACCAGGATGACCCGGTAGCCTTCCTCGCGCAGCGCCATGCAGGCTTGCGTGCCGGAATAGTCGAATTCGCAGGCCTGGCCGATGACGATCGGCCCGGCCCCGATGATCATGATCGATTTGATGTCGGTGCGTTTTGGCATGCGGCGGTTGCGGCTTCCTTAGCGCCGGGCGTCGATATAGTCGACGAAGCGGCGGAATAGATAGTGGCTGTCGTGCGGGCCCGGCGACGCCTCGGGGTGGTATTGCACGCCGAAGACGGGGCGGTCGGTCGCGGCGATGCCGGCGATGGTCTGGTCGAACAGCGAGCGGTGGGTGACGTCGATGCCGTCGGGCAGGGTTTCCGACTGCACGACGAAGCCGTGGTTCTGGCTGGTGATCTCCACCTTGCCGGTCGTCAGGTCCTTGATCGGGTGGTTGGCGCCGCGATGGCCGTGATGCATCTTCTCGGTCTTCGCGCCCAGCGCCAGCGCCAGCATCTGATGGCCGAGGCAGATTCCGAAGACCGGCAGGCCGGTCGCCAGGATCTTCCGGATCGCCGGCACCGCGTATGCGCCGGTCGCGGCCGGATCGCCCGGGCCGTTCGACAGGAACACGCCGTCCGGGTCGTGCTGCAGGATGTCGTCGGCCGTCGCGGTGGCCGGCACGACCGTCACGTCGCAGCCCAAATCCGCGAGACAGCGCAGGATGTTCCGCTTCGCGCCGTAATCCACCGCCACGACATGCCGCGTCGGGTTTTCCATCGCGCCGTAGCCGGACCCCAGGGACCAGCGCGTTTCGGTCCATTTATAGGTCTGCGTGCAACTCACGTCCTTCGCCAGGTCCATGCCTTCCAGGCCGGGCCAGTCGGTCGCCGCGCGACGGAGGGCGGCGATATCGAACTCTCCGTCCGGCGCGTGCGCGATGGTCGCGTTCGGCGCGCCGAGATCGCGGATGCGCGCCGTCAGGGCGCGCGTGTCGACGCCGCCGATGCCGATCAACCCTTGGGCGGCCAGCCAGTCGTTGAAATGCTGCGCGGCGCGCCAGTTCGACGGCTCGGTGATGTCCGCGCGCAACACGCAGCCGCGCGCGGCGGGCGTGAGCGTTTCGATGTCTTCCGGGTTCGCGCCGGTATTGCCGATATGCGGGAAGGTGAAGGTGATGATCTGGCCGGCATAGGACGGATCGGTCAAGATTTCCTGATACCCGGTCATTGCGGTATTGAAGCAGACTTCGCCGACCGCGTCGCCGGGGGCGCCGAACCCCTTACCCCAAAAAATCGAGCCATCCGCCAGAACGAGGGCGGCCGTCGCATCGGGCGGCGGGGTTTGGTCGGAAGGGCGCGTTTCCGCCATTGGCTCCTGAACTCAAGTGTGTAACGCGTGCGTGCGCATGGTTTTGCGCCGACCGCGCGATAATCGCAACAGCCCGTGCGCAAATTGTCGTGGTTCTAAGCAAAAGCCGTGCCGCCGTCAAGGTTTTATTAATAAATTAATTGTGTAAGATCAATGCGTTAGCGCTTCGTTTCCTGTTGCGCTACCATTCCGGTTTCGTGTACGGTTTTTGCTTGTCGCAAATTGCGGGCTTAGGGAAAGAATGATGCGCGACCGTTTGAACGAAGCGCTCAAAGAAGCCACCTTGGCGAAAGACAGCTGCGCGACGGCGACGATTCGCCTTATTCTCGCGGCGTTGAAGGACCGCGACATCGCGGCCCGGTCGAAGGACAGCAAGTCCGGCATCAGCGATGAGGAAATTCTCGGCCTGCTGCAGACCATGGTGAAGCAGCGCCGCGAAAGCATCGAGATGTACGAGAAGGGCGGCCGCGAAGACCTGGCCGAACGCGAGGGGCGCGAGATCGAGGTGATCCAGCGCTTCCTGCCGGAACAGATGGACGAGGCGGCGATCGCCACGGCGGTCGAGCAGGTCATCGCGTCGGTCGGCGCCGGCGGGCTCAAGGAGATGGGCAAGGTGATGGCCGCGCTGCGCGCGCAATATGCCGGGCGGATGGATTTCGCCAAGGCCAGCGCGGCGGCGAAACAGAAACTGTCGTAAGCTCTCGGTGGCGTCACGGCCGGGCGCGATTGGCGTTTCCGGCAATCATTCAAAATCGAGTTTTGTGGATTTTGTCGGTGCGCTGCAATCGACAAGAGGGACATCAATGGCCATATTGACGGATGGGTAATCCAGAGATTTGCTGATGGCCTATCCGCCGAACTTCCTTGACGAGATTCGCGGGCGCGTTGCGGTATCCGACGTCTGCGCCAAGCGCGTGAAATTGATGCGCCGCGGCCGCGAGCATGTCGGCCTTAGCCCGTTCAATCAGGAAAAGACCCCGTCCTTCACCGTCAACGACGAGAAGGGCTTTTACCACTGCTTCAGCAGCGGCAAGCATGGCGATATCTTCTCCTTCGTCATGGAGACGGAGGGACTGAGTTTTCCGGAAGCGGTGGAGACGCTCGCGGCGCAGGCCGGACTGGCCATTCCCGAACAGACGCCGCAGGACCGCGAACGCGAACAACGCCGCGCGTCGCTGTATGACGTGACCGAAGCGGCGTGCAAGTGGTTCGAGATGCAGTTGCGCCGTGGGGCCGGGGCCGAGGGGCTCGACTATCTGCGCAACCGCGGTCTCGACGACGGCACGATCCGGCATTTTCGGCTCGGCTACGCGCCGGAAGGCCGCGCCATGGCCGAGGCGTTGACCGCGCAGGGCATCAAGGAACGCGATCTGCTGGAGACCGGTCTATTAAGAAAGCCGGATGACGGTCGCGCGCCCTACGCCTTCTTCCGGAACCGGGTGATGTTCCCGATCACCGATCGGCGCGGCCGGGTCATCGCCTTCGGCGGTCGTATCCTGGGCGACGGGTCGGCGGCGAAATACATCAACTCGCCCGATACGCCGCTCTTCGACAAGGGGCGGACACTTTATAATCTGGCGGGCGCGCGGCAGGCGTCGCACGATACCGGCCAACTGTTGGTGACCGAAGGGTATATGGACGTGATCGCGCTGGTGCGCGCCGGCTTCAAGGCGGCGGTGGCGCCGCTCGGCACCGCGCTGACCGAAGACCAGATCGAGCAGCTTTGGCGGCTGTCGGCGGAACCGGTGCTGTGCTTCGACGGCGACGCGGCCGGGCAGCGGGCGGCCTCGCGCGGCGCGGAACGCGCCTTGCCCCTGCTCAAGCCCGGCCGGTCGCTGCGTTTCGCTTATCTGCCGGCCGGACAAGACCCCGATAGCCTGATTCAGGGCCAGGGCGTCGCCGCGATGCAACGGGTCATCGACGGCGCGCACCCGCTGATGGATATGGTCTGGGAGACCGAGACCGCGGTCACGCCGCTGGACACGCCGGAACGCCGCGCCGACCTGGAAGTGCGCCTGCGGAAACGCGTGGCCCAGATCGCCGACGACACCGTGAAACAGCATTACGGCGACATGCTGCGCGAACGGCTGCGGGAAACCTTCCGGCCGTCCGCACGCCGGGATTTCCCGGGAAACGGCCGGATGCGCGGAAATTCGCCGAAAACCGGGCCGCGCAGCAATCTGGCGAGCCTCGTCGCCTCGAATCCACGGCGGCGGCAACAGGCGCTTCTTGCAACACTTGTTAACTATCCTGCGCTATACGAAGAGCTGGTGGAAACGATTGCGATGGTCGATTTGGACCCTGACCTTGACAAATTACGCCAGGAAATCCATCACTTAATGGCCTCGGCGCCGGGTCTTGACTCTGACGGCTTGAAACGCCACCTCTCTGAGACGGTGGATTCGGGCTCTCTTAAGGGTTTGCTCGGTAAGGATGTGCTACTACACGCTGGATTTGCCCGCACTGGCGCGCCTTTAGAAGAGGCGGCGGCCGGCGTTAGGGATTTACTGGCATCGATGCTTCGGACGAGCCGGAGCAGGGAGTTGTTGCAAGAGGGCCGAATTGCGGAAGCGGAAGGGACTGCCGATGGCGAGGCAAGATTCCTACGGATCCGAAACGAATTCGAACGTGCTGAGAGTGAGATTGCCAAGTTGGAGGATTAACTCCGGGGGCATAGGCGCAATCTACGCTGTATGGGGCTAAACGCGGCGCGCGGCCGACCCGCGCGCAAGAGCTAAAAAAGAGAAGGGGCGATTGCCTATGGCGACGAAAGCTGCACGAGAGGCGGACGCTGCGGTACGCGAAGAAGAGCAGGGCGACGGCCCGCTCTTGGACAGCGTGAGCGCGGCCGTGAAGAAACTGGTCGCGAAGGGGAAAGAGCGCGGCTACATCACCATCGATGAGTTGAACGCGGCGATGCCGCAGGAACAGGTGTCTTCCGAGCAGATCGAAGACACGCTGACGAACATGTCCGAGTTGGGCATCAATGTCATCGACGGCGAAGAGTCCGAGGACAGCGGCGACACGAAAGAAGCCGCGCCGGCCAACGGCAAGGCGTCTTCCGCGTCGGGCAACCTGGGCGATGACGATATCGGCCGGACCGACGATCCGGTCCGCATGTATCTGCGGGAAATGGGCAGCGTCGAGTTGCTGTCGCGCGAGGGCGAGATCGCCATCGCCAAGCGGATCGAGGCCGGCCGCGAAAAGATGATCGGCGCGCTGTGCGAAAGCCCGCTGACCATGCGCGCGATTTCGCGTTGGCACGACGCGCTGGTCAACGAAGAAATCCTGCTGCGCGACATCATCGACCTGGACACGACCTATGGCGGTGGCCCGGACGGCGCCAACGCCTCGGCGCCTGCGGCCGCGAATGGGGCTGCGAATGGTGCCGCCAATGGGGCCGCGAACGGCGCCGCCAACGGGGCGGCGAACGGCGCAGCAAACGGTGCCGCGAACGGGGCGACCAATCCGAAGGACGCCAAGAACGCGAACGGCGCGGACGCGACCGACGAGTCCGATGACGACGACGATGACGACGAGGAGGAAACCTCGATTTCCCTCGCCGCGATGGAAGCGGCGTTGAAGCCGCAGACGATCGAGACTTTCGAGCAAGTCGCCACGACCTATACCAAGCTGCAGCGCGCGCAGGACAAACTGCTGGCGATGCAGCAGAAGGGCGGGCAGGTTTCCAAGTCCACCGAGCGAACCTACGAAAAGCATCGCCGCGACCTGATCGAGCTGATGAGCACGGTTCATCTCAACAACGCGCGGATCGAACAGCTCGTGCATCAACTCTATGAGCTGAACCGGACGATCACCCGGTCCGAAGGCAAGCTGTTGCGGCTTGCGATGGATTGCGGCGTCGACCGCGAATCCTTCCTGGAACTCTATTTCGGCAACGAGTTGGACCCGAACTGGCTCGACATGTGTTGCGACTCCGGCAAGAAAGGCTGGAAGACCTTCGCCAAGAAAAAGAAGACCGGGATCGAGGAGTTGCGCGGGAATATCGCCGCCGTGGCGGGCGACGCCAGCATGCCGCTGCCGGAATTCCGCCGCATCGTGCAGGCGGTGCAGCAGGGCGAACGCCAGGCCAGCCGCGCCAAGAAGGAAATGGTCGAGGCCAACCTGCGCCTCGTTATCTCGATCGCGAAGAAATACACCAACCGCGGCCTGCAGTTCCTCGACCTGATCCAGGAAGGCAATATCGGCCTGATGAAAGCGGTCGACAAATTCGAGTACCGCCGCGGCTACAAGTTCTCCACCTATGCGACCTGGTGGATCCGTCAGGCGATCACCCGCTCGATTGCCGACCAGGCCCGCACGATCCGTATTCCGGTGCACATGATCGAGACGATCAACAAGATCGTGCGCACCTCGCGCCAGATGCTGCACGAGATCGGCCGCGAGCCGACCCCGGAAGAGCTTTCCGAGAAACTCGCCATGCCGCTTG
>JANQKC010000029.1 GCA_028281325.1 Alphaproteobacteria bacterium
GAAGATGATCGGCCCTTTGATCAGGATGCTGGCGCCGATCGCCAGCCAAAAGGCGAAGACCGGCGGCCAGCCGCCCGGCTGCCCCTGGGTCTTCAACACGTAAATCTTGGCCAAGGCGGCCTGCGCGACCACGATGGTCGCCAACAACATCGCGTCGGTCTTCGCCAACCGCGCTTCGACGCCGAGCAGCAAGGTTCCCGCGAGCAGGATGGCCGCCGACATACCGACCAATTGCCCGAAGAATAGCGTGCCGATCCAGGCTGTCGCGAAGACGGCGATGATCGCCCCAAGCAGTGACGGCAAGCGATACGGCCACACCGCGGGTTCGCCGTCCGCGCCGAACAGCTTCGCGCTCGCGGACTGCAACCAATAAATCCCGACCGGCTTCTTGTGTCGCGCCTGGTCCTGAAAGGTGATGTTGACGTAGTCGCCCGTCTCCATCATCTGCTTGGAGGCCTGCGCGAATCGCGCCTCGTCCCGATCGGTCACCGGCAGATCGACGAAACCCGGCAGGAATAGGCAGAGGCAAACGACCAGCAGCAGGGCGAAATGCCCGATGGTCAAACCCGGTTGCGACACGGCGGCGACGCCGACCGTTGAATCAGTGGAGGCCACCGGTCAACGCCTCTTGTGCAGTCTCTGTTCGATCATGTCGCGTCTTGTTTAGGATACGCCCCGGGCTGCGTCAAAAGGCAAAACGTTAAGGTGGGCAACAAGCGCGCCGGCGCTTTCCGCTCCTACCCGCTGATGATAGGGTTGCCGCCGCGCAGCCTACCGACCACCTGAAAAGCTATACCCTATGACCGGCCCGACCAGGGGCGACCTGCCCAAAAAACCACTTTCCATCGAAGACTGTTTCGAGTTGGCGGACGCCGGCCTTGCCGCGGTGACCGTATCCGCTTTCGCCGCGGCGCTTGACGGTGTCGTCGCCCGTACCATCGGTCACCGGCTCTTCACGATTTCCCGGTTCGATCCGGACAGCATGGAGCTTGAGCGCGTCTACAGCTCCGACCCGGCGGCCTATCCGGTGGGCGGCCGAAAGCAGAAAGGCGGGACGCCCTGGTCCGGCATGATCCTGCGCGACGGCGAGATTTTCCTCGGCCACGACCACGATGCGATCCGCGGCGCCTTCGACGACCATGAAAAGATCATCGCGCTCGGCCTGGGCTCGATCATCAATGTTCCGGTCCGGCGCGGCGACACCGTGTTGGGCACCATGAACTCAACCCATCGCGAAGGCTGGTATACGGAGGCCGACCGGGATGATGCCAGGCTGTTATCGACATTCCTGGCGCCATGGCTTATCAAATCCGTCACCCGTTAAGACCTTGATCCACATCAGGGCTTCGGCTTGCAAGTCCAAAGAGACTTCTGACTAGATCGACATTGATGAAGGCTGGCGAGACATGATCTCATTCGGACCCCGTCTATCGATATTCCTGATGATCCTTCTGCTCATGCTTTCGGCCGCAACCGGTGCGGCAAAGGCTGAAAATGAGGGCCGCGGCCTTTTCAAGAACGACTGCGCGGAATGTCACACGCTCAACGCCGACGAGCCCGCAAAGCGCGGCCCGCATCTGGAGGGGCTATTCAGCAGGCGCTACGGCGCGGTCGAAGGATTTCCCTACCGCATGGTCTGGAAGAAAGCCGACCCGGTCTGGACGGTGGAATCACTCGACGACTATCTCGTTATCCACGGACGGTATGACGATGCGGAACGCGGCATCCTGATCCGGTATTTGCAAGACGCGACGCGCCTGTAGCGCCGTCGCCCCGTATCGCTAGTCACCCGCCTGCGGCGCGGGCCCGCCCGCTGTCCGCACCGCCTTCTTCGGCTTCTTCTCGGCCCGTCCGAGAATCCAAGCGGGTATCAGCGCGGCGATGAAAACTCCGGCGATCAACCAGAAAGCGTCTTGGAACCCAAGCGTGCTCGCCTGCGCCTCGATCATCGCGCCCAGGTGATCCAACGCCATCCGGTCGAGCATTGCCGCGGGAATACCGTCGGCGGACAGAATTCGCTTCACCTGATCCAGCAATTCGCGGGTCGCCGCGTTCGCCGCGGTCTGCGTCGCCGCCAGGTTCTCGCTATGGAATTGCGTTCGAATCTCAAGAAACACGACCAACACATTGATGCCGCAGGCGCCGCCGAGTTGGCGGAAGAAGTTGATGGTCCCGGAACTCTGGTTCAGGCGTTCGGGCGGTAATGCGTTCAGCGCCGACGACATCAGCGACGGATTGATGAACCCCATGCCGATGCGCGCGACGATCGCGAACAGGGCGATGGTCCAGAACGTGCTGTTGACGTCGGCGGTCGCGAGCAGCGCCACGCCGGCGGCGAACAGGATCAAGCCTCCCATGATGGGATACTGCGCCGGCACATGATCCGACAGGCGGCCCGCCAACGGGAACAGGACCACGAGGATCAAGCTCGCGGGCAACAGGACCAAGCCCGCCTGCGACGCCGTGTATCCTTGGACGATCTGCGTGAAGACCGGGATCGCATAGGTCATCGCGAAGTTGCCCATGCCGAACACGAAACCGACGACGACGGCGGAGGCAAATTGCGGGTTCTTCAGTAAGGTGAAGTCAAGCAATCGCGGCCCGTCGCGCATTTGCAGGCGCACGAAACCCGCGGCCGCGGCCAGCCCGATGGCGAAGCGGATCAAGATTTCGTCCGACGTCCAGCCGGCGCGCTGACCGTTGGTGGCCGCCGAGATGATGCAGAACAACGCCGTGCACAACAGGAGATAACTGATCCAGTCGAACGGTTCGCGGCGGTCGTCCCGTTCCGGATTCGGCATGAAAATGCTGCCGAGGACCATCGCGAGGACGACGAGCGGCAGGGTGACGAAGAAAATCGCGCGCCAGGTCAGCGTGTCGATGACAATGCCGCCGACGACAGGCCCGGCGCCAACCGCCAGCATCAACCCGACGCCGAAGATCCCGACCGCCACCCCGCGGCGGTTGGCGGGAAAGACCTGCACCACCGTCACCATGGCCAACGGCTGAATCACACCGGCGGCGAAACCTTGCATAACGCGCCCCACAACGATGATGTCGAGATTCGGCCCGAAGCCCGCGACCAGCGACCCGGTGATGAAGATCGTCAGCACGATCATGAAGGTCAGACGCGGCCCGAAGGCAGAGACGAACCAGGCGTTCAACAACTGGCTCGCCGTCATGGTGGCGATGAACGCCGTCGCCATGAGTTGCGCTTCGTCCTGCCCGACGCCGAACGCACCCATCACTTCGGGCACCGCCACGTTCACGATCGTTCCGCTCAACACCATCGTGAAAGACGCGACCATCGCACCGGCGGTGACGAAGACCCGATAGGACGGCCCATAACGGGCAAACAGATCGCCGATCGTTTCAGTACGCAAACTGAATCCTTAGCGCGCTTTATGACAAACCGCGCCAAGGCCGGCCCTGAAGCGGTCAGCGACAGTTTACCGTAAAACCGCCGACCGCATCATGCGGCGGACCCAAAGGTCGAAGCCCGAACCGGGATGGTCCTGACGTCCGTGCCTCGATCGGCTCAGACGGCCCCGCCTCTTCGGGTCAGAAATGCGACGTGATCAGGAGGCTGGGGAGCCACAAGGCCAACGCCGGGACCAGCAACACGATGAACAGCACCACGGTATCGGAAATACAGAATGGGAAGGACCCGCGTATGACCTGCGTCACGGGCAGCCCCGTCACGCCGCTGACGGCGAACAGGTTGAGCCCTACGGGTGGAATGACGCTGCCGATTTCAATACACAGCGCGGTCAATATTCCCAGATGCACCGGATCGACGCCCAGCGACAACGCCACCGGGAAATAGATCGGCACGGTCAGCACCAGAATCGCGACCCCCGTCAGCCACATGGACAACAGCAGCAGCGTAATCATCAGGAAGACGAGGAACCCGTTCTTCGAAAGCCCCAACGAGCCCGCCCAGGCGGCGATCTCCTGCGGCCAGCCCATGTTGGCAAGGAAGAATTGGAAGATGCCCACGCAGCCGAGGAGAAAGAACACGATCGCCGTGAGATTCATGGTCCGGCGGGTCGTCGGCATCAGTTCCCGCAAGAAGGCCTTGCGCTTGAAGATGACGCCATAGGCAAGGGCGTAACAGGCCGCCGCCGCGCCGGCCTCGGTCGGCGTGAAGATTCCGCCATAGAGACCGCCCAACACCAACACCGGCATCAACAGGGCCGGCAAGGCTTTGACGAAGGCGGTCCAACATTTGCTCGCTTCGAAGGTGCCGGCCGGCAACTTCACGACGAAGATCGATACCACGACGATGATGATCGCGTCGCTGATCGCCAGCATGATGCCCGGCACGACGCCGGCGAAAAACAGATCGACGATGGAAATTTCGGTAATGACGCCGAACAAAATCAGGGTGATGCTGGGTGGGATCAACAAGGCGATACCGCCGGCGGACGCGATCACCCCTGCCGCCATCCATTTGGGGTAACCGCGTTTGACCATTTCCGGATAGGCGATGACGCTCATGGCGGCCGCCATGGCGGTGGAGGAGCCGGAAATGGCGCCGAACAACACGGCGGCGATCAACGTGGCGTAGGCGAAGCCGCCCGGCACCCACCCGATCAGCGCGTCGGCGAAATCGAACAATCCCTGCACAAGGCCGGTCTTCTCCATCAGGAAACCGGCATAGATAAAGAAGGGTATGGCGATCAGCGTGTATTTGCTGATGAAGTTGAAAAAGGCTTCAAACAGCGTGCTGTAGGTCAGGAAATCATCGAAAAGCACCATGATGCCGGTCGCACCGGCCAGCGCTATGCCGATGGGCACGCCAATCAACAGCAATCCAAACAAGCTAAGCGCAAGTGCGGGCATGAAGATCTCCCCCCTGTAAGCCGTCGAACGGCCTTTTAGATATCCGTGGTTAGTTCCATCTCGCTGTCGAGATGCTCTCCACGTTTGTAACTGATCATGTCTTCAATCATCTGCAGGAAGGCGACGACGGACATCAGGCCGAAGCCCACCATCAGCGCCAAGTAAAAGGGCCACAGAGGAATGAGGAGACTGTAGGTCGACACATCCCTCTCTATGGCATAGCTCAAGGTGGGCCATCCGGTCACGCTCAACGAGCCGCAAAAAACCGCGACGACGGCCGAAACGGCGATTCGCAAGAGCCCGACCAGCTTGTAATAGCCTTGCGCATGGAAGAGTTGCACCACGGCGTTCATCACGAGATGGCTACGCCGGGCTTGGGTCGCGCCGATGTAAAGGGAAACCGCCGCAATCATACCGACGATGATGGCGTCCTGCCCCCATTCGAAAACGACGCCGAAGATGTAGCGCCGTATGATTTCAACCAGGCCGAACAGTGTCAGGACCAGCAGCAAGACCGATGCGATCCACCCCAAGACCGAGTGAATGGTGTCTTTTACGCGACGCGAAAATTCCAGGAACGTATCCATGCCTCACCTCGAAAAACGGGCGCCTTGGGCCCCGGAAACTAAAAGGGGCTGCCGCCACAGCAGCCCCTTAAAGTCATCCGTGCAAGGGACTTACTTCCGGCTCAACGCCTTATGCAAGTCTGCCCCTTTGGCGTACTTCGCGAAGTAGGGCTCGTACTTGGAGCAGTCGGTCTTCTCCAGAGGATGGGATCCCGGAGGATTGGCCTTGACCAACGCCGCCGCTTCCGCGGTGAACTTGTCGACGAGCTTGTCGCCCTTGTCGTCCACCTTTGTCTTGATCCACTCGTTGGTGGCGCCGCCCTCGGCCTTCTGGATCACCGAGGCCTGTTCCTGGTCCAGCACGTAAATGCCGGGCGCTTTCTTGTCCGTGGTGATGAACTTGGACAGCGTGCGCTTATCGTTGCAGTAGTTGATGACGCGCTGGAACGGAATGAAATCATTCTTGATGATGTCGGTCAGAATGTCCTGCTGTTCCTTGGACAGCTTGTTCCACCACCGGTTCGACACGCCGAACCAATAGTAGTCGCCCACGATGCCGTTGAGCCCGGCCACCGTGAAGTACGGGGCCTGTTCCTTGACGGCGTTGAATCCGCCGAGCGACGTGAGCAGGCCGTCAATGACGCCGGTCTGCAGCGCGGGCGGCACATCGCCAAAGGCCATGGCTTGCGGGTTGGCGCCCAAGGCGCTCAACAGCGCGTTCTCTGCCGGACCCATCGACCGCATTTTCTTGCCGGCGAAATCCGCGGGCTCGACCAGACGGCCTTTAACGGCCCCGGCCCCCATATACATGCTGAGATGCCCGGCGCCCTTGATGGTCACGTCATGGACCTTGTTGAAATGGTCCGCGAGCGCCTTGAAGGTCTCGGTCTTGTCGACGGAGTCGATAGCGCCGACCGTCGTCAGTTTTCCGGCGCCGAGAAGCACGTTGGCCAACGGCTCCACGCTGGATGTCTTCCCGAACTGTCCCGTGAGAATTTCCAGGTTGCCCTGGGTCAGCGCCTTCAGGCCCTGCGGCACGGTATAAAGCGATTTCGCCCAGAAGATTTGCACCTTACTGCCGGGAATTCGCTTTTCGACCTGTTCGGCGAAACGAACTTCGGCAATGGCGGCAGGATGCGGCGGGCCGTTGTGATCGGAGGCCCAGCGCAGCTTGACCGGATCTGCAGCACCGGCGGTACCGGCGGCTGCGCCGATAATCGCCGCACCGAAGATGGCGGCCGTCAGTTTTGGAACTCGTGACATGGTTTCTCCCTTTGCTAGATTTTGAGTTCAAGAACTACCGATTGGCGCGATTAATTCCATGCCTAATCGACGTTCTCAACCCCGGAATTCGATCTGAGCGGTTCAAGCGCCCATTTGGTTGTACCTACCCACCTTTCACGAGCGGGCAATTCGACGATAACAATTTCATATAATGTCATAAATTAAAAACATATTTCTCACTTTCGCGCTGACTTTTTCGACGTCGCACCCACGCCCTATGCATGAAAAACCAAACGATTACAACCTCACAAACGCGCAAAGTTCGGCGGCCCGGCAGGCGTTTGGGGACGAAAGCGCCAACGGAGCGCGGGAAGAATTCCTAATCCGCCCGCGCCAGACCGACAAGAACACGCGCCAACAACTGCTTCAAGCGGCGAAAATCCGGATGGGTCTTATTCTCGCGAAGCGCCACGCGAGAGTTCAATTCGATAATCCGCGGCCCGTCCGGCGTCATCGCCATGTCGACCGAATACAGACGCTGGCCGTAGCCTTCGAAACGCCGATCGACACGCATCGCCATGTCCAACAAGGATTGGGGTATCGACGATCGCTCGATGACCGACATCGTGGCGCCGCGGGAAATCGCCGCCACGAGCTGTCCCGGCGGCGGCTGCCGAACGAGGGCGCAAATCACCTCGCCGTTCAGCAGCGTGATGCGGAAGTCGTGGACGCCGTCAACCAGGCCCGGAATGCCGCCGCTGCTGTCGAGAAACTCCTGCACGATCACCGGCATATCGATCCCGTTGACCATGAGGTCGGCCGGCGTCCCGATCCGCACGCCCTCGCCCTGCAACCCGGAAACCGGCTTGATGACCTTCAGGTCGGTCGGAACGCGCGCCAGCGCCGCCGGCAGGTCGGCCTTCGACCGCACCAGGATGGAAAACGGCGACTGCGCCTCGAAGAGCCCGTAGGTTTCCCACTTGTCCGTGCAGATGCGGTTGACCGCGCGGCAATTGAAAACGGGATCGAAATCGTCCGGCGTAAAACATCCCTTGTCGAATATGACATCGGCCTGCAGCGGACCGTTGTCGACGACACCGCCATCCCGGAACCGCCAGCTTCTGGCGAATCGCCCCTTTCCTTCATAGCTGTCCAGATGGCGCACGATGCGGTATTCACCGCCGAGCGCCTCGACCTCCGCCGCCAGTTCAATGTGACTGTTGAGGTAGCGCGCGCTATCGAACGGATAATCCAACACGCCGGGGTGCTCGAAGAAAACGGCGATATGTGTCATCGGACGCGTCGACGCAAGCCGGCCGGCCTCAACGGCGGCCGCTCTTCCTCAGTCCGACGGCAGCGACGTCATAAGCAGGGCGTTCCGCAAAGCTGACGATCCAGTCCAGAAATCGGTCCATGAATGACTCACCTGTCAGCTGTTCCAGACGCGCGATGCCGCCAATGTTGCCGACATTGATCTCACTGATAAGCCATCGGCCATCGTCATTCAGCAAAAAATCGTACCCGAGTGTGTGGAATCCATAATCGCGGTACAACGGCACCGTTGCGGCCACCGCCTGTCTTTCGAAATCGCTGACCTCGGCGGGATAACACAGGCTGTCCGACGAACTAACGTTGTGCACCCAATGGCCGCTCGCCGACCGCCGGATATACGCCCCGTATATATCGCCGCCGACGACGACCACGCGCTTATCGCCAGCCGTCACCCGCGGCAGGAAGCGTACCAGTTCGACCGCGTCCCATTCCCCGCGCACATAGGCCAGCAGCGCTCGGCCATCCGGGAAATCGCGCACGCCTTCATGGACATGATCCGTCCGATAGCGGCCATCCTCCCGCCATATCTTGTACACCCCAAGCCCATTCGTGCTGTTCGGTCGTTTCGCCACCACGACCCCGTGTCGGGCAAGATAGGCGTCGAGGCTGGAAGCATCGCCGGTCACAATGGTCTCGGGCGTGTAATCCGGCGCGAGCTGGCTTAGAAACCCCGCCGAAATCTGGATCTTCTTGTTGAGCGGATGGTTGAGAAACCTCGTCTTCCCGATCCATCGCCCGAGGCGGTCGAGATGGCCCTCAGGGAACGGTTTCAGCGTCCGGCAGAACATGACATCGACCGAGGCGACCGGCATCACGCGCCGGGGCGCCATGTTCAAATTCAGGAATGCCTCATGCGACAGCACGCCGGTTTCGACCGGCACGACATCGATCTCGTCGGCGCCGGTAACATGGGCGACCGGCAGATGAAAAAGATCGATTCTAGGATCGCGCGCAGCCGCCTTGTAGCAAACCGGAATATCGTTATCGGCATGCGGATACCGCTCAGGATCGCAAATGAATACGAGATTCATGGTTCCGTTCGCTCTTCCATAGCGCCTTGGGTCAACGTCAAGACGGCGGTCCGACAGCGCCGGCTAGGCCGTTGCCCTGGCGGATTTATCCAGAAAGCACTCACGAAGTCGTGAGGATACTTTGGCAGATGTTCCCGGCCGCCGCCTGTCATAATTGTTCGGTAACCGGGATTTTCGACCGACACAAGCACTGAAACATCGGCGTGGTCGATCGAAACATGTTAAATCGCTGCTCATAGTATCCTTCCTTCGCGGTTGTTCATGCAGCAGGAGTCGGCACGAACGGATGGCAAGATCAATCAAGACCCGGGGAGACGGTGATGGCCAATCACACCCCTTCACAAATATTTTGCCGTGGCGTGGGACCACGCGCCGCTATCGGCCAATCTTCTCGAAACCCGCCCGGTTCTTGATCGCCGCTTTCCTGTTGATCGCCGCGCCGGCGCTGGCCGCGCCGGAAGATAACCCGCTGCGCCCGGCGGACACGACGAGCCCGCAATCGACGCTGAAGACTTTCGTTGACAGCATCACGGAAGCCTTCAACATTCTTCAATCCGCGCAATTCGCGCATATGACCGAACCCGGCCTCTTCACCTCGGATGCGGTGGAAAAACAGGTCACGCAGGCCGAAGACGCGCTGGCCCGCGCGGTGCGCACGCTCGACCTCAGCGATGTCCCGCCGACGACGGTTCAAGACATCGGCTTGGAAAAAGCGCTGCTGCTGAAAGAAGTGCTGGACCGCATCAAGCTGCCCGACGCCGCCGCGATTCCCGACAAGGCCACGGTGTCGGCGGGCCCGATCGAACGGTGGCGCATCCCGAACACGGAAATCGTCATCGCCAAGATCGCCGACGGCACGCGCCGCGGAGAATTCCTGTTCAGCGCCGATACGGTGGCCCGCGTCGGCGCATTCTATGAAAAAGTCCAAACGCTGCCGTATCAGACGAAAACGACCGAAGGCTTCTATCAGTTCTACATCACGACGCCCGGCAAGCTATTGCCGCCGAAATGGCTGCACTGGTTATGGAACCTGCCGGAATGGGCGCGTACGCCATTCCACGGTCCCACGCCGTGGCAATGGATCGGCCTCGCCCTCGCCGTCGTGATCGGCATCTTCCTGCCCTGCGCCTTCCAGAGCCTGTGCCATCGTTGGCCGGTTCCGGACTCCCTGCCGAAGCGAGCATGGCGTCGCCTGCTGCTGCCGTCCGTCATCATGCTGAGCCTGCTTTCGGTGCGATACCTGTCGATCGACGTGGTGAATGTCACGGGACACGTCGCCGATACCGTCGTCTTCACGCTGGTGGCCTTGTTCTATCTTACATTCGCGTGGCTTTCGGTGGTTGTCGGAATCGGCATCGCGGAAACGATCATCAGTTCGCCGCGGATCGACGCCAACGGCATCGACGCCAACATGCTGCGCGTCCTGTTCCGCGTTCTCAGCGCCGTGGTGGCCGTCACATTGGTGTTTATCGGCGCGGAACGCCTCGGCATTCCCATCATTCCGCTTCTGGCCGGCCTGGGCGTCGGCGGCCTGGCGCTGGCGCTGGCCGCACAGCCGACGATCGAAAACCTGATCGGCGGAATCATGCTGTACAGCGACCGTCCGGTCCGGGTCGGCGATCTCTGCGAGTTCGGCAGTCTGCGCGGGCGGGTCGAGAATATCGGCCTGCGATCCACGCGCATCCGGTCGATCGACCGAAAACTGATCACGGTGCCGAATGCCGAGTTCGCCAAGATGAACCTGGTGAACTTCTCGATGCGGGACCGCATGATGCTGCGCACCACGATCGGCCTGCGCTACGAGACGACGCCCGAACAGTTGCGCTACGTTCTGGCCAAGGTGCGGGAGTTGTTGATCGCCCATCCGCGAATCCTGCCCGTGCCGCTGCGGGTGCGGTTCATCGGCTTCGGCGCCTATTCGCTCGACATCGAAATTTTCGCCTTCGCCAATACACGCCTTTTCCCCGAATTCTCGGCGATCCGCGAGGACATCCTCCTGCGCGTCATCGATACCATCAAGGAAGCGGGAACCGACTTCGCCTTCCCGTCGCAGACGGCGTATCTGTCCCGCGACGGCGGCCTCGACCCCGATCGCAGCAAGGCGGCCGAGGCCGAAGTGGAGCGTTGGCGCGAGGAGGATATGTTGCCTTTTCCCGACTATTCGCCCGAGCAAAAGGAAAACATGGCGGACCGCCTGGACTATCCGCCCGATGGCTCGAAAGCCGCCAAGGACGCAAAGCACGAAAAACCCGATTAGGCCGATCGACGCATTCCGCGACTCATCGCATATGCTTCGAGACGGGCGTACCGGCCCTCCTCAGCATGAGGTCAACTGCCAATATCAGCCGGCCTCGACAACGCTCGAAGACTCGACTCGCAATCCCTGATCAACCCAGCTCTTTCCGCATCAGCGGCAACACGCGATCCGCCAGCAAATCGATCGTACGCAACACCAGTTCCTGATCCATCCCCATCCATTGCACACGAGCGATCAATCGCGAGTATCCCGTGTTCCGAGCGAGCGTCACGAGTTCCTCGGCGCACTCCTCCGGCGACCCGATGACGACCCGGCCTGTCGCGCGCCCCGTACTTGTTCCCGGTGTTCCGCGAAATGGCGGTCGAACGCATCGCCGGGAGGATGTTCCGGGTTGATGAACAGCGTAAACCGCATGGCCGACCCACCCCTCGATGGCTAATTCAGATGGCGTCCCAGAAAATCCAGCGCCTTGTTCCAGGAGTCTTGCGACGGCGCTTCGCGGTACGATGCCGACTCGAAATTCATGAACGCGTGCCCTGCATCGTCGTAACGATGGAACTCATGGTCGATGCCGTGGCCGGTCAAGAGCGCGTCGAGGCGATCCACATCGTCCGCCGACGGGTTCATGTCATCGTTGCCGAAAAATCCCGCGACCGGGCACGCGATATCGCCGAGCCGATCCGCCGGCGACGGTACATTGCCCATGGTGCTGAAAATGCGCCCGCCATACCAATCACATCCACAGGACCAGCGTTCGGGAATCGCCGCAAGTCCCACCAGCGTCGTCCGGCCGCCCATGCAATGGCCAATCAGCGCGAGACGTGCGCCATCGACACGCCCCTGTGCCGCCAGCCAGTCCGCGGCGGTTTCAAGGTCCAGCGTCATCTGTTCGTCGGTGAGATGGTCCCGGCGGTCGTCGAGGCTCACGCCCTCCGGCAACGCGTGGTAATGGTTCGGCGCAATCGCGGCATACCCGTGCGCCGCCAAATCGTCGACCAGCCAGGAGGTGAAGTTGTCTAGACCGCCGCGATGAAACGTCACCACAATGCCCGGTACGGAAGCGCCTTCGGCCGGGAGCGCGGCCAGTGCCGTCGTTTGCACAGTGCCGATCGTTAGATCGATGGTCTCTGCCATGAACCCCTCCCCCCAGCGCCGATTTCGTCGCGGATTGATCCGCGTCCTGTTTCTCCGATCAGAGTACAGGCCGTCTTCGGGACGGCAAGACGGATTCATCCTGTTCTAGAGGAAATTGCGGCCAGCGTCCTTTATCCCGCCGATTCCGGGTGTTTGCGCAGATATCTGGGATCGAGATCGTCACCGGCCGGGGCCGCGTTGCTATCGAATAAGTAGCGCCTGTCGGATGCTTGCATCCTGAATCAACCGACTCGATTCCGCCCCTTTCTCACGGGGTTCATCGTTCCATCGGCTACGGGGGTGTCGCAGAAAGGCAAACTATCCGCGTACGCAGGTCGACACGGGAGCCGTCCACGGCCGTTACCCGTCCCTGGCCGCGTCCTCCGTCGGCCGAGTCCGCATCAGCAGGAGCAACGGCAGGACGCACAGCGCGAAAACGGTCATGATGTGGAAATCATGCAGATAGGCCATGAATTCGGCCTGCTTATCGATCACCCGGTTCAACGTCATCATGCCGTCGATGCTATCCATGGTCCAATTCTCCGGCAGCGGAAGATGCCTTAGGCGCTCGTTGTACAGGCTGATGTTCTCGGTCAGTCCCGCCCGCGCCCGTTGCGTGCTGTTGACCAGTTGCGCGATCAGCAACGCGACGCCGATCCCGGCCGCGATCCGGCGCACCGCCGTCATGACGCTTGCCGCATCCGGGCGCAACGACGGCGGCATGGTTTGAAAGGCCGCCGTCTCGGTCGGCGTGGACATGAAACCGATACCGATCCCCTGCAGCATGATGGCGACGATGATCGGGGTGACATCGGTCGCCGGCGTCAGGTTCGACAGAATCCAGGTCGATCCCGCAACGGCCAGCAACCCGAACGTGATCAACGGTCGCGGGCTGAACCGGATCAACAGGAACCCGGCTAGCAACGCCGCCACCATGGTGCCGAAGCCGCGATACATCAACACGAATCCCGTTTCGACGACGGGAAACCCGAGCTGTCGCTGCAACAAGGGCGGCAATAGTGCCATGTATCCGAAGAACATGAAGCTGACGAAGAAATCGATCACGAGCCCGATCACGAATTCCCGGTTTCGGAAGACCCGCGGATTGAGATAGGGCCGCAACGCCGTCGTGCAGTGTATTGCGAATACGTAAAAAGCGCCGGCGGCGACGATGCAGTAAGTAACGATCAATTCGGAATCGAACCAATCCCGCTTCTGGCCCTGGTCCAACATCAGCTGCGTGCAGGCGATGGCGATGCTCAGCGCGAAGAAGCCGAAGAAATCGAATTGCTGCGGTTTCTCCGGCTCATCCTTGGGCACGACGCGCAGGATCATGATCAGCGCCGCGAAACCCAGCGGCAGGTTCATCAGATAGACCGAGCGCCAGCCGACGAATTCCGTCAACAACCCACCGATTACCGGTCCGACGAGAACCGCGCTCATCCGCCCCGTCTGCAGCCACCCGAAGGCGGGACCGTGGTGTTTCTTGGGGAACGTCGCCAGGACCATCTGAAAGGTCAGCGGATTCAAGCCGGCGCCGAAGAACCCTTGCACAAACCGGAGGATGACAAGCTCCAACAGCGTCTCGGACTGCGAGACGAAAAGCGACGCCACCATGAAGCCGATGATCACGACGATGAACAAACGCCGCCGCCCCACCCGCCGGCTCAGCCAGGCATAGAGCGGCGTGAACATGGCCGACGCCACAAGATACGCCGTGATCACCCAGGAGATTTCGGTGATCGTCGCCGACAGCGAGCCCATCATCGTCGGCATAGCGATGCTGGTCGCGAACGTATCGGTCGCCTGCATCGCGCCCGCCGGCATGATGGCAAGCCCGATCATGAACCGTTGGCGCGGCGAAAGGTCCGCCCCGTCTTGGTCTGCGCTGGTCGCGCTCATCGTTACAGTTTCTGATCAGTCGGCGCGGCTGCGCCGTGAATGGATGCTGTCGGCCAGCCGATGCCTGTCGCCGACCCGATACACCATAGCCTATGCTATTTCGGTTGGAAGGGAAAAACACGATACACTGACGATCGTGGCGCAAGCACACTGCCAACAACCGTATAAGGGATAGCATCATGCCCGACGAAACCCGCCCCGGGCTGACCAATGCGGTCTTGGGTCGCCTCGGGACCGGCGCCGCCCGGCAATGGGCCGCCGGCATCCAAGGGAAATCCTGAGCGCCCGGGCCGCCACAGGTATGAGCAAGAAAGTTCTCTGGCTGGTCGCGCTTGCGGTGACCCTTCCGTACTTCATCCAGGCCCATTTCGACGAAGAGACGCGGGATCGCTATCGGCTGGAAACCGACGCCGTCGACGCGTGCCGCGAACAGGTCCGCGAAAATTCCGAACGGCCCGACAGTGTCAGCTTCAAGATCGGCACACGGCAACGGGCCGACCCCGCAACGCAGACATCGATCGTCGAGGGCCGCGTATCGATGACGGATATCGCGGGCGTCTCGAAAATCTACAGCTATCTGTGCCGCTACGACGGCAAGACCGAGAGGGCCGAGCTGGAAAAACTCGATGTCGACGACGCGCCGCTGATGGATAAGATCAATCGGAAGCCGCGAGAGTGATCCGATACGATTTCACGGCGCGACGCCCAACCAAAGAGAGGAGATCGCCATGAAAGTGATTACACTGAACGATATTCCGGAAGAGGATCTCGGCGAAGCCACCCCCATCGCCGGCTGGACTGGCGGTAAGGTCACCCGGTCGCGTCAGACGATCATCCCGTCCGGAGATTCGGAAAACTACAACTGCAGCGTCGTCAATTTCAGCCAGGGTTCCACGACCGGTTGGCACATCCACGATTGCGACCAGATCCTCGTCGTCACGCACGGTTCCGGCCTGGTGGCGACTGAGGACGAGGAGATCGAGATCAATCCCGGCGACGTGGTGCATATCAAGGCCGGCGAAAAACACTGGCACGGCGCCAAGGCCGACACGACGATGGGCCATATCACCGTGACCCTGTTGGGCAGCAAGGCGACCTGGCTGTAAATGAGTGACCGATCCGTCGAGCAGAGCCTCGCCGCGCTGCTGACCGATGCCCGCGTGCAGGCGTCGCAAATCAAGG
This sequence comes from Alphaproteobacteria bacterium, assembly GCA_028281325.1. GTDB lineage: Bacteria > Pseudomonadota > Alphaproteobacteria > UBA8366 > UBA8366 > JAJFJD01. The sequence goes on from JANQKC010000029.1 coordinate 15,474, forward strand.
CGTTGCCGAATGATCTGATGCCGCGCGCCAATGCGGATGGATATGCGGTGGCGGCCGACATCGCCGACCGGTTGGGGTGGGAGCCGCTTGGCTGGAAGATCGCCGGCACGACCCAGGCGGTGCGCGAGAAGCTGCGCATCGACGAGCCGATTTACGGGCGCACGTTCCGGCAATTCGCACACCCGTCGCCCTGCACGCTGCCGCACCGAGACCTGCTCGACCCCCTCGTCGAATGCGAGTTCTTCGTGACGCTGGCGCGAGACCTGCCGCCACGGGACAACCCCTGGACCCTCGATGAGGTTCGGGCCGCCATCGGAACGGTTCACGCCGGCATCGAAGTCGCCGAATGCCGATTCCCGATGCAGGCCCTGCCCCCGCTGCCCGCCATTCTCGCCGACGGCGCGGCGTCGGGACGCTATGTGTTCGGGACCGAGATACCGACTTGGCGGGACGGCTTGTCCGATATGGCCGTGACCCTGGACGTCGACGGGCAGGCGCGGCGTCACGGCACCGGGCGCGATGTCATGGGCGATCCGATCACGCCGTTACACTGGCTTGCCGAGACGCTGCGCGGCCGGGGCATGGGCCTTCGCTCTGGAGAGACAGTCAGCACCGGCTCCTGCACCGGCATGTTTCCGGTGAAGAGCGGCACACGGATCGTCGCGCATTTCGGCGATCAGGCGCGGGTCGAGATCGACTTTGCGGCCTAACCGACAGCCGTCGAGGGTTACGTCAACGGACCGGACGGCGTGTTCACGTTGACGGTCACGTTCTTCCGCTGCGTGAAACTGTCGAGCATCCCTTCGAGGGAGAATTCCCGGCCGATGCCGGACTGTTTGGTCCCGCCGTAGGAATGCCCCGGCGACTGCCCGAGGCCTTGATTGACCTGCACCCAGCCCGCTTCGATGGCATGCGCAGCGCGCAAGGCCCGGCCGATATCGTGGGTCCAGACGTAAGCGGCGAGGCCGTAATGGCTCTCGTTCGCCATGCGGATCACCTCCTCCTCGTCGGTCCAGCGAATTGCGCAGAGGACGGGGCCGAAGATTTCCTCGCGCGCCAGCCGCCAGTCGTTCGACGGATTGGCGAAGACCGTGGGGATCGCGAAATACCCTTCGCTCAGCGGGCCGGCCTCCGGCGGCATCCCGCCGAACAGCAGCTCGGCGTCGGGTTGCTTGATCCCCTCCTCGACATACCCGCAGACCTTGCGGAACTGCTTCTCGTTGATGACCGCCCCCATGTCGGTCTCTTCGTCCAGCGGATCGCCGATCTTCAGCGTCTTGACCTTGTCGGCCAGTTTACCGAGGAAACTGTCGAAGATGTCCGCGTGCAGGAACAGCCGAGACCCGGCGGTGCAAGACTGGCTTTGCCGCGTGAAGCGCATGGCGGCGATGATGCCATCGACGACCCAATCCTCGTCGGCGTCCGGATAGACGATCGACGGGCTTTTCCCGCCCAGTTCCAGCGAGACCGGCACGATCCGCGCCGCCGCCTCGCGCATGATCAGCTTGCCCACCTCCGTCGACCCGGTGAAGGACAGCTTGCGAATGCCCGGATGCTTGGACAGCGCAGCGCCGCATTCCTCGCCGAGCCCGGTCAGCACGTTCAACACGCCGTCCGGCAGGAATTCCTGACAGATCGATGCCATCCACAGGACCCCGAGCGGCGCGTCCTCGGCCGCCTTCAGCACCAGCGTGTTGCCGGCGCAGAGCGCGGGCGCGATCTTCAACGCGCCCAGCATCACCGGCGCGTTCCAGGGAATGATCGCCCCGACCACGCCGATCGGTTCGCGGCGCGTATAGCTCAACACATGCTCGCCGAAGGGAATCGTTTCGCCTTTAAGTTCGCTTGCCAACCCACCGAAATACCGAAAGATATCGGCAACGCCATTGGCTTCCGGTCGGGCCTGCGTGCGGATCGCGTTGCCGGTCTCCTCGGCGACGATCCGGGCGAGTTCCTCGACGCGGGCTTCGACGGCATCGGCGATCTTCAACAGGATTCGCCCACGGTCGCGCGGCACGGTTTTGGACCAGGTCTTGAACGCCTCGGTCGCGGCCGCGACGGCGCGGTCGACATCCTCCGCGCCGCCGCGCGGGATATGCGCGATGACCGACCGATTGCCCGGATTCTCGACGGCAAGGCCGCCGCCACCAACGCTGTCTACCCAGTCGCCGCCGATCAACATCCGTTCCTTGCGCGCCCCGCCCGTATCCATTGCAACGCTCATGTCACGATCTCCTCGATATGCCCGCGTGAACCTGCACCGGATTGTACGGGTCGCGGGCATGGAATCCAGTACGGCATGCAATCCTCGGTGCTGCGGCAATAACTCATCTCAAAATGGACATATGCCCGCGCTATAGTCTGGATCGATCATCCATCATTCCAGAGAGCAAACCATGCCGGACGAGATCATCCTCTACACCCATCCCATGTCGCGCGGGCGCATCGCGCGATGGATGCTGGAAGAAGTCGGCGCCTCTTACCATGTCGAGGTGTTGGATTACGGCGACGCGATGAAGGCCCCGGACTACCTCGCCCTCAATCCGATGGGCAAGGTGCCGACGCTGTGTCACGGCGATACCGTCGTGACGGAATGCGCAGCGATCTGCGCCTATCTTGCCGATATGTTTCCCGACGCCGGATTGGCCCCGCCCCTGGACGCGCGCGGCCCGTATTACCGCTGGCTGTTCTTCGCCGCCGGACCGCTGGAAGCCGCCGCCTCGAACAAGGCCATGGGTTTCGTCCCGGCGGAGGGCGACCCGCAGATCGCGTCCGGCTACGGCACCTTCGAGACGACGCAAGCGACGCTCGAAGGCGCGCTGACCGGCGACGGATTCATCACCGGCGATACCTTCACCGCCGCCGACGTCTATGTCGGCGCCCATGTCGGCTGGGGCATGCTGTACGGCAGCCTGGACACGCGCCCCGCCTTCGAGGCCTATTGGGCCAGAGTGACCGACCGGGACGCCTATCGTAAGGCGACGGAACTCGACGATGCGCTGATGGCGGATCATCCGGTAGAGTTCCAGAAACTTGACGGCTTGAAATAGAAAAATGCCGCGCGGGAGGGGAAACCGCGCGGCACAAGCCCATCCTTATGGCTTCAAAACCGGATAGGCGTAATCGTAGATAAGGTCGGTCGAGCGCACCGGCTCGTGGCACGCAAGGCACTCGGCCTTGTAGTCCTTGGTCACCGTATTGGTGATCTGGCCGGGCTCGAAAAACGCCCAGCCCCAGCCGTCACCCCACAGTGGATTGCCGGGAAACCGGCCCTTGGTATCCTTCACCATCACGAAGTATCCGGCTTGGTCGGCGGCGCTGGTGGCTTCGCCAGTGGTCAACGTTTCGGTCTTACCCTTGAACAACTCCTTCACCAAGACGGCCCCGTCCGGAAACTTTCCGGTCTTCCGGTAAACGTCCACGACGCCGCGCGGGGCGTAGACGACGTGCAGGCCGACGCCACCGCCGGTATCCGCATCGCCGGCCACGGACCACGCGCCGAGCATGACGTAATCGGTTCGGAAGTTCGACGGCAGGCTGATCGCGCCGTCGGCCGAGACGACGCCGCGGGCAAAGGATTTGTCCGTCATCTGGGCGATGGCCGCCCCGGTGGCGACCAGGATGCCAGTGAAGAGAACGAGAGTCAGGACTTTCAATTTAGGCATGGCGGATGGTCCTTCTGGAAATATCGATAGTGCGGAGAAACCGGACCGGCGGCGGATAAGCCGACCGGTCCGGCTGGCTCGTCCTTAGGCCGCCTGTGCCGCCGTGCCCGACCGCACGACGGGGAAATCGATCTCCGTATCGACGATGTGGTTGAAGTAGTTCGTGAACAGGTTGACGCCGATATGGGTAACGATCTCGACGATCTCGCCATCGGCGTAACCCGCGGCGCGTAACGCCTGCACCTCGGCATCACCGACGCGGCCCCGCTGCGACACCACGGTCGCGGCGAATGTCAACGCCGCCTGAGTCTTGGGGTCGGCGGCGCGGCCGCGCAGATTGTCGGCCAAGTCCTGGTCGCCAAGCCCCGCGCCCTTGCCGAGCGCGGTGTGAGCGGAGGCGCAGTAGTCGCATCCGTTCGCGCCGGCGACCGTCAAGGCGATCTGCTCGCGCAACTGTGCGGAAAGCAGGCCCTGACCGAGCGCACCGTTCAACGCGAGGAATCCTTCGAGCACCTTCGGGGATTGAACCATCGTGGCGAAGATGTTCGGCACGACACCGAGCGCGCCTTTGACGCCGTCCAACAGGTCTTTCGCGTCGCCGGAGACGGCCGCATGATCAACGGGGGAAATACGGGACATATCAGTTCTCCTTGGGTTGAGCATTAAAAAGGAGACTGATCTGTCTCCTTTCGTCTCCACCAAGTAAACAGAGTTGTCTCCTTATTCAATCCCGTTTTGTGTGGAATTGGCTCACAATTCTGTGAAAATGCTGCCGACGATAGGATGAAACGGTCGAAATCCTATTGTTTTGAGATCCATCTTCATCTATCTAAGATACAATTCTGTCTCTATTAGAGAAGCGAACCATGATCCAGTCTCAACGGCGCGAGCAATTGATCGACACGGCGATCGACCTGTTCGCCGAACGCGGTTATCACGCCACCGGGATCGATACGATCCTGGCCAAGTCCGGCGTCTCGAAAAAGACGCTGTATCGTCACTTCCGGTCGAAGGAAGAGCTGATCCTGGCCGCTCTCAAGAAATATGACGGGCTGTTCCGCAACGGGTTCATGCGGCAGGTGGAGCAGGCCGCCGATGCGCCGCGCGACCGCATACTTGCCGTGTTCGACGTTGCGGCCGATTGGTTCGAGGCAAACAACTTTTACGGCTGCATGTATATCAACGCCATCGGCGAGTATTCGGCGGCGGATACCGCGATCCGGCAGGTCTGTAAGGAATTCAAATCCTTGATGCGCCGCTTTATCGAGGACCTCTGCCGGGACGCGCAGACGCCCGATCCCGCCAGCCTCGCGGAGGAGTTGGCGCTTCTTCTCGATGGCGCCATCGTCACGGCGCAGGTTTCCGAAACGGGCCGACGCGCAGCCGAGGTCGCGAAGACCGCGGCGGCCGCGCTGATCGATCAGGAGATGGCCAAAGCGCGCGCACTCTGCTGAGGCGCTGCCGATCGGACGTAACGGTCCGGAACCGTCAGGACGCCGTACCGAAACCGACCACGCCGCTCGTACCGGTCGCCTGGGCACGATTCAGGCAATCGGCCAACTCGCGGGCCAATGTCTGTACATGCGGCGGTTTGACGATCTCGAAATGCCGCCCCGGAATCGGGCGAACTTCCAACCCGCCTTTGACGAGATCCCGCCATCCGTCATGCGCGTTCGGATGGTTCCATGCGTAAAGCTCCGCCTTGAAAAGCGTTGCCGCGCCATCATACGGAGAGGTCCGGTAATCGCGGCGAATGATATCGTTCGCTTCGACGGGCCGGCGCAGGAAGCGGGGAATTCCGCGTCCCCTTCCCTCATAGTAGGACCACGCGGCGGCGAAAAGCCGTAACCGCACCGCCATGAAGGCCATCTCGAACACGTTCCGGACCCGCATGCCGAAATACGCCGGCATTTGGCTCGGGCGTAACGCCCTGATCCGGTCGAGATGACGGCGCATCCATTGCGCCGCCCCGACACGCCGCTGCCCGGCATGACAATAGCTGTCGATCAGTCCGAGGAAGGCCACCTCTTCCCCCGCCTCGATAAGCTGCTGCGCCATCACGTAGGCCACCCGGCCCCCGAATGAATAGCCGCCAAGATAGTATGGACCAACCGGTTGAACCTTCCGGATTTCCCGAACGTAATGCGCCGCCATCTCGTCGATCCTGACGAACGGCACATCCTCGCCATCCAGGCCCAAACACTGAATCCCGTAGAAAGGCTGCGCATCGCCGACGTGTCGCGCCAATTCACGGTAATTGAGGACCTGTCCATTGCCGTCATGAACGCAGAAGAACGGCGGCCGGTCGCCCTTCTCCTGGATCGGCACGATGCAGCGCGGCGGGATCGACCCGTCGATATGATGCGCCATCTTTGCAATCGTCGCGGCCTCGAACAGCACCGAGCGCGGCAGCTTGCGACCGAGTTCCTGTTCGACCCGGAGGAACAGGTCGACCGCCTGAAGCGAGTCGCCGCCCAGCATGAAGAAGTCGTCGTCCAACCCCACCTGTTCGAGCCCCAAGGATTCCGCCCATAACCGTTCGAGCGTCGCCTCCAAGGGCGTCGCGCGCCGACCGGATGCAACCGCGGTCGCATCGCCATCCGGCCGTTCGCGGACAAGGCCGAAGGCCGCCGCAAGCTTGCGGCGCTCGAATTTCCCGGTCGGTCCCTTGGGAATATCGTCGACGAACACGTAACGACGCGGCAGTTTGAAGTTGGCGACGCGGCCACGCAGATGGTCGTTCAGGATTTCATCGGTCAGCGCAGCGCCCTTTGCCGGGACGACCGCCGCGGCGACATCCTGTCCCAGCGTCGCGTGCGGCAGCGGAAACGCCACGGCGCTCGCGACATCGGGATGGCGCATCAACGCCTCATCGATCTCCGCCGGGGCGATTTTCTCCCCGCCCCGATTGATGAACTCCTTGATCCGGCCGGTCAGCGTGAGATACCCGTCGTCGTCGAAGGCCCCTTCGTCGCCGGTCCGGAACCACCCGTCGATAAACGCCTCCGCATTGGCGTCGGGATCGTTCTCATAGCCTTCGAACACATGCGGCCCCCGCACCACGACCTCACCGCGCACGCCAGCCGGCACCGCGGCGCCGTCGGAATCGATGATCGCGATCTCACCGCCTGCGGAGAGTCCCACCGTGCCCCGCTTGCGTATCCTGGGCGGCTGCGGGTTGCCCGAAACGCGGCCGGTTTCCGTCATGGAATAGGTTTGAATGACCGGAACGCCCAAGACCGTCTCGAGTTCATCGGCGATATCCGCGTCCAGATGCCCCGACGCCGTTCGCGCGAAACGCAGAGTCGACTGTTCGATTTCGGCCCTGAAGTTGGACGCCTGCGCACAAATCGTGTGATGGAAGGTGTAGCTGCCCGAATACCAGGTCGGTTGCAGCGTCACCAGCATGCGAAAGAAGGCGTCGGACGAGAAGTCCGGCAGATTGATCAGGCTACCGCCGAAGTAAAGGACCCCGGCCAGCGAACTGTACAAGCCGTGTCCGTGAAACAGCGGCATCAGGTTCAGGCACCGGTCTTCGGCGGTCAGTTCGAACAATCGGCCCGAATAGTCGGATATCGCGGTGAGCTGCCGGTGCCGAATCGGCACGACCTTGCTGCGCGAGGTCGTGCCCGAGGTGGCGAGAACCAATGCCAAATCCTGCGGCTGCGCCGGGCCCGGTTGCACGGCGTCTCCAGGCGGGCCGGGCCGGATGTCGACCATGCCGACGGCCTGGTCTTGCAGCGCCTCGATTTCGATCACCGGCAGGCCGAGATGCACGGCGGCGTGGCGCGCCGGCGTGTCGGCGTCCGCGGCGACCACGACCGCCTTCACGCCAAGGTCCCGGAAATGGATGGTGAACTCGCCGACGGTGAAATCGGGATTCATCGGCGCCGCGGTGGCGCAACTCCAGACGCCCATGACGATAACCGCCATTTCGGAGTTGCTGGGGTAGACGATTGCAATCCGGTCCTGCCGGCCGAACCCCATGCCGTTAAGCGCGCTTTGAAAGCGGTCCATCTGCGCCGCCAGCGCGCCATAGGTCAGCGGCGCCCGCCCCTCCGCCACCAGAGCCGGCGCGTCCGGCGACGCCGCCGCATGTTCGCGAACGACATCACCGATCGTTATCTGATCTTGGCGTTCGGATACCATTCGATCCCTTCGTTCCTGCGTAACCGATAGGCTACGCCGATGTCGGGGAACATAAAATGGCGCGAAGGGAGAGGACTACCCCAATAGGACAAGGCGGGATAACGGCGTCACGCCGCGGGGCGATCGGGCCGAACCTAGCCGGTTTTCTTCATCTCCGCGAGCAAGACGCAGTGCCGCTGCGCCTCTTCGATCAGTTGGTCCAGCCATTTCATCTGATCTTCGGATGCGTCGGTCGCGCGGCGCACAGGACACATCGATATCGTAATGAGCCGCCAAGGAATCGCCGAGAATTCATTCCCTTCCGCCTCACGGATTTCATACATGTGTTTGGTAAAGACGACCGCAGTTTGCCACCCGTCATACCCCAATCGCGCCTTGACGGCGCGCCAATCGAGACCGACGGCGCCAATCTGTTTGCAGAAATCCCCCACAGCTAGGCCGAGATGCCGCAAAAACGACTCCCTGCGCTTCAGCGAAAGGCGGTCGAGCCGGCTGCGTATCCGCACAAGAAACAGGGTGTCCCCAATTCGAGGTTCTACGTCCCGCATCATATAAGAGTCCCTTACCGCTGCTGAGATGGTTGTAAGAAGGTCGACTAGCCCGTCGCCCAGAGCCGCGATTTCATTAAACACACCTTTTGATTGCATATCTTAGGTTGCATAATACTAAAGCGCTCAGATTCGACTCCCAGGCTGCTCGTAGCCATCCACCCTTTGGCTAGAAGCTTGTAGCGCCATACTTTTACAAGAAATCATTTCAAAACGGTAAAGGCAATGTGACCTTAGATAGTATTACGTCAATCGCAACCATTACGCGGCCAAACGTTAGGTTCAAGAGAATTGGCCGCGATAATCGTCAGGGGCGGCAAAAGAAACGATGGAGATTCCGGTTTTGCCTCAATCCTTGAATTACCGCTTTGACATATGTTCTGATCGATTTACGATCTTCAATATATTTTCATTGATGTTGAAGTATTTTGAGATATGTTGAACCAGCCTTTCCTTACAATCCATGAGATCGCCGAACTGCTGAAAGTGCGAGAGCAGACCGTGCGCTCCTGGATCCACGCACAGGAGTTGCGCGCCGTAAAACTCGGTCGTGAGTTTCGGGTGGCGGTCAAGGACCTTGAGGCCTTCGTGAACGAACACGCAACGCGCGAGCCGAGTTGGGACGAGAGTGAGAAACGCAAGTGACCGCGGGCGGGCGACGTTTCCGATGCATCGGGCCGATCGCCGATCACGCGTTCGGCTGGTCGAATAGCGTTGCCGGAAACTGAGTAAGCAACAAAGGCGAAAACGATAATGGCCGAGGCGATTGAAGCCTATATTTTCTATGAGGTCGCCGCCCTCCTGGTGCTGGCCGCGGTGGTCGGCTTTATCGGCCTGCTCCTGCGTCAGCCGCTGATTGTCAGCTTCATCGCCGTCGGCATCATCGCCGGCCCGTCCGTGCTCGACATCGTGCGGTCGAGCGAACAGATCGACCTTCTGGCCGAACTCGGCATCGCCGTTTTGCTATTCCTGGTCGGTCTGAAACTCGATTTCCAATTGGTGCGGACGCTCGGCCCGGTGGCCCTGATGACGGGATTGGGACAGGTGGCGTTCACGACGGTGTTCGGCTTCTTGCTCGGGCTGGCGCTCGGCCTCGATACGGTCACCAGCCTCTATGTCGCCGTCGCCCTCACCTTCTCGTCCACGATCATCATCGTGAAACTGCTCTCGGACAAACGAGAGATCGACTCCCTGCACGGCCGGATCGCCCTTGGGTTCCTGATCGTTCAGGATATCGTCGTCGTCGTGGCGATGATCGTGCTGTCGGCCGTGGGAATCGGGGCGAAGGGCGACGCGGCGCTCACCGACGTGCTGGTGGTCGTTGGCTACGGCCTCGGCATGCTCGGGCTGGTGGCGATCTTCATCCGATACGTCGCCAACCCTCTCGTCGAGCGGCTCTCCCGGGCGCCGGAGCTTTTGGTATCCTTCGCCATCGGGTGGGCCGCGCTTCTGGCCGCGGCGGGCCATTACCTGGGTTTCGGGAAAGAACTCGGCGGGCTGCTGGCCGGCGTCTCCTTCGCCTCGACCGCGTATCGCGAGGCGATCGCCGCCCGGCTCGCATCGCTGCGCGATTTTCTCCTGCTGTTCTTTTTCATCGCGCTCGGGTCGGCGCTGGACTTGTCGATTCTGGGCGCCAGCGTCGGCGCCGCGATCGTTTTGTCGCTGTTCGTGCTGATCGGCAATCCGCTTATCGTTCTCGCGATCATGGGCGCCATGGGATACCGCAAGAGGATCGGCTTTCTGGCCGGCCTGACCGTCGCGCAGATCAGCGAGTTTTCCCTCATCTTCATGGCCATGGGCGTGGCGATCGGCCATGTCTCGGACGAGGCGCTTGGCTTGGTGACGCTGGTCGGCCTGATTACCATCGCCGCGTCGACCTACATGATCACCTATTCGCACCAGCTCTACGACCGGCTCGAACCGCTGCTGGGCGTCTTCGAACGGCGGACCCCGAAACGGGACAAGGCAGGCGCCGCCGCCAAGCAGGGGCAACATGACATCATCCTGTTCGGCATGGGGCGCTATGGAATCGGGATTGCCCGTGAGTTGGCCGGCGCAGGTCGGCGGGTCCTGGGCGTGGATTTCAGCCCGGTTGCGGTACGGCATGCGCGGGCGCAAGGCTTCGACGTCGTCTTCGGGGATGCGACAGACCCGGAGTTCCTCGCCCATCTGCCCTTGGCCGATGTCGAATGGGTGGTTTCCGCGGTGCCCGAACACGACACCGGGGTGACCCATGACGACCCGCGCCGGTCCCTGATCCGCGCCATGAAGGACCTGGGATTCAAAGGCCGCATCGCCGTTTCCGCCCATCAGGAAACGACGGTGCAGGACCTGCGCGAAGCCGACGCCGATTTGGTCTTGATGCCCTATGCGGACGCCGCGGCCCAGGCGGCCACAATGATTCAGTCGAATATTCCCGTGGAACATACGGGTATTCCCGATCCGAGCGGACAAAGGGAGTTTGCATCATGACCGACCACGCGGCGCCAATTCGCAAGGTGCTCGCCGTCTACACCGGCGCCGAGGCAGACGCGGCCCTGCTTGCCGCCGCCTCGGATTTCGCCGAACGGAATGGCGCCTCCCTCACGGTGTTCTCGGTCGTCGAGACGCCGCCGGACGCCAAGGAACTGGCCCGCGCCGCCGATATCGATATCGACGTCGCCTTGGGCCGTCTGGTGGAAGAGCGGCAAGCCGCAATCCTGGCGCTCGCGCAGGAAACGGTCCCGGGCAAGACTCCCGCCATTCAGGTCCGTGTCGGTCGACCCTTCATCGAGATCATCCGCCATGTCGTCGACGAGGGTGTCGACTTCGTGCTGAAAACCGCCGAACCGCTGCGCGGCGTGCAAAAATTTCTCTTCGCGAGCACGGACCAGCACCTCCTGCGCAAATGTCCGTGTTCCGTTTGGCTGCGCCGGTCCGACGCGCCGCGCACGATCGGCACGGTGTTGGCCGCCGTGGATGTCGACCTGGAAGACGCGGACGAGCCCGAGACGCTCGCCGCGCTGAACATGAATGTCATGGAGACCGCCGCCCGGCTGGCGCCGGTTTCCGGCGCGCCGGTCACCGTATTGCATGCCTGGGACGCCCCCGGCGAGAGCCTGGTGCAGCTTTGGTCCAGCGGGCCCGATACCGGCGCTGACGCCGCGGCCTATGTCGCCGCCGTCCATGCCGGCCGCACGCGCGCGATGCAGGCGTTGGCGACGCAGGCCGCCGAGGGCTTGGACGCGGCTGGCCTGGATCGGCCCGGATTCCGGACGGCCCTGAAACGGGGCGCGCCGCGGACGGTGATCGCGGAGCAGGCTAAGGCGCTCAACGCGGACATTCTGGTCATCGGCACGGTGGCCCGGACGGGCCTGCACGGCGTCATCATCGGCAACACCGCCGAAGACGTACTCAACAGCATCGAATGCTCCGTCGTCGCGGTTAAGCCGCCAGGATTCGAAACGCCGCTGGATTTTTCCGACTAAGCTTCCCGAGCCGCCCGAGCGCGACAGTCGAAGGGAACAGAAGCTAAGTCATTGAAAAAAAATGGTAGCGGAGGGCGGACTCGAACCGCCGACACGCGGATTATGATTCCGCTGCTCTAACCAACTGAGCTACTCCGCCACGCGGGACCGGATGGGCCTCTGCGGCATGCACATAAACCCGCCGCCGGGGACTGTCAAGCGCCCGAGGGGCTTTCCGGGCCACACCGTTCGGGCAAGCGGCCTATCCGCCGGCGCGCTGGTCCATCCGGTCCTGAAAGCCGAACCATTTCATCATCGCCGGCAGGAACCAGGGCTTGCCCGTATACAGTGGCACGGCCTTGGGCGGATCGCAGAGGAAGGCGGAGTCGGTCTCGCCCTGGCCCAATATCCGAAAGGCCGCGTGCCGCCCGGTCCACCACGCCCAGACCACGCCGGACCCGCAATAGCCGACGGCGTAATGCTTGCCGTCATGGCTGAACAGGCGGGGCATGTAGTCGCGGGAATAGGCGACGAAGCCGCTCCAGGAGTATTCCGCCCGGACGTCCGCCAGCTCGGGGAATATCTCGACCAGGCGGCCCATGTGGATGCGCACCACCTCTTCCGGGCTGGCGTCCGACGGCCCCTCCCGCCCGCCGAACAGGATGCGCGTGCCGTCCGGCGTCGGGCGGTAGTAGTAGCCGACGCGCCGGCTCTCCACGAGCATGCGCTTTTTCGGCATCAGGCGCGCCATCACATCCGGCGCGATGGGCTCGGTCACGATGATCCGGCTCGGCACCGGCACCAGCCGCCGCTGCAGCCAGGCGTTCGCCTTGTCGGTATAGCCATTGGTCCCGACCAGCACGTCGCGCGCCCGCACCGTGCCGCGCGCGGTCCGCACGGTATAGCCGTCGCCGTCGCGCGCCACGCCCTGCACGGCGGTGCTGGTATGGACCGTGGCCCCGGCCTCCCCCGCCCGGCCGATCAGCCCCAAGTGGAACTTGCCCGGATGCAGCCCGCCGATGTCGGGGCGCACGACGCCGCCGTGATAATAGTCGGTGCCGAGTTCCGCATGCTGGTCCTTGCGCTCGATCACCGAGACGCCGAGATCAACATGCTCGTTCAGCAGGTCCGCCTCGCGCCGCATCGCGTCGAAATGCTTCGGCGCGACCGCCCCGGCAAACCGGCCGACCATCTGCTGGTCGCAATCGATGCCCTCGTCGTCGAGGAAGGCGGACAGGCGCTCCCGCGCCAGCTTGCCCTCGGCGTAGATGCTTTTGGCGCGCTCCAGCCCGACTTTATCGATCAGCGTGCCGAAGCCGATGCGGATGTTGCCGCTGGCGATGCCGCCGTTCCGGGTCGAGGCCCCTTCGCCCGCGCGCAGGCTGTCGAACACCTGCACCGACCGGCCCGCCCGCGACAGCACCAGCGCGGCCGACAGGCCCGTATACCCCGCGCCGATGATCGCGACGTCGCAGGTCTCGGCAACATCGGTTTTCGGCACATCGGTGGGCGGCGCCGCGTCCCACCAATACGGATCCGTCTTCAACGATACGACAATGGTCACGGCAATCTCCCCCATCGAAAGGTGCGGTCGGTTGGCTTTTTCCGGCCGGCGGATGCGTCGGGTATCGCCAATTGTACGGACCTTATGGGGAAACGGAAAATGCCGTGTTCGGCACGGTCATTGACTCAGGCGGCACGTTCGGCCGCGTCGCGCTCGATCCAACCGCCGCCGAGCACCCGGTCGCCGGCGTAGATCACGCAGGCCTGGCCCGGCGAGACGCCGAACTGAAGGTCTTGGAACACGACCTCCGCGCCGCCGTCGGGCGATCGGACCACGGTAGCAGGCACCGGTTCCATCGCGGAGCGGATTTTGACCGCCAGTCCATCGCCGGATATGTCGCCGCCAAGCCAATTCAGGCTGGACAGCCGCAACCGCCCGCGGCCCAGCGCCGCCTTCGGCCCGACCACCACGCGATGCGCCGCCGCATTGAGGCGGATGACGTAGAGCGGGTCGGACGCCGGATCGCGCCCGCCGATGCCGAGCCCCCGCCGCTGCCCCACCGTGTAGTGAATGATGCCCTCATGCCGCCCGACCACCCGGCCGTCCATATCGACGATATCGCCGGGAATCACCGCCTCCGGCCGCAGCTTTTCGACGACCTGGGCGTAAGACCCGTTGGGCACGAAGCAGATATCCTGGCTGTCCGGCTTGTCGGCCACAGGCAGGTCGAACCGGGCCGCCGCTTCGCGCGTCTCGGTCTTCGGCATGCCGCCCAGCGGGAAGCGCAGGAAATCGAGCTGTTCTTGCGTCGTGGCGAACAGGAAATAGCTTTGATCCCGGCCATGGTCGGCGGCGCGGTGCAGTTCCGCCCCGGCCGGGCCCGCCACCCGCTTCACGTAATGCCCGGTCGCCAGGGCCTCGGCCCCGAGATCGTGGGCCGTGCTCAGCAGGTCCCGGAACTTGACCGTCTGATTGCACCGGACGCACGGGATGGGCGTTTCGCCCCGGATGTAAGCGTCGGCGAAATCGTCGATCACCGATTCCCTGAACCGGCTTTCGTAGTCGAGCACGTAATGTGGGATGTCCAGCGTCGCGGCCACGTTGCGGGCGTCGTGGATATCCTGCCCGGCGCAGCAGGCGCCCTTGCGCGATACCGCCTCGCCATGGTCATACAGTTGCAGCGTAACGCCGACCACTTCGTAGCCCGCCTCCACCAGCAGCGCCGCCGTCACCGACGAATCGACCCCGCCGGACATGGCCACCACGACGCGGGTGTCCGCGGGCTTCTTGTCTATGTCCAGGCTGTTCATGGCGGGAAATATAGGGTTCGGCGCGGGAAACGCAATGCGTCGGTCACCGGCCCTCCATCAGACATCGATAGCCCGCCGTTCGGCGGCGGAACGGTAGATCGCCTCTTCGATCTCGACATTGCGCAGATAGGCCTCCGCACCGGTTTCCAAAGGCGCGCCGTCCAGCAGGTGGGCCGCGATGTGGGCCTGCGTCGCGTAGACGCAATCGCCGCCGAAACTACGGTCCTCCCAAGCATAAGGATGCTCGGCCTCGTCCCCGCCATGAGGCTTCCACCACAGGCGACCGCCGCCATCGAGGCGCAACACGCCGTTGGACCCTTCGAGCCACATTTCGCCCATGGTCCGCCGGGGATTGTCGGACACATGGTCGTTGAGCCGGTTGGCGTCATACACACCGGACTGACCGCCGGCGAAGCGGAAGACGATGGTGCCCGCATCCTCCCCCGCGATCGCCGGATTGATCTGGCGCAAGTCCGCATAAACGCTGGTTACCTCGCCCATCAGGAAGCGGAAGGTGTCGACGAAATGAATGCCCGTCTCATGGACCAGGAACCGCTCCATCGTCTGAAAGTAAGGTTGCCGGTCGAGATACGCGTCCGGACCCTGCCCGTCGCCGGGCCGCATGCGGAAGGCGATGCCATGCAGGTCGCCCAAATGGCCCGCGTCGATCAGCCGTCGGGCCTCGCGGAACCAGGGTTGGAAACGGAAATTCTCATGCACCGCCAGCGTGACGCCGGCCGCCGACGCCGACGCCGCGACCGCCTGGGCCTCCGCCAGGGCCGGCGCGAGCGGCTTCTGGCAGATCACCGGCAGACCACGCTCCGCGACAGTTGAGACAAGGGTGAGATGCGTCTCCGGCGGCGTGGCGATGTCCACCACGTCGACGGGGATCGTATCGAGCATGTCGCGCACATCGCCGAAGCCTTGCGCCCCCGACACGGCGGCGGCCGCGGCGGCGCGGTTCCGGTCGAGGTCGCAAATCCCCACCAGATCCACCCGGTCCAGCCGAGACCATGCCTCGTGATGAAACTGCGCGAAGAACCCCGCCCCGACGACGGCAACCCGAAGCCTGCGATCGGTCATGGGTTCCTCCTCGTCCGGTTTCGACATCGCATCGTCAGGCGGCGTCCAGCCCCATCTGCCAGAAGTTCGCCTCCAGCACGGTCGCCATCCGGAAAGTCTCGGTCAGGCCGGACATGCGCCCTTCGCCGCCACGCCGTTCCATCAGCGCATCGAGCGACGATACCGCTGCAGCTGCCACGTCTTGATACTCCTCGCCCGCATACATCGCGATCCAGTCCGCATAGGGGTTGCCGTCCCGCACCGTCGCCGGGTCGTCGGCCAAGGCCCGTCCGATCTCGCCGTAGCCGACGACGCAGGGCGCCAGCGCCACTTGCAGATCGAGCAGATCGCCCGCCACGCCGCGTTCCAAGACGAAGCGGGTGTAGGCAACGGTCGCCTTGTCTTCCGGCACCGCCTCCATATCGGCTTCGCTCAGCCCCCACTCGGCGCAATAGGCGACATGCAGCGCCATCTCTGTATCGACCAGGGCCGACATCGTCGCCGCGGCCGACCGTAGTTCGGCGAGGGTCTCGGATTTATACCCGGCCAGCGCATAGGCGCGGGCGAAGTGGATAAGGAACAGATAGTCTTGTTGCAGGTAATGCCGAAACGCCGCTTCGGGCAGGCTGCCGTCCGCCAGTTGCCGCACGAAGTCGTGGCGGGTGTAGTCGTTCCACTCGGTCGCGCAGTCGGATTTGAGGGTGTCGAACAGGGTCGGCATGGCGGAAGACGCCCTCGCTTATTCTTCAAGCAACAGGTTGCGGGTCGATTCCGGCAATCGAACGGTCAACCCATCCAATTCCGCCGTCATCGTGATCTGACAGCCCAGCCGCGAGGTGCGGGTCAGTCCGAAGGCAAGATCGAGCATGTCCTCTTCTTCTTCGCTCGGCGGCTGCAACCTCTCGAACCACGCCGCCTCGACCACGACATGGCAAGTGGAACAGGCCATCGACCCTTCGCATGCGCCCTCGATGTCGATGCCGTTGCGATGGGCGATGTCCAGCACGCTGAAGCCCTCGGGCGCGTCCACTTCCTTCCGGATGTCGCCCGGTTCGATGAATGTCATTTTCGGCACGTCGGGGGTCGCCTCACGCTTTCTCGTAGACTTGGTTGGCGGATTGAAGGCTGCTCACGGCCGCGACGATATCGTCGGCCGCACGATCGATCTCTTCCGGCGTCGTGTACCGCCCCAACCCGATCCGGAGGGAGTTGTGCAGCAGCGCCGGGTCGGGGTCGAGCGCCTGCAGCACGTGCGACGGCTCGACGATCGCCGACGAACAGGCCGACCCGGTCGACACCGACAAACCGTCCAACCGCATCATCAAATCCTGCCCGTCGATGTTGGCGAAGGACAGGTTCAGGTTACCCGGAATCCGGCGGTCGAGGTCGCCGTGCACATGCAGGGTCGGCAGCGCTTCTCTGAGGCGGCTCAGGATACGGTCACGCAGGTCCGCCAGTCGCGCGGCCTCCGTCGGCATTTCGCGTTCGGCGATGGCGCAGGCTTCGCCGAACCCGACGACCAGCGGCGTCGGCACCGTGCCGGACCGCAGCCCGCGCTCCTGCCCGCCGCCGTCCATCTCCGCGCGCAGGGCGACCTTCGGCCGGCGACGAATGTACAATGCCCCGACACCCTTCGGGCCGTAGAACTTATGCGCCGTGATGCTCATCAAGTCGACCTTCATCGCGTTGACGTCGAGCGGAATCTTGCCGACCGCTTGCGCCGCGTCGGTATGAAAGTAGATTCCGCGCTCGCGGCAGAGCGCGCCGATCTCGGCCAAGGGCTGGATCACGCCGATCTCGTTGTTAACCGCCATGACCGATACCAACAGCGTCGTGTCGGTCAGGGATCGCGCCAATTCATCGAGATCGACGAGCCCGTCGGACCGAACGCCGAGGATCGTCAGGTCGAAGCCTTCCTCTTCCAGCCGCTTGCAGCTTTGCAGGACGCATTTGTGCTCGGTCGCCAAGGTCACGATATGGCGGCGCGATGGGTCGGCAGCATGCGCGACGCCCTTGATCGACAGGTTGTTCGCCTCCGTCGCGCCGGAGGTGAAGACGATCTCCTTGGGCTTCGCGCCGATAATCGAGGCGACCTGTCCCCGCGCCCGTTCGACCGCTTCTTCCGACACCCAGCCATGGCGATGATCGCTCGAATGCGGGTTGCCGAATTTCTCGTTGAACCAGGGCAGCATCGCCGCCACGACCCGTTCGTCGGTCGGCGTCGTCGCCTGATAATCCAGGTAGATCGGCATCTTCCCGTCGAGCCTGTCGCTATTGCTGTCCGGCATCAAGCGGCACTCCGTCGCAATCGGTGAATGAGATCGGTCCAGGCGGCGACGAATCCGTCGACATCGTCGTCGCCGGTGTCGGGGCCGAGACTGATGCGAATGGCGCAGCGCGCCAGGTCATCGTCCACGCCCATCGCCAGCAACACATGGCTGGTCTTCACCTTGCCCGACGAGCAGGCCGATCCGGCGCTCACCGCGTACCCGGCAAGATCCAGCGCCATGACCTGCGTCTCCGCGCCGATGCCGGGGATGGCGATGCAACTGGTATTGGCAAGCCGCGCGACGTTGGCGCCGAAGACGACGGCATCGGGAACTTCCTGCTTCACCCGCGCCTCGATCCGGTCGCGGCGGCGGGCGATCGCGTCCACACCGTCAACGTCCCTCGTCGATTTCGCGGCCGCGCCGAACCCGGCGATACCGGTGACGTTCTCGGTGCCGCCGCGTAGCCCTTTCTCCTGCCCCCCGCCTTTCGTGTCGGGCCGCAGCAGCGACGCGTCGCGCAGGATCAGCGCGCCGATCCCCGCCGGCCCGCCGATCTTATGAGCCGAGACCGTCATCATATCGACGCCGAGCGCCGCCATGTCCACCGGTACCCGGCCGGGCGCCTGCACCGCGTCGCAATGCATCAAGGCGCCAAGTTCCCGCACCACGGCGGCAATCTCGGCGACGGGCTGGATCACGCCGGTTTCGTTGTTGGCCAGCATGACCGACACGACCGCATCGCCGGCATCGACGTCTTCCGCCGTCAGCGCGGCCCGGACCGCCGACGGCAGGACCACGCCATCCGCCTCCACCGGAATGCGTATCGACCCTGAATGAGCATCCAAAACCGAGACGTGTTCCGTGGCGGACACGAGGACATGGCCGCGGCCGCAGGCGCGCAACGCCATCGCATTCGCTTCGGTCGCCCCGCTGGTGAAAACGACCTGGCTTGCCGCCGCCCCGACCATCGCCGCAACCTCCTTGCGCGCGGTCTCGATCCGGGCGCGGACGCGCCGGCCGTAGTCGTGCACCGACGACGGGTTTCCCCCCTGCCACGCCGCCGCCGTCATCGCGTCAATGACCGCGGCAGTCATCGGAACCGAAGCGTTATGATCGAGATAAACCATGAACCGAGACCGCTGATACCTAGGTCACCGTCGAACCGGTCGCCCTACTCGGCGGCGGCGACTTGATTCGACCGGTGAATGACGCCGCTTTGACCCAGGATACGGCGGTCGACGACATCGGCAAGCGAGATCGAACTGAAGAACAGGTGGATCAGATTGCCCAATTCTTCCCAAAGATCGTGCGTGATGCATCGGACCTTATCGCCGGTACATCCCACAGGCGACCCGGGTACGCATCGGGTCGCGCGAATCGGCTCGTCCACGGCCAGGATGATATCCGCAAGCCGCGTGTCCTCCGCGGTTCGCGACAGGACGTAACCGCCGCCAGGGCCGCGGACGCTGCTGACCAAGCCGGCCCGTCGCAGTTTCGCGAACAGTTGTTCGAGATAGGAAAGCGAGATCTCCTGCCGCACGGCGATTTCCGACAACGCCACGGGGTCGCCGTCGCCGTACTTGGCGAGATCCACCATTGCCATGACCGCATATCGGCCTTTCGTACTTAGTCGCACCGTCGCCTCTCTTGTTTTTGTGAAGCCATTTTCCCAGTGTTCGTTGCTTGGCGCAGGATTTTGCGAACCCGCCGCCTAGTTCGATCCGAGCTTGGGGGCCTCCCCGGATCCTTCTTCCTTCTCGAAGCCGCCGGCCCCAACCGACGGCGATTTCTCCTTTAGCTGCGTTTCCAAATCGTCTATGCGCGCCTGGAGCACCGAGACATGCTCCATAAGCCCATCGATCGCGCGCGCGACCGGATCGGGCACGTCGCCCAGCGGTGTGCCGTACGGCGAGAACGGATTGTGTTCGCCGGTCGAGCGCGACTGAATCACCCGCGCCGGAATACCGACGACGGTCACGCCTGAGACCACATCCTTCGTGACCACGGCATTCGCGCCGACCCGCGCGCAGGCGCCGACCGTGATCGGCCCCAAGATTTGCGCGCCCGATCCGACGATCACGCGATCCTCCAACGTCGGATGGCGTTTGCGGTCGCGCTGACTGTCGGAGTCGACCGAGGGCGCGACACCGCCCAGCGTCACGTCATGATACAGCGTAACGTCATCGCCGATCTGCGCGGTCTCGCCGATCACGACGCCCATGCCATGGTCGATGAAGAACCGCTGGCCGATCCGCACCGCGGGATGGATTTCGATTCCCGTCAGAAAACGATTGAATTGCGAAAGGGCGCGGGCGAAAACCCGCCAGCCTTTTCCCCACGCGGCGTGGGCCAATCGGTGCAACACGATCGCATGGAAGCCGGAATAGCAAAACGCCACTTCGAGCCGGGATTGGGCCGCCGGGTCGCGTTGCATGATCGCGTCAATCTCATCGCGCAACATCTTGAACATGGTAAAAAATGCCTAATCTTTATTTTCAAACGGATTCGCGGTTTATTAGGCGCTACCTGACCGGCATGCCCCAAGGGCTTTAGGCGTGTCATTCGCCGGTTTATCTGTCGATGTGGATATAGAATGACCTAGCGCAGTGGTCAAGAATTCAAGTGGACCGCCGCAAATTTGCCTGATCCGCGCCGCTGACCGCCAAACACATATGCCGGGTTCGCCCAGCCCTAACCCGGCGGAAACGACAATGACGAAGGATAGACGGTAACCCCATCATGCCAGAAGTGATCATCAACGGGCCGGAGGGCCGGCTCGAAGGCCGTTACCACCACAGCCAGGAAGTCAACGCACCGATCGCCCTGTTCCTTCATCCCCATCCGCAGCATGGCGGCACGATGAACAACAAGGTGGTCTACACGCTCTACCAGAATTTCGTGCGGCGGGGCTTTTCCTGCCTGCGTTTTAACTTTCGGGGCGTCGGCCGGTCGCAGGGAACCTTCGCCCGTGGCGAGGGTGAACTATCCGATGCCGCAACGGCGTTGGACTGGATGCAAAGCTTCAATCAGAACGCGCGGGGCTGCTGGATCGGCGGATTCTCCTTCGGCGCGTGGATCGGCATGCAGCTGCTGATGCGCCGGCCGGAGATCGACGGCTTCATCTCGATCGCGCCGCCCGCGAATATGTACGACTTCAGTTTCCTCGCCCCGTGCCCCGCATCGGGCCTGATGGTGACCGGATCCGAAGACGAAATCGTCCCGGCGGATTCGGTGACCAAGCTGGTCGAAAAGCTGCGCCAACAGCGCGGAATCGCGATCGACCACGAGACCGTTCCGAAGGCCAACCATTTCTTCACCGGCAAGCTTGAGGAGATGGACGCTTTCGTCACCACCTATCTCGACAACGCCCTGTCGTCCGACGAGACCCAATCGGCCGCCAGTTAAGGGGAACTCACGGCGGCGAACAAGCGCCCGCCGGTCTGCGGCGCCGGGACGCCCGTGGTGCCCGGCCAGCTAAGCGGCTGGCCGCGCAGCGACCGGACGGCGAGATAGGCAAAAGCCTGCGCCTCCAGCGCATCGCCGTCCCAGCCGACATCCTCGACCGGCGTCACGGGAACTCGCAGCGCCCGCGACAGCATCGCCATCAGTGTCGGGTTATGCCGACCGCCACCGGTAACCAGCCAACGGGTCGGCGGTAACGGCAGCAGGTCCGCCGCCCGTGCGACGGCAGACGCGGTAAAAGCCGTCAAGGTCGCGGCGCCATCCTCCGTGGCGAGGCAGTCGACGGCCTGGACATCGAAGTCATCCCGATCCAGCGACTTCGGCGGCGGCGCGGCGAAATACGGATGCGCCAGCAGCGTCGACAGGACCGCCGCATCGACGGTTCCCGCCGCCGCGGCCTGCCCGTCCCGGTCGAACCCCGCACCGGTCCTGCGACGCATCCAATCGTCGATCAGGGCATTGCCGGGCCCTGTGTCGAAGGCAACCAGCGCGGCATCGGAGCCGACCCATGTGACATTGCCGACGCCACCCAAGTTCAGCACGGCGACGGGTTTCTCCATCGACGCCGCCAAGGCGGCGTGGAAGGCCGGCGCCAACGGGGCGCCCTGCCCGCCCGCCGCCATGTCGGCGCTGCGGAAATCGCCGACCACATCGATCCCGATACGCGACGCCAGCAACGCCGCGTCGCCCAACTGCCACGTCCAGCGGCGTTCGGGCCGGTGCGACACGGTATGGCCATGGAATCCGGCGACGTGGACATCGGCGGCCGTCAGACCGCGGTCGCGCAGCAAGGTCTCGACCACCACGGCATGGGCCAAGGTCATGTCCCGCTCGACCGCGTCGGTCTCGGAATCGCGCGCCTCCCTGCCGAGGCAGGCGCGCAGCCGTTCCCGCAAGCCGGACTCATAGGGCGCCATCAGGGCGCCTTTCGGCGATGCCGTCCCCGCCCCATCGGTTTCGAGCAGGGCGGCATCGATCCCGTCAAGCGACGTGCCGCTCATCAGGCCCAACGCCACAACAGGTTTTTCAAGCTTTGCCGCGCCGGTGGATGTCATTGTTCGTTAGGTCCGTTTGTGCTAAACGATCCGCCCTTTCCGCAAGGCTAGACAAAACCATGACCGCGCTTCGTTCGGATTTCCTTAACGCCGTCGGCGAGCGGGGATTCCTGCATCAATGCACCGATTCGGAAGCTCTCGACAAGCTCTGCGCCGAGGGCCCGGTGTCGGCCTATATCGGTTTCGATGCGACGGCGGACTCGCTTCATGTGGGCAGCCTGGTCCCGATCATGCTGCTGCGCTTGCTGCAGCAAACCGGGCACAGGCCGATCGTGTTGATGGGCGGCGGCACCACGAAGATCGGCGATCCGTCGGGCAAGGACGAGCAGCGGCAGTTGCTGACCGATGCGGACATCAATCGCAACATCGACGGCATCAAGGGCGTGTTCGAGAAGTTCCTGACCTTCGGCGACGGCCCGACCGACGCCGTCATGGTGAACAACGCCGAGTGGCTCGATGAGTTGGCCTATATCGACTTTCTACGCGAATACGGCCGTCACTTCTCGGTCAACCGCATGCTCTCCTTCGATTCCGTGAAGCTTCGCCTGGAGCGCGAGCAGCCGCTGAGCTTCCTAGAATTCAACTACATGGTGCTGCAGGCCTACGATTTCGTCGAGTTGGGCAACCGCCACAAATGCCGCCTGCAGATGGGCGGATCCGATCAGTGGGGCAACATCGTAAACGGCGTCGAACTCGGTCGCCGCGCCGCGCAGATGGAACTGTACGGGCTGACCACGCCGCTGATGACCACGGCCAGCGGCGCCAAGATGGGCAAGACCGCGAGCGGCGCGATCTGGCTGAACGAAGAGCGTCTTCCGGCCTACGACTATTGGCAGTATTGGCGGAATACGGAAGACGCCGATGTCGGCCGTTTCCTGCGCCTGTTCACCGAACTGCCGATCGACGAGATCGAACGCCTGGAGGCGCTCGAAGGGGCGGAAATCAACGACGCCAAGATCGTCCTCGCCAACGAGGCGACCCGGCTGTGCCGTGGCGACGAGGCGGCGGCGACGGCGGCCGAAACCGCGCGGAAGACCTTCGTCGACGGCGACTTCGGGGCGGACCTGCCCAGCATCGACGTCCCCAAGGGCGAGTTGGAGGACGGCATCGCCGCCTTCGTCCTGATGGCGCGCGCCGGCTTGAACCAGAGCAACGGCGAGGCCCGGCGGCTGATCCGCGGCGGCGGTGCGCGGATCAACGACGAGAAGATAGACGACGAAGGCCGGACCGTGTCCCTCGACGATACGAACGATCAGGGGGTCATCAAGCTGTCCGCCGGCAAGAAACGCCACGCGCTGGTCCGCCCGGTCTGACCTGATCCAAACCCCTCAATTGGCGGGGGCCGCGCCCTGCGGCTTGCCCGCGCCGAGCCCGAACAGGTTGCGCAGGAACCCCGGCGCGAGGGCCGATAACGGATTGACCGAGATTTTCGGCTCTTCGAGGGGGCCAGCCACCCGGTAGGTCGCCGCGAACACGCCTTCGTTCTCGCCACCGGTCAGCAGCGATCCGATTACCGGAATCCTGCCGATGGCGCGGTTGAGCGAGTACGCCGGCACCAGCGTCCCACCCAGGTTTGCGGTATCCGCGTCGAAATCCAGAATCCCGTTGAGAGTCACGCCGATCGACGAGCCATGCGCGCTGGCTTTCGAGAAGGTCACCCGATTGTCTTTGTAGACGAACTGGCCTTCGAACGCATCGAAGGCCAATCCCTTTTTCGACATGGCCGCCCCGATGCCGGTCAGGGACGCGACCTGCAACACTTTGGCGAGGGTCGGCGCCTTCGACAACGTGAAATTCGACGCGATGAAATCCCCTTCGATCGGCGCATCCGGCAACGGGCGAACGCCCCGGACCAGCAACGTCCCGCCCGCGACCCGTCCCTTTGTCGGCGACATCGACAGAATCTCGCCGAAATCATTCGCCACGATGCGCAGGATCTGCCCGTTCGGCCCCGGCAGAAATTTGACGTCAAGCCGCGCCTGTTTGCCCAACCGACCGTCGAGAACCAAACCGCGGATACTACCGCCCTGACGGTGCAGCAGCACGTTCGCCTTGCGCAGTTTTCGGTAAGCACCCCAACGCAACTCATCGAAGCTGGCGTTAAGCCGGAGCGGCGGCGCGGCGGCGTCGGCCGGCGCCGGCGCATCCTCTTCGGCGTCGAGGATCGGTCCGACATCGAAACGGCGGCCCGACACCGTCGCTGCAATCGTACCGGCCGCATCGATATCAATGCGGCCGGCCAAATCATTCCCGGCATTCTCGAACCGCTCGACATCGATCCGCCAGGCCGAAGGGTCGTTCTCACGCGGCTTAGCCGAGCCCAGAAGTTTCGAGGATCCGGCGTCGACGCTGAACTTGTCGACCGCACGAACGCCATTCTCATCCAACGTGACGACGATATTGGCGGTTCCGGCAACACCGGCCGGTTTCGTCCAACCGACCGCCTTCATATCCAGCGCGGCGTCAACCAATTCGAACCCCGCGAGGATTTCCGTGATGCCGTCGGACCGAGCTGTGATAACCACATTCACGTCGGACGGCCCTTTGATCAATTTCGTCGGCGATACGCCAAATCCGGGTCGCGACAAATCCGGCAACCGCCCCGAAACCACCAAATTGGAGCGGACCGCCGCCCCTTTCCTGAAGTCCTCCCGCCAGTCGATGGTCGCCGGACTGGCAAACAGCCGCATCGTGCCCGTCGCACTGAGACCATCGTTGTCCACCGTCAACCGAATGTCGCCGTCGCGCGGCGTCAGGCCGAAGGGCGCAGGCGACGCCGCGAGCTTGCCAAGCCCCGCCGATGCGGAGAATGCGATGTCATTGGCCTCAAGGCCGGCGGTCAACGGGAAATCGAATTTCGCCTGGACGACCGCCTCGCCCGAAATCGCCGCGGGGCTAACGCCGATTTCCGACACGTAGCCCAGCGGTTTTCGGTCCAAAACTTGCGCCAATGTCCGCGCCGACCCGCGCAGCGCGACATCGATGGAAATCGATTGGTCGTCCGCATCCAAACCGGTGATATCGACCGTCGCTTTATCCACCGCAAGATCCTGCAGCCGGCCGCTGCCGACGGCGAACTTGAACCCCTGCCCGTCGAAGGTGGCCGTCCCGCCGACATCGGTGACCTCAGGAAGCGGCTGCCAGTATTTGATCGACAAGCCCTGGTACTGCAGCGTGCCGTCGATCGAGTCGAACTGCACCAACGCCCGTCCGTCTACCACCGGCATGGTCAGGGCGAGCGCCACCGTTCCTTCGCTCACGGTCCCTTCGACGATGTTGCTGGTGACCCATTGCCGGGCGCTGACGGCCACGCCCGGCGGCCAGTAGTTCGCCAGATCGCGCAGCGGCAGTGCCGCGACCTTGCCGTTCACGGCCATGACATAGCCGGCCTCGTCACGCCGGATGCGTCCCGCCGTCGAAACCCGCGTGCCGCCGAAATCGACGGAAAACTCCCGAACCTTCGCGGTCGAGGTGTCACCGTCGATATCCGCCGACAATCGGGCGCCGGCGATCTTCGTCGCCCGCGGGAAAACGCCGGGCAAATCAACCTCGCCGGCGCCGCTCGATACATCGACACGGGTAAGCTGAAATACACCGGCAGGATCGGCAACCCCTTCGAGCACGCCGGTTATGGGGATGTCCAGGCCGGCAAGCGCCGACAAAGCAGGCGTCGCGCGCGCAAGACTCGCCAGGCGGATGGCGTTCATCCGGGCGCTGACCTGCACCGTCTCGCTACCATCGGGATACACCATCGCAAAGGTCGCTTGACCGAAGTCGCTCGCCAGTTGCAGACGCAACCCCAGAAGCTTCCAGTCATGGGCGATTTCGAAATTCGCGCTTCCGGACAAGGGCGCCCGGATATCGGCGAGTTGGTTGAGGTAGGGAAAGGCGCGGGCGATGACCGACGGCTCCAACCGGTTGAAATCGACCCGGCCGCCGATTCGGCGGCTGCGCCGGTCGTGCAAGATCGTGGCGAGCAATTGCATCCGCTGTCCGTCCGCGTGGACCCCGAGCGCCAAGCGCGTCTCGATGGCGTCCCGCAGAAACTCGCTGACGATCTCGGCTTGCGGGATCGCCCACATCTGCCCGGTCATTTGATCGATGAACTGGAACCGGCCTTGAAGCACCGAGAAACGTTGGAGATACCGGAAGGGTCCCGTTCGCTCCCGCATGGGGCGGAGGAAATCCTCTGCGGCGTCGGCAAGCGCGCCTTGGCGATTCTGCTCGCCGGCCGTATCCGTAGACATCTGAAATCCGAAACGGCCATCGGGAAAACGTTCGAGAACCGCACGGACGCCGAACACATCCAGCCGCGACACCGCAATATCGCCGCGCATCAGTCCCGTAAACGACAGGCCGATGGACACATCCGGCAGGATCGCGGCCAAATTGCCATCGGCGGCGAAGACGCGCACATTCCGGCTTCGGATATCGATGACGCGCTTCCATCCCCCCCAGACCAGCGACGTATCATCGACTTCGACCGCGAAGGACGTATCCCTCACGGCAAAACTGCGCTCCAATGCGGGAGCGAGAAAATTGAGCGAGACCGGTCCCTGGGACAGACGCCACAGCCCAAGACTGACGAGAATCGTAAGCCCCAGAATGACGGTGACAGCGATCTGCGCCACACGTATGCATATACCGCGCAAGGGTCCCCCGGATCCGCCTACACTATTGAGCTAGTATAGAGTTCTTGACCAGATTTCCCAGGATTTCCGGAGTGTATCAGAAGCAAAAATGATCCCGATCGAGGCCGAAAACCTACCGAAACCCGCCAATCCGGAGCGCGCCACCCTGGGCATGGGAGGGTGGCATGAAACCGCGGACTCGGCCGCGGATGGCGCGGCGATGCGCGCCGTCGCCGAGTCTCCGGCCGGCAAGGCCTTGCTGGAGGCGGTGTTCGGGAATAGCCCATATCTGGCCCAATTGCTGGTACGGAACCCCGAAATCGCCGTCGAAGCCCTGAATCGGGGGCCGGACGAGGTCTTTCAAGGCATCATCGATCAAGTTCAGATCGATCTAAAGGATGCGAACTCGGCCGAGAAATTGATGCCGGGCCTGCGCAAGGCGAAGAACAGGGCCGCGCTTCTCATCGCCTTGGCCGATATCGCGGAAATCTGGCCGGTCGGCCGGGTCACCCGCGCGCTGAGCGATCTCGCGGATGTATCGTTGAACCTCGCGGTCCGCGGCTTGCTGCGCCAGTTATC
Organism: Alphaproteobacteria bacterium; assembly: GCA_028281325.1. GTDB lineage: Bacteria > Pseudomonadota > Alphaproteobacteria > UBA8366 > UBA8366 > JAJFJD01. The sequence goes on from JANQKC010000029.1 coordinate 43,155, forward strand.
GACGAATGGCGTGTTTTCATTGCCGCCGGGGGATACGCCCGAAGCGGACACCGGCTTGGTGATCCTGGCGCTCGGCAAACTCGGCGGACAGGAACTGAACTATTCCAGCGACATCGACATCATGATCCTGTACGAGCCCGGCAAGCTCGATTGTTCCGACCCGGATGCGCTGCCGCAGGAGATGGTTCGGCTGGCGCGTCTCCTCATGCGGGTGATGGATGAGCGCACGGCGGACGGGTACGTCTTCCGCACAGATTTGCGGCTGCGGCCGGACCCGGGCGCGACACCGCTGGCCATCCCCATCCCCGCCGCCGAGGCCTATTACGAGAGCGTCGGCCAAAACTGGGAACGCGCCGCCATGATCCGCGCGCGGCCATGCGCCGGCGACATTCAGGCGGGCAACGCGTTTCTGCAGCACCTGCGGCCCTTCATCTGGCGCAAGCATCTCGATTTCGCGGCCATTCAAGACATCCATTCGATCAAGCGGCAGATCACCGCCTATCGCGGGGGCGGCACGATCGCCGTCAACGGGCATAACGTGAAACTGGGACGCGGGGGCATTCGCGAGATCGAGTTCTTCGCGCAAACCCAGCAGCTTATCTGGGGCGGCCGGTCGCCGGAACTGCGCACGAGCGACGTCTGCGAAACCCTACATGTGCTGGCCGATCACGGCCGTATCGAACCGTCGACGGCGCAGGAGATGCAGGAGGCGTATTGCTATCTGCGCCGCCTCGAGCATCGTCTGCAGATGGTCGACGATCATCAGACGCACGCCCTACCGAAGACCGACGAGCAGATCGAAGACATCGCGGTCTTCGCCGGCTATCCCGACGCCGAGACGTTCCGCGACGATCTGGTCCGCCGCCTGTCGCTTGTCGAAACCCATTACGCGGAATTATTCGAGGAAGCGCCGGATCTCGGCGGCGCCGGCACGCTTGTCTTCACCGGCAACGAAAACCATCCGGAAACGATCAAGACGCTGGAGGACATGGGCTTCGGCGACGGCGCATCGGTTTCGACCATGATCCGGCGCTGGCACACCGGCCGGTATCGCGCGACGCGCAGCGTGCGGTCCCGCGAGCTTTTGACCGAGTTGATGCCGCGGCTGCTCGAAGCGCTTGCCAAGCGGTCCGACCCGAACACCGCCATCGCACGGCTCGATGCTTTCCTGAGCGGGTTGCCCGCCGGGGTTCAACTGTTCTCGCTGTTCTACGCCAACCCCAGCCTCCTGGACCTGGTGGCGGAAATCATGGGCGACGCGCCGAAGCTGGCCGAACGGCTCAGCCGCAACCCGCGCCTGCTCGATCATGTCCTGTCGCATGATTTCTTCGATCAATTGGCGGGGCTCGACGTCCTGCATAACGAACTCACGACCGCCCTTACCGAAGCGCATGACTTCCAGGACATCCTGGAAGTCACCCGCCGGTGGACCAACGACCGAAAGTTCCAGACCGGCGTCCAGATCCTGCAAGGCGTCACCGACGGCCATGCCGCCGGGCCGACCTACACCGCCATCGCCGAAACGGTCATCACGGACCTGTTGCCCGCCGTTAAAAAGGAGTTCGCGGGACCGCGCGGCGACCACGGCGCGGTGCCGGGGGGCGGCATGGCGATGATCGCCTTCGGCAAGCTCGGCGGCCGGGAACTCATGCCCGGATCCGACGTGGACCTCGTCTTCGTCTACGACGCGCCGGAAAGCGTCGAAGAATCCGACGGCGACAAACCGCTTGCGACGAGCGTGTATTACATGCGGCTCAGCCAAAGGGTCGTCGGCGCGATCGAGGCGCTGACCGGCGAAGGGCGGCTCTATGAGGTGGACACGCGGCTGCGGCCGTCCGGCGGCAAGGGTCCGGCGGCAAGCCGGTTCGAGTCCTTCAGCCGCTATTACGCCGAATCGGCCTGGACCTGGGAGCATATGGCGCTGACCCGCGCCCGCGCCTTCGCCGGTTCCCCGGACCTGATCCACCGGTTGGAAGAGGAGATTCAATCGATCCTGACAAGACCGCGCGACCCGGATCAACTCGTCATCGACGTCGCCAAGATGCGGGAGCGCATGGCGAAGGAACATCGCGGGCAATCGCTTTGGGACATCAAGCATCGGCGCGGCGGCCTCGTCGACGCGGAGTTCATTGTTCAGTATCTGCAACTGCGGCATGCGTCCGACCACCCGGAAATCCTGTCCAGCAATGCGGTAACGGCGATTGAGAACATCGCCCAAGCGGACTTGGTCGACCGGGACGTCGCGACCGACGTCGGCGACGCCTTGCGGCTTTGGCATCGCGTGCAAACCGTGTTGCGCCTGACGACCAAGGACAATCTCGACGATGAAGGCCGGACCGACGGCCCCCGCCGGGCCCTTGTCCGCGCCGTCGGGGTCGAAGACTTCGACGCCCTCGTCGCGACGATGGAAAAAACCGCCGCCAATGTCCGCAAGCGGTTCGGGGACTTGATCGAGAAACCGGCGGCCGCCGCGACCGCGCGCCAAAACGACCAAGCGTAACCGCATGGACTTGCCAACCGCTGCGACCGGATCATGTAACTGGCTATCGCATCGGCCATACCAACCGTAGAACGAGGAGTCATACCCACCATGAGTGCAGATGTCGGAGACAAGGCGCCGGTTTTCTCAATGCCAACGAACGGCGGCGGCGAGGTGTCGCTGGAGACACTCTCCGGCCGTCCCTTCGTCCTGTACTTCTATCCCAAGGACGATACGCCGGGATGCACGAAGGAAGCCTGCGGTTTTCGCGACGCGCTGCCGGACTTTTCCAAGCTTAACGTCGACGTGATCGGCGTTTCGAAAGATACCGTGGCGAAGCACGACAAGTTCGCGGCAAAATACGACCTCAATTTCCGTTTGGCGTCGGACGAAGAGGGTGCGGTCTGCGAAGCCTTCGACGTTTGGAAGGAAAAGCGCATGTACGGCAAAACCTACATGGGGATCGAACGATCGACATTCCTCATCGACGGCGACGGCGTCATCCGCCAGGCTTGGCGGAAGGTGCGCGTCCCGGGCCATGTGGATGCGGTCCTCGCCGCCGTTCAGGAGATGTAATGGCGCGCCGCCGATCGAAACGGCCCACGGGCGGAAAGCCCGATACGCTGCAGGATCAATTCCTCGCGCGGATGGCGGAGCATGAAACCGCCGAAGCGCTGAACGACAAGATAATCTCGCCCTTTATCGCCGCCTTGGAAACTGTCTGCGCGGAACGCGGTTATCTGCTGAACATCTACGGCGACAGCAGCAATCTGGTCTTTTCGAACGAGGAAGACGCGGAAGCCATCTATCAACTCATCGAACATTACTTCGATGCGAAAGACCAGGACTGACCGGCTGCCCGGCATGCCGACCCTCCGCCCCCGCAACCGATCCCTCCTCGCCCGCTCCGTTGTCGTCGCAGCGACCTGTTTCCTCGGTCTTTGGACCGTCCCCGTGACCGCGCAGACATCGCCAAAACCAGTCGACCTGGAACTCGTGCTGGCCGTCGACGTTTCCGGCAGCATCGATGCCGACGAAGCCCGGCTGCAACGCGACGGCTATGTGGCCGCCCTCACCGACCCGGATGTCATCAAGGCCATACGCGGCGGCATCCTCGGGCGGGTCGCAATGACCTATATCGAATGGGCCGGCGAGGACTATACGACCACGGTCGCCGATTGGACCGTGATCGAGGACGAAGCCAGCGCGCGCGCCTTCGCCGCGATTATCGCACGCGCGCCGATACAAACGGCGCTGTGGACATCGATCAGCAACATCATCGATCAAGCCTTGGCCAGTTTTCCCGGAAACGGCTTCGAAGGGACACGGCGCGTGATCGACATATCAGGCGACGGACCGAACAACCAAGGGGGCCTCGTCACGCTTCATCGGGACCGCGCCGTCGCCCAAGGCGTCGCGATCAATGGCCTGCCTATCGTCAACGATCGCGCCAGCCCCTTCGGGTGGCCCGCCCTGCCCAATTTGGACCTGTACTACGCCAACTGCGTGATCGGCGGTCCCGGCTCCTTCTATGTCGTCGCGAACACCTTCGCCGATTTCGCCCGCGCCATCCGTAAGAAGCTGATCCTGGAAATCGCCGGTATGCGCCCCTATCCGTCGCGAGAACGCGTCTTCCCGGCGACGGCTCCCGAGGCGCCGCGCGAAACGCCGCCCTGCGATATCGGCGAGCAGCGCATGCAATGGCTTCTGGAAAACTGACCGATCCCGCCACTCCCACTCAATAGGAACGGCGATTGGAAAGTCCCAGCACGCTCTATGGAACTTTGGCTACAGCCACCAGCGTATCGGTAGCGTCAATTCGAGCCAAAGAGTTTTGATAAGCATCAAAGAGAGAGTCCGAGTCCAAGATCGATAATGGAGATTTATGTCCGCCAGCCGTTCCCTTTGACAGCCAATTCAAATGATTGGACAGCGGATACCTTTGAACGCCCTCAATTTGAATGTCTTTCAAACCGGCAAATTCCAACGTTCGCCTTAATGATTCTCTCGTATGAAGAACCAAGTGCTGGCTCCACAAGGTGAATTGCTTAAATTCATCGCACTCTAAAACCGACAAAAGAAAGTCATTTGCGTGAGGAACTTCGATAAGCATCGTTCCTCCATTTGCAATCTTTCTCTTAAGTTCCGTCAGCGTTTCCAATGGGTTTGGAAGATGTTCTATCACATGGAATGAAACCACAATATCAAGTGATGAGTCGGCGATTTCAGCGATGTCACTCAAGCAAGGAATTCCATCGGCATTTAGGGTATCGACATAACTCTGCTGAAGTTCAATACCCAAAACACTTTCACAATACGGCTGAACAAGCCTCAAAAAATCGCCGCTTCCACAACCGAAATCGGCAACTTTCTTGCCAGCGACAAATTTCAAATTCGAGTTGAAGCGTCTTTCAGCGTCAGTCGCTCGCTCAAAATCCGGAATACCAGTATTTAGCTCTTCAGAGTTTTCTTCTCTGTAAGCACCATCGACATAAGTCTCGTCGCCAATATAGTAATCCTCTATATAGATAACTCCACTTGCCGTATCCCTCCATACTTTCAAGCCATCAATATCCCTCGTTCTTTCATTGAAAAGAATTCGGCTTTCCTTTGACGTTAAATTCAGTCTCTTTAATGTTTCAAATATAGAGGAAGGCATTATTTAGGAACTCTGTAATAGAGATTTCTTTTTTAGCAACGAATTCATAATTTACCGAATAACAAGAACATTAGGTACTGTACAGACACTCCTCTTTTTGAACTTGCCCTCAACGTTGTGGGCAAGTGCATTCTGCTTTATCGATGGCTTCAACTCTTCGTTTAGTACGCAATGATTTTTCATAATAACGCTTTTCATTGCGCACCCACATACGGAACTGCCACAAACCAAGCTTGTTCCGTTTGATAGATGCTTCCTTGCCCGATACATCTAGTCGTTCAGGACTCAAATCGCCGATTCATAACAGCTGATATAGTCCCTAACTGTGTTTTTAACACCAACGAAAAATCCAGCAGAATCAACCGTTGGCTTTCTCAAACCCTAACAACTTGGCAGAGACCAAAACAAATTAAATCAACATCTTACATTCAAAACACTTTTCCCGCTTCATCGTCGCCGACCTCATTGACCGACGCCGCCTGTGCGATCCTCCGAACGGCGGAACCGGCGGAAAAAGCGCGGTTGGCCGATAAGATTGCGGCCACATGGCGCGCCGGCAATCTCGACGCAATAGGGACAGAGAAACCGCCCGCGCGCCCCGCGCGCCCGGCACGGCCACCGCTGCTGCCGCCCGCCTCGGTCCCGCGGCGGCGCATCAACACGGCGCCGGCCGGGCGCATCGCGCTGCTGCACGCCATCGCACATATCGAGTTGAACGCGATCGATCTCGCCTGGGACGTCCTCGCCCGGTTCGGCGCGACACCTGCACTACCGCACGCGTTCTATGACGATTGGGTGTCGGTGGCCGCGGAAGAGGCCAAGCATTTCAGACTGTTGAGCGACCGCCTTGCGGAGCTGGATGCGGCCTACGGCGACCTGCCGGCGCATGACGGCCTTTGGGAGGCGGCGGAATCGACGGCCCACGACCTGGCGGCCCGGCTCGCTGTCGTACCGCTTGTCCTCGAAGCGCGCGGTCTGGACGTGACGCCGCAAATGACCGCGCGGTTGCGCAAGGCCGGCGACCACGCCAGCGCCGATATTCTGCAACTCATCCATGACGAGGAAATCGGCCATGTCGCCATCGGCCGCCGTTGGTTCGACCATTGCTGCCGGCAGTCAAACCGGGACCCGGTTTCGACCTTCCAGGAACTCGTCCGTCAGCATTTCCGGGGATCGCTGAAGCCGCCCTTCAACGTAGCGAGCCGAGACCGCGCCGGGCTGACCGCCAACTACTACGCGCCGCTTGCGGCGGGGCGCTAGGCGTCGTCGGCCTGGCTCGCCGCGCCAGCGACGCGCGACGCCAGCGACGCCTCCAGAAAGGGATCGAGGTCGCCATTGAGCACCGCATCCGCGTTGCCTTTCTCGACTTCGGTGCGCAGATCCTTGACCATTTTATAGGGATGCAGCACGTAAGACCGGATTTGATGCCCCCAGCCGATATCGGTCTTTGCCTCGTGTTCGGCCTGGGCCTTTTCCTCGCGCCGTTGCAGCTCGAGTTCGTATAAACGCGCTTTCAACATCGTCATGGCCGTCGCGCGGTTGCGATGCTGCGACCGGTCGTTCTGGCATTGCACCACGATGCCGGTCGGCTGATGCGTGATGCGCACGGCGCTGTCGGTCCGGTTGACGTGCTGCCCGCCCGCGCCCGATGCGCGATAGGTATCGATCCGCAGATCGCCATCGTTGATGTCGATTTCGATGGTGTCGTCGATCACTGGATAAACGCCGATCGAGGCGAAGCTGGTATGGCGGCGCGACGCGGCGTCGAAGGGCGAGATACGGACCAATCGGTGAACGCCACTCTCGGTCTTGAGCCAGCCATAGGCATTGTCACCGGTGATCTTGATCGTCGCCGACTTCAGCCCCGCCTCTTCGCCGGGCGACTCTTCGATGTATTCGAGCTTGTAGCCGTGCTGCTCCGCCCAACGCAGATACATCCGCAGCAACATCTGCGCCCAATCCTGCGACTCGGTGCCGCCGGCGCCGGCATGGACTTCCAGATAGCAGTCATTGGCATCCGCCTCGCCCGAGAGCAGACTCTCGAGTTGCAGCTTCGCGGCATCGTCGCGCAGCTTGGTCAGCGCCGCTTCGGCTTCGGCCGCGATCGCATCCTCGCCTTCCGCTTCCGCCAACTCGATCATTTCGAGGTTTTCGGCGACCCCGGTTTCCATGGCTTCATAGGACCCGATGCTGTTCTCGAGGCGGGTCCGTTCGCGCATGATCGACTGCGCCTTGTCGGGGTTTTCCCAAAGCGCCGGATCCTCGGCGAGGGCGTTCAGTTCCTCGAGCCGGAGTTTCGCCGCGTCGAAGTCAAAGATGCCTCCTCAGCAGTTCGAGCGACTGCTTGATTTCGTCGACGAGATTCTGAACTTCGGCGCGCACCGGATTCTCCACACTATGTTAGCGCTTCCAGGACGCTGCATGTAAGCGAAGCAACCGTCTATGGCAAGGGGATTTCGGTTAGTAGAGACCGCGCGCCGGGGACGCCGGAGTCGGCCGTTCGCCGGGGGCGGCCGCGCTCACCTCGCCGCCGCCGATGACCGTGCGCTCCGCGCTCGGGTCGGGTTCGGTGCCGGTCTTGTACGCTTCGAGGATAATGTTGCGGTCGCCGCGCCGCGCGGGCAACCCGCTCGCCGCGTTCACCCGAACGTGACGGATGCCCGGCGGAATCCGAAACGGTATGGCCGGCTGTTCGGCCAGCGCCATCGCCATGAAATCCTTGAAGATCGGGGCCGCGACGGTCGATCCGCTCTCGCGTCTGCCGAGCGTGCGCGGCTGGTCGAAGCCAACGAAGACGCCAACCGCCAAGTCGGGCGAAAACCCGATGAACCAGGTGTCTCGGCTTTCATTCGTCGTTCCGGTCTTGCCGGCCAGCGGCTTGCCGATCGAACTGATCCGCCGCCCCGTGCCGCGCTTCACCACGCCTTCGAGCATCGAGACGATCTGGTAGGCCGACGCCGGATCGGCGATTTGCTTCCGCGTATCGGGAATCGCCGGCGGTTCCTGCCCTTCCCAGGCCGTCACGGTGCAATCGTGACAAACGCGCGTATCGTGCCGAAACACCGTCTTGCCGTCCCGGTCCTGAACCCGATCGATCAGCGTCGGCGTGATCGCCTTGCCGCCGTTGACCAGCATGCCATATGCTGCGGTCAGCCGAAGCAGCGTCGTCTCGCCGGCCCCCAACGCCATCGCCAGCTGTTCGGTCGTCACGTCGAACATGCCGAACTGCTGCGCCGTCTCGTTGATCGACTGCATGCCGATGGTCTGCGCGAGCCGGACGGTCATCAGGTTACGGGACCGTTCGATGCCGACCCGCATCGGACTTGGCCCATAGAACCGCTTGGTGTAGTTGGCCGGCTTCCACTTGCCCAGACCCGGCCCTTGGTCGATGACGAAGGGCGCGTCGAGGATGATGGTCGACGGCGTATAACCACGGTCCAGCGCCGCCAGATAGACGAACGGCTTGAAGGCCGACCCGGGCTGCCGCCGCGCCTGAACGGCCCTGTTGAACTCGCTCGTCTCGTAGTCGTATCCACCGGACATGGCCAAAACGCGCCCGGTGTGCGGATCGAGGGCGATGATCGCGCCATTGGCCGCCGGCACCTGCCGAAGGGCGTAGGTATCGGGCGGATAGTCGACCGGTTGCTTGTCTTTGGTCTTGGGTCCGCGGGACACCGCATCGACAAGCACGACGTCGCCGGGCGCCAACACGTCCGTCGCGCGCCGCACGGCCGGGCCGAGTTTCTGGTCATCCAGCACGGCGCGCGCCCAGGTCAATTCCGCCAGCGGGATCTTGCCCTGGAGGCCACTTCCGAAACCGATCTCGGCCTCCGCGTCGGTAACAGTCAACACCACCGCGATCTTCCAATCGCCGGCGCCCGGGGGGGCCGACACCTCGCGCAGATAGCCGACCCAGTTTCCGTTCGCCGGAATTCGTGCGATCGGTCCGCGCCAGCCGTGTCGCCGGTCATACGTGATCAGGCCATCGCGCAGCGCCCTGTCCGCGAACGATTGCAGTTTCGGATTGAGCGTCGTGCGGACGGACAGCCCGCCTTCATAGAGGCCCCGTTCGCCGAACCGTTCGACGAGTTCCCGGCGCACCTCTTCGAGGTAATAGTCGGCTTCGACGATCTGCGTCGCGGTTCGCGGCACGACCACGAGCCGCTCGCCGATGGCCTGTTCCGCCGTCGAGCGATCGATATATCCCTCTTCCAACATGCGCCCGATGGCCCAGTTGCGCCGGGCGACGGCCGAATCATACCGGCGGATGGGATGGTAATTGTTCGGCGCCTTCGGCAACGCCGCGAGATAGGCCGCCTCGGCGATGGTCAACTCGTCCAGCGATTTGTTGAAGTAGTTGAGCGATGCCGCCGCGACGCCAAAAGAGCCGTAGCCGAGATAAATCTCGTTGAGATACAGCTCCAGAATCCTTGATTTTTCGAAGGCGCGCTCGATCCGAAACGCGAGAATCGCTTCCTTGATCTTGCGTTCCAAACTCAGTTCATTCGTCAGCAGAAAGTTCTTGGCCACCTGCTGCGTGATGGTCGACGCGCCGACCGGACGGCGGGAACGCTGGGTAACGATATTGATGACATTGGTGACGACCGCCCGTCCGAGGGCCACCAGATCGACCCCGGGATGCCGAAAGAAATTCTGGTCTTCGGCGGCGATGAACGCCCGGATGAGATGCCGCGGCATCGCCCGGACGGGAACGAAGACCCGGCGCTCGATCGCGTATTCGGCGATCAACCGTCCATCGCCGGCATGGACGCGCGTGACCGTCGGCGGATCGTATTTGGCCAGTTGTTTGTAGTCCGGCAGTCCTTGGCTGTAGTGCCACAACACATAGAGGACCGCCCCCGCACCGGCGAGCGATAGGAAGAAACCGAACGACAGGACGAAAACGATCGCTTTCGCTATGCGGGACATGGGCCTTCCAGGCGTAATTTGTTCAACTTGCCCCATCCCTCCACGGGATGCGAACGTTAATCACTAAATATGGCGAAGTTATGAACGGCTCAACCGTTCCTTACGTTCAAAATACCTGTCGGCGGCCCGCAAAATAGCCTGCCCAATCCTGGTTTGGTACTCACGCGTCCGCAGCATGCGCTCGTCCTGCCGGTTCGACAAATACCCCAATTCCATCAGGATCGACGGCACATCCGGCGATTTTAGCACGGCAAACCCCGCGAACCGATGGGTATTTCGCAACAACCGCGCGGTCTTGCCGACCTCCTTAATGAGGACTTCGCTGAAAATCGCCGATTCATTCATCGTCTGGCGCTGGCGCAGTTCGATCAGGAAAGACGCCACCGCGTCCGACTGATTCGACAAATCGATGCCCGCGATCGCATCGGATCTATTCTCCTTGGCCGCCAGCGCGGCGGCCTCCCTATCCGAGGCCCGCTCGGACAGCGTATAGATCGACACGCCACGCAGGCGTTTGTCCCGATGGCTGTCGGCGTGCAGCGATACGAACAGTTCCGCGTTGACACGCTCGGCCAGTTGGAACCGCTGGCGAAGTGGGACGAAAACGTCCTCGTCCCGCGTCATATATACTTTGTAACGGCCGCTCTTCTCCAATGCCCGCTTCACGGTCTTGGCGGTGCGCAGCGTCACGATTTTTTCGTGCAGCCCGGTGATCCCGATCGCGCCGGGGTCCACGCCGCCATGCCCTGGATCGATCACGACCACGCGCTTATGCGCCCGGTATCCCTTTCTCCCAGGTCTTTTGGGCGGCAAAACCGCCGGCCGGACGACGGCAGCCTGCGGCTTGGGGTCCACCCAATCCCGCGACACGAAGCGGCGCTCGGACCGCTGGAACATCGCCGACGAAACCGACTTCAGGTCGATCACCAGACGGTGCCTGTTCTTGCCCGACGGCGGCAGCATGACGTGCCGGATGACCTGCGCCGGCGATCTCATATCGACGACGAGTCGGCTATTGCCCTTCTGGAACAGACCGAAACGGTAGCTGGATATCACCCCGGACTTTCGGTTCGGTACTTTCGTGCCGATCTTCCACTCGACCTGCGGCAGGTCGATGACCATGCGATACGGATCAGGCAGCGTGAAAATGCGGTACGGGACCTTCTCGGTCAGTTCCAGCACCAAACGGGTCTTGTCGGGATGAGTCCCGATCCGGACGTCGAACACCTCCATCGCGCGGGCGAAACCGATATTCGCCAGCAAAAGCACAATCGTCAGGACCGCTCGAATCGCCTTACTACTCACAGCCACCTAAACATCCGGTAGTGTATAAAATGCCAAAACTTGCGAAACGCTAAATCTATTGGGCGGACTCCGCCTTAGGTGTCGAAATTATACTTTATAATCATTTACCATCAATTCAATTTATTCCTCCTAATTTTGGCAATAACAGAAATTGGCGAATAACGGATTGTAGTATCGACCCTGTGCGCCTATTTTACTCACAGAGCTGTCCCGCACGGCCTATCCGGCGTATTGTTGGTCGGATGCCACCCTGAATCAACCGTTGCGCGAGACGCCTCATCGATGGCGTTGCGAATGGCAAAGACAAGGGGTAGGAGTGCCACGACAGGCAAATCAGTTTCCACTGCCGTGCGGCGCCGAACCGCACGGCTCGATCAGCAAGGTGACAATGCGCCACGCGAATCCGGCCACTGCCCCTTCCCAAGGCGCAAAGCGCTTTGACGGCAGGCATGCGCCTGGAGTCTCCATCGTCCTGGCTCGCAGAATTGCGGACCGTTTGACGACCCAATCGCCATTGTCGCTTCTCGAAAATCAAACAGGCGCAGATTCCGATGGGTTGGTTCGCGCGACCCGCATGGCAATCGCGCCGGAGAACATCAATGACGCGACGTATGCTTATCGACGCCTCGCAGTCCGAAGAGACGCGGGTTGTCGTACTCAAGGGGAATCGGCTCGAGGAGTTTGACTACGACTCGGAAAACAAGAAGCAGCTAAAGGGGAATGTTTATCTCGCGAAAGTAACGCGGGTCGAACCCTCGCTTCAGGCTGCCTTTGTCGAATATGGCGGCAATAGGCACGGTTTCCTCGCCTTCAACGAAATTCATCCCGACTACTACAAAATCCCGGTTGCCGACCGCCAAAAGCTGATCGCCGAGGAGGCGGCGCTCGAAGACGGCGATGAACAGGACGAGACCGAACAGTTCGAAACGGTCGGCGGCGACGACTTGGAAGACGTGGAACGTCGGCGCTCCCGGCTTCGCCGACGGTACAAGATCCAAGAGGTCATCAAACGCGGCCAAGTGATCCTGGTGCAGGTCGTAAAAGAGGAGCGTGGCAACAAGGGCGCCGCCCTCACCACCTATCTATCGCTGCCCGGCCGCTACTGCGTCCTGATGCCGAACACGGCGCGCGGCGGCGGCATCAGCCGTAAGATCAACAGCATGGGCGACCGGAAACGGCTGAAGAAGATTCTCGACGGCCTGGGGATTCCGGACGGCATGGCGGTCATCGTCCGCACCGCCGGCTCCGAACGGACGAAGGCGGAGATCAAGCGGGACTTCGATTACCTCCTCCGGCTGTGGGATACCATCCGCACCGACACGCTCGATTCCACCGCGCCCGCGCTGATCTACGAAGAAGCCAACCTGATCAAACGCGCGATTCGGGACATGTACACCAAGGATATCGAGGAAGTCCTTATCGACGGCGAAGCCGGCTACCGCACCGCCAAGGACTTCATGCGGACCTTGATGCCGAGCCACGCGAAGCGCGTTCAGCCGGACAAGACCGACGGGACGCCCATGTTCCAACGCTTTCAGGTGGAAGGGCAGATCGATGCTATTCACAGCCCGGAAGTGAAGCTGCGGTCCGGCGGTTACATCGTGTTGCACCAGACCGAAGCCCTCGTGGCGATCGACGTCAACTCCGGCCGGGCGACACGGGAACGGCATATCGAAGAAACCGCGCTGAAGACGAACCTGGAAGCCGCCGAGGAAGTCTCGCGGCAGCTGCGGCTGCGGGACTTGGCCGGCCTTATCGTAATCGACTTCATCGATATGGAGGATTCGCGAAACAACCAGGCCGTCGAACGCCGCCTGAAGGAAGCATTGCGGCATGACCGGGCGCGTATCCAGGTCGGCCGTATCAGCCATTTCGGCCTGCTTGAAATGTCGCGCCAGCGACTGCGGCCCAGCCTGACGGAAATGTCCAGCGAGATTTGCCCGCATTGCGGCGGTTCCGGCTACATCCGGTCCGTCGACTGGACCGCGCTCTATATCCTGCGCGCCATCGAAGAGGAAGCGCTGCGCAAACGGTCGACCGAAATGGCCGTTTCGATGCCGAGCGAGTCCGCGCTCTACATGCTCAACCAAAAAAGATCGCGGCTGCACGACCTGGAAGAACGGTACGGCATCAAGATCCTGATCGTCGCCGACAACAGCATCATGGCGCCGGCTTTCTCGATCGACATCGTGCGGAGTAAAACCGGCGAGACCATGCGTGTCGAGACGGAAGACAGGGACCGCGATCGAGACCGAGACCGCCAAGGTCAGCGCAAACGGCGGCCGCGCCGCCGCCGCCGGTCCGAGCCGGATACCGAGGCTGTCGATGAAACCCAGGAGACGGTCGAGGCGACCGACGCCGAAGAACGGAGCGACAGCGCCGAAGCGTCGGAGCAGGATGGCGACGGCCAACCGCGCCGCCGGAAACGGGGACGCCGCGGCGGACGCCGCCGGAACCGGCGATCGCGAGCGGCGGAGGGCGCCGACACCGAAACGGCGGTCACCGACATTTCCGACACCGAGCCGGACGCCGAGCCCGAGGCAGATACCGCGGCAGCGGCCGATGACCCCGGGTCGGCCGAACAACCCGACGTCGATGCGCCGCCCGCCGACGAGAAACCGAAACGGCGGCGGCGGCCGCGCCGACGGGCGAGCACCGCCGATAAGGCCGTTGATGGCGACACCGCCGATGGCGATACCGTAGCAGCAGACGGCGCCGTATCGGACGATACAGCATCCGAGGAAGAGGCAGCGGCCGCCGCGACAGCGGAGGATACGGCGGACGACGCTGCGACCGCGAAGGCCGCGGCAAAGCCGAAGTCGCCGCGGCGGCGCACCCGCACCGCCCGAAGCCGGAAACCGAAGGACGATGCGGAAACGCCTGAAGCCGACGCCAAGGCGGCGGCCAATGGCTCGGCGGACACGGCGCCGAAGCCCGATACCGAAGAAGCCGATGCGGAAACGTCGTCGGCAGCGGCTGGGGAACCGGACACCGCCCCCACCCCGGAGCCAAAACCGGCAGACGTTTCAGAGGGCGCCGAGCAGGAGCCGGTCCAGACCGAAGAACCGGGTGAAAAACGAACCGGCTGGTGGAGCCGGGTCGTCGGCTAGCAGCGCCGCGGATTCAAGCGCCTAAAAACGTCACGGCGAAGGTTTGACCGGCCCGAATGGGTCGGCTAGCCTTTTGCCGTCAGCATGAATTGGGAGTCGAGTATCGGCACCCATGAGTTCTGGGTGCGGTATTCGGTCAGCGCACCGATGGCACAACGAAACGCACCGCCGGGCCCCAACTTCCATGAAACCGTCGATGCCGCGCATCGGCCGACGGGCCCGGCCTTCGATACCACTATCTTTCGACTTTTTGTCCCGCTCATCCGCTCCTTGATCCGATCCGGTAGTCTCGCGATTTGCTACCGCGACAACCCCGGCATCATGGTCGGTGACGGTGATGGGGACTTTTGCTTGATGCAAGTCGATAAAACCCGTTTCCTGCGCCGCGCCCTCGCCAAGCCGGACCTTGCCGTCGGCGAAGGGTATATGGAGGGCGAGTGGCGCCTTCGACAAGGCGACCTGGCGACCTTTATCGGGCGGCTGCTCTCCAATCAGGAAGCACTGCTGCAAAACCCGATCTTTCAGGCGCTTACCGCCCTGCAACACTGGCTCTTCGATCCGCATCGGCGGAATGAACCGAGCCGAAGCCGGCGAAACGCGGCGCACCACTACGATCTCGGCAACGATCTGTATGCGGCATTTCTCGACGAAGGCATGAATTACTCCTGCGCCTTCTTCGAGACGCCAGCGCAGAGCCTGCGGGACGCTCAGATCAATAAGTTGCGCACGAGCATCCGCAGGTTGGACATACGGTCCGGCATGTCGGTTCTCGACATCGGCTGCGGCTGGGGCGAGCTGACACGGCGGATTACGCAGGAGACCGATGCCGGGGATGTGGTCGGCATAACCCTTGCCGAGCGGCAATATGCCCTGGCGCGCGACCGGGCCGCCGCGGTCCAATCCAATCGCCTAACCTATCGCCTGGAGGATTATCGCGACTTCGCCGCCACCAATCCGGAAAGGTTCGACCGCATCGTCAGTATCGGCATGTTCGAACATGTCGGCCGGCATCAGTTCGCCGATTACTTCGGCGCCATCAAACGGATGCTCAAACCGGGCGGCCGGGCGTTGGTCCATTCGATCGTCCGCCCTGCCCCCGGCACGACGAGCCCTTGGATCGACCGGTACATTTTTCCGGGCGGTTACATCCCGCACCACAAAGAGCTGACCGACAGCGGCGTCCTGGCGGGATTGACGCTCGAACGACCCGCCTTCGTCCACCAGAGCTTTCATTACGCCAATACGCTGCGTCATTGGCGGCAGCGGTTCAATGCGCGGAACGGATCGTTGGATTCGAAGAAATACGATGCGCGGTTCCGGCGGATGTGGAACTTCTACCTCGCCGCCTCCGAAGCCGCGTTCGACGCCTCGGGCTACTACGTCGCGCAAGCCTTGTTCCGAAAGGAACCGCTCTAGCGATTGCGGTCGATCAACAGGGTTGCCGCCGCTTCGATCGCCGCATTCGTCTCGGCGTAGGAAGCCCGGAGGAATCGGTTGCCGCGGTCGGGATCGAAATCCAAACCGGGCGCCAAGGCAACCCCGGTATCGGCCAGGATCTTGCGGCAGAACGCGTCGCTGTCATTCGTCAAATCGCCGATATCGACATAGACGTAAAACGCGCCATCGGCCGGGGCGAATTTCTCGAAGCCGGCCTTCGGCAACACCGAGAGCAACAGGTCGCGATTGGCGCGATAGGCGTCCACCCGCCGCTCATTTTCTTCGCGGCAGTCGAATGCCGCCACCGCCGCGATCTGCGATAGCGTCGGCGCCGAAATGAAGAAGTTCTGCGCGAGGCATTCGATCGGCCGCAACAGGTCGGGCGGCACGACCATCCAGCCGACCCGCCAACCCGTCATCGAAAAGTACTTCGAAAAGCTGTTGATGATGATCACCGACTCATCGAAGTCCGCCGCCGTATCGGCGCGGCGGTCATAGGTGATGCCGTGATAGATTTCATCGGAGATCAAACGGATCCCCTTCGCCTTGCAGTAGTCGACGAGCGCCGACAATTCCCGGCGATCCAGCATCGTGCCCGTCGGGTTGGACGGCGACGCCACGATCAGCCCGTCGAGAGGGCCGTCCCGCAACGCCTTGTCCAAGAGCGCCGGCGTCGGCTGGAACCGGTCCTTCGCATCGGCCAACAGGTTGACCGGCTCGACCCCGAAGGCCGACAGAATATTGCGGTAACATGGGTAGCCCGGCGACGCGAGCGCGACCCGGTCGCCGACCTCGAACGCCGCCAGGAAGGCAAGAACGAAGCCGCCCGACGACCCGGTCGTCACCACGATGCGCTCCGCATCGACGGCAACGCCGTAGTAATCGCGATAATGCCCGGCAATGGCGTCGCGCAACGGCGGGATGCCGAAGGCTTCGGTATACCCCAGCCGGTCGCTCGACAGCGCGTTCCGCGCGGCCTCCAAGACACCGGCCGGCGCGCCGGTCCCGGGCTGCCCCACCTCAAGATGGTAGACGGCTTCCTGCGCGGCGGCGCGCTCGTTCGCGGCGCGCAAGACATCCATCACCATGAACGGCGGGATACCGGCTCGTGACGCGACTTTCAGCACCATGCGGCGTTACTCGAGTTCAATGAGCAGTTCGAGGCCGGTGCCGGACCCGCGACTGTCCGCAACCGGCCGGCAATCGACCCTTGCCAGGGAGGGGACCGGAATTCCGGTGGAGCAATGAATGACATTGACCCGGCCGAGACGCGGCTGCCGAAGGATCGTGTGCCCGCGGCGCGCCAAGGTCTCTACCCGGGGCGGCGTTTCCGCCGTCTCGACGATAACCGCGTCCGATCCGGGCAACGGATGCAGCCGCGGCCCCGTTACCGCGTCCTTCACAGGCTGCTTCTCCAACAGGGTTTTCGCCGCGACGCTGACGATGACGCTCGATACCGCTTGTCCGGCGACGCCCGCGGCCGCGAACCGAAACACCTTGCCCTCCTCGCCGGTCACCATCATCGGGCTGAGCGAGTATGGGTTCCGCGACCCGACGCCCGGCGCCTGGGCCAAGAAAATGCCAATGCCCGGCACAAGCCGGCCCGTCCCGAACGGATTGTAGAGGGTCAGGGTACAGGCGACGGCCAAACCGAGGCCATCGACCACGACGAAGCCCGTACCCGACGGATTCTCGGATATGCGCGCGCCGTCGGCCGGCGCGACACCGGGCGGCGTTGCGCGCCCCGCGTCATAGGTCGTCATGAGTTCCCGCGCGCGGTTTGCGGATAACAGGCGCGTGGACTGCGTCTGCCGGTCGCCGTTGATGTTGTTCCACGTCTCCCGGTCGGCGTATGCCCGGCGTCCGACTTCCGCAAGCAGATGCGGCCGCTCCTCCGCAGGCGCACTTTCATAGCGTCGATCGGTCAATAGCATCTGCCACATCTGCGCGATGACCGGGCCGGACAAGACCGGAGGACCGGCGACATGCAGATCGTCCTCACCGTACCGAACCGTCAGCACCGGACGCCACCGCGCCCGATAATTCCGCAGGTCTTCATTGGTAATCGTGCCGCCCGCCCGACGAATCCCATCAACCAGACGGTTCGACAACGGCCCGGAATAAAAAGCGCCCGCGCCCCGCGCCCGGATCTGGCCCAAGGTTGCGCCCAGCTCGACCTGCCGGATGAGTTCGCCTTCGATGACCGGCGAGCCGTCGGCCATCGAGAACACCCGCCGCGCCCCCTCGTCGACGAACAAAGGGCGCGCCGCGCGCGCCAAGTCCGATGCCGTTTCCTTGGAAACGACGAAACCGCCGCGCGCCAGCGATTCCGCATGGGTCAGGTTGTCGGACCAACGCATGCGGCCGAAACGGCTATGCAGCGCCGCCATGCCCCGCACATTGGTCGGCACGGCGGTCGGCCGATCCCCACCGGACAGGCCGCTGTTCGGCACAGGCGCGATGAAGTCGAGCATTTCGGTCGTTTGCGTCCGGGAATCGTGCACGAGGCAGACCCCGCCGCCGCCCAGGGACGCCACCGACGGCATCGTCACCGACAGGGTGAAATACAGGGCCACCGCTGCATCCGCCGCGCTGCCGCCCCGCGCCAGGACATTCCGCGCCGCCACGACAGCGCGCGAATCGTCCGCGACGAATGAGCCGTAGACGTAGTCACTGGGATCGGGCAGAATCGTTTCTAACGTTTGGCTAAAACGGCTGTCCCCACAAGCGCTTAGGAAAAGCGAACACGCGAAGACGGCGCCAATTTTCAATCGGGTGCCTTTTTTGGACCACATTGAATCACTACATATTTGAGGTGACATCTTGGGGATCAGACCGTTGCTAGGTATCTGTAACAAAATCACTCTTCGTTGCGCGCCGCGGCTTTCGGCTCTGATTCTGCTGGTCGCCCTGGCGATATCTTGGTCATCGTCCCGCGTATCCGCGCAAGGCTTCTCGCTTATCCGAGATACCGAAATCGAAAATACCATTCGGGTGTACACAGCGCCACTGTTCCGAGCGGCCGGCCTGGATGCGTCATCGGTCCGGCTTCACCTCGTCAACGATGCACGCCTGAACGCCTTCGTCGCGGGCGGCATGCGCATCTTTATTCACACCGGACTGTTGACCACCGCCAGCCACCCCGGCCAAGTCATCGGGGTGATGGCGCATGAAATCGGCCATATCACCGGCGGCCATTTGGCGCGGATTCAGGAAGGCTTGAAGGCGGCCACCGCCCAATCCATCATCGCAACGATCCTGGGAGGGGCGGCCGCCGCGGCGGCCGGACGGCCGGAAGGAATTGGCGCGGCCGTCTTGGGCGGCGGCACCATCGGCCAGCGCAGCATCCTGGCCTACACCCGCGACCACGAACAGGCGGCGGACCAAGCGGCGCTGCGGTATCTGGACGGCAGCAGGCAATCCTCACGGGGCTTGCTCGAAATCATGATGATCCTGAAGCGGGAAGAAGGCATCTACGGCGCGAGCCTCGATCCGTTCATTCGCTCGCATCCCCTGACCGAGAACCGCATTCGGTTTATCCAGAACCATATCGAACAGTCCGAGTTTTCGGATGTTCCGATTCCCGATGACCTCATGGCCGCCCATTACCGGATGCGCGGCAAGATCCTGGGTTTCCTGGATCCGCCGATCGATACGCTGCGACGCTATGACGCGTCCGACCCGAGCATGGAAGCGAAATACGCGCGGACCGTCGCCTACATGAAACTGAATGAGACCGAAAAGGCGCTCGCCATTCTCGACCCGCTCATCGACGCCACACCGCAAGACCCCTTCCTGCATGAATTGCGGGGCGACATCCTGCGCGATGCGGGACGGCCCCAGGAAGCCGCGGCCGAATACCAAAAAGCGATCGAGATTCTGCCTTGGGCGGCCCTGATCCGGCTGAGCTTGGCGCAAACGCAGATCGCCATCAACGATCCGAACGAACTCGACGCCACAGTCGCCAATATCAAGGAAGCCATTCGCTACGAAGCCGAAATCCCCCGGGCATGGCGGCAACTCGCCATCGCCTACGGACGCCAGCAGAAGCACGGGCTCGTCTCGCACGCCCTTGCCGAGGAAGCGCTGCTTAAAGGCGATATCCGCACCGCCCGCGAGCGCGCGACGCGCGCGATGCGGCTGCTGCCGAACGGATCGGCGGAGTGGATTCGGTCTCAGGATATCGAGCTACAGGCGAAACGCCTGAAAGATCGGCGGAGTTAGCGTGCCTTAGGCGGCGATTGCGGTGCTCACGCACCGCTCACCCCTTCGTCAGTCGTGCTAAAGATCGCGTGCAAAAGCTTGCGGGTCGCGGCAACGTAAGGGATAGTTGTGCCATGCTCGCCGATAATCGATTCGTGGAGTATCCGAACCGTGCGTAAACTCGCCTTCGCCCTTCCTCTTTTGGCCGCACTCCTGACCATCGGTCCCGCCCACGCGGACGAAACCTTCAAGACCATGGAAAAGGAAAAGCTCGAACAGGCCATCCGGGCGTATCTCCTCGAACATCCCGAAGTGATCATCGAAGCGCTGGAAAAATACGAGGCGCAGGAACGCAGCGCACAGGAAAAAGCGGCGGCGGCGGCGCTCATCGCGCAAAAGGACAAGCTGTTCGATCACCCGATGACACCGATATCGGGCAACCCCAATGGCGATGTCACGGTGGTCGAGTTTTTCGACTACCAATGCGGGTTCTGCAAACGCTCGCTGAACACGGTGCTCGACGTGTTGAGGAGCGACAAGCAAGTACGGGTCGTGTGGAAGGAACTCCCGATCCTCGGTCCTGCATCGGAATTCGCGGCGCGCGCCGCGATGGCGTCGGACAAACAGGGCAAGTACGAGGAATATCATATTGCTATCATGAGTTCCCGCGGCCGGTTGACGCCGGAAAAGGTCATGCGGCTCGCGTCCAAGGTCGGTCTCGACGTGGAACGCCTGAAACGCGACATGGAAGACCCGAAAATCACGGCCTATCTACAGGAAACGCTGCAACTCGCCCAAACACTCGGTATCAACGGAACGCCCGGGTTCGTGATCGGCAACAAGCTGATCCCCGGCGCGATCGATAGCACCCGTATGCACGAATTGATCGCCGAGGCCCGCAACCAGAGCTAGCCCGGCTCGGCGCCCAGACGTTTCAATGTTTCGTACAGGTTGGCTTTTCCTTCGAATCCGAGACCTGGAATATCCGGCAATCCGACATACCCGTCTGCGATTGTCAGGCCGTCGGTGAAACCGCCGACCGGCTGATGCGTTCGCGGATACGCCTCCGTCCCGCCCAGCCCCAATCCGGCGGTGATGTGTAGCGACAAAAGATGCCCGCCATGCGGATACAACCGTTGGCGCGACCAGCCATGATCCTCGATCATCTCGATCGTGCGGATGTACTCGCAGATTCCATAGCTTAGGGCGCAGTCGAATTGAAGATAGTCCTTGTCCGGCCGAAGCCCGCCATAGCGTAGAAGATTCTTGGCGTCCCACATGGACAACAGATTCTCGCCGGTTGCGAGCGGCCCGTCGTAATGGCGCGCCACATCGGCCTGCAGATCGTAATCGAGCGGAAAGCCGGGTTCTTCGAACCACCGCAGCCCCAACGGCGCGAGCGCATCGGCATATTGCAGCGCCGCCGCGAGATCGAACCGGCCGTTCGCATCGACCGCGAGGTTTTCGGGCGGCACGATCTCCATGACGGCGTCCAAACGCTTCAGGTCCTCGTCCAACGGCGCGCCGCCGATCTTCATCTTCACGATGACGAAACCGTCATCCAGATGGCCGCGGATTTCGTCCTGCAGCTCGGTCAAGCCGCGGCCGGGCGCGTAATAGCCGCCGCCGACATAGACGGGCACGCGGTCCGGCGTCGAAGAATCCCCGTGGGTATCCGCGAGATAACGATAGAGCGGCTGGCCGGCGATCTTCGCGACCGCATCCCATACCGCCATGTCGATCGTGGCGACGGCGACGGCCCGGTCGCCATGCCCGCCCGGCTTCTCCTTCTGCATCATGCAGTCCCATACCCGGAAAGGGTCGAGGTTGTCGCCGGACTCGTTCAACAGCGTTTCGGGGTCGGCCGCCAGGATGCGCGGGATCATCCGGTCGCGGCAGATGGCGTTCTGGCTGTACCGTCCGGTGCCGCTGAAACCGTAGCCCACCACCGGCCGGCCATCGCGCACGACGTCGGTGACCACCGCCACGAAGCCGGTCGTCATATCGCTAAAGTCCATCATCGCGTTCGACCGCTTTTCGCCGGTCGAAAGGGTCAAGTCCTTGATCTGGGTAATCCGCATGACGGGGGCAGTCCCTTGCGTCCGTTGTTGTTATTGAAGATTATCGATATCGAGCGGCTCGATGTCATCCGCCGGCTCGAATCCGAACACCCGACCGTAGAAGGCCAATTCGCCTTCCAGGGCCCGGCAGATATTCGCGGCCTGGCGAAAGCCATGCCCCTCGCCCTCGAACGCGACGTACGCCACGGGAATACCTTTGTCGCGCAACGCCGCGACCATGGCTTCGGCCTGGTTCGGCGGAACCACTTTATCTTCCGAGCCTTGGAAGAAGATCACCGGGCAGTTCAGTCCGTCCGCATGGCGCAACGGCGACCGCGCCTCGTATACCGCGCGATCCTCAGGCCATTTTCCGATCAGCCGGTCAAGGTAGCGGGACTCGAATTTGTGGGTATCCCGCGCCAGCGCCTGCAAATCCCCGATACCGTAATGGCTCGCGCCGGCCTTGAAGACGTCACGGAATGTAAGCGCGCATAACGTCGTATACCCGCCAGCGCTGCCGCCGGTGATGGCGAGACGACCGGGATCGGCCAATCCTTGTGCGACGAGCCATTGCGCGCCGGCCACGCAGTCCTCGACATCGACAATGCCCCAAGCGCCGTCGAGGGCGCCACGGTAAGCACGGCCATAGCCCGTGCTACCGCCGTAATTCACGTCCAGCACTGCAAATCCCCGGCTGGTCCAATACTGAATCTTGAGATTGAAACCGCAGCCGGACTGGCCCGTCGGCCCGCCGTGGCTCTTGACGATGAGCGGCGGCAACGCGCCATCGGGGCCCGAAAACCCATCATTCTTGGGCGGATAATAGAAGCCGTGCGCCTGGCGTCCATCCGCGCTGTCGAAGGTTACCGGCTGCGCCGCCGACACCACCGCCGGGTCCGGCGCATCGTCCGCGGAACGCCGCAGGTCGACGATGGCGTGGTCGCCGAACGAAAGCGCGGCGAGAACCGGAACATCCCGCGCCGCGCCGCCAACGAATACCGCCCGATGGCCATCGGTCACAAACCCGTGCATCTCGACAAAGGGCGTCGGGACGATATCGGCGGCGCCGGCCGCCGTTGATATCGCAAGCAGTTCGGCACGCCCCTCGGTCTGGCGAATGGCATAGATTTGGCCGGCCCCGGCAAATCCATATGTGCGCATATTGAAAATCCACTGCGGCAATCCCAACTCGCCCGGCATCGGGCAAACCGCCTGCGCCCCGTCCGCCGCCCAACGGTATAGATTCCACCATCCCAACCGGTCCGAGACGAAATAGACCTCGCCGTCCGGCGACCATTCGGGCTGGAACAACGCTTCATCGGGGCCGCCGGCAAGCGTCTCGGTCGTCACGACCGCGCCGTCTTCGTCAAGGGTGCCACGGGTCAGCACGCAGCCGTCCCACGGCATGTTCGGATGGTCCCAGGACAACCAGAGCAGGTGACGGCCATCCGGCGACGGACGCGGCGCCGCATAGAAATCGCTGCCGGACGCGAGGACCTGCAGGGTCCCATCGCGTGCGATGGCGACGAGTGTGTTTGTCGGTTCGCCCTGTGTCCCGTGATCCTCGCAGACCGCCAACAGGCGATTTCGAGAACCGTCGACGATCAAATCGGCAAAACGGCGGGAACCGGCGGGGGTGACGGGGACCGGCGCTTGCCCGGCGTCCATCCTGTACACCACCTGGTCCTTGTCGTTGCTGAACCACACCGTACCGCCGGCGACGGCGAAGGCGCCGCCGCCGTATTCGTGCACCCGTGTCCGAACGCTGAACGCCTTCGGCAACACGTCCGCCGCCGCACCGTCCGGACCGCACCGGACCAGCGCGATCCGGCCACCTTCCGCCGGCCGCGACTCGGTCCAATAGACGTCTCCCTGGTCCAACGCGATCTGCCCCAGACCAACATTGCCGTCGACGATGCGGTCGGCCGTGATGGGAGAACGCCAACTTCCGAATGGCGCAATGTTCGGCCTTTTCATACTTTCGAATCCTTACGCTTCAGTTCCACGGTATTGTCAGGCTGCCAATTCATTACGGCCGTTACCATACTAATACTTGCCATTCTTTCCGATTTGCGCCCACATATAGCCTGTCTCGAACAGTATCGGCAGGTGGTCGCCCGTGGCAGACCCAGCAAGCGTTCTTATTCTCAACGGTCCCAATTTGAACATGCTCGGCGTGCGCGAGCCGGAAATCTACGGCCACGAGACGCTGGCGGATATCGACGCCGCGTGCAAGCAAAAGGCAACGGCGCTCGGCCTTACCGTGGATTTTCGTCAATCCAACAGCGAGGCCGAATTAGTCACGTGGATACAACAGGCCCGCGACGGTCAGGACGCGGTGGTTATCAACGCCGGGGCGTTGACGCATACGTCGGTAGCGTTGCTCGACGCGCTGTCGATCCTGGAGATGCCTGTCATCGAATTGCATCTATCGAACATTTACGCGCGCGAAGATTTCCGTCACCGTTCATTCATCGCACCGGCGGCAAGCGGCGTCATTTGCGGGTTCGGCGCGTTGGGATATGACCTAGCACTCGATGCCGTCCATCGACTGCTGACCGAAGAATAAGGGACGGACGGCGACGCGAGGCGTCCGAGACCATCGAAGAAGGACAGTACATGCCAAAATTTCAGGTCGATAAGACACTGATCCGGGAACTCGGCCAGTTGCTCGACGAGACGAACCTGACGGAGATCGAAATCTGCGAAGGCAACAAATCCATCCGCGTCGCGCGCGGCGGCACGACGGTGGCGGCCGCGATACCGGCGCCGGCCCTGCCAGCCGCTCCCGCCGCCCCTGACGCCACGCCGGCCGCCGCCGCGGTCGACGCCGGCGGCGACGAGGCGGGCGCCGTCCCGTGCCCGATGGTCGGCACGGTTTACCTGTCGCCCCAACCGGACGCGGCACCGTTCATTAAGGTCGGCGACACCGTTTCCCAAGGCCAGACCCTGCTGATCGTGGAGGCGATGAAGGTGATGAACCAAATCCCCGCGCCGCGCGCTGGCGTCGTGAAACGGATCGCGGTCGACGATGCGCAGCCGGTCGAATTCGGCGAAACCTTGGTCGTCATCGAGTAGCCGTCTTGTTCGAAAAGATCCTCATCGCCAATCGCGGCGAGATCGCGCTCCGCATCCACCGCGCCTGCCGCGAGATGGGCATCCGCACGGTTGCGGTCCATTCGACCGCCGATGCGAACGCGATGCATGTCCGGCTCGCGGATGAATCCGTTTGCATCGGACCGCCGCCATCGAAAGACAGCTACCTCAACATTCCGGCCATCCTCACCGCGGCGACGATCACCGGGGCCGACGCCGTGCACCCCGGCATCGGCTTCCTCTCCGAAAACGCGCAATTCGCCCAAATGGTCGAGGAACACGATCTCGTCTTCATCGGCCCCAGTCCCGACCATATCAGCCTGATGGGCGACAAGGTCCGGGCGAAGGAGACCGCCCGCGAGATCGGCCTGCCGGTGGTACCCGGTTCCGACGGTGCGGTCGACTCGGCAGACCAGGCTGTCGCCGTCGCCGAGGAAATCGGCTTTCCCGTCCTGCTCAAGGCCGCGTCCGGCGGTGGCGGGCGTGGCATGAAAATCGCCAACAATGCGGCCGAACTGCCGGAAGCGCTCGCGACATGCCGACAGGAAGCACGCGCGGCCTTCGGCGACGATACGGTCTACATCGAAAAACTGTTGGGGCAGCCGCGGCATATCGAAATTCAAGTGCTCGGCGACGGGCACGGCAGCGTCCTGCATTTCGGCGAGCGCGACTGCTCGCTGCAACGCCGTCATCAAAAGGTGTTGGAGGAAGCGCCCTCGCCGGCGCTCAATGCCGAAGAACGCAGCCGGATCGGCGAAACGGTGACGTCCGCCTTATCGAAACTGTCCTATCGCAGCGCCGGTACGATCGAGTTCCTCTACGAGAACGGCGGCTTCTATTTCATCGAAATGAATACGCGCCTCCAGGTCGAACACCCTGTTTCGGAAATGATCAGCGGCGTCGACTTGGTACGGGAACAGATCCGTATTGCGGCCGGCGGACGGTTGGAACTGGACCAATCGGATATCGAACTGGCCGGGCATGCGATCGAATGCCGCCTCAACGCGGAAAACCCCGATACCTTCGTCCCCTCGCCGGGAAAAGTGACCGATTTCCATGCCCCGGGAGGGCTCGGTGTCCGCGTCGATTCTGCGCTATATTCGGGATATGCAGTGCCGCCGCATTATGACAGTCTCGTCGCCAAACTGATCGTCCACGGTGCGACGCGCAACGAATGCCTGATGCGGCTGCGCCGCGCGCTGGAAGAATTCGTGATCGGCGGCATCGAGACCACGATTCCGTTGCATCAGAGGCTTATGGATAATCCCGCCTTCCTGAACGGCGACTACCACATCCATTGGCTGGAAGGGTGGCTCGAGGAGACCGCGGAGGACTGAAGCATGGAAATGCCCGACCTCACCCCGGATATGTTGCTCAGGGCCTATGCGGTCGGCGTGTTCCCCATGGCGGAGGATCGCAACGATCCGGAATTGTTTTGGGTCGACCCGCGCATGCGCGGCATCATTCGGCTCAATGAATTCCATGTTCCGCGCCGGTTGCGCCGCACGATTCGCAGCGGCAGCTTCGACATCACCTACGATCGCGACTTCGAAGCGGTGATCGAAGGCTGCGCCGAGTCGACGCGGATCAGGCCGCGGACCTGGATCAACGACAACATTATCGATCTCTACTGCACGCTGCATCGCATGGGACACGCCCACAGCGTGGAATGCTGGCAGGACGGCGCGCTCGTCGGCGGCTTGTACGGCGTCTCGCTCGGCGGCGTGTTCTTCGGCGAAAGCATGTTCAGCCGGGCGACCGACGCGAGCAAGGTTGCGTTGGTTTACCTGGCGGCATCGTTGAAGTTGGGCGGCTACGACTTCATCGACACGCAATTCATCACCAAGCATCTGTCGCGATTCGGCGCCATCGAGCTGCCGCGTAACGAATACAAAAAGCTCTTGAGCGGCGCGATCGACCGGAAAACCGTGTTCGTTACCGATCCGGACGCTGAATTCCTCGATATCGTCCTGACCGGATAAGGCATCCGCGGCAGCACTTGCCTGAAGAAACGGCCTATCGCGTTTCGCTGCCGGGTTCGGTGATGGACGGCGGCGGCAATGCTTCCGTCACTTTGCAGTCGATCACCCAGACGTCATAGACCGGATGCTCCAGCGCATTGAGCGCCGGACTCGAGGCAAACATCCATCCGTGGAAAAGACTGGCGCGTTCCTCGCCGAAACGGGCTTCGTAGATGTCCAGGAACGCCGCGCTCTCCGGCGGCTCTTCCGGCGGTGTCCGGTTGCAAAAACGCGGCAGGATTTCCAGCGTGCCGAAGCGCACTTCCCGGCCCACCGGCGCATCGAACGTCCACACGCGCGCCGTGACCTTGTCCAATCCCTGCAGCACAACGGTGTCGCCCTCGATCGCGCCCGCCGGCGATGCCGCGATGCCGGCAGGAATCGCTGCGAGCAATGCCACTTTCAAAAGGCGCCGAATGGTCACGCGACCTCCGCCGACCGGTGCAACTCCCCTTCCGGCCTCACGCCATGATCCGCCGAAAAGGGATTCCGCGCAGCGGTTGGGACCGCTTGCCGGGTATACATCCGAATGGTCAGTAAATTCATCCTTCGTTCGGACGCGGCCGATGCGCGCACATCCCATGCGCACCGCAGCGTTCCCCGATCCGGGCCGTCCCTATTGGCCACCCTCGTCGCCGGTGACCAGAAAGATCACCTTGCCCAGTAACTCCTCGAGAGAGATGACATCTTTCGTGTTTACCAGTTCCCCCCCCGGCGCTAACGCTTCCGCCGCGCCGCCGGGCTCGAGCTTCACATATTTGCCGCTGAGCAATCCCGCGCTGGAAATGCGAACGACCGTGTCTTTCGTCAGCTGAATCTCCGGATTTATCTTCATCCGGACGATCGCGCGGTACTCCTCCTGGTCGATGCTCTGATCGACGACCGTCCCGATCTTGACGCCGGCCACCCGAACATCGCTGCCGACGGCCAAGCCGTCGACCGCGTTGAACTTGGCGATCACCTCATACCCTTCCGCCGGCCGCAGGTCGGCAACGTTGTAGGAAAACACCAAGAACACGAGGGCCACCAGGATCACGACGGCGCCCGTGGTGGTTTCAACTATATTCCGTTTCATCGAATTCGCACCGGTTCCGTCAAAATTGTCTCGGTCGCCGCTTGCGAGGCCGGCCCCTCTATCGTCGCCTGATTCGGCTTCGACTCGGCATCGTCCTCGTTCCTCTTATTGCGCTGGTGTTCGGCGTTGAGAATGACCTTCTCCAAGATTTCTTCGAACGCGATCGCGTCCTGCACATATTCGAATTCGTCGCCGCTTTGCATCATGTCCAGTTCGCCGCCTGGCTGAATCTTGATGTATTTCGCGCCGAGCAACCCGTCGGAAACGATGAGCGCGACACTATCCAACGGGATCTTGATGTCGTCCTGAATGGTGAAGGTGACGATGGCGCGTTGCCCTTCCGGGTCGTAGGCGTAGCCCGCGACCTGACCGACCGGGATGCCGGCCAACAAAACCTTGGTACCGACCCCGATACCGTCGATCGACGCGAACCGGCCGACGATCGGATAGCCGGACGCCTTCTCGCGAGGCCCACCCTGATGACCGATGACGAAGACAAACGCCGCGACCAGCAGGGTCGCCGCGCCGATCAACGTGTGCAGGGTCTGTTTGCTCATGGGTTGCCGTCCGAACTCAATTCGGTTGCCAGGGTTCGTAGTCGCCCGTTGCCCGGGCCCGTTGCCCCCCTTCGAGCGTATGACCCGGCGGGCGATAGGCCTGCGCCGTCCCGGTCAGGTTCGGCACATGCTCCTTGCGCCAGGCCGGCGCCGCGCCCGATGTCTCTTTCGGAATGTCGTCGGTCGTATAGTGCAGCCACGCATGCCACGCCGGCGGCACGCGGCTGGCCTCATCCTCGCGGGCATAAACGACCCAGCGACGACGACGGCGGCCGCTCGGCTTAGACCGTTCCTGATAATACTGGTTCTCGAAACTGTCGGCGCCGACCCGCTCACCTTGCAACCAGGTCATCACGCGCGTGACTAGAGTGGTCATCGGTCCTCGATACCCCCGTCATGAGTGACGCTGCGGAATATGGCACCGGCAGCCGGTGCCGTCCAGAGTCGTGCATTGCCCCGGGCGACGATTCGGACCGACGCCCGGCTTAACCACCCGGCAGCGGACCTCGAATGCGCCGGCAAAATTTCGCTCGTTCCGAACATATTGTTTTATTTAGCTCAATTTGCATGAAAAACTTGGTAACGCTAAATATTGTGAAGATTTGGATAGTAGCCACAAAATATATTGCAAACATCAATAAATTGTGTCTAATTGCGTTTCGCTTCCCAAGTTTAGAGAACCGTTGCGTTGGCGCCCTGGGGGTCGTTAGGAGGACGACGAAGCGGTTCGGGAAGCGGGGGAGACCGGGGGGTCGCTTTTTTAATCTTACGCGGATTTTTCCACGAAGGATTCTCCGACTCCAAACATCAATGGTGGGGGCCGGCGGCTATGTCCGTTCGGCACGAATATAGAGAATTCAGGAGACGTGGTGGATGCGCATTAAGCGTCGTTTCACGAAGGCTAAAGAATCACCGTATGCGGGGCTGACGTTCCGCCGGACGGATAGCGAGATCCGTAACCCAGACGGATCCGTGGTGTTCAAGCTCGACAATATCGAGGTGCCGGAAAGCTGGAGCCAGGTTGCATGCGATGTCCTGGCGCAGAAGTATTTCCGCAAGGCGGGCGTGCCGAAGCGCATGCGCCGGGTCAAGGAAAAGGGGGTGCCATCCTGGCTGCAACGCCGCGTGCCGGACGAGAAAGCCCTGGCGCAGTTCCCGGAGGAAGAGCGCTACGGCAGCGAGACCCGGGCGACACAGGTATTCGACCGCTTGGCCGGCACCTGGACGTATTGGGGCTGGAAAGCCGGGTATTTCGATACCGAAGGGGACGCGCAGGCCTATCACGACGAAATGCGCTACATGGTCGCGCACCAGATGGCCGCGCCGAATTCGCCGCAGTGGTTCAACACCGGACTGCATTGGGCGTACGGGATCGATGGGCCGGGACAAGGCCACTATTACGTCGACTACCGCAGCGGGAAATTGACCGCATCGAACTCGGCCTACGAACATCCGCAGCCGCATGCCTGCTTCATCCAATCGGTCAACGACGACCTGGTGAATGAGAACGGCATCATGGACTTGTGGGTTCGTGAAGCGCGCCTGTTCAAGTACGGCTCGGGCACCGGCAGCAACTTCTCGTCGCTGCGCGGTTCGGACGAGCCTCTCTCCGGCGGCGGCCGGTCCTCCGGGCTGATGAGCTTCCTGAAGATCGGCGACCGTGCGGCGGGTGCGATCAAGTCGGGTGGCACGACCCGCCGGGCGGCCAAGATGGTCTGCCTCGATATCGATCATCCCGACGTGGAAGAGTTCATCGGCTGGAAAGCGGTCGAAGAACAGAAAGTGGCGGCGCTGGTCACCGGTTCGAAAATCTGCAACGAGCATCTCAACGCCATCATGGCGGCCTGTCAGTCCGAGACGCTGGAAGACGACGCGCGAACCGACCCGAAGGAGAACCAAGACCTGCGACAGGCGATCCTCGCCGCGCGCAAGGCGATGGTCTCGGAGAACTACATCCAGCGCGTCATCCAATTCGCCGGGCAGGGTTACACGTCGATCGACTTCAAGACCTACGACACGGACTGGGACTCGGATGCCTACCTCACCGTGTCGGGACAGAATTCGAACAACTCTCTGCGAATCACCAACGACTTCCTTGACGCGGTCGAATCCGACAGCGATTGGGACTTGAAACGCCGCACCGACGGCGAAGTCTGCAAGACGGTCAAGGCGCGCGACCTGTGGGAACAGATCGCAGACTCGGCTTGGGCCTGCGCCGACCCCGGTGTGCAATTCGATACGACGATCAACGAATGGCATACCTGTCCGGTTTCCGGTCGGATCAACGCGTCGAATCCGTGTTCCGAGTACATGTTCCTGGACGACACGGCCTGTAACCTGGCGTCGCTGAACCTGATGAACTTCCGCGACGACTCGGGGGCCTTCCAGGTCGAAGAGTTCGAACATGCGGTGCGTCTGTGGACGATGACCCTCGAAATCGCCGTGCTGATGGCACAATACCCGTCGAAGCGAATCGCGGAACTGTCCTACGAGTACCGCACGCTGGGTCTCGGCTACGCCAACATCGGCGGCCTGTTGATGGCGTCGGCCTTGCCCTACGACAGCGAGGAAGCCCGCGCGCTGTGCGGCGCCATTACCGCGCTGATGACCGGCGTGACCTATGCGACCTCGGCCGAAATGGCGTCGGAGATGGGCGCCTTCCCGAACCATGCCGAAAATGCCGACGATATGCTGCGGGTTATCCGCAACCATTGCCGGGCGGCCAAGGGCGATTCCGACGGATATGAAAGCCTGTCGATCGCGCCGGTCCCGCTCGACCATGCCAAATGCCCGGAACCGGCCATCGCCGAGGCGGCCGTCGCCGCCTGGAACAAGGCCCATGACCTGGGCGCGCGGCACGGCTTCCGCAATGCGCAGACCACGGTCATCGCGCCGACGGGCACAATCGCCCTGGTCATGGACTGCGACACCACCGGCATCGAACCGGATTTCGCGTTGGTGAAGTTCAAAAAGCTCGCGGGCGGCGGCTACTTCAAGATCATCAATCGCACCGTCCCGGAAGCGTTGGCCCGACTCGGTTATGACGAAGCGCAGATCGAAGAAATGGTCGCCTATGCGGTCGGGCATGGCACCTTGGCGGATGCGCCCGGCGTCAGCCACGACCGCCTGAAGGAAAAAGGCTTCACGGCGGAGGCGATCGCCACGTTGGAAAATGCGCTGGCGAGTTGTTTCGACATCCGCTTTGCCTTCAATAAATGGACGCTCGGGGAGGCGTTCTGCACCGAAACGCTCGGCATTGAGGCCGATCGACTCGACGATCTGAATTTCGACTTGCTCGATGCGCTTGGGTTCACCGCCGACGATGTCGACGCGGCGAACAACTATTGCTGCGGCGCGATGACATTGGAAGGCGCGCCCTATCTCGCGGACGAGCATCTGGCGATCTTCGATTGCGCCAATCCTTGCGGTCGTATCGGCAAACGCAGTCTCTCTGCGCACAGCCATATCCACATGTTGGCGGCGGCGCAGCCGTTCATCACGGGCGCAATTTCGAAGACCATCAACATGCCGAACGAGGCGACGGTCGAAGAGTGCAAAAACGCCTACATGCTGTCCTGGCGGCTCGGCCTGAAGGCAAACGCGCTGTATCGCGACGGCTCGAAGTTGAGCCAACCGCTCCAAGCGGTCGTGCTGGACGACGACGATCTGGCGGAGGACATCGCGATCGAACCGGCGGCGGCCGCCGTGCCGCGGGTCGCGGAACGGATCGTCGAGCGGGTCGTTGCGAAGGCCGCGGAGCGCGACCGCCTCCCCGACCGGCGCAAAGGCTATACGCAGAAAGCCATCGTGGGGGGCCATAAGGTCTATCTGCGGACCGGCGAGTATGAGGACGGCAGGCTCGGCGAGTTGTTCATCGATATGCACAAGGAGGGCGCCGCCTTCCGCAGCCTGATGAACAATTTCGCGATCGCGATTTCGATCGGCCTGCAATACGGCGTCCCGCTCGAAGAGTTCGTCGAGGCATTCACCTTCACGCGCTTCGAGCCGTCCGGCATCGTCGAAGGCAACGACGCCATCAAGATGTCGACGTCGGTTCTCGACTACATCTTCCGCGAAGTCGCGATCAGCTATTTGGGCCGGGACGACCTTTCCCATGCCCATCCGTCGGACATGCTGCCGGACAGTCTCGGCACGGGCTCCAAGGAAGGCGAACTGCCGGAGCAACCGGCGGACACCATCGCGACTCTGCAAAAACTCGCGAGCAACGGTTACGTGCGCTCGCCCAACCTGTTTGTGATATCCGGTGGCGGAGACGGCCAAGCAGCCGTCGACGCCGCCGCACCGAACGTGGCGGCCAGCTCTTCGGAGAGCCAGGTGGTCGCCGCGGCTACCGCGACGGTCAGTTCCGGCGCGGTAGAGGCCTCGGTCTCTGCGACGATCGATCCCACACTTGATCGTATCCGCGAGGCCCAGGCCCTGGGATACGAGGGTGACGCTTGCGGCGAATGCGGCAACTTTACCCTCGTCCGCAACGGTACCTGTCTGAAATGCGCCACTTGTGGTGCGACCAGCGGGTGTTCGTAGCGGGTAGGTCCCTACCCTGGCACGGTGCTCCCTGTGAACTGGGGGGTGGTGTTTCACCACCCCCCATTTTTTGTCCGGATGACGCAGCGGTACCGCCCCACCGCCCATGACGCCGCCGCGGCACGCGCCGCGCTTTCTGCCGCGTCCCGCGTCAGCTATGCTCGAGGACACGCGGTGACGCCGCCAACGAAGGATCAAACAAGGAGCATAGGATGGCCGGAACTATCGACGCGCGCTTACAGGAGTTGGGAATTGAGTTACCGGACGCCGCGGCGCCGGCGGCTAATTATGTCCCGTTCGTCATCACGGGAAACCAGCTCTGGGTTGCCGGACAGGTCCCTTTCTGGAACGGCGAAATCGCGCATCGCGGCAGGGTCGGCGACGATGCGACGCTCGAAGACGGTATTGCGGCGGCGCGGGTGTGCGCCCTCAACATCATTGCCCAGGCGCGGTCCGCGCTGGGCGACCTCGACCGGATTTCCCGATTCGTCAAACTCGGCGGATTCGTCAACGCCACGCCCGACTTCACC
This sequence comes from Alphaproteobacteria bacterium, assembly GCA_028281325.1. Lineage (GTDB taxonomy): Bacteria > Pseudomonadota > Alphaproteobacteria > UBA8366 > UBA8366 > JAJFJD01. The sequence goes on from JANQKC010000029.1 coordinate 77,161, forward strand.
GATCATCCCAAGGTCATCAACGGCGCATCGGATTTGATCGTCGAGATCTTCGGCGACAACGGGAAACATGCACGCTTCGCTTTGGGCGCCAGCGCCTTGCCGATGAATTCCACCGTCGAAATCGACGCGGTTATTGAAATCGGCTGAATGCGGATCAGTTTCTGTAGCGTATCCCGTTTCGTAAGACGCCGACGGAAAAGGACGTGAGCATGCCCGACGGCCGCGACGCCATCGCAATCCGTATCGTCGACCGCTTGTCCTCGGTCCCCGCGGCGGAGTGGGATGCCTGCCTTGCGGGCACCGGTCAGCCCTATAACCCTTTTCTCTGCCATACTTTCCTCTCCGCGTTGGAGGAAAGCGGATCGGTCAGCGCCCGCAGCGGCTGGCAACCGCAGCACTTGGTCTTGGAAAACGCCGCAGGACAACTCATCGGCGCGGCGCCGCTTTATCTGAAGAGTCACTCGCAGGGCGAGTATGTCTTCGATCATGCCTGGGCCCATGCCTATGAACGGGCCGGCGGCGACTATTACCCGAAACTGCAATGCGCGGTGCCTTTCACGCCGGTAACCGGCGCACGCCTGCTCGTCAACACGGCGGCGGATACCGACGGTCTCAGCGGGACGGCGATCCGGTCGGCCCTGGCGGGCGGGCTGGCGGAAATCACGCGTCAGCTTTCAGTCTCGTCGCTGCATGTCACCTTCTGTTCTGAAGAAGACGCGGATTTTCTGGAATCGGCAGATTTCCTGATCCGGCATGGACATCAGTTCCATTGGCATAACGACGGCTATGAGGATTTTGACGGATTCCTCGCCAGCCTCAACAGTCGTAAACGGAAAAACATCCGGAAAGAGCGGCGCAAGGTAACCGACGCCGGCATTCGGGTTCGGGGCCTGCAAGGCGACGACATAAAGCCCGAGCATTGGGATGCCTTCTATCGGTTCTACGTCGACACATATGACCGGAAATGGGGCTATCCGTATCTGACCCGGGACTTCTTCACCGCCCTGCAGGACCGGATGGCCGGTGACGTGGTCCTTTTTATGGCCGACCTTGAGGGGCAGCTCATTGCCGGCGCCTTGAACCTGCGCGGCGAGGATGCCCTATTCGGGCGCAATTGGGGATGCGATATAAGGTTTAAATTCCTACATTTCGAAACTTGCTACTACAGCGCGATCGACTACGCGATAAAACACGGGATACAGCGCGTCGAGGCCGGCACCCAAGGCCCACACAAGCTTCAGCGCGGCTATGTCCCGGTGCGAACGTACAGCGCCCATTGGATCCAGGATGGCGGATTCCGCGGCGCGGTGGCGGACTACCTCAAGGGCGAGCGGCAGGCCGAAGCCGACGAGATGGTTGTATTTGAAGACTATTTGCCCTACCGACAGGACATGTCCCGACCCAAATAGCTGTTTCGGCCGCTGTTTTGAACGAATCCTGCGCTCTCAGAGCTTAGAAATCCGGCGCTTGCCGAACCACCGGCCCGCAATCTCAACACTTGGGTAATAAAGTCTCGATATACCCTCATAGGGCATGAGGGATTATGAAACACATTGTCTTAATCGATGACGATGCCGGAGAAGCCAACCAACTGAGGGCCCAATTGGGCCAGTTCGGCTACTCGGTCACGCATTGCACCGATGTAAACGACAGCGGCATGGCGGAACTGGACGCCGATGCGGTGGCCTTGCTCGTGGGCCTTCCCGCCGGCGATGACGCCGCGCCGCAGATCGACCACATCGGCGATGCCTGCCAGGCGTTCAACCGGCCACCGCCGATCATTTTCCTGTCGCCGGACCCGAACATGGCGACACGGCTGGCCGCGGTCCGGGCCGGCGCCGCGGCGCTCCTCATGCGCCCCGTGAGCATGCTGGACTTGGTCGACACGCTCGACCCCTTGTCCGAACAAGCGGCAGATGATCCGTTCCGCGTGCTCATCATCGATGACGACCCGCGGATCTGTAAGTACTACAAGACGATCCTCTCCGAAGCGGGGATGGAGACGGTATTCTGTAATGATCCGTTGAAAACCTTTGAAGCGCTTGCGGAATTCCGGCCCGAGTTGATCATCATGGACCTGTATATGCCGGAATGCCGGGGCAAAGAACTCGCCGCCGTGATCCGGCAGGATCCCGCCTTCGATTCGATCCCGATCGTCTTCCTGTCCGCCGAAGACGACCTGCTGAAACAGCTCGACGTCATGACGATCGGCGGCGACGACTTCCTGACCAAACCGATCCGCCCCGAACATCTGGTCATGGCCGTGTACACGCGGGCGCGCCGTTTCCGCTCCCTGCGCTCCCTCATGCTCCGCGACAGCCTGACGGGGTTGCTGAACCATACGACGACGAAAGAGCAGTTGGACATCGAGGTGGCCCGGATGCAGCGCGAAGGGCAACCACTGGCCTATGCGATCATCGACCTCGACCATTTCAAGGACGTCAACGATACCTATGGCCATCCGACGGGCGACCGGGTGATCAAGACCCTATCCAGCCTGCTTAAACAGCGGCTTCGGGCGACGGATATCATCGGCCGAACCGGGGGCGAAGAATTCGCGGTGGCGCTGGCCGGCGTGACGGGAAGCCAGGCCGACACCATTCTGAACGACATCCGGCGCGCCTTTTCGAAGATCCAGCAGCAACACGAAAAGGGCGCGTTCACAGTCACCTTGAGCTGCGGAATCGCGACGTTCCCGGAATTCGACAATGTTTCGGACCTGACGGACGCGGCCGACCAAGCGCTCTATCGGGCCAAGGATTCCGGCAGAAACCGGGTGGTTTTGGCCAAATCGTAGGGAAGGATGGGTCCGAGTACCGAAAATAGAGGGAAAAACACGGTTTTCACTGAGTTTCCGGGGTTTCCAGTGACCCCTATCACAGAAAGCGTTGACGGGCCGTGGCATAAGTTCAGTTAACGTCAACACCAAACGATGATGGTGATTAACGATGTACCAAGAAACCTCCGAGCTGCCTCGCGAATTGATGGACCGTGCATTGCCCGATCTCTACACACGGAAAATCATTCCCGACGTTCCGCGTCTCCGCGGTAAACGACCGGGCCGATTTCGCACGCATCCGCTGGTCGTCTATTCGACGTTTGTGACGGTATCGCTGCTCCTGTTGGGCAGCATGGCGGTCGCGTCGCTGCCCGCCTAAGGCGGCAACCGCTCGGCAACCAACACGTCGATGGAAGTCGGCGAGACGAGGCTGGCAACGCCCCAACACGCCGTCGGCGATGACGTGGGCTAGTTGGTCACCGGCTCGGGAACCCGCGGCTTCGGACGTTTCCCGCCCTTCCCCTTGCCTTTCGGCGGTTTGCGGTCCTCCGGTTTGTCCGGATAGGTGAAGACCGGCTTGCCGTCCTTAACATCCACCATGACCAGGCCACCCTTCGCGAGCTTGCCAAACAGAAGCTCTTCGGCCAGCGGCTTCTTGATGTGTTCCTGGATAACGCGTCCAAGCGGCCGGGCGCCGAAATTCAGGTCATAGCCCTTCTCGACCAGCCATGCGCGCGCGGCCTTGGACAGCTCGATCGTAACATTCCGATCCGACAGTTGCTCCTCGAGCTGCATGACGAACTTGTCGACGACCCTCGCCACCGTTTCCGGCTTGAGGCTGCCGAACGGAATGATCGAATCGAGCCGGTTCCGGAATTCTGGCGTGAAGGTCCGATTGATCGCTTCCTCGTCTTCGCCGACACGGGCTTCGCGGGCAAACCCGATGGCCGGCTTGGCCAAGTCGGCCGCACCGGCATTCGTGGTCATGATCAGGACCACGTTCCGGAAATCGACCGTCTTGCCGTTATGGTCGGTCAGCTTCCCGTAATCCATGATCTGCAGCAGGATGTTGAAGACATCCGGATGCGCCTTTTCGATCTCGTCCAGCAGCAGCACAGAATGCGGGGTCTGGTCGATCGCGTCGGTCATCATGCCGCCCTGGTCGAACCCGACATAACCCGGCGGCGCGCCGATCAGCCGCGACACGCTGTGACGCTCCATATATTCCGACATGTCGAAGCGAACCAACTCGATCCCCAGCGTCATGGCCAGCTGCCGCGCCACCTCGGTCTTGCCGACGCCGGTCGGGCCGGAGAACAGGTAGCTGCCGATCGGCTTCTCCGGTTCGCGAAGGCCGGCCCGCGACAGCTTGATCGAACTCGCCAAGGTCTCGATCGCCGAATCCTGGCCGAAGACGACCAGTTTCAAATCGCGCTCCAAATTTTCGAGCGCCGTCTTGTCGTCCTTCGACACCTGCTTCGGCGGGATGCGGGCCATCGTCGCGACCACGCGCTCCACGTCGCGCGGGCCGATCTGCCGCTTGCGTTTCGATTCCGGCAGCAGCATTTGCGACGCGCCGGCCTCGTCGATCACGTCGATCGCCTTGTCGGGCAGTTTACGGTCGTTGATGTAGCGCGACGACAGGTCCACCGCCGAACGGATCGCCTCGTTCGTGTAGCGCACGCTGTGGTGTTTCTCGTAATACGGTTTCAGACCCCGCAGGATCTTCACCGCATCCTCGATGCTCGGCTCGGCGACATCGATCTTCTGGAACCGGCGCACCAGCGCGCGATCCTTCTCGAAGTGGTTGCGGTATTCCTTGTAGGTCGTCGACCCGATGCAGCGCAGCGACCCGCTCTGCAATGCCGGCTTAAGCAGGTTCGACGCATCCATGGCGCCGCCGCTGGTTGCGCCCGCGCCGATAACCGTATGAATTTCATCGATAAACAGAATCGCGCCATCGAGGTCTTCAAGCTCCCGCATCACCGCCTTCAGCCGCTCTTCGAAATCGCCGCGGTAGCGCGTGCCCGCCAGCAGCGATCCCATGTCGAGCGCGAAGATCGTGTTCTGCTTGAGCACTTCCGGCACCTCGCCCTTCACGATCCGGAGCGCGAGGCCTTCCGCGATCGCCGTCTTGCCGACGCCCGGATCCCCCACATAAAGCGGGTTGTTCTTGGTCCGCCGGCACAGAATCTGAATGGTGCGCTCGATCTCATTGGTACGGCCGATCAACGGATCGATCCGGCCTTCGTCGGCCTTCTGATTCAAATTCACACAGTAAGCGTCGAGCGCCTCGCTGCCGCGCTTATTGACCTTTTCGGCGCTGGCGTCTTCATCCGCACCGCCGATGGGGCGGGCCTCGCCCTTGCCGGAGACCTTTGCGATGCCGTGGCTGATGTAGTTGACCGCGTCGAAGCGCGTCATGTCCTGCTCCTGCAGGAAATAGACGGCGTGGCTTTCGCGCTCCGAGAACATCGCGACCACCACGTTGGCGCCGGTCACTTCTTCGCGGCCCGAAGACTGCACGTGGATGGCCGCGCGCTGCAGCACCCGCTGGAAACCCGCGGTCGGTTTCGGGTCCTCGACCGCTTCGATCAGCAGCATCTCAAGCTCATTGTCGAGATACTCGGCGATGTCCTGCTTCAGCTTGTCGAGGTCCACGCCGCACGCGCGAAGGACCGCGACGGCGTCCTGATCCTCGGTCAACGCCAACAGCAAATGCTCGAGCGTGGCGTACTCGTGATTACGCTCGCTGGCGTGGGCCAAGGCGCGATGCAGACTCTGTTCTAGGTTACGCGACAACATGTATGTCTCTAGTCCTTTTCAAGCGTGCAGCGCAGCGGATGCTCGTGCTGAGTTGCAAAATCCATCACCTGCGTCACCTTGGTTTCAGCGACTTCATACGGAAAGACGCCGCATATCCCGACCCCGCGACGATGGACATGAAGCATGATGGTCGTCGCTTCTTCGCGGCCTTTCGAGAAGAAACGCTCCAACACATGAACGACGAACTCCATCGGCGTGTAATCGTCGTTCAGCATCAAAACTTTGTACATCGACGGCTTCTTGGTTTCCGGCTTGGTATCGGTAACCACGCCGGTATTCGGGCCGTTGGGATTCTCGTTGTCTCGATCACTCATTGCCAAACCGAATATTACACTAGACCAGTATAATATTGGACAGATAAGACTTGGTAAAAGGATGAATCAGGTACATTCCAGAAGGTAGCGCCGAACTGCGGCGTAAATGTGATTCCCCGTCTTAAGGATCCAAGTTTTTGCGTCTCCGACCTAATCTTGTGCGTTTGTCCGATCATGCAAGCCCCCGGCCGGCCGCCGGACAGCGCGGAACACCGGAGTCTCCGCTCGACCTACGGCATCGGATGGCGTCGCTGCTGGCCGCCGACACCGCGGCGCAAAACGTCTACGGCGGTCGCCGTGCGGCGCGGCGCCCGATGCTCGACACGCCGCCGGGACATGGCCGGTACTGCCCGGTCTGCCGATGCTGGTATCGGCGCTTCCTGCCCTTCGGCATACGACGGCGACGCCAGGCCCTGTGCCCCGGATGCGGCTCTCTCGAACGGCATCGCTACCTGTGGCTCTATCTGGAAACCGCACTCGGCGTTACGACGCGGCGCCTATCGGTTCTGCATGTCGCGCCGGAAGACGGTATCCGCCGCCGGCTGCAAGACTGCCGCGCGATCCGCTATACGTCGATCGATCTGCACGATCCCGGCGCGGCGACGACGATGGACGCCACGCGCCTTTCGTTCCGCGACCGCTCTTTCGACCTGATAATCTGTTGCCACGTCCTGGAACATGTCCAGGATGATCGCGCCGCAATGCAGGAATTCGCCCGGGTGCTACGGCCTGCCGGTCACGCCATCATCCTTGTCCCATTGGACAAGAACAGGCCGCAAACCTATGAAGACAAAACAATAACCGGCACGGAAGACCGCATGAAGGCGTTCGGCCATCCGTACCATGTGCGGGTGTGCGGGCGCGACTACGGCGATCGGATTGCCGCCAGCGGATTTAATGTCGCAACCGCCAGCAGCCGGACGCTGTCCGCCCATACCCGCCGCTTCTATCGGATCAACCGATTGACCTTGTTCGATTGCCGGTTGCCGCCGATCAATTGACGGCGCCGCGACAGAAAACGGCCCTTCGGAAGAACCGAAGGGCCGCCGTCGACAGAACCGGAATCCGGCTCGTCTATTCCCTATCTCAAGCCACCGGCTGCTTCAGGATGGTCTTGATATTCTCGTTGACCTGATCCTGGATCGGCTCAAGCGCCTCGTTGGTGGCCTTCACCGTGATATCGTTGATCTTCTTGCCTTCGGCGACAAGCGTATCGATGCTCGCCTTCGTGTAGCCGGTCTGAACGTCGACAACGTCCTTCAACGTCTTGGCGGCAAACATGGCCTGCGCGGCTTCGACACCCGCCTCGGCGGAGACCTGGGCGAGATTGAAATACGCCTTGCCGATGGTTTCGGCGTTCTTGGCCCACAGGTTGCTGGCCTTCACGATGGCTTCGACGTTCTTTTGGCTCATAGCCGCCATTTCGTCATACCCGTCCATGAGGGACTTGCTCGCCTTTTCCACCTGATCTTTGGTCATGGTAACCGCCTGTCCATAGGTTTCCGTAGAAGCTTTAACGACTTGTTCGACTGTCTCCTTGCCCGCGGCAACGGCCTCTTCGACCTGCTTCAAATCAGCGCGGGCGGCTTTCGCTTTGGTAGCCATCTCAGTTCTCCGTCCTTCAGCTTTCCTATTCGTCAGCCTGACGCGTAAAACGATATGAAACTTTTCCGCGCGCCGGCTGCCAGTAGTTTTGTGCGATGCAGCATAAGCTGTATATGGCACTTTCCTTGACCATGTCAACTAATTTATTGCGGTGCAGCATAATTTATTTTGCGCCGCACCTGGGAGACTCCCTTCCTATTTCCCCGCCGGTAATCCGTTGACTCCCGCCGCCGTCACTGACGTCCAAAGAACTACATCGTAAGAATTACTAGCAGCGAAAGGATTGCAGAAGGTACGATATGGAGTTAACCAGTCACAGTTAAACTTATATTGCGAAATCAGCGAGATATCAGCCAAGAGCCGATAGACAATTAACGATAACTTTATTACGTTCCTTTAGAGTTTGGCGAAATCGAATCTATCGGATTCGGTAAATAGGGAAAACATGACCGTCTTATTGGGGAAATCGGCAAATATAGGCCATATTCTTAGATATGGTTTTATTTCCTTAGTTTTTGCCGCCGTTGCGCTGGCCTCTGTCTCCGTGCAGGCGCGTTATGCCTCGATCGTGGTGGATTACGAGACGGGCAAAGTCCTGCATTCCGTCAATGCCGATACGCGCAACTACCCCGCATCCTTGACCAAGATGATGACGATCTACCTGGCCTTCGAAGCCGTGAAAACCGGCAAACTCACCATGGACCAGCGGTTGACCGTATCGGCGCGCGCGGCCGGCGCGCGCCCCTCCAAGCTGGGCTTGAGGAAAGGCGAGACCATAACGGTGCGGGACGCCATCTTGGCCCTCATCACGAAGTCGGCCAATGACGTAGCGGTCGTCGTCGCCGAAGCCCTCAGCGGCACGGAGCGTAATTTCGGCGTCCTGATGACCAAGAAAGCCCGCGAACTCGGCATGAAACGGACGAATTTCCGGAATGCCTCAGGATTGCCGAACCGCCGGCAGCTCTCGACGGCGCGGGATATGTCCAAGCTTGCGCGGCGGCTGCTCACGGACTTCCCCGCTCAGTACCGGATGTTCTCGACGAAACAGTTCGAGTTCAAGGGCCGCAAATTCAGGAATCATAACTCGCTGTTGGTCGACTACCCCGGCGCCGATGGCATGAAAACCGGCTATACCCGCGCTTCCGGATTCAATCTCGTGGTGTCGGCGCGCCGAAACGGGCATCGCATCATCGGTGTCGTCTTCGGCGGTAAGTCGGCGAAATCGCGGAACAGGCACATGCGCCGACTGTTGAACCGCAGCTTCGCGAAGCTGACGCCGGAGAAACCCAAGACCGGCACCGTCGCGGCGCAAAAACCGAAGAAACCGATCTCCACCCCGGCCACCACCCTGGCGATGTCGGTCCCGAAACCGCTTCGCAAGCCATCCGCCCCGCGGCTGCAAAGCACGGGCGGCAAGGCCGGATGGTCGATCCAGGTCGGCGCCTTCAGGAACAAGGCCCCGGCCCGACAGGCCGCCAAACAGGCCGCACGGCAACTGCAACGCAAGCATCGCGGCACGCGCGTCCAAATCCTGCCGACCAAGCTAGGGGATGAATTGATCTACCGGGCGCGCCTCGTGGGTCTGTCGCAGAACTCCGCCACCGAGGCTTGCCGGCAGTTGAAAAGCCGCCGCGTAAGCTGCGTCCCGGTGCCGCCCAAACCGAGCGACGCCAACTCCTGACTTACATCGCCGGCGGCTCCAGGCCGCTCTCGCGAAGATGACCGGAGACGGTGGCCTTGACCCGCTCCAATCCTTCCTCGCTCGACGATTCACACCGAATAACCAGCACGTTCTGCGTATTCGACGCCCGCAGAAGCCACCATCCGTCCGGGGTCTTCACGCGAATGCCGTCGAGGGTGGACACATTGTCCCGATCGGTCGACAGCAAGCGCTCGCGGATCTCTTCGACCAGTGGGAACTTGTTTTCCTCAGGAACTTCCAACCGGATCTCCGGCGTGTTGCGCACCGACGGCAGCGAATCGCGAATGGCCGCCATGGTCATGCCCGACCGGGCGACGATGTCGATCAACCGAACCGCCGCATAGAGCGCGTCGTCATAGCCGTAGTACCCGTCGCCGAAGAAGATATGGCCGCTCATCTCGCCGGCCAGCGCCGCGTCCAATTCCACCATCTTGGATTTGATGATCGAATGACCGGTGGGGCTCATGACGGGGTTGCCGCCCAGCCGCTCGACTTCCTCGAACAGCACGTCGCTCGCCTTGACGTCGGCGATGATGGTCGCGCCCGGCACCCGTTCGATCAGGTCGCGGGCCAGAACGGTCAGGATTTGATCGCCCCAGAGCACCCGTCCCTGGCCGTCGACAACGCCGATCCGGTCGCCGTCGCCGTCGAAGGCGACGCCAAGGTCGCAGCCTTGCGCTTTGACCGCATCCTGCAATTGGACCAGGTTTTCTTCCACCGTCGGATCGGGATGATGCGCCGGAAACGTGCCGTCGACGACCTCGTTCAAGAGGACGTGCTCGCCGGGCAACTGGGCTGTCAGCCGCGCCATGATCGCCGCGGCGGCGCCGTTCCCGCCGTCCCACGCCACCTTGAGGCCACGCTCGGCCCGGTAATCCTGCCGGACCCGGTCGATATACTGCTGTGAAATGTCGAGATCGGTGACCGTGCCTTCGCCGGCATGCCAGTCGGCCGCGGCGGCGCGCTGGCCAAGCGCCTGAATGGCGTCGCCCCAAAACGGCGCCTTGCCCATCACCATCTTGAAACCATTGAAATGCGACGGGTTATGCGACCCCGTGACCATGATCCCGCCATCGGCGCCGAGCGTGCGCGCGGCGTAATACAGCATCGGCGTCGGCCCCAAGCCGATCCGGGTGACGTCGATGCCGGTCGAGGCCAGGCCTTCGATCAGGTTTTCCGACAACTCCGGCGAACTCAGCCGTCCGTCGAAGCAAACCGCGACCGTGGAGCCGCCCTGATCGCGCACGGTGCTGCCGAATGTCCGGCCCAGCGCCAGCGCATCTGCCGCGGTGAGGGTTTCGCCGACAATGCCGCGAATATCGTATTCGCGTAGAATCGTCGAATTGAACCGATGCCCCGCCATCAGGCCGACCGTTCCTGCTTGACCTCGACATCCTCATCCACCGTCGGCCGGCCGATCGAGTGGTAGTCGAAGCCCTTGCCGATCATCTCGTCGGGATTGTAGACATTCCGCAAATCGACCATCACCGGCGCGGACATCAGTTCCTTGACCCGGTCCAGATTGAGCGACCGGAACTCGTTCCACTCCGTCACCAGCGCGATCACGTCCGACCCCTTGATCGCCTCATAGGCATCGGGGCACCAATCAACATCGGAAATGACCTTCCTGGCCTCGTCCATGCCGGCCGGATCGTAGACCCGCACCCGGGCGCCCTGCGCCTGCAGCGCCGCAATGATGTCGATACTCGGGCTTTCCCGCATATCGTCGGTGTTCGGCTTGAAGGTGAGCCCCAGCATGCCGACGGTCTTGCCCTTCACGTCGCCCGCGCACGCGGCGAGGATCCGGTCCGCCATCGCTTTCTTGCGCTCGGCATTCACCGTGACGACGGAATCGACGATCCGCATCGGCACGCCGGCGTCCTGCGCCGTCCGTACCAACGCCAAGGTATCCTTGGGGAAACACGACCCGCCATACCCCGGCCCGGGATGCAGGAACTTGCGGCCGATGCGCCCATCGAGGCCGATGCCCCGCGCCACGTCGTGGACATCCGCGCCGACCTGCTCGCAAAGATCGGCCACTTCGTTGATGAAGGTGATCTTGGTCGCCAGGAACGCGTTGGTGGCGTACTTGACCAGTTCGGCGGTCTCCCGCTTGGTGAACAGGATCGGCGTCTCGATCAGCGACAACGGCCGGTAGAGGGCGCGCATGACCTCCTGGGCGCGCTCGCTCTTGGTGCCGATCACCACGCGGTCGGGCCGCATGAAATCCTCGATCGCAGCGCCTTCCCGCAGGAATTCGGGGTTCGACACCACGTCGATCTCCGCGTCGGGCCGCACTTCGCGGACGATCCGGTCGACCTCCTTGCCGGTGCCCACCGGGACCGTCGATTTGGTGACGATTACCGTGTATCCGTCGAGCGCCGCGGCGATCTGCCGCGCGGCCTCGTAGACGAAGCTGAGATCGGCATGGCCGTCGCCCCGCCGGCTCGGCGTCCCGACCGCGATGAATACGGCATCGGCCGGACCGACCGCCGCCTTCAGATCGGTCGTAAACGTCAGCCGACCCGCATCCGAATTCACCTTGACCAGATCGTCGAGGCCTGGCTCGTAGATCGGCACGTCGCCGTTCTGCAAGCGCTGAATCTTATTTTCGTCCATGTCGACGCAGGTCACGTCGATCCCGAACTCCGAGAAACAAGCGCCGGAGACGAGCCCAACATACCCGGTACCAATCATTGCAATTCGCATGAAAAAATCCCTTGAACTGACGAAAACAGCGCGCGGCCTGCCGTACTCAACAACGTATCAACCACCAGCGGCGCTGTTCGTTTAAGTCTTGTCCGTATACCGAGACAGCACGCCCTTTACGGACTCTCCTAGATCGCTCCTCGCGAGAGCGAAGGCGATATTCGCCTCCAAAAACCCAACCTTGTCGCCGCAGTCGAACCGCCGCCCCTCGAACCGCAACCCATGGAACGGCGTCTCGCCGATCGTCGTGGCCATTGCATCCGTCAACTGAATCTCGCCGCCCGCGCCCTGCTCCTGCTTGCTAAGGTGATCGAATACTTCCGGACGCAAGACGTAACGGCCGATAATCGACAACGTGGACGGCGCCTCCGCCGGGGCCGGTTTTTCCACCAACCCCTTGACCGACGCAAGGCGGCCATCGTCGCTTGCAATGTCTAAGATTCCGTAACGATCCGTCTGATCGCTCGGGACATCCATGACCGCGACCACACTGCCGCCGGTTTCGCCATGTATGTCCACCAGTTGCTTCAGGCAGGGCGTATCCGCCATCACCAGGTCGTCCGCCAAAAGCACCGCAAACGGCTCATCGGCAACGAAATCCCGGGCGCACCACACGGCATGGCCCAGGCCCAGCGGCTGCATCTGGCGGGTGTAGGCGATCTGCCCGGGTTTCGGCAGCCAACTCTGCATCATGTCGAGAAGGTCCGACTTGCCGCGCTCGGACAAGGTCTGATCCAACTCGTACGACACATCGAAATGGTCCTCGATGGCGTGTTTGCCGCGCCCGGTCACGAATATGAACTCTTCGATGCCGGCCGCTGCGGCTTCTTCAACCGCATATTGTATTAGGGGCTTATCCACGACCGGGAGCATTTCCTTGGGTAAGGCCTTGGTCGCCGGTAAGAAACGGGTCCCGAGCCCACCAACGGGGAATATTGCTTTTCGTACTTTTTGGGTCATTCGGACGATATTATTTCACAATTATGAGCCGTTGTTCTGGCCTATGTGCCATAAGCCCATAATGCGCGCAACCACCACCGATAGGATACTATCGGTCACCAAGTAGTACCTCTTTCGCCTCATTAATCCGCGCCGCGAGATAGTCCGATCCGCCGCGGTCCGGATGGAACTTCTGCATCAACTGGCGGTGCGCGATTTTAATGTCTTCTTCAGACGGATTGGAAGAGAGACCAAGAATATCAAGCGCTTCATTGTAAGACATTGGGCCGGTCGATCCGGGCGCGCTCCCGGCATCGGAGGCGCCGCCCGCACTCCCGCCCATCCGGTCGCGCCAGGATGCATCATGCATCCGGTCCAGATAGGCCTGCAGCACCTGGGCCGACTGCTCGTCCGCCGCCAGCGCCTCGCGGTAGACCACAATAACCGCGTCGAGGCTCAGGGCCGATAACTGCTTTCCAGCATGCGCGCCCTCCTGGATCATGCCGTCCATCTCGCCCGTGTCGTGGTTGAGTTGCATGATGACGAAGCGGGTGCGCACTTCGGACAATTGGCCTTCCCGCGGCCCCCGTGCGGCCTTGAACGCGGTCCGCATCCGCCGGAACCGGGCGAGCCACGGAAGAAGAAAAGCCAGCGCGGCAAAGAGAAAATGGAACCGCCCGGTCGCCGCCATCACCAGCAGGAAGGCCACCGCGAGACCGAGGCCGACCCATCGCAGGGCTTGCAGGACCGCGCGCGGGTCCGCCCGAACGAACCACCGTAGCAACAGCGCTCCGCCGATGATCGCAGCCAGCGTTAAGAGCACCCACGGCATACCGGCTAGGTCTTACCGCCGAGTTGATGCGTGAGCCGGAGCGCCGCGCCGCCCTGCTTCTCGCCGTAGTCGAGCAGCGCCTGGCGTCCCCCCGCCGCGTAGACGGCGACCGCCGCCAGCAGGTCGCGCAATTGCTGGGCGCTGGCGGCATCGAAGGGACAATAGGCGCCGCCGGAAAGCCGCGCGATCTGCTCGAAGCATCGCCGGACCAGGGGATCATTGCCTTCCTGAAACACGAAAACCGGAACGCCAAGCAATCCAAGTTCACCGGCGTTGTGGCAGACCTCGTCGATATCTTCCTCCATCGCGTCGCCGACGAACACCATCGCATCGACCTTCTGCTTCTCGGATTCCTTCTTGGCGTGCCGCAGCACTTTCCGGATCTGGGTCTGACCGCCGAGGCAGCGCACGCTCGTCATCAATCGCAACAGGTCGGCGGCATTGGCGGCCCATCGGCTGGCCCGGCATTCACCGAAGCCCCGGTAGTATAGGAGCTGCACCTCGAGGCCCCCCAGCGCCGCGGTTTCCGTGAACATCTCGCCTTGAATCTGACAGGCCTGGTCCCAGCTCGGCTCCCGGCTCGCCGTGGCGTCCATGGCGAAGATCAGCCGCCCACGCTGGCCGGCCGGTTTCGCCGACGCCGTGGTCGCAACCTTATTCAGGAAATCCGCGACGTCGGTCGTGGACGAGGCTTTGGGCAGTTTGCTCATACCCCATCATATAGGGTCTTACAGGGGGTGAGTTCCAGAACCCTCGGCCGCAACGGCGTAATTGGATGACTGATCCAATCCGATCGTCGTGAGCAGCGCCCGCACTTCCTGACGCGCCGCCACATGCGACATGTTCATCCGGATACCGGAGTCAGGGTTCCGCAAATCGAGCAAGGTCAACCCTTTCAGGAATAACTCCCTAAAAATGACCCGTTCGCCGAAACCCGGCGCGATCCGAAAGCCGATCCGCTTGGACAGAGCGCCCAGCACCTGCTCCATCGCTCGCGTATTGCGCGACCCGATGGTCGATAGCCGGTTCCGCATGACGATCCAGTCGATCGTGCCGCCGTCACGGATCGCCCGCGCCTTCTTCTGCTCCCACACCATCTCGGCATAGCCGCTGGGACGGATGACCTTATGGGTTTCCGGATCGACCTTGGCCAACAGGTCGAGGTCGATGAAACTGTCGTTCAACGGCGTCACCAGGGTATCGGCATAGCTATGGCCGACCTGCGACAGATGGCTGTCGCTGCCGGGCGTATCGATCACGATGAAGTCATTCGTCGCGGCGAGACTCTGGATGCACGAGTCGAGCCGGGAGAGTTCGTCGCCCTGGGCCATCGCACGGTTATCATAAAAGCTGCGCGCCAGGGTGTGATGCTCTGGCATCGACAGGATCATATCCGCCGACCCCATGAAATTGCGGCGGTTTTCCAGATACCGGCTTAGCGTCGCTTGCGGGTCGTCGAGATCGACGCTGCCGACAGAATAGCCGCTGTTCAACAGACTGACGATGAGATGCATGGCGGTGGTGGACTTGCCCGACCCGCCTTTTTGATTACCGATGACAACGATATGCGCCTGGGACATCGCGTTCGTATCCTACGGCCTGCTCACGCGCCGACGATGGGGCGGCACGGCGCCTTCGACGTTCCCGCCGGGGGAACGTCCGACCTTACCGGATTGCGCGACCGTATTCGATCTCATTCAGCCCACCCTCTGCCTCACCTGGAAATTCCGAGCCCGACTGTATTTGCCGGACGAGATTCGAGCAAGGAACCCCGACAGATGCGGTATGGTGTTTCAGATCGATTAGACCCGACCGGCGCCACCGATCCGGAGAACGCATGGGATTCGCACGCCTCGCACCGATTTGCCGCGCCGTCGCCTTCGGCCTGCTTATCGCGGCCACGGGGTGCGCAAGACCCGATACGCCCCGCCCCGACGGGCGAGTTATTCCTATTTCCGCATCCGAGTCCCGCTTTGATTTCCCGGTGTCGACGCTGACCGCCGCCGGCCGGTTCAACCTCTACGTCAGCGACAATGGCGAGTACCTGGAAGAAACCGCTCAGTGGACGGGGCAAAGCTTCTCTGAAGGCGAAGCCGGGCTGCTGTTGAGCGAAGCGAAGGCCGGCCCGCCGCTCGCCGATCCGAAGGATCCTGCCGCGTCGTTCAAACTCTGGCCGCTGCTTCGCGGCAAGACTCCCGCCCTCGGCGCGTTGCGGGAAACCCAGAACACCCTGGGCAAGGTCGATTGGCAGCGCGCGGCGATCGGCACGGCGGCGTGCGTTCTGTTCGTTCAACGCTGGGCCGGCGACGCGTCGATCACCGACGGCAGCCGCTATGCGACCCTGTCGGGCTATTACTGCAACCCGCCCGGCGAAACCCTATCGGCAGAGGCCGCCGAGGGCGTCGTCAAGGCGCTGGGGTTGCGCAACGGCGCGAAACGTCAATAGTACGGCAAGGACAAACCCGGCCGTCCGGCCGGCAGGATAAACGACAAGACATGCGGAGGTATCGATGACCCTGTTCGACATGGACGGCATGACGGCCGTCATCACCGGTTCCACGAAGGGTATCGGCAAAGCCATTGCGGAACGCATGGCCGAACACGGCGCGAACGTGGTCATCTCCTCGCGCAAGGCCGATGCCTGCGACGCCGTCGCCGCCGACATCAACGAGAACTGGGCCAAGAAAGGCAACAAGGCGGTCGCCATTCCCTGCCATATCGGCCACAAGGAACAGCTTCAGCAGCTTGTCGACCGCAGCACCGAAACCTTCGGGAAGATCGACGTCCTGGTCTGCAACGCCGCGGTGAACCCTTATTTCGGCCCGTCCAAGGACATCCCCGACGAAGCCTTCGACCGGATCATGGACTGCAACATCAAGAGCAACTTCTGGCTCTGCAACATGGTGGTGCCGCAGATGATCGAGCGGAAGGACGGCTCGATCATCATCGTGTCGTCGATCGGCGGCTTCAAAGGCAGCCCGACCCTGGGGGCCTACGGCATCTCCAAGGCGGCGGACATGCAGCTCGCCCGCGTCCTGGCGGTCGAATACGGCCCGCATAACGTGCGCGCCAACGCCATTGCGCCCGGACTGATCAAGACCGATTTCGCCCGGGCCCTGTGGGAGGATGAAGACAACCTGAAGAAACGAACCTCGACGACGCCGCTGCGCCGGATCGGGGAGTCGGACGAGATCGCCGGTGTCGCCGTCATGTTGGCGACCAAGGCCGGCTCCTTCCTCACCGGGCAGACGATTACGGTCGACGGCGGGATCCGGGTCGTTTGACGCCGCCCACCGCTCCATGCCGTCGGGCAAGCTCTCCAGCCCGGTATGCATCGACCCCATGATGACCCGTGCAGACAGCTGCAACGAAATCCGTCGAACGTTTCACTGGAAGACTTCAGCGCGTTTCGCCGCGACGACCACGGGTAAGATCATGCGCCGCAAACAGCGCATCCCCATAACCGACATCCAGGAGCACCCCGCCGATGACAAAGACCGTCGACTATTTCTACTCGCACACATCCCCGTGGAGCTATCTCGGCCATGCGCGCTTCTTGCAAATCGCGACAAATGCCGGCGCATCCATCAATTTCAAGCCCAGCAGTTTCCACGCCGTATTCGCGCAAAGCGGCGGCCTGCCTCTGCCGAAGCGCGCGCCGCAGCGGCGCGCCTATCGCATGATGGAGTTGAAGCGCTGGCGCGACCATCTCGGCATCCCTTTGACCCTGGAGCCCAAATACTTCCCGACGCCGGACGAAGCGGCGCAGCGCTTCGGCATCGCTGCCGGCGACCTGGGTCTCGACATGGGGAAACTGTCCGGCGCGATGATGACTGCCGTCTGGAGCGAAGAGCGCGACCTCGCGGACGAGGACACGCTGGTTGCCATCGCCAACGAGCAAGGCATGGACGGGGCGGCGCTGCTCGCCCGGTCGAAAGACGACGACATCGGCAAGCGATACGAGGCCAATACGCAGGAGGCGATGGACCGGAACGTCTTCGGCGCACCTACCTATATCTATCGCGACGAATTGTTCTGGGGTCAGGACCGGCTGGATTTCGTCGAACGCGCGCTCGCGCAGGGCTAGGTCCTCCAGCCTACAGCCGTTTCAGGCGGTCCACGATCAACGCATAGTAGCCGTCGGCATCCACCTGGTTGACGACCCGGCAATTCGCGTCGTTACCGGTGACGCCCCACCAGTCGGCGACGGTCTGGCCCATCGTCGTCCCCGACTCCGTTTCCACCGTGACATGACATTCCTTGCCGTCGAAAAGCTCCGGCTGCAGCAGATAGGCGATTACGCACGGGTCGTGCAACGGGCCGCCGGGTGCGCCGTATCGCGCGATGTCGTGCCGGTCGTAGAAGGTCAACATGCCGATCACCGCTTCCGCCACCGGGCCGCCGATGTTCCGGATCGCCGCCATCCGATCCGGTGTCGTGATCGCCTGATGGGTCACGTCGAGGCCGAACATGGTGAGATTGACGCCGCATTCGAGCACGATCCGGGCGGCGTGGGGATCGGTATGGATGTTGAATTCCGCCGCCGGGGTCACGTTGCCAGGAATGGTCGCGGCCCCGCCCATGAAGGCGATCTCCGCAATTTTCGGCAAAATCCCAGGCTCCTTCACGATGGCGAGGGCAAGGTTCGTCATCGGGCCGATCGGGCATAGCGTGATCGAACGATCATCCGCCGCCAGGCAAGTATCGACGATGAAATCGACGGCATGGCCGTCCGCCAACGGCGCAGAGGGCTCCTGCCAATCGTAGCCGTCCAGCCCCGACTTTCCGTGCACGCGCTCGGCCGCGTGCAAGGGCCGCAACATGGGGCGCGGACAACCGGCGTAGACCGGCACCTCCGGCCGCCCCGACAGATCACGGATGATCCGCGCGTTGCGTTCGGTCCGGTCCAACGGGACATTCCCCGCGACGCAAGTGATCCCAAGCAGGTCCAATTCATCCGGCGACGCGAAGGCGAGCAACAGCGCCACCGCGTCGTCGAGACCGGGATCGCAATCGATGATGATGGGACGGGCGACCATGCCCGTTTTTTAGAGAAGCATGGGTTCCGCGTCCATGACGCCGTTCCCATCATCTCGATGGCAGGATGACAGATCCATTGAACCGGCGACCGTTACCCCGAGGCTTGCGCCGCGAGCTGTCCCGGACGCGACTGCCGGATCGCCTTTGTCAGCAAATCGTTCAACGTCTCCATCAGCGGCAGCGTCACGCCGACGATGATCGCAGGGCGCGCCATGGGCAGCGCCACCGCCCGGAAGGTCTTCCACGGCCCCTTGCCGAGCGTCCGGAACACGGCGGCCGGGAAATCAGCAGCTGCACACCAACCACGCCGTCCCGGCACCAGACGCAGCCAAAAGAGCCAGCGCAAGACTTTGCGTATTTGCGGCAACGGGGGACCGTCGGCGATTGACCCAAATTTCATATTGAGAATCATTCTCAATTTCATATACACTAATCCCATACATCCTGCTCCCTGGGACATCAGTGACAAGGAAATCGATCAAGATGATCCGACAGGTCGACCCCATTCTCCAAACCAACCGGTGCGCCATATGCGCCCTGCCCTATGCCGAACGCTTCACCGTCTGGGCCGCACGCGTCTGGATCGAATGTTTTCGCGACAACTGCCAAACTTGCCCGCGCCTGGAGAATATGTTCCGCCACGCGCAACTATCCGATCATGCCGGCCCGTTCTACGAATTCTTTACGGTGGTGGCCCATGGCGCGCGGCGAGAGTTGGACTTTCACAGTCCAGGCTGCAAGAACATCGGCGAGGACGAGCAACTGCTTCTTAAACTGTTCTCGGCTCAACAGTGGGGCAGTACCGTGACGGCGGAAACTGTTTTGACCGACTGGTTGGCCCCCACCGCGGCCCGGCGCGCGGTTTACCCGGCGCGCCTGTTCGCACATGGTCTCGCCGAAGCGGGTCTCGTTCTGGAATGCCGCAATTATCCATTGGCCATGACGGATAGCGCGATATCCGCCGCATTACATTAGCGGGCCGAGCGCCGCCGTCGGTCGTTACGCCGTTGGGTCGTCCAAACTAAGCAATGCCGCGTTGCCCCCGGAGGCCGTCGTATCGATCGACACCGTCCGCTCCGTCGCGAACCGATGCAGGTACCGCGGCCCTCCGGCCTTCGGACCGGTTCCCGACAACCCCTCCCCGCCGAACGGCTGCACGCCGACGACCGCGCCGATCTGGTTCCGGTTCACATAGGCATTGCCGGCCCGCAGCCGCGAGCAGACATGTTCCGCCGTATCGTCGATGCGCGTGTGGACGCTGACCGTCAGCCCATACCCCGTGGCGTTGATATCGTCGATCACCGCATCCAGCTTATCCGCGTCGAACCGCGCCACGTGGAGGATCGGGCCGAACACCTCTCGGTCCAGATATCCGATGGACTCGATTTCGAAGGCCGCGGGCGCGACGAAACAACCGTGATCCGTCTCGGACGGCAGTTCGATCCGGTGGATCAGCCGCGCCTCTTCCGACAGGCGCGCCACGTGGGCGTCCAACTGCGTCCTGGCGTCGTCGTCGATGACCGGGCCGACATCCGTCGACAAGAATGCCGGGTTGCCGACCCGAAGTTCATCCATCGCACCGGTCAGCATCTCAAGGATGCGATCGGCGATATCGTCTTGCAGATACAGAACCCGCAACGCGGAACACCGTTGTCCCGCACTCTGGAACGCCGAGCTCAAGACATCGGCGATGACTTGTTCCGGCAGGGCCGATGAATCCACGATCATTGCGTTCTGGCCGCCGGTCTCCGCGATGAGCGGCACGATCGGTCCGGTCTTCGCCGCCAATGTCCGATTGATCGACTGCGCCACCTCCCCCGACCCGGTAAACGCCACGCCCGCCACCCGAGGATCAGCAACCAGCGGCGCTCCGACCCGCGCACCGTCCCCCGGCAAGACATGAAGCACCGCTTCCGGGATGCCGGCTTCGTGCAGCAGTTGGACGACGCGAAAGGCGATCAGCGGCGTCTGTTCCGCCGGCTTCGCCAGGGCGCAGTTGCCCGCCGCCAATGCCGCCGCGACTTGGCCGGTAAAGATCGCCATCGGAAAGTTCCACGGCGATATGCAGACAAAGACGCCGCGACCATGCAGCGAAATCTCGTTGTGCTCGCCGGTCGGCCCGGGCAAGACCATCGGCGTTGCGAAGTCGGCCCGCGCCCGCGCGGCGTAATACCGTAGGAAATCGACCGCCTCGCGTATTTCCGCCACCGCATCGGGCAGAGTCTTGCCCGCTTCGCGAATGCACAAGGCCAGGAACTCGGACCGATGCGTCTCGAACAGCGCCGCCGCCCGCTCGAGCGCCGCCGCCCGTTCCGCCACGGCGGCCGCCGCCCACGCCTCATGCGCCGACATCGCGGCCGTAAAAGCGGCATCGATATCGTCGGCGGTCGCATCGACCACATGCCCGACGATGTTTCGGCGATCCGCCGGTTCATGCCGCGCCACGCCTTCTTGCTCGGCCGCCATTGGCCCGTTCCCCGTCAGGGGACGAGCCGTCCAATGCGTGTCGGCAAACGGCAATACGGTGTCACGCAACGCCGATAGCGCTCGAGGGTCGGCAAGATCACATCCCGTCGAGTTCGACCGCTCCGGCCCGTACAAGTCACGCGGCAGCGGAATGCCGGGATGGCGGTGCGTCTCCAATCGACGGGTTGCGTCGACCGGGTCCGCGACGATCGTTTCGACCGGCAGCTTCTCGTCGACGATGCGATTGACGAAAGACGTGTTCGCGCCGTTCTCCAGCAGGCGCCGCACCAGATACGCCAATAGATCCTCGTGGCCACCGACCGGGGCATAGATACGGCACGGCTTGTCCATCGCGTCGGGACCAACTACCTGCGCATACAGTTCCTCGCCCATGCCATACAGGCGTTGAAACTCGTAGTCGGTCCGCTTGCCCATGATCTCCAGGACGGCAGCGACCGAATAGGCGTTGTGGGTCGCGAATTGCGGGAAGAAACTTGCGTGGTCCCGGGCCAACAGGCCGGCGCAGGCGAGATACGACACATCGGTCGCGCTCTTTCGGGTGAAGACGGGATAATCGTCCAACCCCGCTTCCTGGCACCGCTTGATCTCCGTATCCCAATAGGCGCCTTTGACCAACCGCACCATCAGGCGGCGGCGATGCGATCCGGCCAAGTCGGCCAGCCATTCAAGCACGGGCACCGCGCGTTTCTGATAGGCCTGCACGGCGAGGCCAAGACCGTCCCATCCGCGCAATGCGGGATCACCGGACAGCGCTGCGAATACGTCCAACGAAAGATCGAGCCGGTCGGCTTCCTCGGCGTCGACGGTCAGGCCGATATCCGCACGCTTCGCCAACACGGCGAGCTCTTGCAGCCGGGGCGCCAATTCGTCCATCACACGGTCGCGTTGCGGATACTCGAAGCGCGGATGCAAGGCCGACAATTTCACCGAGATACCCGGCCCCTCGACCGGCCCGCGTCCGCCCGACGCCGCGCCAATCGCTTCTATCGCCGCCGCGTAAGCGTCGAAATACCGCTTCGCATCGGTCGACGTTCGGGCGGCCTCGCCCAGCATATCGAAGGAATGCCGATAGCCGGCCGATACCTCCGGCACCGCCCGGTCCAGCGCCTCGGCAATCGTGCGGCCCATAACAAACTGCCGTCCCATGATCCGCATCGCCTGCACCAAGGCTTCACGGACCACAGGTTCACTGCTCCGCGCCGCCAATCGTCCGATGAACCCCGGCAGATCGCGATCGGCAGAGTCCAGGCGCACCAACCGGCCGGTCAGCATCAACGCCCAGGTCGATGCATTCACGAACAAGGAGTCCGACCGGCCGAGATGTCCTTCCCAATCCGCGTCGCCGATCTTGTCGCGGATGAGCCGGTCCCGCGTGTCGGAATCGGGAATCCGCAACAACGCCTCCGCGAGACACATCAGAACAACGCCCTCACGGCTCGACAGTTCGTATTCGTGAAGGAAGGCGTCCAACCCATCCTGGCCGGGCCGCATCGCCCGCACCGCCTCCACCAACCGGGTCGCCATACGGCCGATCCGCTCCCGGCTCGCCGCGGTCAAGGTCGCTCGATCCAGCAGGACGTTTACGCAGTGGTCCTCATCGGCGCGGGTCGCCGCACGAACCGCTTCGCGCCGAGACGAGGGAGCAGGCAACGGTTCCTTAAAGATCATCGATTAATCATCCGGCCGCGGGTCACCAACGCGATCATACGCGTGCATCGTCCGGCGACAAACAGCGAACAACGGTATATAGAGTGCGCCATGCGCCACACCAACCACCCCTTCCCTTCCCGCGCCAGGGCTGCCGCGCCATGTCGAGAGGCGCCGTGACGAAGGCGGGAGATTTCGCTGGAAGGAAAGTCCTCATCGTCGTCACCGAGGACTGGGCGTTCCTGCAGCACCGGCTGCCGATCGGCCGCGCCTTGCGCGATGCCGGCGCGGACGTGGTCATCGCGGCGCGTGTCCGCGCCGATGCGGATCGCATTCGGGCCGCCGGGCTTCGGGTCGCCCCGATCCGGCTCGCGCGCAGCGGCCGCAATCCTTTGTATGACCTGTTGACCCTGTACGATCTGATCAAACTATACCGCCGCGAACGTCCGGACGTGGCCCATCATGTCGCGCTGAAACCGGTGCTGTACGGGTCGGTCGCCGCCTGGCTCACCGGCATCCCGTCCATCGTCAACGCGCTCGGCGGCATGGGGTTCCTGTTCATCGCCACCTCTCCCGCGGCGCGCGTGCTGCGCGGTGCGGTTCAGATCCTGTATCGGCTGCTCCTGAACCGGCGCAACACCCGGGTGATCCTACAAAACCCCGATGACATGGCACAACTTGCCGACGCCGCAAAGGTCCGCCGCGACCGTCTTACGCTTATTCGCGGATCCGGTGTCGATATCGATCATTATAAGCCCGGTACGCCGACCGACGGCCCGCCGATCGCCGTCTGCGCCGCCCGCATGCTGCGCGACAAAGGCATCGTCGAACTTGTAGAAGCCGCCCGCCTGCTGAAGAGCCGGGACGTCGCGATCAGGATTCGGCTCGTCGGCCCGACCGACGACAATCCGGCGTCGATTCCCGAGGACGTCTTGACGCGATGGGCCGCCGAAGGAGCGGTTGAGGTGGTAGGACCGTCCGACGACGTGGCGGGCGAATACGCCCGCGCCAGCATCGCCGTCCTGCCGTCCTATCGCGAGGGATTACCGAAGACATTGCTGGAAGCCGCCGCGGCCGGCCTGCCCATGGTCGCGACGGATGTCCCCGGCTGCCGTGAGATCTGCCGTGACGGGGAAACAGGGCTCTTGATCCCGGCCCGAACCGCAGAACCCCTCGCCGACGCACTGGAACGTCTGGCTAAGGACCCCGACCTGCGGCGCGACTACGGCGCCGCCGCGCGCCGTCTCGCCGTCACCGAGTTTTCCGACCGGCTGGTCGTCCGACAGACGCTCGACCTATACCGAACGCTGCTGGAAAACCAATCGACACCCCGAGACTAGACTTCACGCGGCGCGGCATTTTCGTTGCCGTCCCATTCACGATTACGCATTGCGCACGTTCTTTATGAAGCTTTCGACTTCATTGCTTAGAACATCGGACTGGGCCGAGAGATCGGTCGCGGCGGTCAACACTTTGCCCGCCGATTCCCCCGTGTCCGCCGCCTCGCGCGTGACGTCCGCGATGTTTTTGGAAACGCTCTCGGTTCCGGCAGAGGCCTGTTCCACGTTCCGCGAAATTTCGGCGGTCGCCGCCGACTGCTCTTCGATCGCGGCGGCGATGGCGCTGGTAATCTCGTTCATCTGATCGACGGTTCCGGCGATTTCATTGATGGCCGTGGCGGCAGTCGCCGTCGCCCCTTGAATGCCGCCGACCTGATCGCCGATCTCTTCGGTCGCCTTCGCCGTCTGATTGGCCAGTGATTTGACTTCGGACGCCACGACCGCGAATCCCTTGCCCGCCTCACCGGCGCGCGCCGCTTCGATCGTCGCGTTCAGCGCCAGCAGGTTCGTTTGCTCGGCGATCTCTTGAATTAGATTGACCACCTCGCCGATCTTGCTCGCCGCATCAACCAGACCACCCACCAGTTGGTTGGTTTGCTGGGCCTGTTGGGCGGCGCCGCCCGCGATCTTGGCGGATTGCGAGACCTGCGCGCCAATTTCGGAGATGGAGGCGGAAAGCTCCTCCGTCGCGGCCGACACGGTTTGCACACTGCCGGCTAACTCGCCCGAAGCCGTCGAGACCGAAGCGGACTTCGCCTTTGTGGTTTCCGCGGTGTCGGACATATGCCGCGCCGATGCCTGCATCTCGCCGGCGGCGGCGGAAACGACATCGACAATGCCTTTGACCGTCGACTCAAAGTTATCGGCCAACTGGTTCATACTGTTTCGTTTTTCTTCCTGCGCGAGGCGCTCCGATTCGATACGCTCGGCCTCCAACTGCCTCATCCGCTCGGCGTTTTCCTTGAACACCTGAACCGTTGCGGCCATGCGTCCGATTTCATCCCCGTGGTCGCGCGCCGGGACTTCAACGTCGAGGTCGCCATCCGCCAACGTGCTCATGCAGCCGACCATCCCCAACAGCGGCCGCGTGATGCTGCGGGCCACAAGGAAGGACAAACCGGCGATCAAGACTAGAACGGAGACGATGGCTATGGCGGCGGCCTGAAGCCGGGCCATAAACAAGGCTTCCAAATCATCGATGTAAACGCCGGTTCCAATGACCCAGCTCCATGGGCCGAACTTTTGTACGTAGGACTCCTTGCTGACGGGCTCGTCATGTCCCGGCTTTGGCCAAACGTAGGAGACGAAGCCACTGCCGCCATCATTGGCCGCGCGGGCGAATTCGGTGAAGATTCTAACGCCGTTGGCATCCTCGAATGCACTCAAATCCTTCCCGATCAGTTCGGGTTTGATCGGATGCATGACCATTACGCTGCGCGTATCATTGATCCACAGATAATCGTCGCCGCCATACCGCATACTGCCGATGGTGCGCATGGCGGCGGCTTTGGCCTGTTCCTCGGTGATCTCGCCGCGCTGCGCCCGGTCATAATAGCCTTGCGTGGAGGAAGCCGCAGTCTCGACGATGTGTTGAAGCTCAAGCCGCTTGCGCTCGAGCAACTCGGCCTTGAAATCGAGCAGCAGGAACGCCGCCACGGCGATCAAGACGACCGCGAAGGCGCCGATAATGGCGTAAAGACGAAAGGAAATCGGTACATCGACAGGTCTGATCATGGTAGGAACCTAGTTTCTCGGCTGGAACCGCGCATCGGCTCGTCGAATCCCAACCTTAAGTTTCACCAACTATCCGTATGGCGCGAGCGCCCTTAATACTTCCGACGCCACGGTTCAAAGCGAACCGGAACGCCCGAAAGATCGAAGCCGACCGCGACCGCCGCCACACTGGCAGGTAGCCGATCAGCAACCATTGCAATTTTTAGGGTGAAATTCTTTTACAAATTCTAAATTTAGCGGCCGCCGCGAAGAGAAAACCCGTCCCTACGGATAACCATCGCAAAATCTGGCCGGCCAAGCTCTTTTTTATCTGCGCGGAATTCTTAATCGCGCGCCCACGCTTTCGCGACGTTGAGCTTCCCCAACTACTCGGCGGCGGCGCGGGCGTCCGGCGTCTGCGGCACGACCAGCAGCCGGACCAGATCGTTTATATCCTGGATGGACTCAAGCCCCGCCACCGCCTGGACAATGGCGTCGGGCGCGGCGGCGGGCATCACCGGATCGACCAGATAGCGGAATTTCTCTTCCACCTCGGCCGGCGACAACGGATTCTCCGGAAGGCCTTTCGAGAACGGCACGCAGGCTTCGATCTTCCGACCATCCACGGTCTCGATCTCCAGCCCCGCCCCTTCGTCGACACGCTCCCACTTGTCGTTCTCGGCGACGACGACTTTCACCTTGCGCGCGGTTTCGACCAAGGCCGGGTCTTTACAATCCACATCGACATAGTCCCAGAAGCCGTTGCCGCCCTTCACACCACGGCCGCCGTGATGCAGGCGCATCGCCATGCTGAACGGCAGGCTGAACTGCGCGCCGAGAATATCGGTCGGCTCGGTGATCGACCCGATATGACTGAGGATCGGTTCGCTGTTGGTCGCCACGGTGATCGATTTCACGGTGTCCGGCGTCAACGGCGTCTCGTCGCGCGCATTGTCCAGGGCGTCGAACGCGGCATGGATCAGATGACAGCAGCTATAGGGTTTCAGGCCGTTGTCGAGCAGATGATACCGCGAGCCCAGGCCGTCCGTGAGACGGGACAGATCATACTCACCGGCGAAGACCTTGCAGAAGCCCTTCTCGCCCTCGATGATCGACTGCGGCCCGGTGATCCCGGCCTGTGCGAACAGCGCCGCCCGGACACCGGCCTGGGCCGGGATCGCGCTGTGGATGCGCTTCACGCTGCCGCCAGTCTTGGTGTACTCGATCAAACCCGCCGAATGGCTGCCCGCGATGGCGAAGGCGTTGACCGTAGTGTCGGAATCGAAACCCAGCAGAACGGCACCCGCCGCCGCCGCGCCGAACGGGCCAACGCCCACGGGCGGGTGATGGCCGCGATAGATCAGGAAGGGCGAACAGGCCCAGGACAATCGAATCTGGATTTCGTACGCCGCAACGACGGCAACCAGCAACTGTTCGCCCGTCGCCCCGGCGAATTCGCTCAGCGCCAGCGCCGCCGGCACCGCGATCCCGCCAGGATGCGTCGGGCTTTTCAGGTGCGTGTCATCGGTCTCGTTGGCGTGGTTGAAGGTGCTGTTCAGGAAGGCGGCATCGTCCGGCGCCATGCGGTCGCCATAGTACGCGACGGTCGAATGGCTGCCGCTGCGGGTCGCCGTCATCATGTCGTAGTAGGTCTTGCTCCACGGCAAGGTCGCGCCGGCGATCTGACACCCGAAGTTATCCAGAATGAACCGCCGCGCATGCTCCCGCACGTCCTCGGGGATGTCCCCATACCGCAGGCTGGACACCCAGTCCGCCAAGATGCGCGTTTCCGACATGCTGCGCCTCCTCGATCCGTGTCTGGCCACGCCCTTTCACGTCATTCGTTATAGGACAGCACGCCGAATAGCGGCAAATTCAGGGCCGACGCCCGCAACTCTTGCCCCGTCTTGGGAAACATCGCTGCGATGGGGTAGGATCGACGCATACCGAATCCTAAAAAACCGCATCCCAGGAGCCACGCCATGTCGGACGAAATCAAGGACGCGCTCGCGAAGATCTTCGATCATGACGCGGGGATTTATCGGGACCGTGGGTTCATGCGGCGGATCGGGTACGGCAAACGGCCGGCGCTGATCAACATCGACCTCGCGAACGCCTGGACGCGGCCGGACAACCCGTTCACCTGCGACGGCATGGACACCATCATCCCGGGGGTGCAGGCGCTGCTCGACGCATCGCGCGCCAAGGGCATCCCCATCGTCTACACGACGACGGCCTATCGCAACCCGGACGGACCGAACAGCGACACCGGGCTGTGGCATTTGAAAGTACCGGTCGAGGTGTTGACCGAGGGCAGCGGCGCCTGCGCGATCGACGACCGGATCGCGCCGTTGCCGGCCGAACAGGTGATCGTGAAAAAACGCGCCTCTGCCTTCCACGGCACCTACCTGGCCGGATACTTGCGGGCGCAGAATGTCGATACGGTCATCGTGACCGGCGTCACCATGGCCGGCTGCGTGCGCCACACCGTCGAGGATGCGATCGCCGAAGGCTTTCGGCCAATCGTCGTGCGCGAATGCGTCGGCGACCGCGTACCCGGCGTCGTCGAATGGAACCTGTTCGACATCGACGCAAAATTCGGCGACGTCGAACCGCTCGACAACGTGCTCGATTACCTGCGGCGAAACGATACGGCGTGAAACAGGCGACCGCCTGACCGATCGCCCGGACACTCGAAGAGAGGGAAGCGCAACCCCGCCCGTTTCAATGCGTTCCCTAGCCCGCCCTTGTCTTGCGCGCGGGTTGCCAACGCTAAGCAATTCGCAATCTTCGGTTTACGCGCCTCGCAGCATCGATAAGATGTTATGCGGGAGTTTGATTCGCCACACTCGGCGCTTGCGGGGATCGGCCGGATATTATGAGCAAGACACCGCGATCAACGACGCAATGCGACAGCTTGTTGGCGGGCTATGATGCGGGCGAATACTTTTGCGAGATGTTCGGCCGGCGTGGCCTGAGCCATACCCGCGCCGTCCGCGACCGTTTGAACGGTTTGGATATCGCGACGCTCCGCCGGCGCGCGCGGGAAGCGGAAAACGAACTCTTCAACCTTGGCATAACCTTCACGGTCTACACCGAAGACAAGGCCATTGACCGCGTCCTGCCGTTCGACGTCATTCCGCGCATCCTATCGACGAAGGATTGGCAGACGATCGAAACCGGCGTGAAGCAGCGGGTCGCCGCCCTGAACCTCTTTCTCTACGACATCTATCACAAGCAACAGGTTCTCAAGGACGGAATCATCCCCGAGGAACTGGTAACGGGGAATCCGGATTTCCGCCCGGAGATGCGCGGCTTCGATCCGCCGCAGGGAACCTATGTCCATGTCTGCGGCACCGACATCGTGCGGGACGACAAGGGCAACCTTCGGGTGCTCGAAGACAATGCGCGTATCCCGTCCGGCGTCTCCTACGTCATCGAAAACCGGCATCTCATGATGCGCGCGTTTTCCGATCTCGCCCAAGGCATGCCGATCGCCAATGTCGACGAGTACGGCAGCCGCCTCGCGAAAGCCCTGTCCGATGTTGCGCCCGCCGGCGTATCGGACCCGACGGTGGCGCTGCTGTCGCCCGGTGTCTTCAACTCGGCGTATTTCGAGCATGTCTTTCTCGCGCGCGAGATGGGCGCGCCGTTGGTCGAAGGCCGCGATCTGGTCGTCGAGAATGACAAGGTCTATATGCGGACGACCGACGGGCTGGAACCGGTGCATGTGATCTACCGGCGTATCGACGACGACTTCCTCGACCCGGAAACCTTCAATCCGGACAGCCTGCTCGGCGTCCCGGGCCTGTTTCGCGCCTACCGCAAGGGCAACGTGACGCTGGCGAACGCGATCGGTACGGGCGTTGCCGACGACAAAGCGGTCTATGCCTACATGCCGCGGATCATTAAGTACTATTTGGATGAGGATCCGATCCTCGCCAATGTCGACACGAATATCTGCCGGGAGCCCGACGGCCTTGCCAAGACCTTGGACCATCTCGACGAGCTGGTGACCAAACCGGTGGGGGAAGCCGGCGGCTACGGCGTGGTCGTCGGCCCGCGCGCAAGCAAACGCGAATTGAACACGCTTCGGCGCAAATTGAAAAACGATCCCGCCAACTTCATCAGTCAACCGATGATCAAACTATCCGTCTCGCCAACGCTGATCGGCCGCGCGCTCGAACCGCGTCACGTCGATCTGCGGCCCTTCGCGCTGACGGGCAAATCGACCTGGGTGCTGCCGGGCGGTCTGACGCGCGTGGCGCTCAAACGCGGGTCGCTGGTGGTAAACTCGTCGCAAGGCGGCGGTTCGAAGGACACCTGGGTCCTTGGCTAAATCGAACCTCCTGAGCCGTTTTGCCGCCAACACCTATTGGCTGGGGCGCTATCTTGAACGGGCCGAAAACCTGGCCCGAATTCTCGACACCAACGAGACCTATGCCCGGGATACGTCCGGCGGCGCCAACTGGCAGCGCGTGCTGGACCTGTACAGCGACAGCGCCCGCTTCCACGACTCCTACGATACGCCGGACGCCGAATCGGTATTGAATTTCTATATTCTCGATGGCGACAACCCGACGTCGATTATCTCGGCAGTCTCGCGGGCGCGGGAGAACGCGCGCGCCGTGCGTCACCTGATCAGCACCGAAATGTGGGTGCAGCTGAACGCCTTTCACTATCGGCTTTCGCACCTTACGCGACGGGATATCTGGCTCACCAATATTGCGCAGGCCTGCGCCGGCATCCGCCTCGATTGCCAGACATTCGAAGGAGTCGCCGAAGGCACCTTCTTCCGCGGCGAAACCTGGTGCTTCTACCAGCTCGGCAAGTATATCGAACGCGCCGACCAAACGACCCGCGTCCTCGACATGGGCTACGACCAGCTCCACGGCGAAGACGGTGACGCCGTGGCAGCCGTGAATCGCGATGTCCTGCTGCGGTCCGTATCGGGCTACCACGCCTTCAGAAGCCGCTATCCGTCGGCCACGACGCCGCAGGATATCGCAATCTTCATGCTCTATGACGAACAGTTCCCCCGCGCGGTAACCCTATGCGTCAACTACGTGACGGCGCGGCTTCAGGATCTCGAAAAACGGCACGGCGGCATCCGGGAAATCGATCTTGAAAAGAGCCGGAAATCCCTGGTTTTCTGCCTTGAAACCGGACTGGGGCATCGGGTAACATCCCGCCGCCTTCATAAATTCCTGGATGATTTGCAGATTGCACTCGGACAGGTCTCCGACGCGGTCGGAAAAGCATATTTCGGATAACCGCCCCACGGCGGGGAAAAGACGGAGCGCGCCATTTGCAGCGGCTGACGGTCGACCATAAAACGACATATTCCTATCGGAAACCGGTCCAGTTCGGCGAACACCGCCTGATGTTCCGGCCGCGCGACAGCCACGATCTGCGCCTGCTCAACGCCGAACTGACGATCCAGCCGCAAGCCAAGGTCCATTGGCTGCATGACGTCTTCAGCAATTCGGTCGCCGTCGCCCGCTTCGAGGTTCCGTCGGATCAGCTCTATCTGGAATCGTTGATAGTGATCGATCGTTATCCGTTCGACCGGCCCAAGTTTCCGATCGAGGAATATGCGCGCTCCCTTCCGTTCAGCTACCCGCTGCGGGAGGTGCCCGATCTCGGCCGCACGATCGAACGCCACTACCCGGACCCGGGCCGTGAGATTACGGAATGGACACGCCGTTTTCTGAGCGATGCCGGGGCGACGGATACCGAGGAGTTCCTGATCAAGGTGACCGGCGCAATCCGTGACGAGTTCGCGTATGTAGAACGGACGGAGCCTGGCGTGCAAAGCCCGGCCGAGACGCTTGAAAACGGCAGCGGCAGTTGCCGCGATTACGCGGTTTTCATGATGGAAGCCGTCCGAAGCGTCGGCTTGGCCGCGCGGTTCGTCAGCGGCTATCTCTACGACCCCGCCATCGACGGCACCGAGAGCGAGATTATGGGCGCCGGATCGACGCACGCCTGGGTGCAGGTGTATCTGCCCGGCGCCGGCTGGGTCGAGTTCGATCCGACGAACGGCTCCCACGGCGGACACAACTTGGTGCCGATCGCCGTGGCCCGCGAACCGGGCCAGGCCGTCCCCGTCTCCGGCACTTATGACGGCCGCCCGGAAGACTTCCTGGAAATGTCCGTCGAGGTCACCGTGCGCGCGATGCAGGTTCTCGACGGCGTGGCATAGCGTAGCGCTGGCCGTCCGGTTCGCGCGGCACCGACTGTCCAATCCGTTCAGAGATGCAACCAGCCGATCCACTGGCCCGGATGCCGGCGCACGAACCGGTCCAAAAGCGGCCCGTAATCGGCCGCCATTTCCGTCAAGGCGTCCGGTTTCGGCTTGTCGGGCGACGGCGTAAGCGGCGGCAGAATATCGACGCGGAATCCGCCGTCACGGTCGCGATAGGCAAAAACCGGCAACAGCGGCGCGCCCGACCGTGCCGACAGAAACGGCGCACCGGGCGCGAGGTTGAGCCAACCGTCGAGGAAGCGCATCCGTATTGGACGCTTGGCGTCCCGCCGCGCAGTGATCGATACCACGCCATTTTCATCGAGATACGCCCCGAGCGCGGCAAGCGCCGGGCCCGGGTTGTCCACGTCGAGCAGAATGCGGCTTTCGAGGTACCGGTCTTCGATAGCCGTCTGCACCCGGTTGAGGAACCGGACCCCGAACCGGGTCGCCGAGAATCCATGGCTTGGACGACTCAGATGCCGAACCGTCAAGCCCGACCGCCGGAACGCCATCTTCGCGA
The DNA here is from genome assembly GCA_028281325.1 of Alphaproteobacteria bacterium. Taxonomy (GTDB): domain Bacteria; phylum Pseudomonadota; class Alphaproteobacteria; order UBA8366; family UBA8366; genus JAJFJD01. The sequence goes on from JANQKC010000029.1 coordinate 109,864, forward strand.
TAAGGTCACCGCCGAAAGTATAGCCGACCCACAACACCGCGCCGCGTCCCTCGGCAAGCGCGGTCTCGACATGGTGTACGCCATCGACGCGAATTGCCGGCGCCCATCCGCCCGGCCGATAGCCGCGCAAGAGATGCAACAAGGACAGGACATGCTCGCCGGCCAGTTGCCGGAGGATCGCGCCGGGCGCTGGGAAACTTGAGTTGCCGCCGATGGTCTGACGGATGCCCGCGCGGACGCCTGCCGGATCATCCGTTACGTTGGAGATGACCAACGGCGACACCAGCCGACAGAACCCCTCCCAGAACCGGACCGGCACCAACCAAGCAATCGCGAACAGAAACGGCAATCCGACCGCCGTCGCCAGATCGGGACCCGATACGGCCTTGCCGGGAGTGGAAGCCTTCGAAGACGACATCGAAACAAACCTCGGAACACAGCTGTCTCCAACCTGAGGTAGGCGTACCCAAGCACCCTTCAACGGATGTCACGACTCCTTTATTTCCAGTGAAATATTTGTGAAATCGTGATTTTTGGGGAAAACTGCCGAAAGGATACATCGCATTTACCGTAACGCCTTACAATCGGCGGATTCGGACCCACGGATTCTTCGAGCGAGGGGTGCAAGGAGGGATCACCGCGGCAACCAAGCGACGGCGCCAACCGCCTGCCGCCATTTTCTCGGATAGACGCGGGAGGCGGGTCATGACAAGATTCACGCTGTAATTCTTGGGCATCACAATGCGCACGGTGACAGGGCGAGATGAGCAACCCCCTTGTCGGTCCCGATACCAAGACGCGGCCGAAGACAAAGCGGCCGCCGATGCACAAGGTCATCCTGCTGAACGACGATTACACGCCGCGCGAATTCGTCGTGGTCGTGCTACGGTCGGTCTTCGCCATCGGTGAAGGCAAAGCCAACCGCATCATGCTGACCGCGCATGAGCGGGGCGCCTGCGTCGTTGCCGTTTATGCCAAGGACATCGCGGAAACCAAAGCCACCGAAGCGACCGAAGCGGGCCGGCGCGCGGGTCATCCCCTGATGTTCACAACCGAACCGGAAGAATAGCCGGGGACGGTATCGGCCTACGCGACGCGAACCCGTTCGATCGCGTGTTTCTCGACCGCCTTTTCGTCCACCGTTCCGCCGAGACCAGGCCCGGTCGGGATCGTGCACGCGCCGTCCTCAATCTCCATCACCGGGTCCGGCACGATCGGGTCCTCCGCGACCTGCGGCAATCCCATGGTGAACTCCGCGCCGAAGGCATGGTTCGGCACCGACGCGCCGAGATGCGCCGCCGCAAGCGCCTCCAGGTGAGAGCCGTTCGCCGTCCCCGCGCAATTCACGTCGTAACCCGCCGCTTCCGCCACCAGCGCGATCTGCCGGCCACGCCACAGCCCGCCGCTCTTATACAGCTTGATGCCGAGCACGTCGGCCGCCTCCGCCTGCACCACCTTGATCGCATCCTGCGGCGAGTAGACGGACTCATCGGCCATCACCGGCATGCCCGCGTGATCGCGCACCCGTTTCAGCCCGGCGATATCCCAGCCTTCGACCGGTTGCTCGAAATAGGCGATCTCCACGTCCCATAGCCCTTCCGCCAACTGTATGGCTTCCCGGGCGGAGAGACTGCCATTTGCGTCGAGCGCAAGCTGGACCGTGTCGCCGAGCAGATCGCGGACCTGACTAAGGGTCTCGATATTCTCCGCGAGCCTCGCAACCGGTCCGACCTTGAAACAGATATACGGCGTCTTGACGTCACCGAACGCACGGCTTGCCTCATGCACCATCCGCCCGACGCTGCCCGCACCGACCGACCATTCCAGCGGAATGCGCTCCTTGCATGCCCCGCCCAACAAGGCGTGAACCGGAACGCCCAAGGCGCGGCCCAGCAAGTCGTGCAGCGCCACGTCGAACATCGCCAGCGCCGCGGAATTCGGCGGGAGCTTTCGCGTCATCTCCCGCAGCAGCGCTGCACGGTCAAAGGCATTCCGCCCGACCGCCAGCGGCGCGTAGTAGTCGCGCAGCGCGGCGACGGCGCTCGACGCGGTATCCGCCTGAAACGGATTGACGGGTCGGATCTGCCCCCATCCGGTGACGCCGCCGGCCCGGACGGCAACGAGCACGGAACGGCCAACCATCCCCGTCTCGCCATACTGGATCGGCCCTGTTGGCAGGGTCCGCCGAAGGCTTGGCAACAGGTCCAACGGTATGATCTCGACCTCGTCAATGGTCAGGGATTCAGTATACGCGCGTTCATCGACGCCGGTCGGCATGATGCGATCTCCTTTGCCGCGCGCACCGCATTAGGCGTTTGCGCACGGTATTTGGTAAGACGGGTATTCAGAACCCGTTTTCCCGAGACTCTACTCCATGAGCGCAGTTCATAAAAAAGGTCCGGCCAACGGGCCCCCGCTCTTCGCCAAACTGATCGCGGGAATACTGGTCCTTATCGGCGCCGGCATGCTGTTTCTGCCCGCGCCCGACGGTATCGAGCCGAACGCCTTCCGCGCGCTGGGCCTCGTGTTCATCGCCGTCGCCTTCTGGGCGACCGAGGTGCTGCCGCCGCATGTCACCAGCTTTCTGTTCTTCCTACTGGCCGTGGTCCTGCATGTCGCCGAACCCGCCGTCGTGTTTTCCGGCTTTCATGCGGGAGCCGTCTGGCTGATCTTCGGCGGCATCGTGCTCGGCGTCGCCGTGCAGCGCACCGGTCTCGGCATCCGCATGGCCGAAGCGGTGCTGCGACGGACCGGACAGTCCTACCGGCGGGTGTTGCTGGGCGTCGCGCTGGCCGCCTTCGCCCTCGCCTTCGTGATGCCGTCGGCGATGAGCCGGGTCGTCCTGCTGGTGCCGATCGTCGCCGCGCTGGCGGACCGCATGGGATACGAAGCCGGAAGCAGCGGCCGCGACGGGATGATCCTCGCCGCCGCCTTCAGCACCGTCATGTCGCCGATGGGCCTGCTGCCCGCGACGGTGCCGAATGTGGTGATGAGCGGCCTGATCGAGAGCATCTATGGCGTAACGCTGCGTTACGGCGAGTTCTTTTTGCTCAACATGCCGGTCGCCGGGTTGCTCTCCTTCCTGTCGATCCTCGCACTCGTGATGCTGATGTTCCGGAGCGACGCGCCCCGCCCCCTCGCCCCCGAGAGCCACAAGGCGATGAGCAAGGACGAACGCCGCCTCACCGTCCTGCTTATCCTGACCTTGGCCTTGTGGGCGACGGATACGCTGCACGGCGTCGCGCCGGCCTGGGTCGCCTTCGGCGCGGCGGTGATCTGCCTGCTGCCGATCGCGGGGCTGGTGCCGCCGAAGGCGCTGAGCGAATCGGTCAATTACGCGCCCTGGTTCTTCACCGCCGGGATCATCGGACTCGGCGCAGTGGTCGCCGACAGCGGGCTCGCCAAGACGCTGGGCGCGCTGTTCATCGACGTCTCGGGCCTGTCGCCGGACAACGACGCCTATAACTTCGGCGCCATCCTCGGCATGGGCAGCCTGATGTCGCTGGCCGCGAACCCGGCGGGCGCGGCGGCGGTGCTGACGCCGTTGGCCCCCGACATCGCAGCGGCGACCGGCTGGCCGCTCAAGACCGCCATGCTGTCGCAGGTCACCAGCTTCATGGTGATCCTGCTGCCGTATCAGATCGCACCCGTTCTGACGGCGATGCTGCTGGGCCAGGTCAATTTCGGCCGCACGGTGCGGATGTGCCTCGCCTACACCGCGGTCTACGTGATCGCGATCACGCCGCTGAACTTCCTCTGGTGGCGCTGGCTCGGGATGTTCACGGCGGGTTAATGGCTTGATGCGTAACCCGGATGAAGCGAAGCGAAATTCGGGAATAGAGCCTGTGATCCTAGATTACGCTGCGGTTCATCCAGGCTACGGGGCTAGCGCGAGATGATTGGGTAGATCGAGGTTAGTCTCGGTTTCGTCGATTAATAACAAACGCTTGGATGTTCAATACTGCGTTCGCCACATGGTCATATATGTATTTCCCGTAGAACTGGTTTTCGAAACGCCACTTCGTATTCAGTAGCGCGATTTTCGCCAATCCACCCCAGAATTTGTCAAACGCCCATGTGCCTAATGTCTCTTTATAAGGTTCGACCTGACCGCTTTGCGCGTATTTTTCGTAGTGATACCGCATGGTTTGAAGCGGTTCCCAATCCAAATCTCTAATCGTGATTTGTTCGCCATCTCGATTTGGGAATCTCCCGTTGGCGTCCGGAGGGTCTAATCTTAATGTAAATATTCCTTCTACTTCTTCAGTAATTTTGTAGTGGATAGCGTTTTTATGATGAACAACACATGCCAACTCATCATCAATATCAATTATAAAAAAAGGATAGGCGAATGAATATTCTTTATTTATTTTTGCATTATATGCTTCAGCGCAGCAAAATATGTATTTGCTATTCTTAGATACCCTTACTTTAAATGGGTTCACCCAAATCCCGCGTTCCTTGCCGATCCAGATTTCCGGATTTGATTGGTTCCGCACGATTGCCAAATCGGCGTAGTACCAGCCCATTCGGATTTCGTCTTCATTGTACAAGACAATGCAGAGGTCGCGGTTCGGTACGGGAATCTTCGTAAGTTCCTGTTGCCACATGCCCAGTGGAAACATGTCGTCGACATGCCAGTCTTCCGCTTTGTTCTCGGCCATGGTCCTCGTGCCGCTGTTTTTTAGAACCCTAGTGAAAATCGCGTGACGGGAACAGCGCCTTGGCTTGTTCGCGCGGGTGTTTCGGGCGGGGGATCGGGGTCGGCGGCTTCGACTTTCCGCAGCGCAACGCCTTTTCCCGCGGATCGATCGGCAGACCGTGCTTCACCTCGTCGGCGGGGCTGACGGTCAGGTCGAAGCTTTCCTTGTCCGCCAGGTCGTCGAGCTGCCCCGACAGGTCCTCCAGCCGTTCCGCCACGATATGGGTGACGATGCCTTCGCGCTGCAGTTTGCCGGTCACCCGCAGCAGCCGTGCGGTCATCACGACGCGGCGGAACCGCTCGAAGGTCTTACGCCAGACGATGATGTTGGCGACGCCGGTCTCGTCCTCGATGGTGATGAAGATGACGCCCTTGGCGCTGCCCGGCCGCTGACGCACCAGCACCAGCCCGGCGACGGTGACGCGGGCCTCGTCCTTCGTCTCGACCAGCCGCGCCGCGGGGATGGCGCCCATCAGGGTCATGCGGCCGCGCAGCAGGTCCAGCGGATGGCGCTTCAACGACAGGCGCATCCAGGAATAATCCTCCACCACCTCCTCGCCGATCGACATCTCCGGCAGGTCGACCATCGGCTCGTCGCCCCGTTCGCTGCCCTCGATCCCGGCGAACAGCGGCAACGGGGAATCGCCCAGCCCCTTGGCGATCCACAGCGCCTGACGGCGCTTCAGCCCCATCGACCCGAAGGCGTCGGCGCGGGCCAGCGCCTCCAGCACAGAGGCCGGCAGCCCGGTTCGCCGCCACAGCGCCGCCGGATCCCAGTAGCCGTTGTTGCGCTTTTCGACCAGACAAAGCGCTTGCTCCTCCGACAGGCCTTTGATCTGCCGCAGGCCGAGCCGCAACGCCAAGCCGCCGATGGACTCGGCGTTGACCTCGAGCGTCGAATCCCAATCGGAGCGGTTCACGTCCGGCGGCAACGCGGTCACGTCATGATCGACCGCATCGCGCACGATCTGCGCCGGGGCATAGAAGCCCATCGGTTGGCTGTTCAGCAGCGCCGCCGCGAAGACCGCCGGGTAATGGCATTTCATCCAGGCCGAGACATAGACCAGCATGGCGAAACTCGCCGCGTGGCTTTCCGGGAAGCCGTATTCGCCGAAACCTTCGATCTGCCGGAAACAGCGGTCGGCGAAATCGGCGTCGTAGCCGCGCGCCACCATCCCGGCGACGAACTTCTCGCGGAAGCTATGAATCGTGCCGACGCGGCGGAAGGTCGCCATGGCGCGGCGCAGCCGGTCCGCCTCGGACGGCGTGAACCCGGCCCCAACGATGGCGATCTTCATCGCCTGTTCCTGGAACAGCGGCACGCCGAGGGTCTTGCCGAGCACATCGCGCAGCGCCTCGGACGGATAATCCACCTGCTCCTCGCCGTTCCGGCGGCGCAGATAGGGATGCACCATGTCGCCCTGGATCGGCCCGGGCCGGACGATCGCCACCTCGATCACCAGGTCGTAGAAATCGCGCGGCTTCATGCGCGGCAGGAAGGCCATCTGCGCCCGGCTCTCGACCTGGAAAACGCCGATCGAGTCCGCATTGCACAGCATGTCGTAGACCGCCGGGTCCTCCGCCGGCACGGTCGCCAAGTCATACGTCTTGCCGAAATGCCGGTGGATCATGTCGAAGCCCTTGCGGATGCAGGTCAGCATGCCGAGCGACAACACGTCGATCTTGAGGAGGCCGAGCGCGTCCAGGTCGTCCTTGTCCCACTCGATCACGGTGCGGTCTTCCATCGCCGCATTCTCGATCGGCACGATCTCGGTCAACGGGCCGCGGCTGATCACGAACCCGCCGACATGCTGCGACAGGTGGCGCGGAAAACCGATCAGCGTCGCGGTCAGCAGCAGCGCCTGCCGCAGCCGCCGGTCCGTGGGGTCGAGACCGATCTCCCGCACCTGATCCTCGTCGATGCCGTCGCTGGACCAGCCCCAGACCTGCCCCGCCAGCGCGGTCACCGTGTCGCGGCTGAGGCCCATCGCCTTGCCCACCTCACGGACCGCGCCGCGCGCCCGATAGCAGGACACCACCGCCGTCATGCCGGCCCGGTCGCGGCCGTATTTCGCGTAGATATACTGGATGACCTCCTCGCGCCGCTCGTGTTCGAAATCCACGTCGATGTCGGGCGGCTCGTTACGCTCGGTCGAGACGAAGCGTTCGAACAGTAGGTCGAGCTTCGACGGATCGACCGCGGTGATGCCGAGGCAGTAACAGACGGCGGAATTGGCCGCCGAGCCGCGCCCCTGACACAGGATATCCCGCTCGCGCGCGAAGCGGACGATGTCGTACACGGTCAGGAAATACGGCGCATACCCGAGCTGACCGATCAAGTCGAGTTCGTGCTCGACCACCTTCTTCACCGCTTTCGGGACGCCGCCGGGATAACGCCCTTTCGCCCCTTCCCAGGTCTGGTGGACGAGTTCTTCCTGCGGCGTGCGGCCATCGCCGGTCACCTCGTCGGGATATTCGTAACGCAATTCGTCGAGGTTGAAGCGGCAGCGCTGCACGATCTCCTGCGTCCGCGCCACCGCGTCGGGATAGGCCGCGAACAGCCGCATCATGTCCTCGGCGGATTTGAGATGGCGCTCCCCGTTCGCGACCAGCCGGTAGCCCGCGTCGTCGATGGTGCAATGCTCGCGGATGCAGATCAGCACATCGGCCAGCGGACGCCGCGCCGCCTCGTGCATATGCACGTCGTTCGTCGCAACCAGCGGCACGCCGCAGGCGTCGGCGATTTCCGCCAACCGGGCGAGCCGATGCGTGTCGTCGCCGCGCAGCAGGTTCTGCCCGGCGAGATAACACGCCCCCGGGAAGGCCGCCGCCAGCGCGGAAAGCTCCACCGCGAACCCGTCTTCTGGGATATCTAGCCCCTCCGGCGGCAGCGCGACGAAGACCATCCCCGCCCCGTGCTCGAAGATGTCGGCGCGGGTCAACTCGCACGCGCCCTTCGGCGCGCGGCGGCGACCGACCGTGATCAGGCGGGACAGCCGGCCATAAGCGGCGCGGTCCTCCGGAAAGGCCAGCAGGCTGGCCCCATCGGTCAGGTCAAGCCGCGCGCCGACCAACAGCGGCAAATCCGCGTCCTTAGCGGCGATATGCATGCGCACGACGCCGGCGAGGCTGTTGCGGTCGGCCACGGCGATCGCCGTGTGGCCCAGTTCGACGGCGCGCGCCACCAGTTCATGCGCATGCGACGCCCCGCGCAGGAAGCTGAAATTCGTCGTGACCTGAAGCTCGGCGTAGTCGGGCGCCATCATGCGAACAATCCGTGCAGGAACCACCGCGACGTGCCGTCCCGCCGGGGGCGCACTTCGCGGTACAGCCAGAAGCGACGGCCGGTCTCGTCCTCGACCCGCCAATAGTCGCGCGCGCCGCCGTCCCAGCCCGGATCGAGCCGCCACCATTCCGGCGCGATCCGCTCGGGTCCTTCCGCCGCCTGCAGCCGGTGCTGTACCCGCCGCCACCGGAAGGCCGCGGGCGGGCCGTCCTCGGGCACGGCGGCGAGCGTGTCCAGCCGTTCGGGCCGGGCCAGCAAGCGCAACGGCCGGACCGGGCCAGGCCGCCAGAGAACATCTCCGTCTCCGGCGGCGGCGGGCACGGTCTCGACCGCGTATTCCGGCAGAAAGCTCTCGCGCGGCCGCAACCCGACGACCCGATCGAACCCCAGCCGGTTGCCGAGCCGGTCGATCAACGGCGAAATATTTGAGTCTTTTGGGCGCCTATCGCCCGTTGGGCTACTTGAGGCGGGTTTTTGTCCCCTATCGCCCGTTGGGCTACTTGAAGCGGGTTTCGCGCGCCTATCGACCGCTGACCTATTCGCCTTTGACCTACCCGAAGCGGGGCTATCGATCTGCACCGCGCCCAGCGGCTCGGTGACCGGGGCGGCCAGGACCATCGCCTCGACCCCGAAACCGGCATCGAGCGTCCCGAGACGCTCCGCGAAGAGCTTTGCGAGATGCGCCGCATCCCGCGCCGGGACGGACGTGCCGACGCTGACGGTCTGGAGCGACCCGTCGACCCGAAACAACGTCAGGTCCAGCTGCCGGCAGCCGCGTTGCGCCTGGCCCAGCCGCTCGCACAATTCATGCAGCAGGCGGCGCAAGCCGGCTTGGATATCGTCGGTCAGCCCGATCGGGTCGGGAAAGGCCAGGCGAACGCGATAGCGCGGCGGCGGCCGGCGCGGGGATATCGGCTCCTCGACCCGGCCGAGCGCCTGGTCGAGCCGCAAGGACACTTCGCCGCTGAACCGCGCGGTCAACGGCGCCCGCGGCAAAGCGTAGAGGTCGCCGACCCGTTTCAGACCGAGACGCGTCAACCCCATCGCCGTCGCCGCGCCGAGCCGTAACGCCGAGACCGGCAACCCCGCGATGCTGCCACGGACCGACTCGGACGCCACGATCGAACAGGCTTCGCCGTAATGCGACAAGGCCCAGGCCGCGCCGGGCGTACCGGTCAGGGCGGCGCGTCCGCGCAGTCCCATCTTTCCAAGCCGCGTCAACAGGTCGTCCAGCATCGCCTGCTCGCCGCCGAACAGATGCGCGCAACCGGTCACGTCGAGCCAGACGCCGTCGGCGCCTTCCGGTGCGGCGAAGGGCGTGTAGCGGCCGCACCACGACAGGATATGCGCCCGCAACGCCGCATCCGCCTCCGGATCGGCGGGCATCGTCCGGAGCCCCGGCAAGACCGCCCGCGCGTCGGCCAGCGCCATCTCGGGCGCGATCCCCGCTGCCGACGCCGCGTCGCTGACCGCCGTAACGACGATCCGGCCCGCGGTTTCGGCGACCAGTGCGACTGGCGCGGCCGGATCATCCCGCCAGACGTTGCCTTTCCCGCGCCGCACCCGGTCGATCGACAATGTCGGAAACCAGAGAGAGATCACGCGTCGCATCGCACCATTCCACCACCCATGCCTTGTTCATGCCGCCGCCCCCGCCGCGGCAGCGCAACAGGTCCAACCGCCAGCGCGTCCCACCGATGGAAGACCGCGCCGTATCCGGCAATCCCAGCAGCGGCACGGAGTCCGCCTGCCACCGGCTGAACACCGCGCTCGGCGACAGATCGCCCTTACCCGCGCCCCGCCGCAGCACCAAGCCGGTCCCGCCGCCCGTCTCGGCGGCCAGCTGCAACCGGCGGCTGGCGGTCAGGGCGACCGCGCGGTCCGGCTCGCCGACCACCGCGGCAAGGCCGGGATCGCGCAACCCTTCCTCCATCGCCCACAACATGTCCGCCGCCGTCGCGCAGCGGGCGATCACCAGCCGGTCCGTATCGAGGCCGAACGCCGCCAGGCCGGGTCCGTAGAGATCGGCGCCGGACCGCGCCATGACACACCACAGCACCGGCCCGTCCGCCCGCCCCGCCAGCATCGACACGAAGCCGCCCGCGGCGCTGCCCGTCACCTCATGCACCGCCCCGCTGACCAGCCCGCCGCCCGGCAACGCCGCATCGATCGCGGGAATATCGAACGGCATAGACGGATACCGTCCGCCATCGGTTTCGCCGCGTTCCAGCCGGGCAATGCGAGCCCGAAGATCGATCAGCGCGTTGCTTCGTTGCTTGAGCATGTAAGAGCCTTCATCATTAAATGTTCTTCTTTTGTTCTTATTCCGAAATGACCCATCGGTCAAGGCCCGGCTAATACGCTGCAACCCCTCAAAAAGCCCCAAAACAAATAAATTTGATCTCGATCAATGCAGCCGTTCCCCCGCGCTGCGTCTGATTCATAATGTCTTCTCAATCGAACGATCTGCTCACCCGCCGGCTGCCGCGCTACACCAGCTATCCAACGGCCCCGCATTTTCATGACGGCATCGGCGAACAAGATTACCGGGACTGGCTCGCCGCCCTCGACCCGGCATCGCCGGTCTCGCTGTATATGCATACGCCCTTCTGCCGCGAACTCTGCTGGTTCTGCGGCTGCAATACGCGGGTCGTGCGCCGCGAAGGGGTCATCGCGGATTACCTGGACCACATGCTGGCCGAGATCGACTTGGTCGCCGACATGCTGCCGGGCCGCATGCCGATCAGCCATATCCATTTCGGCGGCGGTTCCCCCAACACATTGGGCGCCGAAGGCCTAAGGCGTTTGGCGAAACACCTACGCCAACGGTTTGATATCCATGCCGAAAGCGAAATCGCCATCGAACTCGATCCGCGTTCGACCGACGACGATTTCATCACCGCCTGCGCCGACGCCGGGATCAGCCGCGCCAGCCTCGGCGTGCAGGACCTGAACCCGACGGTGCAGAAGGCGATCAACCGCATTCAGCCCTATGAAAAGATCGCCCATGTGATCGACGGTCTCCGAGATGCCGGTGTCGAAGATATCAACGTCGACCTGATGTATGGCCTACCGCACCAAACCGTACCGGGCCTGCTGGCGTCGACAGAACAGGTTCTTGACCTGCGACCGGACCGGATCGCCTTGTTCGGCTATGCCCATGTGCCATGGATGAAGTCGCATCAGACGCTGCTCGACGAGAGCCTGCTGCCGCCTCCCGAGGAGCGCCATGCGCAACATGACGCGGTCTCCACCTTCCTGACCGACGCCGGTTACCACCCTATCGGCATGGACCACTTCGCCCTGCCCGGTACGGAAATGGCGGCGAGTCACGCAGCGGGCACTTTACGGCGGAATTTCCAGGGCTATACGACCGACTCGGCCGAAACCTTGCTGGGATTCGGCGCGTCCGCCATCGGCGTATCGCCGCACGGTTACGCCCAGAACGAGACGGATGTACGGGGCTGGCGGCGTTGCATCGAAGAGCGCCGCTTGCCGATCGTCAAAGGCGTCGCCACCGACACCGAGGACCATGCGCGCCGCGCCTTGATCGAACGGTTGATGTGCGACATGGCGGTGGACATCGGCCGAATCGCCACTCAATTCGGCTACTGCATCAAGGACTTCCCAGAAGAAGTGGACTCACTGCATCAATTGCGGCGCGATGGCCTGATCGAGTTCGAAAACGGCGTCGTCCGCATCCCGCCGGAAAACCACGTCCTTGTCCGTGTCGTCGCGGCGGTCTTCGACCGCTACCTTCGATCCGCCGACACCGAGGCGAAACACGCCATCGCGGTCTAGGGTCAATCGCCGTTCCGGGCCGCGAGCGCCTTGTCGCGGGCCGCGCTCAACGTCGTGCGCGACGACACCAGGTCCTCGTCGATCCGTAACTCGATCAACGCCGCCGTTCCGCTCGCCTTGGCGCGTTCCAATGCCGGCAAGAAGTCCTCGGTGCGCTCCACCGCCTCGCCATGCGCCCCGAAGGACCGCGCCCACGCGGCGAAATCCGGATTCACCAGATCGGTGCCGCTGACCCTGCCCGGGTAGTGGTTTTCCTGGTTCAGCCGAATCGTCCCGTAGATGCCGTTGTTGAACAGGATGACGATCGGTTTCGCCTTGTTCTGCATTGCGGTCGCGATTTCCTGACCGGTCATCAAGGCGCTGCCGTCCCCCAACAGCGAGACGACCTGCCGGTCGGGACAGGTGATCGCCGCCGCGACGCCCGCCGGCACCGACGACCCCATCGCGCCCAGATTGCCCGCCAACAGCCGCATCGGCCGCTTGAACCGCAGAAACCGCAGCGGCCAGCTAGAATACGCCCCGGCGTCGACCGTGACGATCGCATCCTCGGGCAGCCAATCCTGAAGCTGCAGCATCGCCCGGCCCGGGTCCAACGGCGCGTCGCAGGGCGGCGGCGTCAAGGTTTCGAGATAAGCGGCATGGGCATCCTCGACCCATGTCGTCCGGTGATCGTACGCCACCGGCGTCATGGCCCGCGCGGCGGCCGCGAATTCCGCGGTGCCGGATTGAATCCCCAGCACCGGCGTGTACAGCCGGCCGATCTCTTCCGAGGCCGGATGCACATGGATCAGTTCCTGATTGTCGCCAAGCCGGTCGAACAGGGTGAAATCCTGCGTGATGATCGTGTTCAATCGGCTGCCGACGGCGATGATCAAATCCGACTCCTTCACCCGATCGGCCAAATCCGCGGGAATCGGCCCGTAGCCGATATCGCCCGCGTAACACGGGCTGGTCATGTCGAAGCAATCCTGGCGGCGGAATCCGACCGTCGCCGGGATGCGGTTCGCCTCGGCAAACGCCGTCAAGTCGTTGACCGCCTGCTCGGACAGCACCGACCCGGAAATCAGGAAAGGCCGCTGCGCCTTTTCCAGCAACGCGCGAAAGGCCGCCATCTGGCTTTCGGACGGTTCCGGCTGCACCGTGATCGCCGGCGGCGCGTCGGGGATGGCGATTTCGTCGTCCAACATATCCTCCGGCATGACCAGGGCGACCGGTCCCTGCCGCCCGGATGTCGCCAGGTTGACGGCGCGGCCGACGAATTCGGGAATGCGGTCCACGCTGTCGATCTGCGCCACCCATTTTGTGAGGTCGAGATACATGTGCCGGTATTCGATCTCCTGGAACGCCTCGCGCTGTACCTCGTAGCGCGTGGCATGCCCGATCAGGACCAGCATCGGCGTCGAATCGTGCTTCGCGTTGTGCACGCCGATCGACGCATTGCAGGCGCCGGGCCCGCGCGTGACGAGGCAGACGGCGGGCTTGCCCGTCAGCTTGCCATACGCTTCGGCCATGAAGGCGGCGCCCGCCTCGTGCCGGCACGTGACCAGCTTGATTTCCGGCGTATCGAGCAGCGTATCGAGAATGCCGAGGAAGCTCTCCCCCGGCAGGCAAAAGACGGTATCGACGCCATTCTTACGCAAGGCGTCCACGACAAGTTGGCCGCCATGGCGAGTCGGCAGATTTTCAGGCATGACAAATCAATTCGGTGGTGATCAAGGCTGGATGGCAGGCGAAGAGTACGGGAACTAAAGGGCCTTGCGAAACCGGAGTCAATCGTTCTGGACAGAACCCTCCCCTCAAGGCAGATTGCCGCAACCGAGCGTTTCCGACCGACGATCAATAAGAATGGCCGCTCCCGCCATGGCAGAAAGCATCGCGCAGTTCCGACCGGGCCAGCTCATCCACCATAAGCTTTTCGACTACCGCGGCGTGGTCTTCGACGTGGACCCGGTCTTTCAAGGGACCGACGCATGGTATGAACGGATGGCGCAGTCCCGGCCCCCGAAGGAGAAACCCTGGTATCACGTACTCGTTCATGACGCGTCGCACACGACCTATGTCGCGGAGCAGAACCTGGAACTCGACCACAGCATGGAGCCGGTCCGCCACAAACTGCTTGGCGCGCATTTCGACCGGTTCGAGAAAGGCGTCTATGTCCTGCGCCGCCGCACAAACTGAAGGATTAAGTCCGTAATGCCCGACGATACGGCCCGCACGGCCGCCCGCATCCTGATCGAAACCAAATCCGTCCTGTTCCGGCCCGACGATCCGTTCACCTTCACCAGCGGCCGGCTCAGTCCGGTCTATGTCGATTGCCGGCGGCTGATTTCCTTCGTCGACGCCCGCCGCACCCTGATGTCGCTGATGGCCGACCAGATCAAGCGGACGGTCGACGCATCGACCGTAAGCGCGGTCGCGGGCGGTGAGACCGCCGGCATTCCCTTCGCCGCCTGGATCGCCGACCTGCTCGACGTGCCGATGGTCTATATCCGCAAGAAACCGAAAGGGTTCGGCCGCAATACGCGGATCGAAGGCATCGTCAACGAGGGCGACAATATCCTGCTGATCGAGGATCTGGCGACCGACGGCGGCAGCAAGATCAGCTTCGTCGACGGCATCCGCGACGCGGGCGCGGAATGCGCGCATACCTTCGTCGTCTTCCATTACGGCATCTTCCCGGAGGGTATTCAGGGCCTGAAGAAAGCCGGCGTCACGCTGCACGGTCTGGCAACGTGGTGGGACGTTCTGAAATGCGCCGAGGAAGAAAGCTATTTCGACTCCTCGACCATCGAGAAGGTCGCCGCCTTCCTGCATGCGCCGGACGATTGGACGCCCGCCCGGTCGAACGCCAGCGGATAACCGCTTCCGCCACCGAAAAAATCACGGACCGGTCTCTCTATTCTTTCGCTCCGCCGGGACTTCGGGCACAGTGCGCCCGTGTTTTTATCTGTGCCCAACAAAGGCATGACTTGGAACGAAAGCGGAGAGATCAATGGCGTCGCCAAGCGAAAAAGTGATCGTGCAGAAGGACGGACCGGTCACCACGGTCCTCATCAACCGGCCGGAGGCCCGGAACGCGGTCGACAACGAGACGGCGGATGCGCTCGCCGACGCCTTCCGCGCCTTCGACGCCGACGACAGCGCCTCCGTCGCGGTCATCGCCGGCAAGGAGACCGGATTCTGCGCCGGGGCCGATCTGAAAGCGGTCGCATCCGGAGAGCGGCAGAAGCGCTACAGCGACGACGGCGACGGCCCGATGGGACCGACGCGCCTGTCCCTCGGCAAACCGGTCATCGCGGCCGTCTCCGGCTATGCGGTCGCGGGCGGGCTCGAAATCGCCCTTTGGTGCGACCTGCGCGTGGTCGAGGAAGACGCGATTTTCGGCGTCTTCTGCCGCCGCTTCGGCATGCCGTTGATCGACGGCGGCACGGTGCGCCTGCCCCGTCTGATCGGCACGAGCCGCGCCCTCGACATGATCCTGACCGGCCGTCCCGTGGGCGCGGAAGAAGCGTTGCAGATGGGACTGGCCAACCGGGTTGTGCCTAAAAATCAGGCACTTGTTGCCGCACAGCAATTGGCGCGCGAGATTTCCGCCTTTCCGCAGACCTGCGTGCGCGGGGATCGAGCCTCCGTCTACCGACAATTCGATCACAACTTTCAGGAAGCCATGCAGTTGGAATTCCAAGCGGGCGTGGGTGTGGTACAACAAGAAGGTCGCCAAGGGGCCGGTCGTTTCGTCTCGGGGGTGGGCCGGCACGGCCAATTCGGAGACTAGGCGCATCAAGAGCCACCGGCGCAATCGTTGTCCGCAGGGAGCAACAAGAATGCTAAAGTGGCTCGTCGCAGCAGTTTTCGTGCTGGTCAATTGCGCCGTACCCGCACGCGCGAAAGACGAACTCGTCATCGGGATCAGCCAGTTCCCGAACAATTTCAATCCAGCGATCGGCACCATGCTGGCGAAATCCTACATCCTCGGGATGGCGCGGCGGCCGATCACCATCCACGACGCCAATTGGGAACCCATCTGCCTGCTCTGCACCGAATTGCCGAGCCTGGAGAAAGGCACGGCGAAGTTCGAATTGACCGAAGACGGCAAACCCGGCATCGCCGTGACCTATACCCTGTTGCCGACCTTGCGGTGGGGCGACAATACGCCGATCACGACGAAGGACGTTGTCTTCACCTGGAAGGTCGGCAAGAACAAGAAAGCCGGCGTCGGCAACTACGAACTGTTCCGCCGCATCACCAAAATCAACGTGAAGGACGACCGCACCTTCACGCTGCATCTCGACAAGCGCACCTGCGACTTCGAAACGATCAACGGCTTCAACCTGTTACCGGCGCATATCGAGGAGAAGAACTTCACCGATCCAGCGGAATACCGGAACCGCACCGCCTATGACACCGACACGACCAATCCGGGCCTGTGGTTCGGTCCGTACCGCATCAGCAAGGTGGTCCAGGGATCGTATGTCGTCCTCGAACCGAACCCGACCTGGGCCGGCAAGAAACCGGCGTTCAAGCGCATCACCGTCAAGGCGATCGAAAAAACCGCCGCGTTGACGGCGAACCTGCTGTCCGGATCGATCGACTACATCGCCGGCGAATTGGGCCTATTGCTGGACCAGGCGCTGGAGTTCGAGAAGCAGCACGGCAAGCGCTTCAACTTCGTCTATAAGCCCGGTCTCGTGTACGAACACGCCGATGTCAACCTGTCGAACCCGATCCTCGCCGACCGGCGGGTCCGGCAGGCGTTGCTGCATGGGCTCGACCGGGAAAGCATCACGAAACAACTGTTCGACGGCAAGCAACCGGTGGCGCACGGCAGCGTCAGCCCGCTCGACAGCGTCTACAACCCCGATGTCCCGAAATACGATTTCGACCCGAAACGCGCGAAGGCGTTGCTGAAGGAAGCGGGATGGTCGACCAAGCGCAAAGGCATCCTGCACAACGCCGAGGGCGAGCGGTTGCAGATCGAGTTCATGACCACCGCCGGCAACAAATCCCGTGAACTGGTCCAACAGGTCATGCAGAGCATGTGGCGGCAGATCGGCATCGATGTCCGAATCCGCAACGAACCGCCCCGGGTTTATTTCGGCCAAACGGTACGCAAGCGGAAGTTCAAGGGGCTCGCCAAGTTCGCCTGGCTCTCGGCGCCGCGCAACGTGCCGCTGACCACGTTGCATTCATCCCGCATTCCCGGCGAAGACAACGGCTGGTCGGGCCAGAACTACACCGGCTACAACAATGCGCGCATGGACAAGCTCATCGACGACATGCAGGTTGTCTGCGAGCCTGAAAAGAACCGCGCGCTATGGAATGAAATGCAGATCCTCTATTCGACCGACCTGCCGGCTCTGCCGCTGTATTTTCGCGCGAACGCTTTCATTTTCCCGAAATGGCTCAAGGGCGTGACCCCGACCGGACATCAGTATACGTCCACGCATTGGGTCGAGGACTGGTACGCGGAGAAATAGTCGACCATGGTGCGATTTTCAGCGGGCCGGCTCCTGGAAAGTATTGTCGTCCTCGGGGTCATGACCTTCGTGGTCTATGTCCTGATCGGATTGATGCCCGGCGACCCGATAGACCTGATGATCGCCGCCGATCCGAACCTCACCTCCGCCGACGCCGCCCGCCTGAAAGCCCTGCACGGCCTCGACAAACCGATCGTCGAACGCTACTGGAACTGGCTGAGCAACGCGGTGCAGGGCGACTTCGGGTATTCGCGCACCTATACCAAGCCGGTGCTGGACGTGCTGTTTCCCCGGCTCGGCAATACCTTGCTCTTGATGAGCCTCAGCCTGATCTTCGCTTTGGCGCTCGCGGTGCCGATCGGCATCTATGCCGCGCTGCATCCCTATTCCAAGACCGATTACGCGATCAACATGTTCTGCTTCGCCGGCATTTCGATCCCGTCTTTCTGGTTCGCGCTGCTCTGCATCATCCTGTTCGCCGTGCATTTCGAATGGCTGCCGGCGGGCGGGATGGAAACGGTCGGCCGCGGCGACCTTCTCGACCGCGCGCAATACATGGTGATGCCCATCTTCGTCCTGACCATTTCCAGCGTCGGCAGCTTCACCCGGTTCATGCGCGCCAGCATGGTGCAGACATTGCGGCAGGATTTCATTCGCACCGCGCGCGCCAAGGGCGTCGGCACGACCCGTCTTTTGGTCGGACACGCGCTGCGCAACGCGCTGCTGCCGCTGGTCACCATCGTCGGCCTCAGCTTCGGCAACCTGTTTTCCGGCGCGCTGATCACGGAGATCATGTTTTCGTGGCTCGGCATGGGCAAGATGATGTACGACGCGATCCTCGGGAACGACTTCAACCTTGCGCTCATCGGCCTGCTGTTCGCGACCGGCGCGACACTACTGGGCAACTTCCTCGCCGATGTCTCGCAGGTCGTTCTGGACCCCCGCGTCTCCTTCGCCAGCCGGGAGAACGAGCGATGAGCGTCATCGCCCAGCCCAGCTTGCAAAGCCCAACCCGCCGCATGTGGCGGCGGTTTCTGCAGCATCGCCTTGCCCTGTGCAGCCTGATCGGCTTGGTCTTCCTTTGCCTGCTCGCGATGTCCGCGCCGCTGATCGAGATGCTGCTGGGCGTCGACGCCAACACCGCGAACCTCTTCGCGCGGTTCCAGGGTCCGTCGCTGCAACACCCGCTCGGCACCGACGAATTGGGCCGCGACCTGCTCCTCCGGCTCCTCTACGGCGGACAGGTCTCGCTCGCGGTCGGGATCGTCGCCGCGCTATTTTCGGCGGTCATCGGCACGGTGATCGGCTTGATCGCGGGATACCAGGGCGGCATGGTCGACCGCGTGCTGATGCGGTTCAACGACGCGGTGATCGCCCTGCCCTTGCTGCCGCTGCTGATCGTCCTTGCCGCAGTCGACCTGAACAAACTCGGGCTGCCGGCGTCGATCGTGGAGTCGGAGAATATCAGCCTCTACCGGATTGTCGTGATCATCGCGCTGGTCGGCTGGAATACCGTCGCCCGCCTGGTCCGGGCCGAGACGCTGGCCCTGCGCCAGCGCGAATTCGTCCGGGCGGCCGTGGCCCTCGGCGCGCCGAGCCGCTCGATCATCCTGCGGCATATCCTGCCCAACGCGGTGTCGCCGATCATCGTCGCCACCACGCTTTCCGTCGGCAATATCATTCTCTTCGAATCGATCCTGAGTTTTCTCGGCCTGGGCATCCAGCCGCCGACCGCCAGTTGGGGCAATATGCTCACCAATGCGCAAGAACTGATCTGGTCGGCGCCGCTGCTGGCCGTCTGGCCCGGCTTGCTCATTTTCATCACCGTCATCGCCTTTAACTTTCTCGGCGATGGCCTGCAAGACGCCTTAGACCCGCGCGCCCTGGACTAGATCAAGCAAACGGTTGAATATAAATACAATAATATTTTTATTTTTAAGTTTATTTATCAATAATATTGAACATTAAATGTATCATGTGAGTAAAATCACAGATCAATATTGGATTTTCGTGATACTATTCTTTCCATACTGAATACATCGGATGCATCCAGCCCATTTTTACATAAGATGCAGCCCAATTCGTGGAGGGATCCATGGTAGACGCAGCCAGTTTGGAGTCGCGACTTTCCTTTGAACCGCCCGCGCCGCCGCCGGTCGATCAAACCGCCGATTCGCGCGATGCGGAACGCCCGCAAAGCGCCGATCCCGCTCCCGTAAGCGCCCCGGTTCCGGCGCCGGCAACCGATAGCGTCGACCCCAGCGAGGCCGCTCAATCGGTTGCGCGGTCGACCGATCCTTCGGCCGAGGAGGGCTCCGTGGCGATCGCGCCAACCGATTCCGGCAATAGCGGCAGCGCACAGGCCGGCGCGACCAGCCCCGCCCCGCCGATCGACACGGAACCGCTGGCGTCCGACAGCTCCAACAACAGCGCCGCGGTACCGTCGTCATCGCAATCGCCGACGACCGAACCGATCGCCCAGACCGAGAGCGATCCGTTGGCGACCAACCAGGACTCGAGCCTCGCGCTCGAGGAAGCCGGCAACGACACCCTTAACGAGACCGAGGCCGGCCGGACCCTGGGCCAGGTGATCGACGTTTTCGCCTGATCCCCGGACACCGACCTAACAGCGACCCAAACGCATAAGAGCCCCGAGTCCGGGGCTCTTATGCATTTAGGCGCAACGGCGCAATCTACTCGGCCGCTTTCGGAACACCCTCATCGATCTTGGTGATGCGCCGTTTCACCGCCGACTTCTTTTCTTCGAGCATCCGGCAGAACAGGCTCATCAGCGGCGGTACGATGCCGAGCGTGAGGACCGCGGAGAGCGCGAGGCCGCCCAGTACGACCGATCCGAGTCCACGGTAGAGTTCAGACCCGGCGCCCGGAAACAGCACCAGCGGCAGCATGCCGAAGACGCTGGTCAAGGTCGACATGAAGATCGGCCGGATCCGGTTGCGCGTCGCCTCGACGATGGCCTGGTCCTGCGGCAACCCTTCGTCCCGGATCAGATACAGCGTCTGATGCACGATCAGGATCGCGTTGTTCACGACGATGCCGATCAAGATGACGAAACCCAGTAACGTCAGCATATCGAGCTGCTGATAATGGAACTGGCTGAGGATGTGCATCCCGACGAAGCCGCCCGCGGTCGCCACCGGCACCGACAAGACGATGATCAGCGGATAGATAAAGCTCTCGAACAGAACGGCCATCACCAGGAAGACGATAACCAGCGCAAGCAGCAAATCCCATTTCATCTCGTTGGCTGTCGCGATCAACTTGTCCGCCGTCCCGGACAGCCGCATCGTCACGCCGTCCGGCACTCCTTCGGCGTTCAACCGGTCGATCACCTCGGTCTGCAGCTGGTCGATCGCGGTCCCCAAGGCCACACGCGTCG
This sequence comes from Alphaproteobacteria bacterium, assembly GCA_028281325.1. Classification (GTDB taxonomy): domain Bacteria; phylum Pseudomonadota; class Alphaproteobacteria; order UBA8366; family UBA8366; genus JAJFJD01. Next base: position 130,530 of record JANQKC010000029.1, read on the forward strand.
ACGGGCCGATCTGTAGCGTGATGGCGCGCGTGCGGTCGGTATGGCGAATTTCGGTCGGCCCCGCCACGACATCCAACGAGGCAAGCGACGTCACCGGCAGGATCATCCCCGATCCGGTCACGACCGGCAGGCTGCCGATGCCCTGCGTCTCCTTCACGCCAGCGTCCGGTCCTTTCAAGGTCAAGTCCATCTGCCGTCCACCGACGGTAATCTCGGCCACGCGAATGCCGTCGTTGAAGGCGTCGACGGATTGCATCAGATCGCTTGCGGTCAAGCCGTTGTCGGCCAGACGGATTCGGTCGGGAATGATCCGAACCTCAGGCTCGCCCAACTCCAACCCCGGTTTAGGCCGCATCTTGCCGCCCTCGCTGCGCGGGAACAGCTCCTGCACGATCACGGCGGCACGCTGCGCCACGTCGGCGACATCCGCCAGATTCGGCCCCATGATATCCAGGTCGATCGACCGTTCCCCGGATATGCCGCGGCCGAAAATCGACGGCTGATAGGTGAAGATGAACGTGCCGGGCTCCTTGCTGCCGGCCTCCCGCACAAGCGGTTTCAGTTCGGTGACGCGTCCCGGTTCGGTCGCCCGGGCAACGAGGAAGACGCGCTGGCGTAATGCGACGAAGACAAAATACTTCATCTTCGGAGGATCGCCGGGCGCCGCCTTGAAACTCGGGTCTTCCGCGATATGCGGCTGAACATCGCTCTCGATCTGATTGGCGATCGTCGACATCGTCGCCAGGTTATAGCCCGGCGGCGGGAAGACGACGCCGATGATCAGATTGCGATTGCCCTCGGGCAGGTATTCCAGCGGCGGCTTGAGATACCAGGTCGCCGCCCCCGCCGCCAAGGTGATGCCCGCCGCCATCATGATCGCGAACCCACGATGACGGACGGAACGCCAGGTCAAAGCCGTCACGCCGGCCACGAACGCCTGGGCGAAGCGGTCGACGCCCGGAATACGGATCGCCTTGCCGGTTTCGGGAACCGCGTTCACCAGCATCCGGTTGGCCAAAGCCGGGATGACCGTCACGGATACGATCAGGGAGAGCAAGACCGCGACGGAGATCGCCACCGCGATGTCGCGGAAGAGCTGGCCCACCTCCAGGTCCATGATCAGAATCGGCACGAAGACAAGCACGGTGGTCAGCGCGGAAACCAGGATCGCGCCCCAAACCTGGCGTGCGCCAAGCAGCGCCGCGACCGGCGCCGGTTTCCCCTGCTGACGTAATCGGTAAATGTTCTCTAGCACCACGATCGCCGCATCGACGACCATGCCGACCGCAAAGGCGATCCCTGCGAGCGATACCACGTTCAGCGAGCGGCCCAGCATCGCCATCGCAACGAAGGATGCAATCACCGACACGGGAATGGACAGCGCAACGACCAGTGTCGCCCGCGTCGACCGCAGGAACAGGACCAGAATCCCCACAGCAAACACGCCGCCGACCCATATATTCTGCACCACCAAATCGATCGCCGAGTTGATGTAGTCGGTCTCGTCGTAGAGCTGATGGAATTCCAGTCTCTCGCGCTTTACCGGCCCGGCGTTCAACTCGTCGAGGGCCCGGTAAATGCCCTGCATCGTTTCGATAACGTTCGCCCCGGCTTCCCGGGTCGCGTTGATCGCGATGGCCGGTTGGCCGTTGGTGCGGATTTTGGCCACCGCCTCCTTGTAGCCGAAACTGACGTCGGCGATGTCACCGACCGTGACCCGGCCGACGCGGCCCGACACGGTATCCTGCTCGGCCCGGAGCACGACGTCGCTCACCTGCTGCGGCGTGAGAAGTTCGCCCTCGGTCCGGACCACGTAGCGGCGCTTGCCTTCTTCGACCGCGCCGCCGGTGCCCGAGACGTTCGCCATGCGGAGACGCCGTAGGACGTCCGGCACGGTCAGGCGATAGCGCGCCAACTTGGCCGGATCGACGGTAATGCGCATCTCTCGCTCGGACCCGCCGTATACGTTGACCGTGGCGACGCCGGCCACCCGTTCAAGCCGTTCCTTGATGACATCGTTGGCGAAGTCGCCATAGGTCTCGATCTCGCGGTCATTGCCTTCCATCCGCGTGAGATGAAACCAGGCGATCCGGTTGTCTTCCGGACCGGCGACCTTCATCGTCGGCTCCTTCGCCTCGTCGGGATAATCTGTAACGCCATCCAGCCGGTTGGCCACCAGCAGCAAGGCCTTGTCCATATCCGTACCGACGGCGAATTCGAGGTCGAGCCGGGCCTGGCTCTGCCGCGACCGGCTGGTCATGCTTTCCAGCCCGACCAGCCCTTTGAGCGCGTCTTCCTGCTCCGTGGTGATCTCGCGTTCCACTTCGGCCGGCGCCGCGCCAAGCCAGTTCGTGGTGATGCGGATCATCGGACGGGAGACATCCGGCGACATTTGAATGGGAATGGTGTTGAGCGCGACCAGCCCGAACAACACCGCCATGATCACCGCGGCGATGACCGCGGTCGGTTTTTCGATGGAAAGCCGGATCAGATCCATGACGCGGGTTTATCGGGGTCTAACCCGCCTTCAACGGTTTCGACGGGGCCCGCGCGGGCTTGGCATCGCCCGGATCGGGTTTCTTCGACGCGCCCGCCCCGTCATGGGTCACCTTCTGTCCCGGCCGCAGCCGTTCGTTCCCTTTCACCGCGACCAGATCGCCCGGCACCACGCCGTCCAACACCTCGAACCGTACGCCGATCGCGCGGCCGAGCCGTACGGTGCGTCTTTCCACCGTGTCACCGACGACCACGAAGACGGAGTTCACCGCGTTGCGTGAGATCACGGCGTCCTTGTGCAGCGTCACCACGTCATGCGGGTCCGAAATCGGAATTTCGACGGTCACGCTTTGATCGGCCGCCAACCCGGCGGTTTGGACGGCGTCGCCGAGCTGCGGCACGAACCGCACCGGCCGCGTCCGCGTCATGACATTCTCGGTCGGGACCACCGCCCGCACGGTTGCGGTGTAAGACCGCGCGTCATCCAACTTGATGCGCACGCTGCGGCCATCCTGAAGCCCGGTGAGGCGATTGGACGGCACATCCGCCTCGACCTCGAGAACGGTATCATTGATCAGGGTCACAATCTTGTCGCCGACGCGGACATAATTCCCCGCCACCACGTGGCGCTGGGCGACCACCGCATCATAGGGCGCACGGATTTCGGCGTTCCCTAGATCGATCTGCGCAAGCGCCAGATTCGCTTCGGCCTGGCCCACGCCGGCCTGCGCTTCGGAGACTTCGCTTTGGTACTTAACCACTTCGTTCTGCTTGTCGATGCGTCGCGCCTTGGAATAGGCCGCAGACAGGCGCAGACGTTCCAACCGGGTCAACTCGCCTTCCGCGAGAGTCAACTGCGCTTCGGCGGTGGTGAGCGCCGCCTTTTTCTCCTGCAGTTCGGCCGCCTTGAAGTCGCGGGTCGCCTTGATCCGGTTCATGTGAAGCCGCGCGAGAATCTGACCTCTGACGACGCGGTCGCCGACATCCACCAAGACTTGCTCGACCGGGCCGGAAACCAGCGCCCCCACCGGGCCATGCTGGCGGGCGACGAAGCGCCCGATAACCGGCATCGTCTGGGACACCGGTTCCTCGATCACCCTGTCGACGCCGATTCGCGCGGCGAATCCGTCTTTCTTGTCCGACGCCTGGGCAAATGCGACGCCCGCCGTTCCGGCAAAAGCCGTCACGATACAAACGTTTAGCACGATAGCCGCAACGCGGCTCGACGTAGTCATTCGCAAACCTTCACATCAACCGCCTGAAAAAACTCGGTTGTTTGCGCCCGAACCTAAACCGTGAGGTCAAATCATCCCAAGAAATCCGTACCCGGATTAAGGTCATTTTTGCATATAGTTTCAAGAAATATTTCCTGATCCAACGAGAAAAAGACCTAAACTTGAACAACCGCAACCGCCGAACCGCGTGCCGCTGGACACAGCCTGCGATGTACCTGTTAATAAGACCTTAGCAGCCCGTCGAGCGTCACGCAGCAAAGGCCCATCATGCATACGATCCTCTATACCCATCAAGCCTGCCTAGAGCACGATCCGGGCGACCATCACCCCGAATGTCCCGCCCGGCTGCGGGCCGTGCTTGGCGCCCTGGAGGCCGAGGAGTTCCAACTCCTCGACCGCCGCGAGGCGCCCCGCGCCGACATCGATCAAATCGCGCGGGTGCACGAGCGCGATTACGTCCACGCCGTCCTCGACGCCATCCCGGCCGATGGCCGACGCGCGCTGGACGGCGATACCCATGTGTCGCCGGGATCCGGCGAAGCGGCGTTGCGCGCGTCGGGCGCCGTCTGCGCGGCGGTCGACGCGGTCGCCGCCGGGGAAGCCCGGAATGCGTTCTGCGCGGTTCGCCCACCGGGCCATCATGCCGAACAAGCCATCGCCATGGGATTCTGTCTGTTCAACAGCGTCGCCGTCGGCGCGGCGCATGCGCTGGCCGCCCACGACTTTTCACGCGTCGCCGTCATGGATTTCGACGTGCATCACGGCAACGGCACCCAGGCCATGTTCTGGCACAAGGCCGACCTGTTCTACGCCTCGACCCATCAATCGCCGCTGTATCCCGGCACCGGCGGGTTGAGCGAGCGCGGCGATTACAACAACATCGTCAACGCGCCGCTTGCCCCCTCCGCCGGATCGGCGGAATTCCGGTCGGCCCTCGATGAAACGGTGCTGCCGGCCTTAAGGGCCTTCGATCCGGACATGGTTTTCATTTCCGCCGGTTTCGACGCCCATCGGGCCGACCCGCTTGCCATGCTCAATCTGGAGGATGACGATTACGGCTGGGCAACGACCGAACTGATGAAGGTCGCGAACGAATGCTGCGGCGGCAAGCTCGTCTCGACGCTCGAAGGCGGCTATGATTTGAATGCGCTTGCCTCAAGCAGCCGCGCGCATGTTCACGCGCTTATGACCGCGTGACCCGGTTGCCTGTTCCGAAAGCGGCGACTAAACTCCGCCGCCGTTGACCAACCGCCGAGGAGGCAAAATGGCGGACAAAAAACCCGACGCCGATATCGCCAAGATGAGTTTCGAAGACGCGTTGCAGGAACTCGAAAGCATCGTCCGCAACCTCGAATCCGGAAAAGGGAATCTCGACACCGCGATCGATTCCTACGAACGCGGCGCGGCGCTGAAAAAACACTGCGAAGCGAAGCTGCACGAGGCGAAGGAAAAGATCGATAAGATCACGGCGGGGGCCGACGGCAAACTCGGATCCGAACCGGTGGATCTCGGCTGATGGCCGAAATGGCGGCATTGAACACGGCGCTTTCGGCGGCGGCGGCGAAGGTCGAAGCCACCTTGGACGACGTTCTCGCCGTCGATAATGCGCCGGAGACGCTTATTTACGACGCGATGCGCTACACGACGCTCGCCGGCGGCAAGCGGCTGCGGCCGTTCCTGGTCCTCCAGAGTTCCCGCTTGTTCGACGTCGCCGAGGCCTCGGCGCTCCGTGCCGGCGCCGCGTTGGAATTGATCCACTGTTATTCACTCGTGCATGACGACCTGCCCGCGATGGATGACGATGATCTACGGCGCGGCAAACCCACCGTCCACAAGCAGTTCGACGAAGCGACGGCCATCCTCGCCGGCGACGGCCTGCTGACGCTCGCCTTCGAAGTGCTGGCCGACGCGCGAACCCACGCGGATGCCGGCGTCCGCGCGAAACTCGTGCTAGGTCTCGCGCAAGCGTCCGGCGTGCGCGGTATGGTGGGCGGCCAGATGATCGACCTTCAGGCGGAAAGCCGCACGCTGACCCTGGACGAAATCACCCAACTGCAACGGCTGAAGACCGGCGCCTTGATCATGTTCGGCTGCGAGGCCGGCGCGATCCTGGGCGGCGCCACCGACAAGATGCGAACCGCCCTGACCGACTATGCGCGGGATCTGGGCCTCGCTTTCCAGATTGCCGACGACCTGCTCGATGTCGAAGGCAGCGTGGAGGAAACCGGCAAAGCCGTCGGCAAGGACGCCGACGCGGGCAAGGAGACATTCGTGTCCCTCCTGGGAGTCGACGGCGCGCGACGCCGCGCGAACGAATTGGTCGATCAGGCCGTTTCCCACCTTGCCGTTTTCGACGAACGCGCCGACCTCCTGCGCTTGACCGCACGCTTCGTCGTCGACCGGAATCACTAGCACAGTTCCGCGAACCGGCCGGAACCGCGAATTGCCGTCCGCGCCCCTAAATTCCGTATCCGGAATTATCCCTCTCGTCTTCGCCTCAAAACATCGTCATACTCTGTGTCGCTGTACCGCGCTTCCGTTCTTGAGTGCGGTATAGCCAATAATAATGTGGGGCTTTCGTTGGTTAGGACGAAAAAGCAGCGTGTCGACATGCTCATGGTCGAACGGGGCCTTGTGGAGTCGCGCGCGCGCGCGCAATCGTCAATCATGGCCGGATTGGTTTACAGCGGCGATCGCCGAATTGCCAAACCGGGCGAAACGCTTGACCCGGACGCACCCTTGGAAGTGCGCGGCAAGGATCATCCCTGGGCGTCGCGCGGCGGCCTCAAACTGGATCATGCGCTCGATGTCTTCGGTCTCGACGTGACGAACACAACCTGCCTCGACATCGGCGCATCGACCGGCGGCTTCACCGATGTCCTGCTGTCCCGCGGCGCCAAGAAGGTGTTTGCCGTCGACGTGGGCAAAGGACAGTTGGATTGGAAACTGCGCCAACATGAAAAAGTCGTCGTCCTGGAGGAAACCAACGCCCGCCATCTCACGACAGCGCAAATTCCGGATGCGATCGACTTCATTACCTGCGACGTGAGCTTCATCGGCCTGGAAAAAGCACTGCCCGCCGGCATGGCGTTATGCCATGCCGGCTCGGTTCTCATCGCCCTGATCAAACCGCAGTTTCAGGCGGGTCCCGAAAAGGTTTCCAAAGGCGGTATCGTCCGCAGTCCAAAAACGCATGACGCCGTCTGCGAACAGGTGTCGCAATGGCTGAATGCTCAACCGGGCTGGCGGGTCCTCGGCATCACCGCAAGCCCGATTACCGGGGCCAAGGGCAACCGCGAATTCCTGATCTGCGCGGTCAAGGACGCCTAGTGGCGAAGACGAACCGGGGGCATCTGCAGCCGGCCGACCGGCGGTTGCAACAGGTCGAGATCACCGACGAACGGCTCCAGCCGGTCCTTCAAGGCATCCGAAAACACGCTTTCCAATCCCAGCATCTCCACCATCGCCACCTGGATGTTATCCGTCTCGCCGGTGACGAATTCGAGCAGCCGCTCAAACGGCATCTTGCGCCGCGGAAACTCCTGCAATTGGATACTCTCGTCCTCTTTTAGCTCAAGCGCCTGCTTCACCGCGACAACGGCCTCACTCAATCCGCCCAGCCGATCGACCAACCCCACGTTCAGCGCACGCGTACCGGTCCAGATCCTGCCGCGCGCCACGGCGTCGATCTGTTTGTCGTCGAGCTTACGCCGCTCGGCCACCTTGCCGGTGAAATCGCGGTAGATGAAATCGAGCTGCGCGTCGACGCGCGCCTGCGCGCCCTCCGAATAATCCTTGAACGGACTCCACATGGTCGCGTTCTTCCCGGCGTAAACGTCCTGCCAGTTCACGCCCAGCTTGTCCCACAGATCCTCGGTCACGAATTTGCCGGTGTAGACGCCGATAGACCCCGTCAGCGTGCCGGGCTGCGCGACGATGACATCGGCCGCCATCGCAATGAAGTAGCCGCCGGACGCCGCCGTGCTGGCCATGCTGACGATCACCGGCTTACCCAATTCGCGTGCCCGGACCACCGCATTCCAGACCGTATCCGACGCGACATAGGAACCGCCGGGACTATCGAGCCGCAACAGGATGGCCTTGATGTTCTCGTCATTCACCGCCTTCACGATGGCGGCTTCCATCGCGTCGGCGGCGAGGTAGCGGCGGTCGTCGAACGGGCTGCTTTCCGGCGCGTCCGGCACGATCGGGCCGATACCGTGGATCAAGGCGACCGTCGGTCCTTCGCTGTTCGGCAAGCCGCCCTCGGCCACATAGGTCCGTAGGTTCACGAGATTTTCCTTGCCGCCGGCCCTCTTCTGCGCCGTCGACACAAACGCCGGCCAGTATCCCAACGTGTCGATCAAGCCGCGCGCCCGCGCCTCTTGCGCCAACAGGGGGCTGGTGTCGATCGCTTGCCGCGCCGCCGCCGCCGGAATGTTCCGTCCCGTGGCGATACCGTCGACGATCTGCGCCAGCCACGTATCGACGACCGATTGCAGATTCTTCCGCGCCGGTTCGCTGATGCTGCGTCGCGTGAATGTTTCCGGCGCGGACTTGTACTCCTGACGTTGACCGATTTTCGCTTCCACGCCGACCTTGTCCAACGCCTCGGCGGCAAACGGCAACTCCAGCGAAATACCGGTGATCGCCAATTCGCCGGACGGCTGCATCCAGACGGTATCGAAAGCGCTGGCAAGATAGTATTCGACCGTCGCGCCGCCCGAAGACGCGAAACTATAGGCAAAGGCGACGGCGGACTTTCCGGACTTGCGGAACTTGCCAATCGCGTCGCGCAATTCCTGCGCCTGCGCCAAGCTGACGCCGGTCGAGCCGAGCCGGACGGCGAGGCCGGCGACGCGATCGTCCGTCTCGGCCTTTTCCAACGCCATCACGAGATCGTGGATCGCGACCGGTCCCGCGCCCGGGGACAGAAAACCGAACGGACTGCCCGATTTCTTTTCGGTCACCCCCTTATTCAGGTCCAACGACAGAACCATACGGTCCGGCAGTTTCGGCGCTTCGTCATCGACGAGCGCGATCCAAATCCCGACCGATATCAGCGTCGTCGCGGTCAGAATGCCGATGGTGGTGAATACCCAGAGGAAGAACCGTCCGATACGCCGCATGCTGCTGGCTTCCTTTTGCGATCAAATCTCTATGAACGGACGCTTACCGATGCGCCACGCCCGCCATCCCGTCATGTATAAGGGAAAGCATTGCCCGAGGGTTAAGACCTTTCGCCGCAGTTTCTATCCGGCCATGAGCGCCGCCGCCCGCTGGCGCGCATCCTCGGCGGCCGCCGCTTCGCCCAATTCGTCCAACGCTTGCGCCTCGCGCTCCAGGCCCCATGGCGAATTAGGGTTCAAGGCGTTCCGTTCGGCCAACAACGCCCGGGCAAACCGATGCTGATCCGACCGCAACGCGGCGGCCGTCAGCATGCGGAAAAACAAGTCCCGCTGCGCATGGCTGCCGCCGATCCGAAACACCTGCCGCCGCACCGGGCGCAACAAGGCGACGACGCGGTCGTATTCCCCGTCGCCGAAAGCGGCGACAGCCTGGCACAATGGCTTCCCGACGTCGCGAAACACCGGCCCTTCCGTCGTATCCTCCGCCGCCGCGGCGCCCTCCAGCGACTCCAGCATCGCCGATATGGCCTTTCGCCGATTGTCGGCGGCAAGCGCCATCATGTAATGCGCATCGTGGAAGGCGAAGATATGGTCATGGATCTTATCCTCCGCCTTGTCGGCGAGTTCGACCCAGCGGCCGCCGACATCGACGCCCACTTCCTCTAGTCGCCATAGCAGGGCGATCGCATTGCTCATGTCGAGATAATCCGCCGAACCCGTATCCGCCCGCACCTCCGTATCGTACAGACCGAGAATGACGTCGACCTGTCCCAGTTCCAGGTGAAACAGGCATTTATGCCACCAAGCGTGATAGCGGAAGTTGTTGCAGCCGTCCCAGTTGGCCGAGAGACCATCCAGCCACGCGATCCCGTCACGGTGCCGCCCCTGCATCTCCATCACATGCGCCACGGCATGCGTGGCCCAGATGTCTTGCGCATTGATCTCGACGGCGCGCCGGCCCGCCCGCTCAGCGTCGGCGTAGTTGCCGGTCTCTTCCAACCCGAACGCGTTGAGGCCGAGGACGAACCCATACCCAGGCAACTCCGCATGCCAGTAAGGCAGCGACCGGGCCACCGAATCCCGCATCGCCGCGGAATCGCCGAGATAGAAATGCGTGAAATGCGCCAGCCGCATCGCCAACACGTCGGTCGGATGATCCAGCAGGATCGCCTCCCAGATGTCGGTCGCGCCGATGATGTCGCTGCGGCACCAGGCATCGAGCGCCGCCACATGCCGCTTCTCGCGCTCCGTTGCTCCGACGGCCATCAGTTGCTTGGCGGCCGCAAGCGATTCTTCGGCCTTGCGCTCCAACGGCGGCGTGCAGAACAGCTTCATGAAGTTGCCCTTGGCGCAATGCGCCATGAGCAATTCCGGGTCGGCGTCGAACACTTCCTTGAGCCGATCGCCGGTGTCCGACCGGATACCCAGGTAATGCAGCATCATGCGGTCATACCGCGCGACCGCCTGCTCGCTGGCGGCCGTCATCTCCAGACCGTGCTGGTCGCGAAACATGCACAACGCTCCGTTGCCGACGTCGCCGGAACCGTAATACGCAGCCTCGGCGCGACGCAAGCGCCCGAGGAAAATCCGGTTACTCGGCCGGCGCCTTGCCTGGGGCCGATTGCGCCTCGAGCCGCCGCTTGACGTCACCGGGCGATCCGGTGCCGCGCGCCAGGACCGCATAGGCCGCAGGCACGACGAAGAGAGTAAACAGTGTGGCCGCAATCACGCCCGAGAACACCACCGTGCCGATGACGATGCGGGTTTCCGCGCCGGCGCCCGAGGCAAGCAGCAAAGGTATCGACCCCGCCGCCGTGGTGATTCCGGTCATCAGGATCGGACGCAAGCGGGTCTCCGACGCGTCAAGCAGCGCGTCATGGAACGCCGCGCCCTGGTCGCGCAGTTGATTGGCGAACTCGACGATCAGGATACCGTTCTTCGCCGCCAAACCGACCAGCATGATGAGCCCGATCTGACTGTAGATGTTCAGCGAGTTGCCGGTGACGTAGAGGCCGAACAGCCCCCCCGCGATGGCCAGCGGCACCGTGAGGATGATGATCAGCGGATGCACGTAGCTTTCGAATTGAGCCGCCAGCACCAGGAACACGACGACGATGCCGAGCAGGAACACGAAGAGCAGCGAATCGCCCGATTCCTTGAAATTCTGGGATTCGCCCTTGTAATCGATGACGGCGCTAGGCGGCAGGATATCGCGGGCCAGCCCTTCCAGGAAGGTCAGCGCCTCGCCCAATGTGTACCCATCCGCGAGGTTCGCCTCGATCGTGATCGCCCGCACGCGGTTATAACGGTTGAGCGTTCGCGAATCCGCGAACTCGGTGATCGTCACCAGATTCGACAACGGGATCAACGCGTCGGTCCGACTGGACCGGACATAGATATTCTCGATGCTCGTCGGGGTCCGTTGCGCGTCCCGCTCTCCTTCGAGAATGACGTCATACTCCTCGCCGCCGTCGATATAGGTGGTCACCCGGCGCGACCCGAGCATTGTTTCCAACGTGCGCCCAATGCTGTCGAGCGTGACGCCAAGATCGCCGGCGCGGTCGCGATCGACGACGACCCGCAGTTGAGGCTTGGTCTCCTTGTAATCATGATCGATGCCGACCAAACCGGGGTTGTCTTCGTCGATCTTCGCCAGAATCTGATCGCGCCAGGATGCGAGTTCCTCATAGGTGCCGCCGCCGATCACGAACTGTACCGGCTTCTGAACGCGCCCGCCGAATCCTTGACGCATGACGGGAAACGCCCGCACACCCGGCAAGTCGGCGATCCGTTGCCGTACGTCCGCCATGATGTCCCAGCCCGGACGCCGTTCCGACCAGTCGGTCAGCACAAGAATGCCGATTCCGGTGTTAAAGGATTCGATATTGCCGAATGCCCGCGGCGCGCGGATCAGCAGGCGGCTGACTTCGTTGTTCTCGACCAACGGCATCAGCCGCCGCTCGATCTCATTCATATAGCTCTCGATATACTCGTAGGAGGCGCCCTCGGGCCCGTTGACGATCAGGAAGAACGCGCCACGATCTTCCTTCGGCGCGTATTCCGTCGGGATTTTCTGCAACAGCCATACCGCCCCTCCCAGAAGGAGCAAGAAGCCGGCGGCGATGAAGAGCGGTTTGTGGATGATAATCGCCAATGACCGTCGATACGCCTTCCGCAGCGGGACAAAGCCGCGATCGACTCCCCGCGCGACCGCCGTCTTGGCGCCGCCCTTGAGAAGCTTGGAAGCGAGCATCGGCGACAGCGTCAGCGCGACCAAACTCGAAAAGATCACCGCGGCGGCCATGGTCAGGGCGAATTCGGAAAACAACCGCCCTACGTCGCCCTGCAGAAAGGTCATGGGAACGAAGACAGAGATAAGGACCAGCGTCGTCGCAACGACCGCAAAGCCGACCTGCCGCGTTCCCTTGAACGCGGCAACCAACGGCGGTTCGCCCAAGTCCATCCGCCGATGGATGTTCTCCAGCACCACGATCCCATCGTCGACCACCAAGCCGATGGCCAAAACGAGCGCGAGCAGCGTCAGCAGATTGATCGAGAAATCCATGGCATAGAGAATGATGAAGGTCGCGATCAACGACACCGGCACCGCCACCGCGGGGATCAGCATGGCGCGGAAACTGCCGAGGAACAAGTAGATCACCGTAACGACCATCAGGATTGCGATGAAAAGCGTCTTGTACACTTCGTCGATCGCGCCCTGGATGAAGACGCTGGTATCGAAGCTCTGCTTGATTTCCATACCGTCGGGGAGCGCCGCATTGATCCGCGCCGCCTCGGCACGCGCCGCCGCCGTGACCGCAAGCGTATTGGCCCGCGACTGCTTGATAATGCCGATCCCAACCATCGGCACCTGATTGCCGCGAAAGAAGGTGCGATCCTCGACCGCGCCCTTCTCGACCCGCGCGACATCGCCGAGCCGAACCAGATGACCGTCGCCGCCGCGCGACAGGACCAATGTGCGAAAATCCTCCGGCGTCCGGAAACTCCGGTCGACCCGAACGGTGAACTGCCGCATCCGCGACTCGACGCTGCCGGCCGGCAGTTCCACGTTATCAGCGCGCAGCGCGTTCTCGACATCCTCCACCGTCAGACCGCGCGCGGCGAGCGCCGTCCGGTCAAGCCAGATGCGCATGGCGTAACTGAGGCCACCGCCGACCCGCACCCGGGCGACGCCGTCGAGCGCGGAGAACCGGTCGGTCAGGAATCGTTCCGCATAGTCGGTCAATTCCAACACGTTCAACCGGTCGCTGACCAGGTTGAGCCACATGATGACGTCGTCGTTGGAGTCCGCCTTTTGGATCTCCGGCGGATCGGCCTCCTCGGGGATATCGTCGAGGATACCGGCCACCCGGTCCCGAATGTCGTTGGCCGCGGCATCGATATCGCGGGAGACATCGAACTCCACCGTGATCGTCGACTGGCCGTCGGCGCTCGACGATTCGACGAAGCGGATGCCTTCGACGCCGGCGATGCGGTCTTCGATGATCTCGGTGACCCGGGTCTCCACGACATTCGCCGCCGCCCCCGGATAGGTCGTTTCGATCGAGACGACCGGCGGATCGATATCGGGATATTCGCGCAGCGGCAGGCGCTCGAACGCGACTAGTCCGAAAGCGATCAGCAACAGACTGACGACCGATGCGAAAACCGGCCGCGTAACCGATACATCGGACAACAGCATCGTCAGCCCTCCGCCGCGCGCCGGGCGGCCGTCTCGGCTTTCGATTCAGGCCTGGGCTCGGGTGTCTGTTCCGGCACGATCGTCACGGCCTGACCCGGCCGCACCCGTGTGGTGCCATGCGTGACGACTTTTTCTCCGGCGCGCAGGCCTTGCAGGATTTCCACCTCGCCGGGACGGCGCGCGCCGACGGCGACCTTTTGACGGCGCGCCGTGGTCTCGGCGCTTTCGTCCACCACGAATACATAATTGTCCCGGCCGCGCGGAACCAGCGCTTCCTCGGGGATGATCACCGCCTGCCGCGCGTTCTTCAGGAGTTCGACCGTCATCAACAATCCGGGCCGCAGCAAGCCGTCGGGGTTCGGCAAGACGGCGCGCGCGATGATGGAGCGCGACACCGGATCGACCTGCGAACCGATGCTTCGAAGCTCGCCCTGGAAGGTGCGATTGTCAAAAGCGCGCGCCTTCGCAAGGATCGGCAGCCCCGGCCGCAAGGTGGACAAGAAGGTCGCCGGTACGGTCACATCGACCTTGATGACGCCGAGGTCGTCAAGCGTGGTGATGAGGTCGCCCGGTTCGACCAAGGCGCCCAAACTGATGTTCCGGATATCGACGATACCATCGAACGGCGCCCGGATAACGCGCTTGTCGATCCGTGACCGTATCGCGTCCATCTGCGCTTCCGCCTGTTGCAGCGCGGCGCGGCGCTCGTCCAGTTGCGCGGTCGCGGTGAACTGCCGCCTCTCCAAATCGCGCGCCCGCTCGAAAGCGAGCCGCCGTTCCGCGACGATCGCCTCCGCGGCGCGGAGGTCCGCCTCCTCCTCGGATTTCTCCAGTTCGACCAGCACGTCGCCCGCGCGCACCCGTTGTCCGTCGTCGAAATTGATCTTGACGATGGTTTCCGTGACCGTGGCGGTGATGCGCACGGATTCGTTGGCGCGGGTCGTGCCCAACGCCTCGATCCGGTCGACGAATTCGGCCAAGCGCGCCTCGGCGACGATGACCGGCTGCGGCTTGCCCTTCGCCGGCTGCTGCGCCACCGCCTGCATGGCGAATGACAGCGCGAAAACCGACAAGGCCGCACAGCAAAGGAAGAAAGTCCGACGGATCAATACTGGCGCTCCCTTTTCCCGATCCTCGCGCGGCAATCGAACGCGAAAATCGAACCGTTCAAGAACCTGCAAAAGCAGGACGCACGAAAAACGACCCCCACGGTTTTCCGCACAGCATCGAGATAAGGCGCGGACCGTCAGGGGCAAGTCCGGCCCAAGAGCGTATTGAATCACGTTCCTGGGAGCGGACTTTTGTAGAGAGGCCTATCGGAATATCGGTTCAGCTTGCCTGATTGTCCATAGCCGAAACTCGGAATATCCGACTGCTGCCCTGACGGAACCCTCCTCCCGCGGCCCCGACGCGGAGCTGGGCTCCAGGCCTTGTCATCCCGAAAGGGCGGTCTCATACTCGGGTATCCATCGCCCCAATTAAGGACCTTTTCATGGATTTCGACCTCACCCCGGACCAACGGGCATTACAGCAGCGCGCCCGCGACCTCGCGCAGAACGTCTTCGCCGCGCGCGCACCCGAGATCGACAAAAC
Organism: Alphaproteobacteria bacterium; assembly: GCA_028281325.1. Lineage (GTDB taxonomy): Bacteria > Pseudomonadota > Alphaproteobacteria > UBA8366 > UBA8366 > JAJFJD01. The sequence goes on from JANQKC010000029.1 coordinate 145,685, forward strand.
CGAGGAATACCCGTGGGATAACGCCAAGGCCTTGAACGAGGCCGGGTTCATGGGCATGACGATCCCCAAGGAGTACGGCGGCCAGGGCCGGAGCTTCCTCGATGCGGTTCTGGTCATCGAACAGATGGCCATGGTCTGCGGCGTCACCGCGCGCATCGTCGTGGAATCCAACATGGGCGCGATCAGCACGGTCATGCGCTACGGCACCGAGGACCAGAAACGCATGGCGGCCGACGTGATCTTCTCGCGCGCCGACAAACCGGCGATCTGCATCACGGAGCCGGAGGCCGGCAGCGCCGCGACCGAGATGACGACGCGCGCGGACAAGCGCGGCGACAAATGGATGATCAACGGCAAAAAACATTGGATCACCGGGGCCGGCGTATCCTGGCTGCATCTGATCTTCGCCCGCGCCTTCGACGAGGACGGGACGGAGTTGGGGATCGGCGGTTTCCTGGCCATGCGCGACGAGACACCCGGTCTGCGCATCGGCGACCGGGAACCGACCATGGGGCTGCGCGGCATTCCCGAAGCCGAGGTCATCTGCGAGGACATGGAAGTCCCGGCGGACGCCCTGGTCGAATCGCCCAGCGGCTTCAAGCGCGGTTTCGCCGACCTGATGAACGCGTACAATTCGCAACGGGTCGGTGCCGGCACCATCGCGCTCGGCATCGCCGCCGGCGCCTACGATCACGCCCTGGACTATGCGCAAAACCGCGAACAGTTCGGCCGCCCCATCGCCGAGTTCCAAGGTCTGCAATGGATGCTGGTCGACATGGACAGCCAGGTCGCGGCGGCCCGCGCGCTGATCTACAAGGCAGCGGCGAGCGCCGAGAAGAGCAACATGGGTTTCCCCGACGTGAAGCTTGCGGCGCAAGCCAAGATCGTCGCCTCGGAAATGGCGATCAAGGTGACCAACGACGCGTTGCAGATGTACGGGGCCGCCGGGTATTCGCGGCGCAACCCGATCGAGCGCATGGTCCGCGACGGTCGGATGTTCACCATCGGCGGCGGCACGGCGCAAATCCTGCGCACGGTCGTGGCCTCGCAGATCCTGGGGCAGAAGCTGCCGCAAACGCGCGACGGATACCTGAAATTGGCGCAACGGGAAGCCGCCGACAAGGCGAGCAACGCGGCCGAATGAAGGTTAAGCGGTGCGGCTTCTCATTTGCGACACCGGTGCTAGACTGTCGCCGATTCGTATTTCGTATGACGTAACCATCATCAAAAAGAGGGAGCGAATGGCCTTACCCGACATCGGAAGCGTCGCGCCCGGCTTCACCCTGCCGAACCAAGACGGCAAGTCGGTGAGCCTGGCGGACTACGCGGGCAAGAACGTGTTGTTATGGTTCTACCCGCGCGCCTTCGGCAACAATTGAACCAAGCAAGCCAACGGGTTCCGTGATCGAACCCAAGACTTTGCCGACAAGAACACCGTCCTGCTGGGCATCACGTTCAGCTCGACCGAAGACTTGAAATCCTGGGGCAGCGACGTGGGATACACCGCCGACCTGCTGCAAGACCCCGACCGCACCGTCGCCATGGCCTATGGCGCGGCGGACAGCGCCGACCAGGAAAAACCCGCGCGGATTTCGATCCTCGTCGGACCCGACGGCAAGGTCGTGAAGACCTACGCCGACATGAACGCCGAGGCCCATCCGGCCGAAGTGCTGGCGGAATTGGGCTAGCGTCCGGAGACGCACGCATAATCCAAGGCGCCGTATGAAAGGCGCGATGCCATCGACTGGCATCGCGCCTTTCTGTTTTTGCGGTCGATCGTTAGGCGGCGGCCTTCACCGGCGTGACGGGGATATCCAGGATCGGGTCCAGGCCGAGCGCCAACCGCCCGGTAAACTGCTGTTGGCGTTTTTCCGGCAACGGGTGGAACTGCACGCCATGCGCATCCCGCAGCAAACGCTCAAGCCCGAGCTTCGAATAGAAACCCGCGCCGCCCGCGGTCTCCAAGGCCTTCTCGACCGTGGCGATCACCGCGTTGGCGGCGATCGTCTTGCGGACGAGGATTGCGTCGGCGGTGTCGGGCGTGGCCTTGAACCGCCAGTCGTCGGTGATGCCGATCATGGCGTCGAGCGCCAGTTGCGCGGTGGTAAGCGTGTTGGTCAACTCGCCCAGCTGGAAGGGCGTCGCCGGATCGGCGATCCGCTTGGCGGCCTGTCCCAGCGCAATCTCGGCGGCGGCCTCGGCAACCCCGACATAGGCCGACAGGATCAGCGGCATGGCGACGGCCAGGATCACGTTAAACGCGGGGTGATAGGCATGGCGCGGCCGCCGCATGACGACGGCCTCGTCGGGTACGAACACCTTCTCGAGCACGACCGTCTCCGACCCGGTCGCGCGCATGCCGAGGGTATCCCAATCGCCGGCGCGGGACACGCCGTCGCTTGCAAACGGCACCGGGAAATGCAGCACCTGCCACCCTTCCTCGGGGTCCTCGAACGGCGCGGACGTGACCAGCACATCGCCTTGCGGCGAACCGCTGGCGAAGGGCTTGCGCGCGCTGACACGGAAACCGTTGGCGACGCGCTCCACCTCGCCGTTGGAACCGAGCCAGTCGTTCGCCCCCGTGCTGACAAGCACCGCCTCCTTATCGGCGACACGCTCCAAAAGTTTCTGTCCCGGTTTGCCGTTGCGGAAATTGTAGACGGCGGCGGCGACCAGATGCTGATGCATCGATACGGCAAGCGCCGTCGAACTGCAGTACGGGGCGAGCCCGCGCAGGAAGGCGCACATATCCCGGTGGGACGCACCGCCGCCGCCCAATTCCGCCGGCACGAGCGCTGAGAATACCTTGCGCTCGCGCAGCGCGTCGTAATGATCGGTCACGAATTCGGCGGCATTGTCGCGGTCGGCGACGCCGGCGGCAAACCGCGGGCCGAGGTCCTTCAGCACAGCGGTAAGATCGATAGGCGAAGTCATGGCTAAGGCTCCTTATCTGAAGGTTGGCTCTGATATTCCTAGGCGGCGGTTCGATGCGTCGCGCACCAGTTGGCGACGTCGACATGGCTCCGGATGGCTGCTGCGACGGATTCGGGATGGGTCAACGGCGACATATGTCCGGCGCCGTCGATGCACCGGTCGGCGCAGCCGGGAACCCGCTCCCGAATAATCTTGCAGATGCGGCGGAACGACTTACACGAGGCCTCGCCGCAGACCGCCATCGTCGGCGCGGCGATGCCCGCCAAATCGGTAAGCCGCGTGCCGTTATTCAGGTTCGACCTGTAGGCATCCGCCGTTTCCATCGTCATCGCGCGAAACCGGTCGCGGGCCTGGTCCGACAAGCCGTTCCAGGTTCCCTCGCCGTTGTGATTGTCGATGAAGCGCCGCCACGCGGCGTCGGATCGCCCGGCCTCGGCATCGGCGATAAAGGCGCAAGCCAGGACGCGCGCCGCTTGAAACAGTTTGGAGTCGCCGGACTGCTTCAGCAGGGGCGTCAGGACAGGTTCGATCAGAACCAACCCTTTGGTTTTCTCCCGATGACGCAGCGCGAGCCGGGTCGCGGTCGCACCGCCGTAGGAATGACCGACCACATGGACCGGGCCGACGCCGAGATGATCCAATATCCCGGCGACGAGGTCCGCTTGATCGTCGTGGGTCAATTCGCGACCGCCGCGCCAACGATCGGTCGCGCCGAATCCGATAAGATCGGGCGCGACCAAACGGAAATCGCCATCGAGGAGCGGCGCAACCTTTCGCCAGTGAACCGACGAGGTTCCGCCGGCATGCAGCAACAGGATCGTTTCACCCGCCGCGGGTCCGCTATCGGTGTAATTCGCATTCAAGCCGTTTACTGTGATCGCGGGCATTCCTATTCTCCTCGGTGGCGTCCGTCTCCGGCCGTCATCGGCCATCGAACCGGATACGACGATAGGGATGCCCGATTTCAACCGGATGTCCGGCAACAGGAAGAAGAGTTTCAATTGTTTCAGCGGATTACCGACATACCGCTATTCCTGAAACGCAAGGGTCGGCGCGTTTTCGGCGGAATCGCCCTCTGCGGCGCCTTGGCGGCTGCGCCGCCGTCGCTGGCCGCCGACCTTACCGTCGAGATCGCGGGAATCCGGTCGAACGACGGGGTCATCGTATTGGGTCTGTATGACACGGCCGACGGATTCGACCGGGCGCTGAAGGTGTTCGATAAACCGGACGGCTTCGTCCGCGACACGGGCCGCGTCCTGGGCGCGTCGATCCGCGCCGACACCGGCATCCGGCGCTCGGTATTCTCGAACCTGCCGCCGGGCCGTTACGCGGTCATCGTGTTTCAGGACGCCAACCGAGACGGCCGGATCGACAAGAACCTCGTCGGCATCCCGACGGAGGCGTATGGGTTCAGCCGGAACGCGTCCGGCTTCCTGGGTCCGCCGGGTTTCGCCGACGCGGCGGTCGAGGTATCCGACGGTAGCCTGTCGATACAGATCGACATGCAATGAGCCGAGAGGCGAAAGGAGTGGACGGATGAACGACAGCTATCCCCGGGACATGGTCGGCTACGGCCGCACGCCGCCCGACCCGCAATGGCCCAACGGCGCCAAGATCGCCCTGCAGTTCGTCATCAATTACGAGGAAGGCGCGGAGAACAACATCCTGCACGGCGACGAAGCGTCCGAGGCCTTCCTGTCCGAGATCGTCGGCGCGGCGCCCTGGCCCGGCGAGCGGCATATGAATATGGAGTCGATCTATGAATACGGCTCGCGCGCCGGGTACTGGCGCCTCTGGCGTATCTTCACGGCCCGCGACCTGCCGTTGACCGTGTATGGGGTCGCCATGGCGCTCGCCCGCAACCCGGAAGCCGTGGCCGCGATGAAGGAAGCCGATTGGGAAATCGCGTCGCACGCCTACCGCTGGATCGAGTACAAAGATTTCACGGCAGACCAGGAACGCGAACACATGGCGGAAGCGATCCGCATTCACACCGAGGCCACGGGCGACCGGCCGCTCGGCTGGTATACGGGCCGCTGTTCGATCCATACGCTCGACCTCGCCGCCGAGGAAGGCTTCGAATACGCCGCCGACTCCTACGCGGACGACCTGCCCTACTGGCGGGAAGCCCCGGGGGGACCGCAGCTCATCGTGCCCTATACCCTCGATGTCAACGATATGCGCTTCGGCACGCCGCAGGGGTTCAACTCAGGCGATCAGTTCTTCGCCTATCTCCGGGACAGTTTCGACGTGCTCTATGCCGAGGGACGCGACGGCGCGCCGAAGATGATGAGCGTCGGGTTGCACTGCCGTCTCGTCGGCCGCCCCGGACGAGCCGCGGCACTGCTGCGTTTCCTCGACCATGTCCAGAAACACGACGACGTCTGGATCACGCGGCGCATCGACATCGCCCGCCATTGGCGCAAAACGCACCCGCCGGCAAACTCCTAGCCGATTGTAGGGACCGTCAGCCGCACTGGCCGCGGTGGCGCAGCATGTGGTCGGCGAGGACGCAGGCCATCATCGCCTCGCCCACCGGGACCCCGCGGATGCCGACGCAGGGGTCGTGCCGGCCCTTGGTGACGATTTCCGTATTCTGCCCGTCCACGGTGACGGTCCGGCGCGGTTTCAGGATCGAACTGGTCGGCTTCACGGCGAAGCGCACCACGATGTCCTGCCCCGACGAAATGCCGCCGAGCACGCCGCCGGCATGGTTCGTCAGGAAGCGGACGGTGCCGTCGTTGTTCATCGTCATCTCGTCGGCGTTGTCTTCGCCGCGCAGCCCGGCCGACGCCATGCCGGTGCCGATCTCCACGCCCTTCACCGCGTTGATGCTCATCATGGCGGCGGCGAGGTCGGCGTCGAGCTTGCCGTAGACCGGCGCGCCCCATCCGACGGGCACCCCCGAGGCCACGACCTCGATCACCGCGCCGACCGACGAGCCGTCCTTGCGGACACCGTTCAGGAAGGTCGCCCATTCCTCCGCCGCCACGGGATCGGGACAGAAGAACGGGTTGTTCGCCGTCTCGTCCCAATTGCAGCGGTCCCGGTCGACGACATGCGGTCCCATCTGCACCAGGCCGCCGCGAATCTCGATCCCGTCGCCCAGCACCTTGCGCGCGATGCCGCCCGCCGCGACCCGCAGCGCCGTTTCCCGCGCCGAGGCCCGGCCGCCGCCCCGGTAATCCCGCAGGCCGTATTTCTTCTGATAGGTGTAGTCGGCGTGCGCCGGACGGAACTTGTCCTTGATGTCGCCGTAGTCGCGCGACCGCTGATCCACGTTCTCGATCAGCAGGCTGACCGGCGTACCGGTCGTGACGCCGTCGAAGACACCGGACAGAATCTTCACTTGGTCCGGTTCCTTGCGCTGCGTCGTGAATTTAGATTGACCGGGCCGCCGCTTGTCGAGCCACTGCTGGATATCCGCCTCGGTCACCGCCAATCCCGGCGGCACGCCATCGACCACGGCGCCGATGGCCGGACCGTGGCTTTCACCCCAGGTGGTGAAGCGGAAAAGATGGCCGAAGCTGTTATCCGACATGGGGGCCGTCGCCGCGGCTCAGGATTTGGTCCTGAGACCGTCAATGAGTTTCGAGACTTCGTCGGCCGCGTCGACCGAGACCATGCCGACCGTGTGATAGCCGGAGTCGACATGATGCACTTCGCCGGTCACGCCGCTGCTGAGGTCCGACAGGAGATACAGGCCGGAATTGCCCACATCGTCGAGCGTGACGTTCCGCTTGAGCGGCGAGTTCAGCTCGTTCCATTTCAGGATATAGCGGAAGTCGCCGATGCCGGACGCGGCCAGCGTCTTGATCGGACCGGCCGAGATCGCGTTGACCCGGATATTCTGCCCGCCGAGATCGACGGCCAGGTAGCGCACGCTCGCCTCCAGCGCCGCCTTGGCGACGCCCATAACATTGTAATGCGGCATCACGCGCTCGGACCCGTAATAGGTCAACGTCAGGATGCTGCCGCCGTTCGTCATCATCTTCGCCGCGCGCTGGCACAGCGCGGTCAGCGTGTAGCAGGACACATCCAAGGTAAGCTGGAAATTGGCGCGGGACGTATTGACGTATTTGCCCGTCAGCTCGTTCCGGTCGGAGAACGCAATGGCATGGACGATGAAGTCGAGGCTGTCCCACCGTTTGCCGATCTCGGCGAACAGATTGTCCAGACTGGCGTCATCGCCGGCGTCGCATTCGACGATGAAATCCGACCCGATGGACTCGGCCAGCGGCTTGACCCGGCGTTCCAGTTGCGGCGCCTGATACGAAAAGGCGAGTTCGGCCCCATGGTCGGCAAGCACCCGGGAGATACCCCAGGCGATCGAGCGATCGTTCGCGACGCCCATTACCAGTCCACGTTTTCCCGCCATCAGCGCTTGCGGCTCAGCCATCGGATCTCCAATAAAAACTCAGGGCAAAGTGCGCGCCATCTTATACAAGAAGGTCCGCCGGTCAAAGGCGGCTTCCGTCCTATTTCGGCGGTTCCGGCGTTTCTTCGGCCGCCGGCGCGCCTTCCATATGACGCATGGTCCGGATGATGATGATGCCAACCGTGGTTATCACGATCAGGCCCGCCCCCGAGAGCAATCCGGCGACAACGCCCCACAGGACGCCATATTCCTCATACATGAGCAACGTACCCCGCCACACGGCGAAGTAGGCGACAAAGGCGACCAGACAGGATAACGCGACGATATGCTTGATCCGAGGCAGGACTGCGCCCTCCACAACGCCCGAAAATGAGATTCAACGGATATTAATCCCGGCGCTATACTAACGCCATACGGGAGAACAGCATGGCGAAGACACCTCGCGCCGCCAAGACGACCCATGAACGGCCGGGCATACGGTCGGGAATCGCTTTCTTGGTCTACGTTTTGAGCCGTTTCAGACGCGACAGCTGCCAAGAGCGGTCGGCCGCCCTGACATTCACCGCATTGCTCGCCCTGGTCCCGCTGCTGGCCATCAGCTTCGCGATTTTCGCCGCGTTTCCCGCCTTTCAGAACATAAAAGGGGAGCTGCAGTCCTTCGTTTTCCAGAACTTCGTGCCGGAAATCGGCTCGGTGGTTTACGACCATATCGAACAGTTCACCAGCAAGACCGGCCAGTTGACCGCGGTCGGCGTGGTCTTCCTCGCGGTCACCTCGGTATTGTTGCTGTCCTCGATCAACAACACGTTCAACGCCATCTGGAGGGTAAGGGAATCGCGGCCGCTGGTCGGGCGGCTGCTCGTCTACTGGGCGGTGCTGACCCTGTCGCCGATGTTGTTCGGGGCCAGCCTTTCGCTGTCGAGCTATCTGTTCGCCGCCGCGCAGGCGACAGGCGTCGAGCAGTTCACCGGCCCGCTTAGCCGGCTCGCCGGGTTCATTCCGTTGCTGCTGCAGGTCGCCGGCTTCTCGATTCTGTACATGGTCATGCCGGCGTATCCCGTGCGCCGCCGCGACGCCCTGATCGGCGGTCTCGCCGCCGGACTGATGTTCGAGTTGCTCAAGAAAGGATTCGGTCTCTACGTCACGAATTTCCCGACCTACGAAACCTTATACGGCGCGTTATCCGCCTTCCCGATCCTCCTAATCTGGATGTATGTCGCGTGGGTCGTCGTTCTGCTGGGCGCGCAGATGACCGCGGCCATGCCGGAATGGCGCGCCGGCGTCCGCGCAATCACGCAATCGACCATACCGGCGGCCCGCCTGCTGGCCGCGGCGCTTTCGCTGCTGCACGCCCTGCATGTCACCAGCTTGAAGGGCGGCGGCCTTAGCATCCGGCGCATGGCGCGCGCGGCGCCGGCCGCCCCCGAAGCCGTCGCGGTCGTACTGGCCACCCTGCAACAGGCGCGCTATATGACACGCACCGACAGCGGGGGTTGGACCCTGTCCCGCGACTTGGAAGCCGTCACGCTCGCCGACCTCAAACGCGACTTGGGATTGGATCTGGACATCGGCGATCTGCGCTATATCCCGACCTATGGATGGGGTCAGCGCTACAGCGACATCATCCGCAACATCGACGAGGCCGACGCCGCGTTCACCAGCATCTCGCTGCGGGCGCTGCTCGCCCCGGACTCGGAAGCCGAGATTATCGAATTTCCGGATCCGGACGACGAAAACGATGACGGCGACGACGACATCACCGATCGTAAGACGCGCCTGCTTACGCTGCTTGGGTTGACCGCCCTCAGCAAAAACTAACGGGGTTATTCCAGGCCGGCCTTCTTCCGCACGTCATAGCGGTGCCGCAGCGCCCAGCCCTGCAGGAAGGAACGCAGTTCGTCATCGGGCCGATCCGGCAGGACGACTTCAAGCTCGACGATCTGATCGCCGCGCCCGCCGCCACGCTGGCCGGCAACGCCCTTACCCTTCAGCCGCAGCATGCTGCCGGTATTCGATCCCGGCGGGATCGTGACGGAGACGCGCCCGTCGATCGTCGGCACGGTGATTTTGCCGCCCAGCACCGCTTCATCCAGCGTCACCGGGATCGTCAGATAGACATCCTTGCCCTGACGCCGGAACATCGAATCGTCCTGGACCTGCACGGTGACGTAGGCGTCCCCGGCATTGCCGCCGCCCAGGCCCGGCATGCCCTGCGACCGTAGCCGAAGCGTCTGACCGTCTTCTGTGCCGGGAGGGATCGTGACGTCCAGCGACTTGCCGTCATACAGCGAAATGCGTCGGCGAACGCCGCGCGCGGCCTCGGCGAAGGTGACCTGCAAGGTGTATTGGACGTCCCGGCCCTTGACCCGCCCGCCGCGCTGGCCGCCACCGCCGCGCGGTCCAGGGCCGCGCCGGGGATCCGCCTTGGCCCGGCCGAAGAGATCGGAGAAAAGGTCCTCGAAATTGCCGCCCGCACTGAAGTCCGCCCCCCCTTCGGATTCCCGCCCGCCCTGGGAATAGGCGCGGTGAAAGGCATTGTCGTAGCGCGGCGACCCGTCCGCATTGGTTTCACCGCGGTCGTATTTCGCGCGCGCGCCCGTATCGGACAGCAGGTTATAGGCGCTCGAAACCTCCTTGAACCGCTGCTCAATCGCCTCGTCCCCCGGATTGACATCCGGGTGCAGCTCTTTCGCGAGCTTGCGATAGGCCTTTTTGATATCGTCCTGGCTGGCCCGCTTATCGACGCCCAGCACTGTGTAAGGGTCTCGCATACGACCTTTTTTCCCTATTCACGGCCGGCGGTCTCGCGCCGGCGGAGACCCTAGGTATTCCCGTGATTCGATACACATAGTCAGTATAGGTTCAAATTTGTACCAGATTTGGTTAAGAACCTAACAATCAATCTATTCTTCCACTGCTTCGATACAAAAGGGCGACCATGGCCGCACAGGACCCCATACAACGATTCCGCGACTGGTTCGAGGACGCGAAGCAGAAGGAACCCAAATTACCCGAAGCTGTCGCGCTGGCCACGGCGAGCGCCGATGGCGCCCCCTCGGTCCGCATGGTCCTTCTGAAAGCGTTCGACGAGAACGGCTTCGTATTCTACACGAATTTGGAAAGCCGTAAGGGGTTGGAACTTGCCGACAACAAACGCGCCGCCCTGCTGTTTCACTGGGCGTCGCTCGGCCGCCAGATCCGGATCGAAGGCGCCGTGACGCCGGTCGACCCCGCCGAAGCGGACGCCTATTTCGCGACCCGGCCCCGGGGGGCGCAGATCGGCGCTTGGGCCAGCGACCAATCCCGCGCCATGAAAACCAGATTCGACCTGGAGAAACGGGTCGCCACTTTCACCGCGAAATACGCGGTCGGCACCGTGCCGCGACCCGATCACTGGTCCGGATACCGCGTTGCGCCGGAGCGTTTGGAGTTCTGGAGCGAGGCGACCTTCCGGCTGCATGAACGTGAAGTGTACATCCGCAACGGTGGAGAATGGCGAACCGAACGCCTGTTCCCCTGATAAGGGACTAAAGCTTGGCCGCGCCCGGAACCGATATTGACCGTCAGGCCCGCAACGAGCGACTCGTCCGGGTCGCGAGCTATGCATCGTTGGGCGTCACCGTGCTGCTGGTTTTCATCAAAAGCGCCGCCTGGTTTCTAACAGGATCGGTGGCGTTATTATCCAGCCTTGCGGACTCCTTCCTCGACGTGTTGGCGGCGTTGGTCACGCTATTCGCCGTTCGCCAGGCTCAGGTCCCGGCGGACAGCGAGCACCGGTTCGGCCACGGCAAGGCCGAGCCGCTCGCCGCCTTGGCGCAATCGGCATTCATACTCGGTACCGCCGTCCTGCTGACCTACGAGGCCGGCGACCGGATTATCAATCCCGCGACGATCGAGCGCCCGGAAATCGGCATTGTGGTGAGTGTTGTCGCCATCGTCGCAACACTGGCGCTGGTTCTATTTCAATCATGGGTCATCCGCCGGACACGGTCGATCGCCATCAGCGCGAACGCCCTGAACTACAAGGGCGACCTGCTGCTCAACGCGGCGGTCATCGCGGCATTGATAATGAGCAGCCGGTTCGGGTGGACCTACGCCGATCCGGTTTTCGCGCTGGGCATCGCAGCCTTTCTCGCCATCAATGCTTGGAAGATCATAACCGAAGCGATCGACATCCTCATGGACAGGGAATTGCCGAATACGGAGCGGGAGAAGATTCTCGCCATCGCGAACAAGCACCCGCATGCGCTTCGCGCGCACGAGCTTCGAACGCGGAACGACGGCCAAACCAGTTTCATTCAGCTTCACCTGGAAATGCCGCCCGACATCACCCTGATGGAAGCGCATAGAATCGCGGAAGAGGTAGAGGCTATGATCCGCAATGAGTTTCCCAACTCGGAAATCATCATCCATCAAGACCCGGAAGGGTTGGAAGAAGACCACGGCCATTTCACTTAACCGTAGCGCAATGGGGCCAGCATGAGCACAGAAAAGAAGACCGTCATCCTAACCGGCGCCAGCCGAGGGATCGGGCACGCCACGGTCAAACGCTTCTCCGCCGAACGGTGGCGCATCATTACCTGCAGCCGGGACGAGGTGCCGGAGGCCTGCAAGCGCGATCCGAACTGGAGCCATCATATCCCGACCGACTTGGCCGACCCCGTCTCGGTCACCGCCTTCATCGATCAGGTCAACGAAATCATCGGCGACACGGCGGTGAACGCCCTGATCAACAACGCGGCGATTTCCCCCAAGACCGAGTTCAAGGAGCGGCTCGGCTGTCTCAACGGCGGGTTGGACCGCTGGCGCGAGGTCTATGAACTGAACCTGTTCACGCCGTTGACCCTGGGCCGGGGGTTCGCGGCGGCGCTAACCCGCGGGGCCAAGAACGGCGGGGCCTGCGTGGTGAACATCACCTCGATCGCGGGACACGAAATCCATCCCTTCGCCGGATCGGCCTATTCCACGTCGAAAGCCGCGCTATCCGCGCTGACGCGCGAGATGGCGGTGGAGTTCGCCCAACTCGGCGTGCGCGTCAACGCGGTGGCGCCTGGCGAGATCGAAACCGAAATGATCGGGGAGGAATACGAACCGCTGATCAACCGAATCCCGATGCACCGCATGGGCACGCCGGACGAGGTCGCGGGCTGTGTTTTTCAGATGTGCGGAACAGACATGGGCTACGTCACCGGGACCGAGGTCTTCGTCACCGGTGGTCAGCACTTGTAGCGATCAGCGGGGGCCCGATATCAGGTCGGCGTCTCGATCGAGTGGAACCAGTCGAGACGCTGCTTGATCTGTTCGATTTCCAGCACCAGCCAGTCCCGCAGATAACCTCCTTCGTAACGCGACAGCAGGTCTTGCAACCGGGCCAACTCGGTCTCGCACATCTCCACCAGCATGCCGGTCTGCTCGTCGCGCGCCGGGTCGTCGAGGAGATGCAGGAAGCGGAGCTTCAAGGCGACGACAAGTTTGGCCACGTCGTTGACCGGCGCGCGCACATTCGACGTCATCAGCGTGACGAACGCCTCGCGGCCGCTCGCGGTGATCCGCAACACGCTCTCTTCCGCGCCGTTATCCCCGTCCGTTTCGACCAGACCTTCATAGGTCAACAACTCAAGCGAGGTGCCGAGCAGATCGAGCGACGGCCCGATGATCCGGCCGACGAAGTAACGGATCTCCGAGGCAAGGTCGGCATAGGACCGATCGCCCTCCATCAGGGTGCCCAAGGCCGTGAGTCGCACGGCTTCGGTCGGAATCAGGGTATTGTCGCGATACATGATCTACGCTCCCTTATGCGGCGCGTTCCAACGACAGATTCTCCCAAATCTCTACCAGAGCCTGGGTCAGCACATCCATCATATCATCAGTATGTAGCGGTGTCGGCGTGATTCGCAACCGTTCAGTGCCTTTCGGCACCGTCGGATGGTTAATCGGCTGAACGTAGATGCCGTAATCGTCCAGCAGGATATCGCTCGCCTGCTTGCACAGCACCGGGTCGCCGACCATCACCGGCACGATATGGCTGACGGACGGCATGACCGGCAGTCCGGCGTCGCGAAGCTTTTTCATCAGCGTCTGGGCGCGCTCCTGATGCCGCGCTCGCATCGCCCCGCCTTCCTGGCCCTGCAGGGTCCGCACGCTGCTCAACGCCCCGGCGGCGATGGCCGGCGGCAAGGCGGTGGTGAAAATGAATCCATCCCCGTAGGACCGGACGAAATCGATCATCGCGGCCGAACCGGCGATGTATCCGCCGATCACGCCGAACGCCTTCGCCAGCGTCCCTTGAATGACGGTCATCCGGTCCATCACGCCGTCGCGCTCGGCGACGCCGCCGCCGCGCGGGCCATACATGCCGACCGCGTGAACCTCATCCAGATAGGTCATCGCGTTGTGCTCGTCGGCGATATCGGCCAATTCCTTCAGCGGCGCGATGTCGCCATCCATCGAATAGACCGATTCGAAGGCGACCAGCTTCGGCCGGTCGGGGTCGTCGGCGCTGATCAAACGTTCCAGGTCCGCCGGGTCGTTATGCGCGAAAATACGTTTCTCGACCCGGCTATGGCGCATACCTTCGATCATCGAGTTATGATTCAGCGCGTCGGAATAGAGAATGCAGCCCGGAATCTTCGACGCCAATGTCGCCAGCGCGGTCATGTTGGCGACATAGCCGGACGTGAACAGAAGCGCCGCCTCTTTCTGATGCAGCGCCGCCAGCTCGCGTTCCAGCAGCACATGATAATGGTTGGTGCCGGAGATATTGCGCGTGCCGCCGGCGCCCGCGCCACAGCGCTCCAAGGCCTCTTTCATGGCCTCGATCGTGGCCGGGTTCTGGCCCATGCCGAGGTAATCGTTCGAACACCACACGGTGACATCCGCCACCGTCCCTTCGTCGTGCCGGTGCGCGCTGGGGAAATCGCCCGCCTGTCGTTCCAGGTCGGCAAACACGCGATAGTTGCCCTGACGCTTCAGGTCATCGACACGTTCTGCGAAATACGATTCGTAATTCATGGCCCAACTCTATTCGAACAAACGCTTACACCGCCTACGGCAGACTATAGGGTTACATATGGTTGCGCCTTCTTTAACATGAAGGACGATGCGGCCACAGCGTATTATATGTCGCAGGGCCGCGCCCTAGTCAGCCGAATTTTTCAACCATGACGCGGTATCGTCGAGCGCTTTGCCGAAGCGATCGAACAAGTCGTCGATCTCTTCGTCGGTGATGATCAGCGGCGGGCAGAGCGTGATCGTATCGCCCGGCACCGCGCGCACGATCAGCCCGTGCTCCTGCGCCCGCAAGGCGAAATACGGGCCGACGCCTTGCTGCGGGTCGAAGGAGGCCTTGCTCGCCTTGTCCTTGACCAGTTCGACGCCGGCGACAAGGCCGCGGCCGCGAACTTCGCCGACCAGCGGATGATCCGCGAAGGCGTGCAGCCGTTCGGCGAAGCGTGGCATCACCGTCCGAACGTGCCCGACGATGTTGCGTTCTTCATAGATATTCAGGGTTTCCAAGGCGACGGCGCAGGCAACGGGATGGCCGGAATAGGTGAAGCCGTGCCCGAAGGCGCCGATCTCGCCGCTGTTCTTGTAGATCGCATCCGACACCTTCTCGTTGATCAGCAGACCCGAGATCGGCAGATAGGCCGAGGACAGCGCCTTCGCGACCGTGATGATATCCGGCTGCAGGTCGAAGGTTTCCGTGGCGAACATATTGCCCGTCCGTCCGAAGCCGCAGATCACCTCGTCGGCGACGAACAGGATGTCGTGCTTCTTCAGGATCGGCTGGATCTTCTCGAAATAGGTGGCCGGCGGCACGATCACGCCGCCCGCGCCCATGATCGGCTCCGCGATGAAGGCGGCAACCGTGTCGGGGCCTTCGTCCTCGATCATCCGCTCTAGGTTTTCGGCCAGCCGAGTCGCGAAGTCCTCCTCGCTCTCGCCCTCTTCGGCAAAGCGGTAATGGTGCGGGCAGTCGGTATGGAGAATCCCGGCGATAGGCAGGTCGAAGTCGCGATGGTTCAAGGGCAGCCCCGTCAGGCTCGCCGACGCCACCGTCACCCCGTGATAACCCTTGATGCGGCTGATGATCTTCTTCTTCTCGGGCCGCCCCAGCGCATTGTTGTAGTACCAGATCATCTTGACGGCGCTGTCATTCGCTTCGGACCCCGAATTGGCGAAGAACACCTTCGACATCGGGACCGGCGCCATGCCGATCAGCTTCTCGGCGAGATCGATCGCCGGGTGGTGACTCTTCGCGGCGAACATATGGTAGTAGGGCAAATCGCGCATCTGCCGCGCCGCCGCCTCCACCAGCCGTTCCTCGGCGAAGCCGAGCGACGTGCACCAGAGACCGGCCATCGCTTCGATATGCGGCTTGCCCTCTTCGTCGTAGACCCAGATGCCCTTGCCCTTGGACATAACCTGCGGGCCGACCGTCTTATGCCGTTCCAGGTTCGTATACGGATGCAGGACATAGGCGATATCGCGGCTGCTGGCCGAATTGCCGGGCGACGTCGGGGTCTGTGACATGGATGGGGCCTCCTGTTGGGCGATCGGCATCCCGGCCGGACTCGGCCCGGACACCGGACGGATCACCCTACAATGTGGGATGGCCGTGGCAAAGGATCACGTCAATTTTTCGCTAATTACGACTCATTCATTGACATGAATTATAATAACATCATATTAGTGGAGAAATTAATATTAACATATTAAAAATGTTAAATTGGAGTTCGAGGGTACCGCCATGACCGCCATCTACGTGTTGCACGAGAACGAAGAGTGGGTCGCGCCGCTCCGCACCGCCTTCGACCGCCAGGGCCTGCCGTTCGAGGAATGGCATCTCGCGGAGGGGTCCGTCGATCTCGGCGATGTCCCCCCGGCCGGCGTGTTCTACAATCGCATGAGCGCCTCGTCGCACACCCGCGGCCACCGTTTCGCGCCCGAATTCGCCGGCAGCGTGCTGGCCTGGCTGGAAAGCCACGGCCGCCGCGTCGTCAACGGCGGGACCGCGCTGGAGCTTGAAATCAGCAAGGTGAAGCAATACGCGGCCTTGGCCGCCGCCGGCATCCCCGTGCCGCGCACCGTCGTGGCGGTCGGCAAGGACGCGCTGCGCGACGCGATCCGCAAGATCGGCGCGCCGTTGATCCTGAAACCGAACCGCGGCGGCAAGGGGTTGGGCGTGCAGAAGTTCGACGACATCGCCTCGGCCGAGGCCTTCATCGACGGCGACGCCTTCGACGCGGGCCTCGACGGCTCCGTCCTGGTGCAACGCTACGTGCAGGCGGCGGAGCCCGCGATCGTCCGCAACGAATTCGTTGGCGGCCGCCTGGTCTATTCCGTTCGGGTCGATACGTCCGACGGTTTCGAGCTGTGCCCCGCCGATGTCTGCGTCCTCGACGATGCGCCGGCCACGCCGGAGCGGCCCAAGTTCGAAATCCTCGACGGCTTCACCCATCCCCTGCACACCCGCATGGAACAGTTCCTGAGCCGCAACGGGATCGAAGTCGCCGGGATCGAGATGATCACCGACGCCGACGGCAAGACCTGGGTCTACGACGTCAACACCAACACCAACTACAACCCCGACGCGGAAGCGGCCGCCGGCCTGACCGATACGAACCGGTCCGGCATGGGCGCGCTTGCCGAATTCCTCGGCAGCGAGCTGGCCGGCCTGCGGCATCTCGCCGCCGCCGAGTAGCACTCCCCCCCTCCCTACTCATGCGCCGCCGCGGTTTCGCACCGCGGCGGTTTTCTTGTCTATACTGCGTCCGACGCAGCGCGCGCTGCCGCCGCAGGGAGAGGACGCCATGGCCATCGACTACGAAAAGATCATGAAGCTCGACATTCCGGAGATCGAGCAGGATTGGACCGCCCGGGATTCGATGCTGTATGCGCTCGGCGTCGGCCTCGGCAACGACCCGGTGAACCGCGACGAGCTTCGTTTCCTGTACGAGAAAGACCTTCAGGCGCTGCCGACGCAGGCGGTCGTGCTGGCCTATCCCGGCAACTGGCTGCGCGACGCGGACGCGGGCGTCGACTATCTGCGCGTGGTCAACGGCGGCAACAGCGTCACGATCCACAAGCCGCTGCCGGTCGAGGGCACCTTCGTCGGCAAGATCCGCGTGGTCAGCGTGATCGACAAGGGCGAAGGGCGCGGTGCGCTGGTCAACGCCGCGCGCGACGTCTACGACAAGGCGACCGGCGACCTGCTTTGCACGGTCGGCACCACCACCTTCTGTCGGGGCCAGGGCGGCTTCGGCGGCCCCAGCGGCCCGGAGAAACCGGTGGCGCAAATCCCCGATCGCGCGCCGGACATGCGCTGCGACCTCGAGACGTTGCCGCAGTCCGCCCTGATCTATCGCTTGAGCGGCGACTACAACCCGCTGCACGCGGACCCGGACATCGCGACAAAGGCCGGCTTCGACCGGCCCATCGCGCACGGCCTGCTCACCTATGGCGTCGCCGGGCACGCGCTGCTCAAGACCGCCTGCGGCTACGACCCGGCGAAACTGAAAAGCATGGAAGGCCGCTTTTCGGCCCCTGTCTTCCCCGGCGACACCATCCGCACGGAGATGTGGCAAGACGGGTCCGAGATCATCTTCCGATCGGTCGTCGCCGAGCGCGACGCGGTGGTGATCAACAACGGCCGGGCGGAGATCGCAGGGTAAAAGCCCACAAGCCGAGACAATCTCGTTTGGCGCGCAGCAGGGTCAATGCTATTCAATTCAAAGAGGAATTCAATAGCAGGGTAAAACCCCGTGACACCCGAGGAAGGATACGCGGAAGCGGAGCGCCGGATCGCCGACTGCGCGGCGACCGGCGGGAGGCAGCTAAATTTGTCTTGGCTTGCGCTGATAACCTTGCCCGACCGCCTCTTCGACCTCACCGCGCTGACCTCCCTGGACCTGCGCGGCAACAAACTCCAAACCCTGCCCGACCGTATCGGCGACCTTACCGCGCTGACCTCCCTGGACCTAGGCGGCAACCATCTCCAAATCCTGCCCGACCGCATCGGCGACCTCACCGCGCTGACCTCCCTGGACCTGGACGGCAACCATCTCCGAACCCTCCCCGACCGTCTCGGCGACCTCACCGCGCTGACCTCCCTGGACCTGGACGGCAACCATCTCCGAACCCTGCCCGACCGCATCGGCGACCTCACCGCGCTGGAAACCCTGGACCTGGTCGGCAACAGTCTCCGAACCCTGCCCGACCGCATCGGCGACCTCACCGC
>JANQKC010000004.1 GCA_028281325.1 Alphaproteobacteria bacterium
GTGTTGAAGACCCAGGGGCAGCCGGGCGGCTGGCCGCCGGTCTTCGCCTTTTGGCTGGCGATCGGCGCCAGCATCCTGATCAAAGGGCCGATCATCTTCCTGATCTGCGGCTTGACGATCCTGTATCTTGTCGTGGCGGAGCGGGAGATCCGGTGGCTCGGCATGCTGCGGCCGCTCGCTGGCGTGCTGATCGCGGCGGTCGTGGTGTTGCCGTGGTTTGTCGCAATCGCGCTGGAAACGGATGGCGCGTTCTTCAAGACATCGCTCGGCGGTGACCTGTTGGCGAAAATCGGCACGGGCCAGGAATCGCACGGGGCGCCGCCCGGGTTCTATTTCATCGCTTTCTGGCCGACCTTTTTCCCGTTCTCCGTCGTTGCGGCGCTCGCCGTGCCGTGGATTTGGAGCCGCCGCAAGGAGCCCCAGGTCCGATACTGCCTCGCTTGGTTCCTGCCGAGTTGGATCGTGTTCGAACTGGTGGCGACGAAGCTGCCGCATTACATCCTGCCGGTCTATCCGGCCTTGGCCATCATGACGATGGCGGCATGGCGCGATGCGTTTGCCGGCGGCGGACCGCGGTTGCGGAAGGCGTCGGCCTTCGTCGCGTTGGTCGGGTTCGCGATTTGCGGCACGATTCTGGCCGGGCTGTTCGCGGTCGGGACCGCGTTCCTGCAATCCGCGGTCAATATTGCGGGGATCGTCATGGCTATCGTGACGCTTGGGCTGGTGATCTACATGGTCCGATGGTGGCGCGGACGGGCCGCCCACGCCTTTGCGCCGATGGTCGTGCTGTTTTCCGGCGCGCTGGTTTTCAACGGCGTCCTGTTCCAGTTCTTCTTGCCGTCCCTCGATACGATCTGGCTCAGCAAGCGCAGCGCCGCCGCATTTTCGGAGGTGCGTATTTGTCCGGATACGCGGCTCGCGGCCGCGGGTTTCACCGAGCCGAGCCTCGTCTTCCTGACCGGCACGAATACCCGCCTCGGCAGCGCCGAAATGGTCGCCGAGCATTTGTTGGCCGATCCGGCCTGTGCCATGGGCTTGGTCGATGAAAAGTCCGAAAAGCGGCTCCTTGCGGCGCTTGAGAAGGCGGGCAAGACGCCGGAAGCCGTGCGAAAACTGAGCGGCGTGAACTATGCGAAAGGCAGACGCCTGACCTTGACCTTCTATCGGCTTGCGACGGCGGAGTAAGGCGGTTTCCGAATGGCCATGCAGCAATCCACTGAACCAACGGTATGGGCCGACGCCATGCAAGCGTTGAGCTGGCGGGATTGGCGCGTGCTGACGACCGTCGCGGTCATCGCGGCGCTTATGGTCACCATCGATGGTCCCTTGTCGTCGATCATGCGGGGGATCGATGGCGATGCGCGCCGGATCATCGACTTCCTGTCGTCGTCCGGCGATTCGAAATACTCGCTCGTCCCAACCGGCGTCGCCGCAATATTGCTGATGGCGTTGTACTTCCTCGACCCGTCGACGCGGCGAGCCCGGTATTATGCGTGGTTTGCCGGCGCTTCCGGGTTTATTTTCGCGTCCATCGCGGTATCGGGCATCGCCACCAACATCGTGAAGATCCTACTCGGGCGGGCGCGGCCGCATGTGGTCGATAACCTGTCCTGGCCGGTGTTCGAGCCGTTCGCCACGCGCGGGGATTTCCATTCTTTCCCGTCGGGCCACGGCAACACGATTTTCTGCATCGCGATCGCGCTCAGTTTCTTTCTGCCACGGCTGCGGATTCCTCTCCTGATCGTAGCGGCCGCGCTGGCCTTCGGCCGGGTGCTTCAATTCAAGCATTTCGTCAGCGATTCCGTCGGGGGCGCGCTTTTGGCGGCTCTGACGACGGTCTGGCTTCGGCAGGTCTTCGCCCGTTACGGAATCGTATTCAGGAAAACGCCGGCAGGGCGTGTCGGATTTACCGCGCCTGGCCGTATCCTGTTGAACTGGAAACGCGTGCCGGCAAACAGATAGTGCTTTCGGCCGCCTGCCGATTTGCCGTCGTCTGAAATTTCGCAGGAATAAAGGCCCGTTGCCGGCCCGAAACTCAGAAAGGGCCGCTGCCCAGCCGGAGAATCTGATCGAAGGCTTTGTCGCGCGACCAGTCCGGGTACACGGCCAACACTGCTTGGATGGCGGCGCTTGTTGCGACGTCATACGTCGCCCCGACCTCGTCCGCTTCCCGATAGGCCCGATGAATGATGCGCGACAAGTCCACGTCCGCCACGTCTTCCACTTGCATTAACATATCCACCACTCTACCCGGAAACCCTTCCAGATCATGGATTTATCCTGAAATCCAATGTTACTCGAAACCGCCGTTGCTTTGTATGACGCAAGCGAGACCTTCTTTAGGATAGAAGGCCCATTGTGATTTTTTCATCACAAGGGTTTCGAGAGCGAAAGGGTGGCTCATTGTTTTCCTAGACATTCAGCCAGGTTTTCGTTTCGGACTAGCCATTTTAGGTAATCCAAAAGTTTCAATTTGGCGCCATCTAGTTCCAAATGGATAGTCCGAATAGCCGGAAGAATTGAGCCCGTCGGCGCGCTAACGTAGCGGCGTTATCCAGCGTTCGTCGAAACAAAGCTGGAACACAGGGCAAGGTATCTTCGATGATTATTGAACGCGCGCCGCTTCCGGAACCAGAGATCAGCCCCTATCTTCAACGGCCGCTCCGGTCGTTTGCCGAGGCCAGCCGGGATATCGCCGCCAAGCGCCAGGCGATCCGGGCCGCACGGACCGCGAACGAAAATGCGCCGATTCACGCGGTGGACTCGGCCAGGGCGCTGCGCCGTGGGGTTGGCCAGACGGCCTGACCCGTTCTCCGCGACAGGATGCCGGGCGGACGCTATAGTTTGCCCTATGGCGCACGAAAACTCGTTCCAACTCCAGAATGTCCGTATCGGTTCCGACCCTCCCGTAACCGTTTCGGTGCGGGATGGGGTCATTGCGGCGATATCGGAAAACACAACCGATCAGCCCTCCGGCCTTACGATCATCGACGGTGCGGACGGGTTGCTGCTGCCCGCGCTGGTCGATGGCCACATGCATGTGGACAAGACGCTGTTCGGGCAGCCTTGGCTGCCGTATCCGGCCGGTCCCGACCGCGACAGTCGTATCGAGACGGAGAAGAAGCTGCGGGGTGAGTTCGCCGCCCCGGTCGAGGAACGTGCGGCGGCGCTGCTGCGTCAGGTGATCGGCGTGGGGACGGGCGCTCTCCGGACTCATGTGGATGTCGATCTTCCGATCGGCCTGGACCATATGCACGCGATCCTCGGGTTGCGGGACCGCTTCAAGGACTTTCTCGATATCCAGATCGTCGCCTTCCCGCAAAGCGGCATTGCGCGGTGCCCGGGGATGGCCGACCTGCTTGAGGCCGCCGTCGCGGAAGGCGCGGACCTCGTCGGCGGAATCGACCCTATCGGCTTCGACGAAAACCTGACGGTTCACTACGACACGATTTTCGGAATCGCCGAACGTCACGGTGTCGGCATCGATATCCATCTCCATGACGCCGGTCCGACCGGCGTTGAGGAGCTTGAGGCGCTTATCGAGCGTACGCGCGCCGCCGGTCTCGAAGGGCAGGTGACGGCGAGCCATGCCTTTTGCGTCGGCGGCTGCGACGAGCGGACCTTCGAGCGGCTGGCCGCCGCACTTGCCGAGACGGAAATATGCATCGCGACCCATGGCGGCGGCGCGTCGCCGTTGCCGCCAGTGAAGAAATTGCGCGAACGCGGCGCGTCGATTTTCGCGGGCAACGACAATATCCGCGATACCTGGACCCCCTACGGCAACGGCGACATGTTGGAGCGCGCGATGCTGACCGCCTGGCGGTCCGGGTTCCGCACCGACACGGACCTGGAAATTGCGCTGGATTTGGCGAGCGGAGCGGGGGCCAAGGCGCTCGGCCTGGACGGGCATGGTCTCGATGTCGGTTGCGCGGCCGATTTCTTCGTCGTCGACGCCGATACGCCCGCGCATGCCGTCGCGGACCGGCCGGTCCGGCGGATGGTGTTCAAGCGTGGCCGACTCGTGGCGCGGGACGGGACGTTGACCGAAGCCGCGGAAGCCGGTCTGCGCTAGCCGTCGATCAGCGCCAGAACCCGGTCCACCATTTGCGGCGCCACGCCCACATAATTGGCTGGGTCGAGCATAGCCTCGATCTCCTCTTCGGAGAGATGACCGCTGATGTTCGGATCGGCGAGCAGGACGTCGCGTAACGTGGTGCTGCCGTCGGCGCAGCGCGCGCAAGCCTCGTAGATCACGTCATGCGCCTGGTTGCGGCCGATATGCGGCGCCAACCCCATCATCACCGCTTCCGACATGATGAGGCCGTTGAGCATGTCGAGATTTTCCCGCATGCGGTTCTCGTCGACCACGAGCCCGTCCAGGATCGCCAGGGCGTTCTCGATCGCGCCGCCGACGATCACGAAGGCCTCGGGCAGGATCGACCATTCCAGATGCATGCCGCCGATGCTGCGTTCGTGATCCTGCACCATGGTGTCGAGGGCAAGCGCGACCTTCTCGCGCAGCATCCGGCCCGCCGCGACCAGCGGCTGGCATAGGATGGGGTTGCGCTTCTGCGGCAGGGTGCTGCTGGCGCCGCGGCCCGCAACGAAGGGTTCGCCGACCTCGCCGACCTCGGTCGACATCAGGGTGCCGATTTCCTGGCCGATCTTGGCAAGGGTCGCGCCGACAAGGCCCAGGAGCGCCGTCGTTTCGGTCCAGGAATCGCGCGAGACATGCCAGGTGATCGGCGCTTCGCCGAGGTCCAGTTCCTTCATCGTTTCGCGCAGCACGTCTAGCCCGCGGTCGCCCAAGGTCGCGTTCGTGCCGACCGCCCCGGCAATCTGGCCGACCGCCGCGCGCGGACGGATTTCGACGAGGCGTTGTCGGTGGCGATGGATTTCCGCGAGCCAGATTGCGACCTTGTAGCCGAAGGTGATCGGCGCGGCCTGCTGCCGCATCGTGCGGCCCGCCATGATCGTGTCGCGGTGTTTCCGCGCCAGACCGGCAAGGACGGTTTCCAGGTCGCCCAGCATCTCGTCCAACAGGTCGAGCCCGTTGCGAATCTGGATCGCCATACCGCTGTCGATCACGTCCTGCGTCGTGCTGCCCCAGTGCACATAGCGCGACGCCTCGGGGCTGACCGCTTTCGAGAGTTGGTGGACGATCGGCAGGATCGGAAAGCCGACCTTGTCGAACTCTTGCTTCATGGCGGCGATATCGATGAACGCGACTTTGGCTTTCTCGCTGATCTCGGCGGCCGCGTCTTCGGGGATGATTCCCAGACGGGCCTGCGCCCGGGCGAGCCCGGCCTCGAAATCGAGCCAGCCCTGGAAACGGGCTTCGTCGTTGAACAGCGCATGCATTCGCGCCGAGCCATACATGTCCTTGTAATAGACGGAGTCGATGATCGAGGTGGCCATGGTGCGCAATCCTTGAGGGTTGGGTCGGTCAGGTCAGGAGGAAGTCCGCGCCGGTCTCTTCCGCGATTTCTTTGATACGGTCCCGCAGGCCGGGCGGCACCGGGATACCGGCGGTCTCGCGTTCGGCCTCGATCTTGTCCTCGGGCTCGCCCGCGACCATCACCGGCTGCGTCGGATCGACCGGGGTCGTGGCGTGCAGATCGTCGATCAGCTCGTCCACGGTATCCTCGAATGCGCCATCCGGCCGAAAGAGGGCTGGATCGATGCAAAGGAAGAAATGACCCAGATTCATCGTGCCGGGATCGCGCGTGCCGTGGTCGGGACGGGTCACGACGCTTGCCCCCGATAAGGCGGTCGATAGGATTTCGACCATCGCGCCGAGCCCGTAGCCCTTATAGCTGCCGAGGTCGGCGAGCCCGCCGAGCGGCGTCATCGTTCCGCCGTCCCAATGGGTCGCGGAATCGCTGGTTGGCTTCCCGTGTTTGTCCAGCGCCCAGCCGAGCGGCAGCGGTTGCTTCTCGACCGCTTTGTTGCGGATCTTGCCGCCGGCAACGGTCGACGTCGCCATGTCCAGGTTGAACGGCTTGTGGCGTTTTGCCGGTGCGGTGAAGGCGATGGGGTTGGTGCCGAGCCGCGCCTGCGCTGCGTAGGTGGGGACGACCTTGGGACCGGACGTGTTGGTCATCGCCATCGCCACCAGGCCCTCGCGCGCCGCCATCCGGGTGTAATAACCCGCCGCGCCGTAATGCGCTGAATTGTGCACCGACACGGTCGCCATACCGTTCCGTTTCGCCTTGCCGATCGCCAATTTCATGGCTCGGACCGACGCGACGTAACCCAAGCCGCCGCCGGCATCGACGAGCGCCGTGACCGGCGTTTCGCGGACGAGGGTATAGGTTGCATCCAAGGTGATGATGTTGCGTTTCCAGCGGCTGTAGTAATTCGGCACGCAGGAAATGCCGTGCGTATCGATCCCGCGCTTGTCCGCATCGACCATGACATTCGCCGTGATCTCGACATCGTTTTTCGGCATGCCGAAGGACCGGAGGCAGGCGGCGATCTGATCGCGCACGCAGGCGGCCGGGAACCGTTTCACGTCGCTGTCTTCTTTGCTGTGTATCGGGGCCATGGCGTCAATCCAGGAAGAACTCGGCGTTGGAGTTCTTTGCGATGTCGCGGATTTTTCCGCGCAGCCCCGGCGGCACCGGAATGCCGGTGTCCTCGCGCACGGCGCGGATGATGTTTTCCGGCTCGCCGGCGACCATGACCGGCCGGTCCGGGTCGACCGGTTGGGTCGCATGCAGGTCGTCGATCAACTCGTCGACCGTTTCCTCGAACGCCCCTTCGGGCCGGAAGGCGGTCGGGTCGATGGCGAGGAAGAAGTGGCCAATATCCATGGTGCCGGGCCGGCGGTAGCCATGCTCGGGGTGGGTGACCAGGCTGGCGCCCGACAGGCCTGCCGACAAAATCTCGACCATCGCGCCAAGCCCGTAGCCTTTATGGCTGCCCAGTTCCCGCGTGCCGCCGAGCGGCGTCTGGGTTCCATCGCGGCTGAAATAGAGCGCCGCATCCGTCGTCGGATTGCCGTCCGGCCCGTTCGCCCAGCCTTCGGGAAGCGGCAGACCTTCGTTCGCCTTGTTACGGATTTTGCCCGCCGCCACCGTCGTTGTCGCCATATCGAGATTGAAGGGCGGGTTCCGCTTTGCCGGTGCGGTAAAGGCAATGGGGTTGGTCGACAGTTTCGCGTCGCGCCCGAAGGTGGGGGCGGTGCGGGGGCCGGACCCGTTGGTCGTCGCCATGCCGACCAAGCCTTCGGCCGCCATCATGCGGGTGTAGTAGCCGGTCGCGCCGAAATGGTTGGAATTGCAGACCGCAACGCCGGCCATGCCCATGTCCTTGGCTTTCTTGATGGCAATTTCCGTTGCCTGCACCGAGGGGACGTAACCGAGGCCGCCGCCCGCATCGATCAGCGCGGAGACCGGGGTCTCGCGGACAACCTCAATCTTGGCGTCCATCGTGACGATGCCTTCGCGCCGGCGGGAATCGTAGGTCGTCAGCATGGAAAGGCCGTGCGTATCGATGCCGCATTTGTCTGCGTCGACCATAACGTTGGCCGTGATCTCGACCTGATCGGCGGGCATGCCCCAGGCGGTCAGGCAAGACGCGATCTGATTGCGCAGCGCCTCGGCCGGGAAATACTTGATGTCGTCGTCTGCGGTTCCGTCGCTCATCGGCGTCTCTCCGAGTGATTTTGTTGCGCGGAAGGTCCCGTCGGGCCGCTGTTTGCCGACCAGACAGCGGCCGCGTCGCGCCGTTTGATGATCAATCAGATGTATCGGGAATCGTAATGGCAGGCAAATTGACGCCTTCGATTCGGGAAAACACGTCCTCCGTGTTACAGTTTCGAGTCTCGCTACAATAAGAAGAACAAGAAGCGCCCTGCGTGCGATTGCCGCTGGCCGTCTGCGCGCAGGCAGATCGCCACTGCACAACGTCAAAGGGAGGACTTCTGATGTTCAAAAAATCAGTCCTGAACGGCGCAGCGGGCATGATCGCACTCTCCGCTGCAATCGTTCTGGGTACCACCGTTGCCGGCACCGACGCGCAGGCCGCGAATTTCGAAGGGAAGCGAATTCAGATCATCGTGCCCTTCAATGAAGGGGGCGGCACGGACAGTTACAGCCGGTTTCTGCAGCAATACATGCAGAAATATTTGCCGGGCAATCCGAGGATCCTGATCGTCAACAAGCCAGGGGCCGGCGGTATCCTCGGCACCAACTATTTCCAGCAACGCGCGACAACCGACGGCACCTGGGTCATGGCCGTATCGACCTCGGTCATGGCGAATTACATGCTGGGCGATCCGCGGATCAAATTCGACCTCAAGGATTATATCCCGATCATCCTGTCCCCGCGCAGCAGCATGGTCTATGTCCGCAAGGATCTCGGCCTTCAGGACATCAAGACGTTAAAGGGCAAGGTGGAGAAGTTGCGGTCGTTTCCGGTCGAGCAGCTTGTGTTCGGCGGCAAGACGCCGACATCCGCCGGTCTGCAATACCGGCTCGGCCTGAGCCTGCTCGGCGTCGAGGTCAAGAGCGTCTGGGGCATGAAAGGGAACGGCCCTATGGCGTTGGCCTTCGAGCGCGGCGAGTTCCTGGTCAATTACGACAACTCTTTGTCCTTTCTGAACAACCGAAAGAAGTTGTTGGAGGACGGAACTGCGGTGCCGCTCTACACGCTGGGTATCGTGGACGGGAACGGCAATCCGCAGCGTGACCCGACATGGCCTGACACGCCAAGTTATTTCGAAGCGTATGAAGCGCTCCACGGTAAGAAGCCGTCGGGGCCGGGGTTCGAGGCCTGGCTCGCGCTCATGCAAATGGGATCAGGGATGAACAAGTCCTGGAACCTGCCGGCCGGTACGCCGAAGGATATTGTCGAAGCGTGGCGTACCGCGGCCCGCAACATGCTGAAGGATCCCGATTTCATGAAGAAGCGCGACAAGATCCTTGGCAAATACCCGCAAACCATCGGCGATGAGGCCATCGCCATCCGGGATACGGCGCTGACCCTGTCGCCGGAAGCGCGCGGATATCTCGAGAACTACGTGAAGGCGCGCTACGGCGTTAACTTGGGCAAGTAGCTTGTCGTCTCCGTGAGGGGGACTTTAGCCCAGCAAGGCTTCGGGGCGATCGCCCCGAAGCCTTGTTTTCCCGTGTTTCGCAAGGATTTCGTCCGTCATACAATCTAAGGGGGCGATTTCGGCTTTTTGATTCGCCTGCATTTCTGTGCCGGCGGTTGCGTGCTAAGATACCGAGCGGCCGATCCGGCCGAAGCTTCCAGCTAGACCATCACGCGAATACAGAGGAATTTCCATCCATGCCCTATACGTTAGACGAGTTTGCCGCTGATTGCCGCGAAGCGTTGAAGGCGGATTCCGGCCCGGCCGGACAGGAGAAAGTGCGCCAGCATGTTCAGAAAGCGCTGAAAGATAAGGAATTCGTTGCGACCCATTTGAAAGACGATCAGCCGCAAGAGCGCGAAATCATCTATGAAGACCCCGACATCGGGTTCTGCATCTGCGCGCATGTCTACAAGGGCGCCAAGAAGGGATTTCCGCACGATCACGGCCCGACCTGGGCGATTTACGGCCAGGCCATGGGCGAGACCGAGATGACCGACTGGAAGGTGGTTACGCCGGCGCAAGGCGAGAAGCCGGCGAAGGTCGAGCTTGAAAAGACCTATAACCTGCAGCCCGGCGACGCGCATCTCTATCCGGCGGGTGCGATCCATGCGCCGTATCGGGACGGTCCGACGCGGTTGATCCGGATCGAAGGCGTCAACACCGACAACCTGACCCGCACCCGGATCGAGCCCGTCTAACGGCCGGTACCGGCGCGCGACAACCGACGCGCCTGCGGAAAAAACTTCCAGGGAGGATTTCGCCGTGGGCGACACCGTTTCGCGTATCAGCGCAGGGGATGTAAAGGCACGGATCAAGGGGGGCGGCGAGTTCGCCATCCTCGACGCCCGCGAGGAGATGACCTTCGGCAAGCGTCATCTGCTGTTGGCGTCCTGCGTGCCGCTCAGCCGGTTGGAGATCATGGTCGGCGATCTTGTGCCGCGCCGCGATACGCCGGTGGTGTGGTGCGACGACGGCGAAGGCATCGCGGAGACCGCGGCCGCCCGTACGGCCGCGTTGGGATACGACGACGTGTCGCTCTTGGACGGCGGCATCGCGGCGTGGGAAGCGGCGGGTTACCGCATCTACAGCGGCGTTCACGTGCCGAGCAAGGCCTTCGCCGAAGTGGTCGAGCACGAAGCCGCCACGCCCTACATCACCGCGGAAGAGCTGAAGTCGCTGATCGACAGCAAGGCCGACATCGCGATCTACGACAGCCGGTCCTACGAGGAATACAACAACAACAGCATCCCGACCGCGATCAGCGTCCCGGGGGCGGAACTGGTCTATCGGTTCACCGATCTGACGCCGTCGTCCGACACGATGGTGATCGTCAATTGCGGCGGGCGTACACGCAGCATCATCGGCGCGCAATCCCTGATCAACGCGGGTTTCCGGAACAAGATCGTCTCGTTGAAGGACGGCACGATGGCGTGGCATCTCGCCGGGTTCGACGTGGTGAATGGAGCGACGAAGACTCCGCCGGACGTGTCGGAGAAAGGGTTCGACGCCGCGCTGAACGGCGCGGCGAAAGTTGCCTCTCTGTGTGACATTCCGAAGATCGACGCGGCGACGCTCGACGCCTGGCGCGGGGAGGCAGATAGCAAGACCTTGTATGTCCTGGATGTGCGCACGCCCGAGGAATACGAAGCCGGACACTTGCCCGGCGTCCGGTCCGCGCCGGGGGGCCAATTGGTGCAGGAGACGGACAGCCATATCGCGGTGTGGGGCGCGCGGGTCGTGCTGGTTGACGACAACGGCGTCCGCGCGACGATGACAGCGTCCTGGCTGAAACAGATGGGCTGGACGGATGTCGCGACCCTGACGATCGGCAGCGTCGGCGGCTCGTTGGAGACCGGGCCGTATCGTCCCACGGCGCTTGGGTTCGATTCCGGGGCGGTGTCGACGATCGATGCCGCGGATTTGAAGGCGCGTCTCGACGCGGGTGGCGCCGTGGTTGTCGACGTCGCCGATAGCCGGACCTATCGCGGGGGGCATATCCCCGGCGCCCATTTCTCGACCCGTGGCCGGCTTGCGGCCGCGTTGCCGAAACTGCCGCAGGTCGAGGCGTTGGTGTTCACCTCGCCGGACGGGGTGCTGGCGGGGCTTGCGGCGGCCGATGCGGCGAAAGAAGCGGCTTGTCCAGTCTATCTCTTGTCCGGCGGGACCGATGCCTGGATCGGTGCCGGGTACGCGTTGGAGGAAGGGCCGACGCATATGGCGGGCGAGGCGGACGATGTGTGGCTGTCGGCGCGCGAACTCGGCAAGAACCGCGAGGAAGCGATGCTCGAGTACCTCGCCTGGGAGATCGATCTGGTGAACCAGATGGCGACCGACGACGACCATCGGTTCCAAGTCGCCACCGGATGACGCGGCGCTAGCCGCCCAACTCGACGCGGCGGCAATTTCGCGGGACAATACCGCTGACTTTATAGCGATCCGAAACCGGCCGGTTCCGGCCGGGAATTTCCGAATGGGAGTCTGACAGCATGGACATTCTCGCGCCGCGCATGAGCCGGTTCAAACCCTCGCCGAGCCAGGTCGCGTCCGCGCGGGTGCGCGAGCTGCAGGCCGAAGGGCATACGATCATCAAGCTCACCGCCGGCGAACCGGACTTTCCGACGCCGGACAACGCCAAACAGGCGGTCATGGACCTGATGGACCGGAACGAAATCCGGTACGGGCCGATCAACGGCACCCAGGAGATGCGCGAGGCCGCCCAACTGAAGTTCAAGCGCGAAAACGGTCTTCACTACGATCTCGATCAGATCACGGTCTGCGCCGGGACCAAGCAAATTCTCTTCAACGCGCTGATGGCGACGGTGCACGAGGGCGACGAAGTGGTCATACCGGGGCCCTATTGGGCGTCCTATCCGGACATGACCCGGCTGGCGGGCGGCACACCGGTGATCGTCAGCGCCGGTCAGAACAACCAGTTCAAGATTCGGCCGGAGCAGCTCGCAGAAGCGATCACCGACAAGACAAAATGGCTAATCTTCTGTTCGCCGGGCAACCCGACGGGTGCAACCTATTCGCCCGAGGAAATGCGCGCACTCGCCGACGTATTGGTGAAACACCCGCATGTCCATATCCTGACCGACGATGTGTATGAGCATTTGATCTACGACGGGCGGGAGTTCTCCACCTTCGCGCAGGTCGAGCCCCAGCTTTATGACCGCACGGTGACGTGTAACGGCGTCTCCAAGGCGTATTCGATGACCGGCTGGCGGCTCGGCTATGCCGGCGGACCGAAGGAGATCATCTCGGCGATGGCGAAACTCCAATCGCAAAGCGCGTCGGGCGTTAGCGTCGTGGGCCAGGCGGCGGCCGTCGCTGCCTTGACCGGACCGCAGGAGTTCGTGAAGGAACGCACCGCCAACCTGCAACGCCGCCGTGACATGCTGTTCGAGAAGTTGAGCGCGGCCGAAGGGTTGAGCTGCGATCTGCCGGAGGGTGCGATGTACATCTTCTGCTGCTGCGCCGGTACGATCGGCAAGCGGGCGCCGGATGGACGGGTGATCGAGAACGATACGGATTTCGCGCTGTATCTGCTGGATTCGGTCGGGGTCGCGGTCGTACAGGGTGTTGCCTACGGCCTGTCGCCGTATTTCCGGGCCAGCTTCGTCGCGCCGGAAGAGGATATCGAGAAAGGCGGCGATCTGATCCAGGAGGCCTGCGCCGCCTTGCGGTGACGATGCACCGCCCCGGTATTCCTAGCCCATCCCGAACCGTTGCCATGCGGTGCGATGGGCCTAGGTTTCTGCCGACAACCGCTAAGAACATCCACGAAGAAAAGGACCAGCCGTCATGCCTGTCGAATTCGCCGAAGAAGAGCGGATGCTGATCGATCTCGTCGAGAAATTCGTCGAGAACGAATTGATGCCATTGGAAAAGGCCGTTATGGCGCGGGAAGCGGCCGGCGAGGCTTGGTCGCTGTTGCCGGAAGAGGAAGAGCCGCTTCTGGCGAAGTGCAAGGAACTCGGGCTCTGGGCGCTCGACGCGCCGGAGGAGGCCGGAGGCATGGGCTTGCCGTCGACGGTCATGCTGGCGTTGCAGGAGCGGTTGAAGCGCACGGTGACGCCGTTCATCTTTCCGCCGGACTCGCCGAACCTCCATATGCTCGAAGCGGTCGCGTCGCCCGAGCAGAAGAAGAAATACATGGAGCCGTATGCCCAGGGCGAGATGAAATCCTGCATCGGCATTTCCGAGCCGGGGGCGGGCGGTGACCCCGCGCAGATGAAGACCCGCGCGATCCGCGACGGAGATGAGTGGGTCATCAACGGCCGGAAAATCTGGGTCTCCAACGTCCCGAAGGCCGATTTCATCATCCTTATGGCGGTGACCGATCCGGACAAGGGCGCGCGTGGGGGCATCACCGCCTTCATTCTGGAGAAGGACACGCCCGGCTTCTCGATCGAACGCGAGATTCCGATGCTGGGCGGGTCGCGCACCTATGAATTGGTGTTGGACGACGTGCGCCTGAAAGACAGCCAGGTCCTCGGCGAGGTCGGGCAAGGCTTCGCGCCGATGCAGCAGCGGTTGACGGTCCGGCGGCTGGAAATCGGCGCGATGGGCGTCGGCATGGCGTCCCGCGCACTGGCGATGATGTGCGAGCATACCCAACAGCGCGAGACCTTCGGCACGCTGCTGTCCGACCGGCAGGCGATCCAATGGTGGATCGCCGATGCGGCCACCAAGATTCATGCGACACGGTTGATGGTGATGGACGCCGCGGAGAAGCAGGACCGCGGCGAGGACGTGCGCACGGAAGCATCGATGATCAAGGTCTTCGCGACGGAAATGGCCACCGAAGTCCTGGATCACGCGATGCAGAGTTTCGGCGCGATGGGGATGACCCGCGAACTGCCCTTCGCCATTATGTCGCAGCGTCTTCGCCTGTCCCGGATCTACGAGGGGCCGACCGAGGTGCACCGCATGGTCATCGCCCGCCGCACGCTTCGACAATACGCCTAAGCACGACGGGAACAGCGATGAGCCGACAGGCATTCAGGGCAGCCGGATATCCGTGGCGCTTGTTTTGCGGACCGCGGGTCATCGAGCAGCGGTTGACGGAAGCGGTGGACCGGACCGGCGCGAAGCGCGCGATGGTGATCTGTTCGCCGTCGATCAACCGGCGTACCGACACGGTTCACCGCATCGAAGCGGCGCTGGGCGAGCGTTTCGTCGGCGTTTTCGACGGGATCGAAAAGGATTCGACCTACGCATCGGTCGACGCCGCCCGGCAGGCGGCCGTGGACGCCAAGGCGGACCTGCTGATCGCGGCCGGCGGCGGCAGCGTCATCGTGGCGGTGCGCGCCGTGGCGATTTTCCTGGCCGAGGTGGGCGATCCCTTCGAGATCATGACGCAATACCCGGACGGTAAGCCCGCCTATAGCCCGCGTCTCATGGCCCCGAAACCGCCGATCATCAACATCCCGACCACGCCGACCAGCGCGATGAACCGGGCCGGGACAGGGTTGAAGAATCCCGACCTGGATCACCGGATGGAGTATTTCGATCCCAAGACGCGCCCGAGCGCGATCTTCCTCGATGACGATGCACTGCTTTCCGCGCCGAAAGGTGTCCTCCGGTCCACCGCGACCACGGTCTTCGCCAGCGCCGTCAGCGCGTTGTCGCAGGTCGATCTCAATCCCCTGGTGGCGGGGAACAGGGATCATGCGTTCAAGTTGGCGCATGGCGCGTATCTGCGCCTGATGGACAATCTCGACGATCCGGCGTTGCGCACCGATCTCTGCCTCGCGGCCTTCCTGCAGAACCGGGCGGAGGACGACGGGCGTGGGCGGTTTGCCGGCGGCCCGTTTTCGGGGAACTACGCGGTGTCGACGGCGCTGCACATCCGCTATCCGGCGGTCGGGCAGGGGGAATCGACCTCGGTCGTCCATGCGCCTGCGATGCGGTTGGCCGAAGATGTCGATCCAAGGGCCGCCCGGCAGGTCGCCGAAGGACTAGGCGTTTGGTCCGATGGCATGGACGCGGCGCAATCGACCGGCGCCGTGGCCGAAGCCGTCGAGAATATCTACGGCCGGATCGGCGTGCCGACGCGGCTTCGCCAATTGGACATCCCGAAGGACGATCTGATCAACATCGCCAAGGAAACGGTGAAGAACTTCAACGCCAACGCGGGCGCGCGATCCGAAGAGCAGCAAATCCAGAACGCACTGAGATTGCTCGAAGCCGCTTGGTAACGCCGAGGCGCAGGTGCGCTAGTGCAGAGCGAGATATCAACCGTGGGAGCAACACGTCATGATCCTTGTAGGCCGTAACCTGTCGCCTTTCGTGCGGCGCAGCGCGATCGTCCTGAAGACCTTGGGAATGGATTTTGAACCCAAGGGGTTGTCGACGGCGGACGACACCGACGAAATCATGAAGATCAATCCGGTGGGCCGGGTGCCGTCGCTGATCCTGGAGGATGGCGAGACCATCGTCGACAGTCAGGCGATCATCGATCACGCGCTGGAGGTGGGTGACCCCGACAACCGATTGCTCGCGGCGTCGGGGGCGGAGCGGCGGGCGGTGTTGCGGATTTCCGCTATTGCCCAGGGCGCGATGGAGAAGGCGGTGGCGTCCAGCTATGAGCGGAACCGCCGTCCCAAGGACAAGGTGTATACGGGCTGGGTCGAGCAGGTCGACGCGCAGAATGCATCGGCATTGGCGTCGCTGGACGCGATGGCCAGGGCCGGCGGCGAGTGGATACACGGCGGTCACATGACGCTGGCGGATATCAACGCGGCCGTCGCCTATGACTTCGTCGGCATCGCGGAGCCCTATCTCGTCAAGGATGACGCATACCCCGCGTTGGCGGCGTTATCCCAGCGCTGCAATGCGTTACCGGCCTTTGCCGAGACGCAGTGGAAGGGTTGAGCCGATTGCTGGGACCGATCGCCGGTGCTAGCCTGAATCGTTGGCGCACCGACCGCGCACCTTCCCTTGGAGACAAGAATGGCTGACACGGACAATGGCATCATCGCGGTCGTCAAACGCGATTGCCCGACTTGCGAACTCGTGGAGCCGGTTCTGAAGCGGCTTGAAGAGGCCGGGACCCTGGTGCGCGTCTATTCGCAGGACGATCCGGCCTTCCCGGCGAGCATTGCCGATGTCCAGGACGACCGGTCGCTCGAACGGTCCTTTCATCTGAACGTGGAGTTCGTGCCGACGCTGATCCGCCTGGAAGACCGGCGGGAATCCGGCCGCGTGTTCGGTTGGAACCGGGAGGAGTGGGAGCGGTTCACCGGCATTCAGGGCATCGGCGAAGGATTGCCCGCGAACCAGCCGGGCTGTGGGTCGAAATCGGTCGAGCCCGGGATTCCCGAGCAGCTACAGGCGCGCTACGGCGAGGTGCCGTTCAAGTCGCGGAAGGTCGAGTATTCCGACTGGGACGATGTGATGGAGCAGGCGTTCGACCGGGGCTGGACCGATGGTCTGCCGGTCGTGCCGCCGACCGATGCCCGCATTCTGCGCATGCTGACGGGCACCGACCGGGCGCCGGACGAGGTCGTCGGTATCATGCCGCCGGACCTGAAGGAATGCACGGTCGAGAAGATTGCGGTGAACGCGGTCATGGCCGGGGCGCGGCCGGAGTACATGCCGGTGATCCTGGCGGTCGTCGAAGCCGCGCTGAAACCGAAATTTACGCTGCACGGCGTGTTGTGCACGCTCAACTTTGCGGGGCCGGTCATCATGGTCAACGGGCCGGTCACCAAGTCGATCGGGATGAACTGGGGCGGCAACTGCCTGGGCCAGGGCAACCGCGCGAACGCCACCATCGGGCGGACCCTGCAATTGCTGGTGCGGAATGTCGGCGGCGGGCGGCCCGGCGAAATCGACCGCGCGGTCTTCGGCAACCCGGGGAAATACACCTATTGTTTCGCCGAGGACGAGACCGACCCGGATTGGGAGCCGCTGCACGTATCGCGCGGCTGCACCCCGGGGTCCAACGCGGTGACGCTGCATCACGGCCATGGCGTGACCGGCTTCTCGGACTCTGCGGCCCGCGGGGCGGACGAACTCGCGCGGTCGCTGTCGCTGATGCTCGTCAACGAGATGCATCCGAAGAAGACGCAATGCGCCAACGTCATCGTCGCGATCTCGCCGGAGCACTACCGTATCTACAAGGATGACGGTTGGGGCCGGAAGGAGATCGAGGAAGCGCTGCACCATTACACGACCCGGCCCGGCAAGGACCTGATCAAGGGCGCGCAAGGCATCAACGAAGGGATCGACCCGGCGCTGGCCGAGGAGATGGTGCCCAAATTCTGGCGCGATCACGGTATACTGTTGGTGCGCGCGGGCGGCCCCGGCGGCCTGCAGACCGCGATCATCGGCGGTTGGAGCGGCGGCCGGAACCATGACGAGATTCAGCCGGTCACGCACCAGTTCTAGAAACGGCATCCTGCCCGTAACCGAAAAGGAGGACTGTCCGACATGAGATTCGTTCGAGACCCGACCAGCGAAGCGTCCGCGACCAAACGGCCGCCGCGGGCCTTACCCGCCGACATTACGGGCAAGACGATCGCGCTGCTTGATATCTCCAAGGAACGCAGCGACGAATTCCTCGATCATCTCGAAGTCAAATTCTCGGAAGCCGGTTTCCCGGTGAAGCGCTACCGCAAGCCGAGCAATTCCAAGAATGCGACGCCCGAGCTGATCCAGGCGATTGTCCAGGACGCGGATATCGTCGTCGAAAGCCTCGCCGATTGAGGCTCGTGCACGTCGTGCAGTCTGCATGACATGAATGCACTGGATAACTTGGGCGTTCCCGGATTGATGGTCGCGACGACCGAATTCAAGGTCGCGGCGTCGTCGCAGGCGAAATCGCTGGGTTTCGAACCGCATATCGTTTGGGTCGAGCATCCGATTCAGAACCGCACGGCGGACGAATTGCGGGATATCGCCTATAATGCGTTCACGCCGATCATGGAGACGCTGCAGAACGGCGCTTGATTCGCAAGGCTGGCTTGCGGACCAAATTAGCGGGCTGTCTCTCGCTGATTCTAGGGTAGTATCGCCGCAGTTTTCGTGTGGGATGTGTTGCCGGTCGACTCCGCTCGGCCGTATCGGTTTGAATTGATCGGGGAAGGCCGCGACATGGCGTTTATGTTCGACGAATTGGCGATTTTCGTCATCGTCTTCTTGTTCCTGGTGGTTCTCGTCATCTTCATGGGGGTGAAGACGGTGCCGCAGGGCGAGGAATTCACGGTCGAGCGGTTCGGCCGGTACACCAAGACACTGAATCCCGGACTGAACCTGATCGTGCCTTTCGTCGATCGGGTCGGCTCCCGGATGAACATGCGCGAACAAGTGCTCGACGTTCAGAGTCAGGAGGTCATCACCAAGGACAACGCCATGGTGACGGCCGATGGTGTCGTGTTCTTTCAGGTCATCGACGCGGCCAAGGCCGCCTACGAGGTGAACGATCTGGAGCGCGCGATCCTCAACCTGACCATGACCAATATCCGGACGGTGATGGGGTCGATGGACCTCGATATGGTCCTGTCCGAGCGCGATTCGATCAACGCGAACCTGTTGCGTGTCGTGGACGAGGCGACCAATCCCTGGGGCGTCAAGGTGACGCGGATCGAGATCAAGGACATCGCGCCGCCGCTTGATCTGGTCGAAGCGATGGCCCGGCAGATGAAGGCGGAGCGTGAGAAGCGCGCCAACATCCTGGATGCGGAAGGCGAGCGGCAGTCCGATATTCTTCGTGCGGAGGGCCGTAAGCAGTCCGCGATCCTTGAGGCCGAGGGACGGAAGGAAGCCGCGTTCCGCGATGCCGAGGCGCGCGAACGCGAGGCCGAGGCGGAAGGCAAGGCGACGGCCATGGTCTCCGAGGCGATCGCGAAGGGCAACGTGCAGGCGCTGAACTACTTCGTCGCCCAGAAATATGTCGATGCGTTGGGCCAGTTTGCGGAGTCGC
Organism: Alphaproteobacteria bacterium; assembly: GCA_028281325.1. Lineage (GTDB taxonomy): Bacteria > Pseudomonadota > Alphaproteobacteria > UBA8366 > UBA8366 > JAJFJD01. Next base: position 19,035 of record JANQKC010000004.1, read on the forward strand.
CGAACCAGAAGACCTTTTTCCTGCCGGTCGAGGCGACCGGCGTGATCGGCGCCATCGGCGGCATCACGGAGATTGCGAAGGAAGCCTTCAAGAAGCCGGGCGGCGAGCCGGGTACCGCGCCTACCACGCCTACCACCCCCGCTGCCCCGGCTGGCGGGCCTTGGGATCGGACATAGCGCAATGGATGCGGTCTTTCAGTTTTCCGAGGATATCCGGTTCTGGCATTGGTGGATCTTCGGTCTTCTGCTGTTGGGGCTCGAGATCATGGTGCCCGGCAGTTTCTTCCTGTGGATGGGTGTCGCGGCCGGCATCATCGGGCTCATATTGCTGGTTTATCCGGACTTTGCCTGGCAGAGCCAAATCCTCACCTTCGCCGTTGTCTCGATGGTCGCGGTGGTCGGCTGGCGGTTCTGGTTGCGCCGGCATCCGATAGAGACGGAGGACGCCACGCTCAATGTGCGCGGCGCGCGGTATAACGGCCGTGTCCTGACGTTGAGCGAACCGCTGGTCAACGGCGTCGGCAAGGTCAAGGTGGACGACAGCATTTGGCGCGTGTCGACCGGGGACGCCACGTCCCTCCCGGAAGGCGCGCGGATTCGCGTTACCGGCGTCGATGGCGCGACGCTGGTCGTCGAGGAATTAGGAGACGAGTCGACCTAAGCGTCGATGCCTCCCCATCGCCCTGAATTGTGAGACGGTTACGCGGATTCGGCGCCTTGCGCCGGCGCGATCGCGCGGCGGTACAGATGCCACGATGCATGCCCCAGAATCGGCAAGATCACCAGCAATCCGATTAGTCCGGAGAGCAGGCACACGGCGATCAGCAACGCGATCGTGACGCACCAGATGATCATGGTGACCTTGTTCTGCACGACGACCTTGACGCTTGTGATCATGGCGGTAACGAAATCGACCCGTCGATCGAAGAGCATCGGATAGGACGTCACCGAGAAGGAGAAGACGGCGAAGGCGATCAGCGCGCCGACGCTGTTGCCGATCAGCAGGAACATCAGGCCCATCGGCGTGGTGAAGATCACCTCCAGCAGTTCCCGCGCGCTAAGCGACGAGAAGCCAAGAAAACCGAAGAACAGCAGCGCCGCGATGTCCATCCAGATGAACAGGGAGAAGCCCGCGACCAAGGCCATCCAGCCGAGATCGCTGCTCGCGGCGTCGTGCACCGATCCGAAAATCCGGCCCCACGACAGCGATTCGCCCCGTTCGAGGCAACGGCTGATGGCGTAGAACGCGGCCGCGATAAACGGGGCGATCAGCGCGAATCCGGCCGCCAGCGGATATACGAGAAAGGGCAGGTCGAACTGCACCAGCAGCAGAATGAGTATCCATCCGCCGGCTGTATAGACGCCGCTGACGCCGAGGGCGTAAAGCGGTGCGGCCCGGAAATCGCGCAATCCCGCCGCCAGGACCTCAAGAATGTCGGATGTCGTGAGGGGGAGGATGACCGGCGCGGCCGGCGCGGCCTGACCTGCGGTTTCGCCTGTGGTTGCTGTCTCGTTCATGTTTCCCTCCCAGTTTTGGATACTCACAACCCTATCGGTTTAAGTGCCGATTCATCAAAAAAAACCGGCATCGTTAATGCAAAACCGGCCCAGTTGTCAGGTTAAGGCCGAAAAAGCAAGCGATCCGTGATCTAGATCATTTTGGAGACTTTTTTGATCCGGATAGGAGCGCTGAGTCGCCAGCGCAAGTATAGGGTTTCCTGGCCCTCCTACGTCAACTCGATCGAAACCGATCCTAGGCCGGCAATTTCGTGGTCGATCCGGTCGCCCGCCGCCATCCAGTGGGTCGGGATCACCGATCCAAGCGTCACGAACTCACTCTTTCGCAGAGAACGGCCCCGTTCGGCGAGCCGGTTGGCGAGCCAAGCCAGCGCTTCGAGCGGGTGCCCCATGATCAAGGATCCTCGCCCGCGCCCGAGGTCACTGCCGTTCAGGGTGACTGTCGCTTCCGCCTCGGCCAGATCGATCTCCCGCCACGCTTCGACGGGATCGCCGAGGACAACGGCGGCGTTGAAGAAGTTGTCGGCCACCATCGTCGGCGTGTCGAGGTCGCGGTAATCGCGATAACGGGCATCCACCAGTTCGATCGAGATCATGACGGCGCCGACCGCGTCGCGCACGCTGTCGCGGGTGTAGGGTGCGCCGGCGGCGGGCAGGTCCGATGCCAGGGACACCGCGATCTCGGTTTCGACCCCGGGCTCGACGAAATCCGCATGGGACAACGCCGCCTGGCTGCGATGCACCGTGGTTTGGAACACGGCCCCGAATGCCGGCTCGCGGATATTCATGTATTCCTGCATGACCGGTGTGGTGCAGCCGATCTTGTACCCGACAGGGTCGCCGAACCCTTTCGCCATAAGGATTTCGTTGGCGACTTCCTGGACGGCGTAGGCATCGTGCAGATCGGCCGGTTGGATGTCCGCTGCCATCGTGTCCAGACGCGTTCGGTTCAGCCGATTTTCAGCGACGACCGTCGCTGCCTGTTGGATCGCGTCGGGGGTCATGCAGGCCACATGGTCGGTTAAAACTGATTGATCACGCCGCCGTTGATCTGCAGCATCTGGCCGTTGATGAAACCGCCCTGGTCCGAAACCAGCAGGTCGACCAACGCGCCGATGTCGTCGGGATTGCCCAGCCGGCCGACCGGGTTGGCGTCGAGCAGTTTCTGGAATCGCGGCTCTGAGATGTCCCGGTCTTCGTCGGGAAAGGTGCCCGGCGAGATGATGTTGCAGGTGACGCCCTGGCGTCCGAACTCCTTCGACAGCGACTTCGTCAGACCCCAAAGCGCATGCTTGGAGACGCTGACCGCCGCCTTGCCCGCATAGCCCTGCTGCGCGTTCATGCCGGTGAAATGGATGATACGGCCCCAGCCTTTCTCCAGCATGCCGGGGACGCAGGCGCGTGCGAGGTGGAAGGCGGAATAGAAGTTGATGTCCATGACCCGGTTCCATTCTTCCTCGGTCGTCTTGAGGAAGTCGCCGTCGGGCCGCACCGCCGCGTTGACGACCAGCACGTCGACGCTGCCGAATTTGTCGATGGCGGACTTGGCCATGGCCTGAACCTTGTCGCGGTCGCCCACGTTGCACATCTCGATCATCGCTTCCGCGCCGAGGTCGCCGATCTTCGCCGCCACCTCTTCGCAGGCCGCCCGGTCGCTCGACCCGTTCAGGACGATGTTGTACCCGGATGCCGCGAGATGGAGGGCGATGCCGCGCCCGATGTTCTTGCCCGATCCCGTGATCAGCGCGGTTCGTTTTTCTTGAGCCATGTGTGTGTCCTTTTTGGAATGGGGTTGGTTAGCAACGGCTGCTCTATTTTAGCAGAAGCGGACGGCCGGGTTGAAATGACATCCGCGCGCTTAGCCGGTTTGCCGGGGTTTCGGTCCGGCCCCTATACTCGATGGGATTCCCGCTCAACCCCGCGAGTTCCCGCCATGGCCGACGATATCGACCCGATCCGCCTCGAACTCATCAAGAATTCGTTGGTGATGATTTCCGACAACCTGATGGTGTCGGTGTTGCGGACGTCGCGGTCAACGCTGGTCAAGGCGAATATGGATTTTTCCGCGTCGATCTGCGATGCGGCGGGCAACATGGTCGGGCAAGGGCTGGCGCTGCCGGGCCATCTGGGCGCAACCATGCCGGCGCTCCGGGGATGCCTCGATTACTTCCAAGAGGATATCGAGCCGGGCGACATCTTCGCCAATAACGATCCCTATGCCGGCGGCAGCCATCTCAACGACATCTTCATGTTCAAGCCGGTCTTCCGTGACGGCGAGTGCATCTGCTTCCTCGGGTTGATCCTGCATCACACCGACCTGGGCGGGCGCGTTGCCGGAGGGCAGGCGGCGGACAGCGACGAGATATTCCAGGAAGGGCTGCGCATCCCACCCAGCAAGATCTACCAGGCGGGCAAACCGAACGACACGCTGATGCGCATCATCGAGCACAACACCCGCGTGCCGGACACGGTATTGGGCGACGTGCGGGCGCAGATCGCGGCCTTGAACGCCGGCGCAATCGAGATCGAGAAGCTTGTCGATCTCTACGGCGTCGCCGAACTGAAGAAATACATGAACGAGTTGGTCGACTATACCGAGCGGCTCGTGCGCAGCTACATCCGCGATCTGCCCGACGGCGAAGCCGAGTTTACGGATTACAATGATGACGATGGCGTCGGCGGCGGTCCGGTCACGCTGCACGTCAAGTTGACGGTGAAAGGCGATGAAATCGTTGCGGATTTCACTGGCACGTCACCGCAGATGGGCGGCGCGCTGCATACCAATTACTGGTTCACCGCCTCGTTGACCTATGCCGCGCTGCGCGCGGTCATGCCGCCGGACACGCCGAACAATGCTGGCTTCTACCGGCCCATCACCGTGATCGCGCCGGAAGGCAGTTGGGTCAATCCGCGCTTTCCGGCGGCGTTGGGCGCGCGCGGGCAGGGCGGCTACCGTATCCGCACCTTGGTGTCGGGCGCGATCGCCAAACTGATGCCGGGGCGCATGCCGGCTTGCCCGGGCGGCAACGAGTTCGGCCTGTCGGTCACCGGCCTGACGCCGGAACGGCGGCGCTTCCTGCATGTGGAATTCCACAATGTGACGGGCCGCGGCGGCGGCCCCGATGCGGACGGACAGGACGGCGGCCCCTATTGGTTGGGCAATCTGTCCAACACGCCGGTCGAGGTCATCGAGGCGGAGAACCCGCTGCTGATCGAGGAATACGGGTTCCTGCCCGATACCGGAGGGCCCGGAAAGTACCGCGGCGGGCTGGGCGTCGTGCGGCAATACCGGTTGCTGAACGAGACGGCGATTGTGCAGCAGCGCGCGGACCGGCATGTCTACCCGTGCTGGGGCTTGTTCGGCGGTAAACCGGGGGCGCTCTCCAAATCCTATTTCGTGAAGGACGGCGTGCGCGAGGAGTCGCCGGCGAAATTCGTCCGGACGATGGTGAAGGACGAGATCTTCCGGTCGGAAATGGCCGGTTCGGGCGGATACGGCGAGCCGTTCGAACGCGATCCCGATGCCGTCGCGGAGGACGTGCGCCAGGACAAGATGTCGTTGGCGCATGCGGAAGCGGAATACGGCGTCGTCCTCGACCCGGGCACGTTCGCCGTCGACCGGGACCGCACGGCGGAACGGCGCGCGGCCGGCGGGACCGCCGCGCCATGACCCGATACCGTCTCGGCATCGATATCGGCGGCACGTTCACGGATATCGTGCTGCTCGGCGAGGACGGGGTCGTCCACACCAAGAAGATCCTCTCGACGCCGGACGACTACAGCCTGGCCATCGAGGCGGGGACGCGGGCGCTGCTCGCGGAAACGGGTATTGCGGCGGACGCAATCGCCGAGGTGTCACACGGCACGACGGTAGCGACCAACGCCATCATCGAACGCAAGGGCGTGCGCGTGGCCCTGGTCACCACGCAGGGATTCCGCGACATCTTGGAGATTGCCCGGTATCGCGCGCCGCAGCTCTACGACGTGTATTTCCGCAAGCCCGATCCGTTGGTCGAGCGGCGGCTGCGGTTTCAGGTGCCGGAGCGGATGGCCGCGACCGGCCAAGTGGTGACGCCGTTGGATGCGGAGGCGGTGCATGCCGTGGCGGACAGATGCGTCGCCGAGGGTGTCGACGCGGTCGCCATCTGTTTCATCAACGCCTATGCGAACGGCGCGCACGAGGAAGAGGCGGCGGCGCTGTTCCGGGCACGCCATCCCGATTTGCCGGTCACCGTGTCGAGCGAATTGGTGCCGCAGATCCAGGAATACGAGCGGACCAGCACGACCGTCGTGAACGCCTATATCCGGCCCGTGATCGAACGCTACGCGCGGAGATTGGAGGAACGGCTTAATTCGATCGGCATTTCGGTGCCGCTGAACATCATGCAGTCGAACGGGGGCGTCCTGCCCGGGGCGCTGGCGGCGCGCAAGCCGATCTTCATCATCGAATCCGGTCCGGCGGCCGGGGTGGTGGGCGCGCAACGGCTCGGCGACCGTCTTGGCCTCGGTGATACGATCGTCTTCGACATGGGCGGCACCACCGCGAAGGCGTCGATCATCGTCGGCGGCGAATATGGAACGGCCCCGGAAACCGAGGTCGGCGGCGGCGCGGCGCTCGGCCATCGCATGATCCGGGGCGGCGGCTACGTGGTCCAGGCGCCGACCATCGACATCGCCGAAGTGGGCGCGGGCGGCGGCAGCATCGCCTGGGTCGACGCGGGGGGCGGTATTCAGGTCGGCCCGCACAGCGCGGGCGCGGCGCCGGGTCCGGTCTGTTACGGTCAGGGGGGGACGGAGCCGACGGTCACCGACGCCAATCTGCTGTTGGGGTACTTGAACCCGGATGTCTTGGTCGGCGGCGACCTGGCGCTCGACCGCGACGCGGCGGAGCGCGCGGTCGCCGGGATCGGCGACACGCTGGGGCAATCCACGATCGATACCGCCTACGGCATCCACCTCATCGCGAACGCGCGGATGATGCGGGCGTTGAGCGCGGTGTCCTCCGAGCGCGGCCTCGATCCCGCCGGGTTCGGCGCCGTCGCCTTCGGCGGGAACGGCGGCGTGCATGTCTGCGGCTTGGCGGAGTCGCTCGGCTTGCCCGAGGTCGTTGTGCCGCCGGCGGCCGGGTTGTTCAGCGCGCTTGGTCTGATCTTCGCGGACGTGGAACACCAGTGCATCCGCGCCTACTACCAGCCGATCGATTCGGTGGACCTGGACGCGCTGAACGGGAGCTTCGAGGCCCTGCGCACCGAGGCGATCGAGCTTCTGACCGCGGACGGCTATCCGGAGGAACGCCGGACGCTGACCTGTTCCGCCGAGGTGAAGTATATCGGGCAAAATGCGGCGCTGGTGGTGCCGATCGATCGCTTGCCGATTACGGATAGCGATCTGGAATCACTGTCTGAGTCTTTCGCCGTCGCGCATGACAAGACCTTCGGATACCGGTCCGACGAGGAACGCCTGCAATTCGTGTCGCTCAAGGTGGTCGGACGCGGGGTGCCGGATGCGCCGCGGCTGCCGGAAGCGGTGCATGTTGGCAGCGATCACGCGGCGTCGATGGCGCACCGGCGGGCCTATTTCGGGCCGGAGCATGGATGGATGGAAACGCCGGTGCTCCGCCGCATCGATTTGGACGAGACGCCGCGGGTCGGCCCGTTGATCGTCGAGGAATACGACACGACCACCGTCGTGCGCCCCGGATGGGCCGCGTCCCGAGATAGCTGGAACAATATCCGTCTGGTCAGCGCCGGCGGTTGATCCGGGCGGCGCTATCGAATCCGGCTGTAGTCCATCGGCCGCATCAGCACGCTTTCCACTCGGTCGATGGTTTCGAGCCATTCGTTTTTGACGAGACGCGCCAGGTCTGGGCGGTTCTCTTGCGCCTCCCGCCAACGTTGCCACGACGCCATGTCCGGGAAGCGGCGGATTTCGACGCTGCGGTGCGACCCGGTGTTGGTGGTGCCGTCGCCGATGACCGTATCGAAAAAGGCGATGAGCGAGCCGCCCTCTTGCTCCAGTGCGGGGACGACCTTGTCGAAATACACGGCGTGATGGTCGGCGGCGCGATGCGGCCGCAGATAGAGAATGCGCTGTTCGATGAAGCAGCGCGGCTGGCCGCGAACCGCGTCGATGGCCGGCCACGTCGGCGGGAATCCGGGCGATCCCTCCGCCAATTTCAGGATCGACGTGTTCACGAAGTCCAGGGTGGGGTAGAGCGACGCGGATTGCCCTTTCAGCAGCGTCGCATCCTGACTCGCCCGCGCCCGGTGCTGTTCCCACGTGGCGAGGCTTTCGTGCTCGCGGAGTTGCCAGAGGGCGCAACCCGCCTCCGCACCGATCCAGATTTCCCACGCGCCGACCAGGGTCGAGCCGTGGGCGTCGAGCGCGGCCAGGGCCACGCTTTGAAACTGCTCGTGACGCTGTTCGAGCCGGCCGCCCCGCGCGACGACCAATCGGTGTTGGTAGATCAAGGTATTGCCCTCGTGACGCTTGTCGTTGGACCAGTGCTTACAACGCGCCCTGCGCAGTCTGCCGTCTGTGGGACGGCGTTACGTCGTCAGCGTTTCCCAATCGTAGAGCGGCGGTTCCTTGTCCTTGAACCGGCGCACGGCTTCGCGGTGGAAGTCGGTGTCCCGCACCAGGCTCTGGCCCATGGCTTCCATCTCCATCAGGGTTCGGAAATCCTGGTTGAAGGATTGGTTCAGGATGTTCTTGGAGACGCCGATGGCGGTCGTCGAGGCTTGGCACAGACGGCCGGCTAGGTCGCGGGCTTCCTCCATCGCGGTGTCTTGGCCCACCGTGTCCAGGATCAACCCGATCTCCTTCGCTTCCTCGCCGTAGACGCGCCGGCCGGTATAGATCAACTCTCGGGCGCGCTGCAGGCCGACCAGCCGAGGCAGGAGGTAGAACCCGGCCCAATCCGGCACGAGGCCGATCCGCGCGAAGGCCTGGGAGAAGAATGCGCGTGGGGTCGCGAGCACGAAGTCCGCGAGGAGCGCCAAGTTACAGCCGGCGCCGGCGGCGGCGCCGTCGACGAGGCTGATCACCGGCACTTCCACATGCATTAGGTCGTAGATCAGGTTGTGGCCGAGGCGCATGCGTTTGCGCTGGTCCATTCCCGTAACCGCCTTGCTGCCCATGCTCTTGACGTCGCCGCCGGCGCAGAACGCGCCGTCCGCCCCGGTCAGGATGACCGCCTTCACGTCCTCGCCCGCCGATTCCTTGATGATCTCGAACGCCTTCTTCAGGTCCGCCCGCATTTCGAGGCTCAGGGCGTTTCGGGCTTCGGGCCGGTTCAAGGTGACGGTCGCGATATGGTCTTTCACCTCGAACAGGATGTGATGGTAGGTCATATGGAGAATCTCGCCTTTCGTTGTCTGCGCCAAACGGGAGGCCCCGCGACTCTGAGTCGGACGCGTTCCCGGTCGCGCCAGTGTAGACGACAATCCCGGTCACGTTAATTCGGCGGAAAACCCGCTGTTATGGGACATTCACGCGGTTCTTCGGATCGCGGAATTTGCAAAATGGCCGATGATGGTAATGTCTGGATCGGGTGCCGCGCCGCGCCGCCGTCTCAATGATCCCCACCCGCCGATCCTTCTCAGCAATAAGAGCGATGACCATGAACGCCAAAGAAATCGAACATCTGTTTCGGGGTAGCGGAACCCCGCCCAGCCAAGTCCTGCCCGGAGAGCCGCCGTTCTCGACGCGGCCCGTCATCAGCGGCACCTTCGGGATGGTCGCGTCCACGCATTGGCTGGGCACGGCGGCGGGTATGGCGATGCTTGAGAAGGGCGGCAATGCCTTCGACGCGGCGGTCGCGACCGGCTTCACGTTGCAGGTGGTGGAACCCAGTATGGCGGGGCCGGGCGGCGACGTGCCGATCATTCTCTACGATGCGAAGACCGACAGCGTGAGGTCGATCTGCGGGCAAGGCGTCGCCCCGGCGGCGGCCACGGTCGAGGCCTATCGCGGCTTGGGGCTCGACATCATGCCGGGTGCCGGTTTGTTGCCGTTGGTCGTGCCCGGCGCGTTCGATGCCTTCATGCTGATGCTGCGCGATTGGGGCAGCCTGCGGGTGCGCGACGTGCTCGAACCCGCCATCGGCCACGCGCGGAACGGGTATCCGATCGCCGCCCGCGTGGTCGCGACGATCGACGCCTTGAAGGACTTGTTCGTCGAGCATTGGCCCAGTTCGGCGGCGGTCTATTGCCCGGACGGCAACGTCCCGAAACCGAACCAATTGTTTGCCAACCCGGTGCTGGCCGACACGTTCGAGCGGATCGTGCAAGAAGCCGAAGCCGTGGGCGGCGACCGGGAAAAGCAGATCGAGGCGGCGCGCAACGCTTTCTATCGCGGGTTCGTCGCCGAGAGCATCGACGGTTTCTGCCGCGACAACGCGTTTCTCGACACGTCCGGCCGCAAGCATGCCGGATTCCTGCGCGGCGACGACCTCGCGTCCTGGTCGGCGCGCGTCGAGACCCCGCTGTCGCTGGACTATGGCGACTACACGGTCTTCAAATGCGGACCTTGGAGCCAGGGGCCGGTCTTCCTGCAGCAGCTCGCCTTGCTGCGGGGGTTCGATCTCGACGCAATGGACTCGAACGGCGCGGAATTCGTCCATTTGGTCGCGGAATGCACGAAACTTGCCTTTGCCGACCGCGAGAAATTCTATGGCGATCCGGATTTCGTCGACGTGCCGGTCGAGACGTTGTTGTCCGACGAGTACAACGCGGCGCGGCGCGGCCTGATCGGCGACACGGCATCGGACGCGATCCGGCCGGGGTCCATTCCGGGTCACGGCGGCCCGGTGGTCTATGGGCTGGCGGACGGTGGGCGTTACGCCCTCGCTGACGACGGCACGCCATCGGTATTGGCCGATCCCGCGCCCGCCGTCTCGATTGCGACCGGCGACACGGTGCATCTGGATGTGGCCGACCGGTTCGGGAACATGGTGTCGGTCACGCCGAGCGGTGGCTGGCTGCGCAGCTCCCCGACGATTCCGGACCTCGGCTTCGCCTTGTCGAACCGGGGACAGATCTTCACGCTGGAGGAGGGCACGCCGGGCGGACTTGCGCCGGGTAAGCGTCCCCGGACGACCTTGAGTCCCGGCTTCGCGATGCGGGACGGCAAGCCGTATATGGCCTTCGGCACGCCCGGGGCGGACCGGCAGGACCAATGGGCGTTGCAGTTCTTCCTGCGCCACGTGCATCACGGCAAGAATTTGCAGGAGGCTGTCGACGCACCGAGTTTCAACACATCGCATTTTCCGGGATCCTTCTATCCGAAACGCGCCGAGTTGCGCTCGCTCGCCGTGGAAGGCCGGTTCTCCGATGCGGTGGTTGATGACCTGCGGCGGCGGGGGCATGACGTGTCCGCGGGGGACGATTGGTCGCAAGGCCGGATGTGCGCGGTCGCCCGGGAGGACGGCTTGTTGAAGGCGGCGGCCACCGCGCGCTTCATGCAAGGGTACGCCTTCGGCCGATGAGCGGTCTGAGTGCCGGCGATGGCGCGGAGATACGCTACGCTGCGTTTCAGGCCAGCCGGTTTTGGCGCCGAAGCAACGTGGGATAAAAAAAAATGTCCGATCAGTATGACTTCATCATCATCGGCGCCGGGACATCCGGCTGCGTGCTTGCGAACCGGTTGAGCGCCGACAGCCGCTACCGGGTTCTTCTGTTGGAGGCGGGAGGAGAGGATGCGCATCCGTGGGTCCGCATGCCGCTCGGCGTCGGCAAGATGCTGATGAATCCGAAATTCGTGTGGCCCTTCAGCACCGACAAGGAGAACGAGTTGAAGGACCAGAAGGTCTATTGGCCGCGCGGCCGCATGATCGGCGGGTCCAGTTCGGTCAACGGGATGATCTATGCGCGCGGCGGGGCGCATCGCTATGACGACTGGCGGGACGGCAACAATCCGGGATGGGGCTTCGACGACCTGCTGCCGTATTTCAAGCAGATCGAGGATCGCCCCGGCGGCGATCCAGCATGGCGCGGGCAGGGCGGTCCGCTGACGGTAAGCGATGGTGCCTATCGCGATCCGTTGTCGGTCGCCTTCAAGGATGCCTGCGTCGAGGCCGGAACCTTCGAGAATCCGGATTATAACGGCGAGAAATTCGAAGGGGTGGGCTGGCTCCAGTATTCCATTCGCAACGGACGCCGCTGGTCCGCGGCAAACGCCTATCTGCATCCGGTGCGGTCCCGGCCTAACCTGGAGATCGTTGTCCAGGCGCCGGTCAGCCGGTTGTTGTTCGACGGCACCCGCGCGACGGGCGTCGCCTATGCGAAGGACGGTGAGGAACGCATCGCCGAAGCCCGGCACGAGGTCATCCTGTCCGCCGGCCCGATCGTCTCGCCCAAGCTGTTGGAACTGTCCGGTGTCGGCAACGGCGATATCCTGCGCCCGCTCGGCATCGACGTTTTGCATCATCTGCCGGGGGTGGGCGAGAACCTGCAGGACCATCTGCAGAACCGCATTACCTACGAAACCACGATGCACGGCACGGTCAACGACATCCTGAACAGCCGGGTAAAGGGTGCGATGGCGATGCTGCGCTATCTGACGTTCAAGGACGGCCTGATGGCCACGTCCTCGACCACGGTGCACGCGATCATGCGAAGCGGCGATGACGTGGTGCATCCGGACGTCAAGATCCAGCTCGCGCTGGTTTCCGGCAAGGACCGCTACGCCCGCAGCAAGGAACTCGGCGTCGATCCCTTCTCCGGTTTCAATCTCGGTTTGTTCCAGATCTATCCGGAATCCCGGGGATCGCTGCATATCGCGTCGACCGACCCGAGCGAGCCGCCGGTGATCAAGGCAAACTACCTGACGCATCCGACCGATATCGACGTGGTGCTGCGCGGCATGCGGCTGGTCCGGAAGATCGCCAAGCAGCCGGCGTTGGCGCCCTTCATCGTCCGCGAGGTGCGGCCGGGGCCGGAGGTGGCGTCCGACAAAGACATGCTCGACTATGTGCGGGAAACCGGACAGACGTCCTTCCATCCGATCAGCACCTGCCGGATGGGCCGGGGGTCGAACGATGTCGTCGACCCGGGCCTGCGGGTCCACGGATTGCAGAACCTCCGCGTCGTCGACTCGTCCATCATGCCCAACATGCCGTCGTCGAACACCAACGCCCCGTCCTTCATCATCGGGGAAAAGGGGGCCGAGCTGATCCTGAAGGCCGCATCCGGATGAGCCCGTCGGGCTCGGCAAGACGCCGGGCATCATGCTAGATTTGATGCACCACTACAGAGCGAGGATGACGTGACAACCGTAAACCTGCCGCTGCCCGAGGTGCCCGCCGTCGATTTCGGCGAAGAGGAAGCCGAGATGGCCCGCTACAAGGAAGAAGGCACCGCCCGGGCGCTGGCCATGGAAAACCGGGGACCGATCGTCCTGGACGAGGATGGAAAGCTCGATCCCGCGATCCTAGAGGCGTACTGGCATTACGGGTTTTACATCTTCGAGAATGTCATAAGCGCGGAAGAACGCGCGGACTTGGAGCGCGATGTGGCGGATGTTCTCGAGCGCGTGCCGGTGGCGCCGGACGCCAAGGTCGACAGGCACGGCCGCCCGGCGCTAGGCATCGACCTGAAGGGGCGGACGGTCCGGTTGACCAAGCCGCTGGCCGACCCGCTCGGCGGCAGCGACCAAAGCTATGGCCGCCATCAGGTCAAAATGGCCGAGCCGGAAGCGCCGGAAGGCGCGCCGGACTATGTGCTACAGGTCCTGTTGGGATCCTTGCAGCATTCCGACGCCTGCCTGCGCCTCTACGCGCATCCGAAGCTGTTGGCCGTGGCGGAAGCGGTCAATGGGCCGGACTTCACGCCGTTCAACGAGGGTCTGTGGGTAAAGCATCCGCGGCTCGGCGGGTCGGTGTCCTGGCATCAGGACGGCTGGACGCATTGGGACAGCCCGGACCTAGATGCCGGCACGCATGGATTCAACTTCATGGCGCAGCTATACGGCTGCGACGCGGCGAACGGCCTTTGGGTCGTGCCGGGCACGCATAAACAGGGCAAGGTCGATATCGCCGCAATGATGGATGCGGAAGGGTCGGACCGGCTACCCGGCGCGGTGCCGTATATCTGCGGGCCGGGCGATGTGGCGATCACCAACCGGCAGATCGTGCATGGCTCCTTCGCGAACACCAGCCCCAATATCCGGGTTACGTTGAACGCCGGCTTCCACCGCCGGAAATCCGTCTACGGGATCGAGAGCGGCGGCGTCCACAACCCGGTTTCGTTCTACGACGACGCGTACATCACGCGCCGTGCCCGCCTGCTCATGTATGGTATCGACGCAAGACGGCAGCGGTTCCCGGAGGAGACGCCCTATGTCTACGCGCCGCTCGCCGACCGGGCCGACGAATACCGCTGGGACGCGGCGGCGAAGGCCGATATCAAGGACTACAACCTCCAGGATATCGGCATCTAGACCCGCGTTCGTTCAGTCGGTCGCCGGCGGCAGGGCGCAGACCTGCTCGTAGGCGTAGCGCTCGTTCAGCAGCCCATTGTACTCGTAGATGTCGAGCGTCACCTCGTAGGCTTCCTGCGTGATCTCCGCGTGCGGCGTCCAACAGCCGAGTTTCTGATAGGTGCCGATGCAATCGGCCAGCACCGTCTCGTCGATCTTCGGGAAGTAGGGCTTCTCCGCCTTGGCGATCTCGGCGGCGGGCGTCTCGTTCATGTAGAGGCGGGTTTTGCGGTAGGCGCGCATGAAGGCCTTCGCCATATCCGTTTCCAGCCAGGCGGGCAGTGCCGCGAGGCTGGAGAATCCGCACGGGCCGATCTGCGGCCCGACTTGCGCCACCACGTGACCGACGCCGTCGGCTTCCAACTGCTGCGGGAAGGGGCCCTGCTGCTGGACATAGGCGCCTTGGCCGTCGCGGAAGGCCTTGTCGATATCGGCCGCGCCGCCGGGCGTGATCGCGTTGATCTTATCGAAGTCGATCCCCGCCTTGTGGCAGGCGTATTTGAACATCATCAGCGGCTGGCCGCCGCCGAAGATGACGACGTCGCTGCCTTCCAGCTTGTCCCAACTGAAATCCGGGTCGGCCTCGCGCCCGGTCAGGAAGAAGCCGTCCATCTCGTTCACCTGCGCGAAGTGAACGGTCTTCGGGGTCTCGCCGGAGTTGAGCGTCGTGAACCCTTGGCTCAACGCCGACTGCACCACATGGGCCGTCCCGTTCTCCAAGGCCGCGAGCGCAGAGACGCCCGGTTCGGCGACCGACCAATCCGGGTCGAGTCCCTCGGCCTGCAAGAAGCCCCCCGACATCGTCGAGATCAGCGGCGAGTAGAAGGCGGAAAACAACGTGAACTGAATGTTGATCTTTTCCAAAGCGATACACCCCTGTTGCAAATTCTGGCGTTAGTTCGTCGGACGTAAGGACGACACGATTTTCAGTCGACCGGCGGCCGCCGGCTCGTCCAATCCGTCGCGTCTTCGTAGGCTTGCGCGACGCGATACAGCATCGCTTCCTCGAACGGCCGGCCGACAATCTGCATGGCCAACGGCAACCCGGACGCGGAGAAGCCGGTCGGCACGGCGAGCGCTGGGTCACCCGTGACGTTGAACGGTGCGCGGGCCTGCCTCGGGTAGGTCAGGTCGACCTTGTCGTCGTCGTCGATCTCGCAGGCGGGTTCCATGCTGCTGACGGTGAGGACTGCGTCCAGGCCGTCCATCGCCGCGTGGAAACCGTCGATGAGCTTCCGCTTCATCCGCGTGGCGTTGACGTAATCCGCCGCGCGGATGAAGGCGCCGCCCAGCAACCGCTCGCGCGTGCGGTCGCCGTAGTCTTCGGGCCGTTCCTGCAGCCATTTTTCGTGGATCGCATAGGCCTCGCTGAGCAGGATCGTCCGGTTGCAGGCCGCGTAGACCTGTAACGGTTCGACCTGGATCTCGCGGACCTCCGCGCCCAACCCTTCGAGCACGCCGGCGGCATCCTCAATGCTTTGCGCCATTTCGGGATCGGCCTGTTCGTCCTTGGTGTAGAAATGCCGGATGATGCCGATTTTCAGGCCCTTCACCCCGTCGTCGATCCCGGCAGTGTAGTCGGGCACGGCGACGTCGGCGCTGCCCGGGTCGCGCGGATCGTGCCCCGCGATCACGTTCAGCAGCATTGCGTTGTCCCGCACCGTGCGGGTCATCGGGCCGATATGGTCGAGCGAGAAGGAGAGGGGCAGCACGCCGCGGCGGCTGGTCCGCCCGTAGGTCGCTTTCATGCCGACGATGCCGCACATGGAAGCAGGATTGCGCACCGAGCCGCCGGTATCCGTGCCCAGCGCCGCCGGCAGCATGCCGGCCGCAACGGCGGATCCGGACCCGCTCGACGAGCCGCCGGGGTGATGGTTGCGGTTCCAGGGGTTGCGCGCCGGGGGCCAGGGCAGGTCGAAACAGGGCCCGCCGATGGCGAATTCATGGGTCGACAACTTGCCCATCAGGACACCGCCCGCCGCGCGCAGTTTCGCGGCGACCGGCGCATCGTTCTTGGCGACGTTGTCTTCCAGGATTTTCGAATGGCCCGTCGTCGGCAGGCCCTCGTGGTCGATGATGTCTTTCAGGCCATAGGGCATGCCATGCATCGGCCCGCGCCAATCGCCTTTCTGGATTTCGTCCTCGGCGCGCTTCGCGTCGGCCAGGGCGATGTCGGGGGTGAGTTTGAGGAAGGCGTCGAGCTGCGTGTCCAGCCTATCGATGCGGTCCAGCAGCGCCTGGGTGTATTCGACCGGCGACAGCTTCTTGTCGCGCAGCAGCGCCGACGCTTCGGCCATCGAGAGATAGTGCAGGTCGGTCATGGCTATTCCCCCTTCGCGCGGAAGATGTGACTGGGCTCGTCGGCGATCTCAAGGTCGACCGTGAGCTGTTGCTTGCGCTGCGCCGCCGACTGCGTCGCCTTGGCCAATTGCGCGAGATGCTTGTCGGTCAGCTTGGTGAGGCCGATGGCCTCGGCCCGCTGTTTGATGTCGGAAGAGTCGGTGCTCATGGCAGCCTCCCGTTGTGAGGACGTAATTATGAAGCCAAACGGTTCAACGAGTCGATCACGGCATCGGTCATTTTGGTGGTCGACACCGCTTGCGTGACGTCGCCCTTGATGTCCGCCGTCCGGTTGCCGCCCGCGACGGCGTTGCGGACCGCCGACTCAAGCAGTTGCGCCTCGGCTTCCGCGTCGAAGGAGTGCCGCAAGGACATGGCGAAGCTCAGGATCGCCGCCAGCGGATTGGCGATGTCGTTGCCGGCGATGTCCGGCGCCGCGCCGTGGACGGGCTCATAGAAGGCGTTGCGGCGGCCGCTCGCATCCTCCTCGCTCAACGACGCGGAGGGCAGCATGCCGAGCGATCCGGTCAGCATCGCGGCGGCGTCGGAGAGGATGTCGCCGAACATGTTGCCGGTGACGATGACGTCGAACTGCTTCGGATTGCGGATCAACTCCATCGCGCCCGCATCGACGATCAGTTCCTTGAACTCTACGTCCGAATACTCGCCTTGATGCAGTTTCCGGACCTCGGCGCGCCACAGCTTGCTGGTTTCCAGCACGTTGGATTTCTCAATCGAACAAAGCTGGTTGCGGCGGCCGCGCGCCAATTCGAAAGATAGGCGTGCGACCCGCTGAATCTCCGGCGTCGTGTACTGCATCGTGTTGAAGCCGCGCTGGATGCCGTTGCCCAGATCCTCGATGCCGCGCGGCTCGCCGAAATAGATGCCGCTGCTCAACTCGCGGACGATGATCAGGTCGACGCCGCGCACCACCTCGGGTTTCAGCGAACTGGCGTCGAGCAGTTCGTCGAAGGCGACGGCGGGGCGGATGTTGGCGAACAGGCCGAGCTTCTTGCGCAGCGCGAGCAGCCCGTCCTCGCGGCGCACCTCGATCGGGATATCCTCGTATCCGTCGCCGCCGATGGCGCCGAACAGGATCGCGTCCGCCGTGCGGGCTTTGTCCAGCGTATCGTCCGGTGTCATCGCGCCGGTGTCGTAATAGGCGGCGACCCCGAGTTGGCCGTGGGTGATGTCGAAGGTCACCTTGCGGTTCGCCTCGAACCAGTCGATGACCCGCGACGTTTCCCGGATCACTTCCGGTCCGATGCCGTCGCCCGGGATGACCAGCAAATTCGGTTTGTTGTCTGGCATGGTTGGTTGCGCCTCCGTTGCCTACGCGAAGGTCGCTGTCGCGAGTGTGCCCAGGTTGCCTTCCGGCGTGACCGACCACAGCTCGGCGGTGTTGCCGTTCTCGCCCGGCTTGCCGGCAACCTTGAACGGCGCGATGTCGAACAGCGGCGCGCGGGCCTGGAACCGAAAGCCCGTGAGTTTCTTGCCCGGATTGTTGTCCAGCGCCAGTTCGAGCAACAGGCCCGCGGTTAATGGGCCGTGCACGATCAATCCCGGATATCCCTCGACCTCGGTCACATAGGTGCGGTCGTAGTGGATACGGTGACCGTTGAAGGTGATCGCCGAGTAGCGGAACAGCATGACCGGATCGGGCGTGATCTCCTTGACCCAAGCGTGGTCGTCCGGCGCGGTATTCGTCTTGCCGCTGTTGCCGCCCTTGGCGTCCGCCGGCGGGTTGTCGCGGTAGACGATGTCGTGTTCCTCTTCGAGCGCCAACCCGTTCTCGCCGTGAAACTCGTTCTTCACCGTACAGAAGACCAAAGTGCCGGTGCGCCCTTCCTTGATCGTCACGTCGGCGATGCGGGCCTCGCGGCGCATCTTCTCGCCGATGATCAGGTCCTTGTGATAGGTGGTCCGCGCGCCCGCGAACATGCGGCGGGGCAGGGGGACCGGCGGCATGAAGCCGCCGCGCGCCGGATGGCCGTCGGGGCCGATCTGCGAGGCGGGGGCGACTGGCTTGAAGAAGAACCAATGCCCCATCGGCCCGATCGGGTCGCCTTCCTTCGGCACGTCCGGCTTGTCCAGCAAGGCGGCGTAGCCATGGATTGGCAATACGGAAGCGCGATCCTCGAAGGTTTCGGTGTTGCCGATCCAGTCTTTCAGTTTTTCCAGGTCCTGGGGCATGTCGGTGTTCCTGTTTTCGTTTTGACTTTTGGGTGTGGGTTAGGTCGCGCCGCGGGCGTCGACCGGCCAGATATCGACCAGCGTGTCGCCGCGCACCATGTGGTAGCAATCGTAGAGATTCACCGTCGGATCGCAGTGCGGCGTCAGGCATTCCAGCACCGTGCCCACCGGCAGGTCGGACATCCCATCCGGCAGGACCACCGCGCCATGCTCGTCGCCCTTGAACATATAGGTCGATCCGTCCGGCGCGCCGCGCGCGATCTCGGGGAGTGGCCCGTCGGTCGCGAACCGTTTCAGCCCGCCGTCGGTGATGGCGAGGCCGTCGCCGTTCGAACTGATGACCGTGATCCCGACGAAGAGAGAGGACTCGAACGGGTGCGCGGCCGATTCCCGCAGCGGGCAGGCGTTGTACTGCACGTCGGTGAAGATGTAGCTGCCGCACTGCATCTCGGTGTAGTTGCCGCGCAAGGCGTCGATCTCGTGGGTGCCGGTGCCCGCGCCCGAGACGATCGGCGGCAGGATGCCCTCGCGGTCGAGCAGGTCGGTGAAAACCGCGAGCGGTTCCGCAACTGCGTCGGCCGTCTTGCGTCGTTCGGCATAGTCTTCGATATGCTGGACATGGCCCGCATAGGCATGGATGCCGGCGAGGGTCAGGCTGTTCGATTGGGCCACTTGCCGCGCCACGGCGAGCGCTGCCTCGGGTGTGCGGGCGCCGGTCCGCTTCGTGCCGATGTCGAGTTCGACGAACACGTCCAGCGGCTTGCCGGACCCGCCCGCGGCGTTGGACAGCGTATCGATGATCGTCGCGTTGTCGGCCACCGTCTTGAAGCCGTCGGCGCGCTCGTTCAAGGCGATCAGCCGCTCGATCTTCGCGGCCCCGGCGACCGGCGAGGTCAGCAACACGCCGGGAATGCCGGCATCGGCCAAGGCTTCGGCTTCGCTCAATGTCGCGGCGCAGACGCCGACCGCGCCCGCCTCGATCTGCAGCTTCGCGATCCGCACCGATTTGTGGGATTTCGCGTGCGGCCGCAGCGCGACGGCGTGCTTTGCGCAATGATCCGCCATGGCGGCGATGTTCCGCTCCATCGCGTCGAGATCGACGATCAGGGCCGGGGTGGTGAGGGATTGGCGTGACTTGGGTTTCCCGATGAGCGGTTCGTTCGGGCCGAGGTTGGGCATGGCGTACTCCGTGTTTCGCGGGAGTATATCGCAGCCCTGACGCGGCGACAGCCGGACGCATAAAAAAGGCGGGGCCGAAGCCCCGCCAGTCGTCCGGACCGAAGGGGATCGGTCCGTTAGATGATTTTCCAGCTGCCGTCCGGTTGGCGGCAGGCCTGGCCATAGCCTTCCTGCCTGCGGCCCCCGACGGTGATGTCCTGTTGATACTCGCGGCAATACGCGCCGGTTTCGGAATGCACCCCCTCGCGAGTCGGCGTAATGGTGCCGTAGTTGCCCGATTGCGGATTGCTCCAGGTGATCGTCTCGCCGATCGGCGCGGAAGATGCCTTGTAGGTCGCGTTCTGCAGATAAGCCCGGTCAGCCCGGTCGAGCGAGCTGCCGATCTCGTTGCCGAGCAACCCGCCGGCGAAGACGCCGAGCGCGGTGGCCGCGAGTTTGCCGCTGCCCGACCCGAATTGCGATCCGAGCAGTCCCCCGAGACCGGCGCCGATCAGGGTGCCGCCGGCTTGCTTCTGGCCGTAATGCTGGCAAGCGCCGAGCGACACGGCAACGATCGCAACAAGTGCAAGTTTCTTAACGTTCATTGTTCAACTCCTTTCGGTCGTCTTAGACGCGCGGTGCCGAAGCGACCTTAGACCAATCCGCGTCTACTTGGTTGTTCAAGTAATTGAGTCCGGAATTATTTTATTGTTTCAGTAGTAGTGAATGATGTGCCGGCTTTTCCTCAAAATATAACCATGGCCATATTTGTCGTAACACATGGTCCCGCCGAATTTTACTTTACGGCCATAACGGTCGTAGCCGAGACGACTCACCGGATGGCAGCGGTTGTGCCGGTAATGGCGCACGCGCTTATGGTGTCTGTACCCATGCGGCGCCCAAGATCCGTAGCCGGGAAAGCCGAAAGTGAAGTTATAGACCGGCTTACGATGCTTGTAGCCGTGGGTATGGCGCGGCTTATGCTTGTAGGCGTGCTTACGGCCGTGCTTGTAGCCCTTGTCATAGCCGTTTCTGTAGCCGCGCTTATACGCGTGCTTTTTAGCGTGTTTCCGGTGGCCGTGCCGGTTCGCGTGCCTGTGCCCGTGCTTGCGGCCTTTGTGATAGCCATGCTCGAAGCCTTTCTTATAGGCGTGCTTCTTGCCGTGGCCCTTATGGCTGCCGTGACGTTCGGTATCGTAGATGATCCGTCCGCCCGCCGCCGCGGGGGCGGTGGCGATTGTGATCCCGACCGTGAGGCCGATGACCAAGCCGCTTACTTTGAGGAACATTGTCGTTCGGCTGGCTTGTCCTGGCATTTGTCCTCTCCCTTAGGGGTCACTAGAAACGGTGACCGGGTTGGGTTGGGGCCCTTGACGTCAGACCACGGTGCTCATCAACCGAGGCAGTTACCATGGAATAACATCATAGATGTATGCATAAATGATGTTAAATCTAATGTCAAAACTAAATTCAAAATTTTAATAAGAATGTTATTGGATAAATTAATGATTGAAAATCAATGGAATAGAGTCTATAACTCTACGCGTTAGAATAGGCCTCGTGGAAATTCGCATCAAACCGTTGCATCTAATTGTAAATTTGAATGCAAAGCGGTGAGGATTGCTGCCTGACGTTTGCGCCCCGAGGCCTTGGGGAGAGGCGGAGTAATGATGAAATACAACTTAAATCAACGTAAAGAATACCTGAGGATGACGCACCGACTTGGCAGTGAATGGCTGACTGTATTTGCGGGAGATGAAGAGTTTTACTCGGCAGCGTACTGGGATCTTCTCACGAATATTTGGGACAAGGATTTGCCCGTTCGCAAGACCGATGCTTTGCGCTTCATGACCGGCATTAAAAGCCCTCATACAGCGGGTAAATACATCGAAACGGCGATCCGCAAAGGCATTCTGATCGAAGAAGACAATCCGGACGATGCCCGTTCCAAGCTGCTGCGGTTGTCGCCGGACATGCGGACCCGTCTCGACACGTTTTTCGATTCGGCGGTCGGGCAGGTCCGGCGCACGAGCAGTGAGATGGACCAGCTTGGGCCGTCGCCGCAGGATCCTTGATCCTCTCCTGAAGCTTTCGGGCCGGTTTCGATCCGCTTCCGAGTTTCCGCTACACTAACCCCGCATTCCCAACGCAGCGCTTTTCCGCGGCCGTCGGTCGGCTGTCCGTATGCTCGGCGGCCGATATGTCCGAGCGGCCTTGTCGGAAGGATTGCGGCGGTTCAGAAGAAGGAGAGGAGTCCCATGAAAATCGCAGACATCGAGGCCATCGCCATGGCCGTTCCCATGGAGGAGCAAATTGCCGCGCCGATCAGCATGCCGCGCGCCGACGAGGTCGCGAGCGTCGTGTTTAAGGAATACCGCACGACGATGGTGCGGATCACCACCGACGACGGCATCACCGGCGTGGGCGAATGCATGACGCGCCTGTCGGGGACCGCGCTGCGGGATATCGTGCATTACATCAAGCCGGCCCTGATTGGGCGCGACCCGCGCGACGTGGAGAGCATTTGGGACCTGATGTGGTCGATCATGATGAACCGCGGCCACGTCAAAGGCTTCTATCAGGAAGCGATGGCCGGGATCGATACCGCGCTGTGGGATATCTGGGGCAAGTCGCTCGGGCTGCCGGTCTGGCGGCTGCTGGGCGGGAAGACCAATCCGAAGATCTGGTGCTATGCGTCGTCGCTGCGGCTGCGCGATATCGCGATCCTGCGGGACGAGATCGACAAGCATAAGGAAAACGGCTTCAACGCGATGAAGTTCAAGATCGGCAAGGATCCGATGAACTGGCGCGGCGAGATGAAGCTGGTCGAGCAGATTCGCGCGCATGCCGGCGACGACATCACGCTGATGTCGGATGTGAACTGCGGCTATAGCGGCGACCTGAAGACCGCCTATGAGGTCGGTCGGGCGCTCGAAGGGCAGGGCATCTACTGGTACGAGGAGCCGCTGGCGCCGGATGATATCGACGGCTACGCCTATCTTCGGGACAAGCTGAACATCCGCATCGCGACCGGGGAGGCGGACTTCAACAAATTCAGCTTCGCGCGTTTCTTCAAGCGCGACGCCATCGATATCGTCCAGCACGACGCCGCCCGGTCCGCCGGGATCACCGAATCGCGCAAGATCGCCGACATGGCGGATGCCTTCCGCGTTGCCTACGCGCCGCATAACGGCAGTTCGTCGAACATCATCATGACGGTGTCGCTGCACCTCGCGACCTATGCGCCGAACTTCCTGATCTATGAGTATATGCAGAGCGATTGGAACAAGGAGCAGCGAAACCCGTTGCGCTGGGACCTGTGCCAGATGCCGATCAAGGAATTCAAGGACAGCCACATCGTTCTGGAAGAAAAGCCGGGCCTCGGAATCGATATCAACGAGGAGATCGTCGAGCGATACCGGCTTCCCTAAGACGAAACTCGGATTCCGCGAAACACGGTGACGGTTTAACACGCGGGCTGACGTTGCGGCGTTGGCCGGGGCGTGAGAAGAATAGCCTGGGTGTCGGTCGTCGCATCCGGGCGGTATTCGCACCGCATGACGATGATTGGGCCGCCCCATCAGACTGTCGAAACACCGCGCCCGCGGCCTATTCTCGCGTCGGCGCAGGATCATGGTAAAAAACAGGCCCTAGACCGGTGTGCCAGTCCCTCAAGAGGCTGGCGCGGTGCTCGTCAAGCACGGCATACGCACCGATACGCAGTAGAAGGAGGATCGGCTGATATGCCGTTTGAAGAGACCCTGAAGGATTTGGAGAAGCGTCGCGCGAAGGCGCTCAAGATGGGGAAACCCGAAATCCTCGAGCGCATGAAAAAGGCGGGGCTTCTCAACGCGCGGCAGCGCCTTGACTACTTCTTGGATGAAGGCAGTTTCGTCGAGACCGGCGCGCTGGCCTCCGCGGCGCGGCCCGAGGTTCGCGACAAGGCGCCGGCGGACGGCAAGGTCGGCGGGTTCGGCAAGGTGGATGGCCGGATGGTCGGCGTGGTCTCCAACGACTTTTCGGTGATGGGGGCGTCCAGCGCGCTCAACAATCTGAAAAAGATGAAACATGTGAAGGACACGGGCAACAAGCGCGGGTTCCCGCTCGTCTTTCTCGGCGAATCGTCCGGATCGCGGATGCCCGATCGGATGGGCGCGCAGGGCCGGTTGATCATCGCGCAGGATCCGAACGAGTATCGCCGGCTTCGGGAGACGCCTTGGGCGGTCGCGCAGCTCGGCGACTGCTACGGGTCGTCCACCTGGTACGCCTGTATGTCGGATTTCGTGGTCATGCGGAAGGGCGCGACAATGGCGGTTGCCAGCAGCCGCGTCACCTCGCTGGCGATCAACCAGCCGGTCACGAACGAGGAACTCGGCGGGTGGCGGTTGCACACCCGGGTCAGCGGGCTGGTCGACATGGCGGTCGATACCGACGAAGAGGCGTTGGATGCGATCAAGCGGTTCCTGTCCTATCTGCCGAGCAACAATCAGGAGGCGCCGCCGGTCGCCGAGGTGCCCGCCGGGTCCGATGAGGCGATCGAGAAGATCCTCGATATCGTCCCGGAAGAGCGGCAGCGCGTCTACAACATGCGCCATGTGATCGAGGCGATCGCCGACAAGGACAGCGTTTTCGAAATGAAGCCGTTCTTCGGCCGCTCTGTGCTGACCGCGTTGACAAAGCTCAATGGCCGAACCGTCGGGTTTCTGTGCAGCAATCCGCTCTACAAGGGCGGGGCCGCCGATCCCGATGGCTGCAGCAAGGCGACCAGCTTCCTGGTTTTCTGCGATTCCTTCAACATCCCCATCGTCATGCTGGTGGACGTTCCCGGATTTCTGATCGGCGTCGAGGGCGAAAGAAAGGCCGCGCCGGGGAAGATCATCAATTGGATGAACGCGCTGTCGCTCTGCACCGTGCCGAAGATCTCGATCATCCTGCGGAAGAGCTACGGGCAAGCCTATATCAACATGGGCGGCAACAAGAACTCGGACGAAATGGCGGTATGGCCGACGGCGGATGTCGGTTTTATGGACCCTCGGACGGCCGTAAATGTCGTCTTCGGCCTCAAGCGGGAGGACGACCCCGAAGAATACGAACGCAGGGTTGAAGAGCTGGCGCGCGACGCGGGTCCTTGGGAGTTGGCGACGATGTATGAGGCGCATGATGTGCTGGACCCGCGGGAAACGCGCCAATACCTCATAAACATGCTCGAAATCCACACCATGCGTATGGAAAACGGCGTTGGACAGCATTTGATGCGGACCTGGCCCACCAGCATCGTCTAGCGGCGAGAATGCGGGATAATCGGTGTTTCGCGGTGCGTTGGATAACGGCGCGCCACCAATTCGACGTTGTGAGTCGATAGAATTTCCCTTATGGGGTTCTCGTAAAAATAGATAGGCCGGGAAAAGCGAACTTGCATAGGTACGTGGAATCTCAAGGAAATCATGGCAACTCGTTGTCTGTCCAAGGATTTTCGTTTACGGCGCGTTAAACATATTCGTTGCACAATCGTCAGGTTGCAGGCCCGCGGCCTCGGCAAGAGACCGCGAATTCGCATTTTCAAGAGATTGGCTATTTGACGATGACAGCAACCGCCGAAGCCGTTGACGACGCTCAGAAAGGGGAAGGGCGCAACGATCTCGAATTCCAGATGGATTCGCTGCATATTCTTCCCCTCAAGATTGTACCGTTCAAAGTTCAGGCGCTGAATTCAGCCTGTCTGATCAAGAACTCGCGGCTCGAGACCGTCGTCGAACTGTTCCGGTATGAAGAGGGTACAAGCGGCCAGGTGGACGTCAACGAGGTGTGGACGGTCCTGGGCTGCGATCCGGAAGATCCGGAATTGGCGACGGATCGCGGCATCCTCTCGAACCTCTCGGCGCTCTACAGTTACGACGTCTATTCGTTACGCCGCCTCTTGCGGGATTTGGGGATTCCACTGCATGACAACGACGCGCTGAAACTGTCGCCGCAGAAAGCCGCCGAACTTGCCGACTACATGGGCGCGTTCACGCGGCCGCTTTTGTCGCAGGTCTATAGCGGCATGGAGACCGAGATCAAGGATTTCGACGAACTCATCGGTCTGTTCCGGTCGCCGGACAAGGAAAGCGCGATCAAGAACCTGCAGGTCATGGCGGAAAAGCTGGAAATCGAGCTGAACGAAATCCCGAAATTCCTCGAAGACTACGGCGATATCTTCATGTCCTTGGCCTATTTCCGCGAATGCCTCGACAGGTTGATCCCTCAGATTACGGAACTGCTCGAAAACCTCGATGACATCCGCGACAATCATCAACTCCGGTCCGATCGCAATCTCATGAAGACCTGCGACTTCATGGAAGAGAAGCTGACCGACATCACCACCTCGCTGACCGGCCGGTTCGAGAGCTTTCATCAGCATTCGAACAAGATGTGGGAAAACGTCACCGCGGACTCCTTCAAATCGGTGCGGGACATGATCGCCGGACATCACATGACGCTCGGCGGCGTCTTATGCGGGCTCGCCGTCAAGATGGACCTGTGGGAAACGAAATTCTCAAAGGGCCGCGGCGGTCTCGTCAAGCGGGCGGAATTCATCATGGTCGAAATGCGCCACGGCATAGAGATCATCAACCGGATCGAGCAGTCGGCGCCGAGCATCGTCGGTATGCAGCAGTAAGGAGCCTACCCGGAGAGACGCCATCGCCACCCGGTATCGGCCGCGTCTTGCCCGGTTTCGATTTCGAGCGCCAGACGGCGGTCATGAACCGCGCCGGCGCCCTCCCAAATCCCGTTCCAGGCGCGCAGCAGTTCCGGCTGGCGCGGCTCCATCAACCGCCAGCTTTTATTCGCAATGACGGTCGCGCCGCCGTCGGCCGCGCGGGCGGGGCCGTTGCCCATCGCATTGCTCATTCGCGCCAGATAGTCGGCGAAGCCGTCGCGCGACGGATCGGTGATACCCAGCATGTCGCGCGTGACGTCGTAAAACTGCATCCCGACCAACCGGGCCGTCAAATGCACCAGCGCGGCGGCGTCGGCCGTGTCGAACACGTCGAGGAGAACGGCGAACATCGACCGGACATAGTAGAGCGCGTAATTGCGCTCGGCCTTGGCGAGGCGCAGCGCGGGCCAGTCCGC
The DNA here is from genome assembly GCA_028281325.1 of Alphaproteobacteria bacterium. GTDB lineage: Bacteria > Pseudomonadota > Alphaproteobacteria > UBA8366 > UBA8366 > JAJFJD01. The sequence goes on from JANQKC010000004.1 coordinate 45,836, forward strand.
GGAATCGACTTTCGGCGCCGCGTCGGGGTCGAAGGCGGGCGCTTCCTCGTCGGGCGCGAAGCGCAGCCGGTCTTCCGGCGCAAGCGGCGCGTCATAGTCGTAGAAATACCCTTCGAGCCCGGGGTCGCCGTTCGTCGTCATGCCGGTGCAGACGAAACCGAGATTCGGATTGCCCAACGCCTCGCCGTTGTGGGCGTGCCAGCCGCGCATCATGGCGATCGTGACCGCGTTGGTGACGCCGCAGATGGCGGTGCCGTCGAAGATCCAGCGCGGCGGCGGATAGCGTATCCAGGCCTTGCGGTCGGAGTCGGGCATGAACTCGACTTTGACCGTACCGATCGCGTTGCTGAGATAGTGGTACTGCGCGGACGCGACCGCGTCGGGCAGGCCGGTCAGGTTCAGTTTCTCCAGCCCCGGCAGGAAAGTTTCCGTATGCTGACGCCGGAACAGGCGGTAGACGACATCGGCCGCGATCTTTTCGCCTTTCCGCGTCATCAGGGAGAGGATCAACCCGGTGGTCATCCGGTGGTGCAGTTCGGCCACCGCCCGAAAGTCGGAAAGCGGCGGCGTGGTTTCGTGGGTCATCGGATCAATCCTCCACCTGTTTCGGAATGCGGACCAGCAGGATCAGCGGCAGCACGATCACGCATGCCGCGGTATACAGGCCGAAGGCGTTGAGGTAGCCCAGCATCGCGGCCTGGCGGCCGATCTCGCCGCCCATCGCGGCCAATCCTTCCAAGTTCTCGATATCCCAGGCGTTGGGCAGATTGGGGAAGGCCAAGGTCTCGTTGAAGGGCGAAATGTTCTCGGTCAGAAACGCGTGGTTCATCTGCCCGGTGCGGACCAGTGTCGTGACGCTGGCGGATATGAAGATGCTGCTCCCGAGGTTTCGCAGCAGATGGAACACGCCCGTGGATTCCGATAGGAAACGCCGGTCGAGCGTCGAGAACGTGGCGACGACCAGGGGCACCCAGATCAGCCCCACGGCGCTGCCTTGCATGATGCTGGTCACCGCGACCTCGGCATTGGTGACGGTCATGTCGAACTGCATCATCATCAGGCCGGACACCGCTTGCACCCCGAAGCCGATGGTCATGCCGATACGGGGGTCGAGCTTGCTGATCCACATGGCGAGGAAGAACCCGATCACCGCGCCGATGCCGCGGCATGCGATGAGGAATCCAATAATGGAATCAGGGTATTCCATCAAATCCTTCAGCATCGGCGGCAGCATCACCATCGGCGTGAAGTTCAGCATGCCGTAGACCAGGACGATGATCAGGCCCAGGCTGTAGTTCCGGTCGAGCAGGTGGCGCGGATTCAGGAACGGGGTTCGGGCGGTCAGGCTGTGCACCACGAAAATGTACAATGCGCCGATGGCGATCGCGGTTTCGACGACGATCTCGCGCGAATCGAACCAGTCTTCCTGTTGGCCGCGGTCGAGAATGAGTTGAAGGCAGGTCACCGCCAGCGAAAGGGATAGGAATCCGGTCCAGTCGAACCGAACGCCCCGCTCGCGGCCGCCGTCGACCAGGGACGCCCAAAGGCCGGCCCAGGCGACGGCGCTGATCGGCACGATCAGCCAGAACGTCCAGCGCCAGTCGTAGAGTTCGCTCAGCGCGCCGCCGAACACCGGCCCGAAGATGGGGCCGACCACAACCCCCATGCCGAAAATGGCGGTAACGGTCCCATGCTGTTTCTTCGGGTAGATGGCCAGCAGGATCGCGTTCGACAGCGGCGTCATCGGCGCGCCGAACCCGCCCTGGAGGATGCGGTAGATGACCAGCGACTCCAGGGATTCCGCCATGCCGCAGAGGACGGTCGCGATGGTGAAACCGGCGAGGCAGAACAGCATCACGTTGCGCCAGCCGAAGGTGGCGCTCAGCCAGCCGGCCATCGGCGTCATGATGGCGGTCGCCAGGATGTTCAGCGTCACGATCCAGGAAATCTGGTCCTGCGTCGCCGATAGGCTTCCCTGCATCTGCGGCAGGATGACGGTGACCATCAGGAAGGTCATGCCGTAGAGCGTCTGCGACAGCGTCACCGACGCCAGAATCGCGGCCCGGCGGAAGGGCGTGTATTCGGCTGGCGTGACGACGTCTGCGGTCATGCGGTGCGCGGCCCACGAAAGTGTGGCTCGGAATTCGAACCGGCCTGGAGGAAAGCCGTTTTCTTACGGGCCGAGCCGTGGTTTGTTCGGGCGCAGGGTAGGAAAAGAACGAAGCGATGGAAACCACCCATGAGCGACTCTCGCGATATCGTCCTGGTGGAGCGCCGCGACGCGGTTTTATGGCTGACGATCAACCGGCCGGACCGTCGGAACGCCTTGAACGGCGTGGTGTTCGACGCCCTTCTTGAGGCGTTGGCGGCGGCCGATGCGGATGCGTCGATCCGGGCGGCCGTCTTGACGGGGGCGGGCGAGAAGGCGTTTTCCGCCGGGGCGGACCTCAAACCCGACACGGAGTATACGGCGCTGACCCTCGACGAGGCCGCCTTGGAGCATCCCTATGTGCAGTTCGCCCGCGGCGTCCGGAAGTTCAGCAAGCCGCTGATCGCCCGGGTCAACGGCGATGCGCTGGCGGGCGGCCTTGGTGTCGTGTCGTTATGCGACATGGCGGTTGCGGCGGATCACGCGCGGTTCGGCCTGCCCGAGGTCAGGATCGGGCTTTTCCCGTTGCTGATCGTCGCGTCGCTTCGCCGGTTGATCCCCCGCCGGGTTCTGATGGAAATGGCGATTACCGGAGAATTCGTCGATGTCGCCGAGGCCAAGACAATGGGGCTCGTGAACCACGTCGCGCCCGCGTCCGACCTGGACGCCAAGGTGCAGTGGCTGCTTCACCGTATTCTCGACAAGTCGCCGACATCGGTCCGCCGTGGCAAGGTCGCGTTGTGCCGTATGTGGGAGATGACCGAGGACGACTCGCTCGCCCATGCGCAATCCGAACTCGCGCTGTTGTTCGCCACCGCCGATCACAGGGAAGGGCTGGCGGCGTTCAACGAGAAGCGGTTGCCGGACTGGCCCAGCCTGCTGGGCCCGAAGGAATAGGGGCCGGCGTCCTTATCGTCGGTTCGTCAGGGTTTCCGCGAAGCTATGGACGGCGCCGGACAGGGCGTCGCCGTTGACGTCGCCGCTGCTGAGATGCAGCGTCGCCTCGGCCTGGCGCGGCAAGAGCGCCGCCAGCATCTCGACCGCTTTTTCCGGTGGCGAATGCCCGCCATGCGTCAGAAACACGGCGATGCGGGCCGGCAAACCCGGCATGTTGGCGAGAAACGCGCGGACGGGGGTCGCCGGATAGCTCGTCCAGACCGGCGCGCCAATCAGGATCAGGTCGTAGTCCGAGCCGGATTTTTGCGGCATGTCAATTGGGGGCAGGTTGCCGCGGACGCTGTCATAGCCCGCCCGGAGATACCGGAATCCCCCCGGCCTGTATCGGTCGCAGCGGATTTCCTCGATATCTGCGCTTAGTTCCGTTGCCAATGCTTCTGCGAGCTTCCGGGTCGTGCCCGAACGGGAATAATAGATGATCAGCGTCCGCATGGCGGCGTCCTCTTTTGCTTGAATGCAGAGTGGACCGGTCCGTCGCCGATCGCGTTGATGCGGATCAATCGTCGTCGCCTCGCGGTCCGATCACGAACCTGTAGGTTGTTTCCGGCGGCAAAGCTTTGTAAGCAGCGGTATCTAGGCACGTCCGGTTTATGCCCGCCCATCGGTTTGGAGACTGAAATTGGAGAATTTCGCCCTCATCGGGTTTTGCGGATTGCTGGCGTTGGCCAGTTATCTGATTTCACCGCGCGTCAAGACGGTGCAGGCGTTCTTCCGCGGCTATTCTGACACCGGGGAAGCACCTGGGCTGCTGACGCTGATCCTCTCCCAGGTCACCACCTGGATTTTCGCCCGGTCGCTGATGAATGCCGGCATCTTGGGGTATCACTTCGGCATTTCCGGGGCGCTTGCGTATACCGCCTACTATCTGTCCTTCGTGACCGGGGCCTATATCGTCGACGGAATCCGTTTCCGGCACGGGTTCGACAACGTGCAGGAATTCCTGGTGTCGCGGTTCGGCCGGCTCGGGTCGGGGGCCTATAACTGCGTTGCCGCCATTCGCCTGCTGAGTGAGGTATTCGCCAATCTTCTCGTGATCGGCATCATCTTCGGCGTCGCCGGGTCGACGGCTTACATCGTTTCGATCCTGGCGGTGGCGGCGATCACCCTCGGCTATTCGATGATGGGCGGGTTGCGTGCGTCGTTGCGTACCGACGTCATGCAGATGGTCCTGTTGATCGTCGTTCTGGCGATCCTGTTCATTCAGACACTGGGGATCGACGGGTTCGCCTTCCCGGCGATTGTGGCGAGCAGTCCCGATTTGACCGGGCCTGGCTGGATTTTGCTCGCCGTCGCGCTGCTGCAAATCTGGAGTTATCCGATGCATGACCCGGTCATGATGGACCGGGGTTTCGTCGCCGACCGCGACACCACCCGGCGCAGTTTCCTGCATGCGTGGTGGCTCTCGTCGATCTGTATCCTGGTGTTCGGACTGCTCGGCGTGCAGGCGGGGCTGGTCAGGCTGGACGGCGAGACGATGGTCGTCACCCTGATGCGCATCTTCGGCGACACGACCATGCTGCTGTTCAACGTCGCGTTGATCCTGTCTGCGGTCTCGACGCTCGACTCCACCTTTTCCAGCTCGGCGAAGCTCAGCATCGTCGACATGCGGCTGGCCGACCCGACGCCCCGGAACGGGCGGATCGCGATGGCGCTGTTCTTCGTCGGTGGGCTGGCCTTCCTGTTCTTCGGCGGCCGCGACTTATTCGCCGCCGTCGCGGTCAGCGGCACCGCCTCGATGTTCCTGGCGCCGGTCGTCTTCTTCTGCGTCTGGGGCGGTCGGCAGGTCGCGACCTGGGCCTTCGCCGTCGCCTTCGTCGCCGCGATCGGCGGGGCGGGGCTCTATATGGTCGAAAGCAGCGGCTATCTCTCGGTGATGGAACCGATTTTCGGCGTCTCCCATAAATACGCCAAGCTGCTGATCATCTCGGCCGGGGTGATGGTGATCGGTTGCGGCGCCTTCGCGTTGGGGCTCCGGCGCGACGTTGACGCCTCCGCCTGAGCCGCTACATCTCTTTCTAACAGTGGCGCGCGCCGCCCTGCATCCGTACAATCCGGCGCAACGAACAAGGATGTAGGGAACACCGGATGGATTTCGTACTCACGCCCGAGCAGGAGGCGATCCGCGAGAATGTGGAGCGCCTGTGCGCGCGTTTCGACGACGATTACTGGCTGGACCGGGACGAAACCGGCGATTTCCCGGCCGATTTCCACAAGGCGATGGCGGAGGCCGGGTGGCTCGGCGTCGCCATGCCCGAGGAATACGGCGGCGCGGACCTGGGCGTGACCGAAGCCGCGATCCTCATGCATACGGTGGCGAACTCTTCCGGCGCGATGAGCGCGGCCTCCGCGATCCACATCAACATCTTCGGACCGCATCCGATCGTCGTTTTCGGCAACGACGAGCAGAAGGCGCGCTGGCTGCCAGACCTGATCCAGGGCAAGACGATCTCCTGCTTCGGCGTAACCGAGCCGGACGCGGGCCTCAATACTACCAAGATCAAGACCAAGGCCGAGCGCAGCGGCAACGGCTATGTCGCTAACGGCAAGAAGATCTGGACCACGACGGCGCAGGAAGCCAAGAAGATCATGCTGCTGGCCCGGACCACGCCGATCGAGGACTGCGCCAAGCCGACCGAAGGGCTGAGCCTGTTCTACACCGACCTGGACCGGAACCATTGCGACGTGTGCGAGATCCCGAAAATGGGGCGGAAGGCGGTGGACTCCAACGAGGTGTTTATCGACGGTCTGCCGATCCCGTTGGAGGACCGGATCGGAGAAGAGGGGATGGGCTTTCGCTATCTGCTGCACAGCCTTAATCCCGAACGCATCCTGGTCGGCGTCGAAGGCATCGGCATCGGGCAGAACGCGCTTGACCGCGCGGTGCAATACGCCAAGGACCGGGTCGTGTTCGACCGGCCGATCGGGGCCAACCAGGCGATCCAGCACCCGCTGGCGGAAATCTGGTGCGAGCTGGAAGCGGCCTACCTGATGGCGATGCAGGCCGCGTCGCTCTACGACAAGGGGCTGCCCTGCGGCGCGCAGGCCAACGCGGCGAAGTATCTCGGCGGCGAGGTGGGTTTCAAGGCCTGCCAACAGGCGGTCATGACCCACGGCGGCATGGGCTACGCCAAGGAATTCCACGTGGAGCGGCTGCTGCGCGAAGTGCTGATCTGCCGCATCGCGCCGGTCAGCCCGCAACTGATCCTGAACTATATTTCCGAACGCGTGCTCGGCCTGCCGCGCTCCTACTAGGCGCGGCCGTCGAACGCATAATCAAAATGGGAGACAGCTAAATGAGCGATATGCCGACCGTCGGCATCGGCTTCTACTTCGATGAATTGGAAGTGGGGCAGAAATTCAAGACCCTGGGCCGCACGATCACGGTGGCGGACATTGTCAATTTCGTCGGCGCGACGGGGGCCGTCGAGGTCCTGTTCACCGACGAGGAATACCTGCGGAACGAGACGAATTTCGAGGGCCGGTTGGTGCCGGGCGCGTTGGTGTATTGCATGGCCGAGGGCCTGCTGATGCAGTCGACGATGCAGAAGACGGGCCTGGCCTTTCTCGGCATGGAATTCAACATCGAGGGCCCGTGCTTCGCTGGCGACACCATCCACGTGGAACTCGAGGTAACGGAGATCAAGAAGACCTCGAAGGGCAACCGCGCGCTGGTGCGGACCAAGAACACGATCAAGAACCAGAAGGGCGACACGCTGATTGTCTACACCCCGCTGCGCATGATGAAGGGGAGTCCGGCGTCGGAGTCCTGACCGGACCGAAATCTGGCCTTACGTCTCCCGACCAAGCCGGTGGCTTTCGAATGCCGCCGGACGTCCGGGTTCGGCGCGTCGGCACCCTTCGACAGACAAGGGTGAGGCTGGTCTATTGCCGGAATGGGGTCGAAGAGATTACACGACATCCTCATGCTGAGCGTGTCGAAGCATGTCGTTGATGACAGGTGGGTACGGTCGGTAGTTCCGCTGATTTTGGCCGATGAAAACACCCCCTCCACCGTCATTCCCGCGGAAGCGGGAATCCAGAGATACTTGATGCCTGGACCCCGCTGGTTCACGGGGGTGACGCTGTGGTTTGCTGCGTGCCTTACCGGACAAATCCACCTCAAATCTTGAAATAGTCGGGCCGGCCGGTGGGCCAGGGGTCGCCCCACATCTGCTGGCCGCCGTCGACGGTGACCACTTCGCCGGTGACGAACTTGCCGGAGGACGCGGCGAGGTAGACGCAGGCCTCGGCGATGTCGTGGGCGTCCCCGTGGCGGCGCATCGGGTTGGATTCCTTGTAGGTGGCGGCACCTTCCTCGGGATAGACGTTGAAACCCTCGGTCTCGCAGCAGCCGGGGGCGACGCAGTTCACCCGGATGTTCAGCGGCGCCCATTCCACCGCGATGCTCTTCGACAGATAGATCACGCCCGCCCGCGCCGCGGCGGTATGGGCGATGCCCGGCATGCCGCGCCAGATGTCGGCGACGATGTTGACGATGTTGCCGGGCTTGCCCTCGTCGCGCCACCGCCGGGCGGCCGCCTGCATCATGTACCAACTGCCGTTCAGGTTGGTGTCGATCACCGCGTTGAAACCCTTGGGCGAGAAGTCGATGGCCGGCTGCGGGAATTGTCCGCCCGCGTTGTTCACCAGCACGTCGAGCCCGCCGCAGGTATCCCAGGCGGTGTCGATCAGCGCCTTGACCTGATCGGGATCGCGGATGCTCATGGCTTGATATTCCACGCGGCCGCCGAAGGAGCGGAAGAACTCGGCCGCGCCGGCGATCTTCTCCTTGTCGCGGCCGCAGACCAGCAAGGTCGCGCCGAGCCGGGCGAACAGGGTGGCGATCGCCTTGCCGAGGCCGCTGCCCGCGCCGGAGACCACGACGGTCCGGTCCTTGAACAGGTCGTCCCGGTAGACCGTTTCCTGCGCTCTGAGGTCAGACTCGGTGAACCCGAATTTCTGCTCCTGATCCGGCGTATCCTTGGTCATGCTGCGGTGTCCTCGAAAACGAAGGGCGGAAACGGGGGACCCGAACGAAGCCCGAATGTGAAGCGGCGTCAACATTCCGTTGCGGCGATCCGTGGTGCGCCGATCTTTCCCCACCGCTGCGGACTGGATATGGTCGGCGGATGGACTTTGCACTGACCCCGGAACAGGAGGCGATCCGCGAGACGGCGGACCGCTTCGCCCGCGAAAAACTCGCCCCGCGTTATCTCGACTGCGCCGCCAGCGGGCGGCTCGACCGCGATCTGTTGCGGGAGATGGGATCGCTCGGCCTGATCGCGCCGGACCTGCCGGAGGAACACGGCGGCTACGGGCTGGACGGCATGACCAGCGGTCTGATCGTCGAGGCGTTGGCCTATGGCGATTTCAACATGTCCTATGTGCCTTTGTTGACCGGTTTGTGCGGGCAGATTCTCTGCGACCACGGCAAGCCCGAGTTGGTCGGGCAGTGGGTGCCGAAGCTGGTCGGCGGCGAGGCGTTGATCGGTCTGGCGCTGACCGAACCGCGCGGCGGCACCGACGCGGCCAACCTGCAGCTTCGCGCGGAGAAACAGGGCAACAGCGGCTACCGGTTGAATGGGGAGAAGACGTCGATCTCTTTGTCCGATCAGGCGGATGCGTTCGTCGTGTTCGCGCGGACCGGCGACCCGGACGAGGGGGCCAAGGGCGTGAGCGCGTTCCTGGTGCCGACGGACCTGCCGGGGATTTCTCGCTCGCAGTTCGACGATTTCGGCTCCGAGTCGGTCGGGCGCGGGTCGCTGTTCTTCGACGACGTGGAGATACCGTCCGAGAATCTGCTGGGCCGGGAAGGCGGCGGCTTCTATCAGGTGATGCAGGGCTTCGACTACAGCCGCGCGTTGATCGGCCTGCAATGCGTCGGCGCGGCGCAGGCCTCGCTCGACGAAAGCTGGGCGCATGTGCAGGAACGCCGCGCCTTCGACCGGCCGCTCGCCGAGTTCCAGGGGGTGAGCTTCCCGCTCTCCGAGGGGGAGACCTTCATGCATGCGGCGCGGCTGATGTGTTACGAGACGCTGTGGCTGCGCGACAACGGCAAGCCGCATACGGACAAGGCGGCGATGTGCAAGTGGTATGCGCCGAAGATGGCGGTGGACGTGATCCACAACTGCCTGCTGATCCATGGGCATGCCGGGTATGCCAAGGACTCGCCCCACCAACAGCGCTTGCGCGATGTCATCGGCCTGGAGATCGGCGATGGGACGGCGCAGATTTCGAAACTGATCATCGCGCGGGAAAGGGTCGGCAACGCCGCGGTGCAGTATCGCTAGGCGCAAATTGCGATGGGGCCGGTACTTTCGCGACAAGCGATGGTCCGCCGGATTTTCTCCGGTGGCTTATGGCATGCGGGGTCGTTTTCCTAACGCACTAGGATAACAAACGAAACTCGACATTGGTTCAATTGTCACAAGGCGTCGATAATAAATTATAAGTAGTAATTAGCGAATAATTTACTATAGGATGTGCTTTCTGGTTCGTTTCTATCCTAGATGGAATGATCCATGGCGCTGCGCGAAGAGTACCGAGTTGCCCTTGAGGCGTGTCCGACGCCGCTCATGTTGGTTTCGAAGGATGGCGAGATCCTCCTGTCGAATTCACGGCTTGACGATTTATTCGGCTACGAGGAAGGCGAATTGCTGAACCAATCCGTGGAAACGTTGGTTCCGCAAGAGATTCGTCGCGATCATCCGGATTTGCGCGAAGCCTTTTTCGAAGTCCCGACCAGCCGAAGCATGGGGACGGGACGGGATCTGTTCGGCGCGCGCAAGGACGGCGAACTGATTCCGGTGGAGATCGGTCTGGATCCGATCGAATCGGATGGCGTCCCGTTGGTGATGGTTTCGGTGCTGGATATCCGCGAGCGCAAGGCCGGAGAGGCCAAGATTCGCCATGCCCTGGATGCTGCATCCAGCGCGATTGTCATGATCGACGATCACGGCAAGATCGAGTTGGTCAACGTGCAGACCGGGAAAATGTTCGGGTACGAGCCCGACGAGTTGATCGGACGGCCGATCGAATGCCTGGTCCCGGAGCGGTACCGGCGAAAGCATTCGGTCTATCGCGTGAGTTACCAGAATGCGCGGGCCAACCGTTCGATGGGTGTGGGCCGTGACCTGTTCGGGGTCAGAAAGGACGGTACGGAGTTTCCGGTGGAGATTGGCCTGACGCCGCTTGACGGCGTGGGCGGCCGGCAGATCATGGCGACGGTTATCGACATCACGGAACGCAAGTTAACCGAGGAAGCCATCCAACATAAAAATGCAGAACTGGAGCGCCTCAATCACGAGTTATCGGAGTTTGCGTATAGCGCCTCGCACGATCTGAAAGCGCCGCTGGCGTCGATGGCCGGAATCCTCGCGTTAAGTCATGACGACTTGTCGGCCGGCGACCATGAAGAGGCGCGTGCCAATCTCGGTCGGGCGCGCGAGCTAGCGGAACGGCTGGCCGGCCGCATCGAGGATATGTTGACGCTGGCGAAAACCGACAGCCTCGACGAAACGTGGGAAGACGTCGCGGTTTGCGACGCGGTCGTCGAGGTATGGCAATTGCTGGATATCGACCATGCTTCCGGGATCGCGTTTTCGACCGCGTTCAATCATACGGATCCGGTTCGGACCGTGGCGCCGCGATTGCTCATCATCTTGGAAAATTTGTTGTCGAACGCGATCAATTATCGCGACCCGAAAAAAGCGGACCCGACGGTTTGTGTCGAAACCTCCGACGAGGGCGGTGTTTTTCGGTTGGCGGTGCGGGACAACGGAATCGGCATTGCGAAAGAGTATCATCAGCGCATTTTCCAAGCCTTCAAACGGGTCTCGGATAACAATGCCCCGGGGAACGGCCTCGGCTTGGCGCTGGTCAAGAAGAACGTGCTCCACCTCGGTGGGGAAATTGCGGTCGAGAGTGACGCCGACGGCACGGTTTTCACGCTGACGCTTCCACGACGTTTTGAGGTCGACAGACAAGACGCAGCCGATTGATCCAATGAGGAGCGGACAATGACGATACCGATCGTGGTGGTGGATGATGAACAGGTGGATCGGTACATCGTGCGCCGTTTGGTGAAAAAGGCGGGGATCGATGGAAAAGTCGTCGAATTTCAAGCGGGCGACGAGTTTCTAGAGGTGATCATGGACCAACAGCGGCGCACCGAGGAAATCGGCAGCGCGCCGCCGCCGATGCTGGTCCTGCTCGACATCAACATGCCGCGCATTACGGGGTTCGAGGTGCTGGAGGCGATCGACGAAGGGTTCGGCGACGGCGGATCGGACGCGGACTGTATGATTATCCTGATGTTTTCTTCGTCCAACCATGCGGAGGACAAGCAAGAGGCGTTTTCGTACGGTTTCGTGAAAGACTACATTATCAAACCGATCACCGTGCCGGTGCTTCAGCGCATCGTCGATCAATATTACGAAGAGAACTAAAAGACCCGAATTCGGCGCCGATGCCGTATCGCAGTCGTTGATCCGGTGCGGTTGCGACGGGTCGGGTCGCTTGACGTCTTGCGCCGCCAGGTGCTCGGCGTTTTGCAACGATGGCCGGTTGGCGGTAGTTTGGGGCCAAAGGAGAAACCGATGACCGTTGGCTACAAAGTTTTCTGGCGCCCTGGGTGAACAAGCTGCCTTCGCACGAAAGAGTTTCTTTCGTCTCACAACATCCCGTTCGAATCCGTTGATATCCAGGCCGACCCGGGCGGCATGGCCGAACTGCAGGCGCTTGGCGTGCGGTCCGTTCCTGTCGTCACGCGCGGCAAGGAATATGTCTTCGGCCAGATGCTCAAGGATCTGGCGGAATTCCTGGGCGTCGATTACGACACGAAGCCCAAGCTGTCGCCGCAGGAGCTGATCGACAAGCTGGACATGGTGACCAGCGCGGCGTTGCGTTTCGTCGCGCAGATTCCGGAAGAGAAACTGGATCAGGATTTGCGCAACCGGAAACGGCCGATCCGCGACCTGTGCTACCACATCTTCCGCCTGACCGAGGTGTTCATCGACGTGGTCGAGAAGGACATCTATCTCACCCGCGATCTGTTGAACATTCCCGCGCCCGACGACGTGCGGACGACGGCGGACCTCGTCGCCTACGGCACGGCCGTACAACAGCGTCTGCATAACTGGTGGGACGGCTTCGCCGATAAGGACTGCGAGCAGGAAGTCGACAGTTATTACGGCAAGCAGCCGCTGCACAACGTGCTGGAACGCCATACCTGGCATCCGGCGCAGCATATGCGGCAGTTGATGATGTTGCTGTGCGAGTGCGGGATCGAACCGGACGGGCCGGTTCCCGACTCCGATCTCGACGGGCTGCCCATTCCCGAAAAGGTCTGGGATGAGTAGGCCATAAAGTTGAAGCGAAAAAGGCGCCTCCGGGCGCCTTTTTTGTCGCTAGCGCTCGATCATCAGCAAAGACGGCGCATTTACCGTCGCCGCCCGTTGCAGGCCGATGCCCTTGCCGGATTTGGGTTTCCGCCAGGGAATGAGGGCAATCTCGCCGGTTTCCAGGTTGATGACCCGCGCATCGCCCTTTTGACCGGTGACCTGGGCCGTCGTAATCGCCGGTTTGGCCTTTCCGGCCTTGCCGGGTTTGGGCAGATACAGCACGCAGAAATGGGTTTTGGTGGCGAAGGCGCGGGCCTGAATGCCGGTTTCGCGCCATGACGGCCCCAGCGTGATCTTCCCGGGATGCTCGTTCAGCACGCCGACGAGATGCCGGAAGACGAAGCTGCCCGGCCGGGGGTTGAACCGCCGGTCGAACAGGCCATGGCGCGGGAAGTAGCCGCGGTCCAGGTCCATGAAGGTGTCGAGGAAAACCTCCACATTGGGCGTGCCGGCCGCGGCGATCATGCCTTCGGCCACCCGGTTTGCGATTTCCGAATCGTCCGTGTTGTAGCTTGCCGGGTTCTCGGAGGCGAGGCGGATGTTCACGACCGCGCTGACTTCGCGGTCGGCGGCGATCTTTCCGAATTCCTGCACGGCGTCCCAGACCGAGCCCCCAAGCCCGACCCGGAAGACGAACCCGTCCGTCGCCTCTCGCGCGCCGCGCCGGCGCAGGAAGCCGTCGACCAGATCGACCTCCGGCGCCTGGAACCCGTAGCTGACGAAATGCGAGAATTTCGAGCCTTCGGATTCCTTATGCGCCGAGCTTTCGATATTGGCGACGTTGACGCGGATGCCGGTCTTTTTCTTCAGGGCCTGTAGGGCGGGGATGCTCTTCTGCGAGTCCTGCCACGGCAGGATGACCTCGTAGGAATCGACCAGCGTGCGGGTTTTCTGAAGGGTCGAGAGCACCTTCTTGTCGGGCACGCCGAAGCTGAAGAAGGTGAAGCGGTGGCCGATCGCCTTCAGCGCCTGCATGCGCTTGCGCCGCCCGTCGTCCATCAGGTCGCTGACCGGCGTGCGGATCTTGCGGATGCCGAGTTCCCACAGCGCCATCAGCGTGTAGTCGTTGCGCACGCGTTTGCGTTCGAACTCGTCCATCGGCCCGTTGTAGGGAAACTCGGTAATCTCGGCCCAGGGATGGCGGATATGCACGCCGAGCGGCGAGACGACCGCCTCCTTCGTATGGCGGCTGCGCACCTTGGGCTTCGCCGCCGGCAGCTTCTGGTTCCTGCCGAGCGTGCGGCCCGCCGTGCGATAGATGCGCGGCACATGGGTGTTGGGATAGACGTCGACCATGAAGAAGCCGAGCTTGTCGGCATCGTTTCGGCCGTGTTCCGGGGCCGCCTCGATGCGGAACAGTTCGCTGTAATCTTGCCGGAAGAAGGAGGTGGCGGGCAGCAGGTAGCACTCGGTCCGCCCTTCGATGTTGTAGAAGAAGTTGTGCACGTGCCCGGCGAACAGCGCCTCGATCCGGTTCTTGCGGATCAGCGACAGCAGCCAGGACCGCTTCGGCTCGTCGATATTGTCGTAGTTCCACGCTTCGTCGTCCGCCATGATGTAGGGCGGGTAGTGCGTGAAAAAGAAGATCCGCTTGCCCTTGTTCGCTTCGAGGTCCTTGGTCAGCCACTTTTCTTGCGCCCGCTCGCTGCGCAGGCCCGAATTCAGGATTTGCGCATTGATGAAGGTGAAGTGGCAGTCCTGATGGTCGAAGGAATAATAGTCGCGGCCGAAATGCTCGCGGTACAGCTTCACGCCGTAGTCGCTGACCGACGCGGCGGGCATCGACGGGTTCGGCTTGTCGCCGACGTCGTGGTTGCCGGGGATCATGTGCAGCGGCGCGTTCAATTTCTTGAGTTCGCGGTTGGCGACCTTGGCCGCCGGGCCGTAGGTCGGCAGGACCGGCACCGGATGGACGATGTCGCCGAGATGGACCACGAAGTCGGGGTTGAGCCGGTTGACCTGTTGGATGACGTAGCGCGCGCGGCCGTTCGCAAGCTTGTTCACCGCCCAGGGCGATGAGTTGTCGCCTTTCTCGGGCCGCATATGGGTGTCCGCGATAACGGCGAAACTGAACAACGGGTCGCGATGCGACCGCAGAAAACGCGCCATGGAAATTCCCCCTCGTTACGGTGCGCCGGACAAGCCGGTCGTCGTTAGAATGCAAACCGGCGCATGCCGCCGTCCACGTGAATCACTTCGCCATTGATATAACGTGCGAGCGGGGATGCAAGGAAGGTGATGAGATATCCCATGTCTTCCGGCTCGCCGAAGTAACCGGCCGCGAGATTTTCCAGCAATCCCCGGCTTCGGGCAAGGATCGCGACGCGGCACCCTTCGGCCGCGAAGATTTTCGCCGTTCCGTTGCCGATGCCCTGACTCGCGCCGGTGACCAGCGCCGTCCGGTTCGTTAGATGCAGATTCATTGACGGGCCTCCCTTTTTTGCTTTTGTTGTAGCGTGCCGCCCGAAGCGAGGCTTGCTTGTGTGCGCCAGCTATCTTGCTCTACGGCCGCGGTAAATTCAATTCGGTTCCGGAATGGAATGACGAAAAAGGAAAAGGAAACCATGGTCAAACCGGCGAACATGATCTTCTTCATGTCGGACAATCACACGCGCGACCTGCTCGGCGCGGCCGGGCATCCGGTCGTGCAGACGCCGACACTGGACAAGATCGCGACCGGCGGCGTGCGCTTCGCGAACGCCTATTCGACGAGCCCGCTGTGTTGTCCGTCGCGGGCTGCCCTGGCGACCGGCCGCTACCCGCATCAGACGGGGTTTTGGGACAACGCGCTCGCCTATGACGGCAAGACGCCGACCTGGCACGGTCGGGTTCGCGACCAGGGTCACACCGCAGTCTCGGTCGGCAAGCTACATTTCATGTCCGGCGAGAACGACAACGGCTTCTCCGAAGAGATCGTCCCGATGCATATCGTCGAAGGGAAGGGCGCGCTGATCGGGTTGCTGCGCGCGACGCAGGAAGGGGTGCCGCCGCGCAGCGGACCGCGCGCGATGTACGACAAGTCGGGCATCGGCGAAGCGGACTACCAGCGCTACGACCTCGTGGTCACCGAGAACGCGGTCAAGTGGCTGCAGGACCATGGCGCGACGCAGGAAAAGCCCTGGGTGCTGTTCGTGTCCTACGCCAGCCCGCATCCGCCCTTTGCCGTGCCCAAGCGTTTCTACGATCTGTATCCCGAAGCGGACATGCCGCTGCCGGTCCGGTTCGACGCGGCGACGCGGCCGAATCATCCGTCGGTCGCGCATATCCGCCAGGTGGATGGTCTCGAAGAACCCGTCGACGAGGCCTATGTGCGCCGCACGGTGGCCGGCTATTGCGGTCTCGTCACCCATCTCGACGAGCAGATCGGCCGGGTCATGAAAACCGCCGAGGATTTGGGCCTGCTCGACACCACCCGGATTCTCTACACCAGCGACCATGGCGAGGCCGCGGGCAATCACGGCCTGTTCGGCAAGTCGAACCTGTACGAGCATTCCATCGGCGTGCCCTTGCTGATGAGCGGGCCGGGCATTTCCGCCGGCGGTGTCGTCTCGCAACTCGCGTCGCATGTCGACCTGTTCCCGACCGTGGTCGAGGCGCTCGGTGCGTCGCTCGCCGACGAGGACGCGGACCTGCCGGGCGTGTCGCTGTGGCCCGCCGTTGCCGGACAGGAAACGGATCGGCTCGCCTTCGCCGAGTTCCACGCGCAGTCGTCCAAGACCGCCGGCTTCCTGTTGCGCGATGGCGCGGACAAGTTGGTCTATCACGTGAATATGCCGCGCCAACGTTTCGATCTGGAAGCCGATCCACAAGAGACGAATGATCTACTCAAGGATGGCGGAGCGGACTCGACGGCCGACGCGTTGGAAGCGAAACTGCGCGGGATGCTCGATCCGGAAGCGGTGAACCAGCGCGCGATGGCCGATCAATTGGCCCATGCGGACCGGCATGGCGGTGTCGATGCGGTGCGCGACCGCGGCACCTTCAGCTACACGCCGGTACCGGGCGACGATTTGAACCTGGAGAAGGTCGGCTAGGCCGGTTTCGCGAAGGCCGAGCGGTAGGCGAAGAGGGCGGGCGTGCCGCCGGTGTGGATGAACAGCACCCGATCGGACGGCTTGAACCGTCCGGCGCGGATCAGTCCGATCAACCCAGCGAATCCCTTGCCCGAATAAACCGGATCGAGCAGCAGCCCTTCCAGCCGGCCCGCCAGATCGACCGCTTCCGTCATGCTGTCGGTGATTAGCCCATACCCGTCGCCCGCATAGCCGGCGACCACCTCGATCCGGTCCGGCGGAAGGCGCTCGGCAATGCCGAGATAGTCGCAGGTGTCGTGGTAAAGCCGGGTGACATCCGCGTGCACCCGGTCGGGTTCCGCGTCGATGTCGATGCCGATGACCGGCAGGTCCGGCGCCAAGGCGGTGATGCCCGCCAGAATGCCCGCCTGCGTCCCGGCGCTGCCCGATGCATGCACGATGGCGTCGATTTTCAGGTCCGCCTCGTCCAACTGCCGCAGGAGTTCGACGACGAACCGCACGTAGCCCATCGTGCCCAGCACGTTCGAGCCGCCATACGGCACGATGTAAGGCTTCTTTCCGGCCTCGGTCAGACGGTCGGCGATACCCGGCAGGAGGGCGTTACGGTCTGCGCCCCAGGCGATGGGTTCGAGGTCCGCGCCGAAAAGGCCATCGAGGAAGATGTTGCCCGTCTCATAGTAATCCGCATCGACGGCCGGCACGCGGCCGTCCATCACCGCCAAGTGGCATCCCAGCCCCAGCTTGGCGCAGGCTGCCGCCGTTTGCCGGATGTGGTTCGACTGCGTGAC
Organism: Alphaproteobacteria bacterium; assembly: GCA_028281325.1. GTDB lineage: Bacteria > Pseudomonadota > Alphaproteobacteria > UBA8366 > UBA8366 > JAJFJD01. Next base: position 63,165 of record JANQKC010000004.1, read on the forward strand.
GCCGCCCGACAAGACGGTGTCCGCACCCTTGGCGAGCGCGTCGGCCAACAGGAATTCCAGTTTCCGTACCTTGTTGCCGCCCATGCCGAGACCGGTGCAGTCGTCGCGCTTTACGATGATCGACGGCCCGCCGATTGTGGCGGTGAGACGGTCCAGCCGCTCGATCGGCGTCGGCAGGTGCGCCAGTTCGGCCCGCGGCAGGGCGGATAAGGCCGTCGCGATGTCGGTCATGCGTCGGCGCTGTTCTGCGCGCCCCTGATCATCTCGCGGGCGATGATGAACTGATGAATCTGCGACGTGCCCTCGTAGATGCGGAAGAGGCGGGCGTCGCGGAACAGCCGCTCGACGTCGTGATTCGCCAGGTAGCCGGCGCCGCCGAGGATCTGCACGGCGCGGTCGGCGACCCGGCTGACCATTTCGCTGCCGAAATACTTACAGCAGGACATATCGCCGAGCGGCCGCTCGCCGGCGTCGATGCGGCGCGCGGTCTCCAAGGTCATCGCGCGGGCGGCGAGCATTTCGGCGCGGCTGTCGGCCAGCATCATCTGGATCGCCTGGAAGTCCGCGATCGGCTGGTCGAACTGCTTGCGGTCGACCGCATAGGTCAGCGCCTCGTCGATCAGACGCATCGCCTGCCCGACGCAGGTGGCCGCCACGTGCATACGCGCGACGTTGATACCGTCCATCGCACATTTGAATCCGATGCCTTCCGTGTGGCCGACGAGCATGTCGGCCTCGACGCGACACTCCTCGAAATACATCTCGCTGGTGTTCGATCCGTGCTGGCCCAGTTTGAGATCCGGCTCGCCGATGCGCAGGCCGGGCGTGCCGGCTTCGACCAGGAAGGCCGACACGCCGCGATGGCCTTCCGTCTCCGGATCGGTGCGCGCCATCACGACGAACAAATCCGCTTCGGGCGCGTTGGTGATGTAGCGTTTCTCGCCGTTCAGGATGTAGGCGTCGCCGTCACGGTCGGCCCGGGTCTGCACGTTGCCGGCATCGGACCCGGCCGCCGGTTCGGTCAGCGCAAAAGATGCCGTCATTTCGCCGGACGCCAGGCGGGGCAGGTAGCGTTCCCGCTGCTCCTCGGTCGCGTTGTGCAGGATCGCCTGCGAGCCGAGGCCGAGCGTGGTCGAGAATCGCGCGCGGTAGACGGCGGAGGCTTGGGTGAACTCCATCGTGGTCAGGACCTGCTGCTCCATCGTCAGCCCCGACCCGCCGTATTTCGTCGGGATGGTCAGGCCGAACAGGCCGATATCGCGCATTTCCTGGACGATCGGTTCGGGGATCGCATGATCGGCCTCGACCTGCCGTTCCGCCGGGATCAGCGTGTCCTGCGTGAAGGCGCGGACGCGGGCCAGTAATTCCTCGAAATCCTTGGCGCGGCTGGTCATTTTTTGTGTTCTCCCTTGCTCGTCGTCTTAAAAGCGAGACGGATCGTTCCGAAATCTGAAATTTCTTGCGTGGGGGTAGCGGATACGCCAATATCCGCCGCGCGATCCTGGTGGCCGCTCCCGATTTGCTCCAGGGTGATATCCAATATAGTAGAGTTCAACAAGCCAAGAGGCGGCCGAACGCCTCGCGCTCGGATAAGGAGGGACTGTGCCGGTCGACGCGAATAAGGACGATCTTCTGATTGGTGTAAGTGGCGCGGGCGCCATGGGACGGGGCATCGTCCAAGTGGCGGCCGCGGGCGGCGTGAATGTCCGCCTGTTCGACATCAATGCGGACCAGTGTAAGGAGGCGGTCGATTTCATCGGCAAGATGCTCGGCCGCGCGGCGGACAAGGGCCGGATGGCGCAGGAAGACGCCGATGCGGCGATGGGCCGGATCGAGGTCGTCGCCGACGTCACCGAGTTCGCACCCTGCGACATCGTCATCGAGGCGGCGACGGAAAACCTCGACATCAAGAAGCAGATCTTCGCGCAACTCGAAGAGGTCGTGCGCGACGACGCGATCATCGCGACCAATACGTCCTCGCTCTCGGTCACGACCATCGCGTCGGCCTGTAAGCGGCCGGAGCGCGTGGCCGGCTTCCATTTCTTCAATCCCGTGCCGCTGATGCGGCTGGTCGAGGTTATCGACGGGGTGCTGACCGAGGAATGGGTCGGCGATGCGCTGATGATCCTCGGCAAGCGGATGACCCGCGAGCCGGTCCGGCTGAAGGACACGCCGGGCTTCCTGGTGAACCAGGTGGGCCGTGGCTACAACATCGAATCCCAGCATATCCAGCATGAATGCGTCGCCGACTATGTCGACATCGACCGTACCCTGCGCGACGCGGCGGGTTTCCGGATGGGGCCGTTCGAACTGCTGGACCTCACCGCGCTCGACGTGACGCATCCGGCGACCGAGCTGATCTACAACCAGTTCTATCAGGAAGCGCGCTACCGGCCGTCGTCGGTGATGCGCGCGCGGCTGGAAGCCGGCATGCTCGGCCGCAAGGTCGGCCGCGGCTACTACGTGTACGAGGACGGCAAACAGATCGTGCCGGAGGAGGCCAGCCCGCCGAAATACGATGGCCGTCCGGTCTGGATCAGCAAGGCCGAGGTCGACGGCCACCAAAAGCTGGCCGAGATCGTGCGCGCCTGCGACGGCAATCTCGACACCGGCGACACGCCCGGGTCGGACTCGCTGATCCTGGTCACGCCGATCGGCGAGGATATCTCCACGACCGCAACGGCGCAGGGTCTCGATCCGACACGCACGCTGGGCGTCGACACGCTGGTCGGGCTGACGACGCGCCGCACGGTGATGACCAACCCGGCCACCGAGGCAGCGTACCGCGATGCGGCGCATGGCTTGCTGAGCAACGACGGCGTGCCGGCCACCGTGATCCGGGATTGCCCGGGCTTCATCGGCCAGCGCGTGATCTCGATGATCTGCAACATCGGCTGCCAGATCGCGCAGTTCGGCACCGCGTCGCCGGAAGATATCGACAAGGCCGTCGTGCTCGGCCTGAACTACCCCAACGGGCCGCTGAAGTTCGGCGAGGTGCTGGGCGCCTCGAATGTGCTGCGGATTCTGGACGGGCTCTATCGCTTCTACGGCGATCCGCGCTATCGTCCGAGTCCATGGCTGCGCCGCCGCGCGATGTTGGGACTTTCACTGTTCAAGACGGAAATATAAGAGGAAGCAGGACATGTTGGACGCCTATATCTACGCAGGAAAACGCACCCCCTTCGGCCGCCACGCCGGATCGCTGGCGAAGGTCCGGCCCGACGACATGCTGGCCAGCGCCATCAAGACCGTTGTCGAGGAGAACCCGATCAAGGCCGAGGAAATCGAGGACGTCTATGTCGGCTGCGGCAACCAGGGCGGCGAAGACGCTCGCTGCGTCGCGCGTCATGCCCTGCTTCTGGCCGGGCTGCCGGAATCGGTGCCGGGCATGGTCTTCCAACGCAATTGCGCCAGCGGTTTGAGCGCCATTTCCTCGGCGGCCCAGGCCATCACCGTCGGCGAGGCCGACATGATCGTCGCCGGCGGTGTCGAGAGCATGAGCCGTGCGCCCTTTGTGGTCGGCAAGTCCGAAAACGCCTTCGGCCGCGACTTCAAGGTCTTCGACTCGACCATCGGCGACCGTTTCCCGAACCCGAAGATTCACAAGGAGTTCGGCGCGGACTCGATGCCGGAAACCGCCGACAACCTGGCGTCGGACTTCCAGATCACCCGCGAGGAAGCCGACACCTTCGCGCTGGCGTCGCAGATGAAATATAAGGCCGGGAAGGAAGCCGGGTTCTTCGACGACGAGATCGATCCGGTCACCTTCAACGGCGGCCGCAAGGTCGGCGACGTGACGGTCAGCGAGGACGAGCACCCGCGTCCGCAGACGACGATGGAAAGCTTGGCCAAGCTGCGCGTCCTGTTCGAGGGCGGCGTGACGACCGCGGGCAACGCGTCGGGCGTGAACGACGGCGCGGTGGCCGTGCTGATCGGCAGCAAGGAACTCGGCGAGCGCACCGGCATGAAGCCGATCGCGAAGATCCTGTCGACCGCCGCGGCCGGCGTCCCGCCGCGCATCATGGGCTACGGCCCGGTCCCCGCGACGGAGAAGGCGCTGGCCCGCGCCGGCCTGACCCACAAGGACCTGGACGTCATCGAGATCAACGAGGCCTTCGCCTCGCAGGTTCTGGCCTGCCTCAAGGGCATGGGCCTGCCGTATGACGACAGCCGCGTGAACATGAACGGCGGCGCCATCGCGCTCGGCCATCCGCTCGGCGCATCCGGCCCCCGCATCGCCCTGACGGCGGCGCGCCAGTTGCAGCGCACTGGCGGCAAATACGCGCTGGCCACGCTCTGCGTCGGCATCGGACAGGGCGCGGCGATGATCATGGAACGCTGCGACTGATTTCCCGTTATCGGTCCCCGTGCTGGTAATTCCGGCACGGGGATTTATTTTGACTTTATGAGACGGCGTTGCCGGCCCATCGGCGGCGCCCGAAACCGTGAGAGGATGATTCCCCGTGTCGGAACTGAGACCTGATTTCGCCTGGGACGACCCGTTCCTGCTGGACGATCAACTGACCGAGGACGAACGGCAAATCCGCGACGTGGCGCGCGACTTCGCGCAAGAACGGCTGATGCCGGAAATCCTCGAATGGAACCGCAACGAATCCTTCGATCCGGGGATCATGAAGGAGTTCGGCGAGTTGGGCTTTCTTGGCGCGAACATCCCGGACTACGGTTGCGCGGGGATCGGCTTCGTCGCCTATGGCCTGATCGCGCGCGAGCTGGAGCGGGTCGACACGGCCTTCCGGTCGGGCGTCGGCGTGCAGTCGGGCCTCGTCATGGCGCCGATCTATCAATACGGCAGCGACGACCAAAAGGAAAAATACCTGCCGGGGCTGCGCGACGGCACCACGATCGGCTGTTTCGGCCTGACCGAGCCGGATCACGGATCCGACGCCGGTAGCATGACGTCGCGGGCGAAATCCGTCGACGGCGGCTACAAACTCAGTGGCACCAAGCAGTGGATCACCCATTCGCCGATCGCCGACCTGTTCCTGGTCTGGGCCAAGGACGATGACGGCAAGGTCGGCGGCTTCCTGATCGAGAAGGGGGCCAAGGGCCTCGACAATCCGAAGATCGAGGGCAAGTTTTCGGTCCGCGCGTCCCCGACCGGCTTCATCATGATGGACGAGGTCTTCGTGCCGGAGGAAAACCGCCTGCCCGACGCCCGCGGCCTCGGCGCGCCGCTCTCCTGCCTCAACAACGCGCGTTTCGGCATCTGTTGGGGTGCGATGGGGGCGGCCGAATTCTGCTGGCACGCCTCCCGGCAATACACGCTCGACCGCACCCAATTCGGCCGGCCGCTGGCGGCGACGCAACTGGTGCAGAAGAAACTCGCCGACATGCAGACCGAGATCACGCTCGGCCTCCAGGGCGCGTACCGGATCAGCCGCATGCGCGAGGAAGGCACCGTCAGTGCCGAGGCGATCTCGCTGGTCAAGCGCAACAACACCGGCAAGGCGTTGGACATCGCCCGGACGGCGCGCGACATGCATGGCGGCAACGGCATCGTCGACGAATTCCACGTGATCCGCCACATGATGAACATGGAGACGATCAACACGCTGGAAGGCACCTACGACATCCACACGCTGATCCTCGGCCGGTCGCAGACGGGTATTCAGGCGTTTACCGGGTAGGGTGGCGCGGGCCTCATCCTTCGACGGGCTCAGGATGAGGCTTTGACAATTGATACACTCAACGGCCTCATGCTGAGCCTGTCGAAGCATGACGATGCAGGACGCCAATTCCTAGTCACTTCCGCGCACGCGGGAATCCAGGCTTCCGCGCACATGGCCCCCCGTTTTCACGGGGACGACGACCGCATGATTAGAACGCCTCGTGCTGAGCTTGTTGGGGGATGGCGAAATAGCACCTCGTTTCTTCGTCACTCCCGCGAACCACCGGAGTCCATCGCGGTCATGGATTCCCGCGTCCGCGGGAATGACGGCCGGGTTTGAGTTTGGCGCGAGCAGCGTTCCGGCACAGCCTCATGCTGAGCCTGTCGAAGCATGACGGTTCAGAGCGCCATCGATCTCTGCTTCCCGTTTTCGCGGGAATGACGGTAGAGTTTGAGATCGGACTCCGTGGATACCTTGGAGAAGCCATGCTCAAACTCTACAGCGCGCCCTTCAACTCGGCGGGGCAACGGGTGCGGACGGCGCTGCATCTCAAGGGCGTGCCGTTCGAATTCATCTCGGTGCCGGAGATCGGCTGGGATACGTATCGAGAGATTAACCCGCAAGGATTGATGCCGACGCTCGACGTGGACGGCGCGTTGTTCGCGCAGTCCACCGCCATGCTCGACTATATTGAGGAGACCTATCCCGATCCGCCGCTGCTGCCCGCCGACCCCATCGAACGCGGCCGCGTGCGGGCCTTCGCCCAGCATATCGCCTGCGACATGCATCCGCTGCATGTGACCCGGGTGCGCAACCGGCTGAAGGAGCAGTTCGGCGCGAGCGACGAGGACACCTATGTCTGGTACCGGCATTGGATGGCCACGGGATTGGAGGCGCTGGAGGAATTGCTGCGCCGACGGCCCGTCGCGAGCACATTCTGCTACGGCGAGAGTCCGACCATGGCGGACCTGTATCTGGTGCCGCAGGTTATGAACGGCCGCCGCTACAAGACCGATTTCGCGTCTTTCCCGTTGATCGTCGCCATCGACGCGGCGTGCCGGGCGCTGCCCGCGTTTCAGGCCGGCATGCCGGAAAACCAGCCGGGATACAGCGAATAGGCCGCTTCGGGCTGGCAAAGCGGCAGCCATGCCGTAGCATGCCGCCCAGCACTGTAAACCTGAGGCATCATGAAATTCATCCACGTCACCGACCCGCATATCGTCAAGCCTGGGAAAAAGCTGTTCGGCCTCGACGTACACGAACGGCTGGCGAAATGCATCGACAGCATCAACGCCAACCATGCCGATGCGGAATTCTGTATCTGGACCGGCGACATCGTGCATTGGGGCGATCACGCTTCCTACCATCACTTCCGGGACGCGGTGGCGGCGCTGCCGATGCCGAGCCATCTGGTGATGGGCAATCACGACCGGCGCGAGAGCCTGCTCGACGTCTTCCCCGACACGCCGGTCGATGGGAACGGTTTCGTGCAATACGCGCTGGACGTGTCGGAAGGCCGTTGTCTCGTCCTCGACACCGTGCAGGCGGGCACCCACTCGGGTGAGCTGTGCGACGCGCGGATCGACTGGCTCGTCTCCCAACTCGACGCGGCGGCGGATCGCAACGTCTATCTCTTCATGCATCATCCGCCGATGCGCGTCGGCATCGCCGGCATGGATAGCCTTCGGCTGAGCGGGGTGGACTGGTTCGTCGAAGCCGTCGCCGGGCGCAACAACATCAAGCATCTCTTCTGCGGCCATCTTCACCGGCCGATCCACGGATCGTGGCGCGGCATCCCGTTCTCGACTCTGCGGGCGACCAGTCATGCCTTCAAGCTGTCGCTGGGCCCCGACTACGAACTGGTGACCACGCATGAGAACCCGGGCTATGCGGTCGTGCTCGTCAAGGAGGACGCGACCGTGATCCACGATCACAGTTATTTGGAGGAAGGGCCAGATTTCGAATACAAAAAGAAATCAAAGGATAAGACGGCGGAATAGGGATGACCTGGCAAAAAGAGATCGACGAGCTGCGGCACCGCGAAGCGCTGGCCCGGAAGATGGGCGGCAAGGAGAAGATCGCCCGGCACCATAACCAGGGCAAGCTGACGGTTCGCGAACGGATCGACGGCTTGGTCGATCCCGGCAGTTTCCATGAGATCGGCACCGCGACCGGCGTCGCCGAATATGACGACGACGGCATGCTCAAAGACATGACGCCGACCAATTACTTGTTCGGCCACGCACGGTTGGATGGACGCCGCGTCGTCGTCGCCGGCGACGACTTCACCGTGCGCGGCGGGGCCAATGACGCGGGCAACCTGGAGAAGGCGCTGGCCTCCGAGCGCATGGCCCGCGACATGCGGCTGCCGATCGTGCGCCTGATTGACGGCACCGGCGGCGGTGGGTCGGTCAAGAATATCGAGACCAAGGGCCATACCCTGTTGCCGGGCTATGACGGGCGCAAATGGGTCTACATGGTTGAGAATCTGGCGACGGTGCCGGTGGTGTCGCTGGCGCTCGGCTCCACCGCCGGGCTGGGCGCCGCGCGGGTGGCGGCGAGCCATTACTCGGTCATCGTGAAGGACACGGCGCAGATGTTCGTCGCGGGGCCGCCGGTGGTGGCACGGATCGGCCAGGACCTCAGCAAGAACGAACTCGGCGGCAGCGAAATCCACACCCGCAACGGCGCGATCGACGACGAGGCCGAAAGCGAGGCCGACGCCTTCGACCGCGCCCGCAAGTTTCTGTCGTACCTGCCGTCCAGCGTCTACGATGCGCCGCCGCGCGGCACTCAGCACGACGATCCCAAGCGACGCGACGACTGGCTGATCGCCGCGATCCCGCGCAACCGCCGCCGCGTTTACAAGATGCGGCCGATCATCGAGTCCCTGGTCGACCAAGAGTCGTTCTTCGAGATCGGCGCGAAATGGGGCCGCTCGATGATCACCGGCTTCGCCCGGCTCGACGGCTGGCCGGTCGCGGTGATGGCGAACGACCCGTATTTCTATGCCGGCGCGTGGACGGCGGCGGCGTCGGAGAAGGTGCAGCGTTTCGTCGATCTGGCCGAGGTCTTCCACCTGCCGATGGTGCATCTGGTGGACAACCCCGGATTCCTCGTCGGCTTGCAGGCGGAGCAAGAGGGCACGATCCGCTACGGTGCGAAGGCGCTGTCCGCCGTATTCCAATCGACGATCCCCTGGGCCACGGTCATCGTGCGCAAGGCGTTCGGCGTCGCGGGGTCGGGCCATATGAACCCGGACCGCTATTGCATCCGCGCCGCGTGGCCCTCGGGCGATTGGGGATCGCTGCCGATGGAAGGTGGGATCGAGGCGGCCTACAAGGCGGATATCGCGGCGGCCGACGACCCGGCGGCGCGCTTGGCCGAGATCGAGGACCGGTTGGATAAACTGCGCTCGCCGCTGCGCAGCGCCGAACGCTTCATGCCGGAAGAGATCATTGATCCGCGCGACACCCGTCCGATGCTCTGCGACTTCGCGGAGATGGTCGCCCCGTTGCGGGTGCCGGGGAAACGGGCGTTCGGGTATCGGCCTTAGGCGTCGTCAGGCAAGCCTGAGCCTAGTAGCCAGAGATTTTGTATATCCTCTTATGGACCTCAAGCCAGTTGCGGTAACCCGCCACGTCCCCGGCGTCCATGGAATCTTCGCTTTTCTGGTAAGCGACCACGGCGGCCATGTCGCCATACTCCGACAGGAGCTCTCTAGCTGCCTTCTCGATATCGAATGCTTTGGCCGGTGAACTGATGTTACAACATTTTTTCAAGAACACTGTCACAGCTTCAATGGCTTCGGGATGCCCGGCAACATTGTGATGGGCACCCTCGATGATCAAATCGCGTGATCCTTTGTTATCTTCCCAAATGTTGCAACCGTCACCATAGCCAAACTCGTCTTCGCTGCCGACGATGTTCAAGAGCGCCGTACCGGACGGAGCGTAGGGCGATCCGCCCTGTTGGCGGCAGTCCATGCCGAGCATGATCTGTGCGATAAAGCCGCTGCCGCCGTACTCGGAAACAGTATGTCCTCCTTCGCTATGGCCCATGAGTATTAACCGTCGTCGATCTATCCAAGGAATTGAGCGGACCTGGGTAAGGGCGAAATTGGCTTCTTCCAGGCGGATCTTCATCCGCCATGAAAAATCGCGAGAGGACCCATCACTTGCAACACCGCCGCAATAGGATTTCCGGCCGGGGCGGGCAAAGCTGTTCGGTGCGAAAAACGCAACGCCCAATCCCTGCATCAGCAAACTCCATTCGTTTGCGGGACCGTAGCCGCGGCATCCGTGCAGATGGATAACCGCAGGCAGCTTGACGTCTGGATTTAAAACTTTGTCGGCAACGTGCCGGGCCCAGGCGGTTGTTGGCCCGGCAATACCGTCGTATCGCGCCATTTCACCGGAGCGGGTCGCGGTCGCGGGCAACACGGCAAATCCCTCGAACCACGTTCTTGCCACAGCGGATCGTTCTCGTTTGCCGGAGAAATCTGCACGATTCCCACTGTCGCTTGTCTGTATTGTTGATTGGTTTTCGAGACCGCTGTTGCGTTGGACGTCGCGTGAGCGTTCGCTTGTCGTCGTGCAGGCACCGATTATGAGGAACTGGAACGATGCAATAACTAGAATTCGGACCACACACATTTAGGAGATGCCGCTCTTGGGTTGAGAATTGGCCACCCTTCTTAGGCGCACGGTTACATTTGTCCGAATTGTACCTATCTTTCCGTGTCGTGCACAATTATGGCGCGGATGTGGTCCGCAGCAAAATCTCGCGATCCATATTCGCTTGGGGATCAACGTGTGGCGCCGAGCGTTTCTTGGTTGGTCCGAAGACCAATCCGACGCAGGACGAAAGCGCGTGAGGACTATCGAATTTCGTAAGCCGGCCTCTCGGGTTTCCAGACTGGTAAGGGTGGTCGAAGGTCCACTCGAAAGCACACCACCACGCACGAAGAATTGGCCGTGCATCGTTCATTGCTGCGCGGCAATGTGTGTTATGGTTGTATTGCTAGTTCGTTAGCACACGACACAAACAAAGGGGAGGTTGAGAAATGAGAAAACTCGCACTTATGCTCATGCTTTCAGGAACCCTTATTGCTTGTCAGACTACGGAGCAAGCCCTTAAGGAATCCGGGAAAACGCCACTTTCGGCGGCGCAAATCGAGCAGGCTCTCGCAGGTAACACGGTAACGGGAACATCTTCCAGCGGTCACGATTTCACAGGCTTCTATGGAAAGGACGGCAAAGTCCGAATTCTCGTTGGCAGTCGCGAGGACAAGGGAACTTGGCGTGTCACGAAATCAAACACCATTTGCACGAAGTACAGTTGGATCCGTGGCGGATCGGATAGCTGCCGGCGGTGGTACAAGGTCGGCGAAGAATTCCAGAGCGTTCAGTTGGACGGCTCTTCGAGTTCGAAGTTCAAGATTATTCAAGGCAATCCGCAGAAGCTCTAAGTCGCAAATCAAGACTTGCACTTCGATAGGTCTCGGTTTTTCCGAGGCCTCCTTGTCTTAATGCAAACGATCCTCGGCGTTTCATTTGTTTCCGTGGGCACTGCGATCCGCGTCGGTATGCATTCCGGTCGAGTTGCGAGCAAATTCATGTCCGCTCCGTGAAATCGGCAGCGCCGCCGGCAAAAGTCTTGGAGCACCCGATCTAAGTGTCGGAACTAAAATCCAAGAGCAGGTCCATAACCGGCGTCATTCCCAATCCCGGCTCTTCGGGCAGGATCATCCGTCCGCGTTCGATCGGCGGCGGGGCGCCGCACATGGCTTCGCGCAGTGGGTTCGGGTTCACGTCGGCTTCGAGCAAGCCGTTGCCGCCCGCGGCGGCCAGCAGGTGCGCCGAGGCCATCAGGCCGACCGCGCCGCCGAGGTAATGCGGGCAATAGGTCAGACCGGCGTCGATGATGCGCCGGGCCACCGGCAGGCAGCCGGTGAAGCCGCCCCACTTGGTCATGTCCGGCTGGATATAGGCGATGTTGCGGCTCGCGATCATGGCGTCGAAGGCGGCGTCGCCGCGCAGATTCTCGCCCGCCGCCAGCACGACCGGCGAGGTGTTGGCGATGGTCATCCATTCGTCGTCCGACCGGTCGCAGGGCAGGGGTTCCTCGATCCAGGTGAGGCTGAATTCATGCAGCTTCGGCGTGACCTGCATCGCGGTTTCCAGGTCCCAACCCTGGTTCACGTCGACCATCAGCTGCGCGCCCTTGCCGAGCGTGTCGCGCAGCGTGCGCAGGTTGGCGAGGTCGTCCTCGGCATCGAAGCCGATCTTGAGTTTGAAAGCCGTGTAACCCTCGGCCTGTTTCTCCGCGGCGATGACCTCGGGCGCGCCGGGATTGATGCCGCTGGCGTAGACCGGCATCGTGCCGTCGCCGGATGTGCTGCCGGGGCCGTCGAGATAGCGCCATAGGCTTTGCCCGGCACGGCGCGCGGCGAGGTCCCAGAGCGCTATATCGACGCCGGCGATCGCCTGCGCCAGCGGCCCGGACTCGCCGCCTTGCAGATTGATGATGTGGGTGCGCTCGGTCATCGCGCGGAAGGCGGCGGCGGGGGTTTCCCAGTCCTCGCCGGTGACGATGGGGGCGAGCAGCGTCTCGATCAGGGCGAGCCGGTGTTCCGCGCCGCAGGGCGGGAAGACGCACCAGACCTCGCCCCAGCCGACCGCGCCGTCCGCATCCTCCGCCCGGACCAACAGGGCGGGGCGGCTGTCCAGCACGCCGAAGGAGGTGACGAGGGGTTCGGCGATCGGCGCGCGGTACAGCAGCGCGTCGAGTTTGCGAATCTGAAGGGGGGCGGTGTCGGTCATCGGTGCGGCGATATTAGGCAGAGTGATCCGCCGGGTCCACCGTCGGCGTCGGCGTCCCTATTTTTGCAGGCGCGGGTTCAGCACGTCGCGCAGCCGGTCGCCGACCAGGTTGATGCTGATGATGGTGAACAGCAGCGCCACGCCCGGCAAGACGCTGATCCAGTACTTCCCGCCGAGCAGATAGTCGTAGCCGTTGGAGATGAGCAGGCCGAGCGAGGGCTCCGTCACCGGCAGACCGAGGCCGAGGAAGGAGAGGGCCGCTTCGAGCGCGATCGCGTTGGCGACCTGCACCGTGGCGATGACGATCAGCGGCGGCAGGACATTCGGCAGGAGATGGCGGAAGATCATGCGCAGGTTCGACAGGGCGAGGCTGCGGCCTGCCTCCATGTATTCCTTGCCGAGTTCGGCTAGCGCGGTACCGCGTACGGTGCGCGCGTAATAGGCCCACTGCACGATGACCAGCGCCATGATGACCTTGTCGACGCCCTTCCCCAGGAGCGACAGCAGGATCAGCGCGATCAACACCGTCGGGAAGCTGATCTGCACGTCGACCGCCCGCATCACCAACGTATCGACGCGGCCGCCGAAATAGGCGGAACAAAGGCCGACGGTGGTGCCGACGATGACGGCGAGCGCCGCGCTGCCGATGCCGACGAAGATGCTGAGGCGCAGGCCGTAGAAGATCGCGCTCAGCATGTCGCGACCCTGATCGTCGGTGCCGAGCCAGTACGTGCCGCCGGTATACGCCTTTGCGCCGGGTTCGAGCAGACTGTCGAGGATGTCGATTGCCCCGAGATCGTAGGGGTTCTGCGGGGAAATCAGCGGCGCGAAGATCGCGATGAAAATAACGATCGCGGCGCCCATGAGGCCGATAACCGCCAGCGGGCTTTCCATATAGTCGGACACGATCCGGCGGAACGGCGATTCCTGAAGCGCCGCCGCGGGATCGGCCTTGGGGGGCGATGTATTGTCGGCGACACTCATGATTTTTGCTGGAGCAGACGAACGCGCGGGTCGACAAGCGAATAGATGATGTCGACGGCGAGGTTGATGACGATGAACAGCGTCACGATGACCAGCATGTAGGCCACGATGACCGGACGGTCGAGCAGACCGATAGAACTAACCACCAATCGTCCGATGCCGGGCCAGGCGAAGACCGTTTCCGTGACGATCGAACCGGCGAGCAGGTCGCCGAATTCCAGGCCGATGACGGTGACGAGCGGGATCATGATGTTCTTCATCGCATGCACGAAGACGACGCGGCGGGTGCTCAAACCCTTGGCCCGCGCGAATTTGACATAGTCGGTGAGCATCACTTCGCGCATGCCCGCGCGCGTCAAGCGGATGATCAGCGCCATCTTAAGAAGCGACAGGTTGAAGGCGGGCAGGAGGATATGAAGAAAGCCGTCCCAGGTGAGAATACTGATGGGAATACCGAAGACGTCGACGGTTTCGCCGCGTCCGGTGGTCGGCAGCCAGCCCAGCATCACGCCGAAGATCATGATCAGCATCAGGCCGACCCAGAAAGAGGGCAGGCTGAAGCCGAGGATGGACCCTGCCATGATGCCGCGTGCGAACAGCGTTTCCGGATAGAGCCCGGCATAGATTCCCAGCGGCACGCCGATTCCAATCGACATCAGCAACGCGACGATGGTCAGTTCGAAGGTTGCCGGCAGCCGCTGCATCAGCAAATCCAGCGCCGGCGTCCTGAACACGAAGGATTTGCCGAGGTCGCCCGACAACGCATTGCCGACGAAAATGCCGTATTGCTGCCAGATCGGCTTGTCCAGTCCCATCTGCTGCCGGGCGAGCGCCACGTCTTCTTCGGTCGCGTCCTCGGCGATCAGCAATTCGACCGGGTCGCCGATGGCGAAGACGCCCGTGAACACGATCACCGACATGACGATCAGGACGATCACGCTTTGCATCAGTCGTCGAATCAGGAATACGGACATGGTCTATACGCGGAAAATGGAGGGGGAGAGGGAAGAACCGGGCGGTGCGGCTAGACGTTCGCCCGCCCGGTTCTTTGGCGGCTGCTATTTTTCACGCACGGACATGGCCAGCGTATTTTGGTCAATGCGCGGCGTATAGGTGAGGCCGGGCTGCGTTCCCCAGGTGAAGACCCAGAAGACGATCGGCATCATTGCGACATCGTCCATCGCGAGTTTCAGCGCTTGCTGCGACAGACGCTCGCGCTTTTCGGTATCCACCTCGACCGCCGCCAACTCGCCGAGCCGATCGACCTCGGCGTTCGAGTAACGGCCCCGATTGGCGCGTCCTGTCCGTTTCTCCTTGTTGTAGGACATGACGTTTGGATTGATGATTCCCATCGGATCCATCAGGCTGTTGCCCCAGCTGCTCATATACAGCGGCAGTTCGAGCTTGCCGCGCCGTTTCGAGAAGACCGAATGCGGCATCGTTTCGACCTTCACCTTCATCCCGAGGTGCCGCGTCCACATCTGGGCGGCCGTCTGAATGGTCTTCACGGCGTTGACGATGCGGTCGTTCGACGTGTGGATGGTCACCTGGAAGCCGTCGGGATAGCCCGCTTCGGTCATCAACTGTTTGGCTTTCTTGGGATCGAATACCGACATGTCGTAGCCGTCGATATAACCGAACATGCCTTCCGGCAGATACTGGCGCGCACGCACGGCCTGGCCCTGGTTGACCCGCTCCACGATAACGTCGCGGTCGATCGCGAGGTTCAGGGCCTGCCGCACCTTGAGCTTACGGAAGGGGTTTTCCTTGAGCGGCGAGCCGTCCTTCGCGGCGAAATGCTCGGTCTTGTCCGGCTCCTGCACGAAGCCCGGCACGAACATGGTGAATCGCGTGGTCGGGCTGGTCCAGAGCTGCAAGCGTTTGTCGGACTTAAGCCGCTGAATGTCCGTGGTGGGGACCGCCGAGATCATGTCGACATCGCCGGCAAGAAGCGCGGCGAGGCGCGACGAATCGTTTTTCATGATCTGGAAGGTGACTTTGGTCCACGGTTCCTTACCGCCCCAGTAGTCGTCGTTGCGGACGTATTCGACGCTTGCCCCGGGCACCCACCGGCCGAATTTATACGGACCGGTCCCGATGTTGGCCTTGCCGGTCGTGTAGTCTTCGGTCTTGGCGCCCTTGCCGTGTTTTTCCGACACGATAAAGATTCGGCCGATATTCTTGAAGATCAGGGGGATCGGTTTCTCGGTGGTGAAATGCACCGTGTGGTCGTCGACCGCCGCGATATCTGTGATGCCTTTCAAGAAACCGGCGAAGGAGCCCGGACTGTTCGGCACGCCCTTGCCGACGCGGTCGAACGAGAACAGCACGTCCTTTGCGGTGAAGGGCGATCCGTCGTGGAATCTCACGTCCTTGCGGAGCGAGACCGCGTATTTGGTGGGGCTGACCGCTTCCCATGACGTAGCAAGACCAGGCGCGAGATTGCCCTTCGCATCCATCTTGATAAGTGTCTCGAAAACGTGGCTGTTGTTCGAGTTGTTCTGACCGTTGTTGTGCCAGTGCGGATCGACGCCCGTAAGCGCTGCGCCGATGCCGATGACCAGATCTTTCGCGTACACGGGGCCGGCGATCACCGCAAACGCGGCGACCCCAATCGCAGTCTTCATTAGTTTGCGTATCATTGTTCTCTCCATGCGTGTTTGGCGGGCTTTCAATCGCCGCCAATTCGAGCGGCGCTTGCGACGAGGCATCAATGCGCGCCATTCCTCCCGGGGAACGATATCTTTGGGTTTGAACCATGCGCGGTTCGGCCCATTGATTCTAAGTCTATGACAAATGCCAGTGTCTGAAAAATTGGACACATGCCGGCCAGGGCGTCCGTGTCGCGCGCCCGCGGCATGGTGCTCCGGAGATCGATAGTGCGTGCGACGGTGCCCGCGGGTCCGTTTACTTGGTTCGGGGCGGTGCGGTGCCGTTCGCCGTCGCGAGTTCCTTGGAGACGATTTCGCGGATTTCATGCGGCGTAAACGGCTTCTCGATCACCGGCCGGCCGGCGTCGCTGAGGAATTGTTCGAAATTGCCGCTCAACGTGTCGCCCGTGACGAAGACGGTGCGGGCGGCGAGGGTCGGCGCGCTCCGCTGCAGTTCCTCATATAGCTCGCGTCCGTTCAGGTCCGGCATGCGCAGGTCGGTGAGAACGAGGTCGAAATCCTCCGTCTCCACGCGATCGAGCGCGACCCGTCCCGTCTCGGCGAAGGTGACCTGATGGCCGGCCGGTTCCAGGAATTCGGCGAGCATCACGGCGATCTCGGATTCGTCCTCGACGATCAGGATTTTGCCGGTTTGCGAATCCCGCGAGCGGGTTGCCGGCGTTTCCTTGATGCCTGCCGTCGGCTTGTCCACTGGCAGGCCGATCGAGAAGACCGTACCGCCGCCCGGCGCGGGCCTGACATCGATCGTGCCGCCGTGGGCGCGGATCAAGCCGAGGCTGACCGAGAGCCCGAGCCCGGTTCCCTGTTCCTTCTGCCGCGTCGTGAAGAAAGGGTCGAAGATGCGGGACCGGACTTCGTCGGGAATACCAGGGCCGTTATCCTGAACGTCGATCACGACGAATTTGCCGTCCGGCGCGAGGTGGCCGGAAATATCGATCATCCGCGGCAGGGACTGGGTCACCAATGCCTGCTGGGCGTTGACGAACAGGTTGGTGAAGACCTGGATCAATTGGCTGGCGTCGCAGGCGACCTCCGGCAGCGACCGGCTCAGGTCGATGCTCACCTCGATCGAATCGGCGCGCATGCCGTAGCCGACGATTTCCATCGCGGCTTCGACGATTCGGTCGATCCGTTCCGGGCTGCGGCTCGGTTCCTTTTGCCGCGCCATCGACAGGAAGGTCTGGACGATCTTGGAACACCGTTCCGACGCCGCCCGGAGTTTGCCGACCGCGTCGGCATGCTTGGTGCCGGCGAAGGCTTCCTCCAGCATCATGGCCCGTCCGATGACGACCGTGAGCGGGTTGTTCAGCTCGTGCGCCACGCCGGCCAAGAGCGACCCCAGCGCGGTCATCTTTTCGCTTTGGTGCAGCGCGGCCCGTTGCCGCTCCAACTCTGCATCGGTTTCCAACCGTTCGGTCAGGTCGAAGGTCGTCGATACCGTGAAATCCTCGCCCTGATAGCGGACGCGCTTGGCGGAAATCGAGCCCCAGAAGGACGTGCCGTCCCGCCGCCGCAGTTGGACCCGATTGTCGTCGATTTGGCCGTGCCGGCGAAGACGAGCGATACAGTCCTGATAGTCGGACTCGTTGACGAAAAAGGTGCTGGCGAAAGTATCGCTCTCGCCGTCGCCATGCCCGAAAAGCGCTGCGGAGGCCGGGCTGCGGTACACCACCTTGCCGGTTTCGGTTTGGGTCATCTGCACCGCGACCGGGCAGGAATCGAGAACCTGTCGGTTGAAGGCCTCGCTTTCCTGCAAGGCCTTCTCCATTTTCTTGCGATCGGTGATGTCGATGCGCGTGACGACGATGCCGCCGCGCCGGGTGCCCCGGTTCGAGCCGATACACCAGCGGCCATCGGTGATCTCGTACTCATGGTTCGTGCGCAGGGCGCGCCGATCCTCGATGCTCTGCGCCAGCCATTCGTCGACCCGGCCGACGGCGTCGGCATATTGGCCGCGTTCCGCGCCGGTTCGCACGAAGTCGAGCCATTTGACGCCGGGCTGGAGAATGTCGGCGCAGCGTTCGTTGACATCGCGGTAGGTCTGGTTGCACATCACCAGCCGGTCGTCTTCGTCCCACAGGGCGAAGCCTTCCGACAGGGATTCGATCGCGTCTTCCAGCAACTCGTGCGCTTCGCGGAGTTCGGTTTCGCGTTTCTTCAGCTCGGTGATTTCATTCAAGGTGACGACGACGCCGCCCTGGCGCGTTTTCCGGTTGGAGCCGATAAACCATCGCCCGTCGGCGCGTCCGTACTCCAAGGGCGAATGCGAATTGCGCCGCGCCCTGATCCAATCGCGGACCCATTCATCGACACGCCCTTCGGCGGGCGGATACAGGCCGCGGCGGGCTTCCTGTCGGATCAACTCGGACCATTCCACGCCCGGTTCCAGGATATCGGACGCGATCTGGTGGTAGTCGCGGTACTGTTCGTTGCACATCACGAGTCGGTCGTCGGCGTCGTACAGCGCGAATCCCTCCGACAATGACTCGACGGCGTCCCGCAGCAGTTGATCCATCCGATGGCGTTCTTCCTCGGCGGCCACCTGGGCCGTTGCGTCGGTGATGACGGCGACAAAGACCGACCGCTCATCCGAAACCGCCTGGCTTACGACAATCGAGACGGGGAACAGCGTGCCGTTCGCACGTTTCGCTTCCACATCCAGACGCCGGGACGCGCGAAGGCGCCCGCCATGCTCGCGAATTCGCGCCAAGCTCCGTCGATGGGCCGAATGGTGCCGCTCCGGAATAATCGTATCTTCCAACTGGCGGCCCAGAACCTCGTCCTGCTGAAAACGGAACATCCGTTCGGCGGCGGTGTTGAATTCGACGATGCGGCCGCCTTCGTCGACCGCCACAATCGCAAAAGGGGCGGTATCGACAATCGTCGTGTGCAGCGATTTCATGCCGCCGAATTCGGCGAGCCGGTCCATCTCGACCGTGATTTCGATCATGCAGCCGATCAGATCGTCGCCCGATCCATCGGCGCGCGGCCGCCGCAGGATTCGGTCGCGAAACCAACGGTAGTCGCCGTCCCAGACCTTGAATCGGTATTTCAGCGTCGACCGCTTGCCGGGTCCGAGGCTCGATACCCGGTTGGAGTATTTCGCGAGATCATCCGGATGGATATTGCGCCGCCAGAAGCGCGGCGTCGCGGTGACCTCATCCGCGGTCTTGCCGGTCAGGGATTCGATGTTGGCGCTGACGTAGCGGGTGTCCGAATTGCTGCTCCAATCCGCGATGTAGTAAACGACCGGCGACTGCTCGACCGCTTCTTCGAGCAATTCCTGATGGAGACGACGATCTTTGCTATCGGATGCTTGTTCCATGCCGGTACCCAAGAGTCGAAAGGGCTGCGGTAACGTTGGTTTTCATACCGGTTCCGCGGAAACCATAACACGATTTCCGCAACCGAAATTGCGATATGCGGTTTGTCGGCTCCGGCCCGTCAGATCACTTTTCCGCGGTTCATGACGTCGGTTGGGTCGAAAACGTCCTTTATCGCCCGCATGAGCGACAGTTCCACCTCCGACTTGTACCGATAAAGCTCGCCCCGCTTCAGGACACCGACGCCATGCTCGGCGCTGAAGCTGCCGTCCAGATCGACGGCGATATCGTGAATCACTTCTTCGATATGCTCGGTGCGGGCGATGAACGCCTCGCGGTCCTCGCTGTCGGGCTGCGAGAGGTTGAAGTGGATGTTGCCGTCGCCCATGTGTCCGAACGGCACCACGCGGACCCCGGCGATCTCGCGTTTTGCCGCCGCCGTCGCGCGCTCCAGGAAAACGGGAACGGAGGAAACGGGCACCGACACGTCATGCTTGATGCAGCCGCCGTGATGCTTTTGCGATTCCGGGATCGTCTCGCGCAGGCGCCAGAGCTGCTCGGCCTGCTGGCCGCTCGCGGCGACGACGGCGTTGAGCACGGCGCCGGTTTCGAAAGCGTCGCCAAGAGCGTTTTCCACGGCTGATTGCAACAAGCCGTCCTTTCGTCCGGACACCATCTCGGCCAAGGCATAATGGACGTAGGGTTCCTCGAAAGGATCGCCGGTGTCGGGGATATGCTCGAAAACCATGTCGAGGCAGTCCCGGTGCATGTATTCGAAGCTCACCACGCCGTCGCTCGACGCGGTGCGCAGCTGTGACAGCGTTTCCGTCGCGGCTTGGGGGTCGCGGGCCGCGATCATCACGGTGCAGGTCTCGCGCGGTTTCGGGAAGAGTTTGCACACCGCCGCGGTGACGACGCCGAGCGTGCCTTCCGCGCCGAGGAAAAGATGCTTCAGATCGTATCCCGTATTGTCCTTCCGCAGCCGTCGCAATCCGTCCCAGATCTCGCCGGACGGTAAGACGACCTCCAAACCCAACACGAGGTCCCGCGTGTTCCCGTAGCGCACGACCGCCGTGCCGCCGGCGTTGGTCGAGAGGTTGCCGCCGATCTGGCAGGTGCCCTCGGCGGCGAGGCTGAGCGGGAACAGTCGGTCCGCGTCATCCGTTGCGCGTTGGATGTCGGCGAGGATACAGCCCGCCTCGACGGTGACTGTATAGTTGAGTGGGTCGATGTCGCGGATCTTGTTCATCCGGCCGAGCGACAGTACGACCTCGTCGCCCGATTTTCCCGGTGTCGCGCCGCCGCAGTATCCGGTGTTGCCGCCTTGCGGCACGATGCCGATGCCATGGTCGGCGCAAATCCCGACGATTGCCGCAACCTCCGCCGTGGTGGCGGGGCGCAACACCAGGGGCGACACGCCGTGGTACAGGTCGCGTTCGTCATTGAGGAACGGTTCGGTATCCGCCGGACCTTCGAGCCAACCGTTTGGGCCGGCCGCGGCTTTCAGGGCGTCGATCGCGGTTTTGTCCATCGGGTGGCCTACCAATAGCTCATGGAATCGCGGAACAGCGCTTCGAGTTCGCGTTCGCCGACCGGCTTGGGGCTGTTGACCAGCAGGCGTTGCTGTGGATGCGCCTTCGAGACGAGCTTCGGCACGTCTTCCTCGCTGTATCCGACGCCGCGCAGGCCGTTCGGAATGCCCGTCCGCCGCATCATGTCGATCACCCGGTCGGCGAGAAGGTCGCCGGCGTCTTCCACGGACCCGGCGGCCGTGTCGGCGCCCATCGCTTCGGCGGCCTGAAGGTGGCGCTCGGGGCAGGCGGGGCCGGTGAACCGGAACACCGCCGGTGCGTTCACGATGACCGACAGGCCGTGCGGCACCATCGGGTGGTTAGACGGCCAACCGTCCGGCTGGTAGTCGCGCACCAGCCCGGCGACGGCGTAGGACATGGCGTGCGGCAGGTGACATCCCGCGTTGCCGAAACCGATCCCCGCCAACATGCCGGCGAACATCAGGGGTTCGCACCGAGTCACGTCCGACGGCGCGGCGACCCCTTCGATCAGGTTTTCGCCGATCAGACGGATGGCTTCCAGGCAAGCCAGATCGCTGTAGGGGTTCGCGCCTTGATACAGCGGTCGTTCGGTGGCGTTGGCCGGCGCGTCCCGTTGCGTGAAAGGACGCGCGGTCAGCGATTCGACCGCGTGGCTGAACACGTCGAAACCGTTCGCCGCGACCACCGCCGGCGGCAGCGTCGTCATCGTCGATGGGTCGAGCACGCCGAGTGATGGGCGAAGATTGCGGTGCGCAATGCCGGTTTTCGCCTCCATTTCCAGTAGGTCGAAAATCGCGATGCCGGTGCATTCGCTGGCCGTGCCGAAGGTCGTGGGGCAGGCGATATGCGGTTTCAGCGGTCCGGGAATCGGCCGGGCCTCGCCGATCGGCGCGTTCACATAGGCGAGGAAGTCCGCGGGATGGCTGGAATACAGGTTGGCCGCCTTGGCGGTGTCGATGGTGGACCCGCCGCCGACCGAGACGAACCCGTCGAAGTTGCCGTCTTGCGCGAACGCCGCCGCGGCCTTGAAAGAGCGGTCGGTCGGTTCGACCTCGATATCGCTGTAAACCGTCACGTCGATGCCGGCGGTTTTCAGCGATTTGTGGGCGACGGCGACCGGTTCGAGGCCGGCAACCGTGGCGTCGCACAGCAGGCCGACCCGGGTCATGCCGAGACCGCGGGCGTCGTCGCCGACTTCCGAAAGCGATCCGACGCCGAACTTTATGCGTGGCGGGTCGACGGTAAATGCGGTATCGCCGCCCGGCACCGGCTTGAAATAGTCGGATAACGCCATATCTACAGCTCCCTAGCCTAGAGTCGCTCGCGATTTTAACGGGATTTGGCGTAACTGCATCAGAATTGATGCTATCGGATAGTCGACTTTCGCCCGTCCTTCGGTAGCGGTAGTATTACCATTACGATCGTGGATCGAGCTGTTTTTCGCCTTCGACCGAATACATGAAACATGTCGTGGGCACTGTCCGGGCGATACCGCTTCCAAGCGTTGCTGACGCCCCAATTTATCGGACCAATTTGCATGTCGACCGAAGAAGAAGACCTGACAATCGATCCGGCATTCCAGCCGAGTGCCGACGATGTGTCCTTTGATCTCCAGCGGGCTCTTTCGTCCGTCGTGGCGTTGCGGTCCCAGATTTCCGAGGATGCGTTGACCGCCTCCATGCTCGGGACCGAGCGGGCGGGGCATGGCGTCGTGATCGGCGAAAAGGGTCTGGTTCTGACGGTCGGATATCTCGTGACCGAAGCCGAATCGATCTGGCTGGTCGATATCAACGGCCTCGCGGTGCCCGGGCACGCGCTGGGGTATGACCAGGAAACCGGCTTCGGGTTGGTCCAGGCGCTTGGCCAATTGAATGTTCCCGCGCTGCCGATGGGCAGTTCCAGCGATCTTGCGGTCGGCGATCCGGTCATTCTGGCCGGCCATGGCGGTGCGGAAAATGCGATCAAGGCGAAGGTCGTTTCAAAGCGGGAATTCGCCGGATACTGGGAATACGTTCTCGACGAAGGCATTTTCACGTCGCCGCCGCATCCGTCGTGGGGCGGGGCGGCCTTGATCAACGCGAATGGCGAACTCTGCGGGATCGGTTCGCTGTTTGTGCAGCAATCGCTGCCGGGCAGCGAACGGCACGACGGAAACCTGATCATCCCGATCGACCTGCTGAAGCCGATTCTCGACGAGATCATGCAGTTCGGCCGGCGGCAAAAAGCGCCACGGCCTTGGCTCGGCATGATCACGACCGAAGTCAACGATGCGCTCGTCGTGGCGGGTCTCGTGGATGGCGGCCCGGCGGACGAGTCCGGCATCTCGATTGGGGACATCGTGCTGGGGGTCAATGGCGAACCGGTCACCGATCTCGCCAACATGTTCCGCCAGATCTGGGCGCTGGGGTCGGCCGGAACGCAGGTTCCCCTGAACCTGCAGCGCGGTGCGGACCAAATGGACGTGGTGGTGCAGTCGGTCAGCCGCTACGACATGCTGAAGGCGCCGAACCTGCACTGATCGGGGCCGCCTAGGGCAATTTGTCCGGACAAACCGTTGACAGCAGACCTATAGGGTCAATAATCGCGGGACGCAGGACACAGGGGCTTTATCGCTCTCGTGGCGGGCAAATGTGCGAGGAAAACGTCATGTCTTCCCAGGAATTACACGTCATCGACGATCCGGCCGCATGGAAATCGACGGATTTCGAGACGCCGCGAAGCTGGGTCCGCACCCTGACCCCGGCCATGATCGACGATGTGGAGTCGGCGATGCGCGGGGTAATGAACGCGGATATCCCGCTCCGGAACATCCGGCGCGCGCAATTCCCGCTCAGTGCGGCGTCGGAGTTGGTGGAAGCGGCGCATGCGGACCTGAACGAAGGCCGGGGCTTCACCGTGATCGGCGGCTGGCCGGTCGACCGGTTTTCCCTCGAAGAGAACCGGATCGCCTATGCCGGTCTCTCCGCGCATCTCGGCGAGATTGTCGTCCAGAATTACGAGGGCGATTACGTCGTCGACGTGATCGACAAGGGTATTCCCTACAGCCACAAGTCGCGCGGCTACAGCAGCAACAAGCTGCTGCCGTTTCATACGGACGGTTGCGACTATGTCGGCCTGCTGTGCGTCGGCATGCCGGCCGAGGGCGGGCTCAGCCTGCTGACCAGCGCCACCGCGGTCTACAACGAGATCGTGCGCACGCGGCCCGCGTATATCGAGACGTTGATGCGCGGCTTCTATCATCACCGGCGCGGCCAGCACGATCCGGGCGAGCCGCCGTTGTCGCCAGAGCGCATCCCGGTCTTCAGTTTCCACGATGGCTACCTGCACTGCTGCTACAACCGCAACCCGATCGACTGGGCCCAAAAGGAAGGCGTCACGCTGTCGGATCATGAGGTCGAGGTGCTGGACTATTTCGATGAGATTTGCGCGCGGCCGGACATGCAGTTGTCGATGGATTTGCAGAAGGGCGATATGCAGTTCCTTAACAACTACCTCATCCTGCATTCCCGCACGGGGTATCGCGACGGCGCCGATGCCAAGCGCCATCTCGTACGGCTTTGGCTCGGTGATTCAACGGGCCGGCGCAACGGGTTGAGCTTGCTGGATCTTTACGTTCCAGGCGCATCGCGCTTCGCCGCCGTATCGGGAACCGCGTCCAACGCGTGATCCTGTGTGATTTGCGTTGACCGTCATGGCGTTTAGCGCCCTATGATGCCGGCATCATGATTCAAGTTGATGAAGCGCGCACCCGCGCCCTGTTGCCCTGGCGACCGCTCGTCGAGGCGATCCGCGAAATCTTCCGTGCCGACTGCGAGATGCCGGCCAAACACCAGCATTTCATCGAGGTGCCGGGCGAGCGGGACGGCAAGCTGATGCTGATGCCCGCCTGGTCGGCGGGCGGGAACATCGCGGTGAAGATCGTCGATGTGTTTCCCGGAAACGCGGAGCGTGGCATTCCGGCGGTCAATGGCGCGGTGCTGTTGCTCGACGGTACGAACGGGCAGGTTCTGGCCTTGATCGACGGCGGGGAAGTCACCGCTCGGCGCACCGCGGCGACGTCGGCGTTGGCCGCGGACTACCTGGCGCGGCCGGATAGCAGCCATCTCGTTGTCCTGGGGACGGGCCGCATCGCCGCCGACAACCTCGTGGACGCCCATGCATCGGTCCGGCCGATCCGGCGCGTGACCTTTTGGGGCCGTACGGCCGGGAAGGCGGAAGCCGCCGCGGCGAAGGCGCGCGATGGCGGATACGCCGCCGCCGCGACGACCGATCTGGCCACGGCGGTCGGGGAGGCGGATATCGTGTCGACCGCCACGATCGCGCAGGAACCGGTCCTGCACGGCGACTGGCTGCGGCCGGGGACGCATGTCGATCTGCTCGGCAACTATTCCGCTGAGAGCCGGGAAGCCGACGATACGGTGATCGCGCGCGGCACGGTGTTCATCGATACGCCGGCGGCGCTGAAATCGACCGGGGATCTCGTTCTGCCGCTCGCCTCTGGCGTGTTGAAAGAAGACGATATCGCCGCCGATCTCTTCGCGCTGACGCGGGGCGCGCATCCCGGCCGTCGCGACGATGCGGAAATTACGGTCTTCAAGTCGGTGGGGGCGGCGGTGGAAGACCTTGCCGCGGCCCAGTTGGTCTACGCTCAGAGTCAGGCCGAACCCTAGCCTTCGATCCGTTTCGCGACGGCGTCGCCGAAGGCGTCGGTGCCGAGCGGCCCGCCAAGATCGGTCGTCCGGCCCGATTCCTCACCGAGTTGCGCCTCGATGATGTCGTCGATCCGCTTGGCCGCCTCGCGCAGTTCCGGGCGGTCGTGGCGCGTGCCCAGCCAGTCCAACAGCATGCCGCAGGAGAGGATCATGGCCGTCGGGTTGGCGATGTTCTGACCGGCGATGTCGGGGGCCGATCCGTGCGCCGCCTGGGCGATGCAGTGTTCGGCCCCCGCATTGATCGACGGGCCGAGCCCCAAGCCGCCCGACAGTTCGGCGGCGAGGTCGGACAGGATGTCGCCATACATGTTGGTGGTGACGATCACGTCGAAGAACTCCGGTTTCCGCACCAGCAGGGCGGCCATCGCATCGATGAAATACTCGTCGATGTCGAGTTTGTAGTCCGACGCCACGTCCTTCACCGTGTCGGCGAACAGCCCGTCCGACAGTTTCATCACGTTGCCCTTGTGGACAATGGTGAGCTTGCCGCTGCGTTGCGCCGCCAGCTTGCAGGCCGCCTCGGCGATGCGGGCGGAGCCTTCGCGCGTGATCTTGCGCATGGAAATCGCCAGGTCTTCGGTGGGCATGAACTCGCCGCGGCCGACCGCCATGTTGCGGTCGGCGTAGAAGCCTTCGGTATTCTCGCGTGCGATCACCACGTCCATTTCCTTCACATGCGCCGGCACGCCGGGACGCACGCGGGAAGGACGGATATTGGCGAACAAGTCCAGGGCCTTGCGGGTGCCGCCGGATGGATTGACCCCGCCGTCCTCCGGTGCGGGATAGATCGCCGTGTCCAGCGGCCCCAGGATGACGCCGTCGCTCGCCTTCATTTTGGCGACCGTTTCGTCGGGGAAGGTATGGCCTTGGCTTTCCAGGCTTTCCAATCCGATTTCACCGTATTCCAGGTCGAGGCCGAGGTTGAATCGGCGGCTCACCGCTTGGACGACGGTTTCGGCGGCGGAAACGATTTCGGGGCCGATGCCGTCTCCCTTGAGGACGAGTATTTTCATGTCTTTTTATATCCTTAGAGTCTGGGATTCAGAGAGTCGATGAGCCGGTGCCGATGGGGAAACGACCGTTAGCCCCGCGGGCGCCGCTCGACCATTTCGGACGATTTGATGTACCAGGGGGTGGCATCGTCGCGGCAGACGAGCAAGTCTTCGGTTGCGACTTCGGACGCGGTGGTGACCTCGCTGCGCAAAATCCGGCAGGTGGAGGTGGCCTGCAGGTCGACCTCGTTGAGACGTGTCATCTTACCCGTCGTGCCGGTGTTGGGGTTCGACCACTCGATGGGCTGGCCGCGCGGCGCGACGGCGGCTTTGTCGATGGCCTTGTCGAAGAAGACGGTATCCCGTTTGGCGAGATACGGCGCGGCCACCACGCCCACGGCGACGCCGGTGAGACCGAGCCCGGCTTCCGCGGCGGAACTGCCGATGGCGGAGCCTGCCATGAGGCCGGCCGTGCCGGCGGCCAGCGGGACGCCGACCCGATGGGGGTTTTCGTTGATGTAGTCGACCGTGTCGGCGCAGCCGGCGACGAGGCCGGCCATGCCGATCGCTGCCAAGATCGAGGCTACGGCGCGGTTTTTCCGTTTGTGGATCAATCGACTGTTCCTTTCGGACCGTTCAGGCTTTCGCGACCATGAAGAGCCGGTTGAAGGGAAAAATGGTCTTCCCGTCCGCTTGTTTCGGATAGGCCTCGCGCAAACGGCGTTTATACTCGGCTTCGAAGTCGCTTCGCTGCATTTCATCGAGCGGTTCCAGGAATTGCGGCAGCCACGTCCCCTTGGTGAATTCCGCCACCGGATCGTCGCCTTCCACGACCTGTTGATACTGGATCTTCCAGATATCGAGTTCCTGGACCCGGGGTGCAAGCAGCTCGTAGTAAAAACCCGGCTCCTTGGTCGGCGGTTCCTTGATCAGCGGCTCGATCGCCGCCCGCCATGGGCCGCCGCGTGCGACTTCCTCGATCATCGTATGCGACGGTTCCCGGAAATTTGCCGGCATCTGGACGGCGAAATACCCGCCGGGTTTGACGTGACCGAGGAGGGTGGGGAACAACGTCTCATGATGATCCAGCCAGTGCATCGCCGCGTTCGAAAACAACACGTCGACCTTGGCATCCGGCTGCCACGTGGCGATGTCGCCTTCCGACCATTCGATGTCGGGGCTTTCCTGCCGTGCGCGTTCGAGCATTTCCGGCGAGCTGTCCACCGCCACGATCCGGGCGTTGGGCCACGTTTGGCGGAGGATCTTCGTCCCGTTGCCGGCGCCGCATCCCAAATCGACCACGAAGTCCGGCTCTTCCGCCGGGATACGCGCGAGCAGGTCGAGGACGGGCCGCAGTCGGTGTCCGGCGAAGGCAAGGTATTGACGGGGATCCCAGGTCATTCCGCGGCTTCCCTTTCTTGTTGTCCCGGCTCCAAGGCGAAGGCGTCCGCCAGCAGCGCGTAGGACCGTTTGCGCGCTTCGAAATCGTAGACATTCGTGAGGACGATCAACTCGTCGACATCGTACCGGTCGGCGAGTTCCAGTAATTGTGCTTTTACCTGCTCCGGATCGCCCAGGATCGTGCGGGCGCGGTTATGGTCGACCCGCTGCTGTTCCGGCGGGGAATACCGGTAGGCTTCCGCTTCCTCGATCGACGGCATCGGCCCGTGATATCCCTGATCGGCTTTCAGCCGTTGCAGGTCGCGGGTCTTGGTGATGCGCTCGGCCTCCGCCTCGGTATCCGCACAGACCACGAAGACGCCGATATTGCCGGTCGGCTCCGGGACACCGGGCGAGGGTTGGAATTTCTCGAAATAGGATTTCATGACCGTCTCGCCGCCGACGGGATTGATGAAATGCGCGAAGGAAAAGGCGAGGCCGAAATGCGCCGCGTAGGCGCCGCTGTAGTCACTCGACCCCAACAGCCAAATCGGCGGGACGTTCTCGATTTTCGGCCGGGCCTTGACCTGGCCCAGCGGGTGATCGGCCGGGATCGAGTCGGTGAGGAATCCGCTCAGATCCTGGATCATGTTCGGAAAATACTCGGCGCCGATCTTTGACCCGTAGGCCAGCGCCCGGGACGTTGCGAAGTCGCTGCCCGGCGCGCGGCCGATTCCCAGATCGACCCGGCCGGGGAACAGCGTTTCGAGCAGCCGGAAATTCTCCGCAACCTTGTAAGGGCTGTAATGCGGCAGCATGACGCCGCCCGATCCGACCCGGATATGGTCGGTTTCCGCGGCGATCCGGGTGATCATGATTTCGGGCGAGGGGCCGGCGAGACCTTCGCTGCCGTGGTGTTCGGCAAGCCAATAGCGATGATAGCCCAGGGCTTCGGTATGCTGCGCCAATTCGATTGACTCGTTCAGCGCGTCCGCGGCGGTGCCGCCCGCCCGAATCGGGGACTGGTCGAGGACGCTGAGCCGAACGGTGCGATTTTCCGCCATGGATGACTTTCATGCGTTGCGGTGGCACTCTTGGCCACGGGCAATTCGATAGATATAGCGCGGAATCCGCCGGAGGTCACAATCCCGCAATTGGATACAGATAACGCGGAAGCGTTGGCTTTGCGCGCCTTGGCCTATGTAGCCGGGGATGAGGAGCGGCTGCGTCGGTTTCTGCTGCTGAGCGGGGTAACGCTGGACGAGTTGCGCGACCGTGCCGGCGACCCGAGGACGCTCTCCGGCGTGCTCGATCACCTGTTGTCCGACGAGCGTCTGTTGATGGCCTTCGCCGAGGCGGAAGCGATCGATCCCGCCCTGATCGCGTCATCCCGGCGGTTCCTGCCGGGCGTGCCGATCGAGTAGACGCCCGTGGATGCGCCGCAAGAAACACTGATCGACCGGGCCCAAGCCGCCATCGCCGCCGGGCGTCTGGCCGATGCCGAGCAGTTGGCGCTGCAGGCCGCCGCCGCGGACGAAACAGGCAGCCATGGGCTGCTTGCCCAGATCTATCTGCATGCCGGTAACCTGTCGGAAGCCGAAGGGTATGCCCGCAAGGCGCTGGCCCATAGCCCCGACGATGCGGTGACAACCGCCTATCTCGGTGCGATCCTCATGGCGTTGGGACGGCCGGAATTGGCGCTCACGGCCTATCGCGATGCCGTGTCGCTTCAGCCGGGCAATGCCGTCCTGCAGAACGAGCTTGGGAACGCCTTATCCGCGGTTGGCGCGCACGAGGATGCCGTCGCCGTGCTGCGCCGCGCGATCGAGTTGCGCGCGGATGTGCCGGAAATCCACAACAATCTGGGCAATGTCCTGCGGGAAGTGGGCGACCTCGACGCGGCCACGGCGTGTTATCGCACGGCCTTGTCGCTGCGCGCCGACTATCCCGAGGCGCTCAACAATCTCGGCGTCGTGCTTCAGGAACAGCGCGATACCGATGGCGCGATCGACGCCTTCCGGCGGGCACTGGCGCTGCAGTCGGCCAATGCGCTGGCGCATACGCATCTCGGCACAGCGCTTGCCGCAAAGGGGGAATTGACGGCGGCCGCGGCGGCGCATCGCGAGGCGTTGCGTTACAATTCGCGCCTCGCATCGGCACACAACAATCTGGGGATCGTGCTGAAGGATCAGGGCGATTTCGTCGCCGCGCGGGAGGCGTATAGGGCGGCGGTGGCGGCGGATGGCGACGATCCAAGCTTTCACTCGAACCTGTTGATGAGCCTGTCCTACGATCCGGCAGTCGACGGCGAGACACTGGTCGCGGACCATCGCCGTTGGTCCAACCGGCACGAACATCCCGAGCCGTTGCCGAAGGACATCGACTGGCAGCCGGACCGTCGGCTGCGGATCGGGTATGTCTCGCCGGATTTTTGGACCCATTCGGTGGCCTATTTCATCGAACCGGTCTTGGAACGCCATGACAAGGACCGGTTCGAGACCTTCTGCTACGCCGATGTTGCCCGACCGGACGACACCACGGCGCGCCTGCGCAACGCCGCCGACCACTGGTGCGATAGCACCGCGTTCGATGATGCCGCGCTGTTCGAGCGTGTCCGTGCCGACCGGATCGATATCCTGATCGACCTGACCGGGCACACCGGCGGCAATCGCCTGCCTGTCTTCGGATGCCGCGCCGCGCCGGTACAGATCAGTTGGATCGGCTATCCGGCGACCACCGGCCTGTCCCAGATGGATTACAGGGTATCGGACGGATGGGCCGATCCGGAGGGCGAAACCGACCGGTTCCACAGCGAGCGCTTGCTGCGGCTGCCGTCGGGTTTTCTGTGTTACCGGCCGCCGGAGGATGCGCCGGCGCCAATGGATCGCCCGGGCAGGCGGCCGCTCACATTCGGATCCTTCAACAATCTCTCGAAGGTGACCGACGAGGTTCTTGCCTTGTGGGCTCGGCTGCTCATCGAATGCCCGGATACACGCCTGCTGCTCAAATCGCGGCAGCTTGCCGACGACGGCGTGCGCGACCGGGTGCTGGGCGTCTTCCAGGCGATGGGCGTATCGCCGGACCGGCTGGATCTGCGGACGCGGGTCCGGGATGCGGCGGAGCATCTCGCGCTCTATGGCGACGTCGATGTGGCGTTGGACACCTTCCCCTATAACGGGACGACGACGACCTGTGAGGCCCTGTGGATGGGCGTGCCGGTCATCGCGCTCGCGGGGTCGCTGCATGCCGGGCGTGTCGGCGTCAGTTTGCTCAACCAAATCGGCCAACCGGGTTGGGTCGTGGATACGCCGGATGCCTACGTGGCAAAGGCGCTCGCCATCGCCGCCGACCCGCCGCGCCGGGCGGTCTTGCGCGACCAAGTGGCTGGCTCTACCCTGGTGGACGCCAAAGGGTTTACCCAGGCATTCGAAGCTGCATTAACAACGGTTTGGAGTGAACGGTGCAAAGCGCGGATGTAATCGTCGTCGGCGGCGGCATTTTCGGCTCCGCGGTCGGCTATGGCCTGCGTCGTGAAGGGCTCAACGTCGTTATCCTGGACGAGGGCGACAATGTGTTGCGCGCCTCGCGGGGCAATTTCGGGCTGGTGTGGACCCAATCCAAGGGCGTGGGCGTCCATCGGTATCACGAGTGGAGTTGCGAGTCGGCGGCGTTGTACCCTGATTTCGCTGCCGAGTTGTTGGAATACAGCGACATCGACGTCGCCTATCGCGGCGGTGGTGGGGTCGAGCTGTTGCTGGGCGACGATGAATTGGAAGCCCGGAAGCAGTTCATCTCCAACATGCAGAAGCAGGCGGCTGGCTCGATCTTCGACTGTGAGATCATCGACCGCCAGGAACTGCAGAAATTCGCTCCGGACCTGACCCTCGGCGAGGAGTTGGTCGGCGCATCCTTTTCGCCGCATGATGGCGACGTGAACCCGTTGCTCCTGCTGCGCGCGTTGCACACGGCATTCGACCGCCGCGGCGGCCGGTATCTCACCAACCGCCGCGTCGACTCGATCGACCACCGAGGGTCGGATTTCACCGTCCACACGGCGCAAGGCGACTTTACCGCGGCGAAAGTCGTCCTGGCGGCGGGTCATGGCGCGCCGCGGCTCGGCCCGATGGTCGGGCTCAATGTGCCGATCCGGCCGCAGCGCGGTCAGGTGTTGATCACCGAACGGGCCCGGCCGCTGTTCCCCTTTGCCATGGGATCGATCCGGCAGACCAACGAAGGCACGGTTCAATTGGGCAACTCCAAGGAAGAAGTCGGTTACGACGACGGCACATCGCTGGACGTGACCCGCAAGATCGCGACGCGCGCCGTCCGGTGTTTCCCGCAGCTCGCGGGCGTGCGTCTGGTTCGCACGTGGGGCTGCATTCGGATACTGACGCCGGACATGGCGGCGATCTACGACGAATCGGCGACATGTCCGGGCGCCTACGTCGTCACGTCGCATAGCGGCGTCACCCTGGCGGCGATCAATGCGGCGCATGTGGCGCGATGGATCGCCCATGGCGAGATGCAGCCCGGTTTCGAGCAATTCAGCGCACAGAGGTTCGATGTACAAGCGGCTGCCTGAGGGCGACGACCTTTCCGTCACATTCGATTTCGAAGGGGAAAGCGTTTCGGCGCGTCCGGGCGACACCGTCGCGGCGGCGATCCTGGTGTCGGACGCCGGGCACACGCGGACGACGCCGGTGACCGGCGCGCCGCGCTTGCCCTATTGCATGATGGGCGTCTGTTTCGATTGCCTGATGGAAATCGATGGCGTGCCGAACCAGCAGGCGTGTTTGGTGGAAGTACGCGACGGCATGCGAGTGAAGCGTCAGGTTGGCGCGCGTGGGGTGGATGAATGAGCACCGAACCCGATCTAATCATCATCGGCGCGGGCCCCGCGGGCCAGGCCGCCGCCGTAGAAGCGGCGTCACATGGCCTCTCGGTGCTGGTTCTCGACGAACAGTCCCAGCCCGGTGGCCAGATCTACCGCAACATCGCAAGAAACGCCGCCAACGAGTCGAAACTGCGGGATATTCTCGGCCGCGACTATATGCGCGGTGCTGCGCTGGCGCGGGAGTTTGAAAAGGCCGACATCGACTATCGCGCGGGTGCATCCGTGTGGCAGGTCGATCCGAACTGTGCGGTGTCCTTTACGCATAACGGTACTGCGTCGCAGGTCACCGGGCGGCGTCTCTTGATCGCCACCGGGGCGCAGGAGCGGCCGGTCGCGATCCCTGGTTGGACTTTGCCGGGCGTGATGGGGGCCGGGGCGGCGCAAGTGCTGCTCAAATCGTCCGGCGTGGTGCCGATGGGCCGCATCGTCGTCGTGGGCAGTGGCCCGCTGCTGCTGCTGGTGACGCAGCAATTGGTCGACGCCGGCGCCGACGTTGTCGCGATGTTGGAGACGACGCGGACGGCCGATTATCTCGCGGCGGCGGGAACCTTGCCAGGGGCGCTTCGGGCGCCGGAATATCTCCGCAAGGGCATGGCGATGCGCCGCCGTGTCAAGGCTGCCGGCGTTCCCATTCATTCCGGGGTTCGGGGATTGGCCGTGTTGGGGAGCGAAACGGCTAAGGGCGTCCGGTTTGGGCATGGTGGCGCGATGCAAGAAGTTGAAGCCGACACGGTGCTGCTGCACGAAGGCGTGGTGCCGAACGTCCAGATCACCCGCCAGCTTTGGTGCGATCATGAATGGGTCGAGCCGCAGCGGTACTGGCGGCCGGTTCTGGACGAGTACTACAACACGTCGATTGCCGGGATCGCGGTGGCCGGCGATAGCGCCGGCATCTATGGTGCGGAATATGCCGCTGTGGCTGGCCGAATAGCGGCTCTCGACGCCGCGTGCAGCCTGCAGAAGATCAGCGCCGCTGACCGCGACCGGGAAGCCGCGCCTTTGTTGAAACAACGGGCCAAGTATCAGGCGATCCGGCCGTTGCTCGACAGCCTGTTCCGGCCGAACCCCGAAATCCTGACGCCGGCGGATGACGACACGATCGTCTGCCGTTGCGAGGAAGTCAGTGCAGGCGCCATCCGCGAGGGGGTCCGGCTCGGGGCGACCGGTCCCAATCAGTTGAAATCCTACATGCGCTGCGGCATGGGGCCGTGTCAGGGCCGGTTCTGCGGCCTGACCGTGGCCGAGATCATCGCCGCCGAGCGGGGCGAAAGCGTCCGCGATGTCGGGTATTACCGCATCCGTCCGCCGATCAAGCCGGTCACGTTGGGTGAACTGGCGGCGTTCGACGACTAGCGCCGCAGCACCGCGACGGCTTCCAGATGCGATGACCAGGGAAACTGATCGATGGGCGTGACCCGCTCGATCCAGTATCCGCCGTCGATCAACAAACGCAGGTCGCGGGCGAGCGTCGAGGGATTGCACGATACCGCAACCACCGTTGGGACGGTGCTGTGCGCCAGGGCTTCCGCGAGCGGCCGCGCCCCGGCGCGGGGCGGATCGAAAACGGCGGCATCGAAGGCGTTCAACTCCATCGTCGACAACGGTTGCCGCGCCAAGTCTCGGCGTTCCACGGTGACGGGGGCGTCTCCGGCGGCGCGCGACATCGCGTCGGCCATCTCGTCATTCCCTTCGAAGGCGGTGACACGGCCGAGCGTCGACAGCGGGAAGGCGAGGGCGCCGCATCCCGCATAGAAATCGGCGATATGCTTCGGTTTCGTCTCCGTCACGGCGTCGCAGACCAGGTCGACGATGGCGGCCTCGCCCTGGCGGCTCGGTTGGAGGAAGGCGTTGGGCGGCGGGGTGACGGTTGCCGGCCCGAAACGCACCCGTGCCGGGCGACGCTGGGCGATCGGCTCCCAATCGCGGCCGGCCTGCCAGGATATGCGGCATAGATCATGGTCTTCCGCGAAGGCGGCGAGCGTCTCGCGGGCGCGCAGATCGGGGTCCGCGTCGCGTTTCGGAATGATGAGCAGGTCGATCCCGTTGTCGGTTTCGGTCACCTGAATGTCCGCGCCTTTCCCGAGAACGCCGATGGTGGCGGCGATCCGTCGGATCGGCTCGATCAACGCGGCGATACGGTCGCGGAGCGCCGGGCATTCCTCCAAATTCTCGAGGTTCCGGCTGTTGCGCTGGTTGAATCCCAGGATCGCTCTCCGGCCGGACCGGTAACCTAGACGGGCGCGGCGGCGCTGGCCGGGCGGAATCGAGACCGTCGCGTCGATCGACGCATCGGTGACGCCGTGCCGTGCCAAGGCCTGGATGAGTAGGTCGCGTTTGATCTCGGCGGTCTTGGCTGGCTCGATATGCTGAGTGGCGCAGCCGCCGCAGGCGCCGAAATGACGGCAGATCGGGTCGGTCCGGGAGGGTCCCGGTTCGATCAAGGCCGCGATGTCCGCGGCGAATCCGTCCCCGCGTTTGCCGGTCCGCCGCGCCCAAACCCGGTCGCCCGGCGCGGCGAAGGCGACATACAGCCGGTCGCCGTGCGCGTGGGCGATTCCGTCGCCGCGCGCGCCGAGCGTTTCGATCGTGACGTCGTCGAGATCGTCTTTCATGGCACGCCTGATAGCATCTCCGGCGCGGAGAGTAACGGACCTTGCGCTAGGACTCTGCTTTCTTCAATGCGCCATAGGCGTCGAGAGCGGCCTGTCGCGCCGCTTTATGGTCGACGATGGGGGTCGGATAGGTCTCGCCCAGCCGAAGTCCCGCATCCTGCAGAACTTTCGCCGGAGCCTCCCAGGGCTTGTGCAGAAATTTGTCGGGTAGCCCGGCGACCTCCGGCACCCACCGCCGTACGTAGCGGCCGTCCTCGTCGAACTTCTCGCCCTGGAGGATCGGGTTGAAGATACGGAAATAGGGGGCGGCGTCGAACCCGCATCCGGCGACCCATTGCCAATTTCCCGCGTTGTTCGCCGGGTCGGCGTCGACCAAGGTGTCCCAGAACCACTCTTCGCCCTGCCGCCAATGAAGGCGTAGGTGCTTCACCAGAAAGGAGGCGACGACCATACGGACGCGATTGTGCATCCAGCCGGTCTGCCAAAGTTCGCGCATGCCTGCGTCCACGATGGGATAGCCGGTGAGCCCTCTTTGCCAGGCGCCAAGCGCTTTTGGATCGTCGGTCCAGGGAAAATCGTCGAAACGCCGGTTCACGTTGTCCGTGGGCAGCGTCGGGAAGTGGAACAGCAGGTGATGATTGAACTCGCGCCAACCGATCTCGCGAAGATAGGACTGTGCCGCCTTGGATATCGTGTTCGATCCCTCGGCGTCGGCCCGGAACCGTGTCGCGTGCCAAACCTGTCGGGGGCTGATCTCGCCCAAATGCAGATGCGGGGACAGTCGCGATGTGCCCATGGTACCCGGAACGTCGCGCCCATTCGCATAGCCCGGCAACGCCGTGCCGTGGAAGGCGCGGAGACGCTCTTGCGCGGCGTCCTCGCCGGGTTGCCATGTGTCGCGCAACCCGCTGGCCCAATCCGGACGGGTCGGCAGCAGATTCCAACTGTCGAGCGTGTCGCCCGCCACCGGCTCGTCAGGCGCGATGAGGCTATCGACGGGCGGTTCGAGGGAGCCGGGGTCGCCCAGGGCCAGGATTGCCTTCCAGAAAGGCGTGAACACGCTGTAGGGCTTGCCGGTCTTGGTCTCGATCGTCCAAGGCTCGTGGAGAAGGGTGCCGTTGAAGCTCTCGGCGATCAATTCACTATCCTGCAGCGCCTTCTTGACCTGCGTGTCGCGCCGGATCGACGCCGCGTCATAGAGCCGGTTCCAAAAAACACCTTTGGCGCCGGTTTCCGCGATCAGAGTGTGGAGCACCGCGTCGGCCGGGCCGCGCCGCAGGATCAGCGGTGTCCCGAGGTCCGCCAAGCCGCCTGCGAGCGATGCCAGCGAGTGGTGGAGCCACCAGCGGGACGCGCCGCCGAACGGCCGGATGCCGTCGCTTTCTTCGTCGAGGATGAAAAGGGGGATGACCGGGTCGCCCGTCGCGGCGGCCGCGGAAAGCGCAGGATTGTCGGAAAGGCGCAGGTCGCGCCGAAACCATAGGATGACCGGTGCTGGCATGGATCGTACAGGGCCCTAAACGCTGAATAGGCAGCCGTCGCGCCGCAATGCGGTCTTGCGCCGGTACAAAGAAACATACGCACAACGAACCTTCGCAGATCAATCATTATTCGGATCGCTCGTG
Organism: Alphaproteobacteria bacterium; assembly: GCA_028281325.1. GTDB lineage: Bacteria > Pseudomonadota > Alphaproteobacteria > UBA8366 > UBA8366 > JAJFJD01. The sequence continues at coordinate 100,366 of JANQKC010000004.1, forward strand.
GGCCGCCTCTGACGGAGTGCGCCGTCGGTTGCGCTGGTTCGCGCCGCCGAATAGGGTAGCGCAGACCGTGTTTCCGGGCCGTACGGCCCCTTTCCCGAGCATTGGTAATAGCAGGTCGTCGCAGAAACGGCCGACAACGTGGAGCGCCGAATGAAACCGAAGAACATGCTCGTTCTGATGTCGGACGAGCACAATCCGAAAACCCTCGGCTGCTACGGTCATCCGATGGTGCAGACGCCGAACCTGGATGCGCTGGCGGCGAAGGGCGTCCGCTTCACCGATGCGTATTGCAATTCGCCGATCTGCATTCCCGCGCGGGCTACCTTCGCGACCGGGCAATACATCAACCGGATCGGCTTCTGGGACAACGGCGATCCCTATGAAGGATCGGTGCCGAGCTGGCATCACCGGCTGCGTGGCTCGGGGCATCGGGTGAACTCGATCGGCAAACTGCACTTCCGCAGCACCGATGACGACAATGGCTTCGTCGAAGAACGCATTCCCTTGCATGTGGTCGAAGGGCTCGGCGACTTGATGGGACTGGTGCGCGACGATCTGCCGGTGCGAGGCGGCTCCTACAAGATCGCTCGGTCGGCCAAGATGGGCGAAAGCGAATACACCGACTACGACCGGAACATCACCGATTTGGCCGTTCGATGGTTGCAGAACGAGGCGTCGAAGAGCGGCGACAAACCGTGGACGCTGTTCGTTTCTTGGGTTTGCCCACATTTTCCGCTGACCGCGCCGGAAGAGTTCTTCAAGCTCTACCCGCTCGATCAGGTTCCTTGGCCGAAACAGCACGACAAGGCCGAGCGGCCCCAGCATCCCTATTTGTTGGATTACGCCGGCAGCCTGAACTATGACGATTATTTCGACGAGGAGACGGTTCGTGTTGCCGTGGCCGCGTATTTCGGGCTTTGCAGTTTCCTCGACGACAATATCGGCAAGGTGCTGCGCGCGCTCGAAGCGGCCGGGCTGTCGGACGATACGCATGTCCTCTACACTAGCGACCATGGCGACAATCTCGGCAGCCGCGGCCTCTGGGGCAAGTCGACGATGTTCGAAGAGGCGGCGGCGGTGCCGATGATCATGGCCGGGCCGGGACTCCCCGAAGGCGCGACCTGCGAGACGCATGTCAGTCATGTCGATTGCTACCCGACCTTCCTCGAAGCGAACGGCGTGCCGTTGACCGAGCAGGAGCGGGCCTATCCGGGCGTGTCCCTGTTCGACATCATCGACGGGGCGACGCCGCGCCGGAATGTGTTCTCCGAATACCACGCGATGGGATCGACGACCGGCGCGTTCATGATCCGGCACGGCAGATACAAGTTCGTGTATTATCCGAAATATACGCCGCAACTCTTTGATCTTGAATCGGATCCGGAGGAGGTGAACGATCTCGGCGCCGATCCCGCGTTCGCATCGGTGCGGGCGGACTGCGAACAACTCCTGCGCCGCATTTGCGACCCGGAAGAGGTCGATGCGCGGGCCAAGCGGCGACAGGCCGAACAGGTGGAAATGCATGGCGGGCGGGAGGCGGTGATCGCGCGCGGCGATCTGGGGTATTCGCCGCCGCCGGGATGCGAGCCGGATTTCAAGTAGGCGCGCCGTATGTTGGACGGAGGCAGGCCGTGATCGATCCTCAGACATTCTTGCGCGATATGTTCGATGCGGCGGTCGCGTCGGCGCAGCCGGATATCTGCGTGCCGCCCCATCTGCCGGAGCCGCCGGTCGGCAAGACCATCGTTATCGGGGCTGGGAAGGCGTCGGCGGCGATGGCGCGAACCGTGGAGCGGCGCTGGCCCGGTGAGGTGAGCGGTTTGGTCGTGACGCAACATGGTTACGGCGTCGATTGCGATGCCATCGAGATCGTCGAGGCGAGCCATCCCGTGCCGGACGCGTCGGGACAGGACGCGGCCAAACGCATTCTAACCTTGGCGCGTGAAGCAGGGCCGGACGATCTGGTTTTGTGCCTTATCTCCGGCGGCGGCTCGGCCTTGATGCCGTTGCCGGCGGACGGTCTGTCGCTGGCCGACAAGCAGGCGGTGAACACCGCCTTGTTGCGGTCGGGCGCCAGCATCGTCGAAATGAACTGCGTGCGGAAACACTTGTCGGCGATCAAGGGCGGCCGCCTGGCCGCTGCGGCGTCGCCGGCCCGTGTCCTGACCCTGATGATTTCGGACGTACCGGGCGACGATCCCTCGACCATTGCGTCCGGTCCCACCGTCGCCGACCCGACGAGTTTCGCGGATGCGCGGGCGATCATGGCGAAATACGGCATCGTCGAGCCGTTGGCCGTGCTGGACCATCTCAAGGCGGCGGCGGCCGAGACGCCCAAGCCCGGCGATGCGCGGTTCGCGAAGGCGGAAACGCGGATGATCGCCGCGCCGCAGATGGCGCTGCAGGCCTCTGCGACGGTCGCCGAGGCGGCGGGCGTGACCCCGGTTGTCCTGGGCGACGCGATTGAAGGCGAGGCGCGGGAGGTGGCGAAGGTCTTTGCCGGGATCGCCAAGCAGGTCGCGCGGCATGGACATCCCGCCGCGGCGCCCGCGGTCCTGTTGTCGGGCGGGGAAACGACCGTGACCGTGCGGGGGAAGGGTCGCGGCGGCCGCAATGCGGAGTTCCTGTTGGCCTTGGCGGTCGCCTTGGACGGGCATCCGGACATTTATGCGCTTGCCGCCGACACCGACGGGATCGACGGGTCGGAGGACAACGCGGGCGCGCTGCTCGCGCCGGAGACGCTGTCCCGCGCGGAAGCTGCTGGCGTCGACGCCAAGGCGCGGCTGGCGGACAATGACGGTTACGGTTTCTTCGACGCGGTGAACGGCCTGGTCAGAACCGGACCTACTCTCACGAATGTCAATGACTTCCGGGCCATTTTTGTTGCATCCTGATCGCGCGGAAGGGCCATTGAGACGGGAGTGGAAACCGTGATTTTCCGACAGTTATTCGAACCGGAATCCTGTACCTATACCTATCTTCTCGCCAGCCGCCCGGGCGGCGAGGCCTTGATCATCGATTCGGTATTCGAGCGTGTCGACCGCTATATGCAGCTCCTGGAGGAGTTGGACCTGAAACTCGTCAAGGTCATCGACACCCATGTTCATGCGGATCACGTCACCGGCATGGGCGAACTGCGCGACCGCACGAAATGCATCACCGTGATGGGCGAGCATAGCCCGGTCGACGTGGTGTCGATGCGGGTGAAGGAAGACGAGTGTATCGACATCGAGGGGCTGGCGCTTCGCGTCCTCTATACGCCCGGGCATACCAGCGACTCGTACAGTTTTCTCATGGAGGACCGCGTGTTCACCGGGGACACGCTGTTGATTCGCGGGACCGGGCGGACCGATTTCCAGAACGGCGATGCGCGGGCCCAGTATGATTCGCTGTTCGACAAGCTGCTGAAATTGCCCGAGGACACGCTGGTCTATCCGGCGCATGACTACAAGGGCGACACGGTCAGCACCATCGGCGAGGAGATCGCCTATAATCCGCGGCTTCAGGTCGAGTCGGTCGATCAATATGTCGACATCATGGAAAACCTGAACCTTGCCAACCCGAAGATGATGGATATCGCCGTGCCCGCGAATCTCAAAGTCGGCATCGAACAGGGGACGGCGGCGCGTGAAAAATGGGCGCTGACCGCGGATGACGTGCTGACCTCCTGTAAGTCGCCGGACTGTACGTTGGTGGATCTGCGCGAGGATGCCGAGCGTGAGAAGAGCGGCTTCATCCCGGGCTCGATCCATGCGCCCTATACCCGGCTGGACCGGTTCGTGAAGCAGGGCGGGATGCTGCGGGAAATGGCGGCGGCCACCGGCAAGCGGCTGATCTACTATTGCGCCTATGGCGAGCGGTCGGCGCTTGCCGTCGAGACGTCGCAAGCGATGGGACTGTCGAACGTGTGCCATCTGGTCGGCGGCATGGACGCCTGGGAGAAGGCGGGCGGCCCGCTCGACCAGTAGGGGCAAGGACCGCCGGCCTGCGTTGGCCGGCGGCGTTCCTTTACTTCGACCGACCGTTTCTAGGCAGCGGCCGTCTGACGGCGGCGTCGGACCATGGCGACGCCCGACACCAGGGCTGTGATGAACATCCAGATGCTGGCGGGCAGCGGCATGGGCGTCGGGGAACTGACGTCGTCCGCGAGGGCCGCGCTGATCGTCTGGGTCAATTGCGCGATCGGCGGTACGACCATTTGCGCCCCGTCGCCCGCGGCGAGGACGAGCGTCCAATAGGTCGCGAAATCGGCGTCGTCGCCGCCTTCGATGTATCCGACGCCGACGTCGGTGAAGATTCCGTTCCGCATGTTGTCGCGATGGCCAGGACTATTGAGCCATGCCGTGACGACGCTTTCCGCGGACCGGTAGCCGGCGGCGATGTTTTCGCCCCATGCGGTGAAGGAATAACCCGCCGCTTGAATTCGGTTACCGGCATTCGTGCCGCCGGTGCCGGTATGGCTGAAGAAATTGTTGCTGGCCATGTCGCCCGAATGCGCCCGGGCCGCGTTGTGTAATCTGCTGTCACCGGTGAGTGTCCCCAGTCCTTGAGTGGTTCGGTCTTGGTTGACGAGCGCGAGCACGTCCTCCTCGAACGTATTCCAAAGGTCGACCGTAAGCGCCTGCGCGGGCGCGGCGGCGGCGGCGAACATAAATACGGAAAGAAAAAAACGAATCATCATCGGCTCCTTTCTCTGGAGCCGGAGGTCCCCTGTCGACCTATGAGATGACCCTAGGCGGCGAACGTGTAAGACTTTTGCCGAAAATAAGGAAAAAGTGAGGCGGCAATGTATAGCCACACGTCTTTCTTCAGAACACAGACTGCCGGTTCGACGTGGTCAGCAGTTTCACTAGCTTTGCCGGACGATAAGGCATGTAATCCTTAAGCAACCGATTTTTTCAATCTAGGCGGATTATCCATGAGCTTTTGGCTAGATTTACGACGTTCTAACAAATCAACAGCAGTGGTGGCTTTGGTTTCCACGATCGTTGCTCTGATATGTGTTGCGGCGTTATCGGCTTGTGCCAGGCCGGGAACAGTTCAAGAAAAACCTACTTATCCTTCCATGAGATATCTGTTTGCTTACAACTTCATCGCAGACCGGACCGATTCCACGTTTAAGATTTCTCACCACGCTTTGGGAGAAACCGAGCACAGACTAAAGCTTATGCCGAAAGACAGAACGATGAGGCCAATACGGGTGATGACTTTTTCCGATGGCACCATTGTTTTGATGAATGAAGAGCTTTGCCAGAGCCACCCAACAATGCTCTTCAAAAACACCCACCGATGGGGGCCAATTTTCTATGCGAATGAGGTTGGCCAACGAGATTTCGTCTTGGCAACGGTTAAAGATTTAGTCGGAATGAACTGCGCCCCAGGTGTCGTAAAAACAATTCGTATCGCAGTGCATATAGGAGAAACAAGCGAGCAGAGAATCGGCCAGGGTTCTGGTGGCAAGTATGTGTACACCGGGAAAATTCATGTCGGTGAGAAGCTTCGCCTTGTCCACGATGATCCAGACGGAATGTCGAGATACCTGCGCTACAATAATCTGTTGGAACAGTCCGTGGATCGACGGAGAGCGCGGCGCCAAATTCAAGAGCGATGGCGTAATGCAAACGCGAAATCACTTCGCGACTATTGCAGCAAGTTTCCGCAAGTGTGCGTTGGTTTTGGTTTGCTTGGGGTACTGGCCGTAGCAGGAAGCTCCGGAGAAACTCAGTCCACACAAAGTGGGTTTGCCAGAGATATCTGCCTTGCGCGTTGTTCGCTCTATCCGGAAAAACAGCGCGCTTGGTGCATATCGAATTGCGACTTTTGAACTGTGTTGCTCAGGTATCTTCTTCGATCGCGATTCCCGCACCAAGAAGCGCCTTCCGCATATGGACCGTGTAGCTCCCACGGCGCAACTCGCGTCCGGTCTCGACAAAGCCGAGGCGGGTATAGAAGGCGATATTCTCGCTCATATGCTCGTTGGTAACGAGGGTGAGGGCACACAGGCCGCGACCCCGCGCCGCGTTTTCGGCGAAGGTCATCAGCATTCGGCCGAGCCCACCCTGCTGACGCGCTGGGTCGACGGCGATGTTGTCGATGAAAAGCGCGTCGGCGTCCGGCATTAAAACGAGCAGGGCGTCGATGGTCTCCGGCCCGTCGACCACCCAGACCTCGTGATCGCGCAGCACCGCGTCATAGTCGTCGGTCATCGGCGCCGGCGGGCGGCCGATGCGGGGCAGGTATTTGCGATAAGCGCGGTCCACCAGGGCGGCGATGGTTTCCGCGTCCTTCGCCGTCGCCCGCCGGAGCGGCGGTTCGGTCATCCCTTCACGCAGCGGATGACATAGGTGAAGACACCCTCGGCCTTGTCCTCTTGCGCGTCCATCAGTTCATGGCCGGTCGTGTCGCAGAAATGCTGGAAATCGATATAGGAGGCCGGATCCGTCGCCAGCACGGTCAGGACGTCGCCGTCCGTCAGGTCGCGCATCGCGCGCCGCGCCTTCAGCACCGGCAGCGGACAGTTCAGCCCCTTCGTGTCGAGTGTCCTGCTATCGCTCATGGCCTCTGCGACTCGTGCGTTCGGCTACGCGGTGGTCTCCCCATAGTAGAGCGTTACCACATGCTTGGCTTCGGCGAAGAACAGCCAGCGTTCGATCAGCACGCCGATCGCCGCCACCGGCACGGCGAGGATCGAGAGGGCGGCGGCGGTCGCGGGGATGCTCGCATTCGCAAGCGTGATGAGCAGGATCGGCGCGACGAACCCGGCGGCGATCGTCAACTGCCGAAGTTTGGAAGCGTGTTTCCGCGCGATCTTGTAGCCCATTTCCTTCTGCAGGTAGTTCTCTTGCGTGTGCGGCGATTCGAGCAGCCGGATATGACCTTTTAGCCCGGTCGCGGTCTCGGCGGTGCTCTCGCTCGGATTGCGATCGATGAAGCGCCAATACTGCATCTTCGCGACGCCGGCGACGGCGATGGCGCCCGTCGTGATCCAGAACATTGCGGGATGCCAATAGCCGAACACCGAGGCGATGGCGTTCATCAGGAGCGCGCCCGTAAAGATCGAAATGCTGAAATAGCAAATGACCGTCCAACTATTGGCCCAGGCGCGGATCGTCTTGAGCGAAGCGTAGATCATCGCCGTGCAATACACCGTCTGCATGCAGAGCATCGCGCCGACCATGCCGGTGAGGATGAAAAGGTCGTCGCGCCAATCGAGGAAGATCCAGCCGATCGCATACGCCCCGGTCGGAACATAAGTCACGATCGCCGCCAGGCCCTCGCGGCTGAGCCAGGAGGAGCGCCATTGGCTGATCGCGCGCCAGGCCCGCTCGGGATGGCCCAGATGGAAGGTCGAGGACAGAAGGCCGAGGGTGATGAGCGTGAACCCGATGCCGAAGCCGGCCCAGCCGACCCGGGGGTCCGGCGGCAGGATTCCGCTCGCCTGAAGGATCGACATCAGGGTGATCAACCCATATCCGGCCCCGGATGCGGTGGTGAAGAAAATAACGGAAAAGGCGGGATGCATAACGGATTCCTTAGCGTGACAGGACTTTGTCGACCCAGCGGAGGAAGGGACTGTCGCCGCCGTCCACCTGCGGTTCCAGGGCGCTCGGCGCGCCGGTCGATCCCGCCGCCGTCTTGCGCGGCCGCGGCGGCAGATACCGGTTGGTCGGCTTGCATTCCTGTTCGGGCATCAATTCGAAGCCGTCGCGCGCTTCCACAAGCTTGGAGACGTCCGACTCCGGGTCGCCGAGATCGCCGAAATGGCGCGCCCCGGCGGGGCAGGTCGAGACGCAGGCCGGTACGCGGCTCTCTTCGTCGAGATTCTCGTTATAGATCTTGTCGACGCAGAGGGTGCATTTCTTCATTACGCCGTCATCGTGGTCGTATTCGCGGGCGCCGTACGGGCAGGCCCAGGAGCACAGCTTGCAGCCGATGCAGGTATCCGCGTTCACCAGGACGATGCCGTCTTCCTCGCGCTTATAGGAGGCCCCGGTGGGGCAGACGGTGACGCAGGGCGCATCCTCGCAATGCAGGCAGGAGCGCGGGAAGTGAACCGTCCGGCTGTTGCCGACGTCGTCGGTCGCTTCGAAGGTGTGGATACGGTTGAACCAGACGCCGGTCGGGTCGGCGCCATAGGGGTCGAAATCCGTCAGCGGGGCCGAATGGCCGCCGGAATTCCACTCCTTGCAGTTCACCGCGCAAGCGTGGCAGCCGACGCAGATATCCAGATCGATAACCAGGCCCAGCTTCTTTGTCGTGGGGGTTTCGGGGAGGCTCGTCATATCAAGCGTCCTCCTTCTTCTGGTTGCCGTGACCGGATGGGACCCCGGTCACCGTTTCCGCGACTTCCTCGCGGTTGCCGATGAACTCCAGATGCGCGCCGCCGGTCTTGCCGCTCGGCGGGCTCTTGAATTCCTCGCCGTAGCGCAACTTTTCATCGCCTTCGCGCGGCGCGTCGCGTTGGGGCATGGCGTCGAACAGCGGATCGGTGCTGTCGGCGTCTTCCGCGGTGCATTTCTCGATCCGCACCCGCAGGTCGTACCACGCCGCCTGTCCGGAAACCGGGTCCGAATTGGAATAGCGGTAGCCGTCCTTCCGTTCCGGCAGCAGCTCGGAAATGATGTGGTTCAACAGGAAGCCGCGTTTCGCCTCGGGCGCGTCCTTGTCGAGATTCCACGCGCCCTGCCGCTTGCCGATGGCGTTCCAGGTCCACACCGTGTCCGGGTTCACGCCGGCCATCGTCTTGATCTGCGCGCGGACCTTGCCGTGATGGCTGGTGATCCAGACCCAGTCGTCATCCTCGACGCCGGCCTTGGCGGCGGTGTCCGGGTGGACATACAGGCAGTTGGCCGCCGTGATCTGGCGCAGCCACGCATTCTGCGACCCCCAGGAATGATACATATGCATCGGTCGCTGGGTGAGCGCGTGCAGCGGGAAGCTGTCCGTGTCGACCGAGGCTTCTTCGAACGGTTTGTACCAGATCGGCAAGGGATCGAAATAGGTCTCGACCCGCTCGCGGTGTTCTTCCGGCGGAACCACGTCGCCATGACCCCGCGCGGCGAGGCGGAACTTCTGCAGATGCTCGCTGTAGACGTGCAGCACGACCTGATCGGCCGAGCCGATCCAGCCGACGCTGGCCGCGTAGTCGAGATAGTCCTTGTTCGAGTGTTTGAAGTAGAGCTGGTTCGGCTCCAATTCATGCTGCCAGAAGCAGCCGTTCTCGATGTAACGGTCGAGCTGGTTGGGGTTGACCGCGCCCTTGCCGTGCTGGTCGCCGTTCTCGCCGCGCCAGCCGGCCAGCGGGCCGATGCCCGGCGCGCGTTCGTGGTTGACGATGTAGTCGGGGTAGCCGCCGGGGTATTTCGGCGTACCGTCCTCGTTGGTCATGCCGGGCAGGCCGAGCCGCCCGCCGAGGTCGATCATCACGTCCTGGAAGGCGCGCACGTCGCGGTCCGGTTGCACCACCGGTTGCCGGATCGAATCCGCCGGGCCGTGCGCCGAGCAGATCGGCCGGTCGAGCAGCGAGATGCAGTCCCACCGTTCGAGATAGGTCGTGTCCGGCAGGATCAGGTCCGCATAGGGGATCATCTCCGAATAGAAGGCGTCGGAATAGATGATCCGTGGAATCTTATACTCGCCGGTCTCCGGGTCCTTGTCGGTCAGCATCTTCAAGGTATTCGGAATGTTCATCGACGAATTCCAGCCCATGTTCGCCATATACATGAACAGCGTGTCGATGGGGTAGGGATCGCCCTTCCAGGCGTTGTGGATCACCATATGCATCAGGCCGTGGCCCGAGATCGGGTTGTCCCAACTGAACGCCTTGTCGATGCGTTTCGGCGACCCGTCGGCGTCGACCAGCAGGTCGGCCGGTTCGGTCGTCATGCCGAGCGGCGGGCCCGGGATCGGCGTATTGGGCGCGACGTCGTGGCCCGCCGGCTTCGGGAAGGACGGGATGTGTTTCGGGAAAGGCGACTTGTAGCGAAAGCCGCCGGGGACATCGACCGAGCCGAGGAGGATTTGCAGCACATGCAATGCGCGGCAGGTGTGGAAGCCGTTCGAATGGGCCGAGATGCCGCGCATCGCATGCATCGAGACCGGCCTTCCGATCATCTTGTCATGCTTGCGTCCGGCCCAATCGGTCCATTCCACGTCGAGAACGACTTCCTGGCTGAACGCCGCATGCGCCAGTTCGGCGGCGAGGCGTTTGATCTTGTCCGCCGGGATGCCGCATTCATCGGCCACCGTTTCCGGCGCGTAGCGGTCGTCCATGTAGCGGGCGGCGAGGAGCTGGAACGCGGGAACGGCGGTGCGGCCGTCGGGCAGCTTGTATTCGCCGACCAGGGCGGGCGAGATGTCGACGCCGGTCGCGTTCGCCAGCGCCTTCTTCTCCGCGTCATAGCAGAGCGGGTTGCCCTCGTCGTCGCGTGCGAAGAGCCCGTCGTCGGCCGCCGATGGGTCCTGGATCACCAGCCAGGGCGCATTGGTGTAGCGCACCAGGAACTGCCAATCGATCTTCTCGGCCTTGAGCAATTCGTGGATCAGCGCGAAGGCGAACAGCCCGTCGGTGCCGGGCCGGATGCCGACCCATTCGTCGGCCACGGCGGAATAGCCGGTCTTGATCGGGTTGACCGAGACGAACTTGGCCTGCGCCTTGGTCTTGAGCCGTCCGATGCCGGTCTTCAGCGGATTGGAATCATGATCCTCGGCGACGCCGAACATCATGAAGTAGCGGGTGTGTTCCCAGTCGGGCTCGCCGAACTCCCAGAACGAGCCGCCGATGGTGAAACAGCCGGCGGTCGCCATGTTGACCGAGCAGAAGCCGCCATGCGCCGCGAAATTGGGGGTGCCGAATTGCGACGCCCACCAACCGGTCATCGCCTGGCTCTGGTCGCGGCCGGTGAACAGGGCCAGCTTGCTGGGATCGGTCTCGCGAATCTTGCCGAGCCAGTCGACCGCGAGGTCCATGGCTTCGTCCCACTCGATCTCCTTGAACTCGCCCGAGCCGCGCTCGCCGACCCGCAACAGCGGTTTCGACAGCCGCGCCGGCGAGTAATGCTGCATGATGCCCGCCGATCCCTTGCCGCAGAGAACCCCCTTGTTGACGGGGTGATCGCGGTTTCCTTCGATGTAGCGGATGCGGCCGTCCTTCAGATAGACCTTAATGCCGCAGCGGCAGGCGCACATGTAACAGGTCGTGGTCTTCACTTCGTCGGCGACGGGCGGCGACGTATCGACGACCTCGCGGACGGTTTCGAACGGGTTTAGCGACATTATCCGGTATTTCCCCCGTGGGTGGGTTTGCAGCAAGCCAAGGCAGGGAGTGCCAACCTAGTCAATTCGTTCGGCCTCGTCGACTCTCCGAAAGATATGAGACGGAGCGTTTCATTTTTTGCGTTTTTAGCAGAGATGGGGGCGGCCTTGGGGCCGATCCTGTTCCGCAGTTTTCTGATTGAGAGATGGGAGATAGACGAAGGTTAGTCCAGTCGATGGTTCGAAGAACCGGGCGTCACTATACGCCGAAAACGGAGCGCTGTGGGGCTCTTTTAGACCTTTCGGAAGATCGCGTTGGCGCCCAGTCCGGCGAGCACGGCGATCACGATCGCCCCAATGCCGTAGAGCGCCGGGTAGGCGTAGGCCATGCGATAGACCTCGGCGCCGATTCCCGCCTTGGTCACCAGCAATGGGGTGGATTTGATGCTGGCGACTTCGCCGTCGCGCACCAGCATCGCCTTGATGTTGTAGTAGCCGGTCGGCAGGTTCGCGGGCAAATACAGGTCCGCGCGAAAGAGTTGTCCGCCCAACAGTTTAACGTTCTCCTCGAGCGTGCCGTAACGGCCGATCCGTTGCATGTTGCGGACCAGCGCATCGCGAAACTCGGCTTTCTCGGCGGGGCCGACCTCGGATTCCGATTTCAGATCGAGATACTCGACGCCGATTTGATGCTCTTCGCGGGTGCGTAAAGGCAGCCATTCGTCGAGCGTGTCACTCGCCAGGACCTGGTAGAAGGACGGCGCCTCAACGAATTGCAACGTGTCGCGGTTGATCCAGATACCGGCGATTCGCTCCTTGCGGCGTACGGTGATCGAATGCCGCGGCCCCTCGACGATCACCACCACTTTCCCGTCGCCCTCGATGGCCCCGAACAGCAGCACTTTGGTGCCGGTGAAGCCGGTGGTGATCTTGACGACGCTTTCCGAGATATCGGCGACAAGCGGCTCGGCGCGCGCCGGTAAGGCGCATCCGACCAGGATCAGCAGGGCGATGACTGGGCGCATCATGATCAATGTCCCCCGCCCAAGCCCAGCGAATACACGTCGTCCGGCGTTACAACGAGGTCGAAAGCGAGCTTGATGCAAACGCCCAGCACCATCAGCGCCAGCAAGCCCCGAAGCTGCTCGCCCTTGAGGTAGGCCCCGACCTTGGTGCCGATCTGCGCGCCGACCACCGCGCCGAGCAGCAGGATCAACGCCAGCACGATATCCACGGTCTGATTGAGATAGGCCTGGAAGAAAGTGGCGTTGGCGGTGACGAAGATGATCTGCAACAGGGACGTTCCGACGACGACCGCGGTCGGCATGCCGAGCAGGTAGATCATGGCGGGCACCATGACGAAGCCGCCGCCGACGCCCATGATCGATGCCAGGACGCCGACGGAAAAGCCGACGCCCAGCGGCAGAAGCGCGCTGATATAGAGCTTCGACCGGCGGAACCGCATCTTGAACGGCAGGCCGTGCAGGAAGTTATGCTGATGCAGTTTGCGGCGGGGGGCGGTGGCGGATTGGCTGCGCTTGATGGCGCGGATGCTTTCCACCAGCATCAGGAAACCGATGATTCCCAGGAACACCACGTAGCAAATCTTGATGACCAGATCGATCTGGCCGAGCGCCCGCAACTCCTTGAACAAATAGACGCCGAAGGTCGATCCGATCAGGCCGCCGACGAGCAGGACCATGCCCATCTTGAAGTCGACATTGCCGCGCCGCCAATGGGCCATGACGCCGGAAACGGACGAGGCGACGATTTGGTTCGCCTCGGTGCCGACCGCGACCGGCGATGGGACACCCATGAAGATCAGAAGCGGCGTCATCAGGAACCCGCCGCCGACGCCGAAGATCCCGGACAGCATGCCGACTCCGGCGCCCATTCCGAGCAACAGGAACACGTTCACCGACATTTCGGCGATGGGCAGATAGATATGCAACGCCGTCGTATACTTTCTACAAGCGCCCCAAGGGTTCGCCGCAGTATTTCGATGCGATCGGACGGGAGGGACGCTGGTAAATCAGACTTTATTTTGAGTTGTGACGCGCATCATGCGCCGCGGACCGGGGAAGTCAACTGAAAGCCCCGGCCGGTCGCGCGGATTTTTCGATTTTCGCGTCTTTTTGTCACAGATCACGGCCGAACTGGACGTATCGCTGCGGTTTAGGCCCCGTGTACGACCGGGCCGCCGGCGGCTTTCCATCCCATGATGCCGCCCGCAAGGCGGTACATTTCGGTATAGCCGGCCCGCAGCAGCATTTCGGACGCGACACCGCAGCGCACGCCGCTGGCGCACATGAGCAGCAAACGTTTGTCCGCATGGTCGGGGATGTTGGTGGGGTTGAAATCGGAGAGCGGGATCAACGTCGCGCTCTGAATATGCTCCATGGCGTATTCATGCGGCTCCCGGACATCGACGAGGACGGCGTCGCCGCGCTCTATCCAATGACGAGCCGTTTGCGGATCGATCATCTCGACACGGGGCCGTTGCTGTTCGTTATCGCTCATCGCGTGTGACTCCACGGGGACACAGCAAAAGTGAGCTTGGGGGCTCACCCTGTCAAGCCGCAAACGCCGAAACCGGCCGGGGTTTCACCGTGGCCACGGGCCATCCCGGCGTTTCGGATTGTCTGCGCGTTACCGGTTAGTTTCGGTAGTCGGAGCCTTCGCGGTCCAGCGTGCGTAGAATGCCTTCCCATTCGAGATCGCCATAGGTTCCATCGTCGAACTTCGCCTTGTACCGGGCGATGCTCTTGCTGCGGACCGGTTCCGGAACCTCGATCAGGTCGCCGTCGCCGGCCGCCGTCTGGATCTGGCACGCGGTCTCGAGGAAATACATCTTCTTGAAGGCTTCCTGGATCGACTTGCCGATGGTCAAGAGACCGTGGTTGCGCAGGATAATGCAATCGGCCTTGGCGCAGTCTCGGCCGAGGACTTCGCGTTCGTCGAGGTTGCCGCCCGCGACGTCGTAGTCGTGATACCCGATGCTGCCCAACACCAGCAGAGAGTGCTGGCTGATCGGGCGCAATCCGCATTTCTGCGCGGAAACCGCCACGCTGGACCGGGTGTGCAGATGCATCACGCAATTGGCGTCCGGCCGCGCCATCAGAACGCCGCTGTGGATCGTGAATCCGGCGTCGTTGAAATTGCCCGGCTCGCCGATGACGTTGCCGTCATAGTCCATCTTGACCAGGCTGGAGGCCGTGATCTCGTTGAAGAACTCGCCATACCGGTTGATCAGGAAATGGCCGGGCTCGCCGGGGACCCGCGCGGACATATGGGTATAGATGAGGTCCGTCATGCGCAGCTTGTCCAGGATACGGTACAGCGCCGCCAGATTGCAGCGGGTTTCCCATTCCGCGTCGCTCATGTCCGTTTGCCGTTTCAGTGTCGTGACCGCCATGTCTTCCTCGTCCTTGCCGTTCGGTGGGGTGTGGGCGCCGATTCGCAGCCTAAGAGTAGAGCAACAGATTAGAGTAACCTGGCGGGAACGGCAAAACGGAAAGTCGGCGTTTAGGCATCTTCGACGGGCGACCCGCAGATACCGTCGTCGGGCACGGCGTTGTTGAGTTCCCGGAACAGCCAGCTTTCCAGGGCTTGCAGCTTCGGCGGAAGATTTTCCAGCGGGCGGTGACGACGTAAGAGGCGGCCCGTGCGGTATCGACCGTTGGCGGGTCTAGCATGAGACGCCCCCCGTCCAAGACATGGACCCCGCCGCCCGAGCGGAACATGCCCGGATCATGAAATTTCGCCAGGACGTGCTGTACAAAGGCATCGAGGGAGAACCGGCGCATAACACCCCTTGAGCATGCCGAATCGCTGTGATCGGATGGCGTGGTAACCATTTGATTTACATTCGTTATTTGTTGCGCTGCCTGCGTCATTGTGACCCCGGTCATTGTCGCGCGAGTTGAACCTTTTATTAACGAGTTGTTTACAACAATAAGCCGAGGCAGAGAGCTGGACTCGGCGGTTGATCATTGGCCCGCCGCGCCCGGACCTTCTGAGGTGTAGGTAGCGCTCCAGGCGCGATAACTGAGGCCAATCGATGTCCGGTCGTTCTTCCACGGCAGCCAGTAAGCCGGCGAAATCCGCCGCGTCCAAAGGAACGAAAGCGGGCGCCAAGCCGGCGGCGGCGAAAGCGGCGAAGCCGGGGAAGGTGCCAAGGAGGAAGCCTGCCGCGTCGGCGGCCAACTCACCCGGCGTCCGGCTTTCGATTGCGGAGTCGCTGCCGGAACGCACGGGCAGCGAGCGTATATCCATCAAGGTCGAAGGACTGTTGAGCGGCGCCCGTTTGTCGCGCGGCCAGAACAGCGGCGACCATACGTGGTCGCTCAATTCCGATGAGCTGGACAATTTGTTTTACAAGCCGGCGGAGCCGGATTTTGCGCCGCATGCCTTGACCGTCCGGGTCGTGAATGTCGAGGACGGCTTCGCGAACACGGTGGCCCTTTTCGATATAGACGTGGCGCCGGAGGCTGCATCGCGGGAACGGGCGCAACCGGCGACTCGGAATGCCGCGACCCGGCCCGATCTCGCGGCCCTCGAAGCTCGGCTTCGGGCCGAGGCGGAAGCGAAGATCGCGGCAGTGAAGGCGGAGGCGGCGGCCGAAACGGAGCGCCGCGTTATGGAGGCGCTGCAAAGCGTCGAGAGCCTGGAAGGGGATGACGACAGCCGCTTCAAAGAGGCGGAGGCCGCTTGGGCCGCCAACGCGGAGGCCCAGGTCGCCGAGGCGAAGGCGGCCGCGGACGCCGAGTTGGCGAAACTGGCGGCCAGAATCAAACAACTTGAAGCGGCGGCGGCCGAGACGACCAACGGTGATACGAAAGGCGCCAAGTCGGCGATGAAAGCGCAGGTCGATGCCGCCGAATCCAAGGCCCGCGTGGCCGAGCAGGCGGTCGCCTATACGAAACAGGCCTTGGCCGAAATGACGCTACGCGCCGAACAGGCCGAAGCGGCGCTCGACGATGCGAAGGGTAACGAGGATCGCACTCAAGAGCAGACCAAGGCGATCTCCGCGCTGGAGCAAGAGCTGCAATCGGTTCAGGGCGACCTCAAGGTGGCCCAAGCGACCCTGCAATCGAAGGACGCCGGCGCGGCCGCGTCCGCCGAATTGGAGAATCAGGTCGAAGCCCTGCGGAAGGAGCTGATCGCGGCGCAATCCGTCCTCGACAAGCGCGGCGCCGAGAATGTGGCCTTGGAAGAACAAGCGCAGGCGTTGCGCGACGAGTTGGCCGCGGCAAAGAAGGCGATCGCGTCGGAAGAGGCCGCCGTCGTTTCGACCGCGGAGTTGGAGGCGGACTCGCTGCGCGAGGAGCTGACGGGGGCGAAATCCGCGCTGGAAAAGCGCGACCGCGATCTGGCGGCGCTGGAAGACCGCATGCAGTCGTTGCGCGACGATCTGGTTGCCGCGCAGGTCGCGTTGCAGGAGCGGGAGGCCCAAGCGGGGTCGGTTGCCGCCCTTGAGGAACGGCACGCGCAGGCGACCGCCGCGGCGGCGCAGGAACTGCAATCCGCGCAGGCCGATTTGCAATCCGTCCGCACCGATCTGGACGCCGCGCAAGCCGCGTTGAAGGAGAAGAATGCGCAAGCGGCGTCGACCGCCGCGCTTGAGGAAAACCATGCACAAGCGATCGCGGCGGCGGCGCGGGAGATGCAATCCGTCCGGGCCGAACTGGACGCCGCACAGGTTGCGTTGGCCGCGAAGGAGGCGGATGCCGCGGTGGCGCGGCAGGAACTGAAAGACGCGCTTTTGGCGGACCATAGTCGGCAAATGGAGACGCTGCGCGAGGCGCATGCGGCGGACCTTTCCAAAAAGATCGCGGATGTGGAGCAGCGCACCGAGACGGAAATCGAAGAACGGCTGAACGCCGCCCGGTCCGAATGGGCCCATGAGGTCGAGGAGGCGGTGCAGCAAACCGTTGCCCAGGCGGTCGACTCGGCGGTTGCGAACGCAAAGTCCGAATGGGAAGCCGTCCATCAAGAGGAAGTGGCCGCGGCCCTTGCCGGTCGCGAGGACGAGGAGAAGCAGCGTCTGGCGGCGGCGCGGACCGGATGGGAAGAGGCCCAGGCGGCCGTGTTGGCGGAACGCGAGGCGAGTTGGCGCAAGGATATGGAAACCCGCCTCGAAGAGGCGACGCAGACTTGGAAGATCGAGGAAGAGAAGCGCATCGACGCGGCGAAGTCGGCCTGGGAATCCGCGCAGAACGAATATCTTGCCGAACGCGACGGATTGCAGAAGATCGAACTCGAGGAACGGCTGCAGGAGTCGCGCGCCCAGTGGCTCGCCGAGGAAGAGGCGCGCCTTGCCGCGGTGCGAGGGGAATGGGAGGCGTCCCAGCGGCAAGCGCTGGCGGAACGCGACGCCTATTGGCAGACGGAGCTTAAAAAACAGACGGCCGGCGCCGAGGCGACGTCCTCGCCCGGTCACGTTGCGGCCCCGCCGCCGAACGCCGAAGCGGCGGCGCTGGAGGGCTCGCCGACGGTCTCGGAAGTCGATGCAAGACCGAAAGATGCGCCGGCGGTATCGGAAACACCGCCGGCCCCGGATGCCAAACCGGATCCGCACAAACCGGTCTGGATCGACGGCAGCGAATGGCAGTTGCGCGAATCGGCCGCGGACGGGGAGGAGAAGAAGGCCGGCTCGGTCATCGGCGTGACGGCGCGCAGCACGGTCGAGGGGGTCGGCGCCGTGCTCGGCATCTTCCGGTCGCGCGGCCTGAAACGCGTGGCGATGCTCGCCGCGGTGGTTGCCGGCGGCGTCTTTCTATACCCGTATGTCAAACCGATGCTTGGCGGTCTCGGCCCGTTGAGTTCGGATATCGCCGCCAAGGTCGAGTCCCTTGGGACGGGCGTCGGCGTCGGCGGCGGTTCCGGCGCAACGACCGGCGGCAGCGGCGGTGGTTCGTCTGCGATCTATCTGCGGTCGAGCGCCGTGAACATGCGGAACGGGCCGTCTATGCAGGCGGGCATCGTTGGCGTGGTGCAGCGTACTGCCTCGATCCAGCGGTTGGAAAAGCAGGGAAATTGGGTTCGGATCAGGACGGCCAAGGGCAAGACCGGTTGGGTCCATAACTCCCTGGTGAGCGACCGTCCGGTTCGCTGATCCGGCGGGGATGGCCCCGACGTCCGGGTTAAGGCGTTGCCGCGCTGACGAGGTTTCCTTGGTCTTGATCTGTCGGGGATGCGGCGGCTTTCTTGGCCAACAGGGTAATCGCCCGTGGGCCGAAGCGCCGCGAGAGCCGGCAGAGGGTCTGCACCACCAAATCATCGATCAAGAACAATCCGCGATAGGCGAGTTTTCGAGAGCGATTGTTGCCGATGAGGTCGCAAAGCGGCTTGATCAAAGGCTTCACGACGGTCACGGCTTCGCGGCTGTCGACGGTTTGCCAATCGGCTTTCCGCAGTTCCGCAACGACGTGATCGACGTTGATCTCGTTGTCGTGGTCGCTGTGTTCGTAGTTTTCAAACACCCGGTGGATGAGGTTCTTGGCCGCCGTGCCGTCTTCGAAGAGTTTCGGCGTGTCGATCGGTTCGTGCAATCCGAAGTATTGCCGGGAGCACCGCACGGCTTCTCGGACGCCTTTCAAGGGATCGGGAAGATGGTGCAGCGAGCCGAAGGCGAGGATCGCGTCAAAGCAGGCGTCCTTGAAGGGCAGATTCAGGGCGCTTGCCTGGAAGAAGTCGCCGTTCGGGCTGGCCGCTTTGGCCATCAACAACTTGTTCCAGGAGATATCGATTCCTGTGAACTCAAAGTCATACCCGCCCAAGGTCGACGCCCATGTCATCGTCCGGGCGCTCGCGCACCCCACTTCGAGAACCGTTGAGCCCGGTTCCAAATGGCGCAGGAGGGTCTTTTCGCGGGGAATGTAGACGTTCCAATCGGGCCGACGGTGGATCACGTCGACGGCGCGGCGGCGCGTTTCTTCGTCCGCGGATTGTCTGTCGTAATACGCCATTTCCTCCCGGTTCCAGGTGCCGTCTTTCGTATCGGCTCGCTGCCGGAGCCGCGCAACGGTCGACTCGATGATGTCGTGCAACTCTGCCGGCAGGTCGGGGCGCAGTGCTTGCAACAGCTTTGTGTGATGGGGAACATCCGTATCTTCGTCCGAGAGCAGCAGGCCGACATGATCCCAGATCGGGTAAGCGGCTTTCCCGGCGCGTTCGAACAGAATGCCGCGGACGATATCGTCGTCCGGGCCAAGCTGGTTGGCGTATACGCCGTCGGTGGTGTGGCCGTTGCCCTGCGCCGTAACGGCGTAGCATTCCAACGCGTTTCCGTGGGTATTCGGGCATCTCAATTTTTCGATGAGTCGGCGGCGCATTTTGCTTGCTCGGCGTAGGTGAACGAATGAAAGGTCGATATTAGTCGTCAAAATGAGGCGGATTTATAGCGGATAAAGTTGCTCAAGTCTGCTTATGCGAAGCGGTCAGGTCGTCACTGTAAATCCGTCGTCTAATGCTCAGGAAAGGCCCAAGAAAAACGCCGCCCGGCAAGGGCGGCGAGGGTTGAAACCGTTTGGTGGCACCGCGGTATTTTTCAGGGCCCGCGTTTGCACATGTTCGCTTGCGACAGCGAAGCGTCAGAGCGTGATCGAAGCGTCGTTGTCCAATCCACTCACCGTCGCCATCGCGGCGAACACCGTCACCAAGGGTTTAGACATTCGACCACCTCCTTTCGATTGTTGATCCATGCGAAGAGAATCGCGGTGAGTCGCCGAAAAAGTCAAGCGCGACTCGTTTGCTACAAGGCTGCGCGACGCTGGAGGTAAAATGCGGGAGAGGAAATGGTGCCCGCGGAGAGACTCGAACTCCCGACCTGAGGTTTACAAAACCCCTGCTCTACCAACTGAGCTACACGGGCATAGGGTAATGACTTCGCCGCGCCATCCTCTACTCCGGCGGCCCCGGCCTGTCCAGTCCTTCATATGGGGACGGAACAGGCTGGCCGCCACGCGTGAGCGGCCGGGCGGTTAGAGAGCCTTAAAGTCGATCTTTGCGTGCCGGTCCAGATGCCGGGTCATCGGCGGCATCTCGGATTTCAGGCCGCTGGCGCAATTGAACAGGACGACGCGATCCTTCGGATCGACGCGGCCGCGCTTCAGTTCCTGGCGATAGGCGACGAAACAGGCGGTCCCCTCCGGCCCCAAATGTAGGCCATCCTCCCGCGCGACCTCTAGCCGGGCCTCCGCGACCTCGTCGTCATCGACCGCCGATCCGAACCCGCCGCTGTCGCGCATCACTTGGAGACACAGCCTATCGCCGAAGGGTTTCGGGACGCGGACGCCGTGCAGATTGGTCGTCACCGGATCCCAGGGTTCCATGACCTCGCGATGGCCCGCGTCGAAAGCCTTCACCAAGGGACTACATCGGGTCGATTGAACCGCGACCATACGCGGCCGTTTATCGCCGATGAGACCGAGGGCGCTGAGCTCTTCGAAGGCTTTCCACATGCCGATCAGGCCGGTGCCGCCGCCGGTCGGATAGAAGACCACGTCGGGCACGTCCCAGCCGAGCTGCTCGGCGATCTCTAGGCCCATCGTCTTCTTGCCTTCGATCCGGTACGGCTCCTTCAAGGTGGAGACGTCGTACCAGCCCATCTCCTCGGTGCCGGCCGCTACGACGGCGCCGCAGTGGTTGATCAGCCCGTTGACCCGCCAGGTCTTTGCGCCTTGCAGGGCGATCTCGCGCACGGTCACCTCCGGCGCGTCCTCGGGGCAGAAGACGTAGGTCTCGATCCCGGCGCGGCTGCAATAGGCGGCGAGGGCGGCGCCCGCGTTGCCGGCGGTCGGCATCGCGGCCCGCGTCACGCCGAAGGACTTCAGCATGGCGACCGCGACCGCCAGTCCGCGCGCCTTGAAACTGCCGGTCGGCATGCGGCCTTCGTCCTTGACCAGGATTTCGCCGCCGCCGAGCTTCCGGGCCATGGCGGGCAGGGGGATCAGCGGGGTCATCGGCTCGCCGAGGCTGACGATGTCGTTGCGCCGGCGCATCGGCAACAGTTCCCGATAGCGCCACATTTCGGCGGGACGCCGCGCCAGCCGCTCTTTGGTCAGGCTCGCCTTCACCCCATCCAGGTCGTAGCGCACCAGCAGCGGCTTGCCGGCCCGCGAGACCGTGTGAAGGGTATCGGCATCATGCTTTTCCCCCGTGGCGCTGCATTCCAGATGGGTGACGTAGCATTTATCGTCGGCGGACATGGCGGTGCTCACGACCGGGGAAGGGTGGGGTTGAGACGAAGGGATAGGGCGTAAAGGGCGATGGCGGCGGCGGCCGAGACGTTCAGGCTGGGGATCGGGCCGGTCATGGGCAGGCGCAGCAGCAGATCGCAGCGCTCGGCGGTCAGCCGCCGCAGGCCGGCGCCTTCCGCGCCGAGGACGAGCACCAGCCTGCCGTCGATGGTGGTGTCGGCGATTGAGGTAGCGGCGGCCGCGTCGAGCCCGAGAATCCAGAAATCGGCTTGTTTCAGGGTCTTCAGACCGCGGCCGAGGTTGGGCACGGTGACCAGTGGGACGTGTTCCAGCGCGCCGCTCGCCGCCTTGGCGAGCGCCCCGGTGACGGGCGGGGCGTGCCGTTGCGGCATGATCAGGGCCTTTGCGCCGAATGCCGCGGCGCTGCGCAGGATCGCGCCGACATTCTGGGGATCGGTGACCTGATCCAGCGCCAAGAGCAGGCCGCTGTCCGAGACCGACGCCGACACCTCGTCCAGCGTGGCCGTGGAAAGGGGGGAGGCGAGCAGGGCGATCCCCTGGTGGACCGCACCTTCCGGTAGCAGCGACTCGATCGCTGCACGTTCGTTGATTTCGGGCTTGGCGTCCGGGCAATCGGCCCGGAGCCGGTCGGCGGCTTGCGCCGTCGCGACGAGCCGGGTGACCTGACGGCCCGGATTGTTGAGGGCCGCCGCGACCGCGTGATGACCGTAGAGCCAGGGCCGTGCCGTATCGTCCCGTGTGCCGCGGCGGCGCTTTCCGGCCGACGGACGCGTTCCGCGTGCTGCCTTGATTTTTACCATAACCGACCTTACTATTTCTTCAGTTACGGATACGCAACTCGCGCGTCGACGCCATTTTGGCGAAAGAGGTGGGGGTGGCGTGTTTTGTGCTACTCGGATTGCGGTTTGGGCGTTGACATTCAGTGGTAAATCACGATTATGCGCTCTCCGCCGTCGCGATGAAAACGCGCGGGGCCGGAGGGGTGCCTGAGTGGTTAAAAGGGACGGGCTGTAAACCCGTTGGCTATGCCTACGTTGGTTCGAATCCAACCCCCTCCACCATTGATCCGGCGGGGCGTGTTTTGATTGGGTGGTATTGGACGGCAAATCCGGTGAGTGAGGCAACGAGGTAGCGGGTCCGAAAAAGGTGTGCGGACGTCGTATAATGGCTTATTACCCCAGCCTTCCAAGCTGGAGATGCGGGTTCGATTCCCGCCGTCCGCTCCATTTCGTGTGCGTGGGGCCCGTAACGGAGTCGAGAGCGACGGGCTGAAGAGGTCGAGAGAGACATTATATATGGGGCTGCCGCGACGCGCGCCCTCGGTATTACGGAAACATCCGCAGGCTAACCAGTAGAAAGAAGCAGGCAATGTCGAAAGAGAAGTTTGAGCGAACGAAGCCGCATTGCAACATTGGCACGATTGGTCATGTCGATCATGGCAAGACGACGCTGACGGCGGCGATCACGAAGGTGCTTGCGGAAGGCGGCGGCGCTGATTTCACGGATTACGCGGAGATCGACAAGGCGCCTGAG
>JANQKC010000006.1 GCA_028281325.1 Alphaproteobacteria bacterium
ACAACGCGCTCTCGTAAATCAACGGAAAGAGGTCGAGCCATAGCCGCTGGCCTCCTGATCCAGCAGATAGCTTGAATCACATCCAACAAAAAAGGGGAATCCAAAAAAAACGATTCTAGCTAAATATGGAATGCTCTAGGCCGCCACGGCCAGCGCCTTATAGGCGTCGAGCAATGCCGGCGACGCGTTGTAGATCGGCGTGTGGCCGCGCAGCAGGATTTGCGTGCTGCGCTCGTAGGCCGCGCTGGGCATCGATATCTCGCCGTCCCGCGTCGACCCGGTGATCGTCGCCTTGAGCAGGCCCGCCGGGTTCGCCATGCGGATCACGTGATCCTGCTCGTCGGGTCCCAACACGCTGGCACCCTGGACGATTGTATTCGCGACCGTGCCGGGGATGAGACAGCCCGCCGCCAGGCATGCGCCGCCCGTGACGGCCAAAGACTTATGGCCCGCCTGCGGCGTGAAATAGCGGACGCGGATATTGGCGCCGCGTCCAACCTCTTCGTCGGACGGCTCGGCAATGATGCAAATTTTCGGGATGGTCTCGCTCGCCGCCAACTGCGCCTCGGTCATCGGGCTGCCGTCGGTGTTCTTCAACCCCATCTTCTGCCCACCCGCAACCCAGATTTTTTGCAGACGCGCTTTGAACGCCGCATCGGCGTCGAGCGCATCGGGCGTTTCCAACGCGGTCTTGCCGAGATCGCTGGCGCGGACGATCACAATCGGCACGGCCAAGTCGACGCAAGACACCTCAATGCCGTCGACGGTGTCGATGGGGTTGCCGGTCGGCAGCAATGCGCCTGTCTTGGCCCCGACCGGCTCCAGCAGGGCAAGCTGCACGCCCGGCCATTGCCCCATCACGCCGGGAATCTCCGTTTCGGCGGTCATCGCCGCGCCCGGCTCGGGCACGTCGACCAGCGCATGCGCGACCACGCCGGTATTGGTGTTGTGGATGCGCACGCGGTTGGTGCCGGGATCGAGCGACAGCAGCCCCACCTCGCCGGCGAAGACCGGCAGCGCCGCCGACATGTTGCCGCAATTCACGCTCCAATCGATGGCCGCCTTGTCCGGGGCCAATTGCGCCAACGTGCTGTCGATCTCCGCGTCGTCGCGGTCCGACCGGTCCACGATGAAGACCTTGCAGCTTTGCGGGATGCCGCGGCCGAGCCCGGTGATTTGCCGGTTGCCCGCCACCTCGCCGTCCAACGGAACGCCCATGACGCGCCGGATCAACTCCTCGCGCAGCGCCAGGTCGGCCGGCAAATGCTTCTCGTACAGCACGATGCCCGTCGAGGTTCCGCCCCGCATGTGATAGACGGGAACCTCCAGCACGCCGCCGAGAAACCGGGGCGCAAGCCCCAGAAAATGAACGTCTTTCGAGGCGCTATCCGCTGACATGAAGGCATTCTCCCAATGGTGACCGCGCGCAGTGTCGCAAAACGGCGCGAATTTTGGAATGGGGTTTTGGGATTAGGCCCTGCCAGCGGCCGACATAGCCTGGGATTGTAACGGATGGTTAAGGATGGGTTGCGATAGTCGGGTGACGTCGCTCACCCATGCTGGGAATCGTGTTCATGATCTTGCCGTTCCGGACACTTTTGATGGCCGTTTTCGTCGTCGCCGCGCTTCATGCGCCGGTGAAAGCCGACGCGCCAACGCCCCTGACCAAGCAGCAGGTCGAGCGTTTCATCAAATCGTTCGACGCCATGCTTGATATGGCGAGTCAGTACTGGGGGGACCGAAAATACACGCCGCATGGGATTATCATGCCGTTTCGCGGAACGGTCGAACGGGCGCTGGTGGAGATGGAGGCGGGCGGCCTCCGTCAGGAGTTCGAGAACCTTTTCCTTGATATGGGCTTCAGGGGATATGCCGGTTGGGAACAACTCAGGCAGCGCATCGCAAACGCGCAAATGCAATTGATTGCCGAAAACCGGGGCGCTCCTCCTATGGGCGTGGCTCCGGAGGTTCAGAAAAAGCGATTGGAACGGCGCAGGATGCTCAGTAAGCCGCACATAAACCAGATGCCGGAATCGGTCCGCCTGGCGCAACTGAAACAGCTCGAATCGATAATGGCCGAGGACGAGAAATGGAGTATTGCGAACCGCGATATGGCGGCGGTGCGCCCCTATCAGAAACGGCTAAAGGAGTTGGGCCGCAAAAGGCAGAAGCTGGCCCGCGCCGCGCGTAACGAGTAAGGACCGAGTTTCAGAGTGGGTTTCAACGGAATGGGTCGACCCGCTAATCGCAACCAGCCTTGATAATCTTAATCGAGTTTCGGGCGACAGACATATTGTCCGGTATGCAAACACCCAACATGTCGCACATATCGACGTATTTCTCGAAAGCCTCCTGTGCCTTGCAATCCTGCGCGCGCTGCAACGATATCGCATAGAAGTACCAGTTGCGGGGCTTATCCGGCACAAGATCAACGGCCTTCCTCAACTCCTTCACCGCATCCTGGTACAGGCCTAGAGTCCAGTACAGGACACCAACTTCATGTCGCACCCGGTCGTCTGCGCCGCCAAAGACGAGCGCCTGCTTTAGGTGTTTGCCGGCTAATTCCCCTTGTCCCATTCCTTGAAGGAATCTGGCATACTCCACGAGCAGCGCCGGGTCGTATGGATCGCGGTTTATGATCTTCTTCCAATGATAGTGGGCATCGAAGAAGCGCTGCGAGCGCCTCAAGTAACGAGCAAGCTTGCGGCGCGGTTCCATCGAATCCGGCGAGACTTCAACGGCTCGACCATACTCCGCAATGACCCCTTCATACCGTTGGAGACGATGAAGAAGGTCACCGCGCCGACTGCGCGCCCAAGCCGTGTCCCAGTACAAAATAATGTTGTCCAAGGTCCTAAGAGCAGCAATGTCGGGGTATTCCTGCGGAAAGAATGAGTAGACCCAATCGACCAAATCCCCGGCGGAGACCGCCCAAGCGACAAGATCGACGAATTGCCGGAACTCGCTCGTGTATTCGTCCCGCAAAATCGCATCGACCTTCTGTTGGTCGGAATAGAAATGGACCCAGTAAAAGGCCGGTTCATCGCTGTGTTGCAAACGAAGTCGAATTCGCAGAAAGAATTGGGCAATCGGCGATCCATTCCACCTTGGGGATTGGGCATCATG
Source organism: Alphaproteobacteria bacterium (assembly GCA_028281325.1). Classification (GTDB taxonomy): domain Bacteria; phylum Pseudomonadota; class Alphaproteobacteria; order UBA8366; family UBA8366; genus JAJFJD01. The sequence continues at coordinate 3,127 of JANQKC010000006.1, forward strand.
GTAACGCCGATGAACCAATGAAGAGGCAGGAACCTCATCGCGCGCCATCGAGTAAATCTTCTCGACGGAGCCAGGTTCTCTCTTCAACATCGCACCGGTGATCAACGCGGCCCATGCGGGCGGGCTCTTAGGCTTCCGTTTCGTGACTTCCAAGAGATCCGGCCATGCCTTGTCGATCAAGGTCCGCATCCTATCAAGCTGCTGACTGTTCGGCGTCCTCCCAGGCGCTTCTCCACGGGTGATCCAGGCCAATTTCATTTGGTAAAGGCCGGATGCGAGATAGGCCGCGAATGAGTTGGGAACGGTCGCGCGCCATCGCTGCAACGGTTCCTCCAGCGTCAAATCAGCGCGCTCAAATGCTGAATAGGCTTCCGCAACATGCGCCTCTGTCACATCACCTGCTTCGTAACGCGCCTGTATTCTTACGAGCTGCCTCTCCAACTCTCCGAATTGCTCCGAAATTAGCAGATCGTGCAACTCATCCGGTGCCGGCAAGTGCAACGGCACACTGACTCGCGTTACCGGCGTCGGGCCAGCAACCAAAGGGCCGATCATGGTTAACGCGATACCGGCGAACACCAGCATCAGTAAGGTGGAGGTGAGGATAAGCAGTGTTGATTTGATTTGCGTCATACCAGCCACGGTCACATTCACATTGCGGTAACTTCTGATTGAAATTCCAACTGTTTAACAATTGGTTTCCCTACCCAATAAATGCATGAACAAATTCATCTCCGAAGCGCAATCAAGTGATCCGAGGGACAACGAAGCCCCCAATTGGACCTCCCTCGGATTAACCAGTACTCTCGGTCCCGCCTGCTCGGCAGGCGTCCCGCGCTTTGCCGGTCGGCGGTATCCGTCGCGGAAGCCGGGGCATGATCCCATTTAGGGCGTCGCCACAAGACGCCGAAGACATCGAGAGCCTGGGAATGGCGCGCGCCGCGCTGCTTGGCCCGGCTCGACATAACGGAGGATAGCCATGGCCGACGCACCTGCTTGGCAGGGCGAGCTATACGACTTGCTGCGGCGCCACGATGTTTCGCAGTTCGCCTATGTCCCCGACGCGGGACACAAGACCCTGATCAACCGATCGATCGAGGACGCGGATGTTCATTCCGTCTCGCTGACCACCGAGGAGGAAGGCGTGGCCCTGTTGGCCGGCGCGCATCTCGGCGGCGCGCGCGGCGTGCTGATGATGCAGAGCAGCGGCGTCGGCAATTGCGTGAATTTCTTCTCGCTGGTCAAGCACGGCCGCTTTCCGTTCCTCACCCTGGTCAGCATGCGGGGCGATTTCGGCGAGGGCAATCCATGGCAGATCGCCATGGGCGAAGCGACGCAGCCCGTCCTCGAAGCAAGCGGCATCCGGTGCCTGCGCGCCGAATCCGAGGACGAGGTGATCAAGGTCGCGGATGCGGCCTGCACCATGGTCTATCAATCCGAACATGCGGTTGCCGTCCTGTTGACGCAGAAGCTGCTCGGCGCCAAAGCGTTCTCGACGGAGTAGATATCATGTCCAGCAAACCGAACCTTCGCACCGGCCCCGACGCGGACGTCACCAAGGGCCAGTTGGAACGCCGCGACGCCGTCAAGAAATTGATCGGTGACGATCCGGACGACGTGCTGTACGTCACCGGCCTCGCCGGCACGAAAGACGACATCCTGGCCACCTTCGGCGATGTGCCGCGGGCCTTCACGCTGAGCGGCGCGATGGGGGCCGCCGCCGCCATGGGGCTGGGCCTCGCCCTGGCGCAACCGGAGCGTCGCGTCGTGGTCCTGACCGGCGACGGCGAGCTGCTGATGAATGTCGGCACGCTGGCCACGATCGGCGTCATGAACCCGCCGAACCTCAGCATCGTCTGCGTCGACAACGGACATTACGGCGAGACCGGCTGGCAGGAAGGCCACACCGCGCGCGGCGTCGACATCGCGAAGATGGCCGAAGGCGGCGCGATCAAGAACGTCCGGACCGTGACCGAGGACTCCCAGATCGAAGAGGCCGCCAAGATGCTGCGGGAGTCGAACGGCACGTCCTTCGTCCTGCTGAAGGTCGCCCCGACCGACGCCCCGAAACACTTCCGGTCGCGCGACGCGTCCTGGATCAAGGGCAAGTTCCGCGAGGCCCTTCTCGGCAAGAACTGACCCCGTTTGGCGTTCGCCCATAACGGCAGGACCGGTGTCGCATGACGCCGGGCCTTTCCGTTGCACCTTAACCGGCGCGCGCCCCTGACGCATCCTCAACCGTTCGGGTCTTCATCATCGCTAGAAAGACGAAGACACACAGGAACTGCATACTGATCCACCAACTCTGCCACGCGCTGAAACTGAGTTGGCCGATGACGAAAACCGCAACGAGCGCACTACCGCCGGCCGCGAGCGACAGCTCGTCCCGGAAACGCCGGCCCAGCGCCATGCAGCACAACGCGAACAACACTGCGTAGAGCAGCAGCCCGGGAACGCCGAGTTCGAGCCGCATCTGCTGCGAGGCGTTGTGCGGGTGGAGTGGCATTAGTTCGACGATCACCTTCGGATCGTTCGACATCACCCCGACGATATCGGCATAGCGTGGATCGGTCATCGCGTCGCGCGTTCTGCCGGGCAAAAGCCGTGACGCATGCAGCCCCCAGCCCAGGACCGGACGCTCGTCGATCCGTTCGTCTGCAAACCGCATGATCACCAGCCGGTGCGCGGCCGAACTGTTGATTCCCTGCCCCTGCGACCGCAACAACGATGGGAGATCGAGCGCCGTGACGATAGCGGGAAGCGACACGAACGCGACCGGAAGAGCAACCGTCAGCAACCACGCTATCGGGCGACCCCAACGCCGCATCAATAGAAACACCGGAAGGCCGATACAAAGGGCAAGCTTGGACGCCGACGCCCCGGCGACGAAAACAAACGCGACGATCGCAACGATCGCCGCAACAACCAATGCCCGATCGGTCCCGCGAATGGCTGCCGCGAGCAAAGGAAAGGCCAGGATTGCGGCAAGTGCGCTGAACGGACGGAACGACCAATAGGCGATCCATCTCCAGACCGGATGACTTTGGGCGTCTCCGATATGGCCCGACCGGACGAACTCGCCGAAGATCGCCAACAGGCTTGCGATCAGCATACCGGCCGCGACGGCCGCGATCACGACGCAGCGTTGTTGACGATCAACGGCCAATGCGGCGACGCAAATCACGACTCCCGCCAACACCGTGGGCAAGAGGCGCCCGAACCGCTTCAACGAATGCGCGCTATCGACCGACCACAACGCCGACGCGACAGCCCAAAGCAACAGCAGCGCGAGGCCGATCAGAAGTGCCCAAGCCGACGGCGACAGGCGGAAACCAGGGCGCGACCGGGACAAGATGAGCCCCCCCACCACCGTCAACACCAACAACAGCACCGTCAGCAACTTGTTCTGAAACAGCGTCACGAACGGCAGCAGGAACGCAGCAACGGTGAAGGGTTGGCGAAGTAGAGTCAGAAGCGTCGGCACCTATGCGCCCTTGTCCAGCGGAGTCGGCGGCGCAACCTTACCGGTCCGTGCGGATTTGCGAAAGCCATCATCGGAGCGGCCATGCGGCCGGCCGCCTCGAACCGAACTATCGGAGAGCGGGCTCGGCGGTGCTAGCTGCCCGCGCCCAACGCGTCGGCGACGGCGGCCATCTTTTCGGCGGTCGCCTTGTCGAGATCGCTGAATTCCGCCGCCAATGTTTCGCGCTCGATGCGCACCGGGGTGGCGCGTCCTTGGAACTCGATGACCTCGTCCGGCAATTCCAGGACAAAGTGATAGTCGAATCCGCGCCGGCTGAAGCGGTCGGTGTCGCGCGTCTTGATCAGGAAGCCGGATTTGCTCCAGTTCACGACATCATAGGAACGGTCATGAACGATAACCTTGGCGTTGACCCCCGGTATCCGTAAGGCGTGACGCCGCTCCGCGCCGCCGCGAGCGCCCGACGAAGCATTGCGTTGCAGCACGGCGATAAGCTGCCCGACAGCGCCCGTCAGGGCGGCCAGCTTCTCGTCCGTCGATTGCACCCGGTCTTGCAGGGCGGACATTTCATCGGCATTGGAGGCGGCCTCGGTCTCCGCACCCGCAGCGGCATCGCCGCCCGTCGCCTCCATTTCGTCAGCGGCCTGCGCCTCTTGTACCTCCGGCGCCGAAACGGCCCGATCCGCCGCTGCGGCAACATGCGATCCGATGTCTGTGGCGTCAGGTGTCGCCTCAGTCTTCGGCGTTTCTTCCAGCTTCCGGATGTCGCGGATCAGCGTCCGCAACAGCGGCGGCACCGCCGGCGAATGATAACCCTGCGACAAGGTGATGAGATCCAACGCGTCGCCCAAAAGCACCAGGTCGTTGCGCAACGCGTGTCCGTCGTCCGCATGACCCCGTCGCCCGGATTCGCCACGGCCCGGCGTCTCGTCGGTATCTGACGGACTCTCGTTCCCCGTTTCGCTTTTGAACGACTGTTTGTCGCTCATGATCCGATATCCGTCCTCTTGCCAGCATGCGCGGGGCGCGACGTCGACTCGCGGGCCAAGCCAGCCATTAAACATGCACGATAACCAACGGCAACATTGCGCCCGAGAGGGTCGATTTCCGCCGCTTGCGACCGTCGCCGTTCCTTGCCCAACTACACCTTCCGCGTCCGATTCGACCCGATGACCGGCTCACCCGCGCCATCTTGACAGTCGACCCCAACGACAGCCTGCCGAATTCCTCCGGCGCGACTCTATTCTTTCTTATATTTCAAGCGTATAAGAGTTTCCCGACAGGCTTCAAACATCCTTGCGCACAGTCCTGCGGCGCAGCGGTACTAGTCCGAATTGTATGGAGTCCACAGGGCGAGGCGAGGAGACCAAGCTGTCCGCTATTGCTTGACGCGCAATGCGCGCGGAATCCCTCCAACGCGCCCCGGCAATCCCGTTCCGGCGTCCCGATTATAGTCTCGGGCCCATTGCTCGCGCTGGCTATGCAGTTGATCGCGCGCCGAACGACGGAAATCTTCAATCTCCCCGGGCCTTAACCCGTGGAAGCTCTCGCTTGCCCCTGAATACGCCATCGCCAGCGGACCGGTCGACGGCCGGCCGCGCCGCACCGCACGACGGCGGGCAAACAGCGCGAGCGCAAGGGCCAAGCAAATAGCGAGACCAATCAGGGCGGACAGTGTGGTTGCTGTCATGATCGCTCCCTCCGTATCCTTTTTTTCTTATTTTGCCCTTCGAACCGGCCCCAACGGTATGGCGAATCCGAATTAGCCCGGTCGTATTAGATTAGGGAATAAACGCCCGCAATTATTAGAGTTTTTCTCTCACTTATTTTGCCGAACTTTATAATCGTCGCTGTTTAGCGGATTTATTTACTTTCATTTTTGTTACCCCTTTAGGACGAATACTGAATTGTATTGAGCAATAGCTTCCTATATGCTCTTCACCGATCCGCGAGGGGCTCTGGATGGGGAAATACGGGTGGCGAACAAACCCGTACATTTGTGTCAAGTAATTGGAGGTCGGATGACTTTGAGCCGACTAATTGTTTTGAGCCTTCTGTTCTGCGCGGTGGTGTTTCAACCCGCCGTGGCGGCGGACAAAACGTCGCCGGAAGAAGCGTCGAAATTTATACAGGAACTAGGGAACAGTGCGGTCACGCTGCTTGCCGATAAGGCAATCCCCCTCTCCGATCGGGAAGCGAAAATTCGCGATCTGCTACGGAAGAACTTCGATCTGACAACGATCGGAAGGTTTGTCCTGAGTAAGAACTGGCGCACCGCGACACCCGACCAGCGGGAAGAGTATCTCAATCTCTTCAGCGAATTCGTGGTTCGGACCTATGCGGTCCGCTTGGGCGGATATGGCGGCGAGACGTTCAGCATTACCTCGGCGAAACCCCTCGGCCGGCGCGACGCGATCGTCGTGACGGAAATCGCCCGTCAGGCAGGACCGCCGCTCAAGGCGGGGTGGCGGGTCCGAAACAGGGGCAATGGCCATAAAATCATCGACGTCATGGTCGAAGGGGTCAGCATGGCGGCGGCACAGCGATCAGAGTTCGAGACAATCGTCCGCAAGGAAGGGGTGGCAGGGCTCATAGAAATCCTTCGGGCGAAAGTATCATCGTTCTCGGCGAGATCCTCATAGTCTGGCGATGTTGGAGGAGCGCTATGAAAACGCGGAATAATCGAAATCGGACGGGCGGCGCCTGGGCGCCTTGTTTGATGCGGAATTTCAAGACGGCCGGAATCGCCCTTGTCACGGCGGCGGCAGTGGGCAGTTTCGCCGTCGTCTCCAATGCCGCCGCCGGATTCGATGACGGATGGCAGGCCTATCAGCGGGGAGACTTCCTGACAGCCTTCAACGAATGGCAGCCGCTGGCGGCGCAAGGGGACTCCCGGGCGCAGTTCAATATCGGCGTCATGTATGACGAAGGAAAAGGCCTGCACCAAGATCGCAGCAAGGCGATCGAATGGTGGACGAAAGCGGCCGATCAGGGCGACTCGCAGGCGCAGCATAATCTCGGCCTCGCCTATTTGGCCGGCACCGGCGTGGGCCAAGACTACGGAATGGCCGTGTCCTGGCTCAAGAAAGCCGCAGGGCAAGGATTGTTGCGGTCGCAATATGCGCTCGGGCGAATGTATGACTATGGCTTCGGGGTCGATAAGAGCGAGACGGAAGCGGCCAAGTGGATTCTCATGGCGGCGGAACAAGGCTTCGACAAAGCCCAATACAATATGGGCAAACGATACCGAGACGGGTTCGGCGTCGCACCGGATAAAACAGCATCCGCGAAGTGGTTTCTCGAAGCGGCGCGACAAGGGCATGTCCGCGCGCAACACCGGATCGGCGTACGGTTCGCGAATGGCGACGGCGTCGACAAGGACCCGGTCGCGGCTTTCATGTGGCTGACGTTGTCGGCCCGCGGCGGGAACAAATCCGCCGCCGATAAACGGGACACGTTAAGGCCGACCCTGACGGCGGAACAGCTTCAGGAAGGCGAACGCCGGGTCGAGGCCTGGAAACCGACGCCGGCGCAAGCCAAAAGCTAGCCACCGCTCTGCACCGCGTCAGCGCATCCCGGTGACTCGTCCGGGGTTGAATTCCGTGATACGGTCCGCCCTACGTTTCGGCACGTCCTAGGCGACGGAAGCGCGGGGCGGACCAATCAGGCGGTACGCGCGAAAAGGCGCAGAACGATGGCGATCAAGGAAGGCGATCTCCTGCCCTCGAATACCTTGTACCGGCTTGGCGACGATGGCGCGCCGAAGCCGCTGTCGACGGACGATTACTTCGCCGGAAAACGCATCGTTTTCTTCGCCGTTCCGGGCGCCTTCACCCGCACCTGTTCCGCCAAGCATCTGCCCGGGTTCGTCCAACATGCCGACGCGATCAAGGCGAAAGGCATCGACGAGATAATCTGTATCGCGGTGAATGACGCCGGCGTCATGGATGCTTGGAGCAAGGCGCTGGACGAACGGCGATCCATCACAATGTTGTCCGACGGCAACGCCGATTTCACGACGGCGGTCGGAATGGATATCGATCGCCGCGCAAGCGGTATGGGCGTCCGGTCCAAACGCTACGCCATGATCGTTGACAACGGCGTAATCACGAAGCTCAACCTCGAACCGGACGGCAGCTTCGGCGTGTCCAGCGCGGAAAAGATTCTGGAAGACCTATAACCGCCGGCGGCAACGGGGCTTCAACCGCCCTTGTCGGAGGGCGGCCCCTTCGGTTTCGCGCGGCCCAGGATCCACGCCGGGATCAGGGTCAGCACGAACATCACGGTGATCATGACGAATCCGTCCTGATACCCCAGCGTCGCGGCCTGCGCCTCGATGACCTGACCGAGATAATGCAACGCCCCCGGTTCATGTAGGGCCGCGGGCACACCGGCCTCGTTCATGATGCCGGCGACCTGATCCAGCAATTCACGGCTTGCCGGATTGGCGGCGGTTTGCGTCGCGGTCAGCGCCTCGCCGTGGAATTGCGTCCGCTGCTCCATGAACACGACCAGCGAGGCGATACCGCAGGAGCCGCCAAACTGACGGCAGAAATTCATGGTGCCGGACCCTTGGTTCAGCTGCTCCGGCGTCAACGCCCGCAACGCCGCCGCATTGACCGACGGCATGATCAACGCCATGCCCGATCGGGCAACGACGATGAACAAGCTCAGTGTCCAGAAGGACGTGTTCACGTCGGCGCCGCTCATCAAGTAGTTCCCCAAGGCGAACAGGCTGACGCCCACCATCACCATGATATGGGCCGGGAACCGGTCCACCAGCCGACCGAACAAAGGCGTGCCCGAAATCACCAGGATACCGGCCGGAACCAAGAGGAACCCGGCCAAGCTGGCCGAGAACCCCTGCACCTCCTGCACGAAGATCGGAATGATGTAGTTCGAAGCGAAATTGCCGATCCCGAATACGAAAGAGACCAGGACCGCCGACGCGAACTGAGCGTTGCGGAACAGCGAGAAATCCAGCAGCGGGGTCGACGACCGCAACTGCAAGATGACGAACCACGTGGCGGCGCTGAGCCCCGTGATCAACATCAGCAAGAGCGTATCCGAGAACCAGCCGTACCGTTGGCCGTTCGCTCCGGCCGAGAGCAGGAAGAGCAACGCCGTACACAGCAGGATGAAGCCGGACCAATCGAAATGGGGCAGCTTGCCGAACTTCAGCTTGCCCGGCATGAAAATAAATCCAAGCGTCATGGAAATCAGACAAAGCGGCACCGGCACGAGGAAAATCTGCCGCCAGCTCACCGCGTCGATCACGATCCCGCCGAACATGGGCCCCAGCATGGGCGCGATCTGAATACCCATGCCATAGACCCCCATCGCCAGGCCGCGCCGCTGGGCTGGGAAGACCCGGAATATCAACGCCATGACCATGGGCTGAATGGCGCCGGCGGAGAAGCCTTGGATGACACGACCAAGAATCAGGATTTCGAGGTTGGCGGCCGTGATGGTAATGGCGGTTCCAACCAGAAAAATCACATTGATGACCAGAAAAGCGAGTTTTTCGCCGAGGCTGTTGGCCAGCCAGGCGCTCAGCAACTGGCTCGCGACCATCGTCGCAATGAACGCGGTGGCGATCCATTGGGCCCGATCCTGGCCGATGCCATAGGCGCCCATCACGCTGGGGACCGCCACGTTGACGATCGTCGCCGATAGGATCATCGCGACCGCGCCCGTAACGCCGGCAAGCGTCACAAACCAGCGATAGGACGGTCCGTACCGCTCGAATAGGGCGTCAACGTCCCCGGATATCAATATTGACCTCGACCATCATGCCCGGTCGCAGTTTTCGAGCCTGCTGGTCAATCGCAATTCGAACCGGAAGACGCTGGGTAATTTTCGTGAAGTTGCCGCTGGGATTCGGCGTCGGCAGGAGCGCGAATTCACTTGTCGTGGAACTCCCGATCACGGCCACCTTGCCGACAAACTTCTGATCCGGATAGGCATCCACCAGCACTTCGACCGGCTGGCCGATTTCCAATTTGCGAATCTCGGTTTCCTTGATATTGGCCTCGATCCAGATCTGCGTCGGATCATGGACGATGGCGAGACGCTGACCGGGCGTCACGAATTCACCCATCTCGACGAAGGTCTTGTCGACGACACCGTCGACCGGCGCGCGGATCGTGCGATCCGAAATATCGAGTTTCTGCCGGTCTTCCTTCGCCTGAAGCTCGGCTTCTTCGAAACGGAGCATCTCGATCTCGCCATCGAGAACATCCAGCCGGGCCCGGTCCGCCTTCGCCTCCAGCAGACGGGCCCGCGCCTGCTCCAACACGGCGGCCGCTTGCCGATGGTCGCCGTCGAGTTGCCGCATATTGGTGCGCGCTTCGTCGAGTTGCCGCCGCGGGATGACCTTCTTCTCGAAAAGCGAACTCGCGCGGGCGAGATTTGTCTTCGCAAGTTCGAGTTGCGGCTCAAGAGCCGCCACGGCCGCCGCCGCCGCGCCGCGCGCCGAGACGAGGGTTTGGTAGCGCGTTTGCGTTTGCTGGTCGATCAGACCGCGTTCCGTCCCCATCCTCGCACGGTCCGCTTGAATGCGTTGCCGCCGGGACTCCAGTTCACGCAACTGCAGTTCGGATTCCCGCGAATCGATCGTTATCAGGACCTGCCCGGTATTGACCGCAGCGCCCTCGGTGACGGCGATATCCGTCACCCAACCGGAAACGCGGCTGCTGACGGTGATCAGGTTGCCGGTAATACGCGCATCATACTCGTAGACATGAGTGGCGCGTTCGTGAATCTCCGTCGCGGCCCAAGTTCCGCCCGCAACGATGACAAGCGCCGCCACAACATGCTGCACTTTCAAATGGCGCCGCTTGCCGACGTCATGTGATAAGCCGCGCAGAAAGCGCCGCGTCGTGAACGGAAGCTTCGCGCTTTCCTTCGTTGTCTGCGCCGGCGCCGGTGCATCGTTCGCGTCAGGCAAGGTTTGGCCTCCGTTGGGCCGTCATCAATCCCATTCTTATCCCACAGACGGGCAACGCCACAGAACGTGCGTTGCGCTCGCAATCGGACGGGCGCGCGATCCGCGCCAACCGACGGCTCGATTTCGATGCGTATCCCTATTTATAGTCATCTAGGCGACAAAGTAGAAATCCGAAATTTCCAGTGTCGCCCGGTGACGACTGTCACCGCAGCAGCAGCACAGATTCGGCAACATTGCAAAGCCGCCCTGCGAGCGCAATCGGTTAAGCCCACCCCATAGCGAAAAACGATTAACAGAAAGCCAAATTTGCATAGGATTTACAGGCATGATCACCCGCTTAACGCGAAATTAATCAAAATCATGCAATAAATACCCTTCGCCATAATGGCTAAATCCGCGTCAAACCACGATTCAACCCCCATGTCCGATACCGGCCCGTCCTTCGAAGAATTCCAAAAACGTGTGAAGGGCACGAATATCTGTGAGCAAACCCTGCTCGCGACCGACTACCTGAACCATATCAACGAGCCCATCATGCTGCTCGAAATGGTAGCGGACATGCCTGAAATGCTCGAAGAACTCGCGGAATGGCAACCGAAGACCTATGCGGAGCATTTTCGCGACAGCAGCTTCACCGACAAGGACCTGGCCATCGAAGCCTATGAATGGTCGCCTGACCGCTTTCGCCTCCGGTTCGAACAAACCATCGACGCGGCGAACCAATGCATTACCACCACCATCGACGCCCTCGGCACGCTGATCGAACAGGAGCGCTTGGACGACGTCCGGATCCTATGCGCCGAGGTGTCCGCCATTTTGGGCGGTCTCGTGGACCAAGCCGGCGCAATCATTCACGGCACCGAAGACCGCAGTGCGCAATCGCAGATCGACGATATCATGGATGAGGCGGGCTGATCGCCCACCGTCGAAGAATCGCGGGTCAAAGCAGCTGCCACAGCAGCGCAACCCCTCCGAACATGACCGCGGCGTCGACGATCAACGTGTGCAATTTGATCTTCATGCGATCGACCATCCATTTGGCTGTGTAGGCGCCCGGCAGGGTGCACAGTCCGATCAGGATGGCGGCCAACGCCAGTTCCAGCGTGATCAGCCCATAGAAACCAAAACCGATCGTCTTCAACGAATGCATGACGATGCTGGTGCCCGCCTTAGTGCCGATCACCGCGGCACCGCGCAGCCCCATGCCAAGCAGCAAGGCGACCAGGATCGGTCCGCCGCCCGAGATAGTGCCGGACGCGACGCCGTATCCGAAACCGAATACCGTCGTCCCCGCCGGCGACGGCTGGATGACGCGTTCGCGGCGCGCGAACAACCGCCGGGCTGGGACGGACAAGACGAGGAACCCCCCGACCAAAGCCGTCAAGATATCGGCCGGCAGCCAATCGTAGATCGACACCCCCAACAGAACGCCGAACGACGCCCCGATGAGAATCCGGCCGACGATCAGCCATCGAACCGAATGGCGAAAGACCCAAAGCCGGGACGTGCTGCCCAGCAGCATGGCAACCGCGATCACGGGGATCACGCCCTTGATCCCGACCAAGGGCACCAACATCGGCAGCATCAACAGGCTTACGCCGGTCCCCGCCAGCCCGCCGAGCACGGAACTGATGTAGGCGACGAGGGCGACCAGCAACAGCGTGACGAGGCTGACGTCCGCCAATGCGAAGCCGCCGGGATCAGGCATGCTTTGCCCTGCTCATCGTAATATGCGACTCAGTCCTCGCGGGCGATGGCGAGAATACGCCGCATTTTGTCCGCCGACCTCGCCAAAGCGGCCTTCACGTCGACCCCGGTCCAATCATAAAACCCCTTGCCCGACTTCACGCCGATATCACCCCGTGCGGCCATGTCCTGCACCAAAGGACAAGGTTCATGATTGTGATAGAGCGCCGGCACGATCGCGCGCTGCGACGCCGCGGTCGTGTTCAGGCCGCTGATGTCCTTTTGCTTGATCAACCCGTTGGCGCACATGCGCGGACCCAAGACATGGCGGCAAAAATCGTCCACGTCCTCTACGCTGCAAACCCGATCCTGAATGAGATAGAATGCCTCATGCATCATGGCGTGCTGCAACCGGTTCATCAGGAACCCGTTGACCGGCTTGTTCACGACGATCGGCTGTTGCCCGTTCCGCCGCAGGGCGTCGAGGCAGCACGCGAAAACATCGTCATCGGTTTGCGCACACCGTATCGCTTCGACCATCGGAAAGGCGTCGGCCGGATGAAAATAATGGATACCCAGGAACCGCTCGGGAAAGCGCAAATCTTCCGCCATGTCCTGCAAAGATAGACCGGACGTGTTCGTCGCCACGATCGGCGCGCCATTATAGGCGGCCTCGACACGGGCAAAAAACTCGCGCTTGAGCGCCATGTCCTCCGGAATGGTTTCGACAATCAAGTCGGGCGGGTCGTCCGGAAAGTCGCCGACTATCGACACACCCTCCGGCACATTCACGGCCTTCGACGGGTCGCGGCTCAACACGAGGGTGCGATGCCCGCCCCGCGCAAAAGAGGCGGCGATGCCCCGGCCCATCTCGCCGAACCCGGCCACCAGAACGGTATCGACCCGCTCGTTCATCCCCGTACTCCTTATTGCTTCGAGCCGCTTCCGGCAAGCGGCCCCGCTTCGATCTATAGCCACGGTTCATGCTACGATACAGCATGAATACCAAAGGTCGGAATGGACGCGCAGAACGCCCCGGGAAATCCAGGCCCAGACGGGCGCCCGCAATCGCCAAGAGGATTAAGCAGCAATGGACCTCGGCTTCAAAGACAAAGTCGTTCTTATCACGGGCAGCGGTAGTGGAATCGGTCGGGATATGGCGGTGGCGTTCGCACGAGAAGGCGCCACTGTCGCCGTCAACGACATCGCCGCGGACGGTATCGACGCAACGCTCGGCATGATTGCCGATGCCGGCGGCGTCGCGATGGCCGCGCGCTGCGACATCACCGATCCGGACGCGGTCTCCGCGATGATCGCCGCCGTCGCGCACCAATGGGGCCGCGTCGACGTGCTGGTAAACAACGCGGCGGTGATGACCAAACACGCGCTCTTTCTCGACAAATCCATCGAGCAGTGCGACCAGGAGATTCAGGTAACGCTCTATGGAACGATCAATTGCGTGCGCGCGGCGCTGCCGGGCATGATCGAACGGTCCTACGGCAAGATCGTTAATATCGCAACCGACGCGGCACGGATCGGGCAGGAACGCGAGGCCGTATACGCGGCGGCAAAGGGCGGCGTTATCTCCTTTTCGAAATCCATCGCGAAAGAGGTCGGCAAGAACAACGTGAACGTCAACGTGGTCTCGCCGGGTGCGACCAACTCACCGATGCGCAATGCCATTCTCGACAAGATGCGCGAAAGCATGGGGGCGGAGCGCGTCGCCGCCCGCGAAGAGAAGGTGAAACGCGTCTACCCGTTGCGGCGTATCGGTGAGATGGAAGACGTCAGCAACGCCGTGCTCTATCTGGCCTCCGACCGCGGCCGTCACATTACGGGGCAGGTACTCAGCGTGAACGGCGGTTTCGCCATGGTGTAACCAAAGGCGGGCTCACGCGACGCGAAGCGGAAAAACACGGGTCATGCCTCGAATATCGAGACTGTCGACCCCATCTCTTGCGGTGCGATCACGAGTTAGGGAAGCACGATGGCAAGATCAATCGGCGCAGCGGCGACGGTCGCTGCCTGTTGCGCGATGCTCGCCGGCCCGGCCGCCGCGGCCAAGACGACACTGGACACGGTGAAAGCGCGCGGCCACCTGGTTTGCGGCGTCAGCCAGGGCCTGCCGGGTTTCTCGCTCAAGAGTGCGAAAGGCCGCTGGTCGGGTCTAGACGTCGACTTCTGCCGCGCCGTGGCGGCCGCGGTGCTGGGAAGTTCGGAGAAGATAAAGCTCCTTCCGCTAACGAGCCGCGAGCGGTTCGACGCCCTCAAATCGCGCAAAGTGGACATCCTCACACGAAACACGACCTGGACGCTCAGCCGGGAGACCGAGCTCAAGGTGAACTTTGCCGGCGTTCTCTTTCATGATGGGCAGGGCTTCATGCTGCGCCGGCAACTGGACGTCAAGAACGCGCTCGAACTGGACGGCGTCACGGTCTGCCTGAACACGGGCACGACGACCGAAGACAATATCAATGACTTCTTCCAGTCGCGCGGCATGAATTTCACATTGAACGCTTTCGAAAAATCGGACGATGCGCTCGCGGCCTATCAGGATGGCGAGTGCGACGTCTATACCGCCGAGCATTCGGCGCTGCATGCCCAGCGGTCGCGGCTCGAGTCGCCCGACGAGCACATGATCCTCCCCGCGGTCATTTCGAAGGAACCGCTCGGACCGGCGGTCCGACATGGCGACGATCAGTGGTTCGAAATCGTCAAATGGACACTGTTCGCCTTGATCAACGCCGAGGAATTGGGCGTGACCGCGGCGAACGCGCAGAAGCTGCGGCGGGAATCGAAAACGCCGGCGATCCGCCGTCTGCTCGGGGTCGACGGTGAAATCGGCAGGAAGCTAGGGCTCGACCCCGAATGGGCTTTCCGGGCCATTCGCGAGGTCGGGAATTACGACGAGATGTTCGAGCGCAATCTGGGCGGCGAATCCTCCCTGAAGATCGATCGGGGCATCAACGCATTGTGGACACGCGGCGGCATCCTCTACGCGCCGCCGATCCGATGAGTGCACCCTACCAATGGAAGGCAACCCCATGACGGAACGGCTAGGCGTCGACATCGGCGGCGTTTTGATCGACCGGGTCAATGACGACACCGATACCTCCTTCTTCGGCGACAACTACCTGCGGACGACCGCGGTGCCGGGCGCGTTCGACGCGTTGAAGCGCCTCGCCAACTGCCGGTTCGAAGACCGGATCCATCTCGTGTCCAAATGCGGCCCCCGCGTCGAGCAGAAATCCCGCGACTGGCTCGATCATCACGATTTCTTCCGGAAGACCGGGATCGACCCGGCGAACCTCCACTTTTGCCGCAAACGGCAGGACAAGGCGCCGATCTGCGACTCGCTTGGCCTGACGCATTTCATCGACGATCGGCTGGAAGTCCTGAGTTACTTGAAAACCGTGCCGAACCTGTACCTGTTTCATCCGACCCCCGGCGAGGTGGAAAAGCACGCCCGCCACCTCCACCGCGTGCATCGGGTCGAGACCTGGGACGACGTTCTGGCTGCGTTGATGCAGAACCAATCCGCATGATCCGGGACGCATGGCGCATCCTTCGAGACGCCGCCTGCGGAGGCTCCACAGGATTGAGGTCATCGGTTGATATCTAGAGTGCGGCCTCATGCTGAGGAGGGCCGATAGGCCCGTCTCGAAGCATGGAATACCGGCCTCCATCATCGCCGCTCCGACATAAGACCGACGACGCGCCGAAGTTCCTCTTGGCGGCGGCATGCGCTGACGGCATCATGCATCCCCTGGCAACACACGTGGAACATCGATGAAAACCTGTATTTTTGGCGCCGGCGCGGTCGCCGGGCTGGCGGCGGCGCGGATGGCACGGGGCGGCGTCGAAAACCTTAGCGTGGTGGCGCGCGGCGACCACCTGGCCGCAATCCAAGAAAACGGCCTAACCGTGCGCGACCGTGACGGCGAATGGACCGTGCCGATCCACGCGACCGACGATACCGCCGCGCTCGGCGTTCAGGACATCCTGATCATGGGCCTCAAGGCGCATACGGTGGGACCCGCCTTGGGCCAGCTCGCGCCGTTGATCGGACCGCAGACGGCCGTCGTCCATATGGTCAACGGCATACCCTGGTGGTATTTCCACGACCTGCCGGGCAATTGGCCGACGCCGTATCTCGACTCAGTCGATCCCGGCGGGCGGATCGCAGCGGCGTTGGGGCCGGAAAAAGCGGTCGGCTGCGTGGTCTATGTCGGCGCCAACATTCCCGAACCCGGCGTGGTCGAACACAACAATGGCGGCACCTACATCGTCGGCGAACCCGACAACAGCGAAAGCGAGCGCGCGCAAGGCGTCGTCGACCTTCTCAACCGCGGCGGCCTCAAGGGCAAATTGTCGACCGACATTCGCCGGGACGTGTGGACAAAACTATGGGGCAACTTGAGCGGCAACCCCATGAGCGTGCTGTGCCAAGCGAATTGCGAACAGCTGGGTCAGGATGCGGAGGTGTGCGGTATCATGGGCGAGATGATGATCGAAGCCGGCCAGGTCGCGTCGGCGAGCGGGTGCGACGTGGCCCCGAACGTCACGGAGCGGCTGGACACCTTCCGAAGCCTCGGGACGATCAAGACATCGATGCTGCAGGATTTCGAAGCCGGGAAAACAATCGAACTCGACGCGCTGCTCGGCGTGATTTGTGAATTGGGCCGCCGTGACGGCGTCAAGACGCCGACATGCGACATGATCTTCGCCCTGACGCGCCTGAAAGCCCGTGCGGCGGGATGCTACCAACCCACCGCGTAGGACGGTCGGCTAACGGAAATCGAACCCCCGCTCCTTGAGCTGCTGCCGCAGGGCATCCCGCCGGGGCGAGGCGAATTTCTTATTGATGTCGTTGGTCCAGGAGTCCGGCGTGGTCGGTTTGCCCAAACGGTCATAATGCGCGGCCAAATCCTTATCATAGGCGTCCAGATCCGCTTTCAGCCCGTCCGGATCATAGGTCTCCTGGTGAACCGTCAGTCCGGTATCCATCCGCGGCTTCTGCGGCGGGGCTTCCGCCGGCCAGCCCAGGCACATGCCGAAGACGCAGTAGACGCGCTGCGGCAGTTTGAGAATTCGAGCGACTTCGATCGGGTCGTTTCGCACGCCGCCGATCATCAATCCCTTCAGACCCAATGAATCCGCCGCCAGATACGCCGACATCCCGACCAGCGACGCATCGATCGTCGAGACCAATCCGATTTCCAAACTGTTGTCGTCCATGTCGTGACAATGGCGTTGCAGCGCATGCTCCATGCGGCGCAGATCGGCGCAGAAGGCAAGAAATACCGGCGTTTCGGCGACATGCTTCTGGTTGCCCGTCGTCACCGAAAGCGCTTGGCGGGCCGCTTCGTCGCGCACGACGACAACGCTATAGGCTTGGATGTTCGACGATGTCGGCGCACGGAAAGCCGCCTCCAGCACCGCCTTCACCTGTTCGTCCGAGACCGGGTCGTCGCTGTATTTGCGGACGCTGACGCGGTTGTGCAGTATCTCGATGGTCTCGCTCGTCGTGCGGGCCGTCTGATTGTCGGTTTCGCTATCCTTGGGCATGGTCTCTCCGTCCAACTCTTCCAAATGTGTTTCGCAATCGTGGCGCGTTACGCCGCCAATTCGGTTTCCACCGGGGGCATGCGCGCCTCGGCGAGGGTGTTGGTGCCGCGTACGGTCGCGCGCATGAAGATCCGCCGCTGATCCAACGGGTAGTCGAGCCTGCCCGAATGAACCGACGACCGGTTCTCCCAGATAATGGTGTCGCCAAGCCGCCAGGCGTGATGCCATTGGAGCGCCGGCTGGTCGCACCAGGCGAAGATTTCGTCGAGCAGCGCGTCGCTTTCCGCCCGGGTCATGCCGATGATCCGCACCGTATGATACGGGTTCACGTAGACCGCGGGCTTTCCGGTCTCCGGATGCAGCCGGACGACCGGATGAATGACGTCGGGTTTCGCCTTGTCCTTCGGCGACAAATGCTCGGTGCTTTGACCGTACCGCCCGCCATACCGGAACAGCGCCATCTTGCCGGTGATCCGCCGTTTCAGCGCAGCCGGCATCGTTTCGTACGCCTGATACATGTTGCAGAACCACGTGTCGCCGCCGCGGTCCGGCAGTTCGACCGCATGCAACAGCGTGCCATTCGCCGGCACCTGATCGTAACTCAAATCGGAATGCCAGCCGACGCCCCGGTTGGCCCCCACCGCGTCGAACTTTCCGTCTTTGTCCACGTTGGTCATCATGACGATGTCCTCGGCGTCGGGATGGCGATAGGTCTTCGCCACATGCGGCTGCAGGTCGCCGAAATTCCGGGAAAACGCCATGAACTGCGGCGGCGTCAGGATCTGGTCCCGAAACACCAGGACGAGATTGTCGAGAAACGCTTGGTAGACAACGTCGCGTGTCGCCGCGTCCCACGGCTGGAACATATCCAGCCCTAAGATTTCGGCGCCGGCCGCCTCGCCCAGTTTCCGAATCTCAACCGTCATGAAACAGCCTTCTCATTCCACCCCCTGGCGTCATACAGGATGGTTTTCGCATTCGACGTTCAAACTACCGAAAAGCGGGAACCGTGAACAGCCGGCCTCCGATCACAACAGGCTAAGCTGTTCAGACACGGCCTCGTCACTCTCGGGCGCCGGGTCGAACAGGCCCGGGTCGTCGTTGCGCACATTGTTGACCTGCCGACCCACCCGATAGGCGCGCAGTTTACCGCCATAGGGATGCAACAACGCCTGCGCTTCCCGCGGGTCGCCCGACAACCAGGTATCGTAGCCGGCGGAATCGAGAATGACCGGCATGCGGTGATGGATCGAAGCAATATCCGGCGCGGCCTCGGTTGTCGCGATGGTGCAGCTCTCGATCTCGCTACCGTCCGGCGACATCCATTGTTCCCACAGGCCGGCGAACGCGAAGGGCGCGTCACCGGCCAGCGCGATGCGCCAGGGCTGCTTCCCGCCATCCGGCGCTTTCTTCCATTCGTAAAATCCATCGGCGGGGATCAGGCAGCGGCGGCGGCGAAAGGCGTTCCGAAACGCGGGCTTCTCTGCAATCGTCTCCGACCGCGCGTTGATCATGCGGCTGCCGATCGCGGGGTCCTTGGCCCAGGACGGCACCAAGCCCCAGCGGAATGCCGTCAACTCGCGTTTCGCGCCGGACGCAGCGATCCGGACCGCCACGACGCCCTGCGTCGGCGCGATGTTGTAGCGCGGCTCCAAGTTCGGCAGTTCGTCGAACCCGAACAAGGCGCGCAACGCCTCGACCGGCGTCGTCAAACTGTAGCGTCCGCACATGCGCCTATCGCCCCCCTGCCCCCATACAACTCGGCCGGACCATCATTAGCGCGGTCCCTTCACCGCGCGCAACACGGCCGTCATTTCCTGCACCACATTGTTCCTTTCGCGGATCGCGAGCAGCAATTCGGTCTCGGTGATCTGTTTGAGGTCCAGCTTGCTGCGCCAGATGGGTTCGAGCACGAGTTGCGTCGATTCGATATCGAAGTCGACCCCGATCATCAGGGCGATCGGCGTGTTGGACGCGCCATCCCGGATCCATATCTCGCACTGCCGGCGCGAGAACATGGCGAGGCCGTCGAAGGTGACGATGCGCACATGCGTCGGGTCGTTGATGAAACTGTCGTGGCGCGGATGCGGCACGGTGATCGTCACGGTCGCACGGTCGCGGCACACGCGGTACATCTCGCGCACGACGTCGAAATACACGTCCGGCGTCGCGCCCAAATGCTCCAACACATGGGACATATAAATTTCATCCACCGAGTCGTCGGGCCAAGGCCAAGGAAACCGCTCCAAATCGACGACCTCGTCCGGCGAACAGTCCTCGAACTTGTCCACGTTATGGAAACCGTCCCGCTTGTTGTAGCCACACCCAAGATTCAGCCGCATCTTTTTTCACCCGTTACCAGAGTAAGCGAAACTGCCGGTTTTCTAAGACTTTCACGTCTAAGCAACGGCGCTCAAAGCAAAAAAACGTCATTTCCGAAACAAATGTGAAAGTTTTCTTGCTAGACAGCTTAGCCATATTTGGTATTTTGAGCGCCGCAAACCACGACATATTGTGGTTTATACACATTTTATTCTTTCCACAGCTGTGGACAGGAGGGGGAATGGTGGACGTAACCGACGCTTTGGCGCGGGAAGAGGTGCCTGTGGACAACTTAGTACATGAAGAACCAGAAGTCCTGCAGGATTTGCTGGAGCCGGTTGACGACACCGATGATTCCTATGCGGGCATGCTCGACTTCGCGCAGAACGAGCGCGGCGTCCGGGTGGAAATCGACCGCAGTCGAGATGACAATCTAACGCAGTTCGGCAAAGAAACGCTGACCGACCGGTACTTGATGCCCGGCGAGAGCTATCAGGATCTGTTCGCCCGCGTCGCGATGCATTTCGCCGACGATTCGGCGCATGCGCAGCGCCTCTACGACTACATGAGCAAACTGTGGTTCATGCCCTCGACGCCCATTCTGTCGAATGGCGGCACCACGCGCGGCCTGCCGATCTCCTGTTTCCTGAACGAAGCGAATGACAGCCTGCGCGGCATCGTCGATCTGTGGAACGAAAATGTCTGGCTCGCGGCCCGCGGCGGCGGCATCGGCAGTTATTGGGGCAACCTCCGTTCGATCGGGGAACGTGTCGGCCACAACGGCAAGACCTCGGGCGTGGTTCCGTTCATCCGCGTCATGGACTCGCTGACCTTGGCGATTTCGCAAGGCTCGCTGCGCCGCGGCAGCGCGGCGGTCTACATGCCGATCGACCATCCGGAGATCGAGGAGTTCATCGAGATTCGCCGCCCGACCGGCGGCGACCCGAACCGCAAGGCGCTGAACCTGCATCACGGCATCCTGTTGACCGACGCGTTCATGCGCGCCGTCGAAGAAGACGCGGAATGGGCGCTGGTGAGCCCGAAGGACCGCGCCGTTCAACGCACGGTATCGGCGCGCGACCTGTGGATTCGCATCCTGACCGCGCGGGTCGAGACCGGCGAGCCCTACATGATCTTCATCGATCACGTTAACGACGCGATTCCGGAACATCACAAACTGGCCGGCCTGAACGTCAAGACGTCGAACCTGTGCACCGAGATCACCCTCCCGACCGGCAAGGACAAGGACGATCAGGAACGCACGGCGGTCTGCTGCATCACGTCGGTCAACCTCGAACGCTATGACGAGTGGGAGGCCGACCCGCAATTCATCGAGGACATCATGCGCTTCCTCGACAACGTATTGCAGGATTTCATCGACACCGCGCCGGATGACTTCGATCGTGCGACCTATTCCGCGATGCGCGAACGGTCGGTCGGCCTGGGCGTTATGGGATTCCATTCCTTCCTGCAGAAAATGCGCATCCCCATGGAAGGCGTCATGGCCAAGGTCTGGAATAAGCGGATGTTCAAGCATATCCGCGAGCAGGCGGACGCAGCGTCCAAGACCCTCGCCGCAGAGCGAGGCGCCTGTCCGGACGCCGCCGACTACGGCATGGAGGAACGCTTCTCGAACAAGATGGCGGTCGCGCCGACGGCATCGGTCTCGATCATCTGCGGCGGCGCGTCGCCGGGGATCGAGCCGAACGCGGCCAACAGCTACACGCACAAGACGCTGTCCGGCTCCTTCAACGTGCGCAACAAATACCTCAAGGAACTGCTCGCCGAGAAAGGCCGCGACGACGACGAGACCTGGTCGTCGATTACCACGCACGAAGGCTCGGTGCAGCATCTCGACTTCCTGTCCGAGGACGAGAAAGCCGTCTTTAATACGGCCTTCGAGCTGGACCAACGCTGGGTGATCGAACACGCCGCCGACCGCGCGCCCTATATCTGCCAGGCGCAATCGGTGAACGTCTTCCTGCCCGCCGATATTCATAAGCGGGACCTGCATCAAATTCATTTCCAGGCGTGGAAGAAAGGCGTCAAGACCCTCTACTACTGCCGGTCGAAATCGATCCAGAGAGCCGAAGTGGTGGCCAAGAACGGCGCCGCCGAAAAGCTGTCGACGGTGCCGCATCTGGGCAAGGTAAACGGCGAGGACACACTGCAAACCACGAACGATTACGAAGAGTGCCTCGCCTGCCAATAAAGCGTTTTCACAGGAAGCATTAAGATCATGTCGTTGCTCGATTCAGACCCGATTTATAAACCGTTCCATTATCCTTGGGCCTATGACGCCTGGCTCACACAGCAGCGAATTCACTGGCTGCCGGAAGAAGTACCGCTCGCCGACGACGTGAAGGATTGGCGGCACAATCTCAGCGAGTCGGAACGGAACCTGTTGACGCAGATTTTCCGCTTCTTCACGCAGGCCGACGTCGAGGTCAACAATTGCTACATGCAGCATTACAGCCGGGTCTTCAAACCGACCGAAGTGCTGATGATGCTCGCGTCCTTTTCGAATACGGAGACGATTCACATCTCCGCCTACTCGCATCTCCTCGATACGCTGGGCATGCCGGAGACCGAGTATCAGGCCTTCCTGAAATACAAAGAGATGAAGGACAAGTACGACTTCATGCAGCAATGGGGCGTGGAGACCAACGAGGATATCGCCAAGACGCTTGCGGTGTTCGGCGCCTTTACGGAAGGGCTACAGCTTTTCGCCAGCTTCGCGATGCTGCTGAACTTTCCGCGCTTCAACAAGATGAAGGGAATGGGTCAGATCATCAGTTGGTCGGTGCGCGACGAAAGCCTGCACACCAACTCGATCATCCAGCTCTTCCAGACCTTCCGGAGTGAAAACCCGGAGATCTGGACCGAGGAGCTGCAACGCGACCTGTATCGCGCCTGCTCGACCATCGTCGATCACGAAGACGCCTTCATCGATCTCGCCTTCGGCATGGGCAGCGTTGAAGGCCTCGAAGCGGACGAGGTCAAACAGTACATCCGCTACATCGCCGACCGGCGGCTCGCGCAGCTTGGCCTGCAGCCGATTTTTCACGTCGAAGCAAATCCGCTTCCGTGGCTGGACATGATGCTGAACGGCGTGGAACACACGAATTTCTTCGAAAACCGGGCGACGGAGTATTCCCGCGCGTCGACACAAGGCACTTGGGACGAAGCGTTCGACTAACCCCTTCCGCATTAACCGTCCGACCGAGGGCGGCCGCGCTGCCCTTCTCCGGCGCCCCGGGCAGGGTGCTTTTTCGTGCCACCGAACTCAATCCGTCGGCAGGCGGTCGATCAGCGATACATATAGATCGTGAAGTCGTGCGGCATGTATTCGTGACGCAGGATCAGATGCGACGTGAACTGCCGACAGAACGCCATGGTCTCTAACGGATCGGCAAAAAGATACTCGTTACGGCTCTCGGCCGGACACCACATCGAGAACATGTTGAACGCGGCCGCCACCTTGCACCGCTGGAACATCGCCGCGATGGACCGATGAAACAGCTCTTTCGATGCGTGCTGATAGACGCCGCTGGCGATGACATAGTCGGCGGACTCGCCGTGACACATTTCCAGCAGATCGCCTTCGATGAACCGCGCCTCGGGATGCCGCCGCTGGGCCTGGGCGATCATCTCCAGCATCAGGTCGAGCCCGGTGTAGTCGCCGTTGAACCCATTTTCCTTCATATAGGCGAGGAAGTTGCCGATGCCGCAGCCGACCTCGAGCACCGAGGCGTCGTTCAACGGGCCGATCTCGCACAAGATGGCGTACCGCGTGGTTGCGAATTCCGGCGCCGTATACCCGACCGCTTCGTAACAATCGTCGGTGGCCGCAAGGCGCGGCTCATAATAGGCGCGGACCTTTTCGCCGAGTTCCTCGATATTCATGCGGGTGAAACACCGTTTCGCTGCCGGGTTCAATGCTGGAGGCGAAACGCTATCGAAGGATGGTTAAGGAAAGGGTAACTTCTTGCCGCAAAACGTCTATGCGAAGGTGGAAATCCCGACCGGTTGCCGTTTGCGGCCCCAACGGCCGGGGGTGGCCTCGAAGTGGCCGGCCACCGCCGTGCCGCAGGACGCACAGCGGCCCTCCGCGATGTTCCAATCGGACAGGGCGTACCAATCGCGGCCGATCAGGCATTCTCCGCAAGCATGGCAGTAGGTGCTGCCGCCGTCCTTGTCGTGAATGTTGCCGGTGTAGACGTAGCGCAAACCGTGGGTGCGGGCGATATCGCGCGCCCGGTGCAGCGTCGCCGGCGGGGTACCCGGACTATCCGTCATCCGGTAATCGGGATGGAACGCCGTGAAATGCAGCGGCACGTCCGGCCCGAGGTTATCGATGATCCACCGGGAGAGTGCGTCCACTTCGCGTGCCGAATCATTCTCGCCGGGGATCAGCAGCGTCGTGATCTCCACCCAGACATCCGTCTCGTGTTTGAGGTAGCACAGCGTTTCAAGCACCGGCCCCAACGACGCCGTGCACAGCGACTTGTAGAACCCCTCGGTGAACGCCTTGAGGTCGATATTCGCCGCATCCATCGCGCCGAAGAACTCTTCTCGGGCGCCGGCCTTCATATACCCCGCGGTCACCGCGACATTCCGAATCCCGCGCGCCCGGCAGGCCGCCGCCACGTCGACGGCATATTCGAGGAAAATGACGGGATCGTTGTAGGTATAGGCGACCGACCGGCAGCCGGTGCGAACCGCCGCCTCGGCGATGGTTTGCGGCGCCGCTTCATCCATCAGCCGGTCCATTTCCCGCGATTTCGAGATATCCCAATTCTGACAGAACCGGCATGTGAGATTGCAGCCGGCCGTCCCGAAAGACAGGACCGGCGTCCCCGGCAGGAAATGGTTCAACGGCTTCTTCTCGATCGGGTCGATGCAGAAACCGCTGGACCGTCCATAGGTGGTGAGAACGATCTCGTCCCCGGCGCGGCCGCGCACGAAACACAATCCCCGCTGGCCGTCCTGCAGCTTGCACTCGCGCGGACAAACATCGCATTGCAGCCGACCGTCCCCGACCGGCGTCCAGTATCGGCCGCTAAACCCTTCTAATCGCCCCATTTCGGTTAACTAGGTGTTATGATCCTGTTCCTATAATGTAGCGCTGGGCCGCCGCATCTCAACATATAGCGTCGGCAGCCCGAAATCGGACGTTACAACCCGAACTTTAACTTTGGGTAAGCGCGTCCGGACGCGTGTTGGAGTTCGAAGGAGGATCGCGGGGATGACCGCGGTACGACCGCCCGCCGTTGCCGGATTCTTTTACCCGGCCGACGCCGCGACATTGTCCCGCGACGTCGACGGGTATCTGTCTGCCCGACCGGTCCCTGCGGACGCAGCACCGAAAGCGATCATCGTCCCGCATGCGGGCTACGTCTATTCCGCCGCCGTCGCCGGGCCGGCCTTCGCGCTGGTGCGGCAGGCCGCCGATCGCATCCGCCGCGTCGTCTTGCTGGGCCCCGGTCATCGCGTCGCGGTGCCCGGCCTGGCGGCCCCGACCGCAGACGCCTTTCAGACGCCCCTGGGGCCCGTGCCGTTGGACCGTCAATCGATCGACGCCATCGCCGGACTGCCCTATGTCGAGTTGCGCGACGACGCCCATCGCGAGGAACACTGTATCGAAGTCCAATTGCCCTTTCTGCAACGCGCGCTCGACGAATTCACCTTGGTGCCCTTGGTCGTCGGCGGCGCAAGTCCGGTGCAGTTATCCACCATTCTCGATCGACTCTGGGGCGGCCCGGAAACGCTGATCGTTGTCAGCTCCGACCTGAGCCATTATCGCGACTACGCCTCCGCGCAGGCCCTGGACGTGAAGGCCGCGGAAGCGATCGAATCGCTCTGCCCCGAGGATTTGTCCGCCGATCAAGCCTGCGGCCGCCTTCCGATCGCGGGCCTGCTGTTGAGCGCCCGACGCCACGATCTTTCGGTCAGCCGGCTGGACTTGTGCAATTCCGGCGACACCGGGGGACCGCGCGACCGCGTCGTCGGCTATGGATCCTGGATGTTCCAGGAAAACGAAACCGCCGCCACGATGCAAACGGACGGCGACCGGCGGACCGATCCGCAAGCGCAGATCATGCCGCACGCCAAACGGCTGCTTCGGTCGGCGTCGTCGACGTTACGCTACGCGGTGCGCTACGGAAAGGCTCCCAGGGTCGATCTCGCGAAAGTGCCCGATCCGCTGCGGCCGCCGGCCGCGACCTTCGTCACGTTGAAACACGGATCGAAACTGCGCGGCTGTATCGGCACCGTCGAACCGAAACGACCGCTCGCCGTCGATGTCGTCGAGAACACGTTCGGCGCGGGTTTCAAGGACCCTAGGTTCACGCCCTTGAGCTACGGCGAACTGAAGAATCTCAGCATCTCGATCTCCCTAATCTCGCCGGTCGAACGGATCGACTTCACCGACGAGGAGGACCTGATGCGTCAGTTGCGGCGGAAGACCGACGGCCTGTTGATTCAAAGCGATCGGGCGCGCGGGCTGTTCCTGCCGCAGGTCTGGATCGACCTGAAAGAACCGCGGGACTTTCTCGACCATCTCAAGAAGAAGGCCGGTATCGATCGGCCGCTTCGGTCTTCCAGGGATCAAGCCTCCCGCTTCATGGCCCGGCCGCTCGGCAAGGTGGTGTTGAACGCGGCGCACGGACGGATGAAGTCCGCATCCTAGATTAAGCTTTGACGACGCCATCGGTCTCCCTATGATCGCCCCGTCAATCGGGGAACGGAAATCCAAATGAGTATGCGTATTTTTGGCCAAACGACGGCGGCTGCCGACGAGGGCGCGGCATGAGCGAACCGGCGGCGCTTCTGGCCGCAATCGAAAAAAGCGCGCTGCACGCCGGCGATGTGATTTTGGAAATCTACGAAACCGATTTCGACGTCGACCAAAAGGCCGATGAATCACCCGTGACCGAGGCGGACGTGAAGGCGGAGGCGGTCATCCTGGACGCGCTGCAAGCCTTGACGCCCGATATCCCCATCGTCGCCGAAGAAGAAGTCGCGGCCGGCAATACGCCCACCGTGGCGAATAAGTTCTGGCTGGTCGACCCCTTGGACGGCACACGGGAGTTCCTCAACCGCAACGGCGAGTTCACCGTGAACATCGCCCTGGTCCGCGACGGCGCACCGGTGCTGGGCGTCGTCCACGCGCCCGCGCGCGACGTCACCTATTCCGGCATCGTCGGGGATGGCGCCTGGATCCGGGAAGGCGGCAACGCGGCGGAAGCCATCACCGTGCGCACCCCGCCGACGAACGGGCTGACCATCGCCTCGAGCCGCCGGCACGGCAGCGACGCCGACCTGGACCGTTTCCTGGCGGATTACACGGTGGCCGACCG
The DNA here is from genome assembly GCA_028281325.1 of Alphaproteobacteria bacterium. Lineage (GTDB taxonomy): Bacteria > Pseudomonadota > Alphaproteobacteria > UBA8366 > UBA8366 > JAJFJD01. The sequence goes on from JANQKC010000006.1 coordinate 30,494, forward strand.
CATCGTCTGCGGCAGCTCGCTCAAATTCTGCCTGGTCGCGGCGGGCGATGCCGATCTCTATCCGCGTTTCGGCCCGACGATGGAATGGGACACCGCGGCCGGGCATGCCGTGCTCGCCGCCGCGGGCGGCAGGCTCACGACAACCGACGGCGACGCCTTCGTGTACGGCAAGGCGGATTTCCGCAACCCCGGCTTCATCGCCTGGGGCGGGCTGCGCTAGGCGGTCGAGCCGGCCTGGTCGGCCTCGGCCGCTTCCCATCCCAGGATGGCGCGTTTCCGATCCGGCCCCCAGCGATAGCCGGTGATCGCCCCCGTGCTGCGGATCACGCGATGGCAGGGCACGATCCAAGACACTGGATTGAGCGCGACGGCCCCAGCAACGGCGCGGGCGCCCTGCGGCTTGCCTAGATGTTTGGCCAGGCGCTCGTAGCTGACGACCGCGCCCGGCGGGATGCGCAGCAACGCTTCCCAGACCTTGGTCTGGAAGGGCGTTCCGCGCAGCACCAGATGAAGCGTATCGCCGCCGGTCCCGAACGCCGCGGCGGCATAGGCGGCGGTCTTTGCCGGGTCTTCTATGATCGTCGCCTGTCCCCAGCGCGACAGCAGATCCTCTTCCGTCGCCGCCCGCCCCTCCTTCAACACGAAGGCGAGGCCGCAAAGCCCGCGGTCGGTGGCCACCAGCAAGCAATCGCCGAACGGGCTGTCATGCCAGCCGTAGGACAGGGTAAGCCCCGTCCCCATCGCCTTCCACTCGCCCGGGGTCATCGCCTCGTGGGTAATGAATAAATCATGCAAGCGGCCGGGACCGGACAGGCCCGCGTCATAGGCCGCGTCGAGAACGCTATCGCTGGCGGCAAGCCGCTCCTTCGCATGCGACAAGGTCAGGTATTGCAGGAATTTCTTCGGGCTGACCCCGACCCACCGCGAAAACAGCCGTTGGAAGTGATATTCGCTCAGACCGGCTTCCGAGGCGGCAAGCGCCAGACTCGGTTGTTCGACATAGTGATCGGCCAGCCAGTGAATGGCCTGTTCGATCCGTTCATAGGTTTTCTGGTCGGTGATTTCAGTCATCATGGCGTCAGCTTAGGGACAAACGGCCTGCCGGCACCACCCGATTCTTGCGATGATTTTATGACGCAAGATCAAGCTGATAGAACACCACGCCGGGGACCGGATTGTCGTAATAGGCCGGCGTTTGATTCCACCCGAAGCGCTGGTACATGGCGTCGGCGGCCGCCATCCGCCGCGGCAGCGTATCGAGCCGCAGACGGCGGTATCCCAAATCCCGCGCCGCATCGATGACCTCGGCGAACAGCGCGTTGCCCAATCCCGTTCCGCGATAGGACGGCCGGACGAAGAGCCGCTTGATCTCCCCTTCCCCCGCCACGGCCATCGGACGAAGGCCGACGCAACCGGCGGCATCATCTCCATCCATCGCCAACAGCAGACGGCCCTTCGGCGGGCCATAGATGGAGGCGAACTGCGCCATTTCGTTATCGAAGCCCTGGAAACAAAGATCGATATCCAGCCAGGCGGCATACTCCTGCACGAGCTGCCGCCCGAGGTCGAAGTCTACTTCACTCTCCGCGATCCTGATGACCGGCTTCGTCATACCGCCTGCCCGCCTCCGTTATACGTAGATCGTACCCTTCATATACAACGCCGCGTGACCACCGATTTCAACCCGTTCGCCACGATACCGGCAGAACAGCTCACCGCCGCGCGGCGATATCTGGCGCGCATGCAAGTCGGTCTTATCGAGGCGTTTCGCCCAATAGGGGATCAGCGTACAGTGCGCCGATCCTGTAACTGGGTCTTCCGGGATACCCAAGCGCGGCGCAAAGAAGCGCGACACGAAATCGCAATCGTCGCCCGGCGCGGTCACGATAAGACCATGCAGGTCGAGCCCGGCAACTCGGGCCATATCCGGCCGTAGATCGCGCACCCGCGCCTCGGTCTCGAACACCGCGAAACCATCGCGCGCCCGAAGCATTTCGGCCGGCACCGCGCCCAAGGCATGCGCCACATCGCCGAGCCCGTTGATTTTCTCCGGCGCGCGGGACGGAAAATCCATCAGCAACCGATCCTTCGCGCGCTGCACGACCAGGGAGTCGCCGAGCTTGCTGCGGAATCGGATATCGCGCCGGCACGGCTCCATCTCGGTGAAGATGACATGCGCCGCCGCGAGCGTCGGATGCCCCGCCAAATCGATCTCGGCAACCGGCGTGAACCAACGGATATCGAAATGATCCCCGTTGCGGACGAAAAACGCGGTTTCGGAAAGGTTGTTCTCCGCCGCGATGTTCTGCATCGTCTCGGTGGAAAGCCAATCATCGAGCGGACACACCGCCGCCGGGTTCCCCGCGAACACGCGGTCCGAAAAGGCATCCACCTGATAGATCGGTATTTCGGTCATGCGGGCCTCCTGCCGCTCACGTTATCCAAGACCGCCGTCATGGCTGCCAAAACCATTTCCGGGTTTCGCGCTCGACATCGGCCGCGCTCGCACCAATATCGCGCAACATGCGATCGTCCAAGGCCGCAAACCGCCGCCGTTGGCGCGCCCGCTCCTGCCATGTCTGCAGAAGGTCGACAAGACCGACGATCCAATCGAAAACGTCTGGCCCGACACGGCCGATCGCAAACCGCGGCGCAATTTCCGGACATTTTGATATTGCACCCATTCACCGCCCCCAAATCAATGACTATGGCCTAAAATTCGTCCTAATCGCTTTTATTCTTGTGATTTAGAGGTGTCAATTTGTATATTGTCACCATGACAATATGGAAACCGACCCTCGACGATCATACAGGCCCGAAGTACCGGGCGATTTCCCAATCCATTGCGGCCGACATCGCCGAAGGACGGCTGGCGTCCGGCGAGCGGCTTCCGCCGCAGCGCGAGTTGGCTTGGGCCTTGGGCGTCACCGTCGGCACGGTCAGCCGGGCCTATGCGGATGCGGAGCGGGCGGGCCTCGTCAAAGGAGAGGTCGGCCGGGGCACCTACGTGTTGCGGCCGGGATACCGCCATCAGCATCCGGTCCATATCGAACCCGAACCGGGACTGATGGACTTGACCTTCGCCTTTCCACCACCCGGCCCGGAAGAGGAGCGTCAACTGGCCGATTCGCTGCGGGAACTGTCATCCGACCCGCACTGCGGCGCCTTGCTCGATTACCAACCGAATGCCGGGACCGAACGTCAGCGGACAGCCGGCGCGCAATGGATGGCACGGATCGGCCTGGAGGTCGCGCCGCAGCAGGTGGTCCAGACCGCCGGGGCGCAACATGCGATTCTCGTGGCCCTCAGCGCGCTGACCCGGCCCGGCGACCGTGTCGTCACCGAATGCCTGACTTATTCCGGCGTCAAATCGGTCGCCGCAACCCTCGGGTTACGGCTCGACGGCTTGGCCATGGACGAAGACGGCGTGACCCCGGACGCTTTCGAAAACGCCTGCCGGGACAGCCGGGTTCGCGTGCTCTACTGCATTCCGACCGGACAGAACCCGACCACGGCGGTGATGCCGGTGGAGCGCCGACAGAAGATAGCCGACATCGCCCGGCGCTACGATGTGAGCATCATCGAGGACGATATCCTCGCCTACCTGTTCGACGCCCCGCCGCCGCCCATTGCGAACTATGCTCCCGAACGCAGCTACTACATCACGAGCCTTTCCAAGACGATCGCGCCGGGCTTGCGGGTCGGGTATATCGCGGCGCCCGCGGCGATGACCGATCGCTTGTCGGCTGCCATTTGGGCGACTTGCTGGACCGCGACGCCGATCACGACCGAAATCGCCGCGCGTTGGATCGAGAGCGGGGCGGCGGCGCGTATTCTGGACGGCCGGAAACGCGAGATCGCGGCGCGCCGGGCGATGTGCGAGGAGATTCTGCCGACGGACGACCACGGAATCCGAAGCGGTCCGATCCATCTCTGGCTGCAACTCCCGGACCCGTGGCGCGCCAACGACTTCGTCACGGAAGCGCGGCGCCGGCATGTCGCCGTCACGCCGGCGGAGAGTTTCGCGGTCGGCCGCAACAGCACCCCGCACGCGGTGCGCATCTGTTTCGGCATGCCGAGGACGCGCGACGAACTCAAGACCGGGCTGGAAACGATTTCGAGTATGCTGAAGGATCCGGCCTGCGCCGGCCAATCCTTCGCCTAACCCTCGAACGGTGCGACCGTGTGCCCGTGGTTCAGAGGACCGTGCCCTGTACCGAGACCGGGCGCGGTCGCGATGGCCTTGCGGACATAGACGCGGGCCCGCCGCACCGCATCCGTCAACGTCAGGCCCTGCGCCAAACCGGTGGCGATGGCCGAGGCGAGCGTGCATCCGGTGCCATGCGTATGCGGGGTGTCGATGCGGCTATCCGGAAAGGTTTCGACGGCACCGTCGCGGAACAGCACGTCGGTCACCGCATCGCCCGGCAGATGCCCGCCTTTCACCAGCACCGCCGCCGGCCCGAGCGCGGCAATATCCCGCGCCGCATCGGCCATGGCGTCCACGTCGCCGATCGACGCCCCGCAGAACACTTCGGCCTCGGGAATGTTCGGTGTCAAAACCGCGGCCATCGGCAACAGGCGGGCCTTCAGCGCGGACATGGCCGCTTCCTCAAGCAAGGAATGCCCGCCTTTCGCGAACATAACCGGGTCGACCACCAGCGGCACCGTCGGCGCAACCTCGGTGATGGTTTCCGCGACCGTTTCGATGACCGTGGCATTGTGCAGCATGCCCGTCTTCAGCGCGTCCGCGCCGATATCGTCCAAGACCAGCCGCATCTGCTGCGCGATGAAAGCCGGATCGACGCCCATGACGTCGAACACGCCTTGGGTATTCTGCGCGGTCAATGCGGTGATCGCCGTCATGGCGAACCCACCCAACGCCGTAACCGTCTTGAGATCGGCTTGGATGCCCGCGCCACCGCCGGAATCCGAGCCGGCGATGATCAGAACGCGGGACATTTTCGAACGGGGTTCGGTCACGACACCGCGACGCGTTTGATCGTATCCACGATATGACCGACCACGGAATCGACCAGCGCCGAATCGTCGCCCTCCGCCATGACACGAATCACCGGCTCGGTCCCCGACGGCCGAATCACCAACCGTCCGCCCTTACCCAACTGGGATTCCCCTTCCGCGATCGCGGCCTTGACCGCATCCGCATCGAGCGGCGCGCCGCCGTTGAATTTCACGTTGCGCAAGAGCTGCGGCACCGGCTCGAACACGCGGCAGACCTCGCTGACCGGCCGCCCCTGCTCGGCGACCACCGCCAAAACCTGGAGGGCCGCGATCAGCGCGTCCCCTGTGGTGACATAGTCATTCAAGATGATGTGGCCCGACTGCTCGCCGCCGACGTTGAAGGCGTGCCGGCGCATATGTTCGACAACGTAGCGGTCGCCGACCGGGGTGCGCACCAGGTCCAGGCCGACGGTTTCGAGGAACCGTTCGAAGCCGAGATTCGACATCACCGTGCCGACCACGCCCCCGCCCTGCAACCGGCCCTGCCGATGCCAGTTCGAGGCGATCAGCGCCATCAACTGGTCACCGTCGAGGCGGCGGCCGTGTTCGTCGGCGATGATGAGGCGGTCCGCGTCGCCGTCCAACGCGACGCCGATATCCGCGCCATGGGCCACGACCTGTTCGCACATATGCGTCGGGTCGGTCGCACCGCACTTCTTGTTGATATTCAGGCCGTCCGGCTGCACCGCGACGGGGACGACGTCCGCCCCCAGTTCCCAGAACACGCTGGGCGCCACCTTATAGGCGGCGCCGTTGGCGCAATCGACGACGATCTTGAGACCGTCAAGCCGCATGCCGCGCGGGAAGGATTGTTTTACGAACTCGACATATCGGCCAGGCGCATCTTCCATGCGGCGCGCCCGCCCGAGGCCCGAGGATCCGGCAAGCGCGAAATCGCCGTTTTCCATCAGCGCTTCGATTTCAGCCTCGTCTTCGTCGGACAGCTTATAACCGTCCGGCCCGAACAGCTTGATACCGTTGTCCTGATAGAGATTGTGCGAGGCCGAGATAACGACGCCGAGATCGGCCCTGAGCGAGCGGGTCAGCATCGCAACCGCTGGCGTGGGCATCGGTCCGACGAGCGCGACATCCATGCCCATGGTGACGAAACCGGCGGTCAAGGCCGGTTCCAGCATGTAGCCGGACAGCCGCGTGTCCTTGCCGATAACAACGGTATGGCGATGATCGCCGCGGCGGAACCGTTGCGCCGCGGCCATCGCGAGGCGCAACACGGTTTGCGACGTGATCGGTTCTTCGTTGGCTAACCCTCGGACACCGTCCGTGCCGAAGAACTTGCGGCTCATGGCCTCCTCCAAACTAATCCCCGCCTGCACAGCCGATCCGGCGAAACGGACGTCAGCGAGCGGGACGCAGCAACAGCCTCTAATCGAATGGGCTATTTAACCAGGAAATCGGGCGCTGACAAGGCAACGGCCCGCCGATTTCTCGGCGGGCCGCAGTCGAGTTACCCTGTTATCCGCCCTGCGGTTCGGGTTCCGGCCCGGGACCGACCGGTCCGCTGGCCCCGCCCGTTCCATCGGTCGTCGGGACCGATGAGCGGACGCCGCTCGGCGGGGGCGTGTCGTCATCCTTCTCGCGGACGATCGGTTCCCCGCGCAGCAGCGCATCGATCTCATCGCCGGACAATGTCTCGTATTCGAGCAATGCGTTGGCGAGCGTGTGCAGATCGTCGATATGATCGGTGAGAATGGTCCGGCACTGTCCGTCGGCGCTGTCGACGATGTCGCGGACTTCCTGATCGATGACCTCCGCCGTCGCGTCGGACACGCTCTTGGTCTGCGCCACGGAATGACCGAGGAAGATTTCTTCCTGGTTTTCGTTGTAGCGCAACGGCCCGAGCTTGTCGCTCATGCCCCATTCGGTGACCATCTTGCGGGCGATATCGGTGGCCTGCGCAATATCGTTCGACGCGCCGGTCGTCACCTTTTCCCGACCGAAGATGATGTCTTCGGCGACGCGGCCGCCCATCGCCACCACAAGGTTGGCCTCAAGCTGGTCGCGCGACATCGAATACTGATCCTTCTCCGGCAGGCGCATGACCATGCCGAGCGCGCGCCCGCGCGGAATGATCGTCGCCTTATGGATCGGATCGGAGGCTTCGCAATGCAGCGACGCGATCGCGTGCCCGGCCTCGTGATAAGCGGTCAGACGCTTTTCGTCTTCGGTCATCACCATGGAGCGCCGTTCGGTGCCCATCATGACCTTGTCCTTGGCGTCCTCCAGTTCCTGCATCGACACGACGCGACGATTCTTGCGCGCGGCCAGCAAGGCGGCCTCGTTCACCAGGTTCGCCAGATCGGCGCCCGAGAAGCCCGGCGTGCCGCGGGCAATGATACGGGCCTCCACGTTCGGCGCCAGCGGCACCTTCCGCAGATGCACTTTCAGGATTTTTTCGCGGCCCAGCACGTCCGGATTCGGCACCACGACCTGCCGGTCGAACCGGCCGGGACGCAGCAGCGCCGGATCCAGCACATCGGGCCGGTTGGTCGCCGCGATCAGGATGACGCCTTCGTTCGCTTCGAAACCGTCCATCTCGACGAGCAATTGGTTGAGCGTCTGTTCGCGTTCGTCGTTGCCGCCGCCGAGACCGGCGCCGCGATGACGTCCGACCGCGTCGATTTCGTCGATGAACACCAGACAGGGCGCATTCTTCTTTGCCTGCTCGAACATGTCGCGCACGCGGGATGCGCCGACACCGACGAACATCTCGACGAATTCCGAACCGGAAATCGTGAAGAACGGCACGTTCGCCTCGCCGGCGATGGCGCGGGCCAGCAACGTCTTACCGGTGCCCGGCGGTCCGACAAGCAACACGCCCTTCGGAATGCGGCCGCCGAGACGCTGGAATTTTTGCGGATCGCGCAAGAACTCGACGATCTCCTCAAGCTCCTGCTTGGCCTCGTCGATGCCGGCGACATCCTCGAAGGTGACGCGGCCGGTCTTCTCGGTCAGCAGACGCGCCCGCGACTTGCCGAAACCCATGGCGCGGCCGCCGCCGGATTGCATCTGGCGCATGAAGAAAATCCAGACGCCGATCAATAGCAGAATCGGGAACCAGTTCAAAAGCACGGCGAACAGCGTCGGCATGCCTTCTTCCGGCGGTTCCGCCTCGATCGTCACCTTGTGTTTGACGAGCTTGTCGACAAGATTCGGATCGTCGGGCGAATTGGTCGTGAAGTTCGCACCGGCATTGTCGATAATCGAAATCTTGCGGCCTTCGATCGTGACCTTTTTGACGTCGCCGGCTTCAACCTTGTCGAGGAAGTCCGAATACGGAATCGGCATATCTGCCGACCGGTGAGCCGATCCTTGAAATAGATTGAAGAGCCCGATCAGAAGGATCAGGATCACAATCCAAAGTGCTATATTCCTGCCGAACAGCGCCAAGTCTCCATCGGTTTAAAGGCCAAATCCTGGAATCCACTGGCGCGCCGCGCCGGTCGCCGTCCTGGCCTAATCCTTCAATAACACAAAGCCATACCGCGGGTTAAGCATTTGCTGCCGAAATCCTGTTCGCCGCCCGAGCCGAACTGAGAGGCTTAACCGGGGCGAACCGTACAACCCGCACTCGGGGAGGGACAAATGCGTCCCCGCGATATACATAAGTCAAGTGGGGTACGGACGCGACAACGTCAAGGTGCCAAAAAGTAGGAAGCGATGGACGAACCGCCGCCGGAACGGCGGTTTTCCGGATTTCAGGGCACGCCTTAACGATTTCGGCCCACCCCTTTCGTCCGAGCCGCCGCAGTTCGAATCGGTCGCCCCCCTCGACAGTCAGGCGGAATCGGCCGTCCCACGCCAGTTCGCCGGTCCCGGTCAGCACCTCCCGGGCGGCCCGAGGTTCACGGCAGATCAATACTTGGTCATGCGCCTCTCTATGATGCGCCGGTGCGATACGGCATCCCAACAATGTCCGCGCGCCGTGTAGGCGGCCGGGAACCGCCAGTGCGGCATAGAGCCGTTCCAACCGATCCAGACGCGGCGGATAGGGTGTCCCTCCAATACAGCCCAGCATCCGCGCCAAAGCCCGCAACGCCACCTCTTCCGGCGCCGCGCCTAGGGCGGCGCGGTCGAGATAACCATACCCTTCGGCATGAAGCGTCACCGAACCCGCCAGCAGGTCGGCCACCGCCTGATCAAGCGCTTGCCGCGCGCGCGTCATCCGCCGGGCGGTATCGCAAAGCCGTCGCGTCGTCAGGCCTTCCGCGGCAAGCATCGGCGCGGCCTTGCGAAACCGAACGCGCGCAAAGGACGGATTGTCGTTCGACGGGTCTTCCACATGCGGGGCGTCGGCCGCCGCCAAGGTCGCTCGAAGCCGGGCCTTCGGGATGTCCAACAACGGCCGAAGGAGGCGCACCGCGGCGGTTTCGACGATCGGCGCCATCGCCGACAATCCGTCGACACCGCTCCCGCGCGCCAATCGAAGCATGACGGTTTCCGCCTGATCTTCCCGGTGGTGCGCCAACACGAGATGCAGTATGTCATGCTCGACGCACCAGGATGACATCAGGTCGAACCGGGCGGTTCGAGCCGCGGCCTGTACGTTGCCGCCGATCGCAGTGTCGGGCCGGGTGAGAACAACGGCCGGGATGTTGCGATCCTGAAGCCAGCCTGCGACGCGACGCGCTTCCGACGCGGAGCCGGGCCGCAACCGGTGGTCGACCGTCAATGCCGTCAAATTTCCGCCCTGCGCGACGGCCCAATCATGCAGCAGAAGCGTCAGCGCCATGCTGTCAGCGCCGCCCGAACATCCAACGGCAAGCCGCGGGCGTCGCTCGAACGGTCCCACCGCCGCCATCAGACGCGCGAAATCCCCCTGCCCGATGGGCACGGCCGTGGCGTCGCCTGTATCGGATGCCATCGGGGTCGGCTAGGTGCAGTCGCCGCGCTTTATCTCGTCGCGGGCGCTATCGAGCAACCGCTTGTTCGACTTCGGAAAGGATTTCAGAAGCTGGTTCCAGGCGGCGCATGCCGGTTGCTTCTCGTCGATTGCCGACAAGGATTTGCCGAGCTTGAAAAGGCTGTCCGGCGCCTTGTTGCCCTCGGGATACTTCTTATAACTATCCAAGAAAACCCGGGCGGCTTCGGCATAGTCGTTGCGGAAGTAGTGCGTTTCGCCCAGCCAATACAGCGCGTTGCTCGCCAGCGGGCTTTCCGGGTTGCCCTCGACGAACCCCTCGAAGGCGGTTGCCGCGCCGGCGTAATCACGACGCTGCAACAAACCGAACGCGCGGTCATATTGTTGCCGCGGCGTATCGGAGGCGCTGCCCGCCGACGCAATTTGCGAGCCCGCCGGCGCATCCGGCACGGATGTCGCCGGCGGCTTCACGATCGTCGCGCCAGACCGCGACATCGTGCCCAGAACCTGTTGACCCGGCTGCAGCGGCTTCCCGGCCGCCGCTTGACCGGTCGGTCCGACGCCGGTGATCGGCTTGCTTCCCATCGCGGGCGCGGCTGCCGGCGCAGTCGCTGCAGCCGTCGCCTGCGCCGCCCCCGGCTCCAGGCTGCCGGACTGTTGTCCGCCACCGCCTTCAAGCGCCTGGAACCGTTGGTCCACGTCGGAGATCAGCTTATCCAGCCGATCCTTGATCGTGTTGATGCCGAATTCGACTTCCTCGATGCGGCCGGTCAACTCGCGCATCTGACCTTCCAGATTTTGCATCTGGACCTGCATCCGGGAAACGGAGGCGCTATCCCCGCCCGCCGGCGGCGCGGCCCCTTCGATGGGGTCACGCTTGGGCGCGCGGCCCGAGTAGACATATGCCTGCAAATCGCTGAGATCGCGGCGGATGCGCTGCAACTGCAACGCCAATTCGGAATCCTGCGCGGCGGCCGGCCCGCTCAGGATGGCCATAAAAACGGCCAACGCGCCGGGCAAGACCCGGCGCGCCAAGACGCGGCTGTGATTGCGGAGAAGGAATGCGCGAGCCGCCAGAAGCGGTAATCCAGCGGCCCCACGATTAATCTTCAACATCTGTCGCCCGTTCGTCGTTGCGTTATGCCGGGCGAAGACGGCTGGTGTACGACGTCAATTGCGTTGGCGGCCATCGGGTGACCGCCCACCGCAATCGGTCAGCTCTCCGCCCCACCGGTAATCGTCGTAACGGATCGCCGGTTCTGCGACCAAGCCCATTCGTTCGAGCCAAGGACCGCCGGGCGTTCCTTGCCGTAACTGATGGTCTTGATACGGTTTGCCGCGACCCCCTTGCTGATCAGATAGTCCTTCACGGCGTTTGCCCGCCGATCACCCAGCGCCAAGTTGTATTCGCGCGTGCCGCGCTCGTCGGCATGGCCTTCGACCGTGATCGTCGCCGCGGAAATCCGGGACAGCCATTCGGCCTGTTTATCCAGCGTTTCCTGCGCCTTGGCGGTCAGCGTCGATCTATCGAAATCAAAAAATACGCGGTCGCCGACATTCACGATAAAGTCCTGCACCGAACCCGGAACGACCTGTACGGGTGCGCTGCCGGCTGCGGACCCTCCAGTCTGTGCCGCAGCGCCGCCACCTGTCTGGCCGTCAGTGTCTTCTGGGTCGGTCGCGCACGCCGACACCAGCAACAACGCCGCCAGCAGGCTAAATAGTTTAAACCGCATCTAAAATACCCCCTCGGAGGACGAACAAAAAGTTCCCGCGCCGACAATAGGTCGACGGACCAAATTTAAACAGTCACCCTTTGAAACACAACAGGTGAATACTAAAAAAGAACACCGTTGCATCAAAGCAATACCTGCCATTTTCTTGCCTGAATTATGCCACATACTTTACGGGATTATTGGAGACCACGCCGGGTCCGATGCCTGCCCCGGCGTTACGACGCGGCGCAGGTTGTGACCGGTCAGGTCGACCGAATACAGATGCACGGCGCCGCCGCCGCCCTGTTTATTCGTCGGTTCCTGACGAAAGAACATCAAAACCCGGCCGTTCGGCGCCCAAGTCGGCGATTCCTCCAGAAAACTCTCGCTGAGCAACCGCTCCCCGCTGCCGTCGGGCCGCATCACGCCGATGAAGAACCGCCCGCCGCTTTGCTTGGTGAAAGCGATGAGGTCGCCGCGCGGCGACCAGACCGGCGTCGCGTAGCGGCCGCGGTTGAAGCTGATCCGACGAACGTTGCTGCCGTCCGCGTTCATGACATAGACCTGAGGACTGCCGCCACGATCCGAATTGAACACGACGCGCTTGCCGTCCGGCGAAAAACTCGGCGACGTATCGATCGCCGGATGCGATGTCAGGCGCTTCGATTTCCGCGTCCGCAAATCCATCGTGTAGATGTCGGAGTTACCGTTCTCGGCATGCGACATGATCACCGAGTTTCCGTTCGGCGCGAAGCGGGGGGCGAAGGTCATCCCCTTGAACGCGCCCAATACCTCCTGCCGCCCGGTGTCGATGTTGAACAGATAGACCCGCGGCGTGTTGTTGAAATAGGACAGATAGGTGATCTCCTGCGCGGACCGCGAGAACCGCGGCGTCAGCACGAGCGCGCGCCCGTCGGTCAGATGACGGTGGTTCGCGCCGTCCTGGTCCATGATGGCGAGCCGTTTGATCCGACGGTTGGCCGGGCCGCTTTCGGCGACGTAGACGATGCGCGTATCGAAGTACCCCTCTTCGCCGGTGATCCGCTTGTAGATCGCGTCGGCAATGATATGCGCCACGCGGCGCCAATTCTCGCGCCGTGTCGTGTATTGAAGACCGGCCATCTGCGCTTCGGCAAAGACGTCCCATAGGCGGAATTCGACCTTCAATCGACCATCGCCCTGCACGCGGATCGCGCCGTTCACCAGTGCCTGTGCGTTGATCACGCGCCAGTCGGCGAACCGCGGCTGCACCTGGAGCGAGGCCGCGTCTTGCAGAAAGGCGCGTTTGTCGACGGGTTTGAACAGACCCGACCGTTCCAGGTTGGCGGCGACCACCGTCGCGATATCGCGTCCAACCTGCGTTTCCACCGCCTGGGTGCCATGGAAATCGGCAACCGCGATCGGCAACGGCTGTAAATGGCCGCGCGTGATGTCCACCTGCAATTCGGCGGCGGCGGGCAGCGTCATGAAACCAAGAATGATCGATGCGGCGATCGCCATCGCGCATCGCGCCGGATACAAGAATGTCTCTCTAACGAATCTCATCAGCGTCCAACCAATTCTCTCGGATCGAATGTGAGCCTTGTTTCTTTCCAAAGATCATACTTTCCCTGTGGTAACGCTAGCGGCGTACAACGCGGGTTCTTGATCGCCCGGATCACGCTTTCCGCGGCAGCCCGGTAAAAGGGCTCCCGGAACATTCGGGACGTGTCGACGATTTGCGCGGATTGAACCGTTCTGTCGCGGTTGATGACCAACCGCACCTCGACCACCAGATTTTCGGCGTTCGGCGCACCGGCCGGCGGACTCCAACAGCTTTCGATCTGGCGTTTCAAGGCGTCGACCTCGCTCATCGACAGCCGCTGATCGAGACGGCTGACCTGCTGCGATTGCGGCCGGCTTCCGCCATGATTTTTCAACGCGTCCGCGATCGATTCGCCGAAGGATTTTTCCGGCTCTTTCGGCGCCGGCCGCGGCTGCTTCTTGAGCTTTTCGACGGTCTTCAGCACCGATGCGAAATCGTCCGGTGACGGCGGCGGCTTCGGTTTGCGCTGCGGCGTGGGAGCCCGTTTCACTTCGGGTTCCGCCACCTTCTGGGGTGGCTCCTCGGGCGCCGGTTCGGGCTTCGGCTTCGCCACCGGCTTTGGTTCCGGTTTGGGTTCCGGCTTCGCCTCGGGCTTTTTGGGCTCGGGCGGCTTCGGCAACGCAACGGCATCCGGCGGTGGAGGCGGCGGCGCCGGCGGATTCGGCAAGGACGCCTGCGGCTTGGGCGGCGGGGGCGGCTTGGGTTTCGGTTCGGGCTTCGGTTTCGCTTCGACGACAGGCTGCGCCGGGGCCGGCGGCGCCTGGGTCGGGAGTTCGGTCACCACGGCCACATCGATGGCTTGCTGAGGTTCGATGACGCGGTCGGGCGCGAAGGACGGCAATCCTACCCATGCCAGCAGGACAACTGCGACATGCAACAGAATGGATAGGATAAATGGACCGCGCATAGCACTCGACTAATTCGACGTCGCCTCGCCGGGCTTCGGCAGTTCGGCCAGCAACGAAACCTTGTTGAATCCGGCGGCGCTGATCTCGCCCATGACTCGCATCACCATGCCGTACTGAATCGCCTGATCGCCGCGCACATAAATCTTAGTGTCCGGCTTGGCATCGGTAATCGCGACGAGCCGCGGAATCAGCTGCGCCATCTCCACCGACTGCTGTTGAATATAGACCGCGCCCTCGCCGTCGATACTGATAACGAGCGGTTCTTCGGAATCGTTCAACGTCGCGGCCTTTGTCCGCGGCAGATCGACCGGAACGCCAACGGATAACAACGGCGCCGTGACCATGAAAACGATAAGCAGAACCAGCATGACGTCGACGAAGGGCGTCACGTTGATTTCCGACATCGGCTCGCGACGGAATTTGCTGGCGCGCCGCGAGGTGGAACCTTGTCCTTGAACCGGAGCTGCCACGGGCTACTCCCCCTCTTCCAATTGCCGTGACAGAATGGCGCTGAACTCGACGGCGAAGGCCTCCAGGCGGCCGCCATACCGGCCCAAGTCATTGGAAATCTTGTTATAGGCGACCACCGCGGGAATGGCTGCGATCAAGCCCAACGCCGTCGCGAACAACGCTTCGGCGATGCCGGGCGCCACCACGGCCAAACTGGTCTGCTTGGTCACCGCGATGGCCTGAAAACTGTTCATGATCCCCCAGACGGTGCCGAACAACCCGATGAACGGCGCGGTCGATCCGACCGACGCCAGGAAGATCATATAGCGCTCGAGCCGGTCCATTTCACGGCCGAGCGTCACCTGCATCACGCGATCGATCCGCGCCTGCAAGCCGGCCCGCGCGGTCACCTGCTGCACCAGTCCCTTCGCCGCGGAACGGCGCCATTCGCGCATCGCCGACGAAAACACCGCGGTCATCGGATCGGAGGGCCGCTGCCCCACGCGTTCGTAAAGGTCGTCCAGCGAACCGCCCGACCAGAATGCGTCTTCGAAACGGAGCGCCCGCGTTTCCAGGCGGCGCAAACGCCACACCTTGTCGAGGATGATCGCCCAAGTCCAAACCGACGCGATCACCAGGACGAACATGACCACCTTGACGACCCAGTCGGCCCGGAGGAACAGGCTCCAAATCGTCATTTCCTCCGCGCCCGTCGAGCCGGCCAGGGCAATCGAGTCAACAATCCCTTGTTCCATATCTTTCGCTCGCTAACTCCGTTTTTGCAGTGAGGCCAACACCGATCGGATCTCCGCCGGCAGGCGGGCCGGCCGACCGGCGTGACTGAGGCATGCAAGTCGCACCGACATGTCGGTCAAAAGCGTGCCGCTGCGCATCACGCGCTGGTGCGCCGACAGGGTCGCACCGCCAACCCCGGTAACACGGGTGTGCACTTCCAGCGCCTCATCCAGATACGCCGGCTTGTAATAGGTAATGGAACAATCCCGGACGGCAAACATCACCTCGTATTTCTTCATCAACGCCGTGTTGTTGGTCCCAAGATGCCGCAGCAACTCGCTGCGCGCCCGCTCTGCAAATTTGAGATAGTTCGCGTAGTAAACGATTCCGCCCGCGTCTGTATCCTCGTAGTAGACCCGAAACGGAAAGACATGAACGTCATCCGAAACGGCGTCAGCCATTTCCGGCCTCCGGTATGTCGTCTTCGTCGTCGATGAGTTCAAGTTGCTGCGCTGCCGATTTCGGCGCGTCCAACCCCAGATAGCGCCAACCCTGCAACGTCAGCATCCGGCCGCGTTGCGTGCGCTGGAGATATCCTTGCTGAATGAGATACGGCTCGATGACGTCCTCCAGGACGTCGCGCTGGTCGGCAAGCGCGGCCGCGAGCGTCTCGACACCAGCGGGCCCGCCGGCGCAATTCACCGCGAGGTAATTCAGGTAGCGCCGGTCCATCGCGTCGAGACCGTCCGGATCCACGCCGAGACGGCTGAGCGCGGCGTCCGCCGCATCCTGGTCTACCTCGCCGTTGCCGTCGACCAACGCGAAATCGCGCACGCGGCGCAACAGCCGGCCCGCAACGCGCGGCGTACCCCGGCTGCGCCGGGCGATTTCGCCCGCCCCTTCCGGCGTCAGCGTCATGCCAAGCACCCGCGCGCCGCGCTGCACCACCTTGCACAAATCCTCTTCGCTGTAGAAGTTCATGCGCAGGTGAATGCCGAACCGCTCGCGCAACGGCGTGGTGATCAGGCCGGATCGGGTCGTCGCCGCAACCAACGTGAAGGGCGGCAGGTCGATCCGGATCGATCGGGCCGACGGTCCTTCGCCGATAATGAGGTCGAGCTGAAAATCCTCCATCGCGGGATAGAGAATTTCCTCGACCGCCGGATTGAGACGATGAATCTCGTCGATGAACAGCACGTCGTGCGGCTGCAGATTCGTCAGGATCGCGGCAAGGTCTCCGGCCTTCGCGATGACCGGGCCCGACGTGGCGCGAAAACTGACGCCCAACTCGCGCGCGACGATTTGCGCGAGCGTGGTCTTGCCCAGTCCGGGCGGACCGTGCAGCAGCGTATGGTCGAGCGCCTCGGACCGGGTGCGCGCCGCCTCGATGAACACCGCCAGATTCTCCCGGACCGTCGGCTGGCCGATGAAGTCTTCCAGGGTTTGCGGCCGGATCGACGCCTCCGGCGCGTCCTCCTCGGCGAAGGACGCTTCGACCACGCGGTCCGTGTTCGGACTCACTGCGCCAACTCCTTCAATCCAACGCGGATCAAGTCATCGATGGCCGCAGCCTCGCCGAGCGCCTGTCCCGCCCGCGCCACGGCGCCGAAGGCTTCGGTCCGCGAAAACCCGAGATTGACCAATGCCGACACCGCCTCCTCGTTCGACGACCCTTCCGCCACGGCCGGCGCCTGCGCGCCCCATGCCGCGGGGCTGAACGACAACGCGCCGACCTTATCCTTCAATTCAACGACGATCCGCGCCGCCAGTTTCGGGCCAACGCCATTGGCCCGCGCGACCGTGGCCTTGTCCTGCGCCGCGACCGCTTGGAACAACTCTTCGGTCGAGACCGCGCTGAGAATCGCCAACGCCACTTTAGCGCCGACGCCCTGCACCCGGGTCAACAGCCGAAACCAAGATCGTTCGGCCTCTTCCAGGAAGCCATACAAATGAATGTGATCTTCCCGGACATGGGTTTCAACGTGGACCCGAACCGCGCTCCCCGGCGCGGGCAAGTCGCCCAGCGTCCGCGACGAACAAAAAACCAAGTATCCGACGCCACCGACATCGACGATGGCGCTATCCTCGCCGAGCGACTCCAGAACACCGCGCAAGGAGGCAATCATCGCGCGACCCCCTGCCGCGATCCCGACCAAACCGCCGAGGTTTCGGCGAAATGCGCATGGCAGATGGCGACCGCAAGCGCGTCCGCGGCGTCGGGGCCGGTAATCGTACAGCCGGGCAACAGACGCGACACCATATGCTGCACCTGATCCTTGTTGGCATGCCCCGCGCCGACCACCGATTTCTTGATCCGGTTCGCCGAATACTCCGCAACCGCCAGCCCGGCCAGGGCCGGCACCACCAGGACAACGCCGCGCGCTTCGCCCAGTTTCAATGTCGACGACGCATTCTTGTTGACGAAGGTTTCTTCGACCGCCGCTTCGTCCGGCTCGTACTGCTCGAGAATTTCCATCAGACCGTCGTGCAGCGCGCGCAAACGCCACGCCAGCGGTTCCTTCGGATCGGGACGCACCGCGCCGTCGGCGACATGCGCCAACCGGTTGCCCGACACGTCGATGACGCCCCATCCCGTGCTCCGCAGGCCGGGGTCGAGACCGATCAAACGCATGGCGGATCCGTGTTTCAAGCCGTCAACCGTGCCAATGTCTCTTCTTCGATATCGTAGTTGGCCGACACCGTCTGCACATCGTCATTGTCGTCGAGCGCGTCCATCAGGCCGAACAAGGTAGACGCTTCCTTCTCGCCGACCGTCACCGTTGTTTGCGGCCGCCACACCAGGTTGGCGGAAACCGGATCGCCGAACGTGTCGGCCAGGGCGCCGGCGACCGCGTGCAGATCGTCGGCCGCGCAGGTCACTTCATGCCCGTCCGCGGAGGATTGGACATCCTCCGCGCCGGCTTCGAGGGCGGCTTCGAACATGCCGTCGTCGTCGGCAACGTCGGTCGCATAGCGGATTTCTCCGACCCGATCGAACATGAAGCTGACCGACCCCGACTCCGCCAGATTGCCGCCGTTCTTGCTGAAGGCGGCGCGGAGCTCCGACGCCGTGCGGTTCCGGTTGTCGGTCAGCGCTTCCACGATCACCGCGATACCGCCCGGGCCATAGCCTTCGTAGCGCATCTCTTCGAAGTTCGTATCGTCGGTTCCGCCCGCGCCCTTCTTGATGGCGCGGTCGATATTGTCTTTCGGCATGTTCGCCGACCGGGCCGCCGAAATCGCGGATCGCAGCCGCGGATTGGCGGACGGATCGTCACCGCCCTGTTTGGCCGCGACCGTGAGTTCGCGCCCGAGTTTCGAAAACAGCTTGGCGCGCTTTTTGTCCTGCGCGCCCTTGCGGTACATGATGTTCTTGAATTGGGAATGACCAGCCATCGCTCCTGCGCCCGCGCGGACGCCCTCAAGCCAATGAGTAACATAGCCGGTCTATACACCACATTTTGCACGCAAATAAACCGCCGATAGCGTCTGTTAACAATCCAATATGGCAAATTTGCGGCGTTTCCCGGGATTAGCGCGACCGGCGGCCGTCAATGCGGCGGCGTAGTCGACCGCGACGGCAACCGTCGGCGGCCCACCCGGCTTAACGAATTCTTCACCCCGACTTGCAATTGATTCGCTTGGTCATCCGGCGACCGGTCCCGGCGTTTGCCCGGACGACGCGGTCACCGGCCCCCTATGGTTCAACGGAAAGGTGCAGCCATGCAACGGCGTTCGATGCAGAATACGGCTGCGGTTCCGTCGCTCAACAACACCGTCATCGACGCGGATACGTTCAAGCGCGCCGAGGAAGCCGTCCGTAAGCTGTCCGAGCAATACCGCGATTGGGCGCTCAGCGACATCGAGGCTCTGCGCGGATACATCGACAGCCTTTCGGGCGAGGAGACGCGTCAGGAGGCCATCGCGAAAATCCGCTCGACCGCGCATGACATGCGGGGTCAAGGCAGCACCTTCGGCTATCCGTTGATCACGCAGATCGCGCAATCGATTTCCCAAACATTGAAGATGCTGCTGCCGCCGGCCGAGCTCATCGTCGACCTGACGGCGCATGTGGACACGGTCGAGGCGATCATCGAAAGCGAAGCGACCGGCGACGGCGGCGACGAGGGTCCCGGCATCCTGAAGGCCTTGGAAGACAGAATCGGCCGGCGCGTCGACTGATCCCCGGTTTATCGATCGACCGCGGGCACCGATGCGCTAAGCCGCCCGCCGACGCGCACCGGCTCCACGCGGGTTGCCAATCCCGTGGCCGGATCGGTTTCCACGAAGGTGCCGCACAGCGTCCCCTCGCCCATTGCCGGGCTGAGACGTTCCTTCGGAAACCGCCGTTGGAAATTGCGGATCGACGCCCGGGGTTCCATACCGATGACCGACGCGTAGTCGCCGCACATCCCCGCATCCGTCTGATAGGCCGTCCCGCCGGCCAGCACGCGGGCATCCGCCGTCGGGACATGGGTATGCGTGCCGACCACGAGGGTCGCGTGCCCATCCGCCACGATGCCCAACGCGCTCTTCTCACTCGTCGCCTCGCCGTGAACATCGACCAAGATGGCGTCATAACCGGCGGATTTCGGCGTGCCCTGCGGCAACGCCTTTTCCAGCGCCGCAAACGGATCGTCCAGCAGTTCCATGAACAGTCGGCACATCAGGTTGATCACCTTGATACGGCGACCGCGGCCATCCTGATAATCGTGGTCGCCCCGGCCGGGGGTTCCCGCCGGGTAATTCAGCGGGCGCAGCAGACGGCGATCCTCGTTCAGCGCGGGGATGATCTCCGCCTTGTCCCAGGTGTGATTGCCGCCGGTGATCACGTCCGCGCCGGCGTCGAACAGTTCCGTGCAGATCTTTTCGGTTATCCCGAAGCCATGGGCGGCGTTCTCGCCGTTGACGACCACGAAATCCAGGCCAAGCTCATCGCGCAATCCCGGCAGCGCGGCGGTTACCGCATCCCGTCCGCTGCGCCCGACGACGTCGCCGCAAAATAATAGCCGCATCAGGGCTCCTCGCTCGTGCGGATCGCTTCTTCGGGAGTCACAATCCAATCCATTGCTTCGTCTTGCGGGCCGCGCGGAATTTCCGCGACCTCTTGCGCGGCGAACCCGACGCCGACTGCCAGTATCGTCCGACCGGACCGCAACGCCGCGATCGTCCGGTCGTAGTATCCGCCGCCATATCCCAACCGATAGCCGCGCCGATCATATCCGAGCAGCGGCACGATCAACACGTCGGGAACAGCCACGGGCGCCTTCTCGCACGGATGCTTCGTTCCCAGCGGCCCGTCCGCCAACGCATCGCCCGGCCGCCACTGTCGGAACTGCAACGGTTGCCCGCGCCCGACCACGACGGGCATAGCGATACCGTGGCCCGATGCACGCCATGCCGCCAAGGCGGGCAGCACGTCGATCTCGTCACCGATCGGCAGATAGCCCGCCACCATGGCCGTTTCGGACAACGACAGCGTCGCGCTTAGGGCGCCGCTCAGCCGCTCACCGGCGAGGCCGGTTTGCGCGGCAGCAGAAGCCCGGCGCGTCCGCAACGCCTTGCGCAGCGCCTTCTTCTCCTCCTGAAGCGAAATCTTGCTATCCGGGGTCACGCGACGGCCGTTCGGTCAATGCGGTTGGGCGGCGCCGCCTCGGCCGTCGGTCGGGAAAGTCCGTTTGGGACCTGGTACACCAGGTGGGCGCCGTATATCGAGACCAGGATCCCGACAGGGACAGCTCCCTGCAAACGATTTAAGCCCCCGGGACAATGTGTGACCGGTCGAACCGCGCAGCCACCGCCCACCGTATACCTAGGCTTCTTCCAACCGGGCGGCAATAGCTTCCAGTTGCGCCGATGTCGTTTCCAGAGCCGCCGCCATTTCGTCGGCAACCTGTGTCGTCTTCGTTTCGTTCAGGCGCGCCAGCACGTCGCCGTCCGCTTCGCCGCGCGTGACGGCCAGTTCGGCATAGGCGTCGGATAGTTCATCGGCGATCAGCAAACCAACCATCAGCAGCAACCGACTATCGCCGATCTGCCCGACGGACTCGACCAGTTCACTGACGCGCCGGTCGAGATATTCGGCGAGGCGCGCCAGATGGTTTTCCTGTCCATCGTCGCAAACGATGGAGTAATCGCGGCCGTTTATCGTAATGGAGATTTGGCTCATGGTGCGGCGGCTTCACTCTACAGCGGACGTTGAAGGGAGTTCGGGATCACTCGTCCAGAACCTTGCGCAAACGGTCGATCGTACTGTCCAGGCGACTCGCCAATGTCGATGTAACGGCCTGCAGCCGCGCATTGTCCGACCGGGCGGCGTCCAATTCTTCCGACAATGCCGTCACGTCCTGTTGCGAGTCGACGGCGGTGAATCGCTTGTCCACGGCCTGATCCAGCCGGGTAAGCGCGGTTTCCAAACGGTCTTGAGCCTCTTGTAAACGAGACATACTGCCTACTCGATATCAATTAGAATTCAAGATGTTGCGCTGGGCCAGAAGCATAAGTCACGCGGTCTGCACGTTCCACAAGAAATTCGGCCGAAGTTGTATTTTCATCGGATTTCACCCTTCGCAATCGCCGCGGCCGGGCGCACCCGACGCCACCCCCTGCACCCGGACGGAACGGACCGCAGGCGGTACGCCGCCTCCGCCATTGACGGACGTTAACGAGGGCGGCATGGTGCCGCCGGTGTCGGCCTCAAGCGCCGCCTTTTCAGTCCGACAACCGCCAGCCGGCACCGTCAGTCAAACCCTATAGGCGTATAGGAAAGTGGATACCGCCCAATGACATCCGCCGACTCAAACACGGCGTCGTCGCCCAGCCATATGGACATGGCGAATGCGATACGTTTTCTCGCGATGGACGCGGTCGAGAAGGCCAACTCCGGCCACCCTGGCATGCCGATGGGCATGGCGGATATCGCGACCGTGCTTTTCACCCGTTACATGAAGTTCGATCCTGCCGATCCGCAATGGCCGGACCGCGACCGGTTCGTTCTGTCGAACGGCCATGGGTCGATGCTGCTTTACGCGCTGCTCTATCTGACCGGCTACCCGGATATGGATATCGAGCAGATCAAGAATTTCCGCCAACTCGGCAGCAGGACAGCGGGCCATCCCGAGTACTGCCACGCGCCCGGCATCGAGACCACGACCGGTCCCTTGGGTCAGGGATTGGCGAACGCCGTCGGCATGGCCTTGGCGGAGCGGATGCTGGCGGCGCGGTTCGGCCCGGAACTGGTCGATCATTACACCTATGTCTTCACCGGCGACGGCTGTTTGATGGAAGGCATCAGCCAGGAAGCGATTTCGCTGGCCGGCCATCTGGGCCTCGGCAAGCTGATCGTCTTTTTCGACGACAATTCCATCTCGATCGACGGCGCGACCGACCTGACCACCGGCGACGATCAGGCGATGCGCTTCAAGGCGAGCGGCTGGCATGTGCAGTCGATCGACGGCCACGATCCGGACGCGATCGCCGCCGCCATCGAAGCGGCGCAAGCCGCGGACGCGCCATCGATGATCGCCTGCCGCACCGTCATCGGATACGGCGCGCCCAACAAACAAGGCACCGCCGGGACCCATGGCGCGGCGCTCGGGGCCGACGAGGTTCAGGCCACCCGCGACGCACTCGGATGGCCGCACGCCCCCTTCGTGATCCCCAACGAGACGTTGGACGGATGGCGCGAAGCCGGCGCGCGCGGCGCGCGGACGCTGGCGAGCTGGCAAGACCGTCTGGCCTCGGTCGACAGCGAAACCGCCGCCACCTTCAAACGGATGATCGCCGGCGATTTGCCGGAAGGCTTCGAAGCCGCCGTCAGAAGCATGAAACAGGCGCTCGCCGACGACCCGCCGAAACTGGCGACGCGGCAAGCCTCGAAAAACACGCTCAACATGCTGATCGACGCCGTGCCGTCGCTCGTCGGCGGCTCGGCTGACCTGACCGGATCCAACCTGACCAAGGCCGCGACGATGAACGACGTCTCGGCGGACGATTTCAGCGGCCAGTACATCTATTACGGCGTACGCGAACACGGCATGGCCGCCATCATGAACGGTATCGCCTTGCATGGCGGGTTTATCCCATTCGGAGGCACCTTCCTCGTCTTCACCGATTACTGCCGCCCGTCCATTCGGCTGTCGGCCTTGATGGAACAGCGCGTGGTGTACGTCATGACGCATGATTCGATCGGGCTGGGCGAGGACGGACCGACACATCAACCGGTCGAACACCTGGCCAGCCTGCGCGCGATTCCCAACCTCCAGGTCTTTCGTCCCTGCGACGCGACCGAGACGCTGGAATGTTGGGCGCTCGCCCTGGGAAGCAGGACGGCGCCGTCGGTGCTGGCGCTGACCCGCCAAGGCGTGCCGCCGGTCCGCACCGACTTCTCGGAGGAGAATCCCTGCGCGAAGGGCGCGTACATCCTGGCCGACGCCGACGGCAAGCGGCAGGCAACCATCATCGCCACCGGCTCGGAAGTCGAGATCGCGCTGGCGGCCCGAGACCGCCTGCAGCAGGACGGTGTCGGGACGGCGGTGGTG
The DNA here is from genome assembly GCA_028281325.1 of Alphaproteobacteria bacterium. Classification (GTDB taxonomy): domain Bacteria; phylum Pseudomonadota; class Alphaproteobacteria; order UBA8366; family UBA8366; genus JAJFJD01. Next base: position 54,328 of record JANQKC010000006.1, read on the forward strand.
TCGGCGCCCTGCCTGGAATTGTTCGACCAGCAGGACGCGGCCTATCGGACATCCGTGCTGGCGCCCGGCAGCGCCGTGGTCGCGGTCGAGGCGGCCACGTCGATGGGGTGGGACCGGTATCTGGCCGGCCGCGGCGCCTTCATCGGAATGTCCGGGTTCGGCGCTTCCGCCCCCGCGGGCCAGCTTTACGAACATTTCGGCATTACCCCGACGGCGGTGGTCGACGCGATCAAGGCTCAATTGTAAGTATTAGGGTTAAAAGTCGGCGCTGCGCCGCCGAACAGCATGACGTGAGCCCGACGCCTCGGCCTTTTTGCAGCAGGGTTGAAGGCTCAAGATGGAGAAAACGAAACACATTCTGACTTTCGGGAGAAGCATCGATGGCAGTTCGCGTTGCAATTAATGGATTTGGCCGGATCGGGCGCTTGGTCTTGCGGGCCGCTTACGAATCGGGACGGACGGACGTGGAGTTCGTCGGCATCAACGACCTGGGCCCGGTCGCGTCCAATGCGCATTTGGTCAAATACGACACGGTTCACGGCAAACTCGACGCCGACATCACGACCGGCGACGACTGGATGGACCTGGGCAAGGGCAAGATCAAGGTCACGTCCGAGCGCGACCCAGCCAAGCTGCCGTGGAAGGAACTCGGCGTCGACGTGGCGCTGGAATGCACCGGCATCTTCACCAGCCGCGATCAGGCCGCGCTGCATCTGGAAGCCGGCGCGAAACGCGTCCTGGTGTCGGCACCGGCCAGCGGCGCCGATATTACCGTCGTTTACGGCGTGAACCACGACCAGCTTTCAGCCGATCACACGATCATCTCGAACGCGTCCTGCACGACCAACTGTCTGGCGCCGGTAGCCTATGTCCTGAACCAGGCGATCGGCATCGACCGCGGCTTCATGACGACGGTGCATGCCTACACCGGCGATCAGTCGACGGTGGACACGTTGCACGGTGATCTGCGCCGGGCGCGCGCCGCATCGGTATCGATGATCCCGACCTCGACGGGCGCGGCGAAAGCGGTCGGCCTGGTGTTACCCGAACTCAACGGCAAGCTCGACGGCACCTCGATCCGCGTGCCGACGCCGAACGTGTCGGTGATCGACTTGAAATTCGATGCATCGCGCGAAACGGATGCGGAAGAGGTCAACGGCGCGATCAAGCAGGCGGCGGCCGGCGCACTCGACGGCGTGCTCGCCACCAACGACGAACCGCTCGTCTCGATCGATTTCAACCACCACCCGGCAAGCTCGGTGTTCGACCTAACGCAAACGCAGGTCGTCGACGGCCGGCTCGTCCGCGTCCTGTCCTGGTACGACAACGAATGGGGTTTCTCCAACCGGATGTCGGACACGGCTGCCGCAATTGGAAAACTCGGCTGAACGATACGGTAAAAGCAGTCACGGTCCACAATCTTCGTCAGGCAACGGCCGCTGCTTCCGCGGCGGCCGACGCCGGACGTCGGATCGTCCTGCTGAGCCCGCGCGATGCGGCCGGTACCCTTGGGCCGGCCGTTTTTCTTTCCATGATCGAGGCCGCCCAGCGCGCATATCCGGCGGTAAGGTTGGATTCGATACTCGATTGCGGCGCCTCGCCGGGATTCGCGGCGGCCGCCCTCCGGCACGGCCACACCGCCATTCGCTACGACGGCCCCGCCGCGGACGCGATCCAGGATATCGCCGGTCAGATCGGCGCGACCGTTCACCGGAAAAGGCCGCCGTCGCTCGACCTCGCCGCCGCCGAAGCCGACGGAGAGGCGCCGTACGACGCCTGCCGAACGTGGTTAGGACAGCGTTAGACGCCTCGCATCAAAGAAAGACCAAGCCCTTTATCCCCGTATAGAGGCCGACGCAAAAGGAAATGCCGGAAACGATCATCACCCGGAAGGCAAGCAGCTTCTGCGTCGCCGCCCGCTTCAGGATCGCCCGCACGTCCGGACGGACTTCTTCGCGGGGCGTATCGGGCCCTTGTTCCGACAGCGCCTTGACCTCGCCCGCCCGCGACAAGCGGAACAACGCCCACGCGCCGAATGCGATGAGCGTTCCCAACGCCGTCAGCCACACCGCCGCGTTCACTTCCGGATAGGCTTTACTATCGACCTCCACGCGGGTCATCAGGATCGAGAAGAAAGTGCAGGCCGGAATGTTCGCGAGGAACAGGTACCGGACCAAGTCCTCCGGCTGCCGACCCGTGCGATGGTCGCCGCCATAAAGGTCACCCGGCGTGAGCGTATCGTAGACTTCCTTATCCAGCGCTTTGCGCTGACCGAACAAACTCCACATTCCAACAGCCTCATTTGCCTTGGTCGGTCCCCGAACGCGCGATGATAGTCGACACCGCGCATCGGCGGGAGGGAAATTCCATAGCTAGTCCGGAAATGAGGATCCGGCGATGGTGATGTGCGGCAGCGCCGATCAACGCTCGTCGTCGAGTTAATGGAAATCAAATTATCCGATCGATGTCATCGAAATTCATACCGACATAACAATTGTGTGATCGGGCACCGCCTTGCCACAACCATAGCGCGCTGCAAACACAACCGCTGAAGTATAAGCTTACCATGGTATTGCGTTACATCGATACCATCGATGATTTGTAACGTCGTGGAATACAAGAAATCCCTTTTCTACCGATCGACACCACCGAACAATCGAACTAATCGATTTATTTAATCGTCTATTTCTATCGCAAAACTTCCTCATCGTTTTATTACATTGCCATCCGTTGACGCCATACTAGGTCTGAAGGTAAGCAAAAGATGTCCACTGTTTTTCAGATTTTTTACAATGGCCGTGCCGCTTGCCGTGCAAGAGGTGCTACCCGGTCTGTCCAAGGAGGACTTGGCCTATGGATGTCGACTTAGCACGCACATTCCTGACGATCACCGAAACCGCGCATTTCGGCAAAGCCGCCCGGGCATTGAACGTCACGCAATCAACCATCAGCGCCCGGATCAAGACGCTCGAAGATCTTCTCGGACAACCCCTGTTCGTACGCAGCAAGACCGGAACGACATTGACGCCGGCCGGCAGCAAATTCAAAAGCTCAGCGGAGATGATGATCCGAGTGTGGGAACAAGCCCGTCAGCAAGTCGGCACGCCGTCCGAATACCAATCCATGATCAGCGTCGCCGGCGAACTCACATTGTGGGATCAACTGCTGCTGCGCTGGTTGCCCTGGATGCGGTCATCGCTGCCCGACGTCGCCGTCCGGGCCGAGGTGCTGCAATTCGAAAGCTTGATGCACCGGCTGGCCGAAGGCTCCATCGACCTGGGCGTCATGTATGCGCCGGTGAACCGGCCCGGGTTGGAGGCGGAAACCCTGCTCGACGAGGAGCTTGTGCTCGTATCGACCGGAAACGAAGAGATCGTGCCCGGCCATCGCTCCTATGTCTTCGTCGACTGGGGAACGTCCTTTCGTCTCGACCACCAAAACGCGTATCCCAGCGCCGACACGCCGGCGTTGACCGTCAGTCCCAGCCAGTTCGGATTGACCTACATCCTGGAAAACGGCGGTGCGGGATACTTCCCGACTCGACTGGTTCAGGACCACTTGGACAGCGGCCATCTTCGCATCGCCGATGCCGCCGCCCGGTTCCGTCACCGCATCTACATGATCTATGACAATGACCGGAGCGACGAACGGTTCAATACCGCGTTGCAAGGACTGCGCTTCATCGCCGCCCGGGAAACCGAGGACTGAATCCTTCCGGTTTACCTCGTCTCGGCAGGGTTTGGGCGCGCCCGCGCCATTGCCAAAAACCCGGCACTCGGGTATGTCGTCGAAGAAGAATTGACGAATAATCCGAGACGAGGAACAGGCCAAAATGAAGGTCACGCAGCGCGTTCGAAAAATACTCGCGAATTACGAAAGCGACAGCCCGGGCACCAAGGGCAACCTAGCCAGAATACTAATGCATGGCCGACTGGCCGGAACCGGCAAGATGGTGATCTTGCCGGTCGATCAGGGCTTCGAACACGGACCGGCGCGCAGCTTCGCCAAGAACGCCCCCGCCTACGACCCTCATTACCACTACCAACTGGCGGTCGACGCCGGATTGAACGCTTATGCAGCCCCGCTCGGCATGCTGGAAGCCGGCGCGGACAGTTTCGCCGGATCCGTGCCGACGATCCTGAAGCTCAACAGCTCGAACAGCCACGCCACCGCCAAGGATCAGGCCGTATACGGCAGTATCGGCGACGCGCTTCGTCTCGGATGCGCCGCCGTCGGTTTCACGATCTATCCCGGGGCCGATGACCAGTTCGAGATGATGGAGGAATTCCGCGAACTCGCCGAGGAGGCCAAATCCGTCGGCCTTGCCGTGGTGCTGTGGTCCTACCCGCGCGGCGGCAATCTCTCCAAAACCGGTGAAACGGCGATCGACGTAACTGCCTACGCGGCCCATCTCGCGGCGGAACTGGGCGCGCATATTATCAAGGTAAAGCCGCCGATGGCCGATATCGAGCAGGACGACGCCCGCAAGGTGTACGAAGCCGAAGGGATCGACGTATCGACCCTGCCGGCGCGAATCGCCCATATCATGCAGTCCGCCTTCAACGGCCGCCGGCTGGTGGTGTTCTCCGGCGGTGCGGCGAAGGACCTGGACGGCGTTCTCGACGAGATTCGTCAGGTTCGCGACGGCGGCGGCAATGGGTCGATCATCGGGCGGAACACGTTCCAGCGGCCGCGCGACGAGGCGCTGTCGATGCTGGATACCATCATCAAGATCTACCAGGGCAAAGCTTGACCGACGACAACCGCTGCCGGCTATACCTGATAACGCCGCCCCGGATCGATCCAGCGACTTTCGCCGATCCTCTCGCGGCGGCGTTGGATGCCGGCGATGTGGGGTGCGTCCAGCTTCGGCTCAAGGATGTCGACGACGATCAGATTCGCGTTGCCGCCGACATCCTGCGCCCTGTCACACAAGAGCGCGATGTTGCGTTCATCATGAACGACCGCCCGGACCTGGCGGTGGAAACCGGCTGTGACGGTGTCCATGTGGGCCAGGAGGACGCGTCCTACACCGACGCCAGGGCATTGCTGGGCGACGATGCGATTGTCGGCGTCACCTGCAAGAACTCGCGGCACCTGGCGATGGAAGCAGCCGAGCAAGGCGCGGATTACGTCGCCTTCGGCGCCTTTTTCCATTCGACGACCAAGCCGCCGAAGAACATCGCCGAGCCCGAGATCCTGGAATGGTGGAGCAGCCTGATGACCGTACCCAGCGTCGCCATCGGCGGCATCACGATCGAGAACTGCGCCCCGTTGGTCGCTGCCGGTGCGGATTTCCTGGCGGTCGTCTCCGGCGTGTGGGACTATCCGGACGGCCCGGCAGCGGCGGTCCAGGCCTTTAACGATACGATTGCCGAGATTGCTTGAGCCCCCGCAAACCGCTATAACCGCGCCGCCGCAAGCAACCCCATAGAGTAAGGTTTAGCCCCATGAAGATCGATGGGAACGAAATTCGACCCGGAAATGTCATCGAGCATCAGGGCCGGTTATGGCGCGCCATCAAAACCCAGCATGTGAAGCCGGGCAAGGGGGGCGCCTTTCTCCAGGTGGAACTGAAGGAAGTTCGCGACGGAACGAAGCTGAACGAACGGTTCCGCTCCTCGGAATCGGTGGAGCGCGTGCGCCTCGATCAAAAGGAACATCAATTCCTGTATGCCGACGGCGATGCGCATACCTTCATGGACAACGAGACCTACGAACAAGTCACCTTGGACCGCGCGATGATCGGCGAGGAAGCCGTGGCCTACCTCCAGGACGGCATGACGGTGACGATCGAGTCGTATGAAGGCTCGCCGATCAGCGTCGCCCTGCCGGAACACGTCACGCTGGAGATCGTCGAAGCCGACGCCGTCGTGAAAGGCCAGACCGCATCGTCTTCCTACAAGCCGGCCGTGCTGGAGAATGGCGTCAAAACGTTGGTCCCGCCGCATATCGCCGCCGGCACGCGGGTCGTGATCAACACCGCCGACGGGTCGTACGTCGAACGGGCGAAGGACTGACCGTCCCCAATGGCCCGCCGCTCCGCCCTTCTCAATGTCATGATTCGTGCGGCCGAGCGTGCCGGACGGGCCCTTATCCGGGACTTCGGTGAAGTCGAACAACTGCAGGTCAGCCGCAAGGGACCGGCCGACTTCGTTAGCACGGCCGACCTGAAAGCCGAGAAAACCGTGCGGCAGGAGCTCGAACGCGCCCGCCCCGGCTACAATTTCCTCATGGAGGAAAGCGGCGAGACGAAAGGCACCAATCCCGATTTCACCTGGATCGTCGACCCGCTGGACGGCACGACGAACTTTCTGCATGGCCTGCCGCATTTCTGCGTATCGATCGGGCTGGCGCAGCATAACGAAGTCGTCGCCGGCGTGATCTACGACCCAATCAAAGACGAAGTGTTCTGGGCAGAGAAGAACGAAGGCGCGTATCTCAACGATCGACGCTTGCGCGTCTCGGCTCGCAAGCAACTCTCCGATTCGGTGCTCGCAACCGGAATTCCCTTCAGAATTCATCAGGGAAATAAGGTTAACGAAAAATTCATCGCGCAGCTTCAGACTGTTATGGGACGGCTGTCCGGTGTTCGCCGGTTCGGTTCCGCGGCGCTGGATTTAGCGTATGTTGCCGCGGGCCGATACGACGGATACTGGGAAAACGGCCTGAACCAATGGGACGTTGCCGCCGGTCTACTGATTGTTCGGGAAGCCGGCGGGTTCGTGACGGAAATCAACGGTCGCCGATATGAACTCGGCGCCCCGGATATTCTCGCCGCGAACGACTCATTGCACGAACCGCTGGTGGGTTTATTCGCGAACGCATCGGCGAAGGACAAATAGGACGGAGAGTTGTTCTAATTTCGGCGCTGCGTTATGGTCGAGGCTCAAATCGGGCGTAAAAACGTAATGAAAATGACCCGGTTGAGTCGGGAGCATTAACCAGCGACAGGAACACACAATACGGTCAGAGGTTCCATGTACGAGCGCGCTTCCCGAATTCCCGTCAGGCAAGGTGTCTTGGCGGGCGTGTTCGCCGCAGCATTGATTGCAACCGCCGCCGACCGACCGGCTGGCGCGCAATCCTATGGGGCACCCAGTGTCATCGTCGACGAATCGGTGTTGGACAAGCTTGGGCCGCCACCACAATCGTTGCCGGACGCCATCGTTCGCCCGCAGCCGCAAACCTACCAGCCGGCGCAACAGCCGAGCTATCGCTCGCCGCGCGCCCCCGGGTCGCGCCTGCAAACCGGTCAACTTCTGCCGCCGCCGCCGGTAGCGCCGAAATCGCGCATCATGGTGCCGGGCGCATCGCAGCCCGCGACGCCGCCGCCCACACGCCGCGCCCGCGTCACGCCCGCACCGCGGATACCGGTCGTTTCCGCGCCGCGCACCGCGCCCCAGATCGCGGCCCGGCCGACACCGGCAGCGCCCGTGGTCAAACCGCAGCCAGTCAGCCCGCCGACAGCGCCGGTCGTTGCACGCCCATCAACGCCGACACCGTCGGCACCCGCCAGCGCGCTGAACCAACCGCTTTCGCCGCCGCCGGTCGCCGCCTTGCCGGAAGCGCCGCCCGCGCCCAGCGCGCCGACAGCGCCGAAAGTCGCAACACCGGCTGCTCCGAAAGTGACGGCGGAGCCGAAAGTGGCGGTCCCATCCCCGAAACAGCCCGAAACGCCGAAAGCGCCACCCGTTACGGCACGGGCCACGCAAACGCCGCCGAAGACACCGAGCGTTCCGACCATAGTGCCGCCATCGCCGACCGCGCCGAAGATCGCGACGCCGACGCCACCCGTGCCGAGCGCGCCACCCGTGCCGAGCGCGCCGGCAGCGCCGAAAGTCGCGACGCCGCCGGTCGTTGCCGCCGCCAAACCCACACCCAAACCGGCACCCAAGGCAACGCCGCAATCCCTGCAACCGCGCGTACCCGCCGTCGCGCCGCCGAGCCTGCCCAAATCCGCGGCGAAATCCGCCGCGGACCCAGGGACGCGGGTCGCCGCCCTGACGCCATCCAAGGCCGAGCCGCCGCAGGTGCTCAACGACGGAAAACTGTTTCGTATTCCGTTCGACGCGACATCGTCCGACATCCCCGATGCCGGCCAGGGGCAGTTGGCGAAACTCGCCCAGTTGATGAAGAACGACAGCACGATCCGGGTGCAATTGCTGGGTTACGCCGGAAGCACCAAGGACTCGGCCAGCAAGGCCCGGCGGCTTTCGCTTTTCCGCGCCTTGTCGGTCCGGACCTATCTCATGAAGGAAGGTATCCGCAGCACGCGTATGGATGTACGGGCGCTTGGCAATCGCGTCGAAGACGGCACGCTCGACCGCGTCGACGCCTTGATCCGGAATTAGCGGACAGCCCCGGTAGATCATATGACCAAGCCGAACCGCTACCTCACTCGCATGGTGGTGTTCCTCCTGATCGTCGCGGTGGCGGTCGGGTTCCTTTTTCCACCGCTGCGTCTCGCCTTCATGGCGAATGCGGTGCTGAACGGCGTTATCCTCGGCGCGCTGCTGATCGGCATCATCCATACCTTCCGCAACGTCACGATGCTGAGCCGCGAGGTCGAGTGGCTGGACGATTTCCAACGCGAAGACATGATCGCCCAGAGCGCCGCGACGCCACGCCTCCTGGCGCCGATGGCGACGATGCTGGGCGAACACAAGCCGGAACGCCTCAATCTCTCGACCATCGCGATGCGGTCGCTGCTCGACGGGATCGCGACGCGCCTGGACGAAAGCCGCGAAATCTCGCGCTATATGATCGGCCTCTTGGTGTTTCTCGGCCTGTTGGGCACGTTCTGGGGACTCCTGGGGACGGTCGATTCGATCAGCGACGTCATCAGCGGATTGACCGCCGGGACCGCCGCGTCCAGCGCCTTCGAAGAACTCAAGTCCGGCCTCAGAGCGCCGCTCGCGGGCATGGGCACCGCCTTCAGTTCGTCCTTGTTCGGTCTCGCGGGATCCTTGGTACTGGGTTTCCTCGCCCTGCAGGCGGGGCAAGCGCAGAATCGCTTCTACAACGATCTCGAAGAATGGTTGTCGGGCCAAACGAAACTCGGCCGCGGCGGCATCGGGGGCGAAGGCGATCAGCCGATCCCCGCCTATATCCAGGCCTTGCTCGAACAGACCGCCGATGGTCTCGAGAATTTGCAGCGCACGATCGCGCGGAACGAAGACAGCCGCAGCGAGGAAAACCGCCGCATGCGCGAACTGAGCGAGGCCGTCGCGACGCTCGGCGACACCATTCGGACCGAACAGAACCTCATGCTGAAACTGGCCGAGGGTCAGATGGAACTCAAGCCGGCGTTGCTCCGGCTGAGCGAGATGGGAAGCGCCGCTCAGGCGCCCCATCCCGAGCACTATCGCACGCTCGAAGCGTTGGTCGGCCGCATTGCCGAAGAACTGGCCAACGGCCGTATTGAAACAGTTCAGGAAATCCGCTCGGAGATTCGGCTGCTCGCCCGCACGATTGCCGCGCTCGCCGAGGAGGCCGAGCCCTAGGCCGCCGCCATGTCGCTGAACGCCCGACGCCCGCGCAACGCCCTAGACATCTGGCCCGGCTTCGTCGACGCCCTGGCCACGTTGCTGATGGTCATCATCTTCCTGCTGATGATCTTCGTGGTGGCGCAATTCTATCTGAACGACGCCCTGCTCGGCCGCGACAAGGCGCTGGACAGCCTGAACAAACAGGTCGCCGAACTCGCCGAACTGCTCGACCTCGAACGCAAGAGCAACACCGACCTACGGCGCGATCTGGCCGAACTCTCCTCCGAACTGCAAAGCAGCTTGTCACAGCGCGACGAGATGCAATCGCAAATGACCTTCCTTGGCGAAGAACTGGCGGACGCCCGCAAGGCCGTCGAGGACGAACGCAACAAACTCGCCGAGGAACTGGCCGACGCCTACAAGGTCGTGGATGCGAACAAGGCCAAGGTCCAGATTCAACTCCGTAAGCTGGCGGCGCTGGAACAGGACATCATCGCCTTGCAGGCGCTCAAGGAAAAGCTCGAAAAGGAACTGAGGGAAGCGAAGGCCGCCACCGAAACGCAGCGCACCGCCGTCGCGGCGGAACGAGAGATTTCCATCGCGGCCCAAGCGCAAGTGGCCTTGCTGAATCAACAGATGGCGGCCTTGCGCCAACAACTGGCGCAGCTCAACGCCGCCCTCGACGCGTCCAAGGAAAAAGACATCGAGCAGAACGCCAAGATCGCCGATCTCGGCAAGAAGCTGAACGCCGCCCTTGCCCGCAGGGTGCAGGAACTTTCGCGCTACCGGTCCGAGTTCTTCGGCCGCTTGCGCGTCGTCCTGGGCAATCGACAGGACATCCGCGTCGTCGGCGACCGCTTCGTTTTCCAATCGGAAGTCCTGTTCGCATCGGGCTCCGCCGAACTTGGCGCCGAAGGCAAGGAACAGCTCGGCCGTCTGGCGACAACGTTGAAGTCCATCAGCAGCAGGATCCCGTCGGGCATCAACTGGGTGCTGCGCATCGACGGCCATACGGACAATGTTCCGATCGCGACCGCCCGCTTCCCGTCGAACTGGGAGCTGTCCTCGGCGCGTGCGATTTCCGTCGTCAAATTCCTGACCGAACAGGGCATTCCGCCGAACCGGCTGGCGGCCGCCGGGTTCGGTGAATTCCACCCGCTGGAGCCGAATTCCGACGATGCCGCCCGGCTGCGCAACCGCCGGATCGAAATGAAACTGGATCAGCGCTAACCGCTACGACCCAACGACGGCGCGGGGACCCGACGGCGGCGCATCGTCGAGCGCTTGACGCCCGGCTTCGAACTGCAACCGGGCGAGGCGGGCATAGAGACCGCCCTCGGCCAGCAATTCGGCATGCGTGCCGACGGCGACGATCTTCCCCTCATCCACCACGACGATCCGATCGGCTTTCAGCACGGTCGCCAGCCGGTGCGCGATAACGATCGTCGTCCGGTCCGCCATCAGACGGTCCAATGCCTCTTGCACCAGACGCTCGGATTCCGCGTCGAGCGCGCTGGTCGCCTCGTCGAGCAACAGCAACGACGGGTCGCGCAAGATCGCCCGGGCAATGGCAATCCGCTGCCGCTGCCCGCCGGACAGCCGAACCCCACGCTCGCCCAGCTGCGTCGCCATGCCATCCGGCATCGCGTCGATGAACTCATCCGCGGCCGCCGCCTTGACCGCAGCATCGATTTCCGCCTCGGTCGCGTCCGGCCGGCCGTACCGCACGTTATCCGTCACATCGCAGGAGAAAATGACCGGGTCCTGCGGCACGAAACCGATCCGCCCTCGCAAGTCCGTCGGATCGGCATCCCGTATATCGACGCCGTCGACCCGGACCGCCCCATGCTGCGGCTCATAGAACCGCAGCAGAAGCTGCAACACGGTCGTCTTCCCCGCACCCGACGGGCCGACCAGCGCCACCGTTTCGCCCGGGGCGACGTCCAGCGAGAAATCGTCAAGCGCATTGACTTGCGGCCGCGACGGGTACTGAAACGTGACGGACTCGAACGCGACCGCGCCCTCCGCCGGTTCCGGAAAGGCGACGGGATCGTCCGGCGCTTGGATTTCCGGTTCCGTTTCAAGCAATTCGAATAGACGTTCCGCCCCGCCGGCCGCCCGCTGCAGATCGCCCACGACCTCTGAAATCGCGCCGACGGCGCCCGCGACGACGATGGAATAGAAGACGAAAGCGGACAGGTCGCCGCCCGTCATCTCGCCGGCGATCACCGCACGCCCGCCAAGCCACAAGACGACGCCGATCGCGCCGAAGACCAACAGAATGACGATCGCGGTCAACAGCGCCCGCGCCCGAATGCGCCGGATCGAGGTGCGAAAAGCGCTTTCGACCTGATCGCCGAACAGGTGACGGTCGACCGGCTCATGCGTGAACGCCTGCATGATCCGGACCGCGTTCAGCGATTCGTCGGCAAAGGAGCTGACATCGGCAATGCGTTCCTGCGTCTCCTTGCTCAGACGACGGACCATGCGGCCGATGATGATGATGGGGGCGACAACCAGCGGTACGAACAACAACACATAGCCGGTCAGGATCGGGCTGGTGAAAATCAACAACACCGTGCCGCCGATGAACAGCAGAATATTACGCAGCGCCACCGACACGGCCGAGCCGATCACCACTTGCAGCAGCGTGGTGTCGGTGGTGAGCCGGGACAACACCTCCCCGGTCCGCGTCATCTCGAAAAACCCAGGACTCAATCGAATCACATGGGCGAAAACGTCGCGCCGCAAATCCGCCACAACCCGCTCGCCGATCCAGGACACAAGAGAAAACCGGCTATAGGTGGCGACAGCCAGCACGACCACGGCGCCGAGCAGAACCAGCAAGGCGAAGTTCATCAATTCACCATCACCCGCCGCGAACCCCTCGTCGATCAGAAAGCGCAGCCCCTGCCCCAACGACAACACGGTCCCCGCGGCGACCACCAGTGCCAGCACGGCCCCGGCGATCTGCAATCGGTAGGGCTTCAAATAGGCCAACAGCGGGCGCAGCACGCCGATGTTACGGCTGCTCGAACGCTGCTCGGAGGCGGATTTGTCCATGTAAGTGGAATGGCGCAAAGAGGAACTCCTGTGGCGCAATTTTCTTGGAACTTCCTATAGCAGGGCTTTTACCCGAGCGCCATCCGGCGATACGACGCGGCAGATCGCATCACACAAACCGGCCTTTCGGCCCGCCACAACTTGATCGTTTACGCCCTTTGCCCTTCAATACCGTAGGTGGCCTAGATTTCTACTGGATACGGGTCGCGTTTCGGCCGCGGAGGAAAGATGTCCCAGCATGCAACGGTGAGTCCCGCTACGGATGTGTCGGTGGACAGTCTTCTCGACCGGGTCCGGGACCTGTCCGAGATGATCGAGGCCTTGAGCCCCCAAATCGAAGAAGACCGCCGCCTTCCGCCGGCGCTTCTAGCCGCCCTGCATGACGCCAAGCTGTTTCGGCTGTTGTTGCCGCAGGCCTATGGCGGCATGGAACTCAGCCCGCCCGATTTCTTCCGACTCACATCGGCGCTGGCGCAATGCGACGCAAGCACGGCCTGGTGCATCGGCCAGGCCAACGGCTGTTCGATGGCGGCGGCCTATCTCGACCCGACCGTGGCCGACAAAATTTGGGGCCAGGATCCGCACGCGGTGCTCGCCTGGGGTCCCGGCAAGGGTAAGGCCGTCGTCGAGGGAGACGGCTACCGCGTTACCGGCAACTGGTCCTTCGCCAGCGGTATGCGGCACGCCACCTGGCTCGGCGGACATGCCCCAATCGTCGAAGCGGACGCCTCGCCGCGCCTGGACGCGAACGGCAAGCCGGTCATGCGAACCATGCTGTTCCCCTCGTCCGCCGCCAAGATCACCGATATCTGGAACGTCATGGGATTGCGCGGCACGGCGAGCGACGCCTTCTCCGTGGAGGACCTGTTCGTCCCCGCCGACCATGCCGTGTCCCGCGATACGCCGTCCGAGCGCCGCTATGACGGGCGGCTTTATCACTTCATGACCAGCAATTTATACGCCACCGGCTTTTCCGGCGTGGCGCAGGGCATTGCCCGCGCGATGCATGCGTCCTTCATGCAACTGGCGGCGGATAAAGCGCCGCGCAACATGCCGCATGTCCTGCGCGACAATGCGGTCGTCCAGGCCGAGGTCGCGATCGGTGAGGCGCGCCTGCAGGCAGCGCGGGCCTTCGTGCTGCGCGAAACGACGGAGATTTGGGACGAGGTTCGCAACGGCGCAGCATTGACCGACGACCATCGCGCGCGCATCCGGCTCGCGTCTACTTTCGGCATCCACGAGGCGAAGGCGGTCGCCGACGCAGCCTACGACGCCGCCGGGGCCACGGCGATCTTCAACGACAACGCCTTCGAGCGCCGGTTCCGCGACCTGCACACGGTCACGCAGCAGATGCAGGGCCGCCGGGACCACTTCCGCACGGTCGGCGCCTTCATGCTCGGTCATCCGCTGGCCCTATCCAGCGGTTGAGGCCCGCGGCCATTCCCGGCATGATCGTCCGAATGCGCCCGCCCCTATCCAACCGCAACCGGAGTGCCGTGAAGCCATGAAGATCATCGATGAAATCGCCGCCTTTCAGGACGACATGACCGCATGGCGGCGCGACATCCATGCGCATCCGGAACTCGGCTTCGAGGAAGATCGGACGTCCGACATCGTCGCGGAGAAATTGGAAGATTTCGGGTTGGAGGTGCATCGCGGTCTCGGCAAGACCGGCGTCGTCGGCTCGCTGCGCGTCGGCAACAGCCCCAAGACGATCGGCCTGCGCGCCGACATGGACGCCTTGCCGATCGTCGAGGGCAATACCTTCGATCACAAGTCGCGCCACGAAGGCAAGATGCACGCCTGCGGCCATGACGGCCATACCACGATGCTGCTGGGCGCGGCGCGCTATCTGTCGGAGACGCGGAACTTCAACGGCTGCGTCCATTTCATTTTCCAACCGGCGGAAGAAGGGCTCGGCGGCGCCAAGGCGATGGTCGAGGAAGGGTTGTTCGAGCAGTTCCCGATGGAAGCGGTCTTCGGCATGCATAACTCACCGGGCCTGCCGACCGGCAAGTTCGCCATCCGTCCGGGACCGATGATGGCCGGCGGCGCGTTTTTCGACATCCGCATCACCGGCAACGGCGCCCATGCGGCAAGGCCGGAATCGGGCACCGACCCGGTCGTCATCGCGGCCCAGATCACCCTGGCGCTACAGTCGATCGTGTCGCGCAACGTCAACCCGGTCGATACCGCCGTGGTCAGCATCACGCAAATCCACGGCGGCGACGCCTATAACGTGATCCCGCATACGGCGAGCCTCAGCGGCACCGTCCGCGTCTTCCGGCGCGAGACGATGCAGTTGGTGGAGGATCGCATGCGCGCGCTCGCCGAGGGAGTCGCCGCCGGATTCGGCGCGACCGTCGAGGTCGACTACCGCGAGGTCTTCCTGCCGCTGGTCAACACGCCGGACGAGACGGAGTTCGCCGCCGACATCGCAGCCGGCATCGTCGGCGACGACAACGTGAACCGCAACCGGTCGCTCATCATGGCGTCGGAGGATTTCAGCTACATGCTCGACGCCTGCCCGGGGGCCTATATCAATATCGGCAATGGCGACGGCGAAGGCACCTGCATGGTCCACAATCCCGGCTACGACTTCAACGACGAGATCCTGTCCCTCGGGGCGAGCTATTGGTCGCGCCTCGTCGAAACACGCCTGGAAAAAGAAGCGCTGTAGAGTGCGGCACGCCGGATTTCCGCCGTTTTTACACCGTTCACGCTTCGGTTAGCGGCGTAAAAGGTCATTTATTCATTAATCATTTGGTGGCACACTGTGCCTGCCGTGCGCGTGGGGCAATCTGGCATAGAAAGTCGGCACGATGAGTTCAGCAACCGAAATCGGCGGGGTCTCCCGTCTCCTGCATGCGGGTCTATGGATCACCATCCTGGTGGTCGCCTTCTTTATGCAGGCCGTCCCGTTCCTGCTGGTGCTGACCATGTTGAATCTGGCCTTCGGCATCACCTCCGGCGTCGCGCTGATCCTCATTCCGGCGGCCGCCTTCGGGATGCTGTCCTTCGCCTGCTGGATCGCAACGCAGCGCAGCAAGAACATGCTGCCGCCGCCGCTGCGCCATGAACAGGTCTACATTTCGCCGACCGGGAAGCAGAATGGCGACATGAGCGCCAACCGCGTTCATGCCTGCCTGCTGCCGCATTTCAAGAAATGGCGCTGGCACACCTAGGCGGCTCGGCCTAACCCACTTTGGCAATCACCGCATCGGCGAACGCCTCCATCCGCGCGATCGTGCGGTCCAAGGACCGGCTCTGAAAATTGAACATCAGATGGCGTAGGCCCATGGCGCCGAAGGCGTCGACGTCGTCCAGCAGATCCGCCGCCGTGCCGGTAAAGGCATGACGTTCGCCGGTATCCGCCGTCATCGCGTCCGCGCCGTAGGTCCAGTTCGCGCTGTAGGCGAGATCGATTTCACTCGGGTCGCGCCCGCCCTTTTCCGCCGCCTGCCGTAACCGGGCGAGCGCCGCCCTCGCCGTAGGGATAACGCGACGCTACGTCCTTGGACACGACGATGTGGTCGTTGACCGTGGCGGAAGCAAAGCCGAACGCCTCGCCCTTTTCCATGATGGCCTCGATGTTGTCCCGCGTCGCGAGCGGTCCGCGCGTGGGCACCGTGAACCCGAATTTCATGCGCGCCCCGCGCCTACCGGTATCCGCCGCCGCCGGTCACCATCACCGTGTCGGCGACCATGAACTCGCAGGCGTCGGAGCACAGGAACTGCACCAGTTCGCCGATTTCATCGGCTCGCCCCGCGCGCTTCAACGGCACATTGGAGACCGCGGCGTCGAACATACCCTCTTCGTTGATATCCTGAAAAGCCGTGTCCACGATGGCGGGCGATACCGACAGGATGCGGATGCCCTGGTCGGCGAACTCGCGCGCCGCGCCCATCGTCAATGTGTTGACCGCGCCCTTCGACGACGCATAGTGCGGCGACTTCGCCGGACCGCCGCCCTTTGCCGCGATGCTCGCCACGTTCACGATGACGCCGAAACCCTTCTCCAGCATATGCGGGATCACTTCCTGCATGCCGTAGAAGGTGCCCTTGACGTTCAGGTCGTAGGTCTTATCCCAAAGCGCATCGTCGATCTCCAGGAACTTGGCGCGGCGAATCGCCGAGCCCGCCGAGTTGAACAGGAAATGGACCTGGCCGAATCTCTCGATGGCCGCAGCAACCATCTTCTTCACGTCAGCGCGTTGCGTGACGTCGGTAAAGACCGCGGCGCCGACACCGCCGGCCGCATCGACAGCGCTCGCCGCCTGATTCGCCGCCTGTTCGTCAATATCGGCGCACAGCACGTTCGCGCCTTCCCGTCCGAATATCTTTGCGGTGGCGAGGCCGATCCCGCTGCCCGCACCGGTGATAACGATCGTCTTTCCCTTGAAATAATCAGGCGTCTTCGGCATCCGTTCCTCCCGCGATGGCTTGGCCGGATCGACGCCCGGCCTTCCTGCCAGTCTAGCAGTGCGGAACAGCGCGCGCTATTTGACGCGAACGCCCAGAACAAGAAAAACTATATCGCTCGCGACAAATCGGAATCGGCGGGACAAGATCGGGGGCTGCCGTTATCCGGCGGCGGCGATCTCGACAAGTTCGATTTCGAAGGTCAGGTCTTCGCCGGCCAACGGATGGTTGCCGTCGAGCGTCACCGTCGCTTCATCCACGGCGATGATGGTGACGATCAGGGTATGGCCGTCCTGCGTCTGCGCTTGAAGTTGGTTGCCGACCACCAACTCGACCTCTCCCGGCAACGCCGAACGGTCGACGGTCTCGATCGCTTCCGGCTGGCGTGGCCCATAGCCGTCGGCCGCGGCGATCTCGACGGTCGCCGTGTCGCCGATCGCCATGCCGACAACCGACGTCTCGAGCTTCGGGATGATCGTGTTCTCGCCGATCTTGAACTGCAACGGGTCTTGCCCTCTGGACGTGCCGAACTCGGTGCCGTCCTTCAGTTTCCCGGTGTAGTGCAGGTGGACGGTATCGCCGACAGCAGCCTGTGCCATGGTATGTCTCCTTGTTCGCAGCGCGCATGGACCGCGCTTCCTCTGGCGACATACCGAAGCAAGGTCGGCCGACAGAATTTTGGCCGTCAAATCGGCCGGGATCCCAATGTGGCACGGACCCTAACAGTCCTGCCGACCGTCAGCAATGAGGGAAACTCTCATCACGTTCCGCGGACGAGCGGGCGAACCGCGTCAGTCGAGGGCGTCGCCGATGATCTCCGCATTATGCTCACCGAGCTTCGGGGCGGCGCGGGACAGCGGCGGCCGGCGGCCGTCGATATTGATCGGCAGGCCCATGGTGCGGCAGTCGAGCCCCGGCGGCGATTGGATCATCCCGATCGCGGCGGTCTGTTCGTGCTCATCGACCTCGTGCATGTTGTGGACCGGCGAACAGGGAATACCGGCCTCGGACAACGCGTCCAGCCATTCGCCCCGGGTCCGGGTCGCCATGATATCCGCTACATCGGCCAGCAGCGTGTCACGGTTTTCGACGCGGGCCGCATTCGTCGTGTATCTCGGATCCTCCGCCCATTCCGGGCGGCCCAACGCCGCCGCCAGTTTCGCGAACAATCGGTCGTTGGCCGCCGCAACGACCAAGGGACCGTTCTTCGTCTCGAAAGCCTGGAACACGATGAGCTGTTTGCTGCCCGTGGGATGACGCGGCGGCAGTTGGCCGGTCACGCTGTAGCGGGCAAACGCCACGGTCAGCCAACCCAGCGCGGTTTCGAACAACGACGTATCGACATCGCAGCCGCGGCCCGTCCGCTCGCGCTGCGCCAATGCGGCAAGGATACCGATCGAGGACCACATCGCGGTGCCCTGGTCGAGTATCTGCGTGCCCATGCGGACCGGCGGGCCGCCATCCTCGCCGCTTTGGAACATCAGGCCCGAAAAGGCCTGCACGATCGGCTCGTAACCCGGGTGCATCTTCATCGGTCCCGCGCTGCCGTAGGCCCAGAGCGCGCAGACGATCAACCGCGGGCAACGCGCCCGCAACGCCTCGCCCGTCAATCCGAGCTCGCCCGCGACGCCCGGCCGCAGATTCTGCACCATGACATCGGCTTGCCCGAGATAATCCTTGAGCCAATCGAGGTGCCGCGGATCCTTGAGGTTCAAGCTGATCGACCGTTTGTTCTGGTTGACCGCGTGGAAAGAGGCAGAGGACTCGTCGACGAAGGGCGGCCCCCAGCCGCGCGCGTCGTCGCCTTTCTCCGGCCGCTCGACCTTGACCACGTCCGCCCCCAGCATGCCGAGAATCTGCCCGGTCAACGGCCCGGCAAAATTCTGGCCCAACTCAACCACCTTGATCCCGTCGAGCGGTAAGCTCATGACCTCTCCCCATCGTCATTCTCTGCGGGAAAGCGATCGAACCGCACGACCGAGCCCCCGCGAACGCTCACCCTAGAGCGTTACCGCGAGCCCGGGCAAATCGACGGCAGGTCGGTGATGGTCACCCAAACGGCCATCAGGCGCGGCTGGTGAGCCCCAGAATGCCGTACACCGCGACGACGGTCCCCACAAACGAGAGGATTCCCGCCACCACCAAGGCGAGCCAATCCAAGCTGCCGAAAAAATTATGAAAGGTCGCCTGCGTCAGGAAGGGCGCAATCACCATGATGGCGATACCAACGACAAGACCGGCGCGAATGCCGATCGCCGCCGGCTTGCCCCGAAAGCCGTGACGGCGGCTGACGGCAACCACGAACAGCAAAACCAGCACGCCGATGATGACGACCGCGGCCCAAAGCATGGGAGACCCCATCAACTCTTCCAGGATCGCCCATAAATTCGACAGTGTAATTTCCTTCATCTCTTCCTCCCTCAGGCGAGGCCGCGCAGCATCGCCGTATATGTCGCCTTCAAAACCTTTTCCTTGATCACCCAGGGCACCCAATGCTCCGTCAGCGGATCGATAAAGGGAAAGGACGGCGTCATGCGGTTTTCGTAGTCGAACTCCACCAGCATCGCCTGGCCGATCTTGGTGATCAGCGGGCAGGAGGTATAGCCGTTATAGACCGCCGTTCCCTCTTTGCCGCCGATCGCGGCGACGAGATGATCGACCGCCACCGGCGTCTGCCATTTGACGCTCGCTGCGGTCTTTCCCTTCGGCACGCCGTTGATATCGCCGACGCCGAAGACATTCGGGAACCGCAGATGCCGAAGCGATTTCTTGTCCACTTCGATCCATCCATCCGCGGCGAACGGTCCGTCTTGCCAGGGCAGGGGACTGTTGCGTACCGCGTCGGGCGCGCGCATCGGCGGGATCAGATTGATGAAATCCCATTTCAGCTCGACCGGCCCCGTCGGCGTTTCGAAGGTGGCGATGTGTTTCGCCGGATCGATCTTGGTCAGCACATGGCTGTCGTTGATCTTGATGTCCTGCCGCTGGAAAAGCTCCAGAAGCTTCGTGTTGACCGGCGGCACGCTGAACAACGATTTGTTATGCGCGTTGTAGAGGATTTCCGTCTTCGATCGCGTACCGGCCCGCCGCAGGTGATCGTCCGCCAGGAAAGTCTGCTTGATCGGCGCGCCGGCGCATTTCATTTCCGTCGCCGGCCGCCCGAACAGGCCGACGCCGCCGGTTTCCATGAATCCCTGCAGCGCCTGCCAGGACGCCGCCGCTGCGGACGCGCCGGCATAAACGCTGGCGATGCCCTCGCGGCCGATCAGCGACTGCTCCATCCCTTCGACCGCACCGTAATCGAGCACTAGACCTGTCGTGACGACGAGAAAATCATAGGGCAGCGCCGTGCCCTTTTCCGTCACCACCTTGTTCCCGGCAGGGTCGAACTCCTGCACCCGCTCTTGCACCCATCGGACGCCGGACGGCAGATAATCCGCCGTCTCGAGCGTGACATATTGGGCCGACTTGAGACCCGCGCCGACCAGGGTGAAACCCGGCTGATAGAAATGGTTGGACCGGGGCTCGACCACAATGATCTCCGCCCCCTCAAGCCGGCGCGACAGCCGCGCGGCCGTCGCCAATCCCGCCGCCCCGCCGCCGGCGACGACGACACGCGCCTTGGTCTCTACCGGCGCGGCCCGGCCCTCCTTCGGCGCAACCGCCGCGATACCCATCCCCCCGACCCCCGCCAGAAAGGCCCGCCGGTCGACGGTGATTCCATCTCCAATCAAACTCTTCGCCATGTTATCCCCTCCTCTAGGCAAGCAGGAAGGATACCACCGGGCGTTGTCAATGGAATTGAGCTAGCTCAATATCCCGCGCATCCCGTTCGCAGCCGTCACGATGGCGCAATAGCGGAGACTGAAAAAGTTCGGCTTCCACCAACGGATGGAAGCCGATGCTGTATCTCCAGGCCCAAGGAAGCCACCGTCGACCGGCATCAACCGCCTTCGAGTTTCGGGATGAAGAAGACCTCGCTGCCTTCGCGGACCGGCTGGACGTAGTTGCCGGACTCGTGGATTTCACCGTCTATGGCGACGGTCGTTTCTTCTTCGAGATGTTCGGCCAGACCCGGGTACTGCGCATCGAGCGCCTTGATGACGCCGCGCAGATTCCGGGCCTGAATCTCGAACTCTTTCTTGCCGTCCGTGTACAGATGGCTCAGCCCGTCCGTGAAAACGACGCGTACGGTGACGTCGCCCTCCATGACCTAAAGCTCGCCCCCGTCACGGTGGTCGAGCGCTTCCAGCAGTTTCGGCGGCGACATCGGCAACGAGTCCATCCGCCGCCCCACGGCGTTGGCGATCGCGTTTCCGATCGCCGCCATCGTCGGGCAAATGTTGACCTCGCCGACGCCCTTCACACCGAACGGATGGTTCGGGTTCGGCACCTCGACGACGATCGTCTCGATAAACGGCAGGTCCGAGGCGACCGGCACGCGATAGTCGAGGAACCCGGCGTTGGAGAGCCGGCCCTTGTCGTCGTAGATATATTCCTCGTTCAACGCCCAGCCGATGCCCTGGACGACGCCGCCCTGCATCTGGCCCTCGACATAGCCCTTATGGATCGCTCGGCCCGCATCCTGCGCGCAGACCGCCCGCAGGATCGTCACCTTGCCGGTATCGGGATCGACCTCCACGTCGACGAACTGGGTGCAGAAACCGGGGGCCTGGCCGCCGGCGGCGACCGAATTCGACGTGCCGATCGGCCCGCCGGTCGCGGCCGCCTTGGCAGCGATGTCCGCCAACGACAGCGGATCGAAATCGCCCACGTTGCTGCTGGCCGGACGGGCATGCCCGTCCTCCCAGACCACCGCATCCACATCGACGTCCCAGATGATCGCGGCGCGCGCGCGCAAATCCTCGATCACCTTTTCGCACGCGCCGATCACCGCCATGCCGCTGGCATAGGTCACCCGCGACCCGCCGGTGACATGCGTGTAAGGCACCGACGTGGTGTCGTTCACCGTGGCGCGGACCTGATCGTATTCGATGCCTAGCGTTTCGGCCGCCATAATCGCCATCGAGGCGCGCGACCCGCCGATATCGGGGCTGCCGGTGGCGACGACGACGGTGCCGTCGGCGTTGACGTATACCGTCGCGCCGGACTCGCCAGCACCATTGAACCAATAGCCGGACGCGACGCCCCGTCCCTGATTCGGTCCCAGTTCCGCCTTGTAGCCGGGATGCTCCAGGATCGCATCGACGGTCTCGCTATAGCCTTCGTGGGCCAGCTTCGGTCCGGCGATGGTCTGCGTGCCGATATGGGCGGCGTTCTTTTGCCGGAACTCCAGCGGGTCCATGCCGATCTTCTTGGCCAGGATATCCAGCGTGCTTTCCGCCGCGAAATTCGAGATCGGCGATCCCGGCGCGCGGTAGGCCGCCGCCTTCGGGCGGTTCGATACGACATCGAAGCCTTCGGCCCGCTGGTTGGGAATGTCGTAAGGCGCAAAGGCGCACATGCAGGCGTTCATCACCGGCGATCCCGGGAAGGCGCCGGACTGGAACTTAAAGACGCCCTGGGCCGCCGTGATCGTGCCGTCCTTCTTGGCGCCGACCTTGACCCACATGGACGCACCGGAGGTCGGCCCGGTCGCCCGGAACACCTCGTCACGCCCCATGGCGAGCCGCACCGGCGCGCCGGCCTTCTTCGACAGCACCATGGCGACCGGCTCCAGATAGACGACCGTCTTGCCGCCGAATCCGCCGCCGATCTCGGCGGGATTGACTTTCAGGTTGCCGAGCTTCATGCCGACGATCTTCGCCGTCAGATTGCGGACGACGAAATGGCCCTGGCTCGCGCTCCACAACTCGCCTTGTCCATCGGGGTCGTAGCGGGCGAGACAGGCGTGCGGCTCGATATAGCCCTGATGCACCGGCTTGGTCTTGTATTCACCCTCGACGATCTCGTCCGCTTCCGCGAAGCCCGCGTCGATATCGCCGATTTCGAAAACGACATTACGCGCCACGTTGGACGGCTTGGTCGGGGCCGGCTCGACGCCGCGCGTGATCATGTCCTCGAACAGCAGCGGCGCGTCTTCGGCCATCGCTTCGTCGACATCGATGACATGCGGCAGGACTTCGTAGTCGACCTCGATCAGCGAGATCGCCTCGGCGGCAATCGCCGCGCTCGTCGCGGCGACGGCGGCGACGGCGTGCCCGTCATACAGCACCTTTTCGCGCGCCATGATGTTCCGGGTGATATGCCAGAAGTTGACCTGGACGCGGGCCGGACCGACATAGGCGAAATTCTGATCCGGGAAATCCGCGGCGGTCATCACCGCCTTCACGCCGGGCAGGGCCTCGGCCTTGGACGTATCGATCGACTTGATAAGCGCATGCGCGTGCGGGCTGCGCAGGATCTTGCCATGCAACGTGCCGGGAAGCGTGAAATCGTTGCCGAATTTCGCGACACCGGTCACCTTCGGCACACCGTCCGGACGAATAGGAGCGGTGCCGACGAACTTATATGGACTCTTAATCTCGTTCATTTGAAGACCCTTTCACAGCGGCGCGCTTTCCCCAAAATCCGGTGCATTTTCGGAGGAAACCGGGCAATCACGCTGACCGCTTTCACCCGTTCGGCCGCGTTACGCCCGAAGGCGTCCGATCCGACCGAATGAGATGGATTGATTCGCTTAGTCCCAAGTCTAGCGTCGGGGGAAATATCGACGCAAGTTGTAATACCATGACGCCCGCGACCGGGCGACCTCAGATAACTGATTTAGCCCTGAGATCGGCGATTTCCACATCGCTTAGGCCCAGTAATCGGCGATAAACGGCCTCGTTGTCCCCGCCCAGCACCGGGCCGGGCCGATAAACCGCGCCGGGGGTGCGCGAGAAGCGCGGCGTGACGGCCTGCATCCGCACCGCGCCCAATTCCGGGTCACTCACCCGGACGAGCATGCCGGAAGCCTGGACCTGCGGATCGGCGAACAGATCGTCGATGGTCCTCACCCGCGCCGCGCTCACCTCGGCGGCGTCGAGTTGGGCGCAGGCGTCATCCGCGTCATGGGCTGCGAACCACTTCCCGATGATGGCGTCGAGGGCGTCGTGATTCGCAAGCCGCCCGGTATTGGCGGCAAACCGGGGATCCTCGATCAGATCGGACCGGCCGATCGCCCTCGCAAGCCGTTCGAACACGCTTTGGGTGCTGGCGGCCAACGTGCACCATTGGCCGTCGCGCGTCCGGTAGACGTTTCCCGGCGCGGCATAGGGGTTGCGGTTGCCGCTGCGCCGCCGCACCTCGCCGAGTTGGTCGTATTCGATCGCGAGGAAATCGAGGATGCGGAACATGGATTCGAACAACGAGACGGCGACCACCTGGCCCGGTGCGTCCGGATTTTCCTTGCGTTCCAGCAGAGCGGTCAGGATGCCGAGCGCCCCGAACAGTCCGGTGACGGAATCGGCGATGGGATAACCGGCATGGACCGGCGCGCCGTCGGCCGGGCCGCAAAGCGACAGGAAGCCGGACATGGCGTCGGCAACGCGCGCGAACCCCGGTTTCCCGGCGTAGGGGCCTTCCTGACCGAAGGCGCTGACCCGCAGGATCGTGAGTTTCGGGTTGGCCTCCCACAGGGTTTCGGGCGACAAGCCCCAGCGCTCCATTGTGCCGGGCCGGAAATTCTCGACCAACACGTCGCACTCCGCCGCCAAGCGCTTGACCAGATCGGCACCCTCGGGCGTCCGCAGGTCCAGGGTGATGCCTTGTTTGTTCCGGTTGACCACCTTCGCCCAGAGCGA
Source organism: Alphaproteobacteria bacterium (assembly GCA_028281325.1). Classification (GTDB taxonomy): domain Bacteria; phylum Pseudomonadota; class Alphaproteobacteria; order UBA8366; family UBA8366; genus JAJFJD01. Next base: position 79,049 of record JANQKC010000006.1, read on the forward strand.
GACGCCGTCCTTGTGCGGCCGCAAGGCGCGCAGCCCGTCGCCCTTGCCCGGCATTTCGACCTTCAACACCTCCGCCCCGAAATCGGCAAGCAGCCCGGCGGCCAACGGTCCCGCGATGATCGTCGCGAGATCGAGGACACGAATATGCCGCAGCGGCCCTTGCCGTTCCGGTTCCCCTGGTTGCTCGGATGTCATGGTGTCCCCTCCCTGTTCTGCATCGACCGGGCGGCAGCCTAGACGGCGCCGGACGGGATGGATAGTCCCATCGATACGTGCCGTTTTTTGCGGCCGTTCCCGGGTTTGGCCTATAAATGATCCCAATTATCCGACATGCAAACCAAGAACGAGGCACGCTCCCATGCCTGAAATCCTGCGCCAGCCCGTCACCGGGCCGTCGGTCTGGAAAGGTTCCGACTTCATCAACGACGATTCGTGGATCTTTCAGCTTACCGACAGCGATCTGCGGGAGTTGAACACCGCCACGCATGCATTGAAGGGCCGGGGCCTGAAGCCGCTGGAATTCACCAAAGACGACTTCCCGCTGCCCACGCTCGGCCCCAAGATCGAAAAGATCCTGCACGAGGTCGAATATGGCCGGGGCTTCGTGTTGATGCGCGGGTTGAACGTCGACGACTACGATCTCGACACCTTGAAAGTGCTCTATTGGGGCCTGGGCACGCATCTGGGCGAGATCATTTCCCAGAATTCGCAAGGCGACCTGCTGGGCGCGGTCACCGATTTCGAGGACGGCAAATACGCCGGCGGCGGCTACTACGAGGAGAACGTGCGCGGCCACCGCACCAACGCCTTCCTGCGGCCGCACAGCGACAGCTCCGATGTGGTCGGCCTGATGTGCGTGCGCCCCGCCAAGACCGGCGGGTTCAGCATGGTCAGCAACTCGATGGCGATCTACAACGAGATCTTGGCGAACCGGCCTGAATTCATAGAACCGCTGACGTCGGGCTTCCACTTCGACCTGATCGGCAAGGGCACCAAGGCGATCGAGGTCAGCAACAGCAAGGTTCCGGTCTTCAGCTATTTCGAAGGCATTCTGAGCTGCCGGTTCAACAAGAAGCAGATCGAACTGGGCGCGGAGAAGTCCGGCATTCCCTTGACGCAACTGCAGCAGGACGCGATCGACTATGTCCGCGAACTCTCGGTCCGGGAAGACTTCCTGCTGCACATGGATTTCCAGCCGGGCGACATCCAGCTTCTGAACAACCATTGCACGCTGCATTCGCGCACAGCCTATGAGGATTACGACGATCCGGCGAAGAAGCGGTTTTTGTTGCGGCTTTGGGTTAACATTCCGAACGGGCGGCCGCTCGCGCCGGAATTCGCCGACCGCCTGAACACCGGCGGCCGGGGCGGCGTGACGAAACGCTACTGACGATCACGCCAACATCGCGGGGAGCATACACAAATGGGAATCGGCGTTGGACTGGGTCTCGCGAATTTCCCGTTTTCGACCGTCGACGCCTTCTGGCGCTGGGTGGATCTCTGCGAAGACACCGGCATCGACTCGCTGTGGCAGACCGACCGCGTGCTGTCGTCGCAGCCTTTCCTCGACTGCATGAGCGTGATGGCGGCGCTGGCCGGGCGCACACGGCGGCTCAAGTTCGGCATGAACGTGGCCTCGGTGCCGCAGCGCGACCCCATCGTGCTGGCCAAGGAATGCGCGACCATCGACGTGCTCAGCAACGGCCGCCTGCTCCCCGCCTTCGGCGTCGGCAGCAAGACCAATCCCTACTGGCGGGTGACCGGGAACGAGTTCAGGGGCAGCGGGGCCAAGGCCGAGGAAGGCATGGAGATCATCGCCCGCCTGTGGCGTGAGGAGAAGGTGACCTTCCACGGCAAATTCTATCAGGTGACCGACGCGACCATCTCACCCCGCCCCGTACAGAAGAACCTGCCGCTGTGGATCGGCGGGTCGAGCAAGCCGGCGATCCGCCGCACCGCCCGCCTCGGCACCGGCTGGCAGGCGGGCAACGAAACGCCGGCGGAAGTCGGCCCGGTCGTCGCCGCGATCAAGGAAAAGGCGAAGGAATACGGCCGAAGCATCGACGAGGATCATTTCGGCACCGGCTTCCACTACCGCTTCGGATCGTGGGACGAGGAGGTTTCGGGTCGCTACGCGGAATCCTACCAGCGGCGCGCGCCGAACAAGGACCCGCGCCACCATATGGCGATCGGCGGCGCGGAAGACATCATCCACCGCATCAAGGAATTCGCCGACGCCGGCATCTACAAGTTCATCCTGCGCCCGATCGGCACGGAAGACGACGACATCCTGGAACAGACGCGCCTGCTGTCGGAACAGGTTCTCCCCGCGGTGCAGGGCAAGAAGAGCCTGTGAAAGGGTAGCCGGCGTCTCGCCTACGCCAGGTGTTTCTTGAAGAAGTCCATCGTCCGATCCCAGGACAACTTGGCCGCCGCTTCGTCGTAGCGCGGGGTCGAATTGTTGTGGAAACCGTGCCGGGTGCCGGGATAGGTGTGCATCGTGAAGTCCACCTTGTTGGCCTTCAGCGCCGCTTCGTAATCCGACCGCGTGGCGTTCACCTTCGGGTCGTTCTCCGCATAGTGGATCAGCATCGACGCCCGGATTTTTTCGACATCCGCCGTCTTCGGCGCGCGACCGTAATAGGGCGCCCCGGCGTCGAGTTCGGTTCCCAGCACGACGGCGATGTGGTTGGTCGTCGCCCCACCCCAACAGAATCCCGTCACGCCCAACGTATTGGTTGACAGCCCATGCCATTTCACGAACCGCGCGCTGTTGACCATGTCCTGCTTCAATTCCGACTGTTTGAGCTGCTTCTGCATCGCGCGCCCATCGTCGTCGTTACCGGGATAGCCGCCAGCCGGATACAACCCATCCGGCGCCAACGCCAGGAAGCCCTCGGTCGCGGCCCGACGCGCCACGTCCTCGATATATGGGTTCAGGCCCCGGTTCTCGTGAATGACCAGGACCGATGGGAACGGTCCCTCGCCGCGCGGCGCCACCAGATACCCGCGCATCGTGCCGGACGTGCCGCCGGGCGACGGATACTTGACGTAGCGCGCCTTGATCCGCTCGTCGGTGAAGGAGATCGTTTGCGCCGCGGCGTAGTTCGGCAGCAGGCTCTGCGCCATCGTCAGCGCCGAGACACCGCCAACCGTGATCACCGCCGCCTTGCGAAAGAACGCACGCCGGTCGATACGACCGTGGCAATAGTCGTCGTACAGGTCGTAAATCCGCGGATCGATTTCTTTTCCGGTCATCGCCCATCCTCCCAATGATGGAAAAACCAGGTCCGTGCCGATAATTGGACACTTTTCTCCGTCGCAGCGCAGCAAAAGATTTCGTGAAGTCCCGGAACGTTCGCCACCCGGGCGCAAGATTGCGGCGTTGTAATCGCTACACCACGCCGATCAGGACAGCGCAGAACAGGCGTCGGCACTTGCTTCGCCTCTGGATCGACCTCGATCCGTCCATCGCACGGTCGCTAGATCCGGTCTTCGCCGCCGAGAACAGCACCGGCCCGCGCGCCGGCAACCTAACTTGGCGCGGCGACCGCCAACCGGCCGGTCACGCCGTGTTTCTCGATCATGTCGGCGACCAAGCCCGACGCCTTGCAGTCCTCCACGAAGTCGCAGAGATAGGGGATCGCCGCGGTGTTGGTCTTCAGCGTGCCGATCGCCTGCTGCACCTCGGCGAACTTGCCGTCGAGAATCCGCGTACCGGGCATTTTCTCCAGGTCGTCCATCTGACCCGGTTTCAATCCGGCCAGGGCATCGATCTTCTCCGCCATGAAGCGTTCCTTCGCTTCCTCGGCCTTATCGGTGGTGATCAGCGTCGCGTTCTTCACGTTGCGGGCAAGCCACAAACCGTAGGCCGCCTCGCCGCGCACGATGATCGTGTTGCCGTCGCGGTCGACTTCGTCGGCATGCTTCAGCGGCGACTCCTCATGCACCATGTAGGTCGCCTCGATCTCGGCATAGGCCGCAGTGAAGGCCATCTTCTCCATCCGCTGCGGTTCCGCGCCCACATTACCGATGTCCCATTCGTCCTTGCCCGCGGCGGCGACCACGAGGCCGGGCGATTCGTACGGCACAAAGGCGACGTCGACCCCCAACCGCCGGGCGAGTTCCGCCCCCATGTCGGGCGAAACGCCGGTCGGATCGCCCGACGGCGACTTGCCCGTGACGAGCAGGAAATTGCCCATGTTGACCCCGACGCGCAGGACACCGTTTGGGGCGAGTTCTTTGACCACTTGTTCGGACATAAGGGCGTCTCCCAATGCAGTTGATTTTCGTTGGCGGCTATGGCCGTGGCTCCAAGACGGATGCAGCACGTTTGTAACCGTTTAGGGCGAGCAGCATCAAACCGGTGGCCGCCACTCGCCCCGACCGCTAGCCTTTCGGCGGCGCCATGTCTTTCGGGTCCGACTTGTGCACCCGCCGCGTCATGAAGGTGCCGAGCCCGGCCGCACATACATTTCCCGTGCCGTCGACGATTTCGCAGCGCACCACCGCCGACCGCGACCCCGCGCGGATGACGTCCGCGGTGCCGGTCAGCCGGTCGCCCTTGGCGGCGGCCAGATAGTTCACCTTCATCTCCAGCGTCGCCATCGGCCGCTTGCGGGTATCGTAATTCCCGCCGGACGCCGCCGTCGCCATTACCACGTCGACCAGCGATGCGATCACGCCACCCTGCACGACGCCGCGCAGATTGCGCATCTCCTCGCGCACCGGCATGCCGACGACGGCGTGGCCGTCCTCCATCACCTCATACTCGACGCCCATCCATTTCCGAAAGCCTTCATCCGGCATGTTGCGCTCCTTCTTTTTCTTGTGCCGGTCGGCACGGGTTGTCGTTCGGTCCTATTCGTCCATGCTCGAACCCGCGCCTTTCACGCGCGTCTGCCGCATGTACCGGCGGTACTTATCCGCGTCATAACCGCCGCCGCGGTGGACGAGACACCGGTTGTCCCAGATCACCAGGTCGCCCGGCTGCCATGCGTGCGAATAGACGTGGTCGTCCTGCGTCGCCCGGTCCAGCAGATCGTCGAGCAGGGCGCGGCTATCCTCGAAACTCCAGCCGACGATCGATTTGGCGTGCGAGCCGACGAAGATGTTCTTCGCCCCGGTGCGCGGATTGCGGCGCACGAGCTTCTGCTTCACCGGCGGCAACGACGCCGCATGCGACGGCGTCACGGCGTCGGGCCCGACCTTGGAACGGGAAAAGACGTAATCGTGTTCGGCGATCAGCGGATCGATCCTTTCCTGCTCGTCCTTCGAGAGACGACTGTAGGCGGCGCGGCCGCTGGCGAATTCGGTCCGCCCGCCTTCCGCCGGAACCTCGTAGGCGCACATGATCGAGACGTAGGTCGGCACCTTCTGAAACGACGAATCCGAATGCCACAAGTTGTTGCCCGTCTGGAACCGTGTCCGCTTGTGCGAATTGTCGAGCGCCTTGCCGTCCTGCATCACGTTGCCGATGGTGCCGAAAAACTCGATCACGCCTTCCTGGCCCAGCTTCACGTGACTCGGTTCCGGTTCGCCGAGCGCCTTCGTGACCGCAAGCTGATGTTCATCATCAAACGGCTGGTCGGGAAAGTGCAGGAACGAATACGCGTCGATCGCAGCGCGGATTTCCTCGATGATATCGTCGTTCATCGGTTCGCGAAGATCGACACCGGTCACGCGGGCGCCGAAATCCGGATGAATTTTCTCAATCGTCAACGCGGCCATGGATTTTCTCCGGAGACTGTCAGGATACCGATTCAAGCATCAAACGCGCGGCACGCCAAGTCGGCGCGATAACCCGGATCTAGCCCGACGGCTCACCCAACTTGACCAACTGCTTGCCGAAATTCTCGCTGGTCAGCAACCGCAGGAACGCGGCCGGCATGGCCTCGATCCCTTCCATCACGTCCTCGCGGAACTTGAGCCGGCCCTCGCCGTGCCACGCCGCGAGTTGCCGGATGCCTTCATCGAAGCGATCGACGTAGTCGCTGACGAGAAACCCTTCCATGCGAGCGCGGTTGATCAGCAGTTGCCGGTGATGGCGCAAGCCGATATCCGGCTGGTCGAACCTGTCGGACAAAGAAACCATGCCGCAGATGATAATCCGCGCCTTCATCGCCAGATTCTGCATCGCGGCGTCGTGAATCGGGCCACCGGTGTTGTCGAAATAGATATCGATGCCGGACGGACACATCTCCGCCACGGCCGCGCCCAGGTCCTCGGACTCGCGATAGTTGACGCCGCCGTCATAGCCGATCTCGCGGCACCACTCGAGCTTGGCCGCGCTGCTGGCGACGGCGATGGCGCGGCAGCCCATGATCTTGGCGATCTGCCCGACCACCTGTCCGACCGCCCCCGACGCGGCGGAGACCAGCACCGTCTCCCCCGGCTTAGGCTTGCCCAAGTCGAGCAAAGCGAAATAGGCGGTCAGCCCGGGCATGCCGAGATAGCTGACAGCGCTCTGGATCGGCGCGATCGACGGGTCGACACGGCGCAGATGCTCGCCCTTCAGCACCGGGTATTCCTGCCAGCCGAAACCCATGCTCTCGACGATATCGCCGGGCTTGAAATCGGGATGCTTGGAGGCGATCACCTCGCCGACCCCGCCGCCGCGCATGACATGCCCCAGTTCCACACTGGCCGCGTAGTTTTTCGCGGGGCTGATCCGCCCCCGCATATACGGGTCGACCGACAAGTATAGCGAGCGGATCAAGACCTGACCGTCGCGCGGGTCCCGCAACGGCGCTTCCTCCAGCCGCCAGTCGGACTCGGCCGGCATGCCTTTCGGATAATTGACAAGAACCCAGCGTCGGTTCGTATCGGTCACGGCGTTCCTCTTTTCATGGAATTGATCTACATAGCATCCTAACCGTAGGACACACGGTTGGCGAACGTCCCCCGATCCCTCCGCATCGCAACAAATAACAGAACGCATCCATGCGAAAATTCGTTGAGAGAATAAAACTCGTCATCCAGATCGCGAAGATGTGGAGTCAGGCGCTGGAGTTGACCGCCCGAGAGAGCTTCAGCGAGGCCCTAAGGGTCGTGCGGGAGATGGAGGCGCTGGGCGCATCGCGGCCCGAGCTGACACTGCTCAAGGGGGTGTTGCTTTTCAGGGTGGGAGACTACGAGGATGCGCTGGAGATGCTGATCGTCGCGCATATAAGGATTTCGCGAGACACGGCGCTCGCCCCCCCGAACGACAGGTATTTAATGTGTTACGCATCGGTCTGGGGGGAGAAAGCCTTGCGGTCGGTGGGGCGCGAGGTCGAGACTCCCTTCGTCATCGATTTTCGCGAGGTTCCGTTGAAACTCGTCGCGCGGACCTACAAGCAGAAATTTCCCCTTCGCGAACACCCCGATTGGTCGGCATAGACCGACCGGAAAATTTCAGTCGCCCGCGTCGATCTTCGCGATCTCGCCGTCTTCCAGCAGGTAGAAGGCGTCCTGCGGCTGTTCCAGGACCATCAATTCCTGCGGGTCGAGGCCGGCATAGGCGCCGCGGAGGATACGGCCCACGCCGCCGTGGGACACCACGATAAGCGGCTTTCGGTCGGACAACGCCGCCAGCCAGTCCGCGATCCGTGCATGGGCCATCGCATAGCTCTCGCCGTCGGGTGGCACATAGTCCCATTTGTTCGCGCGAAGCGCCGTCAAGGCGCCGGGAAACTGCGTCTCGATCTCCGCCGCCGTGAGCCCGTCCCAATCGCCCCAGGTCACCTCGCGCAACGCCGCGTCGAAACGGCAGTTCCCGTAATCGAACCCGGTTTCCTCGCAGATCAGCGCCGCGGTCTGCCGGCATCGGCCAAGCGGGCTTACCGCCATATGGCAACTCGCCGGATCACCGATATAGTCGCGCAAGGCGCGGCCGACCCGCTGCGCCTGTTCCACGCCGGCCCGGGTCAACGGCGAGTCGAGGCCGCCCTGGTTGCGGCCCTCGCGGTTCCACATGGTTTCCCCATGGCGAACGAGATAAATGCGCAAGGTGAGAGACCCTTCCTGCTTGATCGACTATCTCTGAACCGAACGGTCGGGAGTGTAGCCTGATTCGGTGACGGGTGAACCTGCCGGGCCCGCCGAACACGGCGACGGCTTGACTTTCGAATTTATTTCCATATATTTGGAAATATGGAAACGAATGATGCCGTCACCGCACTGTCAGCGCTTGCCCAGGAAACCCGCCTGCAGATTTTCCGCTGGCTCGTGGAACGCGGTCCGCGCGGCGCGCCGGCCGGTGAGATCGCCGATGAAATGGGCTTGCCGGGCGCCACCCTGTCCTTCCATTTGAGCCAGTTGAAACAGGCGGGCCTGTTGTCCTGCGTGCGCGACGGGCGCTCGCTGATCTATTCGGCGAACTATCCGGCAATGACCGATCTGATGGCCTATTTGACCGAGAATTGCTGCCGCGGCGACGAGACCGCCTGCGGCCCAACCCCTTCCGACGCCGCCATCGTGGCGGCGGACGCGACCCAAGGAGACTGACCCCATGAAACGCCTGCATGTCCATGTGACGGTAAAAGACCTCGACGAATCGATCGGCTTCTATTCGACGCTGTTCGGATCCACACCGACGGTCACGGAATCCGACTACGCCAAATGGATGCTCGACGATCCAAGCGTCAACTTCGCGATCTCCGAACGCTGCGGCGTGACGCCGGGCCTGAGCCATCTGGGCATTCAGGTCGACGAAGAGAGTGAGCTGTCGGAGCTGGCCGACCGTCTCGAGGAGGCCGGGCGGCCCATCGTCGAGCAAAAATCGGCGCAGTGCTGCTATGCCGAGGGCGACAAGGCGTGGATTTCCGACCCGCAGGACATTGCCTGGGAAACCTTCCGCACCTTCGGGCAGATCACCGTGTATGGCGAAGACCGGGTGAAGCGCGAGGCGTTGTCGGCGGACGAATCGACCGCCTGCTGCCCGCAAACGACGGAACTATAGACCCGGTGCCCGGGTGGGGCCGCGGGGGCGCAAGAAACCTTGCAAACCCCCGCCACCTCGGCTATACAGCCGCCCGAGCTTTGGAGCCTGAATGATGAAAAAAGACGCCCATCCGGATTATCACGAGATCACGGTCCAGTTGACCGACGGCACCAGCTACAAGACGTTTTCGACCTGGGGCAAGCCCGGCGATACGCTGAAGCTGGAAATCGACCCGAAGTCGCACCCGGCGTGGACCGGCGTGCACCGCTTGGTCGATAGCGGCGGCCAGTTGGCCAAGTTCAACAAGCGGTTCGAGGGTTTCGGCCTGAAATCCTGACGATTCGTCCGCTGAAACGACGAAAGGCGCCTTTAGGCGCCTTTTTTGATGCCGGACTCCCGATGTTTCTTAGTCGGCAGCGGCAAGCTGCTGATCCAAGCGGTTGATCCGCAGATACAGATCGTGGCTGCGCTCCAACAAACGGCGAAGCTGGATCGGCAGGATGTCATAGTCGGCACGCCCACGGTCGAGGCACATTTTCTGCCCGCCCAGGCGATAGGTGTGTTTCGCCGCCTGTTCCGGTGTCATTTCCTCCAGATAGACGGCTTTCTGCGTCAACAGCCAAGCCATGACCTGGGTCAGACGGGTGGTCAGCCGCATCGTCTCGACGCTGATGACCATCTGATATGCTTGACTGGCGTTCTTGCGAACCTCCGGAACCTTGGTCCCGATATAGTCGCGAGACTCGATCAAGAGATCATACGCCTCCTCATAGGTTGTCTCGAGCAAGAATGCCGATTGCGCCTTTTGCACGGGCCGGCGTCTCCCTTGTTACACGGTGTCCCTGGGGTCTTTCGGGCGGATTTCTCCGTCCGCGCCCTTACTCGTAAGTATAAAGCCTGCGGTGCGGGGGTGAACCACTAAGCTTTTATTATTATTAGTTAATCAAATCCGGCCGTCACACGGAATTAAGCGCTATCCCTTTGGTACGAGAGGCGGAATCGCCGATATCTTGACAAGCGCGGCACGCATTCCCACGTAACTTCTGTCACCCGATGCCCAATGCGGGTCGGGCGGCATTTGAACCGGAGTTCGGCCATTTGGCGGCTCCTTAATCCCGTATCGCTTGCAAGGAGGATATGGCAATGCGTAGGTACGATTTTTCACCCCTTTTCCGCAGCTCCGTTGGGTTCGACCATCTGGCTCGGGTTCTCGATAACGTTTCCGGCGAACAGGCCACCGGTTACCCGCCCTACAATATCGAGAAGACCGGCGACGATTCCTACCGGGTCACCATGGCGGTCGCCGGATTCGGGGAAAACGACATCGACATCAGAACCCAGGACAACAAGCTCGTGATCGCCGGCCGCGTCGAGAAGAGCGAGGACGACGAGTCCCGCGCCTTCCTGCACCGCGGCATCGCCGAACGGGCCTTCGAGCGCACCTTCAGCCTCGCCGACCACGTCAAGGTCTCGACGGCGTCGCTTGAGAACGGGCTTCTGCATGTCGAACTCGTCCGCGAGGTGCCAGAGGCCATGAAGCCCCGCACCATCGCGATCACCACCGGCAAGGGCAAGACGGCCAAGATCGAGAAGAAGGCCGCCTAACCTTGACCCGGCAAACGTCCTAACCGTTAACGCGCCCCGCATCGTCGGGGCGCGTTTCGTTTGAGCGCCGTGACCCGTCGCGGACTAGCAGTCTTCGGGCACGATCAATGTCGCCATCACCGCCCGTACCGGATCGGGAATCCGGACCGGCCGCCGGTTCTCGCGGTCCACATAGACATGAATGAAATGACCGATGGCAGCGGCGTCGGGATCGTGCTTGCGGAACAATCCGACTTCATAGGTCACGCTGGAATTACCCAGCTTCGCGATCCGCAGGCCCGCCTCGACCACCTCGGGAAAGGCCAGTTCCTTGAGGAATTGGCATTTGGTCTCGACGACGATGCCGAAGATTTCACCGACGGCGTAGTCGAGCACGCCATGCTCCATGAGATGCCCGTTCACCGCCGTGTCGAAGTAGGAATAGTAGACGACGTTGTTGACATGGCCGTAGACGTCGTTGTCCATCCAGCGGGTCGGAATGGCGCGGAAATGCGGGTAATGTCCGCGCTCCTTGGGGTCGGAACTGCTCACGATCTGGTCTCCTGCACGGCCAACAACGCCTCGACGCAGGCGCCCGGCGCTTCAAGCATCATCATATGCCCGGTTTCCGACAATACGGTCCGGCCGGCGTCCTTGGCCGCGTGAAGCAACGGCTCCGCCTTATCGGGCGGCGTCATCCGGTCCTCTTCCCCCAACACCAGCAGCATCGGACAGGCAACGTCCGACGCCATCGCTTCCGCATCGCGATAAGCGTTGCAGGCCGCGAAATCCGCATACAACGCCCCCGCCGGCGCGCCGGTCACGCAAGCCGCGACCTGCGGCCCCACATCCCCTTGCGCAGCCCGACCGATCCCCCATTTCGCGATCAACGCCGCGGCTTTGGGATCGTTCGCTTGCGCCATCGCCAGGAGATCCGGATGAACCGGCATCTGCGACGCTACACCCATCAGCACCGCCGCGGAGACCGCTTGCGGATGCCGGGCCGCCAGGTCGAGGACGACTAGGGCCCCCATCGAATGCCCCACGGCGACGACGGGCGCTTTGCCCAGTTCATCGATTGCATCGGCCAGCCAATCCGCCATCTCGCCGATCGTACAGAGCGGGGCGCCGGCGCTCCCTCCATGGCCCGGCAGATCAACCGCCAGCCAGGGCCGCCCGGCCGCCGTAAGCGCATTTGTTATCGGGGTCCAGACCGTGTGGTCCATCCCGGCGCCATGCAGGAACAGCGTGACCGGCGCGTTCGTGCCGGTGTTCGGCACAACGCCTGCTATGCGGACGTTCTGGCCGCGGACGGATACATTTTCCATGTCTCACCGCTTCGGACTTTTGCAGACTGCGTCACCGCGGCGACAGTATCGACAGCGCGACGGCGGCTCAATGGTGCGGGATGATCTGCGGAAAAAAAAGCCGAGCCCAGAGGGCTCGGCAAGAGACAGGGAGGTATCAAGTACTAAGTGGATCCGAGAGACCCACGTGAGGCACTTAAGTGGCACAAGTGTGCTGGCCCTGTTATCGCCTCAAACCCCTAACAAAATGTTAACGGCTCGCGCACCGGCAAGATTTTCATAACTATTTGATTTTACGACTATTTATCGGTCAAACCGTCTTTCAGAACGGCCCTCGCGCCGATGGAAACGCCGGAATTTAGCGTTTATTCGCGGCGGCCAGCGTCCGGCCCGCCTATCTCTTGAAAACGTCCTCGGCCGCGCTGCGATGATCCTTCTTGGCGGCGATTTCCGCCCGCGCCCGCTCGATCTCGGCTTCCATTTCGGCGATGTAATCCTCCAGAGCGTCGATGGACATCACTTCCAGGTCTTTCGGTTTCTTCCGCTGGGTTCGCGGTTCAAGATCCTGTTCTTCCATGATTTCCTCCGTCGAATCGCGCTGCCGTCTTGCAAGTGTGGTGGCTAGCGGCTAGACCTGCAACCCTGCTTTCACAAATTCATATCGACCAGGACTCCAGGTAATCCCTCATGACCTTGCCGGATTCAATGACCGTTATCGAAGTGCCCGAAGCGGGCGACGCGGACGCCATGACCGTGGGCACGCGCCCGGTGCCGACGCCGGGCCCGAAGGACGTACTGATCAAGGTTGCGGCCGCCGGCGTCAATCGGCCGGACGTGTTCCAACGCGCGGGCGCCTATCCGCCGCCGCCGGGCGCGACCGATCTGCTGGGCCTGGAAGTCGCCGGAACGGTGGCCGTGGTCGGCGACGCCGTCACCGATTGGCGTGTCGGCGACGATGTCTGCGCCCTCACCCCGGGCGGTGGATATGCGGAATACTGCATCACCCCGGCGGCCCACTGCCTGCCGGTGCCCAAGGGATACGACATGGTGCAGGCAGGGTCGCTGCCGGAAACCTTCTTTACGGTCTGGCACAACGTGTTCCAACGGGGCGGCCTGCAGGCGGGCGAGACCTTTCTGGTCCACGGCGGGTCGAGCGGGATCGGAACCACGGCGATCCAGCTCGCCAAGCAGTTCGGCGCAACGGTGATCACCACCGCCGGCAGCGCAGAGAAATGTAAAGCGTGCGAAGAGCTCGGCGCCGATCTCGCGATCAACTACCGCGAACAGGACTGGCCCGCCGTCGTCAAGGAATTCGCCGGCAAGAAAGGGGTCGACCTGATCCTCGACATGGTCGGCGGCGACTACGTCCAGAAGAATCTGAGCTGCCTCGCCTGGGACGGGCGCATCGTCAATATCGCCTTTCTGAAAGGCTCCAAGGTCGAGGTCAATCTGGCGCTGTTCATGATCAAGCGGCAAACGATGACCGCGTCGACGCTGCGGCCGCAATCGGACGAGGCCAAGGCGGTGATGGCGCGGGAGCTGCGCGAAAAGGTCTGGCCGCTGCTCGACGAGGGCAAGATCCGCTCGATGGTCTACAAGACCTTCCCGTTGGCCGAGGTCTCGGACGCGCATCGGCTGATGGAATCCAGCGCCCATATCGGCAAAATCATGCTGACCGTATGAAAACCCTAGAAAATCAAAGCAAGATCACCACTTGCGGTCCGCCAAGCACGACCGCATATTACACTCTCTGGCGCAATCAAACGGCGCGTATCGGCCGATCCGACCGTGTTCCGGACGGCGAAACCGTCTTTTGGGGGACTTCATGAATAAACCATTGATGCCAAAGGCGACTGCCGTATGGCTCGTCGAGAACACCGCCCTGACATTCGACCAAATCGCCGATTTCTGCGGTCTTCACATGCTTGAAGTCCAGGCGATCGCCGACGAGGAAGTCGCCATCGGCATGCAGGGGATGGACCCGATCGTCAACGGCCAGGTCACCAAGGAAGAAATTGAGCGTTGCGAAGGCGATCCCAGCGCCCGCCTCGCCATGTTGAAATCCGACATTCCGCAGCCCACGGCGCGCGGCACCGGGCCGCGATACACGCCCCTGTCGAAACGCCAGGACAAGCCGGACGCCATCGCCTGGCTGTTGCGGCATTATCCCGAGCTGTCCGACGCGCAGATCGGCCGCCTGATCGGCACCACCAAGCCGACGATCAATGCGGTCCGCGACCGGACCCATTGGAATTCGCCGAACCTGCGGCCGCGCAGCCCGGTGGAATTGGGCCTCAGCAAGCACGAAGATCTCAGCCTTGCGCTGGAAAAGGCGCAGAAGGCGGCGGCCCGCAAGGCCAAGCGCGAAGGAAAGCAGGCGCCGACGCCGAGCCAATTCCCACCGGCCGGGGAAGGCGCGGAGCCGAAGCCGGAGTTGTCCGGAGTCGAGCCGCAGTCCGATACGGCGGTGCCGCAGAATCCGTTCCACAACACCACGGATTGATCGATCGTTCGGCTGCCGCGGGAAAACCGATGTCCCGTTCAGGTCCGCGCGTAGCCGACGGTCTTCAGCGCGCCTTCGATCTCGTCCAGGATGACCGGGTCGTCGATGGTGGCCGGCATGTTATAGGCCTCGGAATCGGCGATCTTCTGCATCGTGCCGCGTAGGATCTTGCCCGACCGCGTCTTCGGCAGACGGTCGACGACCGTGACCGTCTTGAGCGCCGCGACCGGACCGATTTCCTGGCGCACCAGTTTGATCGCCTCGTCGATGATGTCCTTCTCGTCGCGCGCGACGCCGGCGTTGAGCACCAGGAAGCCGAGCGGCAACTGCCCCTTGAGCTGATCCGCAACGCCGATCACGGCGCATTCCGCCACATCCGGGTGCGACGCCAACACTTCCTCGATCGCCCCCGTCGACAACCGATGCCCCGCCACGTTGATAACGTCGTCGGTGCGGGTCATGACGAAGATGTAATCGTCCTCGTCCATATACCCGGCATCGCCGGTTTTATAGTAACCGGGAAACTCGGCCATGTAGGACTCGATGTACCGGTCCGACGCATTCCATAGATTCGGGAAGCCGGAGGGCGGCAACGGCAGCTTGACGCAGATCGCCCCCATCTCGCCGCGCGGCACTTCCGAACCGTCGTTGTCGAGGATCTGCACGTCGTAGCCCGGCGCGGCCCGCGTCGGCGAGCCGGCCTTGACCGGCAACATCTCGATACCGATGCAGTTGGCCCCGATCGACCAACCGGTTTCCGTCTGCCACCAGTGATCGATCACCGGTACTTTCAGGTTGTTCTCGGCCCAATGCAGCGTATCGGGATCGGTCCGCTCCCCCGCCAGGAACAGCGTGCGGAAACGGCTGAGGTCATAGTCCTTGATCAGCTTGCCGTCCGGGTCCTCCCGCTTGATCGCGCGGAACGCGGTCGGCGCGGTGAACATCACGCTCACTTTATGGTCCGAGATCACGCGCCAGAACACGCCGGCGTCGGGCGTACCGACCGGCTTGCCCTCGAACAGGATCGTCGTGCTGCCATGGAACAGCGGCGCGTAGACGATATAGGAATGCCCGACGACCCAGCCGACATCCGACGCCGCCCAATAGACTTCTCCGGGCTCGACGCCGTAGATATTCTTCATCGACCATTTCAGGGCGACGATATGCCCGCCGGTATCGCGGATGACGCCCTTGGGCTTACCGGTCGTGCCCGAGGTATAGAGGATGTAGAGCGGATCGGTCGCCTTGACCGGCACGCAATCCGCGGGGCTGGCGGCGGCCACCGCGTCCCGCCAATCCACATCCCGGCCCGCCACCGGCGCCACCGGGTGCTGTTCGCGCTGCAACAAAACGACCCGATCGATCTTGTGTTTCGCCAGGTCGATCGCCTCGGACACCATCGGCATGTATTCGACGATGCGGCCGGGCTCGATGCCGCATGTGGCGGTGACGATCAGCTTGGCTTCGGAATCGTCGATCCGGGTCGCGAGCTCCTGCGGCGCGAACCCGCCGAACACGACGCAGTGGACCGCGCCGATCCGCGCGCAGGCGAGCATGGCGATCGCCGCCTCGGGCACCATCGGCATATACACGATCACCCGGTCCCCATAGGCGACGCCCTGCGCCCGCAGGACGCCGGCGAAGCGCGCGACCTGATCCTGCAACTCTGCATAGGTGATCTTGCGCTGCACGCCGCCGGTGATCGGGCTGTCGTAGATGATCGCGTTCTGATCGGCGCGGCCACCCTCCACATGGCGGTCGACCGCGTTGTAGCAGGTGTTGGTCTCCGCGCCAGGGAACCATCGATAGAAGGGCGGATTGCTGTCGTCCAGCACCTTGTCCCAGCGCTTGTACCAATGCACGTCCTCGGCCGCCTCGGCCCAAAACCCCTCGGGATCGTTTAAGGAACGGGTGTAGATTTCATCGAATTTACCGGTCATGACCGACCACCTTTTTTGAAGCTCATCAACCCTGCCGCCCGGCCCGTGCGCGGGGTCGTTTTCAGCCGCCCCGCCCTACGCTGCGCTGCCGCCGGCGCATGCACGAACGAATATAGGATGCGCGCGGCCTTTGCAAAACACCAGCCGCATCCCGCATAGTGCGCAAGACGCAACCGGAGCGCGGAGAAACCGCGCCCATCGACCGTGGGAGTATCCGCCATGACCCGGACGAAGGCCGGGACGATGACCGGCAACCCGTACGACACCGATCTCGACAAGACCGGCGCGAATTTCATGCCGTTGTCGCCGCTGACCTTCATTCGGCGGGCCGCGGCGGTGTACCCCAACCGGGACGCCGTCATCCATGGCGATTGGCGGATCACCTGGTCCGAGGCCTATGGCCGCGCGCGGCGGTTGGCAAGCGCCCTGCAACGACGCGGCATCGGCAAGAACGATACCGTCGCGGTCATGGCGCCCAATGTGCCCGCGATCTACGACGCGCATTACGGCGTACCAATGGCGGGCGCGGTGTTGAACACGCTGAACGTGCGGCTCGACGCGGAGACCATCGCCTTCACGCTGGATCACGCCAAGGCCAAGGCGCTGGTCACCGACCGCGAATTCTCGCCGACGATCAAGGCGGCGCTCGACAAATGCCAATCACCCCCATTGGTCATCGACATCGACGACCCGGTGGCCAACGGCGGCGACCTGCTCGGCGATATCGTTTACGAGGATTTTCTGGCGGAAGGCGATCCCGCCTTCGACTGGTCGCTGCCGGACGACGAATGGGACGCGATCTCGCTGAACTACACGTCGGGCACCACGGGCAATCCGAAGGGCGTCGTCTACCATCACCGCGGCGCCTACCTGCTGGCGCTCGGCAATATCCTCGCCTGGAACATGCCGGTGCATGCGACCTATCTGTGGACGCTGCCGATGTTTCACTGCAACGGCTGGTGCTTCCCATGGACCTTGGCCGCGAACGGCGGCACCAGCGTCTGCGCGCGCCGGGTCGAACCGGCGGCGATCTTCGATGCGATCGCCGACGAAGGCGTCACGCATTTCTGCGGCGCGCCCGTCGTGCTCAACATGGTGATCAATGCCAAGACGGAAGAACGCCGCCCCCTGCCGCGCACGGTCGAGGTGATGACCGCCGCCGCGCCGCCGCCGCCCGCCGTGCTGCAGCGGATGGAGGAGGACGGCTTCCACATCACCCATGTCTACGGGCTGACCGAAACCTACGGCCCGTCCGTGGTCTGCGCCTGGAATGAGGACTGGGACGACCTTCCGGCCGCCGCGCGGGCGCAGAAGAAATCACGCCAAGGCGTGCCCTACGCCGTGCTCGAAGACCTCATGATCGCCGACCCCGAGACCCTGGAGCCGGTCGACCGCAACGGCGAGGACCTGGGCGAAGTGTTCATGCGCGGCAACGTGGTGATGAAGGGTTATCTCAAGAATCCGGCCGCCACCGATGAGGCTTTTGCCGGCGGCTGGTTCCGTACCGGCGACTTGGGGGTCTGGGACCGAGACGGCTATATCGCGCTGCGCGACCGGTCGAAGGACATCATCATCTCGGGCGGCGAGAACATCTCGACCATCGAAGTCGAAAGCGCGCTCTACCGCCACCCGAAGGTGCTGGAAGCCGCCGTCGTCGCCAAACCCGACGACCATTGGGGCGAAGTGCCCTGCGCCTTCGTCACCCTAAAGGACGGCGAGGACGCGACCGAACAGGAAATCATCGACTTCTGCCGCGACGTCATGGCGCATTTCAAATGCCCGAAACAGGTCGTATTCGGACCGCTGCCGAAAACGTCGACCGGCAAGGTGCAAAAATTCGTGCTGCGGGATCGAGTCGCGTAAACCTTAAGACAAAGGACAGGGACGGATGACCGGCAAAATTGGGCCTTGCAGTCCCTTCTTCATCGTTGCCGACGTGCCGAAGGCGCTCGATCATTATGTCGCAAATCTCGGATTCGAATGCCGATTTACGTCGCCCAATCCGGATCCGTTTTTCGCCATCGTCGGACGCGACGCAGCTCAGATCATGCTGAAAGCCATCGCCGACACTGTGCCGCCGTTACCGAATCCGCAACGGCATGAGTGGGCGCCGTGGGACGCCTTCATCCACACACCCAATCCAGATGCGCTCGCCCTCGAATTCAAGGATCGACATGTGCTTTTCCGCCGCCCATTGGGTGATACGGACGGCCAGTTGCGGGGTTTTGAGGTCGAGGACCCTGACGGATATGTCTGCTTTTTTGGACGGCCCACCACGACCTCAGCCTAAGCTGTTTTCTCAGTCTTCACCGCCGGCCGTCGCGCCGCTCTTCACCATCGCGGCGATCTCCGCGTCCGAATAGCCGACCTCGCGCAAGAGGTCCGCGCTGTGCTCGCCATGCGCCGGCGCGGGCCGTGACTGACCGCCGGGGCTGGCCGCGAAGCGGATGGGGATGTCGGGAATCGTGAGCGGCCCCTCGGTCGGATGCGTCGCATGCTGAAAGTAGCCGACCGCTTTCAGGTGCGGATCGTCCGGCAGGTCTTCAAAGGCGTAGATCGGACCGCACGGCACGTCGGCCGTCTCCAGGGCGTCGCGCAGCGCCTCGGTCTCCCATTCGATGACGATGCCGGCCAGCGTGCGGTAGAACTCGTCCGCGTTCTGATAGCGCACCGCCGGATCGGTCACGCGTGGATCGGCGGCCAGATCGTCCCGTCCGACCGCGGTGAAGAAATTGACCCAATGCTTGGTCGATCCCGGCAGGATGCACAGATATCCGTCCTTGGTCTTGAAGGGTTTCCGGTTGGGCAGTTTGGCGCGGCTGTAGCCCGCGGGGCCGATGGGCGGGTCGTAGATCCTATCGGCCCAATGTTCCATCAGGTTGAAGTGGACATTGGATTCGAACATCGGCACCTCAACCGCCTGCGCCTCGCCCGTGCGCTCGCGATGCAGCAGCGCGGCGATCACCGCCTGTACCACATACAGTCCGGTCGTCTTGTCGCAATTCATCGCCGGCATCAACCGCGCGTCGTCGGTGATCCAGGACAGGTTCGACGCGGTGCCGCACAGGCCCTGGATGATGTCGTCATAGGCCGGGCGCGCCGCATAGGGACCGTCCTGCCGGAAGCCGTAGGCGCCGCAATAGATCAGCTTGGGATTGACCGCGCGGCATTCCTCATAGCCCAGACCCAACCGGCCCATCGCCTGCGGCCGGATCGAATAGAGCAACACGTCGGCGTCCTTGAGCAGCCGCAGCAGGGCGTCGCGGCCCGCCGGCTGTTTCAGGTCGAGCATGACGCTGCGCTTGTTCTTGTTCAGGTTCATGTAGATCGAGCCCATGCCCGGCGTCTTGCCCTGCGCATAGTTGCGGGTCTGGTCGCCCGCCGGCGATTCGATCTTGATCACGTCCGCGCCCATCTCGCCCATCATCATCGACGCCATCGGCCCCATGATGACCGTGGTCATGTCGATGATGCGATACCCGGAAAGCGGCCCGGTCATGTCGTGGTCTCCTCATCGCGTTCTTGCATTGGCGAGGAATTCAGTCGTCTTCGTCGACGGTGCGCGTTACGCCGTCCTGCACCATCATCGTAATCTCATCGTCCGACAGACCCGCCTCGCGCAGCAGTTCGACACTGTGCTCGCCGAGACGCGGTGCGTGGCGGTCGATGCCGCCGGGCGACTTCGAAAAGGCCGTGGGTACGCCGGCAAGAACGATGCGCCCCTCGGTCGGATGGTCGATGGTCTCGAAAAAGCCGGTCGCCTTGAGCTGCGGGTCCTCGAACAGATCTTCGAGCCGGTTCACCGCGCCGGCCGGAATATCCGCGTCGTCGAGCGCCGCCAGCAGGTCCCGAGTGGTCCAGTCGGCCACAGCGGCCGCCACCATCCGGTAGAGTTCGTCGACGGACTCGCTCCGTTTCGCGGCGTCGGTGATGCGGGAATCGTCGACCATGTCGTCCCGGCCGATCATGCGGAAGAAGTTCCGCCAGTGCCGCAAGGTGTAGGGCAGCATGCAAACATGCCCGTCCTTGGTCGCGAACGGCCGGCGGAACGGCGCCTTCGACCGGGCATAGCCCGGTTCGCCGAGCGGCGGATCGAACAACATGCCGGCCGCGTGTTCGAGCATGTTGAACCCGACCATACTTTCCAGCATGGGCACCTCGACATGCTGTCCCTCGCCCGTGCGCTCCCTGTGGAGCAACGCCATGGTGATCGCATAGACGAGATGGACGCCGACGATCTTGTCGACGATCGAGGATGGAATGTAACGCGGCTCGCCGGTCGTGAAGGTTTGGGTTGCGACAAGTCCGGACAGGCCCTGGATGATATCGTCGTACGCCGCCTTGCCCGAATACGGGCCGCCCGGCCGGAACCCCAGGGCGCCGGCGTAAACGATCTTCGGGTTGACGGCGCGGCAGTCATCGTAGCCGAGGCCGAGCCGCTCCATCGCTTCGGGCCGAACCGAGTAGACCAGGACATCCGCGGATTTCACAAGCCGCAACAGCGCGTCGCGCCCGGCGGGCTTCTTGAGGTCGAGCACCAAGCTCCGCTTGTTCCGGTTGGCGTTCAGGAACACCGTGCCCATGCCACGGTGCCGCGCGGGCTGAATATCGCGGGTGATGTCGCCGTCCGGCGCTTCGATCTTGATAACGTCAGCGCCGTTGTCGCCGAGAATCTGCGTCGCAAGAGGCCCGAGGAAAACGGACGTCAAATCAAGGATGCGGTATCCCGCAAGCGAACCGGGCATGGGAAGCTACCATTCAAGAGAAGGCCCGAAAGTACCGCCGGGGCCGTGGGATCGGCGTGAAATCGGACAAATATCTCTTTTCCCTCCACCGGCGTCAAACCGGCGCAGGCCGCTTCGTCATGCATGCGGCGAATGGGGCCTATTCGGTCCCGTGAAGCTCCGCCAGTTGGTCTTTGACCGCGAGTTTCTTCCGCTTAAGGTCTGAAATTTCCAAAGAATCCGGTAAGGGTCTCGCTTCCGCCTCGCGGAGGGCGGCATCGAGATCGCAATGCTGCTGCTCTAGATTATGTATTTGATCTTTAAGAGAAACGTCCCCGTTTGCGTTGCTTGCCGTCATCGTGTTGGACATATACACCTCCACTTTACCGTGAATGTTTCAACTACCCCACTGCACCGCCCACCACGGCTGCCGATCATGGTATCGCGAGACGAAGGGCTTGTCACCACGGGTGAAGGGGAGGATTTCAGCCACGCCCGCCTATCCGGCCGCCACCGACCCCGCCCGGAAACACCCCGCCAGGACGGTTTCGCAATCGGCCTCGTCCGCCGGCTCCGCCGAGACACCGATTTCATCGAAATAACGCCTGATGTTCCGATCCGCGCGGGCCACCGCAAGCACACTTAAGTCCATTTTTTCCTTGGTATTATTTGTCATCATGTAGAGGAAGTCTTGCTGCTGGCGCTCGCTGTCGAGTTCGATCCGCTTGACCTGCGAACGCAACGATTCCACCGCGCCCGCGTCCATTCCCGGGAAACCCGATTTCATGTTGCGCCGCACATCGCGCAACGGCCGGACCACCTGCTCGCGCCAATCCACCGTCGCCTCCACCACCGTCGCGACCTCTCCCGTTTCGATCGCCGAGTCGCGCACCGCCCCCAGCCAGCAAAAGTAGAAGAAAAGATTTACATCCACGCCATGTCGGTCCTGCAGACGCAGGCATGCCGCCGCCACGCCATCGACCCGGTAGGCCGAAACGGAAAAGTCCCAAAAGGGGTTTTTCGTCGGGCTATCCGTTGAGTCTTCGGTCATTGATCCCCCAGGGAGATATCCAGCGCACGCGCGGTCGCCACGATCGGGCCGTCGATATCCACCACATGCGGCTCCGCGGTCGCATCGGCCAAGGGCACGTCGATCAGGCCGCGATTGCGCCAGCCGACCATCCGATCGAATTTCCCCGCCGCCAAGAGATTCACCGCGTGCACGCCGAAGGCCGAAGCCATCAGCCGTTCGCGGGCGTCGGGCGTGCCGCCGCGCTGGATGTGGCCCAGCACCGTCACGCGGATTTCCGCATCGGTGAGACCGGACAACCGGTCGGCGATATAATGCCCGATTCCGCCGTAGCGACGCTTTTCCTCGCCTTTCACCGTCACCGGATCGCCGCTTTCCGTTTTGACCGCCTCGGCGACGACCACCAGCGAGAAATTGCGTCCGCGGCGGCGGACCTCCTCGATCTTCCGCGCCACATGCTCCAACGCATAGGGAATTTCGGGGATCAGGATCACGTCGGCGCCACCGGCGATCCCCGCGACGATGGCGATGTGACCGGCATCGCGGCCCATGACCTCCAGGATCATCACCCGGTTGTGGCTCGCCGCGGTCGGTTGCAGGCTGTCGAGCGCGGCGGTCGCGGCCTGCACCGCGGTATCGTAACCGATCGATACCTCGGTTTCGCCGACATCGTTATCGATGGTCTTGGGAATGCAGACCAGATTGATCCCGCCTTGCTGCGCCAGCCGCCGCAGGATCGCCTGGCTGCCGTCGCCGCCGATGCCGATGAGCGCGTCCAAGCCAAGCTCGTTGTATCCGTCGATGACCTCCTCCGACCGGTCAACGACCGAGCCGTCCGGCATCGGATAGGCGAAGGGGTCGCCGCGATTGGTGCTGCCCAGGATCGTGCCGCCGCGGCGCAGCAACGTGCCATCGAACTCCGCCACCGTCAGGGGGCGCGCGCGCACCGGCCGGTCCATCAACCCCTGGGTCCCCTGCTCGATGCCGACGACCTCACACCCGAATCCAAGCACGGCGCGATGCACAACGGCGCGCAGGACCGCATTGAGTCCTGCGCAATCGCCACCGCTGGTCAGCACCCCGATGCGTTTGATGTCACTCACCCTCACCCCCTTGGATTGCGCCTGAAACGGTTCGGACATCCTGGCGCAGAGGAAGCCCCCAAAGCCACGATTATTTTGTTACAATGTCGGCCGGATCGGATCAGGCGGCGTCCTCATTCAATGAGCAAACAAGAAACCATTCGAAAGCAGCTGGAAGAGCTCAAACTCGAGCATCGCGATCTGGACGACGCCATCGCCCGGGTGCTCGAAAACCCGCCTTACGATCAATTGAAGGTGCAGCGGTTGAAGAAGCGGAAGCTCGTCCTGAAGGACGAGATCAGCCGGCTCGAGGATCTGTTGCTGCCCGACATCATCGCCTGAGGCCTTTTCCGCGACAGGACGGCACCCCCAAGGGCATCGGCGACGGCGGTCGAGACGCCGGGCAGGCGGATACAGGGCGGCCGCCAAGGAGGCGCGATCCGCTTGCACCGTTGGGGACGCAACCTATAATGCGCCGCCTCACACAGGAACGCCGCTTAACAAGGAAAGACGTGCGCCATGGCCGACGCACCGCTGGTCGGAATCATTATGGGGAGTCAGTCTGACTGGCCGACCATGCAACACGCCGCCGAGACGCTTGAGAGCCTGGGCGTGCCGTTCGAGACGCGCATCGTCTCCGCGCACCGCACGCCGAAGCGGCTGGTCGAGTATGCCGAAGGCGCGCGCGGCCGCGGCCTCAAGGCGGTGATCGCGGGGGCCGGTGGGGCGGCGCATCTGCCGGGCATGACGGCGGCGATGACGCCCGTACCCGTGTTCGGCGTGCCGATCGAGAGCAAGGCGCTCAGCGGCATGGACAGCCTGTTGTCCATCGTTCAGATGCCCGCGGGCGTTCCCGTCGGCACCCTGGCGATCGGGCGCGCCGGCGCCGTCAACGCGGGACTGCTGGCGGCAGCGGTGGTCGCCCTGTCCGACCCGGCGGTGGCCAAGGCGCTGGACGAGTGGCGCGCCGATCAGACGGCTTCCGTGGCCGACAGGCCGGCAGACGACTGACAATGGCTGACGACGCCAGGCAACGCCTCGACCCCGGCTCGACGATCGGCATCCTCGGCGATGGCCAGCTCGGCCGGATGATCGCGCTTGCCGCCGCGCGCCTCGGATATCGCTGCCACACCTTCGCCGACCGCCCGGACAGCCCCGCCGCGCAGGTCTGCGCCGCGTCGACCGTGGCCGATTACGGCGACCACCAGGCGCTGGACAGCTTTGCCGCCGCGGTGGATGTGGTCACGCTTGAATTCGAGAACGTACCCGAGGCTTCGGTCCGCTATCTCTCAGAGCGCGTCCCTGTCCGGCCCGGGCCGGAAGTGCTCGCCGTCGCGCAGGACCGGCTGCTCGAAAAGAACTTCCTCAACGGCGTCGGCATCCTGACGGCGCCGTACGCCCACGTCACCGATCTGCCGTCGCTGGAAAAAGCGGTGGACGCCATCGGCCGGCCCTGCGTCCTCAAGACCGCGCAGTTCGGTTATGACGGCAAGGGGCAAATCCTGATCGACGGCGACTCCAGCCTCGCCCAGGTCTTTCGGCAAATCAATTCCAAGCACACCGTGCTCGAAGGCTGGATCGACTACGCCCTGGAAATTTCCGTCATCGTGGCGCATGGCCTGACGGGCGAGACGGTCTCCTACATCCCCGTCGAGAACCGGCACGTCAACCACATCCTCGATACGACGATCGCCCCGGCCGGCGTGTCGCCCGGCATCGCCGCGAAGGCCGGCGAAATCGCCCGCCGCGCGGCCGAGGAACTCGGCGTGGTCGGGCTGCTTGCCGTCGAGATGTTCGTGACCTGGGATGGCGACGTCTTGGTCAACGAGGTCGCCCCTCGACCGCATAATTCGGGGCATTGGACGATCGACGCCTGCGCCATCAGCCAGTTTCAGCAGCTCGTCCGGGCGATCTGCGGGTTACCGCTGGGATCGACCGACCGGCATTCGGACGCGGTGATGAAGAATTTGATCGGGGCCGAGATAGAAGGCTGGCGGGACGTGCTCGGCGAGCCGGGCGCACGACTGCATCTTTACGGCAAGTCGGAAATTCGCGAGGGCCGCAAGATGGGCCACATCACGCGGCTGTCCCCGCGCAAGGACGAAGCCTAGACCCCGCTCCTCGAATAACTACGGTCGCCCGGCCGGCACAGGCGCGCCGGGTTGGGCAGCCGATCGATGGCCGACCTCAAACGACCCGTCAATTTCGGAATGCGCATGACGTCAGCGATGCGGCGATCGAGAAATGCCCAGGTGTCGGTCCCGTCGTCCGATTTATCGTCGAGCCAATACAGCACCGTCGAACTGTAGACGCCGGCAAGCAGGCTTCGCTTGCTATAGAAATTCCAAT
The DNA here is from genome assembly GCA_028281325.1 of Alphaproteobacteria bacterium. Lineage (GTDB taxonomy): Bacteria > Pseudomonadota > Alphaproteobacteria > UBA8366 > UBA8366 > JAJFJD01. The sequence continues at coordinate 104,491 of JANQKC010000006.1, forward strand.
CCGTCGACGTATCGCCCGCCGCAACCCACATGGCATCCACCGTGCGATAAAGGCATTTGCCACCAAGGAGCACGTTGGACGGCAACGCCAACACGGCCAAGGCCCGGCGGACCGCTTCGCGGTGCGGCGCAGCCTGTTCCAACCGCACCCGGACGGCGGTGGCGATCCGTTCCCGGATCTTCATCGCCTTGATGTCACGACGGTCCAACTCGGCAAGCATGCGCCGGTCCGCCCAATCGCTGTAATGCGCCACCATATCGGCGGCGCCGTAGGGAAAGGCGCGCGCCGCATCGGCCCGCGCCAGGCCGAGATCCGCCGCCGCCCGTCGCGCCGCCCGCGGCGTCCATCCATCGAAAGGGACATGCGGCAAGGCCGCCTCGACAATCTCGTCCCGCAAAGTCATCAGGTCGTCGGTCATGACGCTTCCGCCTCCATGTCGTCGACATCCTCATCTTCCACGGCGCCCGGCGCGCCGTGTTTCATCTCCTCGCGGAACATCAACAGCGACAGATCGGTCATGCGCTGCGGATATAGAATACCGTCGAGGTGATCGCATTCGTGTTGCACCACGCGGGCATGGAATCCCTCGGCGATGCGGTCGATCGGCGCACCGCCCAGCGTCACGCCCCGGTAGCGGATTTTCGTGAACCGGGGCACCGCCCCGACCAGACCCGGCACCGATAGGCACCCTTCCCAGCCCATGTCCTGTTCCTCGGTCAGCGGCTCGATCACCGGATTCATCAAGATGGTCAACGGGACGCTGGAATCCTCATCGCCGGCGTCGGATCCTTCGTCCGACTCCTCCCGGTCGGCCGGGACGTGGAAAATCACCAGCCGCAACGGCACATGGACCTGCGGCGCGGCCAAACCGGCGCCGTCGGCGTCGTCCATGGTTTCGACCATATCCCGCACCAAGGTCTGAATTTCCGGCGCCGTAGGGTCCGGAACCGGCGATGCGGGCGCACGCAGCACCGGATGGCCCATTCGGGCTATTTTTAGGATTGCCATGGCGGTAATATGGGGTTTCACTACGACGTGGTAAAGCGCGGAAAGAAGGGTAAAGCGTCCCTTCACATCGCCAATTGGCTATGCTATAAGCCGCGCGCCCTTGACGACTCGTCGGGGCAACACCCGAACCCATGCTGAATGGCCGCCGAAGGGGCGGACAAGGAGTTTGTGTCATCGTTAACGTAGTAGTCCGGGACAATAACGTCGATCAGGCGCTCAAGGCCCTGAAGAAGAAGATGCAGCGCGAAGGCGTCTTCCGGGAAATGAAGCTTCGTCGTGCGTACGAGAAGCCGTCCGAGCGCAAGGCCCGCGAAAAGGCCGAGGCCGTGCGGCGTCATCGCAAGCTGTTGCGCAAACGGTTGGACCGCGAGGGCTACTAGCCCGAACCGACCGCGGCGACCACGGACGGCGCCGCAACACCGCCTGCCCTACCCGCCCGATTAACCCTGCCCTCACACAAGCGTGACTTGCCGGCATTCTGACCTCTGGCCAGACTGGTTGGCATGCAGCGCTTTCCTCTTGTCGCCCTGATCCTGCTGGGTGGCCTTACCGCGGCCGCCGCAAACCCCGACTCATGGCGTTACGAGTGGCCGAAGACGGATTTCGCCCAGAAATCCGTCGAATTCCATGAAATCCTCTCCGGCGGACCGCCGAAAGACGGCATTCCCGCAATCGACGATCCGACATTCAAGCCGGTCGTGGAAATCGACGATATCAAAGACACCGAGCCGGTCATCGGCCTCACGATCAACGGTGAAACCAAGGCCTATCCGCTGCGCATCCTGATGTGGCACGAGATCGTCAACGACGAACTCGGCGGCGTTCCCGTGTCGGTTACCTTCTGTCCGCTGTGTAACGCCGCGATAGTGTTCGACCGCCGGCTCGGCAGCACGGTTTACGATTTCGGCACCACCGGAAAACTGCGCCGGTCCGACCTGATCATGTACGACCGGCAGACGGAAAGCTGGTGGCAGCAGTTTCTGGGCCAGGGCATCGTGGGATCGATGACCGGGAAAACCCTCAAAGCGCTGCCGGCACGGCTCGAATCCTGGGCGAAATTCAAGGCCCGCGCGCCGAAAGGCATGGTTCTGGTGCCTAATGATCCGGGGCTCCGCGCCTATGGCATGAACCCCTATCGCGGATACGACTCCTTGCCTCGGCCCTTCCTCTACAATGGCGAGATGCCGGACGGCATTCCCCCGCTGTCGCGCGTGGTATCGCTGGAGAAAAAGGACCAAGCCTGGAGCCTGGACTATCTCAAGCGCCATCGCGAGGTCCGTCTCAAGGACAAAACCGTCATTCGTTGGGAACCCGGCCAGAATTCAGCGCTGGACACCACCGTCATCGCAGACGGCAAGGACGTCGGCAACGTCACCGTTCAACGCATGACCGACAGCGGTTTGATCGATATCCCCTATTTCGTGGATTTTGCCTTCGCGTTTCACGCGTTCAAACCAGAATCTCACATCTATAAGTAGTAATTTCTTAACAATTTCGCCGCCAAACTCGGTATGCATCCGCTGCAATGCTGCAATGCAGCATTCGGTCTGCAAAAAAGGCGGTTACCTGCCATATAACATCTAGACATTTCGTAAAATTTTATCGATGGAGAGAGCAATGGCTCGCCCCAACAAAACTCAAACTGGCCGTCGTAACTTCTTCGCCACTTTAGGTCGAGCAGTCGACGCACATCTCGAATTCGAGCGTCTGAACAACATGAGCGACGAATCCCTCGCCGCCCTGAACCTGACGCGCGACCAGATTCCGCAGCATATCATCGCCCGCCTCTAAGGCCGGCCTGCCGCCGCGCGCCGCGCGGTTGGCTTTGCTGTGGGATGGCAGAGGATTCCGATCCTATTCGAGCGCCTTGACGACGTCTTCGCACATCGCCTTGGCGTCGCCCAACAGCATCATCGTATTGTCCCGGAAGAACAGCTCGTTCTCGACCCCGGCATAGCCGGACCCTAACGACCGCTTCACGAACAGCACGGTGCCCGCCTTCTCGACGTCGAGGATCGGCATACCGTAAATCGGACTCTGCGGATCGGTCTTGGCCGCCGGGTTCGTCACGTCGTTGGCCCCGATCACGAAGGCCACGTCGGCACCGGCGAAATCGCGGTTGATTTCTTCCAGTTCCAACACCTCGTCATACGGCACATTGGCCTCGGCCAACAGCACGTTCATATGACCCGGCATCCGCCCGGCGACAGGATGGATGGCGTAGCGCACGGAAATGCCCTCGGCTTTCAACAAGTCCGCCATTTCGCGCAACGCGTGCTGCGCCTGCGCAACCGCCATGCCGTATCCCGGCACGATGATCACGCTGCCGGCATTCTTCATGATGAACGCGGCGTCGTCGGCACTGCCGGTCCGCACGTTCCGATCCTGCATCGCCGCCGCGTCGGGCGCGGCCGACTCGCCGCCGAATCCGCCCAGGATGACGCTGATGAACGACCGGTTCATGCCCTTGCACATGATGTAGCTGAGGATCGCGCCGGACGACCCCACGAGCGCCCCGGTGATGATCAACGCGGTGTTGCCGAGCGTGAAGCCGATGCCGCAGGCGGCCCATCCCGAATAGCTGTTCAGCATCGAGACCACGACAGGCATGTCCGCGCCGCCGATCGGGATAATGATCAGCACGCCGAGCACCAGCGACAACAACACGATCGTCCAGAACAGGCCGGGGCCCTGGTCCAGACAGATCCAGACAACCAGCACGACCAATAGGATGCCCAGAAGGGCGTTCAGCGGATGCTGGCCGGGAAAGACGATCGGCGCGCCGCTCATGATCCCCTGCAGCTTTCCGAAGGCAATGATCGACCCGGTAAAGGTGATCGCGCCGATCGCCGTGCCGATGCTCATTTCGATGAGGCTGGTGGCGGGGATAAGACCGTAACTGCCCAGGCCGTAGGCCGACGGCTGGAAGAAGGCCGCGGCGGCGACGAACACGGCGGCGAGGCCGACAAGACTGTGGAAGGCCGCGACGAGCTGCGGCAGCGCGGTCATCTGGATTCTGAGCGCGACGACGGTCCCGATCGTGCCGCCGATCAAAACGCCCAGGATGATCATCGAGAAACTCAACACGCCCGGCGCGGCCAGGGTGGTCACGACCGCGATCACCATGCCGACGATGCCGTAGACATTGCCGGCCCGTGCGGTATCCGGCGACGACAGACCGCGCAGCGCCATGATGAAACAGATGCTGGCGATCAAATAGGCAAAGGCCGAAAAATTCTCACTCATAACGCGTCCGCCGCTCCGTTAGCTCTTCGGTTTCTTCTTGAACATCTGAAGCATGCGTTGCGTCACGATGAAACCGCCGAAAATGTTGACCGACGCCAGGACGACCGCGATGAAGCCGAAGACCTTGGACAGGCTCATATCCGCCGGGCCGGCGGCGATCAGCGCGCCCACGATGATCACCGACGAAATCGCGTTGGTCACGCCCATCAGGGGCGAATGCAGCGCCGGCGTCACGTTCCAGACCACGTAGTAGCCGACGAACACCGCCAGCGCGAAGATCGTGAACATGAAGATGAAGGGTTCGCCGCCGCTGGCCGCCGTGGTCGCGCTGCGCACGGCCTGCTCCAACAGGGCGTCGGCTTGCCCGGAGAGTTCCGCCGCCCGGCGCGAAAGCTCCTCGGCTTTCTGAATGAGGTCCTGGCCTTGCATCCGAATCAGTCTCCTTTCGCCTTGGCGTCGGCGGCGTCCGCGCCGTCATCGGTCGCGCTCCCTGCCTCGGCGTCTTCCGCTTTGTCGTCGTCCCCTGCCGCATCCTCGGCGTTGTCCGCGGCGTCCTCCTGCTTCTGCTGGGTCAGCAACGGATGGACGATCTTGCCGTCCTTCGTGACCAGCGTGCCGTTGACCACCTCATCCTCCAGGTCGATCTTCAGCGACTTCGTTTCCTCGTCGATCATCGGCGTCAGGAAATTGAGCAGGTTTTTCGCGAACAACTTGCTGGCGTCTTCGGCAACGCGGCCCGGCACGTTGACATGCCCGACGATCTTGACCCCGTGTTTCGTCACGATCTTGCCCGGCGTCGACCCGGCGCAGTTGCCGCCGGCTTCGACGGCCAGATCGACGACCACCGATCCCGGCTTCATCGATTTGAGCATATCCTCGTCGACCAAACGCGGCGCGGGCCGGCCCGGGATCAAGGCGGTGCAGATCACGATATCCTGCTTGGCGATGGTCTCGGCGATCAACGCCGCCTGTTTGGCCTTATAGGCGTCGCTCATTTCCTTGGCGTAGCCGCCTTCGGTCTGCGCCTGCGTGAATTCCTCGTCCTCGACCGCGACGAAGCTCGCGCCGAGCGATTCCACCTGCTCCTTCGTGGCGGGGCGTACGTCGGTGGCCGACACGATCGCGCCCAAGCGCCGCGCCGTCGCAATGGCCTGCAACCCGGCGACGCCGACGCCCATGACGAACACGCGGGCCGGCGGGACGGTTCCCGCCGCGGTCATCATCATGGGAAAGGCGCGGCCGAATTCCGTCGCCGCGTCGAGCACCGATTTGTAGCCGGCCAAGTTCGATTGCGACGACAGGATGTCCATCGACTGGGCGCGCGATATCCGCGGCATCAGCTCCATGGCGAAACCCGTCACGCCGGCCTTGGCCATCGCGTCGACGAAGTCGGCATCCGTCAGCGCATTCATTTGGCAACAGAGCGCCTGCCCACTGGCGAAGTCGGCCAACTCGACCTGACGTTCGCCCTCGATCATGGGACGACGGACCTTCAGGACAACATCCGCATCCTTCAGCGCCGCCTTGGCCGTCGCCGCAATGCTGGCGCCCGCGTCCTTGAACGCTGCGTCGGGAATCGACGCGCCCTTGCCGGCCGCTTTTTCGACGACGACCTCGGCGCCAAGACCGCAAAACTTCTTGACCGTTTCCGGCGACGCGGCCACGCGCGTTTCGTTCGGCCACAGTTCTTTCAGTACCGCAATCTTCATTCTGGCCCGCCCGGATAAGAGTTCTTGTCAACCACGTCCCCAGTAAACCAAGCGATATGCCAGCAAAGACGCCGCTTGCCAAGGTTCTAAATGGATTTGCACGAGGATTTCATCGGTCTTTCCGATTACACAGGCGCGATCTGTTCCAGCGGCTCCTTCCGCCGAGGCGGCAAGTTTTCCCGTAAGTCGGCCACCAGATCATCCCGCAGCGGCCGCCGCGCCGGATCGTCCCAAAGGTTCCGCCACTGCAGCGGATCCTCGGCCAAATCGTATAGCTCGCCCTCGGTGCCGTCGTAGAAGTTGCTTGCCTCGTAGACGGTGCAGACGAAGCCATCCCGGTACAGGCTGCGCAGGTAAATCCCCGCGTCGCCGAAGTCGCTATCCCATTCGGTGATCACGCGTTCGCGGGTGTTGTCGGGCTCGACCGGCAGCGTCCGGCCCTGCATCGCACCGGGCGTTCCCACGCCGGCGATTTCGCAGAAGGTCGGCGCGAGGTCCACATGCCCTACCGGGTCTTGCAGTTCGGCCGGCGCGATCCCCGCCGACGGCGCGGGCCGCCAGATCAACGGCACCCGCATCAGGGCGTCCACATGATACGGCCCCTTGAACAGCATACCGAAATCGCCCTGCATCTCGCCGTGATCCGTGGTGTACAGCACGTCGGTGTCGTCGTCCCAGCCGCGGCGCGCGATCGACGCCATCACCCGACCGCAGGCCTCGTCGATCAGCTCGTTCTCCACATGGACCATCGCGTTGACCTCGCGAATCTGGTCCTCGGTCAGGTCGCAGGGCCGGAAGCTGGGCGGAACCTCGAAATTGTACTGCCCGCGCCCCTCGTACCATTCGAGCCAGTGCCGCGGCTTCTGCGCCAGGATTTCCGCCGTTTTCTCGCGCGAACCGGGGTAACCGGCCGGCAAGTCTAGGTCGCGCCAGTTCACGCGGGACAATTCCGACTGCGGCGGGTCCCAGGGATGATGCGGATCGGGGAAGCTCAGCCACAGGAACCAGTCCTCCTCCGCATCCAGCGAGTCGAGCCAGGCGATCGCGCGGTCGGCCACCCAATCGGTGTGATACTGCTCGCGCGGGATCGGGTTGAACCAGACCTGCGGCGCGCCGCAGTCGCCGCCCCCTCGGCCGCTGACCTGCTTGTCGGCGGTCACGTATTCGAAGAAGCCGTCGACCGCCTCGGGGTAGTTCTCCTTCAGCCACTTCGGATAGTGGTACAGGCTGCGCCCTTCGCGCCCGGTATGCGCGGCGAGTTCCATGCGCTCGAACCCGCGGTGCGGCCCGGTCGTGTCCCGCGTCGCGGCCCAATTCTCGAAGAAGGACCCGTTCGGATCGGACGAGGGTTCGAAATGCGCCTTGCCGATCAACGCCGTGCGGTACCCGCCCTCCTCGCGCAACGTCGCCGCCACGTCCGGCCCGTCGAGCGGCAGCGGGATGCCGTTGGTGATGACGCCGTGCGTGCCGACATACTGCCCGGTCAACATCGTCGACCGCGCCGGCATGCAGACCGTGTTCTGGTTATGCGCCCGGTGATAGTTGATACCGGCGGCCGCCAGCCCATCGATCACCGGCGTCCGTGCAACCGTCCCGCCGTTGCAGCCGAGCGCGTCATAGCGCTGCTGATCGGTGGTGATGAACAGAATCTTGCGGCCCATGCCACGCCTCCCCGAATTTTTATTGTGTGAGGAGTATAGCCGCCGAGCCGAATCCGGCAACGCGGCGGCCGTTGAGAAAACAGGAATTTGCTTGATTGCAGATCACCCCAACGGGAAAACAACTTAGCGTTATTTTTGCGTCAGCGGACCACCATATTTCTGCTTCCACCCTCCCGGCCCCAATGCACCCACCAACCGACACGCGCGTCACGCCAACGCCGAAGCGGCCATCGACCAAGGCACCCGCGTTTACGAAAGGAACGACCCTCATCCGAGGATCGGACGTGCTGTTGATTGGCACACTCAGCGTGTGCTGTGTGGCCGCGATAGGATTCGGTCTCCTTTTCGTGTTTTTGTCCCTGCACTATCTGGGAATGTACGACTCAATCGATACGGCGTTCGACGGTGATTGGGTCGAATACGTTTTCATGATCGGCTTGTACGGCAGCATGCTGATAGCCGTGCATGGCATGATCGTGATGCGTCGATCGATCGATTGGCGCGGTCTCGGTCTCCGCGCATTCAATTTTCGTCAGATCAGACACATCCTGATCTTGGTCGGGCTTTACTGGATCGTAATGATCGGCAGCAGCCTCACCGGCGTCGTTTCGCCGCTCGAACAACTCATTGTGCCCACGCAGCTGAACGCGATCACCGTCATAACCATGTTGATCGTTTTCGGTCCTTTAACCGCCGTGGCCGAAGAGGTCTTTTTTCGCGGTTTAATTCATCGCTGGATACGGCAACGTCTTGCCGCTGGCCATGGCAGTCTCGCGAGCGCGGCCGTGTTTTCGCTTGCACATTTTTACTTCATCGATCCCGGCGGATCATCGGGTATCAACGCGACAATCTTTGCAGCGTTATTTGGGCTTCTCGCGGCACATCTCTACGAGAGGACAAGCTCCTTGTGGCCAGGCATCGCAGTTCATGGCTGCCACAATATGATCTTTGTCACCATCAGCATCATCAAGAGTCTGGGGTGAGGCGCAGCGTTACCCAACCTATTCCGGTAACGGCACGCCCGCGGCGGTCAGCGCCGCGCTTTGGCGCTCGGCCAACGCCCCTTCCTCGAAATCGTCGATCAGGTCGTGGAACATGCGGTGCCAGTTGATCTCCGCCTTCAGATGCATGAAGACCGAGCCGAGGCCGATGGCCGCGCGGTCCATGAAGACGAATTCGCGCGGTGGGGTCACGCCGCCCAGCGCCCTTAGTTCCCGCTGGACCCGGCTCGCGACCTGAGCGCCGTAGAGCCCGCTTTCGGATTCCTGGATGCGCGCGACCTCGTCCTTCAGCAGCGGCGCGTAGACGAACTCCGCCCAGATATTCAGAACGTCGATCACCTCCTTGCGCAGGTCGGAGAAGCCCCAGGTCTCGTAGGCATGCACCGCCAGGTCATGGTCGCCGTCGCGCAGTGCCCGGTACAGATCGATCACGCCGCGGACAAAATGCGGCGGAAAGACCCGGACGCAGCCGAAATCCAACAGATTGACCCCATAATCCGGGCGGATGCTGTAGTTGCCGAGATGCGGATCGCCGTGGATCACCCCGTAGTAGTAGAACGGCACATACCAGCCGTGGAACATGCTCTTCGCGATAGCGTTGCGAACATCGGCGTCGGCTTCCTTGAAATCCATCAGCGGCCGTCCGTCGAGCCAAGTCATGGTCAGCAGCCGGTCGGTGCTCAAAGCGTCGATGCCGTCCGGCACATGCACATCCGGCTGATCCGCCAGCATCGCGGCGTAAAGCGCCATATGCCGCCGCTCCAACCCGTAATCGAGTTCCTCGCGCAGCCGGGCCGATATTTCCGCATGGATCTGCTTCGTCGTGATCGCCTTGTCGCTGCGTTCGTAAACCGAAAAGACGAGCGAGAGTTGGTTGAGATCCGCCTCCACCGCGGACCCCATATCCGGATACTGCAGCTTGCAGGCCAACGCCTGCCCTTCCAGGGATTTCGCCTTGTGCACCTGCCCCAACGACGCGGCGTGCGCCGCCACCCGGTCGAAGGACGCGAAATGCGAGCGCCAGTCCGGCCCCAGCTCCGCCGCCATGCGCCGCCGCACGAAGGGCCAGCCCATCGCCGGGGCATGGGCCTGGAGCTGCTTCAATTCTTCGACATATTCCGCCGGCAGGGCGTCGGGGATCGTCGCCATAAGCTGCGCCACCTTCATCAGCGGCCCCTTGAGGCCTCCCAGCGCCGCCGTCAGATCCTGCGCGTGCTGGCCCTTGTCCAGTTCGAACCCCAGATAGCGCGAACCCGCAAGCCGCGCCGCCAGACCGCCCACCGCCGTGCCGACGCGCGCGTATCGCCGCACCCGCCCCGAAACCGAATTGTCGTCGTTTTCCGCCATGGAAGGATAGATAGTCCTCGGGGGGCCTATTTGCTACTCTCCGCCGGCAAAGGGGGTTTGATGGCGATAACGCTCAACCCGGGTGGCGACGCCCGGATCAAGTTGCTGTACGACCGCGATGCGGGGTATGCACGGCTCCACACCGTGTGCCAGCAAAACTTTCAGCGCCCGGCAACCGGCGGCACAAGCTACCTGTCCCGCGACGGGATGGAGAAGATATCGGTTCTCCCCCCGGAAGACTGCGCCGTGCTGCGCCAAATGATCGACCTCAGATCGCCCTTCTTGTCCAACAGGCTCTATCTGCGCGCGCTGCTGGAAAAAGTCTTTACCAATACCGTCGACAACAGGATTACCGATTATTTCGGCAGCGAGTATCTGCCGCTGTGGTGCCGAACCTACCGGAACGACCCGGGCGGCGAACAAGGCGTGTCCTTTCGGTGGCATTGCGACGGCGGCCCCAGCAAACACCTCAAGCTGCTGCTCTACCTGAACGGCAGCGACGAGCACGGCGGCAACACCCAGTTTCTGAACCGGGACACGACCGACGCCTTCAAGGGCATCGGCTATGTTTTTTGCGACATACGGGAGCGTATCGGCGACCTGTCGGCGCTGAGCCGCGAGCACGACATCCCCTATCAGCCCCTGCGCGCGCGGCTTGCCGAAGGCGACGCGATCTTGTTCGAACCGGCCAACATTCTGCATAAGGGTGTGTGGCCGACAAAAGGGCCGCGCTACCTGATTCAGATTTGCATCGTCCCAAGCCCGGTCCCCTGGCGCGACGCCTGCAGCCGATTTGCCATCCCACGCGACAACAACGATTGGCCTTGCGTGGACCGAAACTGGCCGGCGAAGACTGCCGCGGACGCACAGCCTCTAACGTCGGAAGGATAACCACGATGACCGACAAACCCGCCGGCGGAAAGGTGCCCCGGAAGCTTAATCTCACGCAGGAGGAGTCGAAACAAATCATCGCTCATATCCAATCGAATTCCGCCGACTTGCTTCAGATTCCGACGGTGCGGGCGCTGTTGGCGAAGTCGCGCTTCGAAAGGGTGGAGGCTGAGGCGCTCGAAACGCTAGCCGACACCGGCGACGCGGTTCGATCGCATGCACTTACGCACAACCTGAATAGCTTACGTCGCATGGAAGCCATCGAACGTCCTTCCATTCTTGTTTATCCGTTACGCGGCATCGAATATGTCGTCCGCAACGCCCAGACCTTGAAGGTCTTAACCGTCGGACCGCGCACGGAATCGGAAATCTTCTCGCTGATTGCAGCCGGATTCGCCGCCGAAAACATCACAGGGCTCGACCTGATCTCCTATTCCGATTTTGTGCAAGTCGGCGATATGCACGCCATGCCGTTCGACGACGACAGCTTCGATATTGTCATCGTCGGATGGGTGCTAGCCTACAGTTCCGACAATCAGACCGCCGCCGACGAAGCGGTCCGCGTCGCGAAACCGGGCGGCATCATCGCCGTCGGCTGCGTCGCGGAGATAGAAGGGCATCCCGGCGAAGAACAAGCGGCAAACGCCATCGGCGGCATTTCCGTGGCCGCACCGGATGGCAATACGGCCGTCTCGCGGTTTTTCAGTTCGGATCAATTGATGCGGTTGTTCGAGGGCAAGATCGATACAGTGTACTTTCGCCAAGATCCGCACCCGGCAATGGCGCAGGAGCGCACCAACGTGACGCTGGTCTTCCGGCTCAAGCGCTAGAGCGCATCAAGACCCCGCTTAAAACAACGGCCGCACCGGCGCATAGGGCGCCATGTCCAATCCCGGATCGCGGCCCGCGACCAGATCGGCAATGATACGGCCGGTGGGCGGCGCCATCGTCATGCCCAGATGGCTGTGCCCGAAGGCGAAATAGACCGACTCATGCTTCGGCGACTTCCCGATCACCGGCACGTTGTCCGGCGTCGACGGCCGGGGGCCCATCCAGATGCTCTTTTCCTCGATCGACAGGCCCGGCAGCGCCGCTTGCGCCAAGGGCAGCAAGGACCGAATGCGCCGGTAGTCCGGCGGCGCATCGACACTCGCCAACTCGACGAGGGCGGTCATGCGAATGCCGCTCTCATGCTGCGACAAGGAGAATTTGCGTTCCGCCAGTTGAACGTAATTGCCGACCGATTTTTCCGGTGTCGGCAGCATCACGTGATAGCCCCGCTCGGCATCCAGCACGACCTTCGCGCCGAGCTGACGCGCCAGCTTGCCCGACCGCGCGCCCGCCGCCACCACCACCAGGTCCGCCTCGTGCCGGCCGGCGTCGGTAACGACCACGGGCTTGCCGTCGGCGTTCACGTCGACGCGGTCGGCCCGTTCCTGCAAGAGCGTACCGCCACGATCGACAACCGACTTGGCCACGGTCTCGACCAACCGGCCCGGGTTCTTGATATGACGCGAGTCCGGCATCATCACGCCATGACGGAACAAGGGTGCCAAATTCGGTTCCGCATCCCGAATGTCGTCGGGCGTGAGAACCTGATAGCGGCAACCGCAACGGTCCATCATTTCCCGCTCGAAGGCGTTCCCCTCGAAGGCTGCATCGGTCTCGAAGACCTTGAGCGTACCGGCGGACCGGATCAGTTCGCCGCAACCCGTCTCCTGAATCAGCGCGTCATACGCACTCAGGACGTGACGGAAAATCTCCATCGTGGCGAGGCAGTTGCGCTCGACCCGGTCACGCTTCGAGTTGGCAAGGAAGCCGACCAGCCATGGCAGCAGCCGCGGCACATACCGCCAGCGCAACACCAGCGGACTGGTCGGGTCCACCAGCATCTTGGGAATGCGCTTCACGAGGCCCGGTTGCGCCGACGGCATCACGCCGCTCTGGCTGATCAACCCGGCATTGCCGAAGGACGCGCCGGTGCCGGGCGCATTCGGATCGACGATCGTCACGGCGTGCCCGTCGCGCTGCAGGAAATGCGCACAACTCGCGCCGACCATGCCAGCGCCGATGACGAATACTCGCTTTGCCGCTTGTTCGTTCATCGCGTCACCGCATAACGGGATAGGTCGATACCCGGATCGCGGCCCGCCACGAGGTCCGCAATGACACGGCCGCTGATCGGCCCCAAGGTCATGCCGATATGGCCGCCCCCGAAGGCACAGTACACATTGTCCGTACCGGGCGCCGGGCCGAGGATAGGCACCGAGGTGGGCGTCGACGGCCGGAAGCCGAGCCAGGCGCTTTGTTCCGTTTCGTCCAGATTTCGAACGGCGCGGGCCGCACGGCTCACCATCCGGCGCGCCCGGGTATAGTCCGGCGGCGTCTCGGTCCCCGCCAACTCGACGCCCGTCGTCAGCCGCATCCCATGCGCCATCGGTGACAGGAACATCGTGTCCTGGGCGATCAGGACCGGCCGGTTCAGCCCCGGGTCGGGCTGCGGCAGCATGATGTGATAGCCCCGCTCTGCATCCAGCAAGACGCTGTGCCCGATCTGCTTCAGGAAGGTGTTCGACCAGGCCCCGGCGCTGATGACCAGGATATCAAAATCGTGCGCGGTGTCGTCGCAGACCAGCCGGCGTGGCACGCCGTCGACGCGCTCGATCCGATCGACCGGCTGCTTCAGGATCGTCCCGCCCTGGGCGACGAAGGCCTGATGCAACGCCGTGACCAGATCGCCCGGATGCGAAATCGCGCCGTTGCCGGGAATGAAATAGCCATGCTTGAAGATCGGCTGCAGGCCGGGTTCCATCTGACGAATCTCGTCCTCCGACAGGATATCGAATGTCCGCCCGCAGGTGCGCATCAGGTCGATCGTCCACTGCGCGTTTTGCCACGCCGCATCCGACTCCCACACAGCCATCGACCCGATCTCGCGCACGAAACCGTTGGTGCCGGTATCGGACAACATCACGCGATATGTGTCATAGGCGTGATCCAGAAGCACCGCCTTCGCCTTGGCGTTCGCCTCGATGCGCGCCGGCATGCCGTTGCGGAGCAAGCTCAACAGCCAGGGCGTAATGCGCGGAAGATAGCGCCACCGCACCGACAACGGGCCGTATGGGTCCAACAGCATCTTCGGGACCCGCATGAGGATATCCGGCGTCGCCGTCGGCACCACGCTGCCCGTGCTGATGACGCCGGAATTGCCCGACGACGTTCCCGTGCCCGGATCGCCGGGATCGAAAACGGTGACGTCGTGACCGTCCTTGCGCAAAAAATGAGCGGTGCTGATACCCGTGATGCCGCCGCCGATCACACCGATGCGGCGCGGTGATACGTCTTCCGATGTCGACATTGTTCGGCCGATCCTCCCGGCCGATACTAAAGCCCGTTTCGGTGCAACCAGTCCAGAACCGATTCCGCGGCGTGCTCCCACTCGGCGTCGAGCATCATCAAATGCCCTATGCCCTCCAAAATGTGCGGCGTCGCTCCCATGCGGCGGGCCGTTGCGCGTACGAAGGCGGACGGGATCAGTTCATCGTCCGCCGCGCCCAGAACGTGGATCGGCGCCGACAACGGCATGTCGAACGCCGGCAAGTCGCCCCCATACATATCCATCATCGCCCGCGTCGATTCCGGCCCCATCTTCGCGAGGAACCCGAGGGCGGTCTGGCGCTGCATATGGGACGAGAACAAAGCGTCCTGCATGATCGAGGGCGATCCCCAATTGCCGCCCATCGCCTGCACCGATCCGATGTTGAACGCCGCCGCCGGATTCCAGATTGCCAGCGACAAGCCCGGCCCGGCCAAGCCGTTCGGCGGCACGGACGCCATCAAGGCAACGCCTGGGAGCGCCGAGTCGGCGAGACAATGCTGCGCCACGAACCCACCCATCGAATGCCCGATCAAAACCGGCGGGCGTTGCATCGTTTCAATGATCGACAAGACATCATCCGCATAGTCCTGAATGGACCAGCTTTGGATCGTATCCTGCCCGTAGCTGCCGCCATGCCCGCGCAAGCTGACCGCATGCGCCACATAGCCGCGCTCCGCGAACCACGGCAGGAAATGCGCATCCCAACACCACGCGCCGGCAAAAGCGCCATGCACGAAGAGCAGCGGCGTGGACGTCGCGCGTCCGACCGGCCAACGTGTCAGAAGCTCCAATCCGGCTTCGAAAGTGCGCGTCATGCGGCAATCCAGATGGCGCACGACGCGACAACGCGGGAACACAGGCGCAAGATAGTGAAAAAGTCCATTCGAACCTTATATGGTCATCAAAGCCCCGGCGGGGGCGAGAGGGTCATATCGCAAAACTGCGCCTGTCGCCACTGCAGGAATCGCCACTGCATCAAACGATGGAACATCAAGGAAATTTCTTGGAATTTACTGGCTGATGAATATTCGATCCCCAAACTTAAATAATAAACAAATATAAAAATCAATCTATTCTCAATGAAAGAAATTTAATTCAACACAATGCCACACACTTCTTTTTTTGATTTAATCGCACTACAATATCTCCACGTCCGCATAGCGTCTTGGTCGCGATGCGACTTCACCGTGGTAAGGGAACAACGACCGAACGGCCCGTGACAAAACCAAATGGGCCCAATGGGGGATACTGCAAAAGATGGACTATGCGGACATTCGCAATCTACCGACCCTGTTCTTCGATCGGGCGGAGGCGTTCGGCGATCGGCCGTTTCTATGGCACAAGAAAGACGACATTTGGCACCCACAGACGTGGCGCGAGGTTGCCGACACGGTGACGGCGCTGGCCAACGGCCTGCGCGCCGTGGGAATCGCCAGCGGCGATCGGGTAGCCTTGGTATCGGAAAACCGGCCGGAATGGCTGATCGCGGATTTGGCGATCATGTCGCTCGGCGCGATCGCCGTCCCCGCCTACACAACGAACACGGTCGCCGATCACCTGCATGTGCTGTCGGACAGCGGCAGCGTTGCCGCCATCGTGTCGACGCCGGCCTTGGCGGAAACGGTGGTGCCGGCGGCAAGCCAATCGCCCGATACGCAAACGGTGATATCCATCGAGTCGCTGACGCAACCGGCGCCCGACGGTCTCCGCTGCCTCGACTGGAACGACGTCATCGACAATGGCCGCGCCGCGGGCGGCGATCTCGAAAACGATATCCTGAAGATCGAGCGGTCCAGCACCTGCTGCCTGATCTACACGTCGGGCACGTCCGGCAAGCCAAAGGGCGTCATGCTCAGCCACGGCGCCATCCTCTGCAACTGCATGGGCGCCCATTACTTCCTGCAAGACCTGCCCGGCTTCGAACAGGACACCGAAATCTTCCTGTCCTTCCTGCCGTTGTCGCATTCCTACGAGCACAGCGCCGGACAGTTCTTTCCGATGTCGATCGGCGCGCATATCTACTACGCCGAAGGGATCGACAAACTGACGTCGAACATCGCGGAAGTGCGGCCGACGATCATGACCGCGGTGCCCCGGTTGTACGAAACGATGCATAACCGCGTCCGCCGCGGCGTCGAACGCGCCGGCGGCCTGAAACAAAAGCTGTTCGAACGCGCCGTCGCGCTTGGCCGCAAATCCTACGAAGCGCCGGGCACTCTATCCATCAACGAAAAGCTTACGAACTGCCTGCTCGATGTTCTCGTCCGCAAGAAAGTAAAGGACCGGTTCGGCGGCCGGCTCAAGACATTCGTGTCCGGCGGCGCGCCGCTGAATTACGACATCGGCGTCTTCTTTACGGCGCTGGGCCTGCGTATTCTGCAAGGGTATGGCCAGACCGAAGCCGCCCCGGTCGTCAGCTGCAACCCCTTTTCCCTCAACAAACTGCAAACCGTCGGTCCGCCGCTCCACGGCGTCAAAGTCCGGATTGCCGAGGACGGCGAAATCCTCGTGCAGGGCGAATTGGTGATGCAGGGATATTGGAACAATCCGGAGGCGACGTCGGAAACGATTCGCGACGGCTGGCTGCATACCGGTGACATCGGTGAGATCGACGAAGACGGATACATCCGAATCACCGACCGAAAGAAAGACATCATCGTCAATTCCGGCGGCGACAACCTATCGCCCGCCCGTGTCGAGGGCATTCTGACCGCGGAACCCGAAATCGGGCAAGCCATGGTTTATGGCGACCGACGGCCCCATCTGGTGGCGCTGGTCGTGCCCGACCCGGACTTCCTGATCGAGTGGTCGAAGGACAACGCCAAGTCCGGCGACCTTACGGACCTGGCCGGCGATTCCGACCTGCATAAGGCGCTGCAGGACGTGATGGACCGGGTCAATGACAAGCTATCGGTCATCGAACGGATCCGGCGCATCAAGATCGCTCCGGAGGCGTTCACCATCGAGAATGAGATGATGACACCGACCATGAAACTCCGGCGTCATGTTGTTAAAGAAGCCTATGGCGAGGCGTTGGAGCAGCTTTACGGTCATTGAGCGAAGACGCAGCGAACTGAGGGGGAAGGTTCGGCATACGGTCTTAGGAAAGCCGTGGTTCGACGTATGCCCACACTGTCCTGCGAGTGGAAATGAGACGAATCCTTCCCGCCCTTGTCCTGGCCGCAAGTCTGCTGGCGGCCTCCGGGCCGGCGATCGCCGAGCGACCGGCCCAACCTAACCGAGAAAGCGCGCAGCCGAGGTCCGACCGGGTGCTGTTGCAGCAGATCAAGACGCGCATGCTCGATGCCCGCGCCGGGTTCTTCGCCGACATCAGCATCGATGTCATCGGTGGGGACGTTTTGCTAAGCGGGCGCGTCTCCGACCCGAAAGACAAGCGGCGCGCATCCGCCCTGGTCCGCAGCGTGCCCGGCACCCAAACGGTGATCAACGAGATTCATGTCGGGAAAGCCGCGACGATGCGCCAAGCCATCGACGATCTGAATATCGAGCGGCGGGTCAAGACATCCCTGGTCGGCGTGTTCGGCACGCACATGCCGCGCCTGAGCTATCGGGTCACGGACGGCATCGTCTATGTGTTCGGTCACGCAACGTCGGAATGGGAACACAACCGAGCGCTTGCCGTCGTCAAAAAAGTAAAGGGCGTCAAGAAGGTCATCGATCGCCTCCGGATCGTACCGAATGGCGCGACGCGTTAACGAACGCATCCGATCCATTCCGGCCAACCGAATCACTTTCGCCCCCTACGGACGACAACCCTAAAGCCCGTGGTAGTCGCGGTACCAATCGATGAATTTCGGCAAACCGATATCGATGGGCGTCTGCGGGGTGAATCCGAAATCCCGCTGCGTATCCGAGATATCCGCACAGGTCTCCTTCACATCCCCCGGCTGCATCGGCGCATGCTCGATCTGCGCCTTCTTGCCGATTGTCGATTCGATGATCTCGACGAACCGGATCAACTGTTCCGAGCGATTGTTGCCGATGTTGTAGACACGATGCGGCGCCGTCTCGCCATCGTCGGCGGGCGGCTTGTCGAGACAACTGACCACCCCGTTCACGATGTCATCGATATAGGTGAAGTCCCGCATCATATCGCCGTTGTTGAACAAGCGGACCGGCTTCCCCTCGTAGATCGCCTTGGTGAAGATATACGCCGCCATATCCGGGCGTCCCCAGGGACCATACACGGTGAAGAAGCGCAGCCCCGTGGACGGCATACGGTAGAGATGGCTGTAGCAGTGCGAGATATGCTCGTCCGATTTCTTGGTCGCCGCGTAGAGCGATATTGGCGTGTCGGTCCGATCGGCCGTGGAAAACGGCACCTTCTTGTTGCCGCCGTAGACGGAAGACGAGCTGGCGTAGACAAGGTGGTCGAGTCGATCGAGATGCCGGCAAAACTCCAATATGACGAGATGGCCGAGCAGGTTAGAGTGGAGGTAAGCGAACGGATTTTCCAGGGAATAGCGAACCCCCGCTTGCGCGGCGAGATGCACGACGCGGGTAATCTCCGGATGTTGCGACGCCAAAGCCTCCATGGCGCTGCGATCGGCGATATCCGAATGCTCGAAGGAAAAGGCGTTATGCCGCAACAAGTTGTCCCGGCGCGCCTCCTTCAGGCTCACTTCGTAGTAATCGTTAAGGTTGTCGAGACCGATCACCCGCTCGCCGCGCGCCAACAAGGCGTGGGCGACATGGAACCCGATAAAACCGGCCGCGCCGGTTACTAGAACAGACATGCATATGCTCCGCAGTTTGCGCCGTCCCCATATAGCGTGGCTTTGACTCAGTTTCACGCCCTGGATGCCCTGCCGGACGCGACGGAAAGGCCGGAACGCGCAATATCACAACTTCGGCGGCAACCGCGACGCAATAAATCTCTCTCCGTTAGACACAGCTCGTTGCTTTATTGCAAAGTGTGACACCGTCACCATTACCGTTTGAAATCATCGCCGTGCTCATTACTTTTTTACTACCGGGAGGGTAAGGTCCGGGAATGACGATATCGGCGGTAACGCTCGACGATAAATATGCGCTTGAAAGCGGTCGGGTCTTTTTGACCGGCACGCAAGCGCTGGTCCGACTGCCGATGATGCAGCGTCGGCGGGACGAGGCGGCGGGCCTGAACACGGGCTGTTTCATCTCCGGTTATCGCGGATCACCGCTTGGCGCGCTCGACCAGCAGCTTTGGCAGGCGCGCGAGTTCCTCAAGAAACACAACATCGAGTTCCAACCGGGCGTCAACGAAGACCTGGCCGTCACATCGATCTGGGGATCGCAGCAGCTCGGCCTCTTCCCCGGCGCGACGGTCGACGGCGTCTATGGCATGTTCTACGGGAAAGGCCCCGGCATCGATCGGTCCGGCGACGCGTTGCGGCACGCCAACCTTGCCGGCACCGCGGCGAATGGCGGCGTCTTGCTGCTCGCCGGCGACGACCACACCTCCAAATCTTCCACCACCGCGCATCAGACCGAATACGGCTTCGTCGACACGATGATCCCGGTGCTGAACCCGTCCGGCGTACAGGAATTCCTGGATATGGGTTTGTTCGGCTGGGCGATGTCGCGTTATTCGGGCTGCTGGGTCGCCTTCAAGGTGGTGGCGGAAACGGTCGATACCTCCGCATCCGTCTACGTCGACCCGCACCGCATCGACATCAAGCTTCCCGAAGACTTCGACATGCCGCCGGGCGGGCTGAACATCCGCTGGCCGGACGGCTGGCTGGAACAGGAAGAGCGGCTGCATCACCACAAGATCTACGCGGCGCTCGCCTTCGCGCGGGCGAACAACCTGAACCGCCCCGTCATCGACGGGCCGAAACGGCGCATCGGCATCGTGACCTGCGGCAAGTCCTATCTCGACGTGCGGCAGGCGCTGGAAGACCTCGGCATCGACGAGACTTACGCTCAGGACATCGGGCTTTCCATCTTCAAGGTCGGCATGACCTGGCCGCTGGAACGCGACGGAATCCGCGAGTTCGCCGAGGGGCTTGAGGAAATCCTCGTGATCGAGGAGAAGCGCGCCCTCATCGAAAACCAGCTCAAGGAGCAACTGTACAATTGGCGGGCCGACGTCCGGCCCGTCGTCGTCGGCAAGTTCGACGAAAACCGCAACTTCATCCTGCCGTCGAACGGCGAACTGACGCCCGGGCGAATCGCGCAGGTGATCGCCGACCGGCTGAAGCGTTTCCATACCAGCCCGCGGATCGAAGAGCGCGTCGCGTTCCTGAAGGAACAGGAGCGCACCCTCAAGGGACGCGATCCGAGCGTGTTGCGGACGCCGTACTTCTGCTCCGGCTGTCCGCACAACACCTCCACAAAGGTCCCGGAGGGAAGCCGCGCGCTCGCCGGAATCGGCTGCCACTACATGGCGCAATGGATGGACCGCGACACCGACACCTATACCCATATGGGTGCCGAAGGCGTGACCTGGGTCGGCCAGGCGCCGTTCACCGAGACCGACCACGTGTTCGTCAACCTCGGGGACGGCACCTATTACCATTCCGGCATCCTCGCGATTCGGATGGCCGTCGCGTCGGGCGTCAAGGTTACCTACAAGATCCTTTTCAACGATGCGGTCGCGATGACCGGCGGCCAACCCGTGGACGGGCCGCTGACGGTCCCGCGCATCACCCAGCAACTGCACGGCGAAGGCGTCGACACCATCGTCGTCGTGACCGATGAACCGGATAAATACGATCGCAAGGCCGACTTTGCCGCGGGCGTTACCGTCCATCACCGGGACGACCTCGACGCGGTCCAACGCAAGCTGCGGGAGACGCCCGGCGTCACCGTCATGATCTACGACCAGACCTGTGCCGCGGAAAAACGGCGGCGGCGGAAGCGCGGCCTCTATCCGGACCCGCCCAAACGCGCCTTCATCAACGAACTGGTCTGCGAAGGGTGCGGCGACTGTTCGGCCAAATCGAACTGCCTGTCGGTCGTTCCGGTCGAAACCGAATACGGCCGCAAGCGTAAAATCGACCAATCGAGCTGCAACAAGGACTTTTCCTGCGTCAACGGCTTTTGCCCCAGCTTCGTGACCGTGCATGGCGGCGCGCCCAGGAAAGGCAAGCGCCGCGGCGGAGACGGCGCGCAGCCCGATATCTTCGAAGCCCTTCCCGACCCCAAGCTGCCATCCATCGACAAGCCCTACGGCATCCTCGTGACCGGCGTCGGCGGCACCGGCGTCGTCACGATCGGCGCCCTGCTGGGCATGGCCGCGCATATCGAAGGCAAAGGGTGTTCGATCCTCGACATGATCGGCCTAGCGCAAAAAGGGGGCGCCGTAGTCAGCCATGTGCGCCTGGCCAAGCAGCCCGAAGACATCCACGCCGTCCGGCTGGCGTCCGGCGGCGCCAAACTCATTCTCGGCTGCGACATCATCGTGGCGGCGCGCGGCGATAATCTCAGCAAGGCAACGCCAGGCGAAACCAACGCCGTCATCAACACCTACGAGACGATCACCGGCGATTTCACCCGCAACCCCGACTTTCAGTTTCCCACCGACGAGCTGCATTCGAACATCGAAAGCACGGTCGGGCCCGAGAAGACGCATTTCGTCGACGCCACGCGGCTGGCGACCGAGCTGATGGGCGATTCGATCGCCTCCAACATGTTCATGCTGGGCTTCGCGTTTCAAAAGGGGCTGATTCCGATCTCGGCGGAAGCCATTTTCAAGGCGATCGAACTCAACGGCGTCGCCGTGCAGGCCAACCAAAACGCCTTTACCTGGGGCCGGCGCGCCGCGCATGACCTGACCGCGGTACAACGCATCGCCGCACCGAACGCGCCCGAACCAGTCGAACCGGCCGATCCGACTACGCGGCTGCGCGCCCTGATCGAAGACCGCATTGCGTATCTAACGGACTATCAGAACGCACGGTACGCCGAACGCTATACCCGCCTGGTCAACCGGGTCCGCACCGTTCAGGCGGTCAACACGCCGCATGATCAAGGGCTGACCGAAGCCGTCGCCCGCTATTTCTTCAAATTGCTGGCCTACAAGGACGAGTACGAGGTCGCCCGGCTTTACGCCGATCCGGCCTTCCAAGACCGGCTCAACGCGGCCTTCGAGGGCGATTTCAAACTGAAATTCCATCTCGCCCCGCCCTTGCTGGCGCCGAAGGACCCGGTAACCGGTGAACCGAAAAAGCGCGAATACGGGTCGTGGATGCTCAAGGCATTCGGCCTGCTCACGAAATTGAAATTCCTGCGCGGCACCCCCTTCGACCCCTTCGGCTACACGGAAGAACGCAAAACCGAACGGCAATTGATCACCGACTATGAAGCAACGGTTGAGGGGCTTTTGGAAACATTGACGGTGGAGAACCACGATCTCGCTATCGAGATCGCGAGCATTCCGGAACAGATTCGCGGATATGGACACGTCAAGGACGCTAATATCGCGTGCGCCCGATCAAGACAGGACGAGTTGCTCGCCGCGTATCGCAACCCGCAAACCGCCGCGGTGGTGAGCGCAGCGGAGTAGCGCCCGCGGCCAACGAAAATTCACAGGCCTGCCCCAATCTCGCCGGGATTCGAGGCCACAAACGCACGATGATCGCCCGACTCTACGCAATCGCCACCGCGGTCGCCGTCCTGACGGCGCCGCTGGCCCTGGTTTGGTTTCCGCTGAGCCAGATACCGCGGCAGCAACACAGTATCGACGACCGCCTGGAACAGTTCGGTTCGGCGGCGCGCAACCGCTTGCTTTCCCATTTTCTGCGGGCAGGAGTTCCCTATCCCCCGGCGCGCATCGTCCTTGTGGGCCTCAAGGAAGAGCGGCGGCTGCAGATCTATGCGCCCGGCCGCGACGGCACGCTGCGTTTTGTCACGGATCATAGAATTGTCGCGGCCGCCGGCGGCCCGGGACCGAAACTGCGCGCCGGCGACCGTCAGGTTCCCGAGGGCCGATATCGCTTACGGTACCTGAACCCGAACTCGGCCGCCTATGTGTCGCTGATGATCGGGTACCCGAACGCCTTCGACAAAGCGCGGGCGCAACGCGACGGCCGGACCCGGCTCGGCGGGGATATCGTCATACACGGTCCGACCGCCGGGACAGCCGGCTGCCTGGCGCTCGGCGCGGACGGCGTGGAAGAGATCTTCACGCTGGTGGCCGACACCGGCGTTGCCAATACCGAAATCGTGATCGCGCCGCGCGACCTACGGTCGCAAAAACCGCCGGCCGATGACGCTGCGTCGGAATGGACCCGCGCGCTTTATGCAAGGATCGCCCATAAACTCGCCAAACTGCCGGCCCCGGAGAGCTAGACCGCGCTACATCCCGAGCGCGGACATATAGGTTTCGAGGATCGCTTCCTGCTCCTGACGGTCGGCATCGTCCATTTTTCGGATTCGCACGACCTGGCGCATGATCTTGGGGTCGTAGCCATTCGACTTGGCTTCCGCATACACCTCGCGGATGTCGTCGCTGATGGTTTTTTTCTCTTCTTCCAACCGTTCAATACGTTGAATGAACGACCGTAGCCGTTCGCCCGCGGCGCCGTCGCCTTCGGCCATACTCACCCCCTGGAGTGTCGGTTTATCGAATTGGAGCGCGACCTTAGACCAGCCCCCCGGCGTCGACAAGCGCGCAATGGCAGGTCGCCGGCCTTACCGGTACCGGCGGAAACCCTGCAATGAAATGAACGGTCTAAATCTCGATCAGTGCTTGTTCGACGCCTCGAATTTCGCCTTCTGCTCCGGCGTGGCCTCGGTCTGGTACTTGGATTTCCACTCGCCGTACGGCATGCCGTAAACGATTTCCCGGGCGGCTTCGTATTCCAGGTCGACCCCACGCTCGTCGGCCTCCGCCTTGTACCATTTCGACAAACAATTCCGGCAGAAATCGGCAAGGTTCATCAGATCGATGTTCTGAACATCCGTGTTTTCCTGCAGGTGATCGCGCAACCGGCGGAAGGTCGCCGCCTCCAATTCGATCCGTGTCTTGTCATCCATGTCCTTGGCCTTCCCGAGCTATTCCAACAACTGATCCCTAATTTGGTGCGTTTCCGACGAAAAATCAGCCCCCGTCGGCCACAACGCCGTTCAGCGTTTCTCCGATCAGCCAGTCTACCACGGCCTTCAGCGCTTCGGCCTGATCCGCCCCGGCCCGCAAGGAGGCCTCATAAACCTGCACCTGGCGATGCGCGCTGGTGCCGCCCTTCAGGATATCGCGGGCGGCGTTGATTTCGGCGACGCATCCGAGCCGTTCCGCGTCCTCGGCCAGCAAGTCCAGGATTTCCTCCAGCAACTCCTCATAGGGAACGATCTCGCCCCGGCCGAAATCGACCAGGCCGTTGTCGATGCCATACCGTTGCGCCCGCCAACGGTTTTCCTGGATCAGCATGTTGGCATAGACGCGCCAGCGCTGATTGTTGCGCCGCAGCCGCCGCAGCATCGACAGCAGGCACGCATAGAGCGCCGCGACGGTGATCCCGTGATCCAGGCGCGTGCAGATGTCGCTGATCCGGACCTCCAATGTCGGGAACCGCGCGCTCGGCCGGATATCCCACCAGATTTTCGTCGAGTCCTCGATCACCCCCGCGTTCACGAGCGAGTCGACGTGGCGCGAGTACTCGCCGAAGCTGTCGAACTTTTCGGGCAGGCCCGTGCGCGGCAACTCGTCGAATACGCTGAGCCGGTAACTGCGCAGTCCGGTGTCGCGCCCCTGCCAGAAAGGGGACGACGTGCTGAGCGCCAACAGATGCGGCAGGAAATAGCTGACCTGATTCAGCAGATCGTTCCGGAGTTCGTCATCGTCGACGCCGACATGGACATGCATGCCGCAGATCAGCAACCGGTTCGCGACGGTTTGAAGATCTTTCGCCAACAGATTGTACCGGTCGCGATCGGTATGCTGCTGTTCGGTCCATTCGGCGAAAGGATGGGTCGATGCGGCGATGATGCGCAACCCATGGCGTTCCGCCGATTCGGCCGTGCAGCGCCGGAGCGTCGCGAGCTTTTCGCGGCATTCGCCGAGCGTCCCGCAGACCGAGGTATCCACCTCGATCTGGGCGCGCAGGAATTCCGGCGTGACGCTACCGACATCCGCCGCGATCCGGTTCTTACAGTCCTCCATCAGGTCGGGCGGCGGATCGGCGACAAGATCGCGGGTTTCCGGATCGACGAGCAAATATTCCTCTTCGATACCGATCGTGAGGGGCTGGTCGGACTGTGTCATGCGTCCCGGGCTCCGGCTTGCTCAGATGCATAGAGATTGGTGTCGCTGAGGATCGGCTCCAGCACCCGGCACAGGATATCGGTCCATTGCCGGACACCGGCGTCGTCGGCGACCAGGTCTTGGCGCACCTCGATCATCACATTGGCGAGTCCCGCGGCCATCGCATGCGCCTCGACCGTATAACCGGCGAACGCCAGCGCCGAATAGGGTTGATTGTCGCCCACGGTCAGCGACTCCGCCTCGAGGGCGGCGATCAGCGGGTCGGCGATACGGCGGTCGCGGCCGGACAGGATGCCAACCTCCCAGGGCCGCGCGATGCCGTGGAAACTGGGCGTGAAGGTGTGAATCGCCACGACCGCCGGCCGCAGTCCATTACGCCGCAACGACTGCAACGCATCCCGTATCGCCGCGTGATAGGGGTCGAACACCGCCTCGATCCGCGCCGCCCGATCCGCGGGGGACAGCCGGCGGTTTCCGGGGATGATCGTCCCTTCGCTGATTTCCCGGATCGACGTGTGATCGTCGACTTCCCGGTTGCAATCGATCAGAAGGCGCGAGTATCCGGCCAAAACGGCGGTCGCCTCGAAGTGATCGGCCAGATTGCGCGTCAGGGGCGCCGCGCCGATATCGATCGCGATGTGACGCCCCATTTCAGCATCGGCCAGGCCAAGCGTTCCCAGCGATTCCGGCAGGACCGCGCTGGCATGGTCGCAAATCAGCATGACTTCCGAGTCCGGAGAGCCTTCGATCACCACGACCGGCGGCGGGTCGGATGGGCCCAGCAGCGCGGACCCGCCCGATTCTTTGGTAAGTGCAGACATAGGCGGCACTATATCGAATGGTCGGCGCGAATAAAGGTCCCGTTGGTACAGGCGAGAAAGTCCGACTCGCGCCCGAAAACCATCGGTTGCCGCACCGCGATCATCGCTGACGCAGCCTCGGGCCTAGGATTTTGCGCCATGTGGTGTATTCAATGACCGCGGCACACTGATTGGAAGGAACGAGGTGATGAAGGGGATTCAAATCCGCGACAGCGAACCGGGCGATTGGGCGTCAATCGAGGCGCTCTATCCGGCCGCGTTCCCGGACGAGGACCTGCTCCCTGTCCTAAGAGACTTGTTTCAGGAAACACCGCCCGTGCTCTCGCTTGTCGCGATCATCGAATCCTCTGTTGTGGGGCATGTGATCTTCACGCCCGGCCACGTCGCCGGAAACAACGAAAACGAAAAAGTGGCGCTTCTGGCGCCGCTCGCCGTCACCCCCGCCCGCCAGCGGACAGGTATCGGCAGCGCGCTCGTCCACGACGGCTTTCAACGGCTACGGAATGCCGGCGTCGCCCACGCCTACGTGCTCGGCGACCCTGCCTATTACAGCCGGTTCGGTTTTGAGCCCGAGACCCACGTCATGCCGCCATACCCCTTGCCGACCGAATGGCGCGAGGCATGGCAATCGACAAGCCTTCTCGACGCCGAGCGGCCTTCGAAGGGCAAACTTTGTCTACCGCAGTCTTGGCTCCAGCCGGCGCTTTGGACGCCTTGAGTCGGGTTTCAGTCTTGGTTCGCATCCCGTTAAGGCTCCTGAGTTTAGGGCCGGAACGGCTTTTTTCTATATAGTCGCGCCATGCCTCAATCCGACTTCTCCCTGCCGGCGCGCCGCGTCGATACACTCGCGCTCGCGGCGTTGTTGGTCGGCGCCGTCGCCGTGGGCGCGTCGGCAATCTTCGTACGACTGAGCGAACTAGGCCCCCTTGCCTCCGCTTTCTATCGCCCTTTCCTGGCCGTACCGGTCGTTTGGCTGTGGCTGACGCTGCGCCCGAAAGCCAGCAGCCAACAACGCGCCGCGTCGGTAAAGGACTTCGGGCTGCTTTTCCTGGCGGGTGGCTTTTTCGCCGGCGACCTCGCCTTTTGGCATTTGTCGCTGCATCACACGTCGGTCGCGAACGCGACCCTGTTCGCCAATTCAGCGGCAATCGTCGTCGTGCTGGCCGACCGGCTCTTGTTCCGGCGGTCGATCGGCCGGGAGTTTACCACCGGTCTCGCCCTGGCGTTGATCGGCGGCGCATGCCTCGCCGGCGGGAGTTTCGCACTCAACCCCGCCAATCTCCTGGGCGATTTCTACGGTGTCGTGACCGCGCTCTTCCTGGGGAGTTATCTGATGGCGGTCGAGCGTCTACGGCCCGTCTTCGGCACCGCCACGATCCTTCTCTGGACATCGATCGGCACGTCGGCGGTCTTGCTGCCCATCGCCCTGGTCAGCGGCGAGACCATGATCGCGATGACCTTATCCGGATGGATCGTGCTTCTCGCGCTCGCCTGGGTCAGCCATGCGGCGGGCCAGGGCTTCGTGGTCTACGCCCTTGCACATCTGCCGGCCGGACTGGCGGCGGTCGGGTTGCTTGTCGAACCGGTCGCGGCCGCCGTGTTGGCGTTTTTCATCCTTGCGGAACCCATCACGGCATGGCAGACGGTCGGCGGGGCGATTATCTTGTGGGGAATCTTCATCGCACGGAAGGGATATGCGTAGGCCATGCGACCGGTTAGCGTGACCGAGCTCAAAAACCGGATCGAATCGCGCATCGACCGCAAGATCGAGCGCGAAGCCATTGCCGGATTGAAACAGGCGACCTGGACGCGCGCCGCGGCGATGGCCGCGATCGGCGTGTGGATCGCAACCCAGGTGCCCTTTCCGACGGCATCCTTCTATCTGTTCACCCTGGTTCTGTTCGTCGCCATCGGACTCGCGCATCAGCTCGTGGTCGAACGCGACCCGACCCGATCCTGGCCCGGTTACCTGTTCATCACATTGGATATCGTTCTGCTGTCGTCGATCCTGATTTTCCCAAGCCCGATCCAACAGGGCGATTGGCCACAGCAAATGGCGCTTCGGATGGGCAATTTCCCGTATTTCTACATCTTCCTGGCCGGAACGCTGCTGACCTATTCGCCACGACAGGTGGTGTGGACGGGCGCGACGATCGCACTGTTGTGGAGCGGCGCCATTCTCGCGATCGCCACGCTGCCGGACACCTTGTCGCACGGGGATTATCCCAATTGGAACGCGCTGGCCCCCGAAACCCAGTTACAGACATTCCTGTACCCGACATTCGTCGACCTGGAGGCCGCCTTCAAAGACGTGTTCATCGTGCTTGTCGTCACCGGCGTCCTGGCGTCGGTCGTTTGGCGCATGCGGCGGCTGGCCTTCGAACAGGCCGACGTGGAACGCCAACGCGCCAATATGGCCCGCTACTTTTCGCCGAACCTCATCGAGGAACTGACCCGCGATCACGACGCCCTCGGTAACGAGTACATCCAGGAGGCGGCGGTCATGTTCCTCGATATCCGAGGGTTCACCGCCTTCGCCGAGCAGTTGTCGCCGCAGGACACGCTCGAACTGCTGCGCAGCTTCCACAGCCGCATGTCGCAGGAGGTCTTCGCCCATGGCGGCACGCTCGACAAGTATATCGGCGACGGCCTGATGGCGACCTTCGGCGTCCCCAAGAAGGGCGCGCGGGACGCGACCAACGCCATCGCCTGCGCGCTCGCGATGCGGAACGCCATCGTGAAATGGAACAAGGAACGCGACGGATACGGCTATCAGCGGATCGATGTCGGGATCGGGGTGCATTACGGAACCGTCATCATGGGCGATATCGGCACCGCCGAACGCCTTGAATTCGCCGTCATCGGGGACACCGTCAATGTCGCGAGCCGCATCGAGCATTTGACCCGCGACCTTGGCACCGATATCGCGCTCAGCGATGCCGTCGTCGCCGCCGCGCATGCGGAACTCGGGCGCGACGGCTCGATCTTCGACGGGTTCCGGGAAGCGCCGGAGCAATCGATCCGCGGCCGGCTGACCGGCATGATCGTATGGAAGTACAGCGAGGAAGCGGCCGACGAGGATCGGGAACGCCGGCTTCAATCGACCGATTTGGCGCCCACCGCCTGATCGCGTCCGAATTCAATGCGCACCGCATCCGATTCGCATCGTGGTTAAGATTTGTTAACCAAAAAGCCATAGAGTCCATCCAAGCAATGAGGTAAACCGCCAGGACGACGCAGCCGGTCCAGGCTGCTTCGGGAACAGGGAATTCAAGACATGCGACGTACACATTTGACGAAGATCGTCGCCACACTGGGGCCCGCGAGTTCGGACCCCGCCATGATCCGATCCCTGTTCGAAGCCGGCGTCGATGTTTTCCGCCTCAACTTCAGCCACGGAACACAGGAAGACAAAATCCCGCTGATCAACGCGATCCGCGCACTCGAGAGCGAAACCGGCCGGCCGATCGCTATCATGATGGATTTGCAGGGACCGAAGCTGCGGATCGGCACCTTCGAAAACGATCAGGTCACGCTTGAGAAGGGCGCGAAATTCCGCCTCGACATGGACGAGGCCCCCGGGACGCAAGACCGCGTCCAACTGCCGCATCGGGAAATCTTCCAAGCGCTGGAAGCGCCCACCGATCTGCTGATCGACGACGGCAAGATCCGGCTGCGGGTCGACTCCTGCGACGGCAAGTCGGCGGACACCACGGTCGTCAACGGCGGCGTCATCTCGAACCGCAAAGGCGTGAACGTACCCGGCGTGGTCCTGCCGCTGTCCCCGCTCACCGAAAAAGACCAATCGGACCTGCAATTCGGCCTGAACCGGGGCGTCGACTACGTCGCCCTGTCCTTCGTTCAACGCGCCCAGGACATCGCCGACGCGCGCCGCCTGATCGCCGGCCGGGCCGCCCTGCTGGCAAAGCTGGAAAAACCGGCCGCCATCGACAGCCTCAAGGAAATCGTCGAACTGTCCGACGTGGTCATGGTCGCCCGCGGCGATCTCGGCGTCGAAATGCCGCCCGAGGAAGTGCCGGTCCTGCAGAAACGCATCATCAGCGCTTGCCGCGACGCCGGAAAGCCGGTGATCGTCGCGACGCAGATGCTCGAATCCATGGTGAAATCGCCGACGCCGACCCGGGCGGAAGCATCGGACGTCGCGACCGCGGTCTATGACGGCGCGGATGCGGTAATGCTGTCCGCGGAATCCGCCGCCGGCGACTATCCGGTCGAGGCGGTGCAGATGATGAACCGTATCATCGAACATACCGAACAGGACCCATTGTACCGGCGGATCGGCGATGCGGCGCGCTTGGACCCGGACGCCACGTCGGCCGACGCGATCAGCGCCGCCGCGCGCCAGGTCGCCAACACGCTTTCGGTCAAGGCCATCGTCAGTTACACCACGTCGGGCTCCACCACGCTGCGCGCCGCGCGCGAACGGCCGGACGTTCCGGTGATCGGACTGACCCCGAACCGCAACACGGCGCGACGCCTGGCGGTCGTCTGGGGCGTGCACAGCATCCATTCGGCGGACGCCCGCGACTTCCTCGATATGGTGGAAAACGCCAGCCAGCATGCGCTGACCGACGGCTTCGCCAATCCCGGCGACCGTATCGTCATCACGGCCGGCTTCCCCTTCGGCACGCCGGGCTCGACAAACATCCTGCGCATCGCCCGCGTCGAAGCGCCCGGTAACCGCCGACGGTAACGGACAACGCCGTTATTCGAAGCCCTTATTAAATCCCAGCGGAAACCAAATACCACGGACCAGCGGCAATCCCATGTTCGGCAATACGTGGTTGCCGTCCAATGTGGCGACGTCCACGTCTTCGATCATCTTGACGATCGACGGCAACGGCGCCCCATGGAAGACCCGCTCGTGCACGATCTTAACCGCGTCCTCATAATCCTCCGCGGTCACGCCGCAGCCATGCCGTAGATAGACCGGGATATTCTGGTCATCGGGGTCCAAGTCGAACTCGAACCAGAATCGCCGTGGCATGCCCTATGTCCTTTCCGCCGGTCAGACGGCGATCGTATCAGATCGTCCAGTCTTCTTCACTGTCGGGCGAAATCGGCGGCTCGTTGACGTTCAGAATTTCCGCCACATGCGCATCGCCGTCGGCCACGAACAGGTCGCGCGTGATGCCGCGGACCAGCCGCTCGACGCCGAAGGCCATCCCGTGCAGGCCGGTACAGATCGGACCCAGACTGGAAATCGACGCGATGCCGTATTCGTGGATATCCGCGATCCGCGGGTTGCGTTCCGGGTCCTTCGCAGTGAATTCGAAATTCCGGCCGAGATACGGATGCAATCCCAGGTCCGGATTCTCCTGACCCGTGGGCGGCGTGTAGCGATCCCGCCAAACGACGATTTCGTCCGCAAGCGGCGTAAGTTCCGGCACCTTCGCAACATCGATCGTGAAGCCGGTCGCACAGATGAGAAAATCCAGGTCAATCGATCCCGACGGCGTTTCGACGCGGATCTTGTCGTCCCGCATCCCGACCGAC
Organism: Alphaproteobacteria bacterium; assembly: GCA_028281325.1. GTDB lineage: Bacteria > Pseudomonadota > Alphaproteobacteria > UBA8366 > UBA8366 > JAJFJD01. The sequence continues at coordinate 136,277 of JANQKC010000006.1, forward strand.
TGCAGCGCGCTGTCGGCCCGCAGATGAAAATTGTCGTGGCGGGTGGTGCGCTTCAGCGTCTCTTCCGGCGGCGGCGGCGTGAACCCGGAAAAGTGGTTCATGATCTCCCAACGCTGCGCGTCGTTCAGATCGCCGAAATGCTGCAGGTAGCCGACGGAATGCATGGCGCGGGAAATGACGACCGTTTGCAGCCGTTTGCGCCGCATCAGCATATGAACGGATTGTGCGCCTTGTTCCAGCGCGGTCGCCGCGTTGTCGAAGCCGGACGCGCCGCAGCCGATCACGCCGACATCGCGCCCTTTGAGGGCGGCGAAGTCGATCATGTCCGCGCTATGGGCGTAACGGTCCGCCGGCAGCCCCTCGGACACGATCGCCGGGATATGCTTGCCGCCGCACCCGGCGATACCGGCGGTGCGCACCAGCTTGCGGGCATAGACCGTTCGCGTCGCGCCGCCCTGTTCGATGGTGAGTCTCAGGAAACCGCCTTCGGCCTCGACGCGCTTCAGCGTTACCTCGTTTTCCACCGGCAGCCGCAGCACGTCGCGGAACCAGTTGAGATAGTCCATCCACTCGTCTTTCGGCACCTTGACCAGTTTGTCCCAGGCGCCCTTGCCGTGCTTGATGTCGTACCAGGTCCGCACCGCGAGATTGAGCTGGCCGAGATCCGGACCAACGAAAATCTTCGGCGTCCGTAACGACTGCATGCGCGCGTAGGTGATCCACGGCCCTTCCCGACCGGCGGCGTTCTCGTCGAGCAGCACGACATTACGGACCCGCTGCCGGATCAGCGCATGCGCGATCGCCAGCCCCTGCATGCCCGCGCCTTCGATCACGACGTCATAAACGGGTTCGCCGCTTAGATGACGATGCTCGACCATCCAGTCCTTCGGCGGGAAGTCCATATAGGCCAATTCCCGCGCGATCGCCGCTTCCAGGTCTTCCAATGTCGTGTAGTCGCTCACCGATGCCGGTCCTTTCCTAACGCCCCCAGGGGAACAGGGTTCGTGCCGCCAGTTGGCCGTGCTCGCCGAGCGCTTCGGCGATCCGCAGCCCTTCGTTCCATTTGGCCATTCGCTCCGAACGCGCGAAGGATCCGACCTTAAGTTGGTATGCGCCCCAGCCGACCGCAAGATGGACGATCGTCACGTCCTCGGTCTCGCCCGACCGGGCCGACACCACGGCGCCCCACCCCGCCGCTCGGGCCGCATCGAAGGCCGCCCGCGTTTCCGTCAGCGTGCCCGCCTGATTCGGCTTCACGAGCACCGCGTTGCAGGCGCCGACACCCGCCGCGCGCCTCACGCGCTCCGCATCTGTGACCAAGTAGTCGTCGCCGATAATCTGAACCTTATCGCCGGCCGCCGCGGTGAACCGGATCAGGCCGTCCTCGTCATCCTCGGCCAACGGATCCTCGATGGAGACGATCGGATAGCGGTCGATCCAGCCGAGCAGCATCTCGATGAGCCCGTCGCTGTCCAGCTCGCGTTTTTCCAGCCCCAGCGTATAGCGCCCGTCCTTGCCGAATTCCGACGCGGCGATATCCAGCGAAATCGCGACATCCTCGCCCGGCCGGAACCCCGCCCGCTCGATCGACCGCAGCAGCATGTCCAACGCGGCCTCGTTGCTGTCGAACGCGGGCCAGAAACCGCCTTCGTCGGCGACGCCCTGCAGCAACCCTTTCTCGGCCATCAGCGCGCCGGCCGCGCGATAGACCTCCGCGGTCCAGTCGAGCGTCTGCGCGTAATCTTCCGCACCAACCGCCATCACCATGAAATCCTGGATATCGACTCGCGACGCCGCATGCGCCCCGCCGCCGAAGATCTGGATTTCCGGCAACGGCAGCGTATGCGCCGCCAGTCCGCCGAGATATCGCCATAACGGCATGCCCGCCGCAGCGGCCGCCGCATGGGCGGCCGCCATCGACGTTGCAATCATCGCGTTGCAGCCAAGCCGGCTCTTGTCGGGCGTGCCGTCGAGATCGATCAGCGCCGCATCGACCTTATCCTGATCTTCGGCATCGAGACCGATCAGCGCATCGGAAATCTCGTCGTTCACCGCCGCAATCGCCCTCGTTACATCGTAGCCGCCGAAAGCGTCGCCGCCGTCGCGCCGGTCGACCGCCTCGCCCGATCCGGTGGACGCCCCCGCCGGCGCGATGGCCCGGCCGAGCGCCCCGGACGCCGCCGTCACCTCGACCTCCAGCGTCGGCCGCCCACGGGAATCCCAAACGCGCCGGGCATGGACATCGGCAATACTCGATACGCTCACGCTGTTGCTCCTGGTAAATTGGTTACGGCGTCGCCCCATCGATCCCGTATCGTGGCGAGCATCGGAACGGGGGTACGCAGCAGGGTACGGGCGAAACCTCGGACGCAGGCATGTTGCGCCGGCTCTTCGAGATATTCGACCGGCGATTTCCCGTCAACTCGCGCCAACAACAGTCCCGGCAATAAATGCGCGACCCGCCGTTCCAGGACGTCGCGATCCTCCCAGTCGACCGCCGGTAGATAAGCGCCGGCCATCGCCGAAAAACAGGTCAAATACGTCGCGCACGCGTCCGGCCGATACACGGCTTTCAACAACAGATGGTTGAGGCAGAAGGCAAGGTCGAAAGCGGGATCGCCGTAGCAGGCGCATTCCGCGTCCAGGAATACCGGGCCCTTGGCGCCGACGAGGATGTTCTTGGGGCTGACGTCGCCATGCACCAGCGTCCGGCGTGTGCCGGCGGTGACGGTCACCAGCCGACGCAGGGCATCGGCAACCGCAGGATGGCGACGCGCGGTCGCTTCCAGATAAGGTTCCAAGCGTATGGCGTGAAAGATGTTCGAACTGTCGAACCGGTCGGCGACCGCCGGGTCATCCGCCGTCGCCGCATGGATCTGGCCGAGCGCAGCGCCGACCGACGCCGCAAAATCCGGATCGGCCCGGCCCGCCATCAATTCCGATTTCCACAAGGGATGCGTGGCGGGATTGTAGTATTCCATCACGAATAGACCGTCGTCGTCGGACTGGCCCAGCAACCGGGGTGCGGCATTCGGGGCGATCGCGGCGACGGTTTCCAGCCAGGAAATCTCGTATTTGTTGCGCTCGACCGGCACCTGCCAATCCGCATCGACCTTGAGCTTTGCCAGCGCACGCTTGATGCAAACGGGGCCATCGGGCAGGTCGACACGCCAGATATCCGACGACACCCCGCCGGTCAGCGGTTCGGCGGTCACCGGCGCATCGGCGGCAAGCAGGTCGAGGCGGATCAGGGCGGTTCTGAGATCCTGCGGCAGGTCACGCATTGTTCGCGGCTCAAAAGGACGGACGCAGGAACAATACCGCGTTCGCGCCATCGCCGCCACGCGGTGGTCCGCCGAAGCGCGGCCGGTCAAATGCTCTGCTGCTGCAAATCTTCTTCGAGTTGTCGGATACGGGCCGGTGCATCCTCAAGATGCGGATTGGCGTCCAGCGCCCGCCGCCAGGCGTTCAATGCCTGCTGCTTGTCGCCGAGCGCGTCGTAATTCATGCCAAGGCCGGCCAAGGCCCCGAAATGGCGCGGTTCGAGCCGCAACACCTGCTGAATGTCGCGGATCGATGCCTCGAAATCGCCCATCACGTAATAGACCGTCGCGCGCTTGTTCCATCCTTCGGCCAGTTCCGGCGCGCGTTCGATCACCTCGCCGAACCGATTGAGCGCGGTTCCGAAGTCCAGATTCTCCAGGGCGGTTCGTCCCTCGCTCATCAAGTCGCCCGTTTCCGGGTCTTCCGGATGGTTCCACAATTGCCAGATAAGCGATGTCAGCCGATTGCCCTCGGACGCGTCCTGCGCGCCTCTCAACGCGTCGAACAACCGATCCACGGTGTGCGAGCGCCCCGAATCAGCGCTGGCCGGCATGCCGGTCCAGCAGAAAAGCCCCAAGACGAGTACCAATGCTCGAAACATCCATCAAGTATGCAGAAATCAGCCGCTTTTTGGCAATCCACAATTTGTCGATTGCCGATAGCATTCGCGCGAGGCATGGTGCGCATGAGTCGTACCGCAACCGATCGGGTCCGAATGTCCGTTTCACGATACTTCGCTTCAAACCGCTTGGAAGCGCGGGCGCAGTTTATCGACGCCTGCGACGCGCTGAACCTCGATTTTTCCTCCTATTACGCCCCGAAAGACGTGGACGACAGCGGCGAACCGATCATCGACGTCGCCCGCGTCGGCCCGCATAAAGCGCCGGTCGTCCTGGCGCTGACCAACGGCTCCTGGGTCGACGAAGGGCTCTGCGCTTCGGGAATCCAAACCGCGCTGTTGCGCGAGGGATTGGGCCGGATCGGGCGCAACGACATCGCGTTGGTATTGGTCCATGCGATCGCGCCGGCGGGCCTATCGGGGCTCGGCAATCGCGGACCCGCCATTTCCGACACCTCGATCCGGGAATGGAGCAACCATGCCCTGGCCGCAGCCGAAAACCGCTTCGCCTCGTATGTCCAGGAAACACACACGCCGAAACAAGGCAGCGGCGGCATCCCTTGGCAGGCGCGGGTTCTCTGTGAAATCGCCGACGCGTACTTTGCCAGGGCCCAATCGATCAGCCTGATCGACCTGCGAACCGGTCCCGGATTCTACGGCGAGGCGGACCTGCTGGCCTGCCGGACCCATAGCGACCCGCGTATGCAGCGGGCCACGCAATTGTTCGGCACGGCGGCCGACACCGCCGAGCCGACCCCGCACGGCACGCCCGGGGACCTGGCGCATGGCCTGATTACCGCGCTGGAGCGCAGCGACCTGACGGCCGCCGTTCTCGAATTCGGCACCTATTCCATGCGGTCGGTCCTGTCCGCCGGCAGCGGCAGCGTCTTCTACCCGGACACGACCGACTGGCGCGAGCAGGCCTGGGCCTCGGCGCAGGGCGTCATCCAACACGTGCTGTTGTCACTGCCCAAGAGCGGGCCGCGCTAGACGCTATGCCTTCACCTTTGTCGTGATCTTGACCTCGGAATGCAGGGTCCGGTGCACCGGGCACTTGTCGGCGATCTCGATCAGTTTCGCACGCTGCGCCTCGTCGAGCGGTCCTGTCAGCTCGATCTCGCGCTCGATGAGATCGACCTTGCCCTCGCGGGTTTCGCAGTCTTCGCAATCCGCCGCATGAATCTTGTCATGCTTGAGCGTCACGGACGCCTGTTCCAACGGCCATTTCTTTCGATTGGCGTACATGCGCATCGTCATCGAGGTGCAGGCGCCGAGCCCCGCCAGCAAATACCCATACGGCGTCGGGCCTGTGTTCGTCCCGCCAACCGACGGCGGTTCGTCCGCCAGCAAGCGATGCGGTCCGTTCAGGACCTCCTGCTGGAAGGCCCCGTTCCCAGTCTCGCGCACCACCACGACGCCCTCTTCGGTCGCGGCGGCGGCTTCCGCCTTCTGGTCAGCCTCCCCGAGGTAGCGCGTTGCCCAGGCGGACAGGACATCGGCCACATAGACCGCATCCTCGCGCCGGCTCAGCAGATGGTCGGCGGCATCGAGCGAGACAAAGCTCTTCGGGTGTTTCGCGGCGACAAAGATCGCACTGGCATTGTCGATTCCGACGGTGTTGTCGAGCGGCGAATGGAACACCAGCAACGGCTTTTTCATTGTGCCGATGGCGTCCGACAGCTTTTGGCTTTCAATGTCGTCGAGAAACTGTTTCTGAATCCGGAAGGTGCGGCCGGCGAGCGTCACCTCCGCTTCGCCCCGCGCTTCGATTTCGGGCCGGGCGTCCGCGAACAGATGCTGCACATGCGACGGATCGGCCGGCGCACCGATCGTGGCCACGGCCTTGATCTCCGGAATCCGCGCCGTCGCCGCGAGGACCGCCGCGCCGCCGAGACTATGACCGATGATGATGCGCGGTGCGGCATGCGCGTCGCGCAGATAGTCCGCCGCGCGGATGAGATCGTCCACATTCGACGAAAAATTGGTATTGGCGAACTCCCCGTCGCTGGCGCCTAGCCCGGTGAAATCGAACCGCAGCACGGCGATCCCTTGGTCTGCCAGTCCGGCCGCGATCCGCGCGGCGGCGAAGATATCCTTCGAACAGGTGAAGCAATGGGCGAACAGCGCATAGGCCCGGGGCGCTTGATCCGGCACTTCGAGCCGGGCCGCCAGCGTGTGGCCCTGCGAGCCGGCAAATTCAACCTTTTCCGAGCGTGGCATTGTAGAAGTCCCTCTTCGAAAATTTGAGTCCCAGCGGCTTAAACCAGTCCGGCGCGAATTCCAAGATGCGCCACCGCACATGTCGAGATTGTGATTTTCGCCGCAGATTTGGCGGACAGCCTACCGCCCCGTACACTCGAATGCTAAACGAATTGACAAGCGGATACATCGGGAGCGGAAACGCCATGTCAGACCTACATCGCGACGCGATCATCATCGACGGCCTGGAAATCTGTAACTGGAGCCGGGCCGTGTTCGAGGACATGCGCAAAGGCGGCCTGACCGCGGTGAACGCGACCTGCTCGGTCTGGGAAGGCATCCGCGGGTCGCTCGACAACGTGGCGCAGTGGAAACAGTGGTTCCGGGATAACGACGACATCATCCTGCAGGTTCACACGACCGAAGACATTCGCCGCGCCAAGGCCGAGGACAAGACCGGCATCTATCTCGGCTGGCAGAATACCTGGGGCGTCGAGGACCGAATCGACTATTTGCGGATCTTCAAGGATCTCGGCGTCGGCGTGATGCAGCTCACCTACAACACGCGCAACCTGGTCGGCACCGGCTGCTGGGAAAGCGTGGACGCCGGCCTGTCCGACTTCGGCCGCGAGGTGGTGGACGAGATGAACGCGGTCGGCATCCTAGTCGACCTGTCGCATGTGGGCGCGATGACCAGCCAGGACGCGATCGAGCATTCCAAGAAACCGGTCGCCTACACCCATTGCGCCCCCGCCGGATTGCTCGACCATCCGCGCAACAAGACCGACGAGCAGCTTCGCTTCATCGCCGACAAGGGCGGCTTCGTCGGGTTCGCGACCTACCCGCCCTTCATGGCGCAAGGCACCGATGCCACCGTCGAGGATTGCGTCGACACCTTTGAATATCTCATCAACCTGGTCGGCGAGGACACGGTCGGCATCGGCACCGACTTCACCCAGGATCAAGACGGCGACTTTTTCACCTATCTATCGCTGGACAAGAGCTACGCACGCCGCGTCGTGCCGAAACGGCCCGGCGACGGGACGGTGAAGATGCCGCAAGGGCTACGCACCATCGGCGATTTCCCGAACCTCACCGCCGCTATGGAAAAGCGCGGCTGGCCGGAAGACCGAATCCGCAAGGTGATGGGGGAAAATTGGCTGCGCGTTTTGAAGGATGTATGGGGCGCCTGAACGGCGCCGAAAATGAAACGACCAATCCAAACACTATGGTAGGCGGTTTTGCCCTCGCCATAGTATTCATAAGCGAGAAACAGGAGTTTTCAGGATGAGCATCACCCCGAACGTCGCAAAGCAGAAACTCCAGGCCGGCGAACTCGCCATCGGTTTCGGCTTGCGGTCGACCCGCACCACCGACATCGCCAAGATCGCCAAGACCTGCGGATTCGACTGGCTGTTCATCGACATGGAGCACGGCAGCTTCGATGTCGACATGGTCTGCCAGATCAGCGTCGCCGCGCTGGATACCGAGATCACGCCGATCGTGCGCGTGCCCGGGCATCAGCATTTCCATGCCGCCCGCGTGCTGGATGGCGGCGCGATGGGCGTCGTTGTGCCGCATGTGGACACGCCGGAACAGGCGAGCGCCGCGGTCGATCACGCCAAATTCCCGCCCATCGGCCACCGGTCGATGACCGGCCTGCTACCGCAACTCGGCTTCGAGAACCCCGGCAAGGCGGAACTGCCCAAGGTCATGAACGAGAACACGATGGTCACCGTCATGCTGGAAACGCCCGAAGCCATCGCCAACGCCGACGCGATCGCCGCCGTGGACGGCGTCGACGTGCTGCTGATCGGCAGCAACGATCTCAGCGCTGAAATGGGCATCCCCGGCGAATACAACGACGACAAGATCGTCGCCGCCTACGACGCCACGATCTCAGCCGCGCGCAACAACGGCAAGTTCGCCGGCATGGGCGGCATCTACGACCACGACACGATGGAGCGCTACATCAAGATGGGCGCACAGTTCCTGCTTGGCGGGTCGGATACGAGCTTCATGATCGCCGCCGGGAAGGAGCGGACGTCGTTCCTGAAAGGTATCGCGCGGTAAGGTCCGCGTCCCTTAAAGCGCCGCCCCGGCCGCTTCGAAAAAAGCCCAACGGGTTTGGTCGGTCCGTTCGAGTAGGGCGAAAAATTGATCGACTGGATCCAAATCCGCGAGCGCGCGATACTGCGTTGCAAGGCGCGGTTCCGGTCGGCTTTCGGTGATCGTATGGCTTTCCTCAAACCGTGGATACAGGACGTCTGACGTCCAAGCATCCGACATGCAATGAATCTCCACCAACAGGTCCATGGCCCGTAGGGCCGGGAAGCGGGCGGGATCGAGCAGGTCGACTTCGGCACCCTCGATATCGCAGAGCAAAAATACCCGCCCGTCAGCGAAAGCCGCAACCTCCAGTCCGGTCAACTCCCCGCCGATCTCCACGCGATCGGCGACACCGTTCATCGCCGCAAGCTCACCGCATAGCTGCCGCGCGCGCGCATCGAAATCAAACGCATGTATTCGGGAATCGGGCATTCGTCGGGCCAACCCGACGGCGTAATATCCTTCGGCGCATCCAACATTCACCACCGTGTCATAAGGGGTCGCGCAGATTTGTTCGATCACCCCATGCAGTTCGGCTTCATATGACCCCAGCAGTTTCGGGATAAAGGCGCCTTCCGAAACGCGATCCAAGAAATCCATGCCGGCGAAGGGACCGGATTGCACCGTCGAACCGATCAAACGGGATAACGGCTTTTTCAACCGCGCGGCACGAAAGGCGGCAATCACCTGGAAAGCATCGTCGAGCCGTTGACCGGCGGGCACGTCATGCTGCTGCAACGTGGCCGTCAGAACCTCAAGGATACGCCGTTCGATTTCCGCCTGGGACATCTCACACAGCGTCGCTCAACTTTGCAGGCGCCGGCCCGCCGGTCGCCCAATCCAGCAATTCCGCCGTGTGCACGACCGGGATATCCGTGCCGCCCGCAAGCTGGGTCATGCAACCGATGTTGCCCGTAGCGATGACCCGCGGCTGCGTAGCGGCCAGGTTATCGATCTTGCGGGCGCGCAATTGGCTGGCGATGGCCGGCTGCAAGATATTGTAGGTGCCGGCCGATCCGCAGCAGAGATGCGATTCCTTCGGCTCCACGACCTTGAAGCCGGCCTGCTTCAGTAAGGCCTTGGGCGGCGCGGTGATCTTCTGGCCGTGTTGCAGCGAGCAGGCCGCATGATAGGCGACGGTTATGTCGCTGACCCGAACCGGCATGTCCATGCCGATATCATCCATATATTCCGAGATGTCCCGTGTCATCGCAGAAATCGCCGCGGCCGAGTCCTTGTAGTCAGGGTCGTTCCGCAGCATGAAGCCGTAATCCTTGACCGTCGTGCCGCATCCGCTGGCGTTGATGATGACGGCGTCCAGCCCCTCGCCGTCGATCTCGACCTGCCAGGCGGCGATGTTCGCTTTCGCCTGCTTGTGCGAGTCGCCGTCTCGGCCCATGTGGTGCACCAGCGCGCCGCAACACCCGACGGATTTCGGAATGACCACCTCTCGCCCATGGCGCTGCAACAGACGAATCGTGGCTTCGTTGATCGACGGCGCCAGCACCTGTTGAGCGCAGCCCGCCAGGAGGGCAACCCGTCCCTTGCGCCGCCCAACCGCCGGGAAAACCTGCATGCGCTCAGTCGGCGACGGCGGCGGCAGGGAAGCCGGCATCAACGACAGCATCGCGCCCAAACGACCCGGCAACACGCGACCCAACGGGCGCGCCGCCCAGCCAGCCACCATGCCGAAGCGGAACCGTTTCGGATACGGCAGGACAGCGGCGAGCACCGACCGGATCAGCCGATCGAAGAGCGGGCGGCGGTATGTCTTTTCGATATGAACCCGCGCATGGTCGACCAGATGCTGGTAGTGAACGCCCGACGGACAGGTCGTCATACAGGACAGGCAGGTGAGGCATCGGTCGACATGCTTCACCACGTCACCGGTCGCGGCCTTGTCCTTCTCCAGCATGTCCTTGATCAGGTAGATGCGCCCACGGGGGCTGTCCAACTCATCTCCGAGCAGGACATAGGTCGGACAGGTCGCGGTGCAGAAGCCGCAATGCACGCAATTGCGCAGGATCGCATTGGCCTCGGCCAGGTCCGGGTCGGCAAGCTGCGCTATGGAGAATTCGGTTCGCATACCGCCCCGCTAGAATTCCGCATACATGCGGCCGGGATTGAGCAGACCGCGCGGGTCGAAATTCTCCTTCACCCGCTTCGACAAGGCGGCAACCCCGGCCGCGGACGGATGGAACACGGGGACCGCGGCGCGCACCGGCTCCGGCGCGCGGATCAAGGTGGCGTGGCCGCCGACCGCATCGACCGCGCCGCGGACCGTATCGGCCGCACCGTCCCGCGGCGCATCCACCGCCAGCCAGACCAATCCGCCGCCCCAATCGAGAAAGGCATCACCACCGAGCGACTCCGTCAATCGCCCCGCCAAGGTGGGTCCGGCCGTAGGGGCCACGGAAATCTTCCAGACGCAGCGGCGATCGTCTGCCGCCGCAAAGGGCAACACATCGCGCAACTCGCGCCAGAATTCGCGGCTGTTGTGGCTGTGCAACTCTTCCGTCTCACCGAACGCCGACAACTGCTTACGCAACGCCGCCACCCGGTATTCGACCGACGGACCTGGTCCTTCGATCCGTATTGCCGTGACGCCGCCGGCCGCCTCCGCCACGTAGGACGTCTTCGACATCGCCGCTAATTTCTCGGGCAGGGAGGCCGCGCCGGACACTTCATAAGGGCTCTTCAACGCCGCCGTCATCGCCTGGCCTGCCGTCTCGAGGTCGAGTCCGAGCACCAAAACCGTCCAGGTCTTTTCGGCGACCGGCAGGACCTTGACCGTCAGATCGGTCATCGCGCCCAGCGTACCCCAGGATCCGCAGAGCAGTTTAGACAGGTCATACCCGGTCACGTTCTTGACGACCCGGCCGCCGGATTTGAACGCCTCGCCCCGGCCGCTGACCGCGCCGAAGCCCAGGAAATGGTCGCGTGCCGCACCGGCCTGAATCCGCCGTGGACCGGACAGGTTGCAGGCGATCATCCCGCCCAGCGTGCCCGCCTGCGCCGGACCGCCGAGCAACGGCCCGTAGTCCGGCGGCTCGAAGGCCAGTTGCTGGCGCGATTCCGCCAGCGTGGCCTCGATCTCCGACAGCAAGGTGCCGGGGCCGGCGCTCAACACCAGTTCCTCGGCTTCGTAAAGGGTGATCCCCTTGAGGGCGGAAAGCTCCAGCACCGTCTCCGCATTGCTCGGCCGGCCGAGGCTGCGCTTGCTGCCGCCGCCGATGACCTCCAACGGTATCTCTTCGGCGATGGCCCACGCCATGGCATCCTTCACTTGGTCCGGAGTTTCCGGCTTGAAATGCTCGGCCATCCGGTGACCCTAGAAGCGCGGGATGTCCGGGAAGGGCAGCTGCCCGCCGTGGATATGCATGCGGCCCAGCTCGGCGCAGCGATGCAAGGTCGGGAAGACCTTACCCGGATTGAGAAGATTGTCGGGATCGAAGGCGCATTTGACCCGCTGCTGCTGCTTCAGATCGTCCTCGCTGAACATCGCCGGCATCAGGTCGCGCTTTTCGACGCCGACTCCGTGCTCGCCGGTCAGCACGCCGCCGACCTCGACGCAGAGTCTGAGAATGTCGGACCCGAAATCCTCCGCTTTTTCCAGTTCGCCGGGCTCGTTGGCGTCGTAGAGGATCAGCGGATGCAGATTGCCGTCGCCCGCGTGAAACACGTTCGCGACGCGCAGGCCGTATTTCCGCGACAACTCGTTCATGCGCGTGAGCACGATCGGCAGCTTGCCGCGCGGGATCGTGCCGTCCATACAGTAGTAGTCCGGCGAAATCCGGCCGACCGCCGGGAAGGCCGCCTTGCGACCCGCCCAGAACCGGGTTCGTTCGTCTTCGTCCTGCGACACGCGGACGGTGACCGCCTTGTTCGCCTTGGCGATCTCCTCGACCCGGCCGATCAGATAATCTACCTCGGTCTCGGGGCCGTCCAGTTCCACGATCAACAGCGCTTCCACATCCAGCGGGTAGCCGGCATGGACGAAATCCTCCGCCGCGTGGATCGCCGGGCGGTCCATCATCTCCATGCCGCCGGGGATGATCCCGGCACCGATCACGCCTGCGACGCAGGCGCCCGCGTCTTCGCTGGTGGGGAAACCGACCAGCACGGCGCGCGCGGTTTCCGGCTTGCGCAGCAAGCGGACGGTCACCTCGGTGACCACGCCCAACAACCCTTCCGATCCGGTCAACACGCCGAGCAGGTCGTATCCTTCCGCATCCAGGTGCGGGCCGCCGATGCGGATCACCTCGCCGTCGATCAGGACCAGTTCCAAGCCGAGTACATTGTTTGTCGTCAGGCCGTATTTCAGGCAATGCACCCCGCCCGAGTTCTCGGCGATGTTGCCGCCGATCGTGCAGGCGATCTGGCTCGACGGGTCCGGCGCATAGTAGAAATCGTCATCACTGACGGCGGTGCTGATCGCCAGGTTGGTGACGCCCGGCTGCACGACCGCGCAGCGGTTGTCGAAGTCGACATCCAGGATGCGGTTGAACTTCGCCATGCCCAGCAGGATGCCGTCTTCCAACGGCAGCGCCCCGCCCGACAGCGAGGTGCCGGCGCCGCGCGGCACCACTTTCACGCCGTTCTCGTGGCAATAGCGCAGAACCTCGCTGACCTGCTGCGTCGTTTCGGGCAGCACGACGATCATCGGCAGTTGCCGATAGGCGGTCAGCCCATCGCTCTCATACGGCCGAAGCTCGTTCTCCTCGACGATCACGCCTTCGCCGGGCACGATCGCGCGGAGCGCTGCGGCGATCTCAAGCCGACGGGCAATGATGTCGCGGTCCGGTTCCGGCATCTTCATGGCAAGACACTCGCGTTATTCAACCGTAATTTCGGAATATCATGGGCGTTCCGGCCTTGAAACGCCATGCAAAATTGTTCGGTTCCGGCACCGACCAGTCGGCAATAAAAAACCGCGCCAAAGGCGCGGTCGGTCTGAACAGGCGGGATTATCCCGCGCGATCCCTAACCCTGGCGGGCTTTGAAACGCGGGTTCCGCTTGTTGATCACGTAGACACGGCCTTTGCGACGCACGACACGGCATTCCTTATGCCGCGTTTTCATGGTCTTCAGCGAGTTTACGACTTTCATGGTCTGCTCCCGGGCGCTTATCCTGATCTCGACAGCGGCGGACAATATGAAGCGGCGACCGGCTTGTCAATGCCAAGCAGCCGGATTCAAGCCTAATCGGCCCAGAATTAGGGGTATCAGGATTTTCCGCCGGTGCGGGTCAATTCCATATACCCATAGCGCAGGCAGCCGCTGTTGATCGCGGCGATCCGGCGCTTCATCACCTCGGCTTCGCGCATCAAGGCGTCCACGAAGGGCCGGTCCAGCGTTTCCTTGGTGATATTGTTGGAAAAGTCCGTCCAGCTATCGAGCAACAGCCGCCGATACCCATCGGTTTCATCCCGGAAAAGCGAGATTTGCAGGCCGCAACGGCCGCACTCTTCCTGGAACTCGCCCAATGTCCAGGGTTCCATGGCCGAATCGCCAACCGTGGCTTTCGTCTGAGCACTCGCCCGCATATCGGCCCGGCTCAGCATCAGGTCGGTGACCACGGCCTTGCCGTTCGCGGCCAACGCGTTTTCCATCTGGGCCAACAGCCGCTCGCGTCCCGCCAATTGCGCCAGACGTTCGCGAATGACGATCACGTCATACGCCTGGTCCGCCAGCGACACCGTTTCCGGATCGTAGGCGGATATCGGGACCCGTGCCTCCAAGCCGCGGATCATCGAAATCTTCATCCCCAACTCGGCGACGTCGGAATCCGGCTCCAACCCCATCACGGTCGCGCCGAACTGCAAAGCCGCCGCGCGGATCGTCCCGCCGAGGCCGGCAGCCAGGTCCAGCACCGCATGGGTCTTCTGAAGGTCGATGTATTTCAGGAACTGGGTCGTGACCTCCTGGCCGCCGGGCAGCGAAAACCCCTCGCCGTAGAGGCGCGACCACAGGCGATACCGCAGATCGGCCCAGTCCTCGCTGCTGTCGCTTTCCGCCGTCGGCGTATCGACAACGATGAGACGGTTGCGTCGAACCGACGCCGACTGCCCCTGGCGCACCATGGCACCCGGTTCCACCCCATCCCACCAGGCGCGGAACCGCACGGCAAAGGGGACATAATCATCCCCAAGGCCGGCGTTGGACGCTGCATTGGAGGCGACTTGCTGAGACATACGCACCACCGTTCCCGCTGCTTGCGATTGTCGACTTCCGACGCAGACTAGGAAAAACAGATTAACGCAACCTTAACCTTTGAAATCCGGGCAAATTCTTTATAATCAATTGATATCTATATATAAAATAGAAGTTCCGTCGGAATCCGTCAGGGTGCCGATTCTTGGGGATTGGTTAAGGGTCCCATGCGCCGACGGTCGCCGAAACGGTTGCGGCCTGCATTGAACCGCGCGATAGGCGAGAACGAAAGACGGACGACCGGTCTAAACGAAACCCGGACCGTCGATGACGGGGTGAGCCTTGATGAAGTCTTCATCGACGTCAAGACCGAGCCCCGGCCCCTCCAACGGGTGCACGCACCCATCGGCGTCCAACGCGTAAGGCACATTCTTGAACGGCCCTTCCCGCAGCGGATTCATGCCTTCGCTGGATTCGAAATAGCCACCGTTGTCGATCGATGCGATGACGTGAATGCCGGCGGCAAGGTCCAGTCCCGTCACGCCGCCATGCGGATGGATCGGAATGTTATAGGCCGCGGCCAACGCGGCGATCCGCATGGTTTCGGTGACACCGCCGGACTTGCCGACATCCGGCTGGAGGATACGGACGTCGTTGCGCTCGATATGCGGCGCGAATTCGTAACGGGTGTAGACGTTTTCGCCCAATGCCAGGGGCGTGCTGCTGAAGGTCGATGCGACCTCGTAGGCGCGATAGTCGTGGCTGGGGAAGGGCTCTTCCAGCCACCCCACATCGAGGTCTTCGAGCCCCGGCATGGCGTAGCGCGCGTCTTCGAGCGAATAGCCCGTATTGGCGTCCGTCAGGATGATCAGGTCGTCGCCGAAGGCGTCCCGGACCGCCTCGATCCGGTCCAGGTCGGCTTTCGGCCCCTGCCCGATCCGAAGCTTCACGGCGCGATAGTTCCGCGCCATCAATTCCCGCACTTCGTCCAGCAGCGCCTCGGTCTCGCCGAAGCCCAGCGATCCGCCGCCGCCCGCATAGGCGAGGATCGGTTTCCGCTCCCCGCCCAAGAGTTTGTACAGCGGCCAGCCGACCGCCTTCCCCCGGATATCCCACAGCGCCATATCGACGCCGCTGAGGGCGATGACCGACCCGGCCCCCATGCCGTGGCTGGCGAACTGCGCCTGATACACCTTGCGCCAGATGCCGTTGACGTTGCTCGCATCCATCCCCTTCACCAAGGCGGCGATCGTGGTGTTGACGATGGTGGCGACCGCCCCGGGGTTCCGGCCGTGGTGCGCCTCGCCCCACCCGACCAGTCCGTCTTCGGTCGTAACCTTGACGAAAATCGCATCCCGCTTGGTCATCGTGCCGATGCGAAGCTGATTCTGGTGCTCCTTCGGGATCGGCACGGAAACCGGGAACGCTTGGACACTGGCGATTTTCATCATTCCATCCTCGTAGGGGTTATCGGAAGGCGGCGCGGCCGTTGTTCAGCACCACAGCGTCGCGGCCGAGCGCGACCGAACGGAACGCGGCGACCTCGTCGCCCGGTTGCCACCAGATCTCCGTGCGGACGGTCTCGCCGGGAAAGACCGGCGCGGACAAGCGCACGTCGAGCGCGGCAAGCGCCGCCAGATCGTAGTCGCAACAGGACCGGAGGATCGCATGCCCGGCAATGCCGTAGGTGCACAGCCCATGCAGGATCGGCCGCGGAAAGCCGGCGGCCGCGGCGGCCTTCGGGTCGGCGTTATGCGGATTGGGGTCGCCGTTCAGGCGATACCAAAGCGCCTGTTGCGGCACCGTCGGCAGGTCGCAGACGATGTCGGGCTTCCGGTCCGGCAGCGGGTGCGGGTCGCGCACCGGATCGCTCGGTCCGCCATAGCCGCCGTCGCGCCGCGCGAAGGTGGTGTGGAAGACCTTGAAATACTCTTCCCCTGTTCGGGCGTCGACGCCGGTGCGCTCGGTATAGATCAGCGCGCCGCGCCCTTCGCCCTTATCCACGATACCGGTCACCCGGGTCTGCGCCGTGATCTCCCCTTCGACCGGCAGCGGCTTCAGAAACGCCATGCCCTGCTCGGAATGCAACGCGTGCTCCCAGTCGATACCGGTATCGGGCTCGCGAATCCACAGCCCCGGATAGGCCATGATCGCCGCCATCGTCGGAAAGACCCGGAGGTTTTCTTCGTAGACGAACGGCAACTGCTTCTCGTCGAGGGGATCGTGACCGAGGCCGATTCCCAGCGCGTAAAACATGACGTCGCGCTGGCCGTAATTGTGACGGACGACGGGAAACGCCCGCGCCTTCAGCGTGTCATAGTCGAATGGCATAAAATGCCTCGTGGTTTACCGCGCGGTTTTTGTGTCGCCGTGCGGAAACGGCATAGTGGTGAAGACCTTGCCGTGAATCGGCGTGCCAGCCCAGGGTACCGCACACAATATCATGATGCTACACGATTTCCTCCTGCATGCCGGCCGAACCAGCGCCCGGCGCGCCGCGACCTTGGACGGCGGCATCCGGCGAACCTATGGCGAGGTCGACGACCGGGTGCGGCGCGCCGCGGCGGGGTTTGCCGGCATGGGCCTGACGCCGGGCGATCGCGTCGCGATCGTGAGCCCGAACACCGCCTTCTATTTCGAAGCCTATTTCGCCTGTTCCCTGGCCGGCTTGGTCGCCGTGCCGGTCAACACGCGGCTCTCGCCGGCCGAGGCCGCTTTCATCTTGGACGACAGCGAGGTTCGGGCGGCCTTGATCGACGACGCCTGCGCGGACCTGGTCGCCGGCATCGGCATCGACCGCCGCGCCCGGCTGGCGGATGCCGGCGACGGCAGTTGGGAGGCGTTGATCCGCGACCACGATCCGCTGGCCGCGCCGTCGGGGCCGCAGGACGAGGACGCCACCGCGCAGATCTTCTACACCGGCGGCACCACCGGCCGCGCCAAGGGCGTGATGCTGAGCCACCGCAATGTCGCGGCCTCGTCGAACAACAAGATCATGCTGGGCCAGTTCACGCGCGACGACGTCTGGCTGCACGCGGCGCCGATGTTTCATCAGGCGGATTCTTGGGCCTGTTTCTCCTTCACCGCCGTCGGCGCGGCGCATGTCTTCCTGCCCCGTTTCGCACCGGGCGACGCGCTCGACCTGATCGAAACGCACCGCGTGACCGCGTTCCAGCTCGTGCCGACCATGGTCCTGATGATGTTGGAAAGCGAGGGCGTCGGGACCCGCGATCTGGCGAGCGTGCGGCGAATCCTCTACGGCTCGGCCCCGATGCCGACGGAAACGCTGAAGCGGTGCCAGGCGGTGTTCGGCGATGTGTTCCAGCATATCTACGGGCTGACCGAGGCCGCCGGCACCGTCGCGGCGACGCCCTGGCCGCCGCAGCCCGGCGAGACGGACGGCGCGCGTCTGGCGTCCTGCGGGCAACCCATTCCCGGGGTCGAGATGCGCATCGCCGACGAACACGGGGCCGAGACCGCCGCCGGCGCGGTCGGGCGGATTCAGGTCAAGGGCGCCACGGTCACGACCGGCTACTGGGGCCGGGAGGCGGAGACCGCCGCCGCCTTCGTCGACGGCTGGCTGGACACCGGCGATTTGGGTCACATGGACGAAGACGGTTTCGTCTTCATCGTCGACCGCGCCAAGGACATGATCATCACCGGCGGCGAGAACGTCTATTCGACCGAAGTGGAGAACGTGCTGCACGGCCATGACGCCGTCGCCGACGCCGCCGTGATCGGCCTGCCGGACGCGAAATGGGGCGAGGCCGTCACGGCCATCGTGGTTGCCGACCAAGACGCCGCGTTGAGTGAAAGCGAGCTATTAGCCTACTGCCGGGACCGTCTCGCCGGATACAAATGCCCGAAAGCGATCCACATCCGCGACGCCCTGCCGAAATCCGCCGCGGGCAAGGTCCTCAAACACGAATTGCGCGACGCCTACGCGGACGGCGAAATCGGCCCGGCATAGCCGCTATGGCCATAACACGCTGAATCAAAAAGACGGTCCGGAGACCGTCTTTCGGTTGTTGCGAATTCTCTGCTTGTTAACCGTAGGCAGAGCCGCACTTTCCAGAGTGCTATTTCTATTCCGTACCTAAGGTCGCATACTATTGAATCGAATACAATCCATTTTTGGAGGGTCCTATGGTGGGATTTCGACTTGGCCTGGATATTGGTACGAATTCAATAGGTTGGGCCTTGCTGGCCCTGAATGCCCAAGGCGATCCAGCAAACATCGTTGCAAGCGGCGTTCGAATTTTTACCGACGGTCGCGATCCCAAGTCGCTCGCGTCGCTGAAGGCGGATCGTCGGGTAAAGCGTCAGGCGCGCCGCCGCCGCGACCGCTATAAGCAACGGCGGCGCTATCTCCTTTCCGAACTGGTGCGGCACAACCTGATGCCCGAGGACGCGGCGGCGCGGCGCAGCCTTGTTTTGCTGACCCCGTACGATCTTCGCCGCCGCGCCTTGGACGAAGCGCTGCCGCCACACCATGTCGGGCGGGCGCTCTTTCACCTCAATCAGCGCCGGGGCTTCAAGAGCAACCGCAATTCGGCGGACAGCGAGGCCGGCGTCGTAAAAGCCTCGATCGAAGAACTGCGGCAACGGCTCGCCAAGACGGGGGCCCGCACGCTGGGCGAATTCCTCGCCAACCGGCAGAACGAAGGGGACAGCGTCCGCGCGCGCCGGCACGGCGCCAAAATGAGCGACTTGTACGAGCTTTATCCGAGCAGAGACATGCTCGAAGACGAATTCGATGCGATTTGGGAAGCGCAAGCCGGCTTCAACCCCGACCTCTTCGACGACACGGCAAAAGAAAAACTGCGCGATGTCATCTTTTACCAACGGAAGTTGAAGCCGCCGCTGGTGGGGTGGTGCACGTTGATACCCGATGCGAAACGCGCGCCCAAGGCATTGCCGTCCTTCCAGCGCTTTCGAATTCTCCAGGAGGTGAACAATCTCGAATGGATCGACGCTGTCGGCACGGGGCACCCGGTGCGGAATCATCCGGACGTCCGCAACCAGATTGTCGACGCGTTGGAGCGCAGCCAAAGGCGCACCTTCAAACAGATCGGCGCGATCCTGAAGAAGGCGGGCCTCGCCCGAAGCGACGCCGCCTTTAACTTGCAGTCCGATCTCCGCCTTCATCTAGACGGGAACGCGACCTCTTATCGGTTGGCCAACAAGCGGTTGTTCGGCGAACGGTGGCATCGTTTCGATTTGGCCGAGCAGGATGAAATCGTATCCCTTCTGCTCGACGACGAAACCGACGACGACGATGTCCTCGAAACGCTCACGTCGCGCTGGGGCCTGACCGAAGAATGCGCCGAGGCCGTGCTCAATGCGGCGCTGCCCGACGGGTACGGGAACCTGTCCGCGCAGGCGATCGCCCGGATTATCCCACCCATGCGGGAGCAAGGGTTGCGGTATCCGGATGCGGTCGTCGAGGCCGGCTTCGACACGCATTCATTGTTCGGCTGGCGGGACGCGCTGCTCGACCGGCTGCCCTATTACGGCGAAGTCATCCCCGGCCATGTCATCGGCGCGGCGCTGAACCCCGATGGATCGGACGTCGAGCGCCATGGCGCGATCCCGAACCCGACCGTCCATATCGCGCTGAACCAACTGCGCCGCGTCTATAACGATATTGTACGCATATACGGCAAGCCGGCGGAGATTTCGCTTGAAGTGGCGCGCGACTTGCCACTGGGCGTCGAAGGCAAGCGCGACCTGAACGACCGCCACAAGCAAAATCAAAAGCGCAACGACCACGCGCGGGAAATCCTCCGGAAGCATGGTCAGATCGACAATCGGGCGAACCGCCAACGGGTGCTGCTGTGGGAGGAGCTGAACCAAGACCCGACCCAGCGATGCTGCCCGTTCAGCGGCGCGATGATCCCGATTTCCGATCTGTTCAGCGACGCGGTGGAGATCGAGCATCTGTTGCCCTTTTCGCGGACGCTCGACGACAGCCTGTCCAACAAGACGCTTTGCACGCGTCAGGCGAACCGCGACAAGGGCAACCGTACGCCGCACGAAGCCTTCGGCAACAGCCCGGACGGATATCCATGGGACGATATCGTCGCGCGCGC
>JANQKC010000030.1 GCA_028281325.1 Alphaproteobacteria bacterium
CGCGCCCATGTTCTCGAACTTGTCCTTGAGCTCGATCTCCTTGGCGACGGTCACGCCGTCCTTGGAGATGCGCGGCGCGCCGAACGACTTGTCGAGCACGACGTTGCGGCCCTTCGGACCGAGCGTGACCTTGACCGTATCGGCCAGGACATCGACGCCCTTGAGCATCCGGTCCCGGGCATCGGTTGAAAACTTAACTTCTTTTGCTGCCATTGGAATCTTCCTGAATTAGCTCTGAGTTGGATTAAGCCGCTTTCTTTTTCTTCTTCGGCTTCGCCGCCGTACCTTCGAGCACGGCCATGATGTCGCTTTCCTTCATGATCAACAGGTCTTCGCCGTCGATCTTCACTTCGGTGCCGGACCATTTGCCGAAAAGCACCTTGTCGCCCTTCTTGACTTCCATCGGCACCAGGTTGCCTTTTTCATCCCGACCACCCGATCCGACGGCGACGATTTCGCCCTGCGTCGGCTTCTCGGTGGCCGTGTCGGGGATGATGATTCCGCCAGCGGTCTTTTGATCTTCGTCGAGCCGGCGAACCGCGACCCGATCGTGCAATGGTTTGAACTTCATGGATTGATCCTTCCGCCCTTCGATGGACAAGTCTTTGCAAAGAAAAGGAGCACGGCACAAATGCGCCTATTAGCACTCCGTGTTATCGAGTGCTAAGGCACGTAATCAAGCATTACAAGCGGTTCAAGGGATGTCGCGCATTTTTTTTGCAATTTCCCCAGGCGACGCCCAGCGGCGAATTTGACGCGACAGTGCCGGATTCGGCTGATACGGTTAACGAAGAGTCGGACAACCAACCCAGCCGCCGGTCCCGGCGGCTGGTTACGCCAAGAGGGTCCAGAAAATGACCGCCGCGCGCAGTGTCATCGAGCTGATCGGCAACACGCCGATCGTCGAATTGCGACAGATCGATACCGGCCCCTGCCGCCTGTTCGTGAAACTGGAGAACCAGAACCCCGGCGGGTCCATCAAGGACCGCATCGGCCTGTCGATGATCGAGGCGGCGGAGCGCGACGGCCGCCTGAAGCCGGGCGGCACCATCGTCGAGGCGACCGCCGGCAATACCGGTCTCGGCCTCGCCCTTGTCGCCAGCCAGAAGGGATACCGCCTGATCATCGTGATTCCGGACAAGATGAGTCAGGAGAAGATCTTCAATCTCAAGGCAATGGGCGCGGAAATCCTGCTGACTCGCTCGGATGTCGGCAAGGGCCATCCGGACTATTATCAGGACAAGGCCGCCGCCATCGTGAAGGACACGCCCGGCGCGATCCATATCAACCAGTTCGAGAACCCGGCCAACCCGCTGGCGCACGAAACCGGCACCGGTCCGGAAATCTGGGCCCAGATGGAGCATGACGTGGACGCCGTGCTGTGCGGCGTCGGATCGGGCGGGACGATCACCGGGCTCAGCCGCTTCTTCGAGAAGGTGAACCCGAATACGGAAATGATCCTGGCCGATCCGAAAGGATCGATCCTCGCCGATTATGTCGACACCGGCGAGTTGAAAACCGAGGTCGGCAGTTGGCTGGTCGAAGGCATCGGTGAGGATTTCATACCGCCGGTCTGCGACCTGTCGCGGGTCAAGCGCGCGATCACGGTGGACGACGCAGAGAGTTTCCAGACCGCGCGCGAGGTGCTGGAGAAGACCGGCATCCTGGCGGGGACCTCCTCCGGCACCCTGATCGCCGCCGCCATCCGCTACTGCCGCGAACAGACCGAGCCGAAACGGGTCGTCACCTTCGTCTGCGACAGCGGTAACAAGTATCTTTCCAAGGCCTTCAACGACTACTGGATGTTCGACCAGGGCCTGCTGAAACGAAAGACATACGGCGACCTGCGCGATTTGATCTCGCGGCCCTTCGACGAGGGCGGCACCGTCACGGCCCGGCCCAGCGACACGCTGATGACCGTCTACTCCCGCATGAAGCTGAACGACGTCTCGCAACTGCCGGTGATAGAGGACGATCATATCGTCGGGATCATCCACGAGTCCGATATCCTGCTCTCGGTCTACGAGGATCAGCAACAGTTCGGCGAACCGACCTCGACCGCGATGACGAAAGGGCTGGAGACCGTCGATTCCTCGTCCAGCATCCAGGATCTCATGCCGATCTTCGACCACGGC
Source organism: Alphaproteobacteria bacterium (assembly GCA_028281325.1). GTDB lineage: Bacteria > Pseudomonadota > Alphaproteobacteria > UBA8366 > UBA8366 > JAJFJD01. The sequence continues at coordinate 2,136 of JANQKC010000030.1, forward strand.
CATGTGGCCATCGTAAAGAACGGCGACCACTTCAGCGGGCTGATCACCCGCATCGACCTTTTGAATTATCTGCGCCGGAGTGCCGTATGACCGAGTCCAAACGACCCAACGCCCCGGAACCGGGCTTTTCCACCAAGGCGGTGCATGCGGGCCAATCGCCGGACCCGACCACGGGCGCGGTCTGGACCCCGATCTACACCGCGTCGACCTTCATTCAGGAAAGCCCCGGCGTCCACAAGGGCTACGAATACAGCCGCAGCCACAACCCGACGCGGCTGGCCTTCGAGCGCAATATCGCCGCGCTGGAGAACGGCAGCGCGGGCTTCGCCTTCGCATCGGGCATGGCGGCCTCGTCGACGGTGTTGGAATGCCTGGACGCGGGCGCGCATGTCATCGCCAGCGACGACCTGTATGGCGGCACCTACCGATTGTTCGAGAATGTCCGCAAGCGCAGCGCCGGCCTTACCTTCAGCTTCATCGACATGGCCGACAAGGCGGCGCTGGAATCGGCGATCACCCCGGCGACCAAGATGATCTGGGTGGAGACGCCATCCAATCCGCTGCTCAAACTGATCGACCTGGAAATGGTCGCCGGGGTGGCCAAGTCGCGCGGCATCCTGACCGTCGCCGACAATACCTTCGCAACCCCTTGGATCCAGCGGCCGATCGATATGGGCATCGACATCGTGCTGCACTCCGTCACGAAATACCTGAACGGGCATTCCGACGTGGTCGCCGGGATCGTCGTGGTCGGCGACAACCCGGCCTTGGCCGAGGAGTTGACCTTTCTGCAGAACGCGGTCGGCGGCGTGGCCGGTCCGTTCGACGCCTATATGGCGATGCGCGGGGTCAAGACGCTGGCGCTGCGCATGGAACGGCATTGCGCCAGCGCGATGCGCGTTGCCGAATGGCTCGAAGGCCATCCGGCGATCGAGACCGTCTACTACCCCGGCCTCGCCAGCCATCCGCAGCATGACCTGGCCAAGCGGCAGATGTCCGGATTCGGCGGCATGGTGTCCGCGGTCGTGAAGGGCGGATTGGAACCGACGAAACGCTTCCTCGAACGCTGCAGCCTCTTCGCCCTGGCGGAAAGCCTGGGCGGCGTCGAAAGCCTGATTGAGCATCCCGCGATCATGACCCATGCCAGCATCCCGGCGGATATCCGCGCCGCGCTCGGTGTCGATGACGGGTTGGTGCGCCTATCTGTCGGGATCGAGGATATCGACGACCTGATCGACGACCTGGATCAGGCGTTAAGCTAATCGGTCTTTTCGCCGATCGCCTTCCGCATCAGATGCGAGGTCGCCGCAACGCGATAGCCGAGACGTTCGTAAAACGCATGCGCCTCGTCGCGGTTTGTCTGCGTGCCCAGCGCCACGAACCCGTAGCCGTTGGCCGTCGCCCAGTCCTCCGCCCGCTGCATGAGCTTCCGGCCAATCCCGCTGCCCCTCAGCCCGTCATCGACGACCAGCGCCTGCACGATAACCTCCGGCGGCTTCTCGATGGCGGCGCGGGCAAAGAAATGGATGAACCCGACAACCCGGCCGTCCCGTTCCGCGACATCGAGGCTATGCCCAGGCGCTTCCATAACGGCGGAAAAGCGACGCGCAATGTCATCCTGGGCGATGACGTAGCCCAATTGCCGCAGCAACGGATCGAGAGCGGGCAGATCGTCCGGCGTCATCGCTCGCAATGAAAGATCGGACATGCCGTCTCTTTAATCCGTGTAGTTCGACACCTCGACCAGGTTGCCGTCCGGGTCGCGAAAATAGACCGAGGTGATCGGCCCCAACGCGCCCGCCCGCGTGCCAGGGCCATCGATGATCTCGACGCCTTCCGCCTCCAAATGCTTCACCACCGCGTCCATCGGCGTTTCGGTGATCAGGCAGAAATCGCCACCGCCGATCGACGGCGCGGCCGCCACGAGACCCGGCCCCTTGTCCTTCGGATGCAGGTTGATCTTGTGCTGACCGAAGCGCAGCGCCCAGCGATCCTCGCCGAAGCTGAACGGCTCCATCCCGAGGACGCGTTTGTAGAAGTCGCAGCTTTCCTCGATATCGTTCACCTTCAACACGAAATGGTCGATCCGCTCGATCTTCATGACGCCTGCCCTTGTCGCTGTCCTTGATACACATCGCGGCGGATCGGCTCCCACCAGTCCTTGTTCTCCAGATACCACGCCACCGTGTCGCGCAGCCCTTCCTCGAACCGCCGGATGGGAACCCATCCCAGGTCGCGCGACACTTTATGCCCGTCCAGCGCATAGCGGAAATCATGCCCCGGCCGGTCGTCGACATACTCGATCAAGGACTCGTGCGGCCGATGCGGCGAGTCCGGCAAAAACGCATCCAACGCCGTGCAGATACCCTTCACCACGTCGATGTTCCGACGTTCCGCCGCGCCGGTGAGGTTGTAGGTTTCGCCCCGGCGCCCCTTGCGCAGGACATGCAAAAGCGCCTGGGCATGGTCTTCCACATGCAGCCAATCGCGCACATTCTCGCCGCCGCCATAGACCGGCAACGGCGCACCGGACAGGCCCGCCAGGATGATCGTGGGAATCAGCTTTTCCGGAAACTGATACGGGCCGTAATTGTTGCAGCAATTCGTGAGGAGAACCGGCAGGCCATAGGTCCGATGCCAGGCGCGGACCAGATGGTCCGACCCCGCCTTGCTCGCCGCATAGGGCGAACTGGGACGGTAGGGCGCAATCTCGTCCGCCGGCGGTCCGTCAGCGAGGTCGCCATACACCTCGTCGGTCGAGACATGGAGGAACCGGAACGCCTCCCGTTTCGCCGCGGGCAGCGCCTTGTGATAGTCCAACGCCGCCTCGAGCAGCGTGTAGGTGCCGAGAACATTGGTGTCGATGAAAGCGGCGGGATCGTCGATCGACCGGTCCACATGCGATTCGGCCGCCAAATGCATCACGGCATCCGGCGCATGCTCCGTGAAGATGCGGGCGAGCGCGACGGCGTCGCGGATATCCGCATGCTCGAAGGCATAGCGCGGCGACGTCACGACCGGGGCGACCGACTCCACGCGTCCGGCATAGGTCAAGGCGTCCAGGTTCACGACGCCGCACCCGGCCTCGCCGACCAAATGGCGAACCACGGCGGACCCGATGAAGCCGGCGCCGCCGGTGACAAGAATTTTCATGCCGTCAGAACTCTCTTTGTAACGCGGCGGCCGCCTTGCCATTTTTCCGCCCGAGAGGCACCATCCGCCGCACGATTCGCCGATCGCGCCGTCCCTATATATCATACGGTCCGCCATAACGGCGCGGCCATCAGCACAATTCACACGGACCATGCGGAAATTCAACCCAAACGACAAAGGCCCCTTGGACGGCCTCCGAATCCTCGACCTCTCGCGGCTTGTCGCCGGCAACATGCTGTCGCTGCAGCTCGCCGATTTCGGGGCGGAGGTGATCAAGATCGAGACGCCGCCGCGCGGCGACCCCTTGCGCGACTGGGCGACCGACGATGTCGAGGTGCACTGGAAGGTCTACTGCCGCAACAAGAAGAGCATCGGCCTGAACCTCCGGGAGGACGCCGCAAAGGACATCCTGCTGCGCCTGGTCGATACCGCCGACGGCATGATCGAGAATTTCCGGCCCGGCACCCTGGAGCGCATGGGCCTGGGACCGGATGTTCTGCTGGACCGAAACCCGCGCCTCGTGATCGCCCGCGTCTCCGGCTTCGGCCAGACCGGGCCGTACCGCGGGAAACCGGGGTTCGGCACGCTGGTCGAAGGCATGTCCGGCTTCGCGTCGCGCAACGGCTTCCCGGACCGTCCGCCGCTGCTGCCGCCCCTGGCGTTGGCGGACATGATCGCCGGGCTGTCGGGCGCGATGGCGATGATGGTCGCCTTCTATAACCGCGACCTGAAGGGCGGCAAGGGGCAGGTCATGGACCTGTCGCTGCTGGAACCGATCTTCTCCGTCCTGGGACCGGAGGCGGGTACCTATCAGCTCACCGGCGAAGTCAAGGAACGCGTCGGCAACGGCTCGAACACATCGGCCCCGCGCAACGTCTACATCACCAGCGACGACCGCTTCATTGCGATCTCCGCCTCCATGCAGGTGATGGCCGAGCGGCTGCTGCGCGCCATCGGCGCCGGCGAGATGCTGGACGATCCGCGCTACGCGACCAACGCCGCGCGGGTCCAGCATAGGGAAGAGGTGGACGCCGTGGTCGGTGGTTGGATCCGCCAGCGCACGCAGAAAGACGCGCTCGCCTTCTTCGAGCAAGAGAACATCACCGCCGCGCCGATCTACGACATCAGCCAGATCGTCACCGACCCGCATTTCCTCGAACGCGAGATCGTCGTCGACGTGGAAGATCCCGACCTGGGCAAGGTGGCGATGCATAACGTCACGCCGCGCCTGTCGGACACGCCCGGCAGCTTTCGCAACCCGGCCCCCCGGGTCGGCGAGCATAACGCGGACCTGCTGGGCCAGATCGGCGTCGATACCGAAGCCCTCGCCAGTTTGCTCGACAGCGGCGCTGTCTGGGCGCGCGACGATCAATCCAAGAAATAGCAACCGGAGGACCGGACCATGACCACCGCACCCGATACACCGTCTTCACGACCGGTCTGGCGCTCGCTGCTGTATGTCCCGGTCAACGTCGAGAAATACGTCGCCAAGGCGCACACACGGGGCGCCGACGCGATCCAGCTCGACCTGGAGGACAGCGTGCCGGTGAGCGAAAAGGCGAACGCCCGCAAGTTGGTGCAGGAAGCCGCCGAAACCGTTTCGCAGGCCGGCGCGGACGTGGTGGTCCGGATCAACCAACCGCTGCGCATGGCGGTTCGCGATCTGGAGGAAACCGTCTCGCCCCTGGTGAACGCGATCACGTTAACCAAGGTGGACAGCGCAAGCCACGTGCGGCTGCTGGCCGAGATCGTCGACGAATTGGAGGCGGAGCGCGGCATGACGCCGGGCCACACCCGCTTCATCACGTTGGTCGAAACGGCCGACGCCTTCTTCCGGCTGGGCGAGATCGCCAAGGCGCATCCGCGCGTCGCCGCGCTCGGTCTCGGCGGCGAGGACTTCGCCACCAGCGTCGGCATGGTGCCGGACCCGGACGTCATGCTCTATCCGAAACAACAGTCGATCATCGCATCCCGGGCCGCCGGGATCATGCCGCTGGGCATCATCGGCACGGTCGCCGACTACGGTGATATCGACGGGATGCGCACGATCATCCGCAACTCGCGGCGCTTCGGATTCGAGGGCGCGTCCTGCATCCATCCTAGC
>JANQKC010000031.1 GCA_028281325.1 Alphaproteobacteria bacterium
CGCCTCGCCATTCATGTAGCCCAGCATCAACACGTCGCCCGTGCTTGCGTCGGTCGTGATGCAGGGGATCAGCCCGTCGGGGTCGAACTTGGGCGCCAAGGCGAGACCTTCTTCGACCTGCTCGACCGTTTCTCGGGCGGCGAAGGCTGCCGGAACGGATTTATCCGGCGCCAATGGAACCGCTCCCGGGGTTGCCGATCATCGCGAGAAATTCCCTGCGGGTCGCTGAATCGTCCCGAAAGGAGCCAAGCATGCGGCTGGTCACCATGCTGACACCCGGCTTGCGGATGCCGCGCGTGGTCATGCATTGGTGCGCGGCCTGGATGACGACGCCGACGCCCCGCGGCTTCAGCACCTCCTGAATGGTATCCGCGATCTGCGCCGTTAGCGCCTCCTGGATCTGCATCCGTTTGGCGAAGACCTCGACAAGGCGCGCCAGCTTGGAAATCCCGACGACGCGGCCTGCCGGCAGATAACCGATATGCACCTTGCCCAGGATGGGAACGATGTGGTGCTCGCAGTGCGATTCGAGGCGGATGTCGCGTAAGACGACCATATCGTCGTAAGCGGCGGTCTCCTCGAATGTCGTCGAAAGCAGCGCGACCGGATCTTCGTTGTATCCGGCGAAGAACTCCTCATAGGCCCGCACCACGCGCTTGGGCGTGCCTACAAGGCCTTCGCGGTCCGGGTCGTCGCCCGCCCATTCGATCAGCGTCCGCACCGCCGCTTCCGCCGCCGATTGGCTAGGCCGCTTCGACCGATCCGATTTGGAGCGTATTGAACCGGTCGGTCGACTCTTGGCTATCGCTCCATCCATCTGGAATCCTTCCTGTGTGGCACGGCCAACTATCTCTGAAAGCACGGTTTTTTCGTGCTTGTAGCACAATGTTATAACATAACATTTCTATGTGCAATTAGGAACGTGATTCTGATTGCCCGCTCGCCTCGGCCCTATGCAGACCTAGTTTATCGAGGACGCACGACGCGGACGAACGGCGCGCGTTGGCCTTGCCAAGATGCAATTCTCGCGGTGTGCGGCCCTTGATCGGGCCGGCGTGTGGAATGCGCGCCGCGCTTGCGTCAGGGATTTTTTGGGCAGGTTACGTGGCGTTCTTATACCCGTCCCGTCAGGTTCCGGTCAGGCTTCGCGTCGATACTGTTCATCCACGGGGGCCGCTATCGCTCCGTCCAGCCATTCGCGATTTTCATTGGTGTCGCCGCCGGTATGATGGCTTGACGCCTGCCATTGGCGCTGAACCGAAACACAGAGAATGATATGCGCGTCCTGCTCGTCGAGGATCATCCACCGCTCGCAGAAGCTGTCAGGGACGCTTTGCGGCGCTCCGGGTTCACCGTTGATCATGTCAGCACGGCGCAAGGGGCGCGCGAGATGGCGGCAATTACCGATTATGCCCTTGTCCTGCTCGATCTCGGCCTTCCGGATGGCGATGGGCTGCGGCTCCTGCCGGTTCTGCAGGACGGCGGTCGGGTGCCGGTCATCGTGCTGACGGCCCGGGATCAGCTGGCGGACCGACTTGCGGGTCTGGATGGGGGGGCGGACGACTACGTGGTCAAGCCGGTCGAGATGCCCGAACTCGTTGCACGTTGCCGCGCGGTCCTGCGACGGCCCGGCGACCGCTCTCACACGACGCTCCGGATCGGAACGCTCTCGCTCGATACGGCCGCGCGCAGCGTCGCTGCACACGATGTATCCGTTCCGCTCGGTCGACGAGAGGTTGCTGTCCTCGAACAGCTCATGCGGTCCGCGGGGCGTGTCGTATCGCGGCGCGTTCTGGAGGAGGCGATCTATGGCTTCGACGATGAGGTGAGTCCGAATGCACTGGACGCCGCCGTGTCGCGGTTACGCCGCGGTCTTGAGGCGGTGGGCTGTCCCTTGCCGATTGTCACGGTGCGTGGCGTCGGTTGGATGCTGCCGCGGGAGGACGCGTCGTGAAGGGCAGCGCGCCCTCGCTGGCGCAGATATTGACCCGGCGGCTGACGGTCATCGCCGCCGCGGTCTTGCTGCTGAACATCGCTGTCGTCGGAACCTATTACGGATCTGACCGGCGCGAGCTGGAAACCCAAGCGATGGTGCACGAGATGGAGCGGCTACAGGCGGCTCTCGAGGGAACAGGAATTCCAGAAGACGCGCCGGTCCGTGCACTTTATGCCGATCATCCCACGGCCTATGCCTTTGCGCTGGTGGATCGCGGTGGCACAGTCCTTGACGCCATGAACCGCGGACTGATCCCTCCTGCCGCGACCGACATCTACGCCGACGACTGGATCACCCGGCTGAATACGCCCGAGGGGCCGCTGCTCGTCGCCGGGCACGAGTTTGCGGAGAGGCCGGACGGCTTGCGTGTGGTTTTTGTGATGGCGTCCGATTCGGCAAATCTCCTGCGGCGCGCTTTTCTCAGCGAGTTCTACAAGCACGTTTGGCTTCCGATCCTGCCCGTGGCGTTACTTCTTATCGGAGCGAGCGCCTTCTTGATCCGTCGTGGCCTCGCGCCGATTGCCGATGCCGCTGAATGGGCCCGCACTCTACGCCCCGGCGCGCCAACGCCGCCTCCGTCCATGGCTAGGGTCCCCGCCGAGATTGCCGACCTTGTCGATGCCACGCAAAGGGCGCTCGACCGCCTCGCCACGACGCTTGCCGCCGAAAAGCGTCATGCCGCGGAGGCCGCGCATGCCCTGCGGACGCCAGTCGCCGTGTTGGTCGCGCGGCTTGACGCGCTGCCGCCGGGAGAGACAACCGATCGGCTGCGCGCGGACCTCTCCGCCCTCTCGCGCACTGTGCGGCAGGTGCTTGCCGCGTCGCGGACGGATGTGCTGGACGTGCCGGACGGAACCGCTGTGGACCTGCGAAAAACCGCCGAGACCGTCACGTCGGCACTCGCCCCGTTCGCCTATACGGAGGGGATCGAGCTGTCGCTTGCCCTGTCAGAAGCCCCTGTGAGGGTGCAGGCCGACGCCGAAGCCGTGGAGGTCGCGCTTTCCAACCTCGTCGAGAACGCCATCCTCCATGGTCGCTCCAGCCCGGTCGAGATTTCTGTCGGTCCCGGTCCCGCCCTTAGGGTTCGTGATCATGGGGCGGGCCTTCTTCCGGGCGCGCAAAGTCATGTCTTCGAGCCGTTCTGGCGTGGCCCGGGTGCGGCGCCCGGTGGCGCGGGCCTTGGCCTTGCCATCGTCGATCGCCTTCAGCGCGCGCAAGGCGGAGAGGTCGAGGTGCGCACGCCCACTGACGGCGGGTGCGAATTCGTACTGACTTTCCGCCCAGCGGTATTCTGACGTCCCGTCAGACTGCGGTCAGATAAGCCTCCGATAATTGCGCTCATTGGGTCGATGGACGATCCAAGGAAAAAAGGAGCGAATTATGAAGGAAGTCCAGAAATTAAACCTGCGGAAGGCTGATGCATGGCTCTCGGGCGAGGTCGAAATCCGCGTTCCCAAGAAATGGCTGGCCTTTGGCGCGGTTGCCATTGCCGTCCTGCTGGTGGTCGCGCTCGACTGACCGACGCGCGGCGCTCAACCATCTTCTCACTCAGATCGACAGGAGCAACAAGATGAAGTTTCTTGCCACTGCCGCCATACTTGCAGTGCTTTTCACCACCCCGGCCAAGGCTAACCCGATCACGCCCATCGCCGAGGCTCAGCGCGGCACGATGGTGACCGTACAGGGCACGGTCGAGCGGATCACCGACGAAGACGAATTCCGGCTTGCCGACCCAAGCGGTAGTATCCGCATCTATGTGGGGCCGAACTGGGTTCCCGCCGATGTGGGTGAGGCCGTCACCGTCAACGGCTTCGTCGATGACGACCTTTTCGGTCCGCGCGAGATCTATGCCCGCAGTCTGACGCGCGCTGACGGCTCGGTGGTGGCCTTCGAGCGGCGCTACGATTGATGGTTGTTCCGCCGAGGCGGCAGTGGGCGCTGCATGCTGCCGCCATGGGTCCGGTGCCCGGCCGGGCCCTGCCGGCGGTCGCTTTATCCTGGCCAGAGTGCGGTGTGCGGATGGAACTGCGACCAGGCGAACCAGAACGCCTGATGACTGCCAAGATCGGACCCGTCTGCATCCACGGCTCTTATGCCGCCGGCATCGAGCACCAGACGGACGTTTTCATAGGCGATCACATCGCCTTTTTTCAACGCCACGAACGCCTTGCTGCGCTGAAAGGCCACCGGTTTGCCGGACGCCGTGATCACGCCGATGATATCCTCGTGAACCGGTAAACGCGGATCGACATCGCCGACCGGAAAGATCGGTCCATCGGCATCCCGGTTATTGCGAAAATCGAAATCGCGGCCGAGCGCCAGAGCTTCGACGAGCACGGTGGTCTCGGGATGCGCTTTCTTCCACGTCCCCCAATCGGTGGTCACGACGCTGGCTTGCTTCAATTGCAGTTTCTTCTCCGCGAGGGGGCCCGTCACCGCTTTGCCCAGGAAGGTATCGAACACGGAATAAGTATTGACGTCGAACATCACTTTATTCGACCGGATGAGCAGTCCTGAGGTGCGCAGGATCGGCCGCTCGATTCCCTCGGGCAGTTGATCGGTGAAGTAGGCCTGTGCCGCGCCGCACAAGGTGCAATAGGGAATGCCGAGATGCCGCCCGCCCAACGTATCGTTGACCATTTCGCGCACTTCCATAATGCGCCGGGGATACGCTCGATACTCGCCGTTTACCGCGATTCCGAAAACGATGTCTTCGTCCTTGAGCCACGTGGCGTCTTCCGCGCTGCTCACGTCGGGGTTGTCCGCCGCGGGAATGCAATTGCACGGTTCATCCGTCGTATCGTACTTGCGGCCGTCGATCAGTACGCCGCCCCAGGACACGTGCCGCCAGTCGATATCGCCTTCCGCAAAGATCTTGTCCCAGCCCGGCACGAAACCCGTGAAAATGGTTCGCTTTGCCCGCAGATAATCGGGGGGTGCGGGTATATCCCATGCGATGAGATGATCCGTTACGACCCCCCAATGATTCACATTGGGGGACTCGATATTCAGTAGCTTGGAAGCGGCGCCGGCAAGGATCGCGTTCAATTCCCCCCGGGGGATGAAGCGCATCAAGTCGCTGATGAGCCAGACAATGCGAGGATCTTTCGACTCGGCGATTTTGTCCAAGGCGATCATCTGATCTTCTTCCCAGGACGATTGGGTCACGCTGTCGATAAAGACCGCCTCCACGGCGGACTGCAACTCCTTGGACAACGGGCCTTCGGGGACTGCTGGCGGCTTGCCGAATTTCTCGATCACGTGGTCCGGCAACGGCGCCGTTTCCTGGGCCCGCAACGCACTGACGCAGACCAGGGAAAGCGTTACCAACGACGCAAACAAGAGGATGTGGGATTTGGAACTGATTGCCGATGCCATGGAAGAGCCTTTCCCGTGCTTATCTGATCCTCAAGACGCAAATGCCGCCCTTGAGAACGCCTATGCAACCCAGGGCGCATGGCTCGAAAAGAGCGAGTCCCAAACGAGAACCGGAGCGCACCGCGTTACACTCGATTGTGGCCACCGCGTTCTGCATGGCCAATCACGATACATCAGCGTCCGGTGAACGATGGTGATGATGAAAGGGCGGAGCGTTTCGCCAGTTAGTGAAACTGCTTGCCGCAGCTCAATTCTATTCAAGACGGCATCGAGGGGCCGGTTAAACTAAAGCAAGGTCCTATGCATCGAAGGTATGGGGAGACCGTGACAGAAGATGCTTCTATGAGTTGTGAGAATTGGGCAACTTGTTGGAGCTTTCCAAGTTGCGGTCGCATGGTTTTTTACCATGGACGCTACAATCAAACATTCATGGAACATACGCATTTGTGCGCTACGGTGCTTCTCGCTACTGCGGGCGTCGTATGCGTCACAATCCAAGGCAAAGACCGCATTTTACGGTCGGGGCAAATGGCCATAATCGGGCCTTTGCAGGTTCACGCCGCGCGGCCGATCGATGCTATCGGTTGGAAGATGAGGAGTCTGCAGATCCTGCTCCCGCCAGCGTTTACCTATAAACCCCCATACAGACCGATTGGAGCATCAGACCCGGTTCGCGAGTCCCGCGACGAATTGGCGAATTGGTTTCGTGAGCTGCATGTGAAGGCCGAGCAGCTTTATGTATCCGGTCAAATCGACAGCGACCTGGATGGCGCTTATCGGGAGCTGGTTGAAAAAATTTCGGGGTCGTTCGACCTCCTGCCAAAACTCGATTACTGGAGTGACAAAGCGATAATGGCTCGGTCTTTGCTGAAAGATCAAAAGTATGAAAACGTGAGTATGAAAGAAATTGCCCGTGCGGTTTGCCTCTCCGAATCCGAGTTGATCCGCACGTTTCGCCGGGATTTCGGCATAAGCCCAAACAGATGGCGAATGCAGCTACGTGCGAATGAAGTCGCGAGAGTTTTGCGCAAAAGCGGCAGTTTAGCCGACGTATCGATCGATTGTGGATTTTCCGATCAAGCCCACATGTCGCGAACCTTCAAAAGGGTTTTCGGCGTTACGCCCGGGCAATTTGCGCGGAATTGTTGAAAACAAGGTTCTGCTTGATACCGACTTAACGTGCATTTCTTCGGTTGCATGACCGATCGGCAGCCTATCCGAACACCTTGTTGAAGGTTTGCAAGGGGAGGCCCGCGAGCTTCGCCTTGTTTCCTCGGCGACGACCGGTTGCGAACTTAACGGGTCGCTGAGCGTATTCGTTCCAGATGAGCTTCCAAGTGTTGATGGAAGTGGACCGCTGACTTTTCATAGCGGCCAAACGTGAAATGACCGTTGGCTTCGGTCTTTAGTCCTTCCTGTATGGCGCACGCGGCCTCACGGTCCTCCATTTGGCCGGTGTCCTTGACGAATTCGGCATCCTTCAGCGTTTTGGCCATGTCGACCTGTCGGCCATTTCGCATGGGTGGCGTCAAGCGGAAGAATTCTGTCCGCGAGCGGTTCGGCGCGACCGGTTCGATGATGATCAACTGGTGGTGGCTTGAAACCATCGAGACCCGGGTGTTGGGGAACAGATGGTAGACATAGGTGAGCACGCCGTCGGCGCGGCGCTCGGCCGGCGGCACGTCGCGCAACTTTTCGACCCGGCGGAAGGGGAAGACCAGGCGTGAATTCGGTCCGTAGGTTTCGACCACATTCAGGTTGTCGTATCCATACGGATAGAAACTCTTCGTGTGCAGGGGCTTGATATGGTACCCCTCCATGGCTGCTTCGGACACCAGCTTCCAGTTGGACGCATCTTCGAACTGGTGGTAATCGAAAACTTCCTGCTCAGGTTTCAGGATGTCAGGGACAGCCGCCAGGGCGCCTTCGGCTATTGGGTCTTTTTGCGTCACGAATACGAGTCCGCCACGCTCTTCGGCCACCACTTCGATAAGGCCGTGCTTGTCCATATCGAGGCCGGGGAAACCCTCTTCGCCGGACACATGCTTCAAACGGCCGTCTAGGCCATACGCCCAAGCGTGATAGCGGCAGACGAAAGCGCCCACTTTACCCATTCCTTCGGCCAGGGCCATGCCACGATGACGGCAAGAATTGTAAAATGCGCGAACTTTTCCATCGTCGCCGCGTACCGCCAGAATCGGCACGCCGGCCGTCGTACGGGCAACGTAGGATCCGGGTTCCGACAATGCTGCGGATGGACAAAAGACCGTGGGTAGGCGGCGGAACATCTCCAATTCGTCCGCGAAATGTGCGTCCGACATATAGTTCTCGACAGGGGCGTGCCAAACCGTGTCGCCTAGGTCGGTTGTATTATTGTCGATGTGATCGAAAACGCGCTGGATCACCTCGGCGTCACTCATCAGATTTTTCATTGCGCAACCTAGCGATTTGAGTTTCGCGTCTCTGGGGTACGACATCGCGACACCGTATTGGAATTGATCCGGACGGTATTGAATGGAATTGCGCGCAATGGCGGTGCATTCCGCAAAACCACCGCCTTGGGGCTCGCCCCGCCTCCGGTATCCATTCGGGCCGCAATTTGGTTTGATGGTCCGAGACCGGGTTGCGCCCTGGACGGATTTGCCGGAGAAACGAGGCTTGGTCCGCTACGCGACAGAGGGAGTAAACGCATGTCAGAACTACGGAACACCGCAGACATCGAACAAGCGCGTGCCGATGCGGAAGCGCATTTCTGGCCGCATTCCCAACAGGCCGGCAACCTGTCGAAGGAAACCGGCGTGCAACTCGTCACCGGCGGGCAGGGGGTCTGGGTCGAAGACGGGGACGGCGAGCGTTGGTTCGACACTCTCTCGGGTCTGTGGCTCGTCAATGTGGGGCACGGCCGGCGGGAGATCGCCGATGCCGTCTACAAACAGATGACGACGCTGGCGTTCTCCCCGAACGATACGGTTAGCCCCGTGACGGCGGCGCTCTCGGCCAAGCTCGCCGAATACTCCGGCGACGACCGCGCGCGGGTCTACTATGTGAGCGGCGGGTCGGAGGCGAATGAAACCGCGCTCAAGATCGCCAAGAACTATCACCACCTCAAGGGCGAGCCGAACCGCTGGAAGGTGATCAGCCGGCGCGGGTCCTATCATGGCGCGACGCTTGCCTGCACCAGCCTCGGCCGCGGCGGGCCGGGCGGCGGCAGCGTGCCCGCGGAATTCGGCCCGCTCGTGCCGGGCAATGTTCACGTGGCGCAGCCCGCCCCGTATCGTTGCCACCTGTGCGCCGGCGCGGGCGACTGCAATCTCGAATGCGCCGCCGACGTCGAACGGGCGATCCAGCATGAAGGCCCGTCGACCGTCGCCGCGGTGATCGCCGAGCCGATTTCGGCGGCGGCCGGGATTCACATCCCGCATCCCGAGTACTGGCCCAAGCTTCGGGAGATCTGCGACCGCTACGGCGTGTTGCTGATCGGCGACGAGGTCATCACCGGGTTCTGCCGCACCGGCAAGATGTTCGCCCTGGACCACTGGGGGGTGAAACCGGATATTCGCACCGTCGCCAAGGGCCTTACGAGCGGGTACATCCCGATCGGCGCCGCCATCGTGAGCGGGAAGATCGCCGACGCCTTCATCGGCGCGGGCGACCAGACGTTCAAGCATCTCATCACCTTCGGCGGCAATCCGGTCTCCTGTGCGGCGGCCCTGGCGAACCTCGACATCATGGAGAAGGAGAACCTGGCGGAACGGTCGGCCGAGATGGGCGACTACCTGTTCGAGCGGTTGCAGACGTTACGCGACCATCGAATCGTCGGCGACGTGCGTGGCGGCAAGGGACTCCTCTGTGTCCTCGAATTGGTGAAGGATAGAGAGACAAAGGAGCCGTTCCCGAAAGCGGCGAATCTCGACCGGGTTGCCGTCGAGACGATGCGCGAGAACCGGATGCTCGGGCGCGCCGGCAGCGTCATTCCGATCGCACCGCCGCTGTGCATCACGCGCGACGAGATCGACGATGCCGTGACCCGGTTGGGCCGGGTCCTGGACACCCTGGAAGAGAAACTATCCGAGTATTTGGAAGAGGGTTAGCTCCGCAGCGTTGTCTGCGCCGGTGGACGGAATGCTGTACCCATCGAAATCGACGACGGGGGGTGTCGCGACATACTGATCGTGGCGGCCGGGCGGTTCCCGTACAGTGGCGCCAGCGTTCACGATGGAGGGGCGACGCAGATGAATAGGGTATCGCTTGGCGTTTCCAGATTGGCAAAGGCCGTGCAGTATGGACTGCATGTCAATGCGGAGGTGCAGAGCCTACAGGATCAAGGATGGCGTTCGTTGCGTTCTTGCGCCCTGGAGACGGAGTTCCTGACCCCCGCGAGTGGAAGGATTGCTCGAAAGACGTATCGTCGGTGACGCCGCCGTGTTCGTCACCGGGATGATACGCAGGCCGGTGGATGCGGGATTTCAACCTGGTAACGATTCGACTGTTCGTGGCGGTGGCACAACTCGGGAGTTTCGCGGCCGCCGCGCGGCGTGAACATATCGCTGCGTCGGCAATCAGCTACCGAATCAACGAATTGGAGTTGGCGACCGGCACGAAGCTGTTCCGGCGGATGCCGCGCGGCGTCGAATTGACCGAGGCCGGCCGGGTCTTCCTCGACCGCAGTCAAGCGATCCTGGCCCAGCTTCGCGATCTCGAACAGGATTTGAAGCCTTATTCGCAAGGCCATTCGGGGAATGTGCGCGTGGCGGCGGTCACGACGGCGATCACCGGGAAGCTGGCGAAACTTCTCAAAACCTTTACCGACCAGTATCCCGACATCCATGTCGATCTGATCGAGCTATACAGCCCCGAAGCGCTCGATGCCGTTCGCAGCGGCGAGAGCGATCTCGCCCTCGTTACCGATATCAAGAGCCGGACCGGCTTGGAGTCATGCCACTTCGGAACCGATCCGGTCTGGGTCATCGGCCCGCGAGGTCATCCGCTCTTCGACGGCCGGGCGGCGGGGGCGAGCGTTCCCTTTTCGGAAGCGGTGAAGTATCGGGTGATTTCGCTGCACGAGGGCGGCGTGCTCGATGAACTGGTGTTGAAGGCCGCCCGGAAGTCCGATGCGACGATCAAGCGCGCCTTTCGCGTTTCCCGGTTCGATTCGCTCCGCCGCCTCGTGGAAGAAGGCATGGGGATCGGCTTCCTGCGCGAGAGCAACATAAGACCGTTCCTGAAGGCCTACGCCTTGCAGGCGGCCCCGATCGCGGACGGCTGGGCGCAACGGGACCTGGAAATTGTCTGGCTGCGCGGCGCGACGCTGGACCCGGCAGTTCGGCAGTTCGTCGAATTTCTCAAATCAAAGGTTTGAGCATCGCGGGGGCGGGGGCATACTCGCCGGAGGCCAACTCTCGGCCGCTCATATCGATGAATGCGTCGACGTGGCCTTCTATGCAAAAGTATCGGAAGCGGTGGCCCATCATGCGGCCGGCCGTTACCGGGCTGATGACGATGGCCTTGTCCGCACGCGAACCGCCGACCGATAAGTTCCTGTCGTTCTGGGAGAGAAAGAGGAAAGTCTGACATTCAATGAAACCCCTTCAAGACGAGACCCTGCCGGCGGGCATACGCGCGCGCTTCGTCGACGACGTGAACGGCCTTCGCATGCATGTGTTGGAGGCCGGATACGATGGCGCGGATCGGCCGGTCGTGTTGCTGCTGCATGGCTTTCCCGAGCTGGCCTATAGCTGGCGCAAGGTGATGCTTCCCCTGGCCGAGGCTGGGTATCGCGTCATAGCACCGGACCAGCGGGGCTATGGGCGCACCTGTCCGGAACCGGTGGACTACGACGCGGATCTTCGGCCGTTCAACCAACTCAACCGGACGCGAGACAAGGTCGCGCTGCTTGCCGCTTTGGGGATCGATAAAGCGGCCGCCGTGGTCGGTCACGACTACGGCGCGTCGGTGGCGGCGTATTGCGCCCTCATTCGGCCGGACTTGTTCGGTAAGGTCGTCTTGATGAGCGCGCCGTTTCCGGGGCCGCCGCGTTTCGCCGCACCGGCCCAGGCGGCGGCATCCGCGCCCGACGTTTACGCGGACTTGGCTGCCTTGGACCGACCGCGCAAGCACTATCACAAATACTATGCGACGCGGCCGGCGAACGGTGATATGTGCGACTGTCCGCAGGGTCTATCGGATTTCCTGCGCGGGTATTTCCATGGCAAGAGCGCGGATTGGCCCGGCAACGATCCACATCCGCTCTCGGCCTGGCAGGCGGAGGCCATCGCGGCCATGCCGACCTATTACGTCATGAATGCCGGACAGACGATGACGGAAACGGCCGCGGATTTCATGCCGAGCCCGGAAGAGGTCGCCGCCAATGCCTGGCTGACCGAGGCCGAAATTGGCGTCTTCGCGGCGGAGTATGGGCGCACGGGGTTCCAAGGCGGGCTGAACGGATACCGATGCCGCTTCGATCCGGCGATGGTCGATGAGTTGCGGCTGTTCGGCGGACGGGCGAGCGAGTTGCCGGCCTGCTTCATCGCCGGGGACAAGGATTGGGGCGCCTATCAGAACCCCGGTGCGCTCGACCAAATGCAACGGCACGCCTTTCCGCGGATGACGGATGTCCACTTCGTCCCCGGCGCGGGCCACTGGGTCCAGCAGGAACAACCGCAGGCGACGGTGCGGCTGCTCCTGGACTTTTTCGCGGGGTAGGGTCGGGTCTCGCCGGGCGTCGAATTGTCTCGGTGGCAATGATTTCCTTGTTCGGCGCGACACTGGCTTGGTACAGGAGCGTCCTCAAGGAGGGAATCCCATGCCCGATCTCTCGAGCGTTCATCGCATGATGGCCTATACCGCCTGGGCCGACGATGTGATGCTGCGCAATGCCCAACGGCTTCCGGACGACGACCTGATGGCGCCGCGTGACGCCTTGTTCGGCAGTATCGCCGGGACATTCGATCACATCCTTGTCGTGGCGGAGATTTTTCAGGCCCATCTCGAAGGCCGTGATCATGGGCATCATGCGCGTCATCGAAGCCGGGCGCTTCCCTTTTCGGAGGTCGCGCGGCGTCTTCGGGGCATGAACGACCATTATGTGGGGCTGGCGCGGCGCTGGACGGAAGCGGAGTTGGCGGAGGTGATCGACTTCCCTTTCGTCGGCGGCGGCGAGGGCGCGATGACGCGGGAGGACATTCTCCTCCACCTCGCAAACCACGCCACCTATCACAGGGGATTCGTCAGCACTCTGCTCTATCCGTACAGGGTGAAAGGGGCGGCGAGCGACCTGACCGTGTTCTTGCGGGACGTGTGGCCGGCGGTGTCCCGCGCGGCCCAGGGTACCGAAGCGTAAATAGGATCGTCCGGATTCGGCGATTGTCCTACGCGTTGTTTGATCCTGGTCAATTCCGGCGACGGCGAAGGCCATTAAAGTGTGTTTTCGATCTTAAGACCGCGAAACGCATAGGTATCCCGAAACCATGTCCGTCGATATCACCCCTTTCTACGATGAGCCGACCGGTACAATCACCTATGTGGTGGCGGACCCCGCGACCCGCCGCTGCGCGGTCATCGATCCCGTTCTGGACTATGACGCCAGCAGCGGACGGACGGCGACCGGTGGCGCCGACACGGTGGCGCAATTCGTCGGCGATCAAGACTACACCGTCGACTGGATATTGGAGACGCATGTCCACGCCGACCACATGACGGGCGCGTGCCATCTGCAAGACAGGTTCGGCGGGCAGCGCGGCATCGGCGCGGAGATCGTGACGGTGCAGCAGACCTTCGCGGATGTCTTCAACCTTGGGCCGGATTTCCCGACGGACGGCTCGCAATTCGACCGTTTGTTCGAGGATGGAACCGAGTTGCCGTTGGGCGACCTGACCGTGACGGTGCTCCATTCGCCCGGTCATACCCCGGCCTGCGTCTGCTATCGGGTCGGCGATGCGGTCTTTACCGGCGACACGGTCTTCATGCCGGATTTCGGCACGGCGCGCTGCGATTTTCCCGGCGGGGACGCGCGCACGCTGTTCCGGTCGATTCGCCGTATTCTCGCGCTGCCGCCGGAAACCCGCGTTTTCGTCGGCCACGACTACGGCACGAAGGAGCGGTCGCCGGCATGGGAGACGACGATCGGTGCCGAGCGCGACGGCAATATCCATGTGCGCGATACCGTCACGGAAGACGACTTCGCGGCGATGCGCGAGGCGCGCGACGCCGAACTCGATTTCCCGAAACTCATCCTGCCGTCGATCCAGGTCAACCTCCGGGGCGGTAAGTTCCCGGACCCTGAACCCAACGGCGTGTCCTACCTGAAAATCCCGTTGAACGCTCTTTGAGCGCCCGTCGCGAGGCACTTCGGAACGAAACGGGCGTTTGATCGGACCTTCGGGTAAAGCGGTGTGTCATTCCGAGAATTGAAATCTTTCTGTCCCGCATCGGCCCTCCCTATAGGATTTCGGAACGCATGCACCCTTAGGCCGCTTGCCGCAGCGCGTTAAGCTGGCGGGCGATGAACGCCTTGACCATTTCGTGGGCACGATCGGTGTCGGGGCCCGGTTCGAGCACCCACAAATGGCCGCAGCCCTCGAACACCGCGACATCGCAGTCGCCGCCGGCGGCACGATAGGTTTCGCCGAATTTTTCCTGAAATGCGGGCAGGACGTTGTCGTCGAGCCCGCCTTGCATCACCAGCATCGGCGGCAGCTCGACCGGCTCGCCGCGATCGAGGATCATCTGCGGATTGGCTTCTTCGATGTCGCTGAAGGGATTGAAATAGACGTGGTGGCGGTCCGCCATCTCCTGGTTGCCCCTGGCGAGTGCGTTGTTGTACCGCGCCAAGGGATCGCTGATCGGCGACCGAGTCGCCACGTAACGGATGCTTGCGTCGATGTCCGGATGTCCCTCCAACGGCAGGGCGTTGTAGCGCGGGTCTTGCGGCCGCATGCCGAGCAGCTGCGCCACATGGCCGCCGCTGGAACTGCCGAGCAAACCCATCGTGGACGGGTCGCCGTTCCAGCCGGGCGCTTTCATCTTCAGCCACCGAATGCCGTAGTTGGCGTCTTGCACCGAGGCCGGGTACGGCGCTTCGCCGGCCAGGCGCAGGTCGACGGACACCGTCAGGATTCCGCTGCGGGCCATCGCTTCGGCCATGGCCACATTGGCCGTACGATCCTTGAACGTCCAGGCGCCGCCGTGCAGGTCGAGCAACACCGGAAACGGCCCATCGCCGATCGGCTGACAGATGCGGGCAAGCAGCATGCGCGTCGGAACCTGCCTAAAGTCCTCTTCCCAAATCTTAATCTCGTAACTTGCGTTCGGATCGTAGTCGGCTGTCATCGGCTCTGCCCCTATCGCTTTTTCGTTGAAGACGGCTTGCGCGTCGCCCCGTTCAAACACTTTTTCTCAATGGACGGGATGGGTAAGAATACCATAGCCGACGCCGCGCGCAGAAGTGAGGGACCAAAGATCACGGTATGCGGGACGTACGTGAATTTCCCTCAGCTACTCTCCGATAGCAGTCATTTCATGACAATCCGGTTGCGGTATGGCACGCGGCGCTATGCGCGCGACCTACGATACGATTGGCGTGAGTTATTCCGATCTTCGGAAACCCGATCCCCGGATCGAGCGAGTGATCGGGCGGGCTTTGGGACCTGCGACAACCGTTCTGAATGTCGGTGCCGGTGCGGGATCGTATGAGCCCGCCGACCGGCGGGTCACCGCCATCGAGCCGTCGGCGGAAATGATCCGGCAGCGCCGAGCGTCAGCGGCGCCGGCCGTGCAGGGATATGCGGAAGATCTGCCCTTTGACGACAAGTCCTTCGATGCGTCGATGGCGATCCTGACGGTTCATCATTGGGCCGACAAGGAAAAGGGTCTGAAAGAGATGCGCCGCGTGACCCGGGGGCGGGTCGTCGTCCTAACATACGACCCGTCGCATCGCGGGTTCTGGCTGATGGACTACATCCCGGACCTCGTGGCGTTGGACGAGGCGCAAATGCCGAGGATATCGGACTACGAAGCGTGGCTCGGGCCGGTGGAGATTTGCGCCGTGCCGATCCCGCACGATTGCGCCGACGGTTTCTTATACGCCTATTGGCGACGACCGGCGGCTTATCTCGATCCGCGAATCCGGGCCGCGATGTCTTCCTTCTGGACGTTGGGTACCGTAGCCGAGGGGTTGCGTAAACTTGCCGGCGATCTGGACACGGGCGTATGGGCGCAGCGGAACGCCGACTTGCTCGACCTTGATGCGTACGATGTTGGCTACCGCCTCGTCACGACGATCTGAGCCGCGCGCAAATCAATCCTTGGCTAGCCAATTAGGTGATTGTTTTTTCCGGGCGCATGACGCAAGAATTCCTGTCCGGATGAAGGCGGCAGGGCGATGAGCAAGACATACTGAATCTCACGGGTCGGGAGACCCATCCTCAGTCGACATGAATGAGACTTTGCGTGCCGCGCATCCGCGGCCGCATCGCGGGAGATTTGGTGATGAGCATGCGGAATGCGACGCCTTTCGTTCTTCGGGACTTTGAAAAGAAACGGCGTGACTATGCCGGCGTGGCCGAGGTTGCGACCGCAGTGTGGCCCGACTACCCCACGACGGTATGCGGTCTGAAACAAGACGATGCGCGGCGCAACCCCGAATTGGTTCATGGCCGGATCGTCGGCGAACGGGACGGGCGGATCGTCGCTTTTGCGGTCTACGGGCAGCCTGAATTCTCGCCCCGGCCGGGCAGATTCTTCTTTCACGCCGTCGTGCACCCCGACCATCGGCGGCGCGGCGTGGGCGCGGCGCTCCACGACCGCGTCATGGCGATCGTATCGGCGCATCGGCCGACGGACGTGATGGCTTCTACGCATGACGATCAAACCGACACGCCCGGCTTTCTGGAAAGACGCGGCTTTGAAGTCGTTTTGCGCCGCCCTGTGCTGCGCCTCGACGTTCGGTCTTTCGACAAGAATTGCGTTCGGCCCGGCACCTTGGATAAGGCAATCACGATTGCCGCGCTGAGCGATCTCATGACGGCCGTGCCGGATTGGAAACGCCGATGCTGGGATTTGGATTGGGACATCGTGCGGGATATTCCGTTGTTCGAAACTCCGACGCGGCCGACGTTCGCGCGCTTCTCCCGTATCTTCGAGGAGCCGGACTTTGCGCCGGAGTCATGGTTCGTTGCCCGCCACGGCGATGCCTGGGTCGGGATGAGCATCCTTTCGATCGACCCTTCGACGCCTGGCACATATTACACCGGCGTCACGGGCGTCCGGCGCGGTTTCCGCCGCAAAGGCATCGCAACGGCCCTGAAACTACGCGGGATCGACCATGTCGAAGCCGCGGGCGGGCATGTCATCGAAACGGACAACGAGGAGAACAATCCGATGCTCGACCTGAACCTTGCGCTTGGGTTCGAGCGTGGACCGACCTTTCTCGAATTTCGAAAGGTGCTATGACGTTGTGTGTTTCCTTCGCGCATCGCGATACTGATTCCAACGCCGCTCGGCTACCATGGCAACCACCTTCTCATCGAACACGAACGGAAAACGCATCATGATCGACTTCATCGGGCAGCCGGAACCGGACTCCATTCGACCTTTCAGCCGCGCGACGCGGGCCGCCGGTTTGATCTTCGTCTCCGGACATTCCGCACCGCACGATCCCGCGAACGGAATCGACCGCGGCGCGACCCCGGCCGAGCAGGTTCGGAATTCGCTCGCCTTCATCGATACGATTCTGCGCGAGCAAGGGAGTTCGCTCCGGCGTGTGGTGCAGGTCACGATGCTGATCACCGACCCGGCGAACTATGCCGCGTGCAACGAAGAATACGTGAAGCATTTTCCGGACGGGCCGCCGGCGCGCCATACGGTTCGTTTCGGCGTGCCGACCGAGGCGTTGGTCGGGTTCTCTTGTATTGCGTTGGCGCCGGATGATTAGCCGTCTTGGATTGTCGTGGTGTAATCAATCGGTTTTCGACGCGGACTGCGGCTCGTCCAACGTCTCGATCTCGGCGATGCTCTCCAGATGCCAGACCTTGGAGACGATCTTCCATCCATCCGGGCCTTTGACGAAGGCAAGGTGATCGACGAACACTTTCTCATGGGAGTGCAGCCGTAGTTTCACGACGGCGCTCAGGTCCGAAAGCCAATCGATCGTGATGATCTCGTCATGTCGCGTCTGCTTTCGTCCGGCCGGGGACGGGCGGCTGCCGACATCCGCGCGGAAGCTGGCGATGGGATCGACGAAGATCTCTCCCGCGTCGGCATCGAACAAGCTGGCGGCCTCATGAAAGACCGCGTCCAGTTTCTCGACATCGCAGTGGTAGATGGCGTCGAAGTAGACTGAAACGGCGTCCATCAGGGCGGGCATCCGGTTCATTTGAAATCTCCCTTGGTTCTTTGTCATTATTTTCAAGTAAGTTGAAATCGTGCCATTCGGGGATGTGCCAAATGCGATGGAAATCATGACAATTTCGACGCCGCGCCGGTCGGATCCCGCTGCGTTGAATGTCGTGGCCCTCGTGTATGACGGCCTGTGCACCTTCGAATACGGTATCGTGGCCGAGGTGTTCGGGTTGCCGCGGCCCGAGATCGTCGGGGATTGGTACCGGTTCGAATCCGTCGCGCTGGAGAAGGGACCGCTTCGCGCCGCCGGCGGGTTGGAGGTTACGGCGACCGGGTCCAAGGAGGATTTCGATGCGGCGGGCACCATCGTCATCCCGGGATGGCGGGGAAAAGACGAACCCGTGCCGCCGGCTCTCTGTGACGCGTTGCGCGGCGCGCACCGACGCGGCACCCGGCTCGTCACAATCTGCTCCGGCGTCTATGTCCTTGCCGCGGCCGGATTGCTCGACGGGCGCCGGGCGGCCACCCACTGGCGCTATGCGGAAGATTTTTCGCGCCAATACCCCGCCGTCTATCTAGAAACCGACAGCCTTTATGTCGACGACGGCGACATTCTGTCGTCGGCGGGCAGTTCGGCCGGGTTGGACCTTTGCCTGCATATCGTCCGGCGCGACTTCGGGGCTAGGATCGCGAACTCGGTCGCGCGCCGCTTGGTCATGCATGCGCACCGGCAGGGCGGCCAAACCCAGTTCATCGAACAGCCGGTGCCGGCGGAAAACGACGCGCATCGCCTGTCGGCGACCGTGGACTATGTTCGGGCCGGGTTGAACCGTCGGCACAGCGTCGCGTCCCTCGCAGAAGCTTCGGGCATGAGCCCGCGAACCTTCCAACGAAGGTTTGTGGCGCTTACGGGCATGCCGGTGGGTACCTGGATCGCCCAGGAACGGTTGATGCGGGCCTGTACACTCTTGGAAACGACGCAGGCGTCCCTGGACGACATTGCAGACGCGGTCGGTCTCTCCAACGCACAGAACCTGCGCTACCATTTTCGCAAGAAGTTCGACGTCAGCCCGAGCCAGTATCGCAAGCGTTTTGCCGCCTACACGAATTCATAGGGACGGAGTTCGGCGCGTTGATTTCGAGACGGCCGCATCCTGCTGCATCGTCCTATTGAAGATACGCGCCATGCGCCGGCAGCGCTTCGTCGACATCTAATTACGTCGTCTCGCCGCTGTTGGTTGTTCCTTCCGCCGCGATGCGGTCTTCCGGGTATTGCCATTGCGGCGTCGTGTCTCGGGCGCTCCGGGTGTCTTCGCCGTCGGTTCGCATGGCGTCCGCTTTCCAGCCGTCGTCGTCGGACCAGCGGCGGCCGAGGTCCAGGATGTCGCCTGGTTCGTCGATCGTCTCCAACCCGGCCAGGGCGGCGCGCGTGATGTCGTATTGATCTTCCGGATCGAACGGGCGGCCCGACGTGTGGCCGAGGGGATAGTCGACAAAGACCGCGCGTGGCGGATTGCCGGCGGCCGTAATGTCGCGGGCGCTGGTCAGGCAGACGGTCGGCGTGCCGGCGGTTTCGAGATGACGGGCGATCAGACTCACGGTCTGATGGCACACCGGTCACATGGGTATGAGGAAGACCGCATCGACGGACTGTGCTTCGAACCGCGCCGCCAGATCCGGGATCAGTTCCTCGCGCACCCGGCGCTGCGAATAGATGCCGCCCATGCAGGACAGAGTGTCATCTGCCACGTCACCCACGAATCCGTCGTCTTCGAGACGGTTCAAGGCCGTCAGCGGCAGAACGCATTCCGAATCGCGCCGCGGGTCTTCCAGATAGTTCTCCGTAATGTGCGAGAAGCGGATGTCCTGTTTCGGCGTCGTCTTCGGGATCGCCCGGACACTGGTGTCGTCCTTGTAATGGAATGCCGTTTGGCCGAGCGCATAGGCGCCGGAAGTCGTCAGGACGCCGATCCGTGAGTTGGCCAGCGGTTTCGCCATCGGCGTGAAAGCCGGCGGGTCTTCGGCATAGACCCAGCGATAGGGCGTGTAGCCGAGATTCTCGTAACGTGCTGTAATCGCGTCAATATAGCGAACGGACATGGCAAGACTCCCTTTTCGACCCCATCCTCGGGTGGAATTTTGGCCGACCCGGGGACTGACCGCAATTGGCAATCCCGGGCAAGGCTGTTCGGGATGGCCTTACCGGGAAGGCGTGCGCGGTTTTCGCTTGCGCGGCCGGTTGGCGATGTTGCCGCAGACATCTGCCTGCATACCAATACATCGCCGTCTTTAAGACACATTTTGCAGCATGAATTCCGCGATGGGGGCGATATGTTTGATGAACTGTTTGACCTTGCAAGCACGGATGGACGATTTTGAACGATGCCATCGCATACAAGAACCGGCTTTAGACTCGCATGGAACTATGCGCGGCGGTTGCCGACCCGCGCATTGCACCGCGCGTTCTCCCTAAAAGGCTGGGAGACGCTGGCACGGGCGACCAAGAAGCAGGTCGCGCGGGATCAAGACGAGTATCAATGGACGAAAGACGAAAATGTCGGGTATGACGAGAAGTATCCTTGGTCGGCGCAGGAAGGGTTGAAGAAGCGGGGGTACGATAACTATGACGAGTATGTTCGGCACCAGACCGAGAAATTTCACAAGATCGCGAAATTCAGGGAGGTCACCAAGGAAGAGCATTACGAAAAGTTTCGACAAAGGTTCGAGCAATGTCCTGAACTGACCGACAAGCATACCGTCCTGTGCCTTGGCGCCCGCGTGGGAATGGAAGTGAAAGCGCTCATCGACTTGGGGCATTTCGCCGTTGGAATCGATCTCGAACCGGGTTCCCGCAATGAATATGTCTTGCATGGCGATTTTCACAGTTTGGTGTTCGGCGCCGGATCGGTTGATGCGGTCTACACAAACTGCCTGGATCATGTTTTCGACCTGGACAGGATTCTCGGCGAAGTCCGGCGCGTGTTGCGACCCGACGGATTGTTCCTGGTCGATTTCATGATTGGCGAAGAGGAAGGTCTTAGTGCGGACGCTTTCGAATCGCTCCATTGGTCGTCGACATCGGATATCGTCGACGCGATTGAAGGCCGCGGGCTCAAGCTTTTGGCCGAGCGCTCGGTTCCGGAAACGGACCGTTGGCGGCAGGCGGTGTTTTCGCCGACCAGACCCGCGAAATAGGCCGTTACCGAATTTCCTTAGTTGGCTTAAGCGTCACCTGCATGATGCGGTTGGTCCCGCTTTGATGGATCAGCAGGTTGCCGTCTCGGGTCGGCCGCATGTGCCGGACGATGCCGGCTGGGGCATTGCCGGATGGGATGATCCAACTCTGAAATTCCTCCGTCTTGGGATCGAAGCGGACCAGCGTATCGGGCCGCTTGCCCGACTCGTTGTACCAGACGATCCCGTCGATGACGGCGATGGCGTAGGGGTGCGACGCCGGCCCGCTGGGCGACGGCCATTCCTTGATGTCGCCCGATATCGGATCGTAGCGGCCAAGCCGGCCTTGCGAGGAATTGACGTACCAGATCGTGCCGTCCGCCGCGATGTCGAGCCGCCGGACGGTGGTGGCTGAGACCGGCAGCTCGATCTCTGAGAGCGCCATTGTCGCCGGATCGACTTTCATCAGACAGTTACTGCCGTTGCAGGCGACCCAGGGGACGCCCCGTGCGTCGATCTTGATGCCGTAGGGTCGAGACCCCGGTGTCGGTGCTTCCACCAGTTCGATGTCGCCCGTCTTCGGATCCAGCCGTCCGATCCGGTTGCTGTGCTGTAAGGTGAACCACAGGATGCCGTCGGCGTCGAAGATCGCCGAATGCGGGTCGCGTGCCGCCGGGTCCGGCATCTTGAATTCGGTGATCTTTTCCGTTTTCGGGTCGAACTTGCCGACCGTCCCGTTCTTGTTGCCCGTGTACCAGACGTTGCCGGCGCGATCCATCGCCACCGTGTGCGGCATGGCGTTGTCCGGCAGCGGATACTCCTGCATCGCGCCGGTCTTGGGATCGAGGCGTCCGATCAGGTTGCCCCATTGTCCGGCCCACCAGATCGAACCGTCCGGCGCCTCGACCGGGTCGCGGGGCCGTTGACCGAGCGTCGGCACGACCCATTCCGTGAAGGCGATCCGCGCATCGCCGGAGACCAGGGTGGGCTCGCGTTCGGTGTTGGGCGGGAAGTGCGTCGACAGGTAATGAACCAGCCGCGTCTGGGTATCGGGCGATCCCGACACGTCGATCATCGTACCGATCAATTCGGCCCACCCTGCGGGATCGTATCCGGAACTGCGGGTGATCCGGTTGGCCGGATGGCAGGATAGGCAGGCACCGTCGATGAGGTGCTTGCCCGGTGTCTCGGGCAGCCCGGACGTCGCGCCGAAGCTGGGGGTGAGGACGCTTAACCCGAGGCCGAGCAGCGGCGCAACTGCGAATTTGGACATGACGCATCTCCCGCCGGAAGGGTCGGCGGTGACGCCCATGAAAGTCAAGGGAAAGGTACGCCGGATTGGCAATGGCGCGTTCTATTTGTCCGCGAACAAGTCGCCGCCAACGGCCCAGTTTTCCTGGCTAACCTCGTCGACGATCACGTGCACTTGGTCACGCTTGCCGCCGCAAGTTTCGATGAAGCAGTCGGTGACCGCCTTCACGAGGTTTCGCTTCTGCTCGATGGTGCGGCCTTCAAACATCTCGACGCGGATCATGGGCATGGCTCTGTCTTCCGTTTTTCTTGACGGCGATGGATCGATGCTGCGTCGTATGACGCGGCGGTTCGGAAGAGTTCTAGCGAATAAATGCGGGAGATAAAATCGCCGCCGGCCGACGCGTCTTACGCTTCCGTCAGGAGGCGGTGGATCAGGTCTTTGCCCATCGCAGGGTCGAAATATCCGAATTCCTGCAGGCGGATCATGCCGGCTTTGTCGATAATGGCCATTTCCGGCGTGCCGCGGGTGCGATAGCGGCGCATGGTTTCCGGCACGTGATTGCCGTCGCGGTGACGGTCGATGCCAACCGGGTGCAGGATCTTCTTCTTGCGGATAAACCGCTTCAGCCGGTCCGGCGTCTGATAGCCGTGCCCTTCGAAGACGGTGTGGATGCTGATGAAAGCGACCTGTCCGGCCTTCGCCTCGGCGGCGAAGTCCGCCTCCCATTGGTTCATCAAGGGGATCGAAAACGAAATGCATCCCGGGCACCAAAGCTGGAAAAAGTCGACCACGATGACGGAGCCGCGCAGCGCTTCGACGCTGCCGCCGTCGCCGTTCAGCCATTCGGACACGTCCCATTCGGGGGCGCGGCGGGGGACCGGGACCGTACGCTCGGCCGATGCGACGCCGGGAGCGGAGAGGCTGACCGCGGCGGCGGTCAACAGGCCGGTCACAATCGGCCGGCGGCCGATGGCGGGGGCGCGCTTCCGCATGATCCAACTCCTCGGATGATCCTGCACGACTATGGCATCGCAGCCACGCATGACGCCATTCAAGCTCTTGTGAGGGTCGTCGGGTGTGCGCCTAGATCGCTTCGATCGGCATGCCTTCCAACGCCGTCGACGGTTTGCCGTCGACGCCGACCGGCACGTCGCCCATCAGCGTAACCCGATAGAACTGGCGGTCGAAGTCGGAGTCGAAGATATCACGCGGCGCCAGATGGGCGGTCGAGCGGTTGTCCCAGAAGGCGATGCTGCCGGGTTCCCATTTGAAACGGACGGTGAATTCCGGTCGCACCGCATGCTCCCACAGGATTTCGAGCAGGCCCTGGCTTTCGCGCGGCGTCAGGCCGGTAATCGTTTTCAGGAAGGACGGACTGATATAGAGCACGCGTTCGCCGGATTCCGGATGAACGCGGACCAACGGGTGCTCGGTCACCAATGTCCGCTTACGCATGAGGTCTCGGTATTCGTCCGAGGTCTCGACGCCCGGCGGCGGCGCGAACCGATGCTGTCCCCGCAATCCGTGGAGGAATTTCCGCATCGCCGGCGACAAGGCATCGTAGGCCGCGGCGAGGTTGGTCCATTGCGTATCCCCGCCATAGGGCGGCACTACGTCGCCGCGCAGGATCGACGCGAAGGGCGGGTTTATAGCGGCGGTGATATCCGCATGCCACCCCGACCACGGACGGTACATGACTTCGCCCTGGAACCGGTTGGCCTTGCGGTTCTTCGCGACGGCATAGATTTCCGGATGCGTGTCGGTGTTCCCGTAAACGACGTGGCCCGGCGTGGTGTCGCCGAACTGCCGCGCGAAGGCGATGTGCTGATCGTGAGTCAGATGTTGGCCGCGGAAGAAAACCACTTTCCATCGCACAAGCGCCCTCCGGATTTCCGCGACCTGTTGCCGGGAGAGCGTCGACCGGAGATCGACCCCGCCGATATTCGCGCCGATATGGATGGAGAGCGGATCGACCTGGATCGTCGACGGTTCGACTTCAAGGTCGTCTTGGATTTCTTCGAGTGCCATGGATTTCCTCCTATGCCGCGGGAGCGTAGCGCCTTCAACGTTCGGAGAGATTTCATTCTCCCATAAACTAGCCGGAAGCAAAAATTTGTGCGTCGCTTGACCGGCGGTTGCTCTTACAGGTCAAAGGCGCGGAAATCTGGCAGCAGCGAGACTATGGGAAACTGAAGATTTCTCGACATTCTTGCCGTGAACACCGTTCTGAATCGCCATGCACCCGACATGAATTATCTGCATAAGGTCATCGCGGACGTCAGGATGATGCATATGAAGTTTCCCGATGGTGTTCCGGCGCCTCTCTTCGTGTCGGCTCCATCCGTTCAAGGAGCAGAAGCTTGCGGCGGTCGGCGACCGTGCCACGGCTTTGTTCGACGATGCGCTATGGGCGGAGAAGGTTCTTTTACATCTGTATCGAATTGATTGGATCGATGGTTTGCCTCAATCGGCAAAGGCTGATGCTGTTGCTGTCGAACTGGATGAAGCGGAACCGATACTCTGTTGATGGCGTTGATGGATTGGAGTGTCAGGTCCGGCAACGCCGTAATCCGCCGACGCTCACCTTTGTGGCCACCGATGAGATCGTTGATTTCCTGGGGTGACGCCGATCTTCTGCGACGTGCTGGAGGATATCTTCAATATCGACCCGGAGTGCAGGGCGGTCTCGCTTTCGCCAAAGGTGATCCTCGTAGTCGATCTTTTCGGGCATCCCGCCGATTACCGGGAAACTACGCACATCGCCTGCGATTGCGATGTGAAATTGCTGGCGGATGCCGCACAGTGTTAAGGTGCGTCGCTTGATGGTCGCTGTGTCGGCATGTTCGGCGATCAGTTTCTTTCCCGCCAAGCTGCTTGGCTGCTATGGCGATCACGGCGTAGTTCTAACCGACGACGAGTCGATGGCACAGGTGCTGGATAGCTTGCGAGCGCACGGCGCGGGAACCGATAAGCATGACAATCAGCGTATCGGTCTGAACGGTCGACTAAACGTCATGCAGGTGAAGTTGGTGCGAAGTCGCATCAGTAGTCCGGATCGCGCGACCGCCGAAATCGGGTTCGTCGCCGAAAAGGACCTCGAAGAAGGGTTGCAGGAATTGACGGAATGGCGCGGTTCGCACATGGCGGAAATCGAGGCTCGGCGTTAGCGGGCGTGGTGATGGGCGGATTGACACCGGACTCAAGTCGGGAACCGCCGCCGAGCGTCTATGAAAGAGTGGCGGAGGCCGCTGGCCTGACGCTGCCCAAGGACGCCCGTATCCTCGATTTTTGTTGCGGTGCCGGGGCGGACGTCTATCGGTTCCGTGATCGTGGGTACGAGAATATCCACGCGTACGACATACGCGACTATGTGGATCGTCGAGCCGACGGGCCGCAGCCGGATTTTCGGTTTAGCGATGCGGAAGGCGGAGTTACGTTGCCATTTCCGGATGACTATTTCGACTTCATATATTCGAATCAGGTTCTCGAGCATGTTCAGGATTTGGATGCGGCACTGTCGGAATTGTCACGTTGCCTTAAACAAGACGGATTCAGCCTCCATGTGTTTCCGTCCAAGTGGCAGCCGATCGAATGTCACATCCATGTTCCGTTCGGCGGAGCCATAACGTCGGATGCCTATCTGCGATTCTGGGCGCTGATGGGGATACGGAACGAGTATCAGAAGGATAAGAGTGCTGCGGAAACCGCGGCTGCGAACATTCGCTACACCCGTGACAGCTTGAACTATAAGACGGGGTCGGAGTTGACGGCTCTGTTCGAGCGGCATTTCGGGTCGTTCGAATATGCCGATATTCATCTCTTGAAATACAGCCTTGGCAAGGGGCGCTGGATTTACCCCATTGCCAGAATTTTTCCACCTTTGTTATGGCTCTACCGTTTTGCGCATATGCGGGTGGTATTGTTGTTTAATGAAAAAGGACGACGGGAGCGCTGATGTATTTGCCCTTGGCGAAAACTGGCAACTGTTTTTCCATGACCTAGACGGTTGATCGCATCGCCGAAGCGAAAAAGTCGCTCGTTGAAATGCTTGAGTAGGATAGTCTTGCCGGCAAACAGTTTTTGGATATCGGATCAGGAAGTGGTTTGTTCTCGCTCGTCGCGCGACAGTTAGGTGCCGCGGTGCGGTCGTTCGACACCGACCCGGAATTCGTGGTCTGTGCGACGGCTTTGCGGCACAAACACCGCTGCGATGACGTGGATTGGGAAACTTCTGCAGGGTAGGCGCTTGATACCGAATTCCTCGCTATTTCCACAAGCAGAAGGGCTACGTGCTTCGGAAACTCCGAACGGACAATGGCCATGGCTGCAACGAGTTCATATCCCAGAGAACGAGCTAGCTGTCGCGGCCGGACGTGATGGTCCGATCGTTGGCGGACACGTCACCTTCCCGCATGAGCGGCATGTTTCTTGTCCGATCGATGGATCTCGGCGGCGCGCAACGTCATCTGTCGGCGCTCGCTGTCGGATTGCGGAAACGGGGATACGAAGTGACCGTCGTAACGTTCTGCGATGGAGGGATGTTTGTCTCCGAGTTGATCGACGCCGGGGTTCGGCACGTCAGTCTATCGACGACCTTTCGTTGGGATCTCATCGGATTTGGACTTCGCTACGGCCGTTGCCTGCGAGCCGAGCGGCTTATCGACCGCAAACATCATAGTGGCCCTGTCGCGCGGGATCGCTCCGGTTCGTCCCCGTATCATTTGGAGCATTCGGGCGTCCGACATGCAGCTTCACCGTTATGACTGGATGGCGCGGCTGAGCTATAGGGTCGAGGCGTACGTATCGCGTTTCGCGGATTGTATTATTTCCAACTCGGGACGAGGGTTGGAAACGGCCATACAACGCGGATTTGTAATGAACCGGGCCGCGCACATTCCCAATGACATCGATGTCGAGCGGTTCAAGCCCGATGCTGGCAAGCGATTCGCCGTTCGTGCGGAACTCGGCGTTCAGGAGTCAGATCTGCTGATCGGCCTGCCGGCGTGGTTCGATCTCATGAAGGATCATGTGAATTTCCTCACGGCGTTGCGGCGGTTGATGGATCAGGGCAAGAATGCTTCCTGCGTGCTTGTCGTTGCAGGCACCGGCCAAGAGAACAGCATGTTGGGTGAACTGCTGGAGGCTCGGGGGCTCCAAAACTAGGCTTATCGTTTGGGAACTCGTGTCGATATGCCGGCGATTTTGGCCGCGCTGGATATCACCTGTTTGGCGTCGGTGTTCGGAGAAGGTTTTTCGAATGTCCTGGGCGAATCCATGGCGACCGGCGTGCCTTGTACTGCAACCGACGTTGGCGATGCGCGCTAGCTCATTGGGAATACGGGAGAGATCGTTCCGGAAAGAACCCGATCGCCCTCGCAGACAGTATCGGCCGATTGATCGATCGGTTGAGCGCCGATCACGAGACCGTTCGCGCCGATGCTCGGATGCGTATCGTCGAGAACTTCAGCTTAGAGAAGATGATCGACCGTTCGGTCGCGGCGTTGGGGATTGAGAATGTTTCTGTCGTTCCTTAGCGGACCATTCGACCTCGCTCGGCAAGTCCGGCTAAACTGCGCCCCGCAGTCATAATCACGCCAACAAACCGATACGGTGTCGCATGAAACTCCACACAAGCAGCGTTGCCCCCAACCCGCGCCGGGTTGCGATCTTCCTGGGCGAAAAGGGCATCGAGGTGCCGACGGTCGAGATCGATCTCGTCGCGAAGCAGAATTTCGATCCGGACTTCGTCGCGTTGAATCCGTTGGCGCGCGTACCGGTTCTCGAGCTTGACGATGGCACTTGCATCGCCGAGTCCGTCGCGATCTGCCGGTACTTCGAAGAGCAACAGCCCGAGCCGCCGCTCTTCGGGACCGGCGCTGCCGGCAAGGCGATCGTGGAGATGTGGAATCGGCGGATGGAGTTCGAGGTCGTTGGGAATATCTCCTTCGCCTTCCGCCACGGCCATCCCTACTGGGAGGGCCGGATCGAGCAAGTGCCTGACTTCGCCGACCTGTGCCAGCGCACGATCCAGGAACGGATGACCTGGCTCGACGGTGAGTTGAAGGACCGCGAGTTTATTGCCGGCGATGCCTACTCGATCGCCGATATCACCGCCATCTGCGGCTTCGACCTGGGGCGCGTGGCGAAAATCCGCATTCCGGAAAACCTGGCCAATCTCAGCCGATGGTATGCGGCGGTGGCGGCGCGCCCGGCGGTGACGGCGACCGTGCCGTCGCGCAAAAAGTAAGCGCTCCATCATAATCCCGAAAAGAAAAACCCCGGACGCCGCGGCATCCGGGGTTTTTTGTTTCGATCGGCGTGGGTCAGGTCAGTAGGCGCCGGTGCCGCGGACGACCGTCACGACCGTGCGCATCAAAACGTAGAGGTCGAGCCACAGCGACCAGTTCCGGATGTAGTAGCTGTCGAGCGATTCCTGTACGGCGAGATCGCCGTCGCTGCGTGCGGAAACCTGCCACAGTCCGGTCAGACCCGGCTGCACGCTGGCGCGGAAGTCGCAGAAACGCTGATCGAAGTGGCACAGGTGGTATTCCGGGAACGGCCGCGGCCCGACCAAGGACATGTCGCCGCGCAGGACGTTGAAGATTTGCGGCAACTCGTCCAGGCTGGTGCGGCGCAGGAAGGCGCCGACGCCCGGCAGGACGCGTGGGTCCTTCTTCAGCTTGAAGAAGCGCTGCCATTCCTCGCGGGCTTCCGGGTTCTCGGCGAGATGGGCCTCCAACCGCTGCTCGGCGTCGCGATACATCGTGCGCAGCTTCAGGACCTTGATGGTCTTTCCGCGATATCCCCGACGTTCCTGCGTAAAGAAGATCGGCGCGCCATCGACCAGCATGATCCACAGGGCGGAGACCAGCAGCACCGGCAGCGACAGGATCGCGGCGGGAATCGATACGGCGTAATCCAGCAGCCGCTTGATCACGTAGTTATGCGGCAGCGACAGATTGTTCGTCACCTGCAGGCCGACCACGCCGTCAAGATCGATCGGGGAGACCCACAGGCTTTGCACGCCGAACAAGCGCGGTACGATGATGACATTCTCAAAGCGCAGCTTGTCCAGAACGTCCGCGGCCAGTTGGCCGTCGTCCATCGGCACCGCGAGGATTGCGGTGCGGATGCGCGACTGATCGAGTGATCCGGCATGGGCCAGGGGCCCGAGGATTTCGACTCCGCCGACCTGCTTGCCCCATTTCTTGGAATCGTCGTCGAACATCGCCACCGGCACCATGCCCAATTCCGGGCGGCGCTGCAGCAGTTCGATCATGTTGGTGCCGGTGTCGCCGGCGCCCAAAACGATCGTCGGCTGTCCCCACATCTTGAGTTTGACGAGGATCTTTCGGACGATCACTTCGATGAGGAATGGCAGGATCAGCGCGTAGGCCATCGACGCGACCAGGATACCGCGGGAGAGTTCTTCGCTGCGCCCCAGGTAGTTCCAGGCGATGAGCACGCCGAACAGCACGAAGCTGGCCATCACGCGCTGTCGCAGCCGAACGATCGGGCTAATGCCGTAGCCGGGATACATGCCCATGAAATGCAGCGCCACCGGCAGCGCCAGGACCCCCAGCGCGATTACGCCGAACTGGCTGATGCTGATGGTAATCGGCCAGACGGGGCTAAGGGCCAGGCGGGTCAGGTAACCAAGTAAAACGCAGAGTTCCAGCGCGACAACATCCGCGAGGAGCATGATGAGCCAAATCGACCGCCGTTCGCGGATATCGCGGGCGAGGTCTCGAAAATCAATAAAGCTTTTGGCGATGACCGAATCTAACGGCACTACGCTCTCTCCCCTCAATTTTGACATCTCGTTATAAGCCCTTATATCGAAAGGCTAATTTCACTAAGGGGTTGTGCCGATACTTGCCACTTTCCGCTCCGCCCCATCGGGCTCGAAAAAATGAGCCTGCCACCCATACGGACTAGAAAGGTTGGGATGCGGATACTGGCCGAACACACGGGGCCAGACACATCCCGATAACATCGTAACCCTTTATATTGTCAGTATGATTCGCCGAGATTTCAGGCGCAAAGTGAATTGGGGGTTATAGAACGTCTCAATAGTAGTAAAGAACTGGGGGTAGATAGATTGCATTTTCGACAAAATGTAATTGAATATCGCCTTGGAATTATTGAATAAATTTCAGGCTCCGCGCGATTTTTCCGCTTTTTCGACACGACGCTCGAAAGGCCGAAAATGGGCTAAGCGACCGAAATCGCCGCGGTTTCGCGGTGACGCAAGGGGGGTAGCTGGAGGCAGTAAAAGATTCCCGGCAGGTTTTCACGCAGATTGTGCCGGTCGTCCAGCTCCAGCAGATGGATCTTGAAATAGGTCTGAAGCAGCGACAGTTCGCGGCCGATATCGGTGTCCAACTGATCGATCTGAATTTCCTGCTGGTGCAGGGCCGTGCCCACGTCCGACAGGAACATCCAATTCAGGAAAATCGATTTGTAGTCGTCCGGCTTGGCGGCCAGGAGATGCTTTAGCTCGCTGTTGATGCGCATTGCCGAGTCGACCGAATAGTCCGGCGTGACCTCGCCGAGTTCGCCGTCGAGAACATCGTGTAGGAAGCCGTCGCGAATCCGCCGCGCGCGTCGGAGCGGGTCGCTCTTGAAATTCTCTTCGAGCGCGCCGAGCGTTTTGCTCGTGTTGGCGGAGCCGGTTCCCAGGTCGAGCGAAAGATCGTC
The DNA here is from genome assembly GCA_028281325.1 of Alphaproteobacteria bacterium. GTDB lineage: Bacteria > Pseudomonadota > Alphaproteobacteria > UBA8366 > UBA8366 > JAJFJD01. The sequence goes on from JANQKC010000031.1 coordinate 30,843, forward strand.
TGTCCCGAAGAGTTGCGCAAAGGCCGTTTGCTTCTTGCGCCGCCGCTTACTGTAGACGACCGCGCCGGCGACGAGCAGCAAGGCCAGCCCTGTCGGGATTACGACTTCGGCCCAACTGTCCAATCGGATACTCACGTTGATGGCGGGGGATGTCGCGTCGGCGTCCGGTTCCGCCGGCAGCGTGGATGTCGGATCGGCTGTCGTGACGGCGGGACGGGCGATCGCGACGTCTTGTTTTTCGATCGCCGCCGCCGGTTTCTGCGCAGGCTGCGGTTCCCCGGAAGAACCGGTCGTCGGGGCGGTGGATATCGACGCCGCTGGTGTCGATGGCGGCGTGCTCGGCGGTGGGCTTGGGTCGGGCGCGGCCCGGGCGACCGGCGGCGCGGGGATCGCCGCGGTCTCAACCGGTTCCTGTGTCGCCGTGGTGGATTCTTTCGGCGCCTTCGTGATCGTCGGCGCGCGACTGTCCGCGAGCGGGTCGGTTGCCATGCCGGCATCGGAGGGCGGGGGACGGTCTTTCGCCACGACCGGCGACGGCGGCGCCGGGGCGGGCGGTGCGGCGGCAATCTCGCCGCCATCGTCTTTTCCCGGCGTATTCGCTTTTCCCGGCGTATTCGCTTTTGGGGACGTCTCTTCGTCTGCCGTATTCGGCGAGGTCGGCGGTGCGGCGGCGACCGTCGTTTCGGAACGATCCGGCGATTCAACACGCGGCGTTGGCGGGACTCGCTCCGCCGCCGTCGGTTTCGGTTCAGGGGGCGTTTCGATGTTGGCAGATTGCGGTTCCGCCGCTTCGACCGATTGGCTGCCAGCCAGCCTGGGTGGTGTGTCCGCCGCGGGTGTCTTCGTCTCGGATGTGTCGGCGGTCGCCTTATTGTTCGCGCGGGGCTTTTGGGGCCGTGACACGCCCGCTGCCTCGGCGAGTTCCTTGTCGTCGTTCAAACGGGATCGCTGATCCGGTTTGTTCGGGTCCAACGGGATGAGCGCGTTCGGATCCTTGATCGCGCTGATGTTCCGCCGCGTGGTCACGCAGGTCTGGCCGTTTCGTTTGAGCAGCGAGCATAAGACCGATGCGGTTTCCTGATCGCGCACAGGGCCGACGAGAATGCGATAGAAGATGCCGCGTCCCTTGATGTTCGCTTTTTCGAAATAGACGTTTTCGGCCCCCAGGGCCGCGCGGTTGGAATCGCGAATGCGTCGCCACTCGCGTCGCGCGGCCTTGGAATCCCGCAACGACGCGACCTGGACGAAATAGAGCCGCCGATTCCCGGCCGGTTTGGACTGTACGACGGGTTTCGGGGCGGCAGCGGACTTCTTGGCCGGCGTTGTCGTCGCGGCGGCCGCGACCGTTGGCGCCTTTGTCGCTCTCGGCGGGGGCGTGACCGTCGGTGCGGGGCTCGCGGCCGGCGTCGCCGCAGGCTCCGGCGGCGGCTTGGCCACGTTCTTCGTTGGCGGCTTGGGAACGGGAGGCGCGGTGACTTTTGGAGCTGGGGGGGCGGTCACTTGTGGAACCGCGGGCGCCGCGGTCTTGGGCTTCCCCGGCGGCGGCGCGATCGACGATGGCGCTACGGCGACTTGCGGCGGGCTTGTCCTGGACGGTGATTTCAACGACGACATGCGGGCGAGCGCCGCCAGAATTTCCGAAACAAGTTGTTCGTTGTTGCGGGGCGGCGACGACAAGCCAAATGAGTTCTGAAAGTTCTTGATCGCGATCGCGGTGTCATCGCCGAAAACGCCATCGACGCGTTTCGGGTCGGCATTGGCGTATTTTTCAGGATACCGCGTGGCCAGCAATTTCAGCAGCCGCTGCACATTCTGGATTTCGGCCCGTGTCCCCTTGCCGACCGGCGCGCTTGCCTGCGCGATCGATTGGCGTGCGCCATCCTTTGCCGCCGCCGAGCCTTCGGCCGCGGCCAGCAGGATCAAGACGGCCGGAAAAAGCGCCCGAATCGCTATTGCCCCATAAGCGATCATTTGGCCCTCGTGGTGATACGTGTCATGCATGCCAGGGACTGTTGCCCCCTGGCGGGATCGTTCGATCTTATATGACTCATTATGAAAGCGCTGGCGCTCTAGTTAATTGTCGCATCGGAGTTACGCCGAAAGGCGCAGAATGATCGTTTCGAATGACGAATATTGATATCTTTCAATTTTGAGTCCCTATCGTCGGTACAATCGCAAAAATCCGTATGAGAGCCAACGGGTATTGTCCGGCCCTATTGCAAGGGCCGTCGCGGATTCGATCCCGAATGAGGCATGGAAACCCTGCGTCCGGATGCCGTGGCCGACGCCGTGGGTATTACGGTCTGCCGAAATTTCTAGGCTTTTGGCGTTGCTGGGTAGGGAGCATTCAATCGTTTCAGACAAGGGCCGGCAAGGCAGACGATCGTAATGACATAGGTCACCGCCAACCCGATCATCACGCCATGCAAGTCGAAATAAATCACCAGGAAATAGGACGCGACTATGCCGAATGCCGCTTCGAGGACGGCGCTGACGAAATAGGGTTTGGTGTACTCGAATATCTTCAGGCCGGCGCCGAGCGGGAAAGCGGTGATCTGAACCACATTCATCGCGGCGAGCCAGTAGATCAAATAGGCGTAGGGGACGAATTCCGGGCCGTAGATATAGAACATCAGCTCTTCGGCGAAGATGACGGCCGTCAGCGCGATGCAAGCGTCGAATGCGGTCATGAAGACGCCGATCTTGGCGAGGTAGCGCCGCAGGTCCGGCGTGCCCTGATGGTGCAGGATCGTCGACCCTTTGACGATGACGATATTCGTGAGGCCGTTGATCAGCACATTCCGGGGGGCGAGGATGTTCATCGCGGCCCGGACGGCGCCGATCGCCTGGGCGCCGAGCAGCGCGCCCCCCATCAGGACGATCAAATTGCCGGCAAGCCAACGCAGGATGGACGTGCCGACGGTCCATTTGGACACCGACCAATGCCGCGCCGCGATAGCCGCCAGCCAGGCCCGGTCGATCTGAGCCCGGTCGAGCATGAACATGCCCAGGGCCGCGGGAACGATCGAACAGACGAACAAGACCCACAGGACGCCTTCGCTGAGCACCGGGGAATACTGCCATAACAGGAACAGAATGATCAGGCGGCTGATATAGCTGATAAAATCGTTGAAGAAGGCCGCGACATGCCGGTTGTTGGTGTAGAAATACCGCCGCATGAAATCCTGTAATTCATCGGCAAGCACGGCGGCGGCCAAGGGCAGCACCAACTGCGACAGCCGCAAATCCGGGAAAAATACGCTGGACCCGGCCATCCCGATCAAGACCACCAAGAAACTCGCCGTGGTAAAGATCGTCTGTTGCGCGAAGACCGCGCCATAGTATTTCGGCAAGTCTTTGCGGTTTTGCTTCGGCCCGATGCTCATCATCGTGGGTTCGAGAAGGGATGTCTGCAAGTCCTTGAAAAGAAGGATGATTATCCAGGCAATCATGAAGCGCCCGAATTCCTCGATTCCGACCATCCGGGCAACGATGACGGATGTCAGAAAATTCGACGCGCTGACAACGGCTTGGTCCGAGAGGGCCCAATGCAGATGGCTCTGGGAGCGGAATCGATCGATCAGTATTCGGAACAAGCTGGATATCCCACTCTAGCTACCGAGCGCCGACGGCTTTCGAGCCCATTGCACGGATGAAGCGTTGCGATAAGGGAGACCAATATGTTTCGTGTGCCGTACAGCGGGCGATGAGGGCATGAAAAAGGCCAAGTGCCAATCGACCACCGTTGCCATGCCGCTGTTAACCATTCCAAGGCTGCCCGAGTTATGCGTCAGGTTCTAGAATCCGGTCCGATATTGCGGAACCGCGATCATCGCATATGCGCATCGCGCTCATAGGGTAGTTTTGCGACGGAAACCATCAGGATGAAACCGTCTAAAATGGGTATTTAGTACAGTGTTCGGCTCTAGCGGCATTGGGCTCGTGAGCATCCGGTCGATGCTTGGCCAATCTGCTGCCGTGCCGGTTCGATTCTTGTTTCTGATGACGTCACGCTTTCGACGAGCGACGTGATGGATGATCGCCACTCCACGGGAAGGTTCAGTAATACATTGATATTAATGCTATATTAGAAGCGCCATCTGGCGATGTGCGGTCCGGCAGACGGGCTTTGCTTTCGGAAAATAGGTACCACGAACGTAGCATATCGTGACCACGTCGATTTAAGTACTGATCTATCTACGGAGTGGCTTGAACGGCGCTTCCAACAAATGGGTGGATTTCGATGAGTGGTATCAAGGCGGTCATTCAAGCGGGTGGCCAAGGGACAAGGCTTTATCCTTATTCGACGGTATTGCCGAAGGCGTTGATGCCGATCGGGAAAGGAACCGTCGCCGACAAGCTGATCGATATGTTTCGCGTCGCCGGCGTCGAGGACGTCTACATCACGTTGAGCGACCAGAACAAGATCAGCAGCCTGATCAAGAGCTATTGCGGGGACGGCAGCCGCTACGGCGTCAAAATCCATTACATCTCGGAATCCGAGCCGTTGGGGACGATCGGACCGCTGCGGTTGTTCGCGTCCGAGCTGGACACCAGTTTCATGGTGACGAACTCGGATGTCGCGGTCGATATGGATGTCAGCGAGTTCATCGGATTTCATCAGAAGTCGGACGCCTTGCTGACCGTCGCCGTCGCAAAGCAGACTGTTGCGATCGAGTATGGCGTGATGGAAGCCGAAGACGGCCGGGTTCACGGGTTTCGCGAAAAACCGACGGAGGAATTCTGCGTCAGCACCGGCGTGTACTGCATGGAGCCTAGGATTCTCGACTATGTTCCGGAAGGGCAGGCGTACGGGTTCGACAGGCTGATCGAGACCTTGCTCGAAAACAAGGAGCGGGTCATGGCGTTCGACCGCACCGAGAACTGGATCGACATCGGGCGTATCGAGGACTTGCGACGGGCTCAGGAACAAGCGGCCAAAGGGCTTCTGAAAGAGTAGATTGAGGTAGCTGTGGATAAGAACAGTATTGTCGAACTTGGGCCGCCCCGGTTGGGCCAGGCCGAGAAAGATGCGCTAAACGCCGTAATCGACAGCGGCTGGATCACGATGGGCGACCGCGTGCGCCAGTTCGAAACCGCGTTCGGCCAAATGCATCAGACGGATCAGGACCATGCCGTTGCGGTGAGTTCCGCGACGGCGGCGCTGCATCTCAGCCTGGTTGCCTTGGGCATCGGCGCGGGGGACGAAGTGCTCGTGCCGTCGATGACCTTCGTTGCGACGGCGAACACGGTCATGCATGCGGGGGCGGATCCGGTCTTCGTCGATATCGAATCGCCGATCCGGCCGCATATGTCGATCGCCGACGCGGAAGCGAAGGTCACCGACCGGACGCGCGCCGTCGTCATCATGCATTACGGCGGCTACATGATGGGTATCGCCGAATGGCGGCGTTTCGCCGACGAGCACGACCTGTTTCTGATCGAGGATGCGGCGCATGTCGCGGGCGTTCCGGCGGCCGGAAACGGCAGCGACGCCGCGGCTTTCAGCTTCTTCGGCAACAAGAACATGACAACCGCCGAGGGCGGGATGGTCCTGTTGCGCGATACCGGCGTGGCCGACCGGGTTCGCAAGATGCGGACGCACGGCATGACCAGCGTAACCCTGGACCGGGTGCGCGGCCGGGCGGTGAGCTACGATGTTGTCGAGTGCGGCTACAATTACCGGATCGACGAACTGCGGGCCGCCTTGGGATTGGTGCAACTCGAAGAGTTGCCCGGATGGAACGACAAGCGCGTGTCGATCATCGGTGAATACAGGACGGCGCTCGGCGCTTCGGTCGACACGATGGTCGTGCCCTTCGATCGCGATCATGTTTCGTCGGGGCATATCATGCCGACGGTGCTGCCGGCCGATACCGACCGGCTCGCCGTGATGGAGCATCTGAAATCGGAAGGTATCCAAAGCAGCATCCACTACCCGCCGGTTCATACCTTCAGTTACTTCGTCGAGCGGTTCGGCGAGATCAGACTGCCGAATACCGAGGAGTTCGGCGCACGACAGCTTACGCTGCCGCTGCATCCCGGCCTCGATTCCTACGATGTCACACGGGTCGTAACGGCTTTGCAGGGGGCCCTGGACAAGTCCTAGCGATCCCTACCGGATAGGATACCCATCGAACCAAAGGGCGCCGGTCGGCGCCCTTTTTCGTGACGGCGGCCAGGGTCACAAAGAGTCATACGTTCGTTCTTGCATGCCGAGTGTGTTCGCTGCCGTTCACGATGGCGAGACGATCCGGCGGAGCCATCTCGGCCTTTCACCTACATCTGCGCGCCCCAAAAGAAACCGCCCCGCGCGACGGCGCAGGGCGGGTTCATGAGGCGATCCGGGGGCCATGCGATAGGAAGCTGTCCCTTATCCGGCGGCGACCTTGGCGATCGATTCCGGGATTTCGTAATTGCCGTACCGGTTGCCGGAACGGCTCGGCGTGAAGACGCCGTTCTGCACCGCGGTGATCAGGCTCGGCACGTATCGCTCGACGCTGTAGTCGCAGGTGAAGCCGATCTGCTCGGCGATCTTGTCGAAGGAGACGCGGTAGTTGCGGGGGTCCGTATCGCCGGACACGTAGCTGACTTCCCGTTCGCCGAGATGCTTCAGCGCCTCGTCGACGATCATTCGCTTGGTAAATTGCTGACCCGTGTCGCCGACATTGAAGACTTCGCCGCTGACCTTGGCTTTGTCCTCGGTCAGGACGGTCATGATCGCCTTCGACAGGTCGCGGACATGGCAATACGGCCGCCAGGTGTCGGGGTCGTAGACGTCCAAGGAACCGCCGACCGCGAGTTCGCTCGCGAAATGCGAAACGGTGAGGTCGAAGCGCATACGCGGCGAGAAGCCATAGGCCGTCGCGAAGCGCAGGATCGTCGGCGAATAGGGCAGCTTCGCCGCGTTCTCCAGAATGTATGTCTCGACCGCGATCTTGGTTTCCGCGTAGATCGATTGCGGATTCAGGTCCGATGTCTCGGTGGCCAGCGCGTCGCCTTCATGAATGCCGTAATTGCTGCATGTCGAAGCGAAGGTGAAGCGCTCGGTGCCTTTCTCGGCCATCGAATCGATCAAATGCTGGGTCGCGTCCCGATTGATCTTCACAGCCAAATCCGGATAGCGCTTGCAGATGGGATCGCCGACCAGCGAGGCGAGCAGGATGACATCCGACATTCCGTCCAGGGCGCTGCTCATGACGCCGGCGTCGGAAAAATCGTCGTTGATGAACGAGAAATTCGGCTCGTCGAAATAGTGCTGAAGCGAGTACCCGTTGTCATAAATCAGATGGTCAAGCACGCGGACCTTGGCGCCTGCCTGCATCAGCTTACCCACGAGGACCGAACCGATATAGCCTGCCCCGCCAATCACTAACACGTTGCGATTGTTGAATTTTTCTAGCTGCACGAGATCACCTTGAGATTAGAGAGTTGTGGCGTCGATACTTGTTCTATGAAGCACATGTTTAAGACCTGTGCTGAAATCATCAAGTATTCTTTCGGATTATTTGTTAATCATAATCTCTTTTTGGAATTTATTATTCTAACAATGAAATATGGCGACGAAATTACGGAAAATTTGTAGAATTAGACAAGTAAAATTCCGTGGCTGGTTTTCGTCTCCGCACGGCCGAATCGGCCGTTGGCTTCGTTAGGATCCGGGTGCCACTTTTCATTCAATCGCGGTTGCGTCTCCAACATGCGGTTTTGCGCCGGCGGGAGAACCGATCCCGGAGTCCGGGGCCGACCCTCAGGCAATCGCCGGGGCGCTGGCCGGCGCCACTTCCTCGATGGCGTCCCGGTAGATTCCCGTCAGGATGTCGAGATTCTGTTTCGGCGAGAACCGCGTTTCGTAGACATGCCGCGCGTTTCGGCCGAATTCCCGCATCTTGTCGGGGTTTTCCGATGCCCATTCGATCTTGGCTCTCAGGTCGTTTGCGTCGCCGGGGGCGAAGTGCAGGCCGGTTACGCCGTCCTCGATGATCTCCCGCATCCCGCCGTGGCGCGACGCGATGATCGGAATGCCCATTGAGAAGGCTTCCGGGATCACCATGGGAAACCCTTCGTAGACGATCGACGGCAGCACCAGGAACGACGCCGTTTCCTGCATCTTCCGCATATCCGCGTCGTCGACGTACCCATGCACATGTAGATTGTCCGGGGCCGCGGCCTTGACGGCGTCAAGCTTCGGGCCGGCGCCGATCAGGTCGATCGGCACACTGCAGTTCTGGGCCGCCTCGACGAGGATATCGATGCCCTTTTCGTGACTGAGTCGGCCGACGAACAGACCACGGTTTCGATCCGGGTTGGATGCCGCGGTCGCCCCGGAGTCGGGGCAAAAATTCGGTTTGACGACCATGCGTTTGGCGGGATAGCCGGCCGAAATCAACTTGTTGCGCTGGAACTCGGTCAGCGTGATGTAGCGTGTCACCTTATGCTGCCAGGTCCCGAGCAGGTCATGGATCGACAGCATGCTGGCCACCGTTGCGCTGGCGAGGCGGCTGTTGCGGTAGCAGCCGTGCATGACGCCTGGCCATTTTATGCGCTTTTCGACGCATTTCTCGCAGATGGCACCATCGCGCATCAACATACCGTCCACGCAGACCATGCGGAAGTTATGCAAGGTCTGGACGATAGGAACATGTTCCGCATGCGCGGCGTGGAATATCGCGGGCGATATCCGGGGCACGTAATTGTGGACGTGAACGACGTCGGGTCTGGTGTTCCGAAACTCCCGGCGCAGTTCTTTATAGGATTGATGCGCCCAAACCGCGTCCACGGCAACGCGGATCGAGCCGTGTTGCTTAATGGAATCGTTGGATTTCGTGTACTCCAGGACCTCATGGCCGCTTTCGCGCAGGAGGTTGCCTTCGGCGAGGAAGACGGAGTCTTCACCGCCTTTGTGCTGGTATGTGTTATGGGCCAGAAGTATGCGCATAGGGATTTTGACTTTTCTGTACTAAGGGTAACTTTAGGTTGTTTTTCTTATTGAACGTGAATTTTTATTCGAATTTCGTCGGTAGGGCGTTCTCAGTTAGACCGATAACGGTTACAGGATCGTGGCATTATCTCCATCAGTCTATGCGCTTCGTCCGGCATTTACTATCCATCGAATCAACATGCCGTGATCCGCAATCCGATTTCTTTCCCGAGGAACGATATACGGTCTTGTATCGATGAGCATTACTTTCACAAGTTCTAGTTGATGGGATATAGGCTTAACCCCAAAGGATGAGGCGCGCTTCGTAAGAATTCAATTACGATGGCCTCGGCCGAACGGGGCCGGGAAACTGACGCGCGTTTTGAACTGGTGAGGACTCGGGACGGATGAGCTTGAAACGCTCAATTCAAATGGCTATTCGCCAAGTACATAAGCTTGCCGCCTATCGTGAAGTTCCTGAAAAATTAGGCTTATACTTTCATGAACTTGAGGAATCACAGTATTCGATCTTTGAAGACTGTATGCGGTATTGGATAGATCAAGGATACGATTTCGTAAATGCCGACGAATTTGTTGAACGTGACGATGGAAAGACTTTATTTATTTCCTTCGACGATAATTTCAAAAGTTGGCATACGGCGCTGCCGCTGTTCAAGTCGTTGGGGGCGAAGGTCACGTTTTACACCAATACGCTGCCGATTCGCGGCAAGGCCGATGCGCAAGCCATCAACGGGTTCTTCGATCGGATCCGCCATACCGGGGAGCGTGTGACGCTGTCCGAGGATGAAATCCGCGAAATCGCAGCGGCGGGCCACACCATCGGCTGCCACAGCCACGCCCATTTCGACTTGGGCGCAATTCCGGAAGAAGAGGCGAAATCCGAAATCATGATTTCGAAGGACATCCTGGAAGATATCGTTCAACAGCCGGTCACCGACTTTTCCTATCCCTTCGGCATGCGGCGGAATTTCACCGAGAAGCTGCGGGATTTTTGCCTGGCGAACGGATTCCGGACCGTTTGCAATGCCATACCGGGCCGGCTTCACGAAGCGCCTACGGCGCGGTGCATCAACCGATCACCGTGGGACTTGGGTCAGACCCTGCATTACAACATTGAGAATATACGGATCGACGGGCGGGTGTTCGAAGAGATGACGGGACGGAGCGCCGTCGTTTGATCGCTCGGATTACCGGCGTTCCGGCGTCATCACGAAGTTGAACGAATGATCAAGTTTTGCGATAGCTTTCCGACGGAGCGGATCGGTCTCGAACCCTATCGAGTTTTGCGGTCGGCACGTCGACGCGACCATCAGGGCCTTGCTGGGCCGCAGCCTTTGGGAACGGAGCGATAATGTCAGTCTCTCGGCTCTATCTGATTGCGGCGGGGATGCTCCTGATCGGCTATGCCGTGTTCAACAAGGGCTTTGCCTATGTCGGCGTGGCGCCGATCTTCATCAGCGAAGTTTTCCTGGCGTTCAGCTTTTTCCTTATCCTGGCCGGGAGCTACAGCAGCCGCGTTTTCGGGTCGCCGTTGGTCTGGATCATCATCCTCTTCATTTCGTGGGGGGCGATACGGACGTTTCCGTACATCCAGGAATACGGCATGAACGCTCTGCGGGATGCGGTGGTTTGGGGCTACGCCTTCTATGCCATTTTCATCGCGGCGGCGCTCCTGCAGGGGCGGTTGGTCGGTCAGGTGCCGAGATGGTTTTCGACCTGGTTCCCGTGGTTCCTCGTTATCGCGCCCATCCTCTATATGATGGGGCAGTTGATTGGGGACCGGCTTCCGAAATGGCCGGGAACCGAAACGTCGTTCATCCACATGAAGCCTGGCGACATGGCGGTTCATCTTGCCGGGGTCGCGGGCTTTCTCGGGCTTGGGCTGCATCGGCGGTTTCTCCGGCCGGGCGAGCGGATCTCGCAGGTGAAAGAGTTCAGCCTTTGGATGATCTGGGGCATCGGGGTAATCGCGGCCGGATCGCGGAACCGCGGCGGGATGCTCTCGGTTTTTCTGGCCTGCAGCATCGTCTTGTTGTTCAAGCCGATGGGCCGCTTGAACCGCGTCATTCTGCCGGCGTTGATCGTCGTCTTCATTGGATTGGCATTCGATATCAGGATTCCCGTCGGCGGGGACCGATATTTCTCGGTCCAGCAGATTCTCGACAACATCGAGAGCGTCGTCTCGAAATCGGATAAGACGCAGCTTACCGGCACCGCGTCATGGCGTCTTGAATGGTGGTCGAAGATTTACCAGGAAACGGTGCATGGCGAATATTTCTGGGACGGGCGCGGATACGGCGTCGACCTATCCAAGGTGCACAACTTCGCCGATTCGACCAGAAACCGAAGTCCGCATAACGGCCATTTGACGATTTTGTCGCGTTCGGGCATGCCAGGGCTGGTGCTCTGGGTGGTCTTCCTCGGTCTTGTCGGTATCTTGCTGCTGCAAGGGTATTTCCGAATGCGATCGTTGGGTCAGTATGACTTGGCGGATATCAACGTATGGTGCTTGGTGTATATGTCGGCCTTCATGGTGAACTCGTCCTTCGACGTCTACCTGGAAGGCCCGCAAGGCGGGATTTGGTTCTGGGCGTTGATGGGCTTCGTCATCGCGTTGACCGAAGAGCAGCGGTTGCTGTATGCGCAGTCGATGGCGTCGCTGCGATCCGAACCCCGTACGTCGCCCGGCCGCTTGTAGATATCGTCCGGCGGACCGCTCGCGCTGCCGGGCGCGTCGCTTTCGCCGGGACTGCCGAAGCGCATTCAGCCCCTGGGCATAAAGGGCGCACGCGGCGCCCTTTACACGGTTCAATCCCTGAAAGTTGATTTGCTGGGCCCCTTAGCAGGCCCATGAGGGGCCGTCGGGAAACGGCTGCGTGGCGGCGGTCTGCCGGGCCTGCCGGCCTATTTCCGCGGCGTCATATGCGCCCACAAATGCCAGCCCATCAGCCCGGCGCCCGGCAGGGAATTCACCGATAACGGCGGCGCGTGCATGTGTTCCTTGTGTACGCGTTTCATTTCGAACAACGGGAAATCCGCTTCGATTTCCTTCGCCGTATAGACCTTGCTGTACGGGTTGAGCGGGCCGTCGGTGTTGCGATGGATGAAATTCTTCATCTTGATGTATTCGAGCAGTCCGGTCTCTTTGGCGAGTTCGTAATGCTCGTCGTAGATCTTGCCGAGGCTGATGCCGGTCGCATACAGGAATATCAGGCCGAGCCGCCGCAGCACGCTGATCGACAGCAGGTAGTTCAGCGAGACCTTCGCATACATCATGATGACGAGTTCGCCGTCCGGCTTCAGGATGCGGGCGATTTCCTTCTGCGCCTGATGGATGTTCGGGACATGGTGCAGCACCCCATGCGAGAACACGACATCGAAGGAATTGTCTTCGTACGGGGCGTCGAGGATGCTGCCGCATTTCAGTTCGTCATAATCCAATTCGCGAATCTGCATGCGCGTTTGCAGTCGGGAGATGGATTCGGGGGTGAGATCCAGGCCGCTCCAGCGTCCGCCACGGCGGATGATCTGTTCGCTGTCGGCGCCTTCGCCCAATCCGATCTCGAGGACGCGCTTGTCCTTGAAATCGACCTCGTCCAGACACCGCAGAATATGGCTCTCGGTCCGGTACCGGAACGCATCGTATTTATTGAAGAAATCTTCGTAGTCATCCTTGAGGCCGCCGACTTGGTGGTCGCCGCAAGGATGCGTGTTCCAAAAATCTCTAATTACCGTTTCGTTCATCATGGGTCACCGACAACATCGCGTTGTTTTTGCAACGTAAAAACTAAGAGCCGCCCTTTATTCGAATAGGATCATGCGTTGCAAAGTGGCAAGTGCCTATAGTCCGATCGCCGTACTCACATAGAGTTAACGCCCACCGGCCTTTGAGGGGTGTTTTCCGCTCCGATTCGACGTGGGGATACAGTTTGGAAAACGGTGCCGAACTGCCAATGCGCGAACGCTCCAACTTTCATGTTTCAGTCCGACTCTCGCGGACATTTCGAGTTACTTGGCCCCCGACGTGAAGCATATGTTGGGTGCCAAGTGCGAAAATGCATCCCGGTGTCGTCCGAGACTTTCGAACGCCCTCTCGGACGACTCACGGCAGGTTGAGTCGTGCGTTTGGCATGCGTACCCCGGTAAGATAGTTAAGCATGTCATTGGAAACAATGCGATTTGTCGATTCAAATTAGCTCATAGATCGACATGATATTATTAAATGTTATTATAATTTAATTTATATAAATTTACATATATTACAAATTAAATAAATTTATATTTCTATTATATAAAGTTTTATTTTATTTTATTTCAGGTGATTTCAAAATTGTAACGCCGTTACTTCAGCTTCCTCACTTTACTACGAATGCTCTTCCCAAATACCCCCAAAGGGGTGTGCTGTTTGCTCCGAATTGACCGAAAATCACTCTGGATCGCGCTGCCGACATGAATTCGTCGGCGGCGCATCTGCATAGAGTCCCACAGTATGGCGATGGCCCCGGTCGAGGATAGGATGACGAAACTGGTCAAAAACATGAGTACCCCAGCCAAATGGTTTTCGATCGCGGCAATCGTGATGATCGCCGGCGCCACGGGCTATGCCGTGCGGCACCATGGCGCGGCCGCTTTCTCGGAGCGCGTTCCGCTCGATAAGCAGGTTGTCGTCAGCCCTGGCGACAACGTTGCGAAAATCGTCAAAGAGCATCCGAGCGGCACGATGTTCGTATTCGAACCGGGGCTATACCGCGGCAACGTCATCGTACCGAAGGACAACCAGCAGTTTTTTGGCACGGGCGAAGTCATTCTCAGCGGGGCCGCCATCCTGGATAAATGGCAGCGCGAGGGCGATCGTTGGGTGGCGACGGGCATTCCCAAGCCGCTGCGCCCGCATGGCGACTGCCGGGAAGGGTATGAGTTATGCAAATACAGGGAAGACCTGTTTTTTAACGATCGGTTGTTTCACCGGGTCGCATCCCTGGACAAGCTGGTCGCCGGCACCTGGCATTACGTGGACAACAAGGCCTACATCGTGGATGACCCGCGGGCCGCGAAGGTCGAGATGAGCCTGTTGCCGGTCGCTTTCACCGGCGGCGCGAAAGACGTGCGGCTGGAAAACCTGATCGTCGAGAAATACGCGACCCAAGCCCAGTCGGGCGCGATCGACGGCCGGGGCAGCGAACGTTGGGTCGTGTCGAACGTCAGTGCGCGCTGGAACCATGGCCAGGGCTTGTTCATCGGCAAGGAAATGCGCGTATCCGGCGGCTCGTACAACAATAATGGCCAGATGGGCATGTCAGGCAGCGGCGACAACGCCGTCATCGAAGGGGTCGAGATCGCCTACAACAACTACGCCAATTTCGCCTATGGATGGGAAGCCGGCGGCTTCAAGTTCGACCGCTCTCGGGGGATTGTGGTGCGCAATTCGTGCATTCACAACAACAACGGCGTGGGGATGTGGAACGACATCGACAACATCGACACGGTCTTTGAGGGCAACCGGGTGTTCGGAAACGCCCGGGTCGGTATCGCCAACGAAATTTCCTACGCGATGGTGATCCGAAACAACATCGTTGCCAGGAACGCCACGGATCGGGACGGTTGGCTGTGGGGCTCGCAAATCCTGGTGTTGAACAGCCAGGACACCGAAGTGTACGGCAACGTCGTCGAGGTCGCGGCCGGTTACGGCAACGGGATTACCATCATCCACCAGGATCGCGGCGATGGGGAGTATGGCGAATACCTGACCCAGAACAACTATATCCACAACAACCGCATCATCCATCTCGGGGATCGCGGCCGGAACGGCATGGTCGCCGACTTCCAGCAAGAATGGTTCAAGACGCAATCCAACAACCGGTTTGACCGGAACACCTATGTCGTTCCGAAACCGAACCGGTCCAGATTCGCCGGCAAGGATGGATTTCGGAGTTGGGAGGCCTTTCTGGAAAACGGCATGGAGCCGAATGGCCAGCGTATCATCAAGCAATCGGAGCCGATGAAGCTGTCCTGCCGCAGCTGATTGGGACTGGTCGAACCCCCGCCGGCCGAGAGCGGGCGGGGCTGTGGATTTCAAATGCTCCGGCGCGGCGTCGCAAATCGACATAAGGTCGCGTCGTTTTTTCACGCGGAATACGCCTCTGGCGGGCTGCCGAAAACGTCATTTGTATCCTTCGGGACGGGCCTATCGGCCCGCCTCAAGATGAGGAAAACAAGCATGACTCTCATGGCGAGGAGGCGCGACAGCGCCGTCTCGAACCATGGAGCCCTTAAAAACCATGGTTTTTCAACAACCTGCTAGAGGGATGCTCCACGCAACGATGTCGATTGCCGGTTTCCTGCCGCGGTACTCCGGACCGGTGCCGCGCGGCAGGCCGGGCCGCTGTCCCCTAGGATGGCGTCGTCGAGGAGGACGGCTTCGCCTTGTACTGCAGCCCGCGCTTGAAATAGCGCAGCCATATCGCGCAAAGCAGCGACGCCTGGAAAGCGAAGATCAGCATGCAGGCGACCGGCGAGATCAGGAAAACCAGCATCGTAACCACGACGATCTGATGATCGATCACGCCTTTGAGGATCTCGCTCGCCAAACTGGGATCGCTCTTGCTGTCCTCATAGGTTTCCGGCAGCAGATGCAGGAAAAACTGCCAGACGGTGAACCGCGCCAGATAGAAGAAGATGAATGCCAGACCGCCGAATAGCCAGACTTGCGCCAGGGACGTTTCTCCCGCCGCCATATAGTACCGATAGATGAAAATGAAAAACGCGCTGTATTGCAGTTGAATGCCGACCAGGTCCATCGCGCGGTCCAGAAAGGCGCCGTAGGGCGATGTGGTTTTCGTGGCGCGCGCCAACTGTCCGTCCGCGCAGTCTAGGATGTATGAGATCTGAGACAGGACGAAAATCGTCAGTATCGGCGCGACGGCGCTTTCCGTTCCCATCAGCGCGGCGGCGAGAAGGGCCAGTAGACTGAATGCGCCAGAGGCGGCCGAAATCTGGTTGGCCGTCATGTTCAGCCGATAGCCCGCATAGGCAATGAATATCGAAACATTGTGCGTCGTCAGTCGATCCAACAGCAATTGACCGTCCGCGCTACGGCCGCGCCAGAACTCGGCCAGGGGAATTCTGTCGGCTTTCGGGCCGGCGGCGACCGCGACCTTTGGATCGTTAATTGCTTGTTTCATATCGGTCATTTTTCTCGCCGACCGGCGTAAATATTTGAATTATATCGGTAAAAGTCGTCTGCCTTCGCGCGCGCGTTGTTTCTCTCTTTGTGGACCGCCGGCTTGTTGGCGACTGCGCGTGGAATCCGATTCACGCCGATGTCGATCGTCAGGGTGGGGCGCTGATCGGCAGTAGCATGCTGCGCGACCCGAAACGGGGGCCGTCCGGTCTGATTGATCGAGCGCGCAACGGCGCGGCGGTCGGCAGGCAAGTGAATGCGCAGGGTCACGTCGCAGGCTTTGTTACACAAATTTTACGATCCGAGTATGACTTGCCCTCTCCAAAAATAAATAACCCTTTCGAGTGTTCGGCTAACTACCTTGGCGAAGATGCCGGTCTCCGTTGTTTCCCTGTCCTTGATCTGGATTCTCGGTCAAGATGACCCAGAACATGTATATAATTCATTAAGTTATATGTTTTTCTGCAGCGCGGTATACTTGATGTGACGAAGCCTTTCAAACCCGGTGTTAGGCCGTCGAGACGGCTTCGCCTCGTCTCGCTTGGCGACGCTTTTAGGGTGCTCCGATTGGCGGTGCTTGCCGCAGCCTCATGGATTGTTCCTCGCAGGTTCTGGTCCGGATTGTCCGGCGTGTTGGCCGAGGTCGATGTTCGTCTGCGCGCCAAGGAGATGACCGGTCGAGCCGATGAAATCGCACGGGTCGCCGGATCGACTATTGAGTTGGATACGGACAGGGTTGTGCGCGCGAGCATGGCGGCCCATTGCGAGAGCCAACTGCAGCATTTCCGGTGCTACCGGCCCGGTGGGTGGCTGCCGAAAACCCGCGTTTCCGGCCGTGATCAAATCGATCAGGCGTTGGCCGAAGGGCGGGGCGTGATCCTTTGGGTCAGCAATTTCACGTTCAGCGATTTGGTGTCGAAGATCGCGCTCGCCGAAGCGAGCGTCGACGTGACGCATCTCAGCCGTCCGACGCATGGTTTTTCGATCACGCGTTTCGGCGTGCGCTTTCTCAATCCGCTGCAATCGAAGATCGAGGATCGTTTTCTCAAGGAGCGCGTGCTGATTTTGGATCATGCAGCGGTCCGGGCGCTGGTGACGTTGCGCGACCGCTTGCAGAAAAACGGCGTCGTGTCGATCACCGTCGGCGACATGGCGCATCGGGTGGTGCAAGCGCCCTTTTTGGGGGGAAGGATCAACTTGTCGACCGGACCCGCGGAATTGGCCCGTATGACGGGGGCGGCCCTTTTTCCGGTGTTTACGGTGCGGGATGGTGACGATGCGTATTGCACGCATATCGGCCGCCCGCTCGGCGCGGACGGCGTCGACGGGCCGGCGTATTTCCAGGCCGTGGCGGCCGGCTACGCGGACCAACTTTTGCCTTTCGTGCGCAACCATCCGGAATGTTGGAAGAGTTGGGGAATCGTCAGCGTCTAGCCGACGCTATCCCGCGGCACGCCTGTCCGCGCGCGTCGCATTGAATCGCGTATCAGCGTCGGCGGCGCAGCATGCCGCGGACGGCGCCGATGGCGTTCAGGCAAAGCCGCCGCCGCAGGATAATCGCAGCCAGGCCGAAGCAGGCCGTGTAGATCGTTCCATTCATGACGGCGCTGAAAAAGGCATGGTCGGGCGCGGGCAGCGAGGCGGCGGCTCCCCATGCGGCGGCCAGACCGATGATCCCGATGAGGTAAGGCCAGTAGACCGCTGCTAGAATTCGATGGAGGGGTACGGAAACGTAGCGACCGCCGATCACCAAGTAGACGATGGCGCTTAGGATGGAGTAGGCGCCGATCGCATAGGTGATCTCCATAAGGCCGCCGACCGTTGCGCCGATCGCCGCCGTCGCCATGATGCCGATGGCGTCCCAACAAGACAGGGCGGTTGTCACCCGCCAAAGACCGCGCGATTCGAGCATGGCCCGGACGACGATGGTCACCGCCGGGCGGGTCGCGGTGATGGCCATGACTTCGGCCACCGGCACGGCGTCGTCCCATTTGCCGCTCCAGACGAAACCGATCGTCGGTTCCGCGACCGCGGCGATCGCGAAGCCCAGGAAGAACATAACGAAGGTGCTCATCTCCATCGATTGGATGAAGGCGCGGTCGCGTTGTTCCGGCAGTTTCTGCAGGGTCGCGAGGGATGGCGTAAACACCGCGTACAGGCTTTGGGAAACGATCGTGAAGACGCCTAGCGTCAGCTGAAACCCAAAGAAATACAGACCGATGGTCGTTTTGTCCTCAAGCGCGCCGATCACCATATAGGCGCCATTGCCGACCAGCGACATGGCGACCAACCCTGGAATGATCCAGGCGCATTGGTGCATTGTAGGCCAGAAAATGCGGAGCTTGGGCAGTGTCGGCCGCCAGTCGATCCGCGTCCGTCGAAGCAGGAACATCCATTCGAAAACGCCGACAAGAACGAAAGGCCATGCCAGACTGTAGGGACCGAAGCCGAATACGGCGAGTAAGATGATGGAGATGTTTCGGATCAGCGCCGAGTATCCGTTCAGGACGGATAGCTCGCCGAAGCGTAAGCCGACCGCCAACTCCGCACGCAACAGTCGCGGGATCGTCTCGGCCGGCACGCTGACGCCGATGATGATCAGCAGCCAGATGACGTCATCGCTTTCGTAGACGCGGCCAATCGCCGGTGCGATGGCCAGGACGATGGCGAGAAGCCCGATATTGATGATGAAGGACAATCCGCAAAGCGGCCCATAGAGATGGCGAAATGCCTTTCCCCGATAGATCAGAATCTTGTGCAGGCCGCCGTTGGTTACGAAACCGAATATTTCACCCCATGCGACGGCGATCGCGAACAGGGCGAAATCTTCGGCCGACAGCATCAATCCGGTGACGTAAAGCGTGCCGATCCCGAGCAGCTTGGCGGCGAGATTGGTTGAGAACAGCATCGTCGCGCCGCGGGTCGCGGTTTCGCTGTAGCTGCGCTGCGATGGCTCGGTCTGTGTCATCGGGTCCGGTCGTCCCAGCCGAAATGGCGCGGTAACCCCACGATCGCGCGACCGCATCCCGTGGCCGTCTCCGATCTATGGCGCCCAGTCGTCGCAAACCTAGGGCACATCGGCATCCTGCGCATCATATATCCCGCCGTCCGATTCGGGGTTGAGCGGCGATCGGCGTTTAATGGGGATCGCTTGCGCGAATTTTGTTTGGGACGAACCATGTATCCGGTAGAAGTATGCAGCTTGTGCTGCTGTGATTTTTTTCAATAATTGAATTTATAAGAAATAAAAATCAATATTTACTTAGTTAGTATTGATTAATCAAAAATACATAAGCAAAAATTAATTGATGTGTTGAATGGATGCCAAAATTTACAAGTAAAGCGGGTTTGCGCCACGAAAATTTGGGATTAGGTCCGATTAAACCCATCGACGCCGCCATAAAGTTTGATAGGTTTTTTCCATTGATCGCCGTGTCCAACGGTTCATCGGGTTTGAATCCGGTTGGATGGAATGGGTTTTACGACCGTGGGTGCTGGCTGATCATTTTGTAAGAGTTACCCTGTCGGGCGTCTTGGCGCCCGGCGGCGTTCAGCCGGAATGAATTGAAATGCCCCTTGCCTATACCTCACTCGACCACGGCAACATGCACACGATGGAGAGCATGTTCCTCTCCTATCTCAGGCGGGACTGGCCGCGTGCATTCATTGACGAATATTTCGGCTGGCAGTTCTTGGACGGGGACGATTGCGAAACCGTGATGGCCTTGGACGAGGACCGTTGCGTGGCCATGATCCATTCATCGATCCGGCCATACGCGATCGACGGGACGCCGACCCGCGTGCGGGAAACCGATTTTTGGATCAGCGAGCCGGAGTATCGGCCATTCGCGAGCTTTCGCGTCTTGCAGACGTTGATGGCCAAGCCGGAGCCTATCTGCGCCGTTACGGCGAATGACTATGTGACATCGATTTTCCATCGTCTGAAATGGCAACAACTGCCCGATATCCAACAGATGGTATTGCCGGTCCGCGCGAGCCTTCTTGTAAAGGCGCTCGCCAACCGGCTCGAGAAAAGCGTGGGGGAGTTGCCGCGGCTTGCCGCGTTGCCGTTCCGTGTTCCCATACGGCGGCCCAAGCGCATTCCCGCACCATCGTCGTCCGCTTCCGTCCGCGAGATAATGGCGGCCGACGAGATACCGCATATCGTCCCGCCGGCGGATGAATATGCCGTCGTGCAGTTGGCGACGCCGCAGGACTACGATTGGTTCGCGGCGGCGCCTGCGCCGTTCGGGGATTTCGTTTGGCTTGCGTTTTCGATCGGCGGCAAGCCCGTCGCCTACACGATCAGCAGGATTTACCCGGAAGGGCCGTGTTTCGGCGCGAAGATCCTTCACGTCCAATCGGCGGCGAAGGGGCCGGAGATTTATGGCTGGGTCTTAAGCGAGACTTCCGCGCATCTCGCGAAACGCGGGGCAGATTGGATCGACGCGCGGTTTTCTTGTCCGCTTCTGGTCGAGGCGCTGGACCGGGTCGGCTACATGACCGGCCGGACCGATATCGCCTTCTGGTGGCCGGGAGCGGAAAAAATGCCTAAAGGTCAGTACCTTATATCCGTCCTCTTCCGGGGCGAAGGACTTGCGCCATACCCCGTCTGAATGCGCCGGCGACCGGCCGTTGCAGCTTTCGACGTAAACGGTATCTGAGTACCATTCAAAATTGTGGTACTACCAAAAGAGGATTTCATAAGCATGGATATCGTGGGCACAATTCCACTGCAAAGTCATGTATTTAGATAAAATGATATCTTTGATATGAGCGCTCTATCTTCAGACCGTCAACATTTCAAGATTTACTCCACGTCACCGCAGTCAAAAGACTTTCCGCGAGAAGACTATGTGGATCAAACGATAAGGGTGGCGCAATGGAGCGAGGAGTTCGGCTGCGAAGGGATTTTGGTCTACACGGATAACGGCCTCGTCGATCCTTGGCATGTGTCCCAGCTCATCTTGGAGAATACGAAAACGCTGAGCCCTTTGGTCGCGGTGCAACCGATCTACATGCATCCGTATACCGCCGCGAAGAAGATCGCGACGCTGGCCTATATGTACGGCCGGCGGATTTGCCTCAACATGCTCGCCGGCGGGTTCAAGAACGATCTTATTGCGCTTGGCGACGATACGCCGCACGACGACCGTTACGTTCGAACGACCGAGTACACGCTGATCCTGCGGCGGCTATTGGAGGGCAAGGGGCCCGTCACCTTCAAGGGGAAATACTACACCGTCGAGAATCTGAAGTTGACGCCGACGCTGCCCGAAGAGTTGTTCCCGGGTATCCTTATCTCCGGATCGTCGGATGCGGGCATGCAGGCCGCGCGGGATATCGAGGCGACGGCGATCAAATATCCGAAGGCGCCGTCGGACGAGTCCGCCGACGCCATCGAAGAACCCATGGAGTGCGGTATTCGTGTCGGTATCGTCGCGCGCGACAGCGATGACGAGGCGTGGCGTATCGCGCTCGATCGCTTCCCGGAAGACCGCAAGGGGCAGATCACGCATAAACTGGCGATGAACGTCAGCGACTCGAGCTGGCACAAACAGCTTTCGGAGATCGAAGGCGAGACGTCGCCAAGCGAGGGGCGCAGCCCGTACTGGCTCGGACCGTTTCAAAACTACCGGACCTTCTGCCCCTATCTCGTGGGCAGTTACGAGCGGTTGGGCGGTGAACTCGGCAAGTATCATCAACGGGGCTACCGAACCGTCATTTTGGATATCCCGCCGAACCAGGAAGAGTTGGAGCATACCGACCGCGCCTTTGCGGAAGCGTCCAAGCGGGTAGGGGCCTAGCCGCCGTGTTGATGCAGGATCTTGTCTCCGGTCAGGTGGAGGCGCGCCCCAACGCAACCGCGCTGGTGATGGGGGCTGACAAGATTTCTTATGGCGACTTGGATATCTTAAGCAATCGCGCGGCGAGTATGCTGCGCGAAATGGGCTGCAAGCCCGGCGACCGCGTCTGCCTGTTGCTGCCCAAGGCGATTCCGACGATTGCCGCCATGCTCGGCGTATTGAAGGCCGGCTGCCTCTATGTCCCGATGGATCTGGAAAGCCCGACCGAGCGGCTGGCGCGAATCACGAAAGCCTGCGAGCCGGCGGTGATCCTGGTTGCCAACGACTCGATCGAACAGCTTATTGAACTCCGTGACCTGTCCCCCGAGGCGAAATCGGCGCGGTGCGGTACCCTTGCCGATGATCTTGATGCGCCCGCGGGTTTGGATCTCGCCTTCTCCGGGCCGGATGTCGCGCAGATGCCGGCTGCGGCGTTCGACAGCCGTCGCGGGGCCGGCGATACGGCCCATATCCTGTTCACCTCCGGATCGACCGGCGATCCGAAGGGCGTCCAAATCTCACATGGGAATGTCGTGTCCTTCGTGGAATGGGGACGGCGCCATTTCCAGATCGGGACCGACGATCGCACGTCCGGCCAGCCGCCGTTGCATTTCGATCTCTCGACATTCGACATTTTCGGATCGCTCGCCGCCGGCGCGGAGCTTCACCTCGTGCCGGGGTCTTTGAATCTGTTTCCCAACAAGGTCGCCGATTTGATTCGGACGTCACGGCTGACGCAATGGTTCTCGGTGCCGTCCCTGTTGTCCTATATGATGAAGTTCGATGTCGTGAAACAAGGCGATTTCCCGGACCTCAAACGTCTTATCTGGTGCGGCGAAGTGTTCCCGACGCCGGGGCTGATCTACTGGATGGAGCGGTTGCCGCACGTCACGTTCACGAACCTATACGGTCCGACCGAGGCGACGATCGCCAGCAGCTATTACACCGTGCCGGCCTGCCCGCCGGAGGCGACGTGGCAGACGCCGATCGGCAAGGCGTGCGACGGCGAGGAACTGCTGGTTCTGGATGAGGCGTTGAAGCCGGTGGAAACCGGCGCGGTGGGCGACCTCTACATCGGCGGGGAGGGCCTGAGCCCTGGATACTGGAAGGACACGGCGAAGACCGCCGCCGTATTCATCGACGATCCGCGAAGCGACCGCGCCGGCGCCCGGATATACAAGACCGGCGATTTGGCGACCGTTGGGGAGGACGGTCTCGTCTATTTCCTGGGTCGTGCGGACAGTCAGATCAAGTCGCGCGGGTACCGTATCGAACTCGGCGAGATCGAGACCGCCGCGAACGCAATCGACGCCGTCAGCGAGGCGGCGATCGTCGCGATCGAGGGCGAAGGATTCGAAGGGGCCATCATCTGCTGCGCTTATGCGAGTATGGAGGCGCAGGACCTCTCGCCCGCGGACTTGCGGCGGGCGCTGACCGAGAAACTGCCGAAATACATGCTGCCGTCACGCTGGCTCATGCTCGACCCGTTACCAAAAAACGCCAATGGCAAGATTGACCGCAAAACCCTAAGGGAGCGCTTTAGCAATGGTTTGGGTCAGGCCGCTTGAACCGCATGACCTCGAATTGGCGGCCGAATGGCTGTCGAACGAGCGGAACTATGCTTGGCTGGATTTCGGCGGCGGCGTGCAGCATCTGTCGCCGCTGGCGTTGGCGGCAATGTCGCAGCGCCCCACCCATGACTTGATGGTCTTTGGCGTGAAAGGGGAACCGACGCCGATCGGACTGATTGGTGTTAGTAACATTGCGCCAATGTTTGGCTCGGGCACGCTTTGGTATGTATTAGGCGAGAAAACGTTCGAAACGAAAGGAATCACCAGCAGGGCCGTCGCACGGGCCCTTGACCGCGCTTTCGGAACGCTCGGTTTAGAAAGCGTGAATGCGTGGGTCGTGGCGAACAACATCGGATCGATCAGAGTGCTGGAGAAAAACGGATTTCAGCAGATCGGCCGTCAAAGAAAATGTCATCGAATCGGTGCGACACTGGTGGATCGGATTCATTTCGATAAATTGGCCGATGAGCAAACGCAAGATCGGTGGGACGATTCTGAAAGACGGCTCGGCGGCGCAAGAAACGAGCATTGAACTACAAATCGCGTTAGGGGCACGCGGCGGGAGAGTGAGGAGTAAAGTGGAGCAAAACGTAGCATCGGGTGGGTGCAACGAGACGACGGATCGGATTTTGAGCATCCTGACGGACCAGTTGAACCTGACAGTTCCGACACCACAGACAGACTTGATCGGCGAGGGCATTCTCGATTCCCTGGCGCTGGTGGATTTGATCATGCATCTCGAGGGCGAATTCGGTTTCGCGGTCGAACCGGACCAACTCGAGTTGGATAATTTTCAGACAGTCGAACGCATCGGCCAGATGGTCTTGCAGTCGACCGCCGAGCTGAGGAGCGCCGCGGTCTAGTTAACGGCAGGGCGGCGACGCGCGGACCATCGTTTGCATCGGACAGAAAACAACGCCGCCGGCATCGACCGGCGGCGTTTTTCGTTCAGGCCCAGGGATCGAGGTTAGGTATTGCGCCGCAGCAGGTCTTCGAAGAATGCGACGGTTTTCACCAACCCTTCGTCGAGGGGAATCTTCGGCTCCCAGTCGAGATGCTTCTTCGCCGCCGCGATGTTCGGGCAGCGCTGGGTCGGGTCGTCCTGTGGCAGCGGATGATAGCTGATCTCGGACTTCGAGCCGGTCATCTCGACGACCTTTTCGGCGAGTTGCTTGATCGTGAACTCTCCCGGATTGCCGAGGTTCATCGGGCCCGTGACCTCGCTCGGCGCGTCCATCAGGTTCAGGAAACCGCGGATGAGATCGTCGACGTAGCAGAAGGAGCGGGTCTGGCTGCCGTCGCCGAAGATGGTGATCGGCTGGTTCTGCAGCGCCTGCATGATGAAGTTGGACACGACGCGTCCGTCGTTCGGCAGCATGCGCGGACCGTAGGTGTTGAAGATACGGGCGACGCGGATGTCGACCTTGTGTTGGCGGTGGTAGTCGAAGAACAGTGTTTCGGCGCAGCGCTTGCCTTCGTCGTAGCAGGCGCGCGGACCGATCGTGTTCACATTGCCGTGGTAGTCTTCGGTCTGCGGATGAACGTCCGGGTCGCCGTAGACCTCGCTGGTCGAGGCCTGGAAGATCTTCGCCCGGACCCGCTTCGCCAGGCCCAGCATGTTGATCGCGCCATGCACCGACGTCTTGGTCGTCTGCACCGGGTCGAACTGGTAGTGGACCGGCGAGGCCGGGCAGGCGAGGTTGTAGATCTCGTTGACCTCGACATAGAGCGGAAAGGTCACGTCGTGGCGCATGACCTCGAAATACGGGTTGTCCAGGAGATGGGCGATGTTGTCCTTCGTGCCGGTGAAATAGTTATCGACGCAGAGAACGTCGTGGCCGCGCTCCAACAATTGCTCGCACAGATGCGAACCCAGAAATCCGGCGCCACCGGTTACCAATACGCGCTTACGCACTTTCGCTTCTCCTAAAACTCAAAATCCAAATCGGGCGCCGAGGCGGGACCTTTGGCACGGCCCACAGCCTCGGCAATTGTCATTAAATTACCGTTAACCAATAACGATTTGCGTCGTCCTATCCGCCATGTCCGTCCTTGGCGATCTGTAATCGATCTTCGCTACCGCGCGGTTTCTTGAACCGGCCGAAAATCGCGTCATAGGCCGCCAGCAGCGGCGGCACCGAATGCTGCCACACCAGCTTTTCGCGCACGCGGGTCGAACCGTACTCCGACATACGCTTGCGCGTTTCCGGGTCGTCCAGCAGTTTGGCGACCTCTTCGGCGAGGGCGGTCTCGGAATTGGACTCGGCATAGATCGCGGCGTCCTGCGCCGACACCCGATGCTCCGTCAGGTCGTAGGACACGATCGGCAGGCCGAAGAACATGTATTCCATGATCTTGTTCATGGTGCTCTTGTCCGACCAGTCGGTCTTCGGATCCGGGTCCACGGCCACGTCCGCCGAGGACAGGATGCGGCAGAGGTCCTCGTCGCTGACCCGGCCGGTGAAGGTGCAGATATCGCCGACACCTTGGTCGTCCGCGTATTCCTTGAGCAAGGGTTGTTCCGGGCCGCCGCCGACGAAGACGGCCTGCACGTCGTTGCGTCCCAGGTCGTCGCGCAGAATCTTCACCGCGCGGACCAGATGATCCACGCCGTCCTGTTTGCACATTTCGCCCAGATAGACGATCGCGAACGGCTTGCCCTTTTTCCAGCTCGGGTCGGGATCGTAGACCTTGAAGCGGCTGACGTCCGGGCCCGACCGCACGACATAGACGTCGTCGGCCGCCATGCCGCCGCGGTCCTGGGCGATCTTCTTGTGGCTTTCGTTGGTGGTGATGACCACGTCGGCGGTCTTGAAGGTCATCCGCTCCAGGAACAACAGGCCCCGGTACATCGCCCCGCCCTCGCGCTCGAACTTGGCCGCATACATTTCCGGCGACAAGTCGTGGTGATCGAACAGGAAGCGCTTGCCGAAAATCCGCCAGAACCAGCCGAGCAGCCAGAACGTCTCGGGCGGGTTGCAGGCATGGATGATGTCGAAGCCGCGGCCGGAGACGGCGATGCGGACCGACTTCATGAAGCTCCGGATGAAGCACCACGCGAATTCCATCACGAATCCCAGCGCGCCCTGCGCGTCGATCGGCAGGTCGTAGCGGTAGATGTCGACGCCTTCCAGGGTTTCGAAGGATGTGTTGTAGCCCTTCGCCTTGGGGCAGATGACGCTGACGCTGTAGCCCGCTTCAGTGAGCGAGGTCGCTTCGAGCCAGACCCGCCGGTCGAACGGGACCGGCAGGTTCTGGACGATGATCAGGACGCGCCGGCCGTTACCAGCAGATGCCATTGTAGCCACCATTCGCATTCGCTTCGTTTTCGATACGCACCAGGTCGATGACGCGTTGAGAGTCGTTCAGCCGGCCGACCACGTCCGAGAAGCGGCTGTCGCCGTTGCCGATCACGATGGTGCCGCCATGGGTCACTACCTCGTCCATGTCGTCGACCATCAGCTTTGCGATATGCGGCAGATGCTCGTAGATATAGGCGCGGTTCGCGCCGACCAGACGGCTGAGGTTGACGTTCTGGTCGAAGATGCGGATTTCGTGCCCCTTGCCGAGCAGGCGCTCCACCAATTCGACCATCGGGCTTTCCCGCAGGTCGTCCGTCCCCGCCTTGAAGCTGAGGCCCAGGACGCCGACATTCTTCTCGTTCAGGTCCATGATCATCTGCATCGCGCGGTCGATGTGGCTACGGTTGCTGGGCATGATCGAGTTGATCAGCGGCAGTTCCAGGTCGAGGCTGCGGCCCTTGTAGTTCAGTGCGCGCACGTCCTTCGGCAGGCAGGAGCCGCCGAAGGCGAATCCCGGCCGAAGATATTTCGACGAGATGTTCAGCTTCGTGTCCTGACAGAAGATGTCCATCACCGCGCCGCCGTCGATGCCGACCGCCTTGCTGATGCTGCCGATCTCGTTGCCGAAGGCGACCTTCAAGGCATGCCAGGTGTTATCGGCGTATTTGACCATTTCGGCGACTTCGTAGTCGGCGCAGCTCAGCGGTGCGTCGAAGTCGGCATTCAGCGATTCCAGCATGGCGCGGGTGCGGTCGTCGCTGGCCGCGATGACGACTTTCGGCGGATTGTAGAAATCGTAGACCGCCGTGCTCTCGCGGAGGAATTCCGGGAAGAAGCCGACGCCGAAATCCACGCCGGCCTTCTTGCCGGACGCTTTTTCGAGGGTTGGGATCACCAGCGTGCGAAGGGTGCCGGGCAGGACCGTGCTGCGGATGATGATGGCCGTGAAGCCGTCCTTGTCGCGCAACTCTTCACCGATGTCCTCGCAGACCCGCTGAACGAAATCCAGGTTCAGGTTCCCGTTGACGGCGCTCGGCGTGCCGACGCAGACGATGGCGAGTTCGCTGTCGCGGATCGCGGCGCGGTTGTCCGTGGTCGCCCGCAAGGTGCCCTTGCTGACCGCCTCGGCGATCATCTCGTCGACGTCCTTCTCGACGACCGGGCTCTTACCCTTATTGATGAGGTCCGTCTTGCTGTCGTTGAAATCGACGCCGATGACGTTATGCCCTTCCTTCGACAGGCACGCCGCCGAGACGGCGCCCACATAGCCTAGGCCGAAAATCGCAATATCCATTTTTCGTTCTTTCCTTCTTTTACGAAACGGTCGAGGCGTCGGCTTCTTCGGCCGAGGCTTGGGTTCCGCTTCGATCCTTCAAATCAATTTTGATATCGGTGTTCAGTGTGTCGCCGCCGCCGGTCCGACCTTTCCCGACCAGCGTCGTGATCGGCATCTTGGCGCCGAAACACGGGGAGTACCATCCGAGCGGCGGTTCGGTTTGTCCGCGCACGGTGGACCATTCCAAAGCCACGGGCAGTTGCATCGTCGCGCGTCGCGTTCCGGCGGCGGTCTGCCAACGCAATTGCGCCACGCTGCCGTCCAGGAAGCAATCGACCTCGGGGCCGAGATGAAAGGCGAGACGGCAGTCCACCTGTCCCGCGCTTTCGACGATATCCTCGATGACCATCCGTCCGTCCCCGCGTGCCAATCGAACGCTGCGCTGATGCCGCGCGGACGGCGTCAATCGCGCATAACCGCGATGGGCCGCGGTCCAGACCGCTTCGTCACCGTCCTGGAGGCCGGCGGTCGCGACGGCTTCGCCGTCGGTCGACTTCAGCCACATGAATGGACCGCCGGGTTGCGACTGATCCTCGCCACCGAGTTCGAGGCAGTTATGCCCGATCGTCGAGCGGAAATAGGACCGCCACTCGGCCTCGCCCTGATAGGTGTAGGTTCCGGGATCGACCAGGATTTCGACCCCACCGCACCGCAGTTCCACCGACAGGGCGTCGGCATGCGCGTGCGCGGCGATCGACAGGAAACCGTGCGGTCCCTCGTCGCAACGGCACCAGATTTCGTCGTCGCCGCCGGCGTTGTCGCGCAGGATGACCATGCCGGCATCCTCGAACTTGTGCGGCATGACGTCCGGCCGGCCGCCGCTTGGCATCGGTCCATCGATCAGATTCCGCCATAACAGGGTGCGCAGGTCGTCCGGGCCTGTATCCGGCCACCAGTCCTGGCGTCCAAAGATCGCCGCACCGGTCGCCAGCAGCGACGGGCAGGGGTTGGCGTTCGGGTCGTCCAGGACCAGGCCGCGGCCCTCATCGCCGTCGCCCTGGCGCGGCGGCCGGCTGCGTACGTCGATCATCGCGGCCAGCGCATCGGTCATGGCGCAGATGCAGTGCCAGAAGGGCGAGCCCAAGGGCGTGCCGGCGGCTTCGCCTTCAATGGCGGCGGCGAGGAAAAGCTCTAGGACAAAGACATGATAGCTGGAGGCCAGTTCCTTGTTGATGCCGGACGCGAAGGTCTGCAACTCCGCTTCGCGCCGCAGGGCGGTGGCGGAATGCTCGCGCCAGGACGCCGATTCCGGGAAGAAGGGGAAGGCGCAGCTCGCGGCGAACTGGCCGGCTTCCTCGGCGATCACGTGATTGTTGGCCGACGACCCATGGCTCGGCAGCGCCGCCAGATACTCTTGATGATGGTGAAGCTGACGCAGGAAATCCGGATTGTCGTCGAACAGTTCCTTGACCCGGGGCGAGCCGTCGAGCAGCCGGCGGATCCAGACCCAGGAGATCAGGCGGCAACCCAACTCGATGCCGCTGGTCCAATGGACGCCGGACAGGAACGGGTTGTTCTGCCACCAGGACCGGAGCTGGTCGGCCACGAACTCGGCATAGCGGTCGTCCGACGTCAGCAGATAGGCCGCTGCCAAGACGGTAAGCTGATAATGCCGCGACGGTTCCCAGACATACTTGATCGTGCCCACCTGTTCGACGTTGCGGTGGTCGATGTCGAAGGCATAGGTGTCGTTGGGCGCGCGCCGGCCGGTCCGGATATCCAGGAACCAGTCGGGATCACGGTTGAGGTCGTCATGCTCCCGGTCGAAGAAATGGAACCGTCCCGCGAGCGCGGCGTCGGCGGCCCGCAGCAGGCGCGCCCGGCCGTCCGCCGACAGCGTATCCGGATCGAAATCGCGGAGCGGCGTCGGAAAGGGCACGACGGACGCGGGCAACGGCAACGGGTCTTCCTGACCCGGCCGAATCTGCCGGCTTCGCCAGCGGCGTTTGATCCACTGGTCGGCGACCCGGCCCTTGATCTCCGCAGGGGACATCCGGGCCAGTCGCCGCATGTACCACGTCAGGTTCATTGCGCGGCCCCGGCTTCGGGAAGATCATCATCGTCCGCATTCACCGGCTCCCAGGCATCGACTTGTTCGGGCTTGCCCGAAGCGATGCTGCGTCCGACGGCAAAGGTCGCAGCGGTGGTCGCCATCAGCGAGGATAGCGGGTTCGGCATGTCCCCGCCGCTCTTGATCGCGTCGACGAAGGCTTCGAGCTGGTACTTCTGGCCCTTGTCGATATTGGCCGCGCGGTTGGTCTTGCACTTGCCGCCGCGCCACACTTCGGTGCGCTTGAAGTTCTGCAGACGCGCGACGCGGCCGTCGCCGAAGACTTCCATCATTTCCTTCGGGTATTTCGGGTCGCCGTTCGTCGCATAGGCGATCTTGGCGACCGAGCCGTCGGGATAGGTCAGCAGGGCGATCAGATTGTCCGGATCGCCTGGCGTCGCGATCGCGTGCGCCGACACCGGATCGGCGCCGAGCCACCACGACACGGTGTCGATGAAGTGGCCGCCTTCGCCGGCGAAGCGGGTGCCCTGCGTGTCGGTCTGGTTGTACCAGCTGCCGGCTTCGAGCGGTCCGGCGTTGACCGTGTAGTGGACCATCTGCGGCCCGGCGCAGTCGCCCCAGGCGTCTTTCAGGCCGGTCAGCACTTTCGCGAAACGGCGGTTGAAGCCGACCATCAGCCGGTCGTTGCCGGTCTCGTGGATCGTGTCGCGCACGGCGGCAAGTTGTTCCGCCGTGACCGCCAGCGGCTTCTCGACGAACACGGCCTTTCCGGCGCGCAATGCTTCGCACACTATATAAGAATGGCTGTCGTGACGGGTGGCGATCAGCACGGCGTCGATCTCGCGGTCCGCGAGCAGGCCCTGGTAATCGGTGGACATGCGGTCGAAGTTGAACTTCGACTGCGCATTGGCCGCCGACAGGGAGGTCGCCGTGGCGACTTCCACGAGGTCGACGTCCGAGCGACTCTTGAGATGCGGCAACAGCATCGTCGTCGCATAGTTGCCGCAGCCGATGACGCCCACGCGGACCCGGTCCATGCCCGACGGGTGCAGGCGCAGCGCCTGCGCCGGGGCGGGCTTCGGCGCGGGAATCTCCTCGACGTCCGCGCCTTCCAGCGGATACTTGAAGACCACGCCGAGACCTTGCAGCTCGCCGGCGTTGATCCGCTCGTAGACGGAAACGGCGTCGTCGAAGTCGACGACATCGCTCGTGATCACGTCGAAGTCGAGCTTGCCCGCCGCCAGCAGGTCGATGATGCATTCCATGTTGCGGCGCTCGGTCCAGCGGACGTACCCGATCGGGTAATCGACGCCGCCTTCCTCATAAGTCGGGTCGTACCGGCCGGGACCGTAGGACCGCGAGAAGCGGACATCGAGTTCCTTCTCGTAATAGGCGTTCCACGGCAGGTCGAGCTTGCACTTGCCGATATCGACGATGCGGGCGCGGTCGCGCGCCAGGTCGGCGGCGATCTCGACCGGCTGGTTGGTGTTGCCGCCCGCGGTCAGGAAGACGTGATCCGCGCCGGCGCCGTTGGTCAGCGACATCAATGTCGCCTTCATCGCGTCGAACGAGGTCTGGCCGGGAATGCCGCAGGCGGCCGCGCCGCTGGCGACCGCTTGGTCGCAGCGCTCGGTGGACACGTCGATGCCGACGACATGAACGCCGGCCGCGCGGAGGATCTGCACCAGAATCTGGCCGACCAGGCCGAGACCGATGACGCAGGCGGTCTCGCCGAGGGCGGCCTCGGATTGCCGGAAGCCCTGCATCGAGATCGAGCCGACCGTGGCGTAGCTGGCGTGCAGCGAGGACACCGCGTCCGGAATCGCGACGCACATGTTGGTCGGGACCCAATTGTATTCGGCGTGCAGGGCGAACTGGTTGCCGCCGCAGGCGACGCGCTGGCCGACCTTGAACTCTTCGACGCCGGAACCGACCGCGACCACCACGCCGGACAGCGAGTAGCCGAGCGGCGTATAGCTGTCGAGCCGGTTCATGACCTTCTTATAGGTCGCGACCGGGCCCTGCTGCGCCATCGTCTGCATGACCTTCTTGACCTGGTCCGGACGGGCGCGCGCCTTGCCGATGAGCGACAGCTTGCTCTCGTGAATCTTCATGGCTTCGGTGCCCATGGAGATGAGCGAATAGTCGCTGCGCACCAGCACGCCGCCGGACTTGCAGGCGGGGACGGGAACGTCGAGCAGGGAGATTTCTCCGGATTTATAATTTTGTGCGATTTGCTTCATGGTCTTGTGCCTGAACACACCCTGTTAAGTGTCGTTTCGATAAAGTATTACGGCGTAACGGTTATTTTTTCGTTGCGGTTATAGCGTCGCCGACTGTTTGCGCAGCCAGCTTTCCAGCGTCATCATCTGCCAGATTTCCTTCGACCGGTCGGCCGTGCCGGCGCGGTCCTCGTCGACCATGCGGCGTACGGTCTTTCCGTTCAGGAAGCCCGACTTCACCATGTCGCCGTCGATCAGCAGGTCTTCCACCATGTCCTTGAGATCGCGGCGGATCCAGGCGCGCAGCGGCGCGCTGAACAGGCCCTTCGGCCGGTAGATGACCTCCTTGGGCAGATACTGTTCCGCGGCCTTCTTGAGGACCGATTTGGTCTCGCGGCCGTCGATCTTGCGCTTGCCGGAAATGCCGAAGGCGGCGGCGACGACCTCGCGGTCCACATAGGGCACGCGAACCTCGGTCGACGCGGCCATGCTGGCCCGGTCGGTATAGGCGAGGTTCAGGCCCGGCAGGAAATGGCGCGTATCGGTATAGCACATGCTGTTGACCTGATCGCTGCAGTTCGCCGTCCGGTATTCGTTGTACAGGTCGGCATGTTCGTCGACGAGGGTATCGACCGCGCCGTGCAGGTCCGGGTTCAGCAGCTCATGGAATTCGGGCACGCCGTAATGCGTGTAACTGCGCCGGAACGCGGTTTCTTCGGGCATGTCGGCGAAGGCGAGGAAGCGCTTCGCCCAGCGGACGGTGCGGAAACCGCGATCCTTGTAGGCCACCGGCAGCCGGTTGACGGTGGGACGGATCATGCCTTGCCGCACGAAGCCGGGAATCTTCCGGTATTGGGCGGCCAGCATGCAGGCGAGATGCTTGCGGTAGCCGCCGAACAATTCGTCGGCGCCCATGCCGGACAGCAGGACCTTGGTTCCCGTGTCCCGGGCCGCTTTGCAGATCAGATAGGCGTTGATCGCGGCCGCGTCGCCGATCGGCTCGTCGAGCATGTCGACAACGCGGGGCAGCATGTCGGCCACGTCGGGGGCGATCTCGATCTCGTGCAGCTTCAGATCGTAGGCCTTGGCGATCTTCCGCGCGTAGAACAGGTCGTCCGGCATGGCCTCGAGCTTCTGATCCTCTTCGCGAAAGGAGATCGTGTAGCCTTCGATCGTATGACCCTGCCGGGCCGCGATCGCGGTGATCAGGCTGGAGTCGAGCCCGCCCGACAGAAAGGCCGAGACAGGGACGTCGGCGACCATATGGGCCTCGACCGAGTCCTCGATGATCGTGCGCAGCCGGTCGACCGTGATCTCCTCGTAGGAGTCGTGGATCAACTCGCGCTGCGGATCGTAGTAGCACTGTTCCCGATAGTCGCCGTTCGGGGAGATTTCGGCCCAGTGCCCTGGCGGTAGTTTTTCCACGCCGTCGTAGACGCAGTGGCCTTCCGGAATCCAGTAATACATCAGCGACGAAATCAACGCCGTCGGGTTGACCTTCAGGTCGTCGCCGAGCGCCGGCGTGATCGCCTTCAGTTCGGAGGCGAACACCAGGCCGCCGTTGCGCCGCGCAATGAACAGCGGCTTGATGCCGAAAGGGTCGCGCGCCAGCGCGAGGCGGCCGGTCCGGGTGTCGAGCATCGCGAAAGCGAACATGCCGCGAAAGCGGTTGAGGCAATCGGCGCCCCATTTGCGCCAGGCTTCCAGGACGACCTCTGTGTCCGATGTGGTCCGGAATCGGACACCCGCGGCGCGGAGTTCTTCGCCGATCTCTTTATAGTTATAGAGTTCGCCGTTGTAGACGATGATGAGGCCGTCTTTCTCGAACGGCTGGTTCGCGGCCTCCGACAGATCGATGATCGACAGCCGCCGATGTCCAAGCCGGACGTCGGCGCCATGGCTCACGATCTCGTGAATGCCTTCGGCATCGGGCCCACGGTGGGCGATCGCATCGAGCATGCGCGGCAATACATCCGCGTCGGCCGGGATTCCGTATAGGCCGGCTATTCCGCACATGACTGAAAATCTCCTTGTTCGACATGCCGCATCGAGTCGCCATAGGGTCGATCCAAGGCGACGCCTTCGAGATGCGCGGGAGCCCGCGTCTCTCGAAGGGTGTGGGGGCTAAACTGATGGGTTGAAAACGGCACGGTCGCCTCAATTAACTATCTAAAACTGCGGAGAAATAATCGGTATAAGGTCGGTGCCCTAGGACCGCTTCGATGCCTGAGAATCACCATCGACCCCACCGTTGATGTATGGCTCCCCATACCGATAGCTCCCCAGGGGCTAGCCCGTTCACGTCAAGTGCCCCGCAAGAATTGTCTTATCCGGGCGGAGTTTGAGCCAAGAATGCCGTGTTGACATTAATCCATTCGAAATAACCCCTTTGGTCGCTGCCATCGTCTCAGAATCTATGGCTTATGGGGGTATCGATGCTCCGCGTTTGTGTTTCATCGAACGAGGGGGCGTCGGGAGACATAGACTTTCTGGGGGGATCGGAACTGCGCCGGGATATTAACTGCAAAGGTGGTAACACCATTGCGAAATTGTCTCTGCAAAATATTGATTTACCTTAGAAATCTAGTCGACGGGAAATCGAGTAAAGAATCGTTTCTAGGAAAAACCTATACTAATTTTCGGCTGTCTTGAGGCCCATTCGTAATGCACCCGATTGACAAAAAGATATTCACGCGACTTATCCGCTTGCTTCGTAAGAACCGGCGGTCGGTCTCACCTTCTGAAATCGTCGATGTGGTTGAGATGATTGACCCGGTACTCGGATCGCCTGAGGCGGATAAGCCCGGCACGATCAGCGGTGGTGGTCCGCGTGATGGTCGGACGCCCGACAAGGCCGCCGGAAAACCGGCTGTGTCCGAACCGGGCAGGAAGACCCGCAACGACGAAAGAGTCCTCGGGTCGCCTGAAGTCGGCGATGCCGATTTGGATGCCGCCGTGTCGGAGCAGCGTCAGGCGGCGGACAATCAGAACGAAGGACCGGGTGTCGTTGTCGCCGATGGAGCGGAGGACCTGACCGGCGCCGAACGCAAGAGCACGATGCTGCGGACCGTCTCGGTCCGTCAGAGCGAGTTGGCCAAACACGAAAGCAACCTGCCGGACGCGCCGTCCTTTAACATCGTCGCCAACGCGCGCTTATGGCGCCGGGATCAGGGTAACCTGAATTATTCGGGTGAGGTTGCGAAGCTTTATCGCGATGTTTTCACGCCGACGCGGCCGAAGCGCGCCTATAAAGATTTTTCCGGCCGGCGCGATATGATCGAGTCGATCATCCAGGCGGTCGAGGAAGAAAGAACGCATGTCGTGCTTCTCGGCGAGAAGGGGATCGGCAAGACCTCCTTGGCCAACATCGTTGGCGAATGCGCCAAGGAGGCGGGCTATCTCGTTGCCCGCGTGACCTGCTCCGCCGATCTGACATTCGAACATCTCATGCGGTCGATCCTCGAACAGTTTTCGAACCGGATCGCCGAAGCGCCCGTCGGCGACCTGCTGCAGAAGCGGCTTGGGGCGTCGGACCTCATCGACCTGATGGAAGACGATGCGTTCGATGTCCCGTCGGCGATCCGGGTATTCCAGAAGCTTGCGGAAAATCAAGCGATTGTGCTGATCGATGATTTCGAGCGCATCGAGTGTAACGACTTCAAGGTCAAGATTGCGGAGTTGATGGAGATCTTGTCCGATCAGGGCGCGTGGTTGTCGCTGCTGATCTTCGGGCGCGGCGCGCGGGCCGTTGACATTCTCCCGGATGCGTTCGAGACGGTGCCGAACGTTACGTGGCTCAAATTGCAGCCGATGAAGGAAGAGGAATGCAGCCACGCCATCCGGCGGGGTGCGGCATCCGTCGGCATTCGCTTCGACGAGCCTGTTGTCGACGCGCTGGTCAGCCTGTCGCAGGGCGTGCCGTCGGCGCTGCAATGGCTTTGCCTTCTGTCGATTCGGCGGGCGACGCAACGGTATGCGTCCGACGTGGAGTTGCAGGACTTGGCCGAGATCGTCGGCCTTGCGGCGAACAAGGTCGATCCGAAACTGAGCGCCTGCTACGACGATTTGTGCGGTGCCAGGCGCGGGCAGTCGATCGACGACACCTTGTATCTCGCGGTGCGGACGCCGGCCGATTCCAACGGCATCTTTTCCACCGAGAGCATGAGCCATATTTCCTTCGACGCGATCGGGCGCTCCATGGTCGAGTTGCCGTTGCATAAGGCGTTGAGCCGGCTCTCCAAGAATGGCGGCGAACAGCCGGCCGTATTGGAAAAGATGCAGGCGTCGGGCGGGACCTGCTATCGCTTCGTCGATCCGACGATGCGGTCCATCGTGATGATGAAAAATGTCGGTCGTCTGGCCGATATGCCGGATTCGTTGATCGAGAAGGCCGATAACATCGAATTGCTGCCGTCACCGGGTGCCGCGTAAGCGTTTGCGCGTCGGTTAACGGCTGGTTAACGACTGCCTGCGCCGTCGGTCGGGCAGCATCGTCGAGCAGTGTTATCTAATTGTCACAGTCCTCTAGACAATCCTAAAAGTTGTGAAGTGAAGGTTTGTCAGCCCTCGCTTCCTCGGGGTAAGTTACCGCAGCAAAGTTGTGGTTGATGGGAAGGGGCTATGTTGGGAAAGCGCTCGTGTGCGGGTATGCGCGTCGTGGCAAGCAGCCGCGCGCTTGGTCTTCTGGGACTGGGATTGAGTGTCGGTATTTTGTCCGCGACGGCGGTGAATGCACAGATCGCTCCGGAATATCTCTACAATAGAGGCATCTTCGATTCCGATATTCCGCGCGGTGAGACCGTGCGCTCGCGGGAGCGTCCGGAACTCGACGCGCTCGGCGTGCGGGGCGGAGGGTTCCTTGTCTTCCCGTCGCTGACCAATCGTTTCAGCTACAATGACAATATCTTCGCCACCGACGGCAACGAGACAGACGACTTCATTTACCAGCTACAGCCCGAGCTGGATATTCGGTCCGATTGGAACAATCACGAAGTCGCCCTCAACATCGCCGGCGATGTCGGCTTTTTCGCCGACAATTCCGACGAAAATTTCGAGGATGTAAGCTTGTCGGCCAGCGGCCGGCTCGACGTACGGCGCAGCACGGCGGTGCGCGGCAATGTCGGTTTCAGCCGCGAACATGAAGAGCGCAGCGACCCCGATGACGTCGGCGGAACCGAGCCGACGATCTTTCGGAGGTTCGATGCCGGCGGCACCGTCCGGCATCGGTTCAACCGCCTCTCGATTTCCGGCGGCGGGGCGGTTCGATACTTGGACTATGACGACACGCCGACCGCCGGTGCAGACATCAACAACGACGACCGCGACCGGTTGGTCATCCTCCCGAGCGTCCGCGCCGGCTATGAAATCATTCCCGATTACGAAGCGTTCGTGCGGGTCGATGGCGAGTTCACGCGATATGATACGGCCCGGGACGACGCCGGGTTCCAGCGCGATTCGGAGGGGTTCGATGTCGTTGCTGGCGCGGCGGTCGATCTGACGGGGCTGTTGTTCGGCGACTTCTTCGCCGGGTATCGTGAGCGGTATTTCGATGACTCCCGGTTCGATACGCTCAGAGGGCCGGTTGTCGGTTCGACGCTGACGTGGATTCCAACGGGGTTGACCACGGTGATCTTGGATATCAATAGCGAGGTCGTCGAGTCGACGGCGACCGATTCTTCCGGGTACCAAAGTACGGCGGCGAGCGTTTCCGTCGATCACGAGTTGCTGCGCAACCTGATCCTTGGCGGCGAAGTGGCGTTCCGGTACGACGACTACGAGGGCATCTCCCGTGAAGAGAAGAATTACGGTGTTGGAATCTCGGCGGATTACCTATGGAACCGATACCTGACGCTGGGAGCGAGCTACGATTTCCGATATCGCGACAGCAACGTCGCCGATGAGGATTTGACCCGTAACATCTTTTCGCTCTTCTTGCGGGCGCAGCTCTAACGCCCTTTTCCAATCGGTTTTGAGACATACGCAAGCGGCTGCGTCGTTCGATTTCGGCGCAGCTCTTTGCGTATCGGATTGCCCTATCCTATCGATCGGGTAGGGCGTTTCTATCTGCCATCGTAGATAGCGGTTTTGGGCGCATTACAATGCCGCAACCATCGCGGCGGCCGAATTGCGTCAATTTTTGGTAGTAATACTAAAGGCATGGGTTAGTTCTCTGAACTTCTTACTATAATCGTTTTTAGTGAACCGTCGGAAACGGCCCGGCTTGGCCGTGCGTCGGCGGATGCGGAAAGGGGTCTGTGCCCTCTTTCGTCTCGACGACGACAAGAACCCGGAATTAACGATTAGGACGGAATCAAAGGCGCTGGTCATGATGAAAATGATGCGTTCGATATTTACGGTTTTCCTGTTGGTCGGCTTTTCGGCGTCTGCCTGGGCCGGTGATGCCACCTATAGCCTGGGGGCGGGCGACAAGGTCCGTATTACCGTGTTCGGCGAGCCCGACCTGACCGGTGAGTATGAGGTCGACGGGTCCGGCGTCGTGGCGTTCCCCCTGGTCGGTGAAGTGCAGGCTGCCAGCGGCACGGCGCGGGATCTTGAGCGTCGGATCGTGGCAAAGTTGCAGGAAGGCTATCTGAAGCATCCGACCGTCAATGTCGAGGTCTTGACCTATCGTCCGTTCTTCATCATGGGCGAAGTAAAGGCGCCAGGCGGGTACGCCTATCGTAACGGGTTGACGTTGATGAATGCCGTGGCCATGGCGGGCGGATACACCTATCGCGCAAAGTCGAATGTCTGGGTGGTCACGCGCGACGGCGGCGAGCGGAAGATGCAGGCCGAGGAAATTGCCAATGGGAATTTCCGCGTGTTGCCGGGCGATACGATCCTTATTCCAGAACGTTTCTTTTAAGGCTGTTTTCTTCCTCGGTTTGGGGGCGGAAGGCAACGGTACGGTCGGGCCGGTCGTCCTGGGCGCGTCCGGTCGGAACCCAAGCTAAAGGCGGTCCTTTTTTGACTTTCTTACTTATTTACTACCGCCTTTGCTCCTTTCGTATCGAATCTGGCCATGGGGTATACATTCTTTAGGTAATAAACGGCTGGAACCGCGACTGTGTGATGGCGGGCTCTGGTCCAAAAATAAAGTGTGAAATCG
The DNA here is from genome assembly GCA_028281325.1 of Alphaproteobacteria bacterium. Taxonomy (GTDB): domain Bacteria; phylum Pseudomonadota; class Alphaproteobacteria; order UBA8366; family UBA8366; genus JAJFJD01. The sequence goes on from JANQKC010000031.1 coordinate 70,360, forward strand.
TTTTTTGAGCCGGTATGGCCGGTTCGGGAGTTTAGAGGGGAGATGCAGAATCAATCTAATCCGTTCGGGGATGCAAGTCGGAAACAATCCGGCGGCCCGATGCGACGGCTGATTGGTCTGACTTCCGATCCTGTGAGTGTTCGCGAAACCTGGTTGAACCCTGTTCGGACGAGTCTCAAATAATGCAACGTAAGATCGCGTTTCAGTCCAATCAAGAAGATGTCGTTGATCGCCCGATTATCGACGTAACCCCGGAACCCGTGGATGAGGTCAGCCTTAGGGATGTTCTCGACCGGCTTCGTCGTCGTTGGGGGATCATGCTCGGTATCGTTTGTATCGCGCTGGTCATCACGACGGTATTCCTGTTTTCCGTCAAACCGACCTATACGGCGATGGGGCAGCTTCTGCTCGATAACCGCGCCAACCAGGTGACCAACATTCGCTCGGTCGTCGAGGCGTCGTCCTCGGATCTCGCCGACGTGCCGAACGAGGTCGAGATTCTCAAATCGAGCATCCTCGCCGGCATGGTGGTCGAGGAGCTTGGCCTGTACAAGGATCCGGAATTCAACATCGCCCTGCGCGAAAAGAACCTCGAGGGTAAGTCGCCCTGGCAGCAGGTCATGTTCACCGTTGAAGAGGCTATTCAAGATTTCTTCCACGGTGAGGAAAAGGGCCCGCAGCTGAAGCCGGAGGACAAAAAGAAAATCGACGACCGGCTCGTCATCGGTACGCCGGCTGTTGACCGCGCCCATATCAACGAACGGTTCGCGAAGCACCTGACCATCAAGGCGACGGAGCGCGCGCGTATCATCGATGTGGAGTTCGAGTCCAAGGACCCGGTCAAGGCGTCGAACGTGGTCAATGTCCTGATGCGCATCTATCTCGCCAATCAGGTTCAGTACCAGAAGCGCGGTATTCAGAAGGCCACGGAACGGCTGGAAAAAATTGTCGCCGAGCTGAAGGGCGAAGTGCTGGCCGCGGAAGATTCGGTGCAGGCGTTCCGCTCCCAGTCTCGCTTGATCGAAGCGAGGGGCACCAGCGTTACGGCGCAGCAGCTCGCGGAATTGAACTCGCAGCTTGTGCAGGCTCGCGCCGACGAAGCGGCGGCGGCGGCTCGCTTGTCGCAGGTTTCCCGGTTGCTGAAGGTGCCGGGCAGCATGGACGCGGCGCCGGATGTTTTGGCATCGCCGCTGATCCAGTCTTTGCGCAACACCGAAGTGACCCTCATTCGCGAGCGGTCGGATCTTTCAAGCCGGTATGGCGAGAAGCATCCGCGGATGATCAAGATTCGCACCGAGATCCGCGACTTGCGCAGCAAGATTCGGGAAGAGATCAACAAGATCGTCGAAGGGTTGTCGAATGAGGTGGCGGTTGCCCGGGCGAAGCTCTCGGCGTTGCAGCGCGGTCTCGGTAAACTCGAAGGCGAGGCGATCGACATCAACAAGTCGGAGATTCGGCTGCGCGAGCTGGAGCGGGAAGCGAACTCGAAGCGCGAACTGCACCGGACCTTCATCATCCGCCTGCGTGAGACGAGCGCGCGAGAGGAGATGATCGAGCCGACCGCCCGTGTCGTTTCCTTCGCCGAGCCGCCCCGCAAGCCGTCCTTCCCGAAGAAGGGCAAGACGCTGGCGATCGCCACGATGCTATCCGCTTTGTTCGCGATTGCGGCGGCCTTGGTCCTCGAAGGATTGCGGCGCAATTTCGAGACGGCGGAAGAGGTGGAAAAGATCACCGGCTATCGGTGCCTCGGCGTGTTGCCGCGGACGCAGAAGGCGCTCGCGACATTGCAGCCGGGTGAACACAAGCACCTTATGAACCCGTACTCACGTCTCAATCAGGCGATACAAAACGTCCGGTCGACCCTCTACCTCGCCAATGAGTCGCGCCATCCGAAGACGCTGCTCGTCACCTCGGCCTTGCCGCGGGAAGGGAAGTCGACCTTCGCGATGTGGTATGCGACCTTCTGTGCGAGCACGGGCAAGAAAGTCCTCTTGATCGATTGCGATTTCGAGCGTCCGAAGATTCACAAGATGCTGGGCGTCGGGAACGACGAGGGCTTGATCAACGTTTTCGCCGATAACCTGGACGTCAAGGATGTCATCCGTGACGACGCCAAGCGGGGGATCAGCTTCATCTCCGCCGGCAGCGGACATGGGAACGCGTCCAAGGTCATTGAATCGGCCAAGATGCAGGATATTCTCGACACGCTGGCGTGGGACTATGACTTGATCGTCATCGACTCGGCCCCGGTCCTGGCCCTTACCGACGCGCATATCATCGCGAAGTTGGTGGACAGCACGGTCTTCGTTCTGCAGTGGCGACGGACGCGGCGCGACTTGGCCGTTGCCGCGGCGCGGCGGTTGGAGAGCATCGATGTGACGTCGCTCGGCGGCTTCATCCTGACGCAGGTGAGTCCCAGCAAGAGCGCCGGCGTCATCGGCTACTCGCCGTATACCAAGGACATGGACGAGGGAACCGCCAGCGCGTTCAAGCGTTACATCCGGCGCCTCACCGGTCGGGGATCGTCGGCGGACGGCACGAAGATGCCGCCGCAGCTTGAGGCATAGTCCTCGACGCCGTTGACGGAAGAAGCCAATTGGGGAAAGGCGGCGGATGTTTTCCGCCGCCTTTTCGATTCCGCCATGGTCGCGATGGGCGTTGACCGCGACCTTTCGCCCTGGGCCGTTCACGGCATTGTGCCAAGAAGATCAGGTCGGTAGGGTTGAAAGAGCCGGTCGGCTATTTAAGTGGTAGCTGCCACGGGAATTTATCCGTAGCATCTGATACTATCGCTGCGACCGGACATTTTAGATTCACCGAGGTTACCGAGATCGACATGCCAGCCAGACGGTTCCGCGTGCACTGCCTGTATACCGCCTTGGCCGTTCTGCTCCTTTTGCCGGGGGGCGCGGCGAAGGCCGAACCCATGGTCATGGGTTGGATCGAGAGGGTTCAGATCGATCCTGGCGGTCTCATGATGGACGCGAAGATGGATACCGGCGCCAAGACCACCTCTATCGATGCGCAGGATATCAAAGAGTTCGATCGTGACGGGAAGAAATGGGTTCGTTTCACGGTCTCCAACAGGAAAGGGCGGACCGTGACCTTCGAGCAGCCGATCGTGCGCGTTGCGCGCATCCGGCGGGCGGAGATGAAGACCACGTCCCGTCCCGTTGTGATGTTGCCGCTGTGCATCGGGAATGTGCGCCAGGTGGTGGAGGTCAATTTGGCGAACCGTTCGCATCTGAATTATCCGTTGCTCGTGGGCCGGACAGCCATGACGGGGAAAGTGATCGTCGATTCTTCGCGCAAATACACCAACGATCCGATGTGTCAGGGACCAAAGCCGGGTAAAGGATGAAGAACACCCACCCGTATGTTCTTGCCGCCGTGTTGGCGGTGATCGGGATTTCCATCTTCGTTTACAAGTATGTCGGATTGGGGCTGCCGCTGACGGCGGGGGAGTCGTCGCAGACCTGGCAGATCGAGACGCGGCTCGCCTTCCGGGCGGGTATGGGGCCGACAAAGGTGGTGCTTCAGTACCCCAGCAATACCGGCCGCTTCGCGATTATCGACCAAAACTTCGTGGCGCCCGGTTATGGGCTTTTCACCCAGGTGCAGGATGAGAATCGCCAGTCGGTCTTCGCGATCCGCGATGCGCTGGGCGAACAGGTGCTCTATGCCAGCTTTGTCGCGCATCTCGTGCCGCGGTCGACGGAGTTCATTCCCATGGAAGAGTCGCCGCCGGAAGCGACGATCCGCCTCATCGGCGCCAAACTGTTGGCGGGGCAGTCGGTCTTGGATGCGGCGCGGGCAAAATCGGCCGATACGCCGACGCTGGTGCTGGCGGTTCTCTCGCGTCTCGGCTTGGCCGGGTCCGACGACCGGGTCGACGTGCTGCTCGACAACCGGAATTCGCCGGCGCTGGTCGCGGGCGCGGCGGTGGACGTTCTCGCCCTTGCGGGTATTCCCGCCCGCGTGGTGCACGGTGTCCGCCTTGTTCCGGGCGCGCGCAATGTCAATTTCATTCATTGGATCGAAGCTTATAGCGACGGGTTTTGGCGTCCTTACCGGTTGACGGCGCAGCAACCCGGATTACCGGAAAACTATTTTCCGTGGTGGCGGGGCGACGCGCCCTTCGTTGAATCGAATATCATGGGCAACATCGATACGTTGGTGACGGTTGCCAGGGCCACGGAAACGACCGGCCGGTCGGCGCTGGTGCCGTTGAGTTTCATGGAGCGCAGCCTCTTGGACTTTTCGCTCCTGACGCTGCCGTTGGACGTCCAACAGGTGTTCCGCGTCATCCTCATGGTGCCGCTGGGTGTCCTGCTCCTCGTATTCCTGCGCAACGTCATCGGCGTCATCATGTTTGGAACTTTCATGCCGGTGCTGATCGGGCTGGCATTTCGCGAAACGACGCTACTGTGGGGATTGTTCCTGTTCACCGTCGTGGTCGGCGCCGGTCTGATGGTGCGCGTGTATCTGGAGTATCTGAAGCTGCTTGTGGTGCCGCGGCTCGCTTGCGTGCTGATCGTCGTGATCATCCTCATGACCTTCCTTAGCGTGTTGACGCACAAGCTGGGCGTGGACCGTGGCTTGTCGATCGCCTTGTTTCCGCTGGTGATCATCACGATGACCATCGAACGCATGTCGATCGTCTGGGACGAGAACGGGCCGGCGACGGCGTTGAAACAAGGCCTCGGCAGTCTCGTCGCCGCGTCATTATGCTATTCCGTGATGACGATCGAATATCTGGAGCATCTGTTCTTCGTCTATCCGGAGATTTTGATCGTGTTACTGGCGATGTCGATCCTGCTCGGACGGTATAGCGGATACCGATTGCTGGAGCTTTGGCGCTTCCGGGAATTCGTCAAGGTGGCCAACTGATGCTGCAGACACTCCGCAGTCTTAAGAAACTGGGTATTGTCGGGCTCAATGCCCGCAACGCCCAGTACATCCTGCCGAATAACGCGCGCGAGAATTATCCGGCGGTCGATGACAAGCTGTTGACCAAGGAGATTGCGATCGCGGCGGGGCTCGCGGTGCCGAAGCTCTACGATGTCATTCGCATTAACCACGAGATCAAGGAGCTGGAAGATCGTATCGCGGGGATGGACGAATTCGTGATCAAGCCGGCGCAAGGCAGCGGCGGGGACGGGATTCTCGTCGTCATCAGCCGGTCGGGCGATCGCTACCGGCTCGCCTCGGGTGAGATCCTGACGCTGGACGAAATCGGCTATCACGTGCACATGATCCTGGCGGGCGTCTATAGCCTGGGAGGCCAGCCGGACAAGGCGTTGATCGAGTATCGGGTTCGATTTGATCCGCTGTTCGAGAAGATCGCGTATCAGGGCGTTCCGGATGTTCGGATCATCACCTATCTTGGGGTTCCCGCCATGGCGATGGTTCGTTTGCCGACCCGTCAATCGCGGGGCCGGGCCAATCTCCATCAGGGCGCCATCGGCGCCGGAATTGACATGGGGACGGGCATGACGCTGTCCGCGGTCTGGAACAGCCGCATGGTTTCCGAGCACCCGGACACGGGAAACCCCGTGTCGGACCTGAAGATTCCCTATTGGGACGAGATGTTGCTGCTCGCCGCAAAGTCGCAGCAATTGACCAAACTCTGCTATCAGGGCATCGACATCGTTCTGGACCGGGACCTTGGGCCGCTCATCCTGGAAATGAATGCCCGACCCGGGCTGGCTATTCAGATTGCCAACCAGGCGGGGCTCAAACCCCGTTTCGACATCATTGATGCGCATGTCGGGACGCACGCGGACGAACCCGCCCGCGTCGTCTTCGCCAAGGAGCGGTTCAATGTCGCAGCATTGGCGTCTTCTTCAGGAACCGGTGGCGTCGCTCGGCGTTAACCATGTAAGCTGAATGTGTCGGTGCCCGTCCGCCAGGTAGGCATCGGAAGTGAGGGCTTTAAAGCGAGTAGAATCAACGCTCAAACGGCAATTAGGCTTATAGAGCTACTCCTAAAGTATAGGATTGGCAAACTAAATTTAATTCAAAAGCAGTAATCTAAAATTCGTCCTAATTACCTCTAAATCTGAATATTCCCCAAACGGATAATTCGATACAGTAGTCAAATATTCGAAGGGATGAGGCCGTTGGGGTGGGGATGCTACCGACGGTCGAGAGTTTGAGAAACGAATTCAGGGGTGTCGAAATGAATTGTGTCTCAGTTGGCTTGGTCAGCAGCGACCAGTTTTTCCGCGAAGGCCTCAAGGCTCTATTGGAAGAGAACGGGTACAAGGTCACCGCCAGTGTTGCCGATCAGCGGGAACTGGATGCGGCGATGTCGCCGGCCGACACGCCGGTCATGGTCCTCATCGACCTGGCTCGCGATATCGATACGGCTGCCGATCAGCTTCGGTGCCTCAACAGCAATCTGCCGGGGGTGGGCATCGTTTCCTTCAGTGATGAGCGGGACGGTGACTGGCTGACGATCTGTGAGGACTACGAAGCGAGCGCTCTGTTGCGCAAACAGGTTTCTTTCAAGGCGCTGCTGCACTGTCTCGAATTGGTGATGATCGGCGAAAAGGTCATGCCGACCGACATGCCCCGGACCACGCGCGAGCGGTCCGGCGAGGCCGGCCACGGCGCGGTGCAAGGCCAGAGCGCCGAACCGAAAGGCGATGTCATCCCGTGCATGACCTGCGGCCAGCCCTTCGAGACCGAAGATCGGCGCACCAACCGAATCTGTTCCAGCTGCAAATCACGGATGTCGCGCATCAGCAGCGTGTCCGAGCATACGCTCCACTACTAATACATCTATCGCATAACTCCCTCGTGCGGCATGGACGCCGGATCGCTTTGTTGCGGTTCGGCGTTCAGCTTTTTGACCAGACGATCGCGCGGTCGCCGTCTACCGTCAGGTCGACGCCGTGGTCGGCCGATGCGGTCCGCAGCAGCTCCAATTCGGTCTCTTCATCCTGCATGCTGCACAGATAGGTTTCGTTCCGATCATTGTGCCGCACAAAGGAAAAGGCCGCCTGATCGAGTTGCCCGTCGGTGACGGATAGGTCGACCATCAGCCCGATCCAATCCGGGTGGAGCTTTCCCCAATGCCCGGTTTCGAAGGAAAAGCTGCCGAGTCCGTAAAACACCGGCTTGTCCTTATAGACCTCCATCGCGTTCGGGACATGCGGGCCGTGACCCATCACGATATCGGCGCCGGCATCGATGGCGGCATGGGCGATTTCCCGCTGGTACTGCAGCACCTCGCGGTTCAGGCCCCAATGATTGCTCGAGACGACAACGTCGGCGCGCTTCCTAAGGGCGGCGATATCCGCACGGAACTGGTCCAACGCGTCCGGCTCGGTCCATGTAATCACCTCCGGCGGCATGCCGGGGCGGGTGATGGTTCTGAGATTCTCGATCGGCGGTCGGTACGCGGTATGCGCCTTAAGCGTCGCGACACCGGCATAGTCGTCGGTCGCCGCATGGCCTTGGGAGTGGAACACCGACGTGCGTTGCATGAAACCGTATCGTACGCCGTTCCGTTCGATGATGATCGGTTGGGCGGCGGCTTCCCGGTTGATGCCCGCGCCGCAATGGGGCATGCCGGCGCGGTCCAGCGCCTGTAGCGATGATCGGATCGCCGGGGTGCCGAAGTTGACGTTGTTGGCGTTCCCGATTCCGTGGATACCGGCGATGTTGAGCGCGTCGACAGTCGCCAATGGGGCGTAGAAACCTTCTTCGTCCACCGAACGTTCCTCCGCGGGCTCGTAGAAGCAGCATTCGAGATTGGCGAACACGACGTCGGCAGAGTGCAGCGTCTCTTTGATCTTGGCGAAGGGGATCGTGGGATCGGAAACCCCCATCAAGTTGATATCGCCGATCAAAATCACTTTATGCTGCATCGAAATTTGCCTTTCCTGACTCTTGGTTTTTCCGGGATCGCATGGTGCGACATGGACGGATTTGCGCGGCTATCCTACGCCAGGGCATCATATCCGCGATCACCGACCCACACCAAATTGCGACAGATCAGGTGTCAGGTGATACGCGGTTTCCAGCCGTCGGCCGGCTTGGCATCCGGTTGCCGGAAGGAATGTGTTAAGAGCGTGGGGCACGCCGTCATGACGGCAAAAGCGGCCGAAGCCGCCTTTGCTTTTGATCGTAAGCTAGCCGCCCAGCCACCACGGCATATCGACGACCGTCTGCAACAGGCCCGGCGGATACCGCAGGGTCAGGAAGTGCGACATGATGCCGAGGAAGGATACGCCTGCGATCCCCAGGGCCGCGTTTCGCAGCATCGACCCATCGGCCTTTTTCGTGATGAAGATGAAGATGAACAGGGCGCAGCCGATCGGGAAGCCGACAAGCGCCACGATCGCCAGCATGCCGACGATCCAGCCCAAATAATGATACTCGTTATGCTCGGCTGCTAATCCGCGCTCATTGTCGTAGAGAACGGCGTTCGCCGCTTTCTGCCGGATGATGGATATGACGAGCGGGATCGACAGGGCCAAGCTGATGATCGAAACGGTCATCGGGAAGACCGCGCCGCGCGGATGATACTGGAAGCTGTCGATCAGGGCGAACACGGCAAAGGCAACGACGGCCCCGGCGAACACGAGCTGCGGCCTCTTGTTACCGAAACCGTGCGGCCCTTCCTGCTCGTAGGTTTTGCCGCGGTTCGGCGAGAAACGCCACGCCGAGTAGATCGAGAGAATCGTGAGTATCAGCAGCACGATCACGATCGGGCGTTCGAAGAAGCTCCAACCATAGACCTGAGCCGCCTGGTAAATCTTCGGCTCAAGGCGCGGCGCCAGGAAGTAGCCGATCAGCAGCGCCGGCCGCGACCAACCGAACCGTTTCATGAAACAGCCCAGCGTGCCCATGACCAACAGGGCGATCAGGTCCTGCCAGTCGCGGGTTGCCTGAAAGGCCGCGAAGAAGATCAGCATGATCATGAACGGCGCCAGCAGCGCGTAGCGGATTGTGGTCAGCAGGGCCACATAGTTGGCCAAGGCGAGGCATAGTCCGGCGCCGATGACGTTGGCGAGGGCCAGCGACCAGATCATCACGAAGGTGAGGTTGAGATGCTCGGTGATCATCGTGATGCCGGGCTCGACGCCGACCAGAATAAAGCCGCCGAGCAGGATCGCCATGCTGCCCGATCCGGGAATGCCGAAAAGCAGGGTCGGGATCAGCGCGCCGCCTTCCTTGGCGTTGTTGGCGGCTTCGGGCGCAAGCACGCCGCGAATGTCGCCTTTGCCGAACCCTTCGCGGTCCTTGGTGGTTTGAACCACATGCCCGTAGGCGATCCAGTCGACGACCGATCCGCCGAGGCCGGGCAGGGCGCCGACGACGCAGCCGATAACGGCGCAGCGCAGCACGATCCACTTGTTCCGAAACGCGTCCTGGAAGCCCTGGAACCAACCCTTGCCGAGTTTTCCGGTCTCCGAGATTGCCGTTCCCCGCCGAAGCAGGTCGACGATCTCCGGCAGGGCGAACATGCCGAGGCCGACGATCACGATGGGGATGCCTTCGCTGAGATAGATGGACCCCATCGTCATGCGGAACTCGCCGGTGGCCGGTGCGGCGCCGATGCTGCCGAGCAGCAGGCCGAAGGTGCAGGTCGCGAGTCCTTTCAGCGCACTGGTGCCGGTCAGCATGCCGATCATGCTGAGCGCCAGAACGATCAAGAGAAGCTGCTCGCCGAAACCCATGGCGAGAATAATTGGCCGGGCGGCGAAGATCGCACCCGTCAGGACCATGGCGCCGAACAGCCCGCCGAACAAGGACGCCGTGAAGGCGGCGCCAAGCGCGCGCGCGCCTTCGCCACGTTTGGACAGCGGAAAACCGTCGACGACCGTTGCCTGTGATCCCGCGGTGCCGGGTATCCCCATGAGCACCGATGGAAAGGTGTCTGATGTCGTGGTTGGCGCGAGAAGGCCGATCATCATCGACAAGGCGTGCGACTCTTCCATGCCGAAGATAAACGGCAGGATAATCGACAAGCCGGCAATGCCGCCAAGCCCCGGCAGAATACCTACGACAAGACCCAGCATCGTTCCCAAGACCAGGAAGAACAGGTGGGTCGGCGTAAACATGTCCGTAAGGGCTTGGAAAAAGAAATCGACTTCAGGCATGGCCGGTTCCTACGTTGCCGCTTGTCCGAGCATAGCTCGAAGGTGCGGGACTATTATTACAGTGATTTATGGAGCGCGGTCGATTCCGCGCACTATGCCCCAGCGCCCGGCGGAAAGCCGCCGGGCGCTGAAACGTAGTTCAATAGAGACTCGGCCTACTTGCCGAGCGTCACGCCGTAGCGGGCCTGGACGTAGTTACCCAGCCACTTCTTGGCGTTCGGTGAAAGCGTCGTCGCGGCGTCGCGAATTGCGAAGGCGCCGTCACCAATGGTCTGCGGATAAGGTCCGAACATCTTGTCACGCTTCGCGATGAAGTCCGGATCTTCCAACATCTTCTTGGCTGCGGTGCGGTACGCCTCGACGATGTCTTTCGGCGTGCCGGCCGGCAGGTTCCAAGATTTCGACATGGTCACGCTCATCTGATAGAGCGAATACCACGCTTCAAACGCATCGCCGTCCGGCTTCTTACCGTTAACGGCCTCGTACACTTCCATGAAGTGCGGAACGTTCGGAAGCGCCGGATCGCGCACGATCGTGCCGTCTTCATTCACCACACCGAGGGTGTAGAGCGGAATGGCGATGCCGTCGGCGATCAGCTTCTTGCGGTTGTTCTTGAACGACAGCGTGTTGTCGTAGTTCACGGTGAACTCGCCGCGTTCGAAGGCGAGCGCCATCGGGCCGTTACCTTTCATGCCCCAGACGCTCTTGACCTCGATGCCGAGCATGCTCAGCGCGACACGCAGGTTCAAGCCGCCCGACGTCGGCGTCTTACCGCCGAAAATCAACTCGTCCGGCGTGAAGGACCGCATCTTTTCGATCTTCGCCTTGATCGTCTTTTCGTCCTGAATGCCGAGATCCTTCCGCACATACTGCGTGATGCCGCGCGGCGACAGGATGACGGGAATGAACTCGTTCAGTTTGAACTTCACGCGCGGATCGCCGAGCGCAAAGTTCGAGATGGTCGAGGTGGACAGCGCGAAGACCGTTTCGCCATCCGGCTTGGCCCTCTGCTGGAAGAAGTTACCGCCGAGGATGCCACCGGCGCCCGGCTTGTTCACGACCAGAATCCTCGGGTTGCCCGGAAGATATTTCTGGAAGTACGGTTGCATGAAGCGCGTGTAGCTATCGGTTCCGCCACCTTCGTTGAACGGAACGATAACGGTAATGCGCTTACCCGAGAAATCGGCTGCAACGGCATCCTGCGCCGACACCGCTGTCATGCCGATGGCCGCGCCAGCGATGGCAAAAGCCCCCGCCACGCCGCCAAGCGTCGTTTTCTTGAACATTCCTTACAAACCTCCCTGTCGAAGTTCGACATACAAATGATGCCGATTGAATTTCTGGAGTGTACCTGAAAGGGCACCTAACCGCCTAATGCAGGTTCTCTCCAGGCAATCGACACCTTGGATACATTTCCACACGTTAAACAACCTTGCCCGCATGTGGCAAGCACAGTGCTGATATTCGCGGAAAGATTCTCCGCTAAACAGTACTATAATAGCCATCATTTTGACATATCACCTTCTTAAGATTGCGAGACATATCTTTACGTCAACTTCTGATTATTTCGATTTACACTATCTATGCTTTCCTTGACAGGCAGTGCGGAAGCGCACTGCAATGGCGGGGAAGTCCGAATCGAATGCGAAATCAGTCTGAGGCGTCCATGTCCGATCTACCGCAACGTATAGATGTGCAAGAAGAAGGTCCGCGCGAAGGGTTCCAATTCGAGAAGGGGCCGATTGCGACGGCGCGCAAGATCGAGTTGATCGACGCCTTGTCGGAGACCGGGTTAAGCGAAATTCAGGTTGCATCCTATGTGAACCCGAAACGCGTACCGGGTTGGGCGGATGTCGAGGATGTCGTTTCCGGCATCAACCGCCGCGACGGCGTGCGCTACACGGCCCTTTGGCTCAATGAGCGGGGTTTGGAGCGCGCCTTGGCGGCGGAGGGGCTCTTCCTGAAAGGATCGATTTCCACATCGGCGTCGGAAACCTTCATGAAGCTCAACCAGAACCGCGGCTATGCGGATAACGAAACGGTTCAACACAATCAGGTCGCGCTCTACAAGGCGCATGGGATTACCTATTTCCGCGGCTCGATGATGGCGGCCTTCGGTTGCAACTTCGAAGGCGACGTGCCGATTGCGCGCGTGATCGAACAGGCCGAGGTCATTCGCCGCATCGCGGATGAAAATGACGTGGCGGTTGATATCCTGTCGCTGGCGGACACCATGGCCTGGGCGACGCCGGAATCGGTCAAGCGGGTCGTCGGCGCGGTGCGCGACCGCTGGCCCGATTGGCGCATCACCTTGCATCTTCACGATACCCGCGGCCTGGGCGTTGCGAACGCGTATGCCGGGCTGCAGATGGGCGTCGACAGTTTCGATTCGAGCGTCGCCGGTTTAGGCGGCTGTCCTTTCGCCGGACACAAAGGGGCTGCCGGCAACGTCTGCACCGAGGATCTCGTGTTCATGTGCCAGGAAATGGGGATCGACACCGGCATCGACCTTGAGGCGTTGTTGGAGGCGGCGCGATTGGCCGAAGACGTGGTCGGACATGATTTGCCAGGGTCGGTGAAGCGCGGCGGAAGCCTGAACGCCTTGCGCCAAAAACTGCACTGATCCCAGCTACCGCCGCACGCTAAGGCGCACTCTTTTCTGCTCGTTTTTTGACGGCCGGAATCGTGCTGCCGATCCCAACGCGACCCAACGGATTCGCATGGATCGGGTGGGCCGATCCGGTCAAATGACTTGCTTCCCTCCACCGTCGCAGCCTAGCATTGTATTGAAAATAAAAGCGCACCGTACGGCGGTAGCTTAAAAAACGTTCGCGACAAATGACTTAAAGAATAAGCGCGAACGCAACTCAAAATGTGGAGGAAGGCTGATGACACCGGGAAAATTCACCCTTGATCGCCGCACCATGTTGCAGGGAGGCGCGGCCGCGGTTGGCGGTGCGGCGTTGACGGCGTCCCCGTTGGCGGGCGCATTCGCCGACACGTTTCCATCGCGGAATCTGAGCGTCATGGTCGCGACCCGTGAAGGTGGCGGGGCGGACCGGAATCTCCGGGCTTTCTGGGGCGTTTGGAAGAAATACCTCAAGACCGATATGGAGGCGTCCTTCTATCCGGGCGCGGCCGGCCGTGTCGGCTACCAGCAATACATGGGGATCGCCAAGCCGGACGCGTACACGTTGTTGTTCGGCAATATGGGGCCGGAAACCTTGAACTGGGTCGTGAAGAAACCGTCGGGTTTCGATTTTCCGGGCGACTACATCTATTTCAACCGGGTTGACGTCGACCCAAGCTGTATTTTCGTCGACGCGAAGCGCAGCAAGTTCAAGACGATCGACGACATCGTCGCCGAGGGCAAGAAACGCACCTTGAATGTCGGCGTCAGCCGGATCGCGCATCCCGCGTCGCTCGGCGTGCTTGCGCTCGGACGTCACACCGGCGCGAAGTTCAACTTGATCCCGCTGTCGGGCGGCAAGAACACCTACGCCGGCGTCAAGTCGGGCGAAATGGACTTCGGCGCACTGCCCATGTCCGGGACGGCGAAGCGTCACAAGACCTTCAGCACGATGCTCATCTTCGACGACAAGACCTACAGCGACGGCTTGATGAAGAAGCTCAACAATGCGCCGTTGGTGAACAGGCATTTCGGCATGAAGCTGCCGCCGCTGGTATCGGCCCGCGCCTTCGCCATCAAGACCGAAGCGGTCGAAAAGCACCCGGATCGTTTCAAGATTCTCGAGGAGACCGCGGCGAAGGTCTTCAAGGACCCGGATTACAAAGCGGCGGTCGAGAAAGCCAAGGCGCCCTGGGAGTTGATTCGTCATGGCAATGCCCAGGAATGCGCCGATTACGCCAAGAGCATCATGGCGATCGGCGAACAGTATAAAGACCTGCTGAGCGGCAAGGCCTGAACGGCCGACCCGTGGGACCCAACCGGCGGCCGGCGTCCCGCAAGGGGGCGCGGCCTCCCCGGGGCGGCGTACGGCGAACATGCGCCCTCGGCGTCATTCGCCTGATGGAAGCGCATGCGTTTGCCGACGGCGGATTTCGCGTCGTCTGAAATCCTGCCCTCGGCGGGCGTCTTCCGGCTCCCGCCGCGCCGAACCGCGCAAACCGAAACAGGGAAGGGAACCAAATGTCCGTTGAGCCTTCGCCCGATGGGCCGGGCAAGAAGTCGCTTGGTCCTGATCTGATCATCCCGGTCGGGGCGGTCCTTTTTACCTTGTATTACTTCTCGACCATCATCGATTCGCCCTGGACGGCCCAGGTGAGTGCGTTTTTCGTGGGCGCGATCCTGTTGCTTCTGTCCTTCGTCTTTCTTGCCGTCACGGGGCTTCGGGTGGCGCGGGGGCAGGCGGATTTGCGTATGGACGGCCTGCTGGCGCCGCGATCGGTGGCGCTACGCCGATTGGCGTTGTTCGCGCTTACGCTGTCCTACATCTTCTTTATCGACCGGCTTGGTTTCACGATCACGACCTTCTTGTTCATCTTCCTGGGCATGTTCCTGTTGTCCGGGTGGCAGCGTGCGAAAAAGCGTCTGATCCTGGCGCTCTCGGCCGTTCTGTCGGTCGGCGGCTATCTGCTGTTCGTGGTGGCCTTCCAACGGCGGTTCCCCGAAGGCCCGTTCGAGCAATTGTTCAAGGCGCTTGTCGCCTCCACGGGAGGTGGCTGATATGGACGAGGTCGGCCTTTCCTTTTTCGCGGAGCTTTTCGCCCATACCTTCGGTTTTTGGTGGGTCATCATTCCCGCCATTTTTCTCGGCCTGATCGTCGGCGCGATCCCGGGGTTCAGCGCCGCCAACACGATCATTATCCTCTTGCCGCTGACCCTGGCCATGGGCGAAGAGATCGGGCTGGTCTTCATGGTGGCGCTCTATTGCTCGTCGCGGATGGGGGCGGGTATCCCGGCGATCCTGGTCAATATTCCCGGCACGGCCGGGGCGGCGGCGACGCCGCTCGACGGCTATCCGATGACGAAGCAGGGGAAGGGACCGCAGGCGCTTGCCATTTCCTTCGTCTCGTCGACCTTCGGCGGTTTGTTGACCACGATCGTGGTGCTCTTCGTCATGCCGTATGTGGCGCAGGTCGTGTACTACCTGCACAGCGTCGAGATGATCGTGGTCATGCTGTTCGGCATTTCGCTCATCGCGACCATCGCCGCGCGCGACACGCTCAAGGGGCTGATCGCCGGGTTCTTCGGTTTGATGATCGGGGCGATCGGCGCGGACCATGTCTACGCCACGCCGCGCGGCACGTTGGGCTTCTTGGAGCTGTATGACGGCGTGCCGTTGATACCCGCGCTTGTCGGATTGTTCGCGATCTCCGAAGCCTTCCTCATCATCGAAGGCGAATCGATCCTGTCCAAGAAGGGACAAGTATTGATGCGCGACGCCAAATGGGCCGAGACCTTCGAAGGCGCGCGCGAGGCGTTGAAGCGCTGGTGGCATATCGTCTGGACGAGTCTCATCGGCCTTGTCATCGGCGTGGTGCCCGGCGCGGGCGCGGCGATTGCGTCCTTCGTCGCCTATCAGCAGTCGAAGACCTTTTCCAAGACGCCCGAACTCTACGGCACCGGCCATGTCGAAGGGCTCGTGGCGCCCGAATCCGCGAATAACGGCGTGACCTCGGGGACGCTCGTACCGTTGCTCGTGATCGGTATTCCTGGCGGTGCGACGGCGGCGATCATGCTGGTCGTCCTGCAGTTCCATGGCACGACGGTCGGGCCCGACCTCTTCATCCAGAAGCCGTTGCTGGCCTACGGCGTCTTCTCGTCGATGGCGGTGACTTACGTCCTGATGATCCTGACGGTGTTCCCGCTGGCGCGGTACATGTCACGCGTCACCATGGTCTCGACGGTTTATATCGCGCCGGTGATCATTTCCTTCACGCTGGTTGGCTCCTTCGTGCCGCGCGCCTATGTCTTCGATATGTATCTGGCCTTGGCCTTCGGGGTGATCGGCTATATCGCCCGCAAGACTGGCTACCATGTCGCCGCCATCCTGATCGGCGTCATCCTCGGGCCCTTGCTCGAACAATACTTTCTGCGCGCGCTGAAGATGTCAAAGGGCGACATCATGGTGATATTCTCGTCCAATATCGGCAATGTCCTGTGGGTCTGCCTCCTGCTGTCCCTGGCGGTTCCGTATCTCAAGGAACGCCATCGGAAACGCAGCGCCGCGCGGGACGCCTTGCGCCGCGGCGAGGAAGCGGAGCTGGGCGGCACGACGGAATAGATCGACGAAAGGAAGAGCACGATGGCGCAGCATGCCGTTGCCCACAACGTGAAACGGATCGCCCATCTGGACATGCCGGGCGGCGGCCAGGTGATCGTCGACGGGGACTACGCCTTTGTCGGCCACATGGCCCCGCCGCACGGCACCTCGATCATCGACGTGTCGGACCCGAAGAACCCGCGCGTCGTCAGCACGATCGAACTCGACGGCGACGAGTCCCACTCCCATAAGGTGCGGGTGAACGGCGACGTGATGATCACCAACGTGGAACGCAACAAACGCCATTTTCGGCGCAAGGGCGACCGGCTGCCGGCGCTGCGGAAATCGCTGGCGGCGGAATTGGGTCGTCTGCCGAGCGATGCCGACTTGGCGTCGGCGCTGGATGTCGCGGAGGATCAGATCGCCGAACTCGATGCGGCGCGCGAGCGCGGCTATCACGACGGCGGATTCCGGCTTTGGGATATCGCCGACAAAACCAGCCCGAAGCTGATTCATCATGAACGCACCCACGGGTTCGGCGTTCATCGTTTCGACGCGGACGCTACCCATGCCTATATCTCGACCGAGATGGAGGGCTATGTCGGCAACATCCTCGTGATCTACGACATCCGCGATCCGGGCAAACCGGCCGAGGTGTCGCGCTGGTGGTTGCCGGGCCAGCACTTGGCCGGCGGCGAGACGCCGACCTGGAAGGGCTACAGCAACCGGTTGCATCATGCGATGAAGGTGGGGGACGAACTGTGGGGCGCGTTCTGGCATGCGGGGTTTCGGGTGCTCGACGTGTCGGACATGCGAAACCCGAAGCTTATCGGCGAATACGACTACCATCCGCCGTTCATGGAGCCATCGCACACCATCATGCCGTTGGAATCACCGATCGGCGGGCGGCGGATCGCGATCGGCGTCGACGAGGAACACGAGCATATCCCGGGACAGGCCCATGCCTGCCTATGGGTGTTCGACGTGACAGACATCGGCAACTTTCGGCCGCTCTCGACATTCCATGTCAGCGAAATGGATTCCCCGTGGAGCCGGGCGGCGGGCCGGTTCGGCGCGCATCAGTTTCGCGAGAAGCTCGACGGCACGTTGGTCTACGTCACTTGGTTCAGCGGTGGGGTACGGATCGTCGACGTGGCGAACCCGAGGGTTCCGCGCGAGGTGGGCGCTTTCATCCCCGAGCCGGTCGAGGGCGAGGCGAGCCCGCAAAGCAACGATGTCGAGGTGGACGAGCGCGGCCTGATCTACCTGATCGACCGTAACAACGGGTTTGATATTCTGGAATACGAAGGATAGGTGAACAGGATGGAGTATCGTGAACTCGGCAGAACGGGAGCGCAGGTGTCGGCGATCGGTCTCGGGTGCGCCGGTTTCTCGCCCGATGGTTTGGCGCGTGACGACGAAGGCGGTATCGCGACGATACGCCGGGCGCTGGACCTGGGCGTCACCCTGCTGGACAGTTCGGACGCCTATGGCGGCGGGCATAACGAGGAATTGGTCGGCCGGGCCATCGCCGACCGTCGCGACGATGTCTTCCTGACCACGAAGTTCGGCAATATCCGCGGTCCGCAGGGGCAGCGCGGCGGCACCAATGGCCGGCCGGACTATGTGCCGGTCGCCTGCGACGCGAGCCTCAAGCGCCTCGGCGTCGACGTGATCGATCTGTACTACCTGCACCGGGTCGACCCGGAGGTGCCGATCGAGGAGACGGTCGGTGCGATGGCCCGGCTGGTCGAGGCGGGCAAGGTCCGCTTCCTGGGGTTGTCCGAGGCCAAGCCCGATATCCTGCGCCGCGGCCATGCGGTGCATCCCATTTCGGCATTGGAATCCGAATATTCGCTGTGGTCGCGCGAGCCGGAGTTGGAGATCATGCCGGCCTGCCGGGAATTCGGCGTGACCTATGTCGCCTATTCGCCGCTCGGCCGCGGCTTTCTCAGCGGCGCGGTGCGGCAGGTCGACGATCTGCCCGCGGGAGACCGGCGGCACGACCACCCGCGCTTCCACGACGAGAATCTGAACCGGAATCTAGCGCTGCTGGAACCGCTCGATGCGTTGGCCGCCGAAAAAGGCTGCACGCAAGCGCAGATCGCGCTGGCCTGGGTGCTGTCGCGCGGCGAGGGTGTGGTGCCGATTCCCGGCAGCCGCCGGCAAGAGCACCTGGAGAGCAACGTCGCGGCCTTGGACATTTCCTTGAGCGAGGCCGATTGCGCCGCGTTGGAAGCGGTGTTCGAGATCGGCGCGACGCAAGGCACCCGCTATCCGGAAAGCCAGATGAAGCTGATGAGTTTCTGACGGTCGCGAACACCCTTCGACAGGCTCAGGGTGAGGCGAACCAATTGCGTATGTCAGATTGAATCGCTACAGGAACGTCCTCATGCTGAGCCTGTCGAAGCATGTTGCCACCCGGGTGCGGCTCGCTGTCGGTCGGTGGCATCGGCGAACTACCCCTTGCTCAACAGCCTTGGAATCTCGCCCGCGTCCTTCAGGTCTTCCATGTTCAAGATAGCGTCGCGCAGCTCGGCCATCTGTGCGTCGGGTAGGGTGTGTTTCGCGAGCTTCTCGAACTTCGCCGCCACGTCGGCTTCCGAGGCGAAGCTGAACTCGCTGCCGCGCGGCGCTTCGCAGCGTTCCTGCATATGCGTGCCGTCCTTGAGGAAGACCTCGACCCAGACCTCGTGGCGGGCGGTCGAGCCCTTGGCGGTGATCTCGGGGTCGTGCATCGTCTCCACCCGTTCAGCATAGGCCATGCGCGCCGGATCGGCGACGCAGTCCTCGGTGAATTGCTCGACGAAACAATCGCCTTCCAGCATGTAGGTCGCGACGCAGAAGGGCAGGTTGAGCTGCGCCGATGTCAGGCCCTCGGGCTTGTACTTCCAACCCACGTGATCGACCGTCACCTGCGAGCCGTGCACGACGAAACGGTCCACGTCCTCCGCGCCGAAAGGATGGCGTTCCTGCATCGTGCGGATGGCGTCCAGCGTGGTGTGGTTGCTGCCGACGCAGGAGTAGAATTTCAGGCTGATCCGCATGGTTTCCCAATCGCTGCCGAGCCCCTTGGTCAGTTCGGTCAGGTCGAACCGGTCCTGCGAGCGCGAGAAGGTGGAGCAGAAACCGCCGTACTCGCTTTCCAGCACATCGACGATCCCGGTGAAGCCGTTGGCGGCCAGCAGCGCGCCGTACAGCCCGCTTTGCGAGGACCGGCCCGCGTGCATGCGCTTCACCATCGCGCCGTATTGCGCGGCCATCAGCCCGGCCGATTGGGTTCCGGCGACGCCGAGGGCGTGGATCGTTTGTTCCGGAGACAGTTTGAGTCCGCGCGCCGCGCCCGCCGCGGCGGAGAAGACGCCGAGCGTCGCGCCCGAGTGCCAGCCTTGGCCGATATGCTCCTGGCCCATGCAGATGCCGACGCGCGGCCCGATCTCGTAGCCCGCGACGGCGGCGGTCAGGAACTCCTTGCCGTCGAGGCCGCCCTTCATTTCGGTGACGGCGATCAGGGCGGGCAGGACGACCGCGCCCACATGCATCACGCCGCGCCGGTGCACGTCGTCCAATTCGAAGCCCTGCACCATGGTCCCGTTGATCAGCGCGGCATGGGGTGCCGAGAGTTTCTGGTCGGTCCCCCAGAGTCGGCAGCCGTCGGTCGTGTGGTCGATGGCCTGCATCGTTTCCCGGACGATCCGCGTCCACTCCAGGTCGACCCCGTAGAGGCCGCAGCCCAGGGAATCGAGCATCAGCAGCTTGATGCGCTGGCGCACCTCCGCCGGAATATCGTCATAGGTCAGGCCGGCGACGAACGCTGCCATGTCGCGTGTATAGGGGTTGTCCCGGACGCCATCGTGGGCCATGCGATCCTCCGTATGAAATTCTTAGTTTCCGACGAAAGCGGTTTGGCTATTTCTTAGTCGGATCGCAATGTTGAAGGCAAATCGAGCCATGCGCCTGGGATTCAACCGCGTGACCGCACGGTCGCCAATGTGTAGCCCGCTAGATCCGACATGATGTCGGGGTGCAGGGACGGGCCGGTCCATTGGAAGCGTTTGACCGCGGCGATGTCGATCGGGTCGTAGCTCGACAGCCGTTTCAGTAAACCGTCCACCGCGGGCTCAAGATCGTCCGGTGCAAAGACGCGGCTGACCAGGCCGGCGGCGAGCGCCGTTTGCGCGTCGATCTCCTCCGCCGAATAGACCAGATCGGTCACCGTCTTCGGCGCGACCTTGGCCAGCGCCGCCATGGCGAGGGTCGGGGCGGTGCCGTGCAGCATCTCGGGCAGGGCGAACCGCGCCTGATCCGAGGCGTAGGCGACGTCCGACCCGCCGACCAGGGCGCAGCCGAAGCCGAGCGCCTTGCCGCGCACGACCGAGATGATCGGGACCGGGCAGTTCCGGAAGGCGGTGTAGACAGCGAGGATCTTGCTCATGGCGCGCGCGTGCAGGTCGAAGGCGTCCTTCGGCGGGCCGCCGGGCAGTTTCTGTTCGCGCCCGTGGCAGAAATCCTTGCCGTTGCCGCGCAGCACGATGGCGCAGGTCTTCCCGTCGCGCCCCAGGCCGTCCACCGTTTCGGTGAGGAACTCCTTCATCCTGGTGCTCATCAGGTTGCCCTTGCGGGGCCGGTTGAGCGTGATGTGCACGATCCGGCCCTTCTTTTCGACTGAAATCTGCTTGGCCATGGGGTCCTCCCGGAAACTTCGTTTTTGATTTTTTGGGTGTTCAGTCGTTGCGTCGCTGCGCGATCAGGTCGAGCAGATATTCCGGCGTCACCGGCACCTGCGTGATCTTGACGCCGAAGGGACGCAGCGCGTCGTCGATGGCCGACGCGATGACGGCCGCGGCGGGGATCGTGCCGCCTTCGCCCGCGCCCTTGACGCCGAGCGGGTTCAGCGGCGTCGGCGATTCGATATGGGTCTGCTCGATGGTCGGCATCTCGGTCGCCATCGGCAGCAGATACTCGCCGAAATTCACCGTCGTCGGCTGCGCGCCCTCGTCGTAGCGCATCCATTCGAAGAGCGCGTTGCCAATGCCGTGCACCACGCCGCCGGCGACCTGCCCCTCGACCATCATCGGGTTGATGATCGTGCCGCAATCATGCGCGGTGACGTAGCGCAGGATCGCGACATTGCCGGTTTCGATATCCACCTCGACCTCGGCGACGTGGCAGCCGTTCGCATAGGTCGACCGTTCTGGCTTGAAATAGGTCGTGTCGTCGAGCCCAACCGAAATGCCGTCGGGCATCGAGAAGCCGGGCATGCCGTTGGCGACGACGGCGATCTCTCCGAAACTCTTGCCCATCTCGGGTACGCCCTTCACGAAGACGCGCCCGCCTTCCAGGTCCAGGTCCTCTTCGGAGGCTTCCAGCAGATTCGCCGCGATCTTGAGGATTTTCTCGCGCACGTTGCTCGCGGCGACATGCGCGGAGGATCCGGCGTTCGCCGTCACCCGGCTGGCGAAGGTGCCGATGCCGTGCGCCAGGTCCGCGCTGTTGCCGCCGGTGACGGTCACGTCCTCAGGCGTGACGCCCAGCCGGTCGGCGACGATCTGCGCGAGCATGGTGCGGTGGCCTTGTCCCTGCGCCGACGCGCCGATCTGCGCGATGACATGCCCGCCCGGCGTGACCTTGACGGTCGCTCCTTCGAACGGGCCGAGGCCGGTGCCTTCCACATAGCTGGCGACGCCGATGCCGATATAACGGCCCTCGCTCCGCGCCGCCTCCTGTTTCGCACGAAAGGTGTCGTAGTCGGCGAGGTCGAGCGCCTTCGCCTGGCAGGCAGGGTAGTCGCCGCTGTCGTAGACCACCGGGCTGCCGTCGCGGAAGGTCAGGCCGACCGCATAGGGCATCGCCGCCGCCGGGACATAGTTGCGCCGCCGGACTTCGGCCGGGTCGAGATCGAGTTCGCGGGCGACCCGGTCCATCAGCCGTTCCATCGCGAAGGTCGCCTGCGGCCGTCCGGCGCCGC
This sequence comes from Alphaproteobacteria bacterium, assembly GCA_028281325.1. Lineage (GTDB taxonomy): Bacteria > Pseudomonadota > Alphaproteobacteria > UBA8366 > UBA8366 > JAJFJD01. Next base: position 92,670 of record JANQKC010000031.1, read on the forward strand.
GCACCGGCGTGGTCGCGACCTTGTTGGTGAAGATGCAGGTGACGTCGAGTTTGTAGGTCGGCAGGACATACGGCCCCGGCGTGGTCGAAGCGGAGATGAAGGGCGTGATGATTCCCCAGGGCAGATAGGCGCCGCTGTCGTGCAGCAGTTTGCCGCGCACGCCGAGAATTTTAGCGTCCGCGTCGACGGCGATCTCCAGGTCCCACAACTGGTCGCGTTCCTGATGGGTGGCGAGGAAATGCTCCCGCCGGTCCTCGATGTATTTAACCGGCCGGCCCAGTTGCGTGGCCGCGGCGGCGATCGCCATATGCTCGGGATAGGCCTGCACCTTGGACCCGAACCCGCCGCCGGTATCCGGCGAGATCACGCGGACTTGGTTGTCCGCCGCCCCGGTCATCCGGCAGTAGACGTCGCGCAGCCGGTGCGGCGCTTGGGTGTTGGCCCAGATGGTCAGCGTGTCCGTGACCGGGTCGTGCGCGGCCAGCATGGTGCGGCATTCGATGGGATGGCCCGCGCCGCGATGCTGGAACAATTCCTCGCGGAAGACATGCGCGGCGTTGGCGAAGGCCGCGTCGACATCGCCATAGGCCTGGCTGAACGCGGCGGCGACGTTGTCGTCGCGCTCCGCATGCGCGGTCGGCGCGCCCGGTTCGAGCGCAGCGCGGAAATCGCCGGCGGCGGGCAGGGGATCGAAATCCACGATGATCCGCTCGGCCGCATCCTCGGCGATATACCGGTCGTCGGCGACGACCACGGCGATTGCCTCGCCCGCGAACCGCACCGCATCCTTGGCCAGCACGTATTGCATCACGGGATAGTGGATCGCCGGGTTGGGGACCAGCAGCGGAATCTGGGCCTGCAGTTCCGTTGGCAGGTCGGCATGGGCGATCACCGCATGCACGCCCGGCAGGGCGAGCGCTTCGGACGCGTCGATCGCGCCGACCTTGGCATGGGCGTAGGGGCTGCGCAGGATTGCCGCTTCGACCATGTTCGGCAGATGGATGTCGTCGACGAACTGGCCCTTGCCCTGCAGCAGGGCCGGGTCCTCGACACGCTTGACCGCGCTGCCGACCCAGCTCACGGGACTTTTCCTTGCAGCGTCTTGGCGGCGGCGAGGGCGGCGTCGACGATTCCCTGATAACCGGTGCAGCGGCAGGCATTGCCCGACAGCCATTCGCGCACCTCGTGTTCCGTCGGGTCGGGATTGGTGTTCAATAACTCGGTGATCGTGGCCAGCATGCCGGGCGTGCAGAAACCGCATTGCAGTCCGTGCTGATCGATAAAGGCTTGCTGCAAAGGCGACAGGTCGTCGCCATCGGCCATGCCTTCGACGGTATCGATCGATTGCCCGTCAGCCTGTACCGCCAGGGTCAGGCAGGACCGTGCCGTGCGTCCGTTCATCAGGATGGTACAGGCGCCGCAGACGCCGTGTTCGCAGCCGAGATGGGTGCCGGTCAGGCCCAACTCGTGCCGCAGGAAATCGGCAAGCGTCATCCGGACCGAGACCTCGCGGGAAACCGCGTCGCCGTTGACGGTCAGCGATATGGTCATGCGGTCAGTCATCGCCGCCTCCCTGGGCTTGAGCAAGAGCCTGCGCCAAGGCGCGCTTGGTCATGACGATGGCGAGCTTCCGCCGATACGCCTTCGAGGCGTGCACGTCGTCGAGGCCGGGCACCGCGCCGGCGGTCTGCGCCGCGTCGGCGAAAAGGGCCTCGCTCGGCGTCTGCCCGGCCAGCATCGCTTCGGCGTCGTGCAGGCGAACCGGGCCGATATCCACGCCGGTGACCGCGAGGGCCACGCGCTCGATCGTGCCGGACGGCGACAGGGCGAGCATCGCCGCCGTTCCCGCCATCGCGAAGTCGCCGTGACGGCGGGCGAACTCGACGAAGCCGGCGCCGTGGCCCGCGGGCCAGAGCGGGATCGTGATCGCGGTCAGCATTTCGTCCATCTCAAGATTGGGCGTCATGTAACCCATCGACCAGTCCGTGATGGCGACGTCGCGGGTGCCGCGCTTGCTGCCGACGTGTAATGTCGCGTCCAGCGCCATCAAGGCGGCGGGCAATTCCGCCGCCGGGTCGAGATGCGACAGGCTGCCGCCGATCGTGCCCCGATTGCGGGTCTGGACGTGGCCCACATTCAGCAGCGCCGCATGCAGTAGCGGGCAGCGCGCCTTCACGAGGTCGGAGAATTCCAGGTCGCGCTGCCGCACCATCGCGCCGATGCGCAGCGTCTCGCCCCCGTTTTCTGTCCGGCTTAGGTCGTCGATCCGGTTGATGTCGATCAGATTGGCCGGCATGACGTAGCGGAAGTTCATCATCGGCATGAGCGACTGCCCGCCCGCGAGGATCTTCGGGTCGTCGAGGGTCGCCAGCAGACCAAGGGCTTCGTCAACGCTGTCCGGCCGATGGTAGGAAAAGGGCGGTGGTTTCATCGGTTCAGGCCCGTCCGAAGAGATTTGCGAAGAACCGCCGGATCATGCGCAGCACCGCACCGAACCCGATGCTCACCCCGGATGCCGGCGGCGGGGTGTCGGTGGTGGGAGATGCCGGTTGCGTATCCGGTGCGGCCGCTGTGTCGGCGGCGAGGATGTCCCGTTTCAACGCCGTCGCGAAGCGGTCGATCATCTCTTCCGAAACGCTCAGGATCACGCCCTGGCTGCGGCCGTATTGCGCGACCGGGCCGGACAGTTGCAACTCGGTTTCGATACGGACGACTGTCCCGTCGCCGTGCGGTTCCAGCGCGAAGATCACGTCGGCATCCGCCGTGCCGCGATTCCGGGTTTCCCGGCCGTTGGCGCGCAGCTTGGCGGTATGGGCATCGTCGTCGCGTTCGGTGAACTGCGCCTTGCCGTCGAAGGCCAGGCTGACCGGCCCCAACTTGACCTGCACCACGCCCTTATAGGCGTTGTCGTCCAGGACCTCCGTCAGCTTCGCGCCCGGGACGCAGGGCGCGATCCGTTCCACGTCGGTCAGTATCCGCCATGCTTCCGCCGGAGCGATGGGAACGTCGAAGGAATTATCCAGGCGCACGATGTATCTCTGCGATGCCTTCTTACCTTAGCGTGCAGAGTAACATTGGTCGGGGGAAGCCCAAAATGCCTCAAGGGCCGCGCCGAATCGATGGCGTCCCTACCGCTTGAACTGTTTGCCGAGGGTGAGGCCCTGGCTGTAGTAGGAGGAGCCGATGTCGAGTCCGTACGGTTTGTCCGTTTTGCCCGTCAGGCGTTCGACCATGACCCGGCCGACAACCTGCCCATGTTCGATCATGAACGGCACTTCGTGGGATCGCACTTCCAGGACGATTCTCGCGCCCACATTTCCCGCTCGGCTATAGCCGAAACCCGGATCGAAGAAACCTGCATAGTGGACGCGAAACTCGCCGACGAGTGTGTCGTAGGCGACCATGTCTGCGGCGTAGTCGTCCGGGATCGCGACGGCCTCTTTGGTGGCAAGAATGTAAAACTCGTCGCGTTTGAGGATCAGCCCGCCCTGCTTCGGCTTGTAGACGCGTTCCCAGAATTCGTCGATCTCGTAGGTATTGATCTTGTCCACGTCGATGGGCGTCGCCGACCTTTTGGCCCGGTATCCGACCACGCCGGAAACGGGATCGCCCTCGACATCGACTGACAAGGCCAAGCCTGACGCCTTGATATCCGCCCCTGCTTCGTAGTGAACGAACTGATGCCGCTCGTTCAGTTCGCGTACCGTAGCATCCCCCGTTTTCGGCGAACCGGAGCGCAGGCGCAACTGGGCAAGCCGCGATCCGCGCCGCACCGTGACATTGAACGAGCGCGGCGCAATTTCGAGCCAGAGCGGGCCAACGTAGCGTACCGGGATCTGGTCGAATTCCGTACCGTAGTCGGTAATGACCCGCGCAAATACGTCGAGCCGGCCCGTTGAACTTTTCGGATTCGCCGTCCCGGACATGCGCTTCTTCAGTCTCAGATGCTCTTGAAGCGGGACAATGTATATCTTGTCCACCTCAAGCACCGCGCCGTCCTCGAGATCGATGGTCCGAATTGCAAACTCCTCAAGCCTTTCGCTCACCGTAGACGACTGGCCGGGCAGGAAACTCGCCGGCACTTCGTATGCCGCGCCGCCGAGACGGAGGTCGATGCTGGCCGGTTGGATTTGGTTCTTGCCGATATCTTCTTCCGCGTATAGGACGCCTGCCGTACATGCGGCTCGAATGGTCTGCGCCGGCCAAATGCCGGTGCGCGCCTCTTCGTGGAAGGGTAGGACCGCTTGCTCAGCAATTTGACTCATCTGTCCGTCGTCTTTCCATCTCTCAAAAACGGTGATGTGTTGTCTGTGTAACTTGGTTAGCGCGCTCTGCTTGTACCGTACATGGTAAGTGTGGTTACAGAAGCGTCCTTCACCAATTCGGACACCGCCAAATTTCGGGCAAACGCCCTGTTGATGCAACCGTCGAAGAATAGCCCCGCCCGACTCCGCCAATGGTTCTCCGAGTGCAAGATAGTAGAGAAAAAATGTGATAAGTCAATTAGTTATGGGTGTTTGGCTTGGGCGAGATATCCACAGCCTCTCTGGGAAAATCTACCGATAGGCGCCAAACATTTAGTCGCCTTATCCACATTCAAGAGCTTGCAAAATTGCATTCGGGACCATGTGTTAAAGAGGCATGCCGATGGGCTTCGCTGCGAGAGCATGACTGTTTCGTCGGTTACTTCGGCAGGACTTCCTTGATGATTTTCGGGATGTCGCCGAGCGACCGCGCCACATGCGCGCCCGCATCTTCCAGCATCTTGCGCTTGGCCGAGACCGTGTCGGACTTCGACTGGATCATCGCTGCGACATGGCCGAAGCTGACGCCTTCCGGATAGTTTTCCTGAAACTCCCCGGCCAGCAATGCGATCAGCGGCTTGTTGCATTCTCCGGCGCGCAGGAACTCCGCGACCTCGTGCTCCGCCGTCGTGCCCGGTTCGCCGAAGATCACGATGGCGTCGGTGTCCGGATCGGCGTTGAACATCTCGACATAGCGGACCATCGGCGTGCCGGGCGTCACGTCGCCGCCCATGGAGATGGAGGTCGATACGCCGAGCCCGCCGCGCTTGAGAGCCAGGGCCAGTTCCGCCGACATGCCGCCGGACCGCGAACAAACCCCGACGCGGCCGGGCACGAATACCTCGTCCGGGTCGTCGCCGCCGATCGCGCCGAGTTTGCTTTTCCCGGGCGAAATCAGGCCGTTGGTGTTGCAGCCGACGATCGTCGCGCCGGCTTTCTCGGCGGCGGCGCGGACGATTACAGTGTCATGGCGCGGCACGAACTCGGCCAGGGCGCAGATCAGCTTCACGCCGGCGTCGATCGCTTCCAGGATGGCGTCCTTGGTCCGCATCGGTGGCGCGTAGATGACCGACGCGTCGACCTCGTGTTGGGCGACGGCTTCGGCGACCGTGTTGTAGACGGGCAGACCGTACACTTCCTCGCCGCCCTTGCCGGGCGTGACGCCGCAGATGATCTTGGTGCCGTAATCGAGGCAGAAGCGCGCGTCGCGGCGTCCCTGCGTCCCGGTCAGGCCTTGCGCCAGCACCCGTGTGTTCTCGTCGATCAGGATGCTCATGCCGACGCTCCTTCCGACACGATCCGGTTCCGGGTCTCGACCGCCGTCTTTACCGCGTCGTCGAGCGATGCGTCGAACGGCAGATACACGATGCCGGGGTACTCGCTGGCGAGCGCCTGCGCTTCCTCCTCGCCGGGGCCGACGAGGCGGATGATGATGGGGAACGTCGCGGCATCGACCTTGCGCTCGCGCAGCACTTCCAGCAGCGGGATGACCTTGCGGTCGCAGCGCGTCAGTTGCTGATGATTGAAGCTGACCAGCAGGCATTTCGCCTGCGGGTTGTCGAGGATCGAATTGACCACGACCTTGAATTTCTCCTCAATGCCGGCCCCGGGGTTCGTGTCCGTATGGTTCGCCGGTCGGCCGCCGGCGGCCAGCATCATGTCGTGTTGCAGCAGGCCGGCCCCGCCGCCGCCGACCAGCAGCGCGATGTCGCCGTCGAGTTCGGTATAGCGGATGGCGCCGCCCTTGATCCGCCGGTTGGCTTCGGCGACCCGCTTCTCGCGCTCGTTGAAACCGCGCCAGGCGGCGATCAGGCTGCCGTCGGCATCGTCGGCCCAATCCTCATGGCGCGCGAGGCCGTTCTCGTCGATGCCCATCATCGCGCCGACCAGCGACGGCGCGCCGTCCGCATCCAGGGCAATCGGGTTCAACTCCATCATCACCGCGTCGGCGGCGACGAAGGCGCGGTAGAGATTGGCGGTGAGGGGGGCCAGTACCTTCACTTGGTCGGCATCCAGACCGCAGCGTCGCCAGATCTCCGCGGCAACGGCTTCCGTCACGCCATCGATCGGATCGATGTCGTGAGCAATCACGGCATCCGGGTTGTTGCGGTGCGTTTCTTCGATATCGACCCCGCCTTCGCGGCTGGCCAGCAGTTTCGGCGGATAGCAGTCGATCGTGAAGCTGAGATAGAACTCGTCGGCGATGTCGACTTGCTCTTCGACATAGACCCGCTCGACCTGGAAGCCGTGAACCTCGGTGCCGATCATGTCGGCGGCGGCCTTTTCCGCTTCCGCCGGGCTGTCCGCAAGCCGGACCGCGCCGGCCTTGCCGCGTCGCCCGGTTGGGATCAGCGCCTTGATCACCGCCTTGCCGCCGAATTCGTCGGTTATGGTCGAAGCGTTTTGGGGCGATGCGGCGGCTTTGCCGCGGGGGGTCGGGAGGCTCGATGTCGCAAGCCATTCCTTCGCCCGGTCTTCCGTGAGCGAGTACACGGTTTTCTCCTTTTTATGCCATTGCCGTTGGCGCGATGCGTGTGCCGCGCTTGACGGCGGTCCTGATGAAATGCTGAGTCTAGGATGCATCTCACCGCGCCGCCGTCAAAAGCGGGGCCAGGACGACCCCGAAACCGGAATGGTTGTCCTACTTCAATCCAATCGAAAAGACAACGGGACCCATGAGCTGGAAAACCGAAGTAGACGAACTGAATCAACGCCGTGAAAATGCCCGGAAACTGGGCGGTCAAAAAGGCATCGACTATCAGCACAAGCTCGGCAAATACACGGTGCGCGAGCGGGTGGACAAGCTGCTGGACGATGACACCTACCGGGAACTTGGCATGATTTCGGGAAAGGCGGAATACGACGCCGACGGCAATTTCGTCGATTCGACGCCGTCCAACGCGATCATGGGCCGGGGCAAGATCGACGGCCGGCGGGTGGTCGTCTCGGCGGACGATTTCACGATCCGCGGCGGGTCGTCCGAGGCGACGATCTCCGACAAATGGGTCTATGCCGAGCGCTACGCGCATGAGATGCAGATGCCGCTGGTGCGGCTGGTCGATACGGCGGGCGGCAGCGTGAAATTGTTGGAGCAGATGGGATCGACCAAGATCCCCGGATACCCGACCTGGCCGGTGATGCAGCTTATGGGAACGGTGCCGGTGGTCGGCGTGGCGCTCGGGTCCTGCGCCGGGCTGGGCGCGATCAAGGTCAGCGCGTCCCATTTCTCGGTCATGGTGAAGGATACGAGCCAGGTCTTCGCGGCGGGTCCGCCCGTGGTCAAGGCGGCGCTGCGCGAGGATGTCGACAAGAACGACCTCGGTGGCTGGAGGATCCAGGCGGGCGACGGCGGCGCGGTCAATAACGTGGCCGAGAACGAGGACGACGCCATCGAGCAGGTCCAACGCTTCCTGTCCTACCTGCCGACCAACGTCTATGCCGTGCCGGAGCGCAAGCCGACCGCCGACGATCCGGAACGCGCGGAGGAAAAGCTGCTGACCGTGATTCCGCGGAACCGGCGACAGGTCTACAAGGTACGGGAGATCCTCGAGATGGTGCTCGACAAGGACTCGATGTTCGAGATCGGCCGCTACAACGGTCCGTCGACGGTGTGCTGCCTCGCGCGGTTGGACGGTTATACCGTTGGTGTCATGGCGAACGACCCGATGCGGTCGGGCGGCGCGATGACCCGGTCGTCGGCGATCAAGGTCGAGAAGTTCGTCGACCTTTGCGACACCTTCCACATCCCGATCGTCAACTTCACCGACCAGCCGGGCGTGATGCCCGGTGTCGCGGCGGAGCAGGCGGGTACGATTGGCGCGGTGATGAAATGCCTCGGCGCGATCGAACAGAGCCAAACGCCCTGGGTGTCGATCATCATGCGCCGCGCCTTCGGGCTCGCGGGCGGCATGCATGGTCGTAAGCGCTCGGTCAACCTGCGCTTCGCCTGGCCCTCGGCCTATTGGGGGTCGATCCCATTGGAAGGCGGTATTTGGGCCGCCCACCGTAAGGAGCTGGAAGCCGCCGACGATCCGGAGGAACGCCTTGCCGAGTTGGAGCAGCATTATTCCAAGTTCACGTCGCCGTTCCGCACCGCCGAGAAGTTTTCGGTCATCGATATCATCGACCCCCGGGAGACCCGGTCGATCCTGTGCGACTGGGTCGAGGAGGCTTATGAGGTGACCAAGACGCAGGTCGGCGAAGTGCGGCGGACGATGCGGCCGTAGGGGATACTTGAACCAAATCATGCTTCGACAGGCTCAGCATGAGGTCGTGTTTTGTCGGCGAAAAGGCGTCAGACTTCCTTCGTTCCGCAGCCTCATCCTGAGCTTGTCGAAGGATGGTAAGTGGTGACGGAACCCTGGGGTAAGCGTGCGCATTGGCGTTCCAGAGCGGCAAATTTAGCGAAGGCGTTTGGGCCGTCGTAAAAAAGCAAGCCGGACTTTGAGTTAGTCTAGCTCTACCATCGTTCGGGGTGCGGCAGGAGGTTCGGTATGTATGACGTCATCGTCGTCGGCGCGGGATTGCATGGCTGTTCGGCTGCCCTGCATCTGGCGATGCGCGGCAAATCCGTCCTGATGATCGAGAAAAACGCGGCGGGGCGGCATGCATCGGGGGTGAACGCCGGCGGCGTGCGGAGGCTGGGGCGGCATCCGGCGGAGATTCCACTGTCGGTGGAAAGCCTTGAGATGTGGCACCGCATCGAGTCCCTGGTCGACAATGACTGTGGGTTCCACGCCAGCGGACAGGTGAAGATCGCGGAGAATGACGCGGAGATGGCGGCGTTGGAGAAGCGCTCGGCGACGGTGCGGTCGCTCGGTTTCGATCATGAGGAAGTCATCGACCGGGACGAACTGTTCCGGTTGTGTCCGTCGGCGGCTGAGCATTGCGTCGGCGGTCTGGTGTCGCGGCGCGATGGTTTCGCCAACCCGTATCGGACGACCTGGTCGTTCCGGCAGAAAGCGGTGGCATTGGGCGTCACGCTGCAAGAAGGGGTGCGGGTGCGAGGGATCGACCGCGTGGGCGACCGGTGGGAAGTCGCCACGTCGATTGGCCGGTTCGAGGCCGAGACGCTGGTGAACTGCGCCGGCGCGTGGGGCGATCAATTGGCGGCGATGATGGGTGATATCGTGCCGTTGTCTCCCGAGGCCCCGATGATGATGGTGACCGCGCCCGTGCCCCACTTCTTGGATCCGGTCGTTGGCCTGGCCGGTCGGCCCCTGTCCTTCAAGCAAGGCGCGAACGGGACGGTGGTGATCGGTGGCGGGCATCTGGGTGTCGCAGACCGAGATGCGGAAACGACGACGTTGAATTTCGAAAAACTGAAACTCAGCGCCCGCACGGTCGTCGATGTCTTTCCGCATATGCGCGACGTGCCGATCGTACGGTGTTGGTCCGGTATCGAAGGGGTGATGCCGGATCAGATTCCTGTAATCGGACCGAGCAGGAATGCGCCGAATGCCTTCCATGCGTTCGGGTTTTCCGCGCACGGATTCCAGATGGGACCGATCGTCGGCCGCCTTACGTCCGAATTGATCGTGGATGGAGAGACGCCGATGCCGATCGACGCGTTTCGCGTGGATCGTTTCAACACCGTGGATGGCGCCGCCGACTCTTAGGCTGAAATGAGAGGAGGCCTCGCTGTCCGCCTATTTACAGCGAGGCCTCCAAAGTCCGGAACACCTTTCCGCTTAACAAATACAAGCAGCCAGGACAGGTCCGGGACGACCAAGGCTTTTGAGGGAATTGGCCGCCAGAGGAATCCCGCAACAGCCACCCTCAGGATGGGTGCGTGAGGGGCCGCCCGTTGCAGGCCTGCGTTCCTCTAGACCATTTACGTCAAACCCTGTCTCTTGGATCACACGTGCCAATCAGATTTGGCTTATGCCTCTGCACTTCTGAAGTGTGGAAAGGCTAAGCGGCAGTTTGGGCAGAATTGCGGCGAGACTATGGAAATTGCGGTGCGCTTTGGCCGACGTGCTTCGTCAGTCTTCCGTCCAGGGCGACAGGGACGCCGCTTCGCGTCCGGCGATCCGGCCGCCGACGAAACACTCGGTGAGGTTGGCGCCGCCGCAATAGAGGAAACCCCAGATGCCGCCGCATTCCCCCGCTTCGAAAAGGCGAGGGATCGGTTCGCCGTAGGGGTTCACGACGCGGTTCTTTTCGTCATGAACCGGGCCGCCCTGGGTGTTGGAGACGACCGGCCAAATCTGGCCGGTGTAGAAGGGCGGCTCCTTGATCGGCATCATGGTCTTTGGGCTACGCGCGAACTCCGTGTCCTCGCCCCTCTCGCAGGCGGCGTTCCACCTATCTACGGTGGCCGTCAAGGTCGCCGCGTCACAGCCCAACAGGGTCGCCAACTCCTCCAGCGTGTCGGCCTTCGTCAGGATGCCGTTTTCGATTTCCTTCTGGTTGTCGCTGCTCCAGAAATACGGCTCGATCTCGGTATCGTTGAAGATCGTGGTGCCCAGGGGATAGCGCTTGCGGCCGATCTCGTCGACGATCATGTGGCATGGCACGTAGGGAAAGGACATGGTCGCCGGATCGTAATGGTCGAGCGGCCGGTGCCCGGTGTCCTGCGCGTAGGGCGCGTACTCATTCATAAAGCGTTTGCCGCCCTTGTCGACGAGGATCCATGCCATCTCGACCTCCGGCTCCTGAACAGTCGGCGTCCAGTCGGGCAGGCGCTTCACGCGAATGGAAAAGGGATAGTTCGGGTCCGGATGTCGGAAACCGTACGACCCGTGATAGTGCCACATGTGCCAAAGGTCGGCGCCCACGTCGAGCGCCATTTGAATGCCGTCGCCGGTATTGCCGCGAAAAGCCGCGGTGATCACGGGATGCACCTGCCAATACTGACGTTGCATCTCGTAGTTGGCCTCGAAGCCGCCGCAGGCCAGGATAACGCCGCGGCGCGCACCGATGGCCTTCCGCCCATCGGGACCGTCGACCCATAGGCCGCGCACCTCGTTGCCGTTGTCCGTGATCAGCCGTTGCGCGGCGGTGCCGAGGCGGACGTCGATGCCGCGCGCGTTGACGTTGTCGTGCAGCACCTTGAAGAGTTTCGTGCCGTTGCGGTGCGACCGGGCGTTGGGATAGGCGGTGATGCCGTCGAATCCGGGGATGTCGCCGACCTCCAGGAAATACATCTCATCATGACCCGGGAAGGGATAATTGCCCGGACGGTCGATGAGGACGATTTCGCCATCGTTCACTTTGGCCAGATCGCGGACATATGTCTCCAACCCCATCATCTCGTCGACGAAGGCTTCGTGAACGGTGCGCGGTGTTGTGCCGTCGTTGGTCGCCTCGAAATAACTGATCGCCGAGTCGCGATTTTTCGACAAGCGGATGCCACCGCCGGCGCAGATCGAGATGCCGCCGGGTGCGTTCATTTTTTCGACCAATAGAACCTCTGCGCCCGAATCGTGGGCATCGATCGCGGCCACCCCGCCTGCGTAACCGAACCCGACGACAACCACGTCGTAAATCTCGTCGAATGTGTCGACTGTCTTCGGCGGCATATTGTTTTTGGGCATTGGATAGGGGCTCGTGGCTTGCGATGGGGAGGGAAAATCTCGCGGAATCAGCGCTTATTGCATCCTTCCAAGCCCGGTCGTGTCAAGTTCACCTCGCGAAAGAAAAATTATCTATTTGTGCAATTTATGGTAATCCACGGGACGGTTTCGACCGTATAATGGCTTCTACGTTGCAACCGATCGTCCGGAAAGCTCAGCGTTGGGATTTATTTTTTGGACAATTTCGCATCAGTTTCATGAAAATGTTCTGAATAATGAGACTTTCATTCTCATTTGTGATAGTTTGATGCTTATTTTGCATCGATTTTGATGTAGGGGGATTTACTTATGAGTACGGTTATTAAACCTGCCGTATTTCAGCGCAATATCAGCGCGGACACGACAACAGTATCGGAAAAACTAGCGCAATTTGCGGCGTCGTTTGATATCGAACGGGTTCCGAATGATGTCGTCTATCTGGCCAAGCTTCATATCCTGGATAGTATCGGGATCGCATTGGCTTCCACGACTCGGGAATTCGGGCAGCGGGCGTTGATGGCGGCGCGGGGGCTGGCCGGCGACGGGCCGTCGCCGGTCATCGGCATGTCGGCGCGGTTGCCGATGCGCGACGCGGCGATGGTGAATGGCGCGTTGATCCATGGTCTTGCGTTCGACGACACCTATACATCCGGTATATTTCACGCATCGTCGAGCGCAGTCCCGACGATGCTGGCGGCCGGCTTGGCGCAGCGAAAGAGCGGACGGGATGCATTGGCGGCCTACCTTATCGGCATCGAAGCCGGCACGCGGATCGCCAGGGCCGCGGGCGGAAAACTTCATGTGGCCGGGTTCCATTCGACATCCGTTGTCGGGGCGTATGCTGGTGCGTTGATCGCCGGCCGCCTTATGGATCTGAATGAAAACCAACTCTCCCATTCGCAGGGCTTGGCGCACAGCATGGCGGGCGGGATGCGCGAATACCATACCGACGGCGTCTGGTCGAAACGGATCCATCCGGGATTGGCCGCCGTGAACGGCATTACGGCGGCGGCATGGGCGAAGCACGGTTTCTCCGGGCCGCGCACCTGCTACGAAGGAAAGTACGGTCTTTACAACTGTATGACCGACGACCTTGAGTTCGATCTTGAAGATTGTACCTACGGATTGGGCGAGGAATGGGAAATCATCAACGTCGCCTTCAAGCCGTATCCCGCTTGTAACTGGACCGACGCCTTCATTGAATGCGCGCTGACCCTTCGCGAAGAACACGATCTGCATCCGGACGCCATCGAATCGGTGACGGCCTATGTGCATAAGGACCAATTGGCAATCTGCGAGCCCGAGAACCGCAAACGGCGTCCTCAGAATTCCTACGCATCGCAATTCAGCATTCACTATACGATTGCAGCGGCGCTCATGCGGGGCCGGTTCTCCCTGACGGAGATCCAGCAGGCGGCGTTCCTCGATCCGGTCATCGGCGCACTGAGCGACAAGGTCAGTTACGAGATTACCGACGAAACGTTGTTCCCGGAGTATTTTTCGGGTGCTGTCACCATTCGGACAACCGACGGCCGCGAGTTCTCGCACCGGCAGGAGCATAATATCGGATCGGACATGAACCCGATTTCCGCGAAACAGGTGGCGGACAAATTCGAGGACAATGCGCGCCGGGCGGTCAGCGAGCGCCGGGCGAAACGGATTCGCAAGGCGATCATGGAGTTGGAGACCGCCGAGGACCTGTTGGATCTCGACAGCGCGGTTTGCCTCGCCGCCGATTAGGCCGAGGTTAGGCGGCGGTCGACCGGTGCGGGCTCGGCGCGAGTTCGATATCGAAAAAGCGCTGCAGGATGTCTGCGATCTGATCGAAACAGACGCCCCACCGCAGCACCTCGAAAGTGGCGAGATCGATGATCGTGCTCGAGGTGCCGACCGGATTGTGATAGCGGCAAAGGCCGTAATCGATGATCACGTCCGCCGCGTCGCGTACTTCGGGGTCGACGTCTTCCGCGCGGAACTTGCTGCCGGTTTCGGACTTGTTCGCCGACGATCCCAGCACGGGCGTTCCCCGCTCGAGGCTCATGTCCGCCAGTTTGTTGGCCAGAGGGCCGGCGTTCAAAAGGATATCCTGCGTCCCCGCCTTGGTGGACCGTTCGATGGCGAAGGGTTCCAGTCCGGCCAGGATCGGCGCATCGACACGGAAGGGCGCGACCACCGAAAGCGGCAGGTCGAAATCCTGCGTGACAGCGCGGGTCACCTCCTTGGCCTTGTCCGACGTGATCAGCAGTTGTTCGAATATCTCGTAGTTGGCGAGCATGCCGTTCGGCTTCTCGAAAGTGCGGCCTTTGGCTTCGAAGATGCGCGCGATGGCGTCGGCCTTGTTGCCGCAGACCAGATAGGCGACGTCGAGCTGCAGCACGGCGATGCCGCCGCCCTCGATGGTTTCCATGACCGTCTTGGCATCGTCTTCGATGTTGAGAACCGACATAAGACTTCCTGTGTTTGTAATTGTTTTAGAGTTGAATTTTAGGTTCGCGCGAACAGGTCGATCAATGCATCGGCGCTCGGCGCATCGGGGAACGCCTCAACGGCGGCAAACACGGCGGTCGTGTCGAGATCGGGCATGACGGCGGCGGCCAATCCGGTGAACTTGTCGCGCAGCGCATCGTCGGGCATCGGCCGGGCCGCGGTGCCGTAGCTGTCGAGGACGTCGGCCCGGCGGGTTTCGCCGTCGCGTGTCGTCACTTCGACCCAGCTACCGAAATGCGTCGGGAAGGCGTCGTCGAGTTTATTCTCGACCACGGCGTCGACGCGGTCGCCGAGATCGAGGATGGCCTCGTCGTCGAGCTGATCCTCCGCATAGGATTCGTAGGCATGCGGGTTCTTCAACAGACTCGTGGCGAGGGTGAAGGGCAGGCTGTATTGCGCGGCCATGACGCTGGTTGGCCGGCGCATCAGATGCTGCGTCACCATGATCGTCGGACCGCCGACGAGGATTTTTTCGATTTGGTCCGGGTCGAGCGTCATGCCGTCAGTGGTTTCCGACAAGGCGTCGATCGTCGAATGGAACAGCCGGCAGCATGGATAGGGCTTGATGCTGATGTTGTGAATTTCCAGCCGGGCGTTGGGTTTCTTGGTCAACTTCTCCGGTTGCGGCGTCTGGCCATACATGTTGCAGAGGCCGTAGGTGCCGTCCAACGCCTGCTTCGGCCCGTCGATGCCGAGTTTCGCGAATTGGGCGGCCATCGTGCCCTTATGCGCGCCATAACCGCCATGCAGCCGCTTGACGGTCGTGCCGTGCGGGTCCTCCGCGAATTGCATCGATCCGCCCGCCATTGAGAGCATTAATCCCCAGGCCGAGCAGAGGCCGGCCGCGTCCAGCCCGAGCAGCTTGCCGGCCGCCGCGGCCGCGCCGAAACCGCCGAACAAGGCGGTCGGGTGAAACCCATGCTCGATCATGTTGGCGACATCCGCGGCCGGACCGATCCGCGCCATCACCTCGTATCCGGCTGCGATCGCCGCCAAGATCTCACCGCCGCTACGCTTCTCCGCGCTCCCGACCGCCAATGCCGTCGCAATCACCACCGCGCCGGGATGGGTGATCGATTCGTCATGGGTGTCGTCCATTTCGAGGCCGTGCGCCGCCGTCGCGTTGACCAATGCCGCGACCGGCGGCGGAACGCGAAGGTCCGTGCCGAAGACGACGCAGGCGCCGGATACGCCATAGGGCGCCGCCCAGGCGTTCAGGGCCTCGCCCCAGGGCAGCGACGATCCACGCACGCAGACGCCTAGATGATCGAGGAGTAGGCGTCGAAGCTGCGCCGTGTCCTCGGCGTTCAGGTCGCCTGGGGATAATGCGATAACCTCGTCGGCGAGCTGCCGGGTCCGGTCCGGTGCGTTCGAATTCGCGGGCGATTGCTGCACGATGGGACTCCTCGACGAACGGCCATGCTGGCTCTGACGGTGGGCCAATGGTTAGCATTGACTCTATCGTCCGGTCGAATTTCCGGCAACTTGTCCGTACAAATTCTGCGTGTTGCGTCGATAGGGTTGGCGGTCGGGCCAAACCTCTTATAGCTTTGCGGGAAAGTCCCCCTAACGATGCAGAAAGAAGTCGCCATGGAGTTGCCCCTGAAGGGCCTGAAAGTTCTCGATATCAGCCAAGGAATTGCCGGTCCGCATTGCGGCATGCTGCTGGCCCTGTACGGCGCGGAGGTGATCAAGATCGAGCCGCCCAGCGGCGATTGGATACGCGGCATCGGCGAGCGGTATGGCACGCAGACGTCGCTGTCCGCGTCCTATAACCGGGGCAAGAAAAGCATCGTCCTGGACCTCAAGAAGCCGGCGGCGCTGGACGTGGCGCAGCGCATGGTCCGGGACGCCGATATCTTCATCGAGAATTTCAGGCCCGGCGCGGTGGCGCGGCTCGGCCTCGGTTATGACGCGGTCGCCAAGGAAAATCCGGGCATTGTCTACGTGTCGATCAGCGGCTATGGACAGGAGGGGCCGTATCGCGACCAGCCGTGTACCGACACCGTCGCGCAGGCTTTTTCCGGCATGATGTCGGTCAATCGGTCCAGCACCGACGAGCCGACGAAGACCGGGGCCTTTCTCGTCGATTTGCTGACCGGGCTCTATGCCTTCCAGGCCGTCTCCATGGCGTTGATCGGGCGGCAGAACGGCGGAACCGGGCGCTATCTCGATATTAGCCTGATGCAGACCACGGCGGCCGTTCTCGCGCCGAACATCCTTGAGCATTATCTTGCCGGTGGTCCGCCGCGCCTGCCGAACGTGCCCGGCGGCGTGTTCCCGACCAAGGATGGTTGGGTCTTGGTGACCTTGGTGCAGGAAGAAAAATACCCGGAAATCTGCCGCGTGCTGGGCGTTCCCGAGCTGGCCGAAGACCCGCGTTTCGAGAGTTTCGAGACCCGCGCAACCAACAAGGACATCCTGCTGCCGCTGCTGCGGGAGGCGTATCGGAAAGAAACCACAGCGGTCTGGGTGGAGCGCATGAAGGCGGTCGACGTTCTGTGCAGCCCTGTTCTGTCGCCGCTCGACTGGCTCGACGATCCGCATGTCCAGGCGGTCAACGCCGCGCCGATGGTCACGCAACCGGGTGTGGGAACCGTGCCCGTGCCGAGCATTCCGGGCGCCCCGCCCAGCCGCGAGGGGGATCCGCTGTATCGCCTGCCGGATGTCGGGGAGCATACGCGGGAAGTGCTGGAGGGCATGGGGCTGACCGCCGACGCCATCGACGACCTTTGCGGCAGCGCGGCGGCAGATTAGGGGGCGTCTTCCGGTAACAGGTCGTTGGCGTCGCCCAGCTTCGGAAACCCCGCGTCTTTTTCGTCATTGCGGAATTGCGGGGCGATGGGGACGGGGATCGCCGTGATCGCCTCGTCGCCGTCGACGACGCGCCGGTCGAACAGGCCGCGTTGCTTGAAATGCGGATCGGCCAACGCGTCCGCCATGTCCTGAACGATGGTGCAGCAGGTGTCGCGCGACGCGAAGAGGTTGCGCCAATGATCGGCGGGCTTGGCGGCGATGATCCCGGCGATGGCGTTGCGGGTTCCGTCGGGATCCTTGGCGTCGTCCCGGAATGGTTCGGGCAGGTCGATCAGGTCGCACAGGTTGTCCCAGAATTTCTGTTCCAATGCGGCGATGGCGGCGAACCGTCCGTCGGCCGTGCGGTAAATCTGATAGCGCGGCGTGCCGCCGGTCACGAGGTCGCGGCCCGGTTCCGGCGCGCGGCCGGTGATGCCCACCGCACCGATGGCCCAATACTGCCAAGCGAACAGGCCGTCGCACATCGCGATGTCGAGATGCGTGCCGGTGCCGGACTTTTCGGCCTGCCGCAGGGCGAGCAGGATGTTGATCACCGCGGGCAGCGTGCCGCCGCCGATATCGGCGATCAAACCGGGCGGCGGGATCGGTGTGCCGTCGCGGTCGCCGGAGAGGGCCAGCATGCCCGTATCGCCGATGTAGTTCAGGTCATGCGCGGCGGTTTGCGCCTTCGGGCCGTCCTGTCCGTAGCCCGTGATCGAGCAATAGACGATGGCGGGATTGATCGCCTTGACCACCTCGTAGCCGAGGCCAAGGCGGTCCATCACGCCGGGCCGGAACTGTTCCAGGATCACATGGGACTCGGCGATCAACGGCTTGAGCCTCTCGATGACCGCCGGGTCCTTCAGGTCGAGCGCCAGGCTGCGCTTGCCCCGGTTCAGTACCGCGAAGTTCAGGCTGGTGTCGCTGAAACGCGGCTCGTACAAGCGCATTTCCTCGCCGTAGTCGGCGCGTTCGACCTTGATCACGTCGGCGCCTGCCTCGGCGAGCAGCAGTCCCGCCAACGGGCCCGGCAGCAGGGTCGAGAAATCGAGAACGCGGACGCCGTCCAACGGTTGCATGGTTGTCTCCCTATCGAGCTTTCAGGATGATCCAATCCTTCCTCATGCTGAGCTTGTCGAAGCATTGCCAAAGTCGGCACCGCTTCATCCTTCGACAGGCTCAGCAACTGTGTTTATGTCTCGTTTAGTTTGTATGGTTGCTGATCTCTGATGATGGCGTTGAGCTGGCCGATCATCTTTCGGAGTATAGCAACGGTTGCGACTTTATGCGGTTTCCCGTTGTCACGCAGGGTGCGATAGGCGTTGGCGATGGGGTTGTCGCGTCGGA